>JBNMQW010000046.1:0-298 GCA_050205485.1 Mycolicibacterium vaccae | reverse complement strand
GACGGTCCCGCACCCCACACCCGGGATGCAGCCCGCTGCGCCGCCGGGTCCGGCCACACCGCCGGGGCCACCGGGGATGGCGCCCGCTGCGCCGCCCGGTCCGGCCACGCCACCCGGACCGCCGGGGATCGAGCCGGCCGCGCCACCGGGGCCCGCGACGCCCTGCGGTCCGCCCGGGATGGCGCCTGCTGCGCCGCCGGGTCCGGCCACACCGCCGGGGCCACCGGGGATGGCGCCCGCTGCGCCGCCCGGTCCGGCCACGCCGGCCGGGCCACCGGGGACGGCGCCCGCGACGCCG
>JBNMQW010000045.1:0-333 GCA_050205485.1 Mycolicibacterium vaccae | reverse complement strand
TCGGCGCCGGCCGCACCACCCGCACCATCGGCCGCCGCCTGCGCCGCGCCCTCGAGCACCGCGACCGCTGTTGCGTGGTCCCCGGCTGCGGCGCCACCCGCGGCCTACACGCCCACCACCTCACCCACTGGGAACACGGCGGACCCACCGACCTGACCAACCTCGTCCTGATCTGCCCCTACCATCACCGCGCCCACCACAACGGCACCCTCACCCTGACCGGGCCCGCCGACCAGCTCACCGTCACCGACCCCGACGGTGACCCGATCACCGGCGGGGTCGGTGACGGTGAGCTGGTCGGCGGGCCCGGTCAGGGTGAGGGTGCCGTTGTGG
>JBNMQW010000044.1:0-489 GCA_050205485.1 Mycolicibacterium vaccae | reverse complement strand
GCTACACCACCTGGCACATCCGGCTCTCGTCCATCGAATCCGCGAAATTCGACGCCGCCCTGGCCTCCCACAAAGACGCCCTGGTCGCCGACTGGAAACACCACCACGACAACGAAGGAACCGCCGGTCCCGGCAGCAACGATGGTGCGCCGCCGTTCCCCGACACCGTCGACGCCTTCATGGGGCTGATCGAGGCGGGCTGGGACACCGAGGTCGCGCGCCGCCCGCACGGGCAGCACACCACCGTCATCGTCCACCTCGACCTCAACCAGCAGCTCGCCTCCCTGCACCTGGGGCCGCTGCTGCCCGACGCCGACCGCCAACACCTGACCTGCGACGCCACCGCCGAAATCTGGTACCACCGCGACGGCCAACCCATCGGCGCCGGCCGCACCACCCGCACCATCGGCCGCCGCCTGCGCCGCGCCCTCGAGCACCGCGACCGCTGTTGCGTGGTCCCCGGCTGCGGCGCCACCCGCGGCCTACACG
>JBNMQW010000043.1:0-547 GCA_050205485.1 Mycolicibacterium vaccae | reverse complement strand
GGTGGTGTGACCGCCGGACCGCGCGGGGGTGGCGTGGTCGTGGTGGCGGATCGCGGCGTTGCAGTACGGGGTCCGACAGCTCTGATCGCGTAATCCGATGTAGGCGGCCAACCCTTTCGGGAACAACCGGGTCCGGGACTCCATCGCGACGAGCTGTCCGGAGTCGGGGTGGCGATACAACCGGCGCAGGCCGGCTTTCGCGCTTTCGTCTGCCACGGCACCGGTGACGAGGTGGCGCACCACGTTGGCGGGGACCGGGCCGTAGCCGGCCAGATACCCGGGGCAGTCGTCGCCGCCGAACAGGGTGGTGTCGGCCAGCACCAGGTTCATCGTCACCGGCACCGCGGCGTCGGCGGGGCGTCCGGTGACGCGTTCGTAGACGGTGTCGGCCATGACCTGCCCGCGGGAGCGTTCATCGAAGGTGGTGTCGGCGGCGCGTTTGCAGGCGGCGTAGATGCCCACGCTCTGGGCCATCGGCAGGCGCACGGTGACCTCGGCCATGGTGTCCGACACCGGCCGCACCCGCACCCCGGGGTCGGCCACCGCG
>JBNMQW010000042.1:0-626 GCA_050205485.1 Mycolicibacterium vaccae | reverse complement strand
CGTTTGCAGGCGGCGTAGATGCCCACGCTCTGGGCCATCGGCAGGCGCACGGTGACCTCGGCCATGGTGTCCGACACCGGCCGCACCCGCACCCCGGGGTCGGCCACCGCGCGGCGTCCACGTTCGACGACTGCGGCGGCGTCCAGGCGGGCGGTGATGCGTGTGGCCTCGGCTTCCACCCGGGCATCACCCCACCCGGTCAGCCGGGACGGATCGGCGCACAGTTCGGCGTCGAGTTCGCGGCGGTGCTCGAGGCTCAAACAGGCCGAGGCGCGCACGATCAGGGTGGCCCGCCACTCCGAGAGCACCCCGGCCTCCAACGCGGTCAGGGTGTGGGGCATCTCGTGCACCAGCGCCCGGGCGAACCCCAGATGCCGGCCGCCGCGCACCGGCGCCTCCCGGCGCGCCAGCGCCACCTCGGCGGCCAACCCCTTACCCCGGCGCGCTTTCGGAACACCGGCGGCTTCCTCGGCGGCGGCGCGTTTGGCCGCCCACAACGCCGTCGCCCGCGCCTGGGCCGCCGCGGCCTGAGCCTTCAACCGTTCGCAGCGCTCGACCACCGCACGCAGCTCACCCTCACCCGCCGCATCCGAGAAATCGAACACACATTCGAACATGAACCCGAC
>JBNMQW010000041.1:0-749 GCA_050205485.1 Mycolicibacterium vaccae | reverse complement strand
TGCGGGTGGTGCGGCCGGCGCCGAGGGGTTGGCCGTCGCGGTGGTACCAGATTTCGGCGGTGGCGTCGCAGGTCAGGTATTGGCGGTCGGCGTCGGGCAGCAGCGGCCCCAGGTGCAGGGAGGCGAGTTGCTGGTTGAGGTCGAGGTGGACGATGACGGTGGTGTGCTGCCCGTGCGGGCGGCGCGCGACCTCGGTGTCCCAGCCCGCCTCGATCAGCTCCATGAAGGCGTCGATGGTGTCGGGGAACGGCGGCGCACCATCGTTGCTGCCGGAACCGGCGGTGTCGGCACTGTCGTGGTGGTGTTTCCAGTCGGCGATCAGGGCGTCTTTGTGGGAGGCCAGGGCGGCGTCGAATTTCGCGGATTCGATGGACGAGAGCCGGATGTGCCAGGTGGTGTAACCGTCGAGGCCGACGGTTTTGGTGATGGAGCTGCCGCGCTCGGGGCGCGGCTTGGGCGCCGGGCGGGGTTCGAGTTTGACCGCGGTGCGTAGCTGGGTGACCGTGGCTGATTGGGCGTACTCGACGTAGTGCTCGTCAGAGCCGTCGGCGGCGTTTTCGGCGATCACCCCGACCCGGTCCAGCGACAGCCGCCCTTCCCGCAGGGCTTGGGTGCAGCGGGGGAACTCGTCGAGGCGCTCGGCCACGGCGACCATGGTTTCGGCGTTGCGTGGGGTGATGCCTAGTTTCCAGGCCACCATCGATGCTGCGGAGCGGCAGCCGGTCATGCCCCACAGCTGCGCGCGGTCG
>JBNMQW010000040.1:0-999 GCA_050205485.1 Mycolicibacterium vaccae | reverse complement strand
TCACTCCGGAGGTCTTCGTGTCCCACCGTAATGCCCCATTGTCAGAAACCGGACGTCTGCGCTTGGCCCGTTGCGTGGTCGAGGACGGTTGGTCGCTACGCCGGGCGGCCGAACGTTTCCAGGTCTCGGTGTCTACCGCCGCGCGGTGGGCGGGCCGCTACCGCGAGCACGGCGAGGCGGGGATGGCCGACCGCAGCTCACGACCGCATCGCAGCCCCAACCGTACGTCCACGCGCACGGAGCGGCGCATCATCGGCGTGCGCGTCACCCGACGGTGGGGACCGGCCCGTATCGGCTACTTGCTGGGGATACATCCTTCGACGGTGCATCGAGTACTGACTCGGTACGGCATCGCCAAGCTGCGCTGGCTCGACCGCGCAACCGGGCGCGTCGTGCGCCGTATGGAATCGGCTGCGTGCGGTGACCTGGTGCACGTCGATGTGAAGAAGCTGGGCAAAATCCCTGCCGGCGGCGGATGGCGAATGCTGGGCCGATCAGCCGGTAAGCGCAACTCCCAGGCGGATAAGACCGGGACGCTCAACAAGCACCATCAGCCCCTACGGGGCTACCACTTCATCCACACCGCCCTCGACGCGCACTCACGGCTGGTGTACTCCGAGATGTTGGCCGATGAGCGTAAAGACACCGCCGCTGAGTTCTGGTTGCGCGCTAACGCATGGTTCGCCGCTAGGGGAATCGTCGTTCGAAAGGTATTGACCGACAACGGTGCCTGCTATCGCTCCAACATGTTCCGGGACGCCCTCGGGCAGATTGAACATCGCCGCACCAGGCCGTATCGCCCGCAGACCAATGGAAAGGTCGAGCGTTTTCACCGGACACTCGCCGATGAGTGGGCCTACGCCGAGCTCTACACCAGCGACGCCCAACGCTGCCAGGAATACCCCCGCTGGCTGCACACCTATAATCACCACCGCGGTCACACCGCACTCGGCGGTCAACCACCAGCCAGCCGCGTCTCGAACCTCTCAGGTCAGTACA
>JBNMQW010000039.1:0-2128 GCA_050205485.1 Mycolicibacterium vaccae | reverse complement strand
GGGTGGCGGTGGCGGTGAAGGTCTTCATTGTCCTTGTCCCCTCTGAATCTTATTGGCGCTCTTGGTGATCTGTCCCTTGTAACCAGGAAGTCAAGGGTTTAATTTCGCCTGGCAGAAATTGGCCCATCCGTGGCCGGATCTACATTTCCCCCAGCCGAATTGACTAGTAGCGCTAGGAAAGCCGGCCCTCGAATGCGCACAAGAAGAAGGGGCGCCCCGGGTGGGGGCGCCCCTTCTTGTTGGGGGGGTCTTACTGGACGTCGACGAAGTAGGTGCGCCCGGCGGGGACCTGGATGCGGTCGTCGCGCTGGGCGTCCCACACCCACTTGGTGAACTGCGGGCCGGGGCGGACCGAGACCACGGTGGCGTCCTTCAGAGCGGTGTTGCCCTTGCGGTTGACGATGACCCGGTTGCCGTCGGCCTCGAGCTGGCTGATCGTGGCTTGGGCATCCCCGGAACCCGACGGTGCGGCGGCGGCGGGGGCGGCCAGGCCCAGGATCGCGGCGGACAAACCCGCGGCGACAGAGGCGGTGATGGTGGCGGCGGTGGCGGTGGCGGTGAAGTTCTTCATTGCTCTCAATCCCTCGGTATCGGGTCGGAGCCGTGGAGCGAATCACGCGGTTTCGACGTCTTTCAGATCGTGGTGATCTGACCGTTGAAACCAACCCCGCAAGAGTTTCATTTCAGCTGGCAGAAATTGATCTACGGCTGGCCGAAAACTGATCGGCCGCACCTCCGAAAAGGTACGCTGATCTGTCGGTGGCCGCCGGTAGCATCGAACACATGTTCGATACAGCGGATTCGGGGGTGACCGACCTTCGCGCGGTCAGTGCGGCCGCTTTGGTCGACACCGCCCGGGACTGTTCACGGGCAGAGAACATGGCTGCGGCGCGCAAACTGGCCGTGATGGCTGAGCTGTTCGACCGGCGTACCGCCCTGTCCACCGCCGCCGAGCGGGAGAACTGGTGGGTTGATCCCGACGCCGCGGTGGCTGCGGAGTTGGCCGCTGCGCTCGGGGTAACTCAGGGGCTGGCGCTGGCACAGACCCATCGCGGGGTGGCGCTGCGTGACCGACTGCCCCGGGTCGAGGCTCTTTTCGCTCAGGGATTGGTCAGTGATCTGCTGGTACGGGCGATCGTCTACCGCACCGGGTTGATCACCGACGCGGCGGTGATGGCCGAGGTCGATGCCGCCCTCGCGCGCCAGGTCGGGTTCTGGGGGGCGCTGTCTCAGGTCAAGGTCGAGCAGGCCATCGACGCCACCGTGATCAGCCATGATCCGGCCGCCCAACGCGTCCCGGCCACCGGCGTGGGCCGCGAGCGGCGGATCGAGTTCGGCGATCCTGCCGATCCGCCCGGGCTGACGAGCGTGCAGGCCCGCATGCACGCCGGGGACGCCGCGGCGCTGCGGGATCGGATCAAAGCCATCGCCGGCACCGTGTGTGCGGCTGATCCGCGCACCCTGAGGACTCTGCGTGACGACGCGCTGGCCGCCATCTGCTGGGGCTTCGACGCCTTGGCCTGCCGCTGCGGCCAGGCTGACTGCGAGGGCGCCGCCCGACCTGCGCCCATCCCGAACACCACCGTCTACCTCATCACCGACACCACCACCCTCGACACCGCCACCGCCAGCAGTGAGGCCGCCGCCGCCGGCACCGTCGGCACCGACGACGCGGCAGCCGCCGAGTCCGCGCCCGTCGAGACTCCCGCGCAGATCCGCCCGGACCGGCCCAGCCCCGCCGACGCGCCCGCCGAGCCTGCCATCGAGGCCAAGCCGCAAGTCGACGCGCCCGCCGAGCCTGCCATTGAGGCCAAGCCGCCAGCCGAGGCCGAGCCTGCGACTCCCGCGACTCCCGCGCCCAAGCCGGCGCTGCTGTTCGGGGCCGGGCTGCTGCCCGCCGCAGCGCTGCACCCGCTGCTGGGCAACGCCCGCATCCGCACCATCGTCCACCCCGGCAACAGCCCCGCTGAACCGCGCTACCTGCCCTCCCGCGCGCTGGCCGAGTTCATCCGCTGCCGCGACCTGACCTGCCGCTTCCCCTACTGCGACATCGCCTCCACGCTCGCCGACATCGACCACACCGTGCCCTACCCCTGGGGCCCCACCCACCCCTCAAACCTCAAGGTGC
>JBNMQW010000038.1:0-5464 GCA_050205485.1 Mycolicibacterium vaccae | reverse complement strand
AATTTGTGTTCGGCGGTGTCCTACTTTTCCACCCGTGTGGGCAGTATCATCGGCGCTGGCAGGCTTAGCTTCCGGGTTCGGGATGGGACCGGGCGTTTCCCTGCCGCTATGGACCGCCGTAACTCTATTCACTCGTTGTTGAGTGTAAATCTAGTGTTTTTTGGTGGTGGGGTGTGTTCATCAAACGATGGTGTGTTCGATGAGTGTGGTTGTGGTTGCGAGGCTTTGTTGTGTTTGTTGTAAGTTTTCGGCCGGTTAGTGCCAGTTCCCTGCGCACATTGCTGTGCTTCTAGGTCTGGTCTATCGATCCCGTGGTCTGCGGGGGGCCTTATCCCTCTAAAAGGGTGAGAAGCCTGGTCTTGGAAGAGGTTTCCCGCTTAGATGCTTTCAGCGGTTATCCTGTCCGAACGTGGCTATCCAGCGGTGCTCCTGGTGGAACAACTGGTGTACCAGAGGTTCGTCCGTCCCGGTCCTCTCGTACTAGGGACAGATTTCCTCAAGCTTCTGACGCGCGCGGCGGATAGAGACCGAACTGTCTCACGACGTTCTAAACCCAGCTCGCGTGCCGCTTTAATGGGCGAACAGCCCAACCCTTGGGACCTGCTCCAGCCCCAGGATGCGACGAGCCGACATCGAGGTGCCAAACCATCCCGTCGATATGGACTCTTGGGGAAGATCAGCCTGTTATCCCCGGGGTACCTTTTATCCGTTGAGCGACACCCCTTCCACTCAGAGGTGCCGGATCACTAGTCCCGACTTTCGTCCCTGCTCGACATGTCCGTCTCGCAGTCAAGCTCCCTTGTGCACTTACACTCAACACCTGATTGCCGTCCAGGTTGAGGGAACCTTTGGGCGCCTCCGTTACATTTTAGGAGGCAACCGCCCCAGTTAAACTACCCACCAGGCACTGTCCCTGAACCGGATATACGGTCCGAGGTTAGAGGCCCAATACGATCAGAGTGGTATTTCAACAACGACTCCACCCAAACTGGCGTCTGAGTTTCACAGTCTCCCACCTATCCTACACAAACCGTATCGAGCACCAATACCAAGTTGTAGTGAAGGTCCCGGGGTCTTTTCGTCCTGCCGCGCGTAACGAGCATCTTTACTCGTAATGCAATTTCGCCGAGTCTATGGTTGAGACAGTTGAGAAGTCGTTACGCCATTCGTGCAGGTCGGAACTTACCCGACAAGGAATTTCGCTACCTTAGGATGGTTATAGTTACCACCGCCGTTTACTGGGGCTTAAATTCTCCGCTTCACCCCCCAAAGGGAGTTAACGGGTCCTCTTAACCTTCCAGCACCGGGCAGGCGTCAGTCCGTATACATCGTCTTGCGACTTCGCACGGACCTGTGTTTTTAGTAAACAGTCGCTTCTCACTGGTTTGTGCCACCCACTCACGCTTGGGCCGCAAGGGCTTACACGCCATGTGGGTCCCCCTTCTCCCGAAGTTACGGGGGCATTTTGCCGAGTTCCTTAACCATAGTTCACTCGTACGCCTTGGTATTCTCTACCTGACCACCTGTGTTGGTTTGGGGTACGGGCCGTGTGTGTGCTCGCTAGAGGCTTTTCTCGACAGCATAGGATCACCGAATTCGCCTCAATCGGCTATGCATCACCTCTCAGGATATGTGAAACCCGGATTTGCCTAGGTTTCTCCCTACAGGTTTACCCCAGTATTACCACTGACTGGTACGGCTACCTTCCTGCGTCACCCCATCGCTTGACTACTACCCGTCCGGGTCCCGCGCAGCCAGCAGTCCCCGCTCCCCGAAGGGATTGGTGAACCACCTTTTGGGCGGTTAGCAGAACGGATTCATCAGGGACGCCCACACACGGGTACGGGAATATCAACCCGTTGTCCATCGACTACGCCTGTCGGCCTCGCCTTAGGTCCCGACTCACCCTGGGCGGACTGGCCTGGCCCAGGAACCCTTGGTCTTTCGGCGGGCAAGGTTCTCACTTGCCTTATCGCTACTCATGCCTGCATTCTCACTCCCACACCCTCCACCACTCGATCACTCGGCGGCTTCACCGGATGCAGGACGCTCCCCTACCCAGCACACAAAGTGTGCTGCCGCGGCTTCGGCGGTGTGCTTGAGCCCCGCTACATTATCGGCGCACAATCACTTGACCAGTGAGCTATTACGCACTCTTTCAAGGGTGGCTGCTTCTAAGCCAACCTCCTGGTTGTCTTCGCGACTGCACATCCTTTTCCACTTAGCACACGCTTAGGGGCCTTAGCCGGCGATCTGGGCTGTTTCCCTCTCGACGCACGGAGCTTATCCCCCGCCGTCTCACTGCCGCATTACACCGTGTCGGCATTCGGAGTTTGGCTGACGTCAGTAACCCTGTGGGGCCCATCGGCCATCCAGTAGCTCTACCTCCGACACGAACACTGCGACGCTGCACCTAAATGCATTTCGGGGAGAACCAGCTATCACGGAGTTTGATTGGCCTTTCACCCCTACCCACAACTCATCCCCTCAGTCTTCAACCTAAGTGGGTTCGGGCCTCCACGCGGTCTTACCCGCGCTTCACCCTGGCCATGGGTAGATCACTCCGCTTCGGGTCCAGAACACACCACTACACCACACACTGTTGTGTGGATACGCCCTATTCAGACTCGCTTTCGCTGCGGCTACCCCACACGGGTTAACCTCGCGACATGTCCCTGACTCGCAGGCTCATTCTTCAAAAGGCACGCCATCACCCCACCACGAAGGAGGGCTCTGACGGATTGTAAGCGCACGGTTTCAGGTACTATTTCACTCCCCTCCCGGGGTACTTTTCACCATTCCCTCACGGTACTAATCCGCTATCGGTCACTAGGAAGTATTCAGGCTTACCGGGTGGTCCCGGCAGATTCACAGCAGATTCCACGGGCCCGCTGCTACTCGGGGAAAACACTTCTCAGGAGCCGCTGAGTTTTCGTCGACGGGGCTCTCACCCTCTACGGCAGGCCATCCCAGACCACTTCAACTAACCCAACGGTTTCTCACTCCTGCCCAGGCCGGCGGACCTGAGAAAGAAACGCCCCACAACACCGCACACACAACCCCCGCCGGGTATCACATGCACACGGTTTAGCCATCCTCCGCTTTCGCTCGCCACTACTCACGGAATCACGGTTGTTTTCTCTTCCTACGGGTACTGAGATGTTTCACTTCCCCGCGTTCCCCCCAGACACCTATGTATTCAGTGCCTGGTGACACGACATCACTCGTGCCGGGTTTCCCCATTCGGACATCCTCGGATCCACGCTCGGTTGGCAGCTCCCCGAGGCATATCGCAGCCTCCCACGTCCTTCATCGGCTCCTAGTGCCAAGGCATCCACCATGCGCCCTTAAACACTTACAACACAAAACCAAAAAATGAGTCACCCACCAAAAACTTGATGGGCTCAACAAATTTGCATTACATGAAATGACAACCCACACAAGAACACCCACCCCCACAAGGAAGGCAGGCCCCTCACACAAGTCACCATCTCGATGCTCGCAACCACTATCCACGAATCAAACACCACACCCCACCACCAAAGCAGGGCAACAACACTCCGACCCCACACGCACTCGGCGAGGCCACCCCCAAACCACAGGGGCACGGGCTTGTTGTCTCAAAGCCCAATAGTGTGTCCGGTTAAGCCTTTTCGCGCCCAGCCTTTCCCAGCCAGACGACACGTTTGTTGTTGCACCCGACCTCCACCCACTACAGGTGCGAGGCCATCTTCACGATTCGCTTGAAAACACCGAACTCCCACACGATGCGGGCGGGCTCAAGACTCGTGGTGCTCCTTAGAAAGGAGGTGATCCAGCCGCACCTTCCGGTACGGCTACCTTGTTACGACTTCGTCCCAATCGCCGATCCCACCTTCGACGGCTCCCTCCCACAAGGGGTTAGGCCACCGGCTTCGGGTGTTACCGACTTTCATGACGTGACGGGCGGTGTGTACAAGGCCCGGGAACGTATTCACCGCAGCGTTGCTGATCTGCGATTACTAGCGACTCCGACTTCACGGGGTCGAGTTGCAGACCCCGATCCGAACTGAGACCGGCTTTGAAAGGATTCGCTCCACCTCACGGCATCGCAGCCCTTTGTACCGGCCATTGTAGCATGTGTGAAGCCCTGGACATAAGGGGCATGATGACTTGACGTCATCCCCACCTTCCTCCGAGTTGACCCCGGCAGTCTCTCACGAGTCCCCACCATTACGTGCTGGCAACATGAGACAAGGGTTGCGCTCGTTGCGGGACTTAACCCAACATCTCACGACACGAGCTGACGACAGCCATGCACCACCTGCACACAGGCCACAAGGGAACCGACATCTCTGCCGGCGTCCTGTGCATGTCAAACCCAGGTAAGGTTCTTCGCGTTGCATCGAATTAATCCACATGCTCCGCCGCTTGTGCGGGCCCCCGTCAATTCCTTTGAGTTTTAGCCTTGCGGCCGTACTCCCCAGGCGGGGTACTTAATGCGTTAGCTACGGCACGGATCCCAAGGAAGGAAACCCACACCTAGTACCCACCGTTTACGGCGTGGACTACCAGGGTATCTAATCCTGTTCGCTCCCCACGCTTTCGCTCCTCAGCGTCAGTTACTGCCCAGAGACCCGCCTTCGCCACCGGTGTTCCTCCTGATATCTGCGCATTCCACCGCTACACCAGGAATTCCAGTCTCCCCTGCAGTACTCTAGTCTGCCCGTATCGCCCGCACGCCCACAGTTAAGCTGTGAGTTTTCACGGACAACGCGACAAACCACCTACGAGCTCTTTACGCCCAGTAATTCCGGACAACGCTCGGACCCTACGTATTACCGCGGCTGCTGGCACGTAGTTGGCCGGTCCTTCTTCTCCAGGTACCGTCACTTGCGCTTCGTCCCTGGCGAAAGGAGTTTACAACCCGAAGGCCGTCATCCCCCACGCGGCGTCGCTGCATCAGGCTTGCGCCCATTGTGCAATATTCCCCACTGCTGCCTCCCGTAGGAGTCTGGGCCGTATCTCAGTCCCAGTGTGGCCGGTCACCCTCTCAGGCCGGCTACCCGTCGTCGCCTTGGTAGGCCATCACCCCACCAACAAGCTGATAGGCCGCGGGCCCATCCCACACCGCAAAAGCTTTCCCCCACCAGGCCATGCGACCAGCAGGGTGTATTCGGTATTAGACCCAGTTTCCCAGGCTTATCCCAAAGTGCAGGGCAGATCACCCACGTGTTACTCACCCGTTCGCCACTCGAGTACCCCGAAGGGCCTTTCCGTTCGACTTGCATGTGTTAAGCACGCCGCCAGCGTTCGTCCTGAGCCAGGATCAAACTCTCCAAACAAAAACGTTCAGAACAATCTGACCAAAACAAAAGACACCAAAACTGGCATCAAAAAACATCCACCCCTAAACGGGAAAAAGAGGCGGACAAAAAACAACAAACAAAAACCACCAAACACACTATTGAGTTCTCAAACAACA
>JBNMQW010000037.1:0-6731 GCA_050205485.1 Mycolicibacterium vaccae | reverse complement strand
GGCTGCCGTCGCCGCCGGCTCCACCGCCACCGCCCGCGCCGCCACGCCCCCCGGCGGTGCCCGCGCCGCCGTCGCCGCCGGGTTCGGTGGCGTCCGCACCGCGCACCCCTGCGCCACCGGCCCCGCCGGCGCCCCCGTTGCCGAACAGTGAGCCGCCGCGGCCACCGTCACCGCCGGCCTGGCCGGCCAGCCCGGCGCCTCCGGCTCCACCGTTGCCGATCAGACCGGCGTTGCCGCCGATTCCGCCGTTGGCGCCTTTGCCGCCGTTGCCGAACAGCAGGCCGCCGTTTCCGCCGTTGCAGGCCGTACCTGTGCAGTCCGCCGCGGCATCCAGTCCATCGCCGCCCAACCAGCCGCCCGGGCCGAACATCGGACGCGCAGGGGTGCCGGTGTTCTGAGCTGCCGCCAGCAGCGCCGTCGGCGAAGGTGCCATGTCGCTGCTCCTGGCCGCGCCGGCGCGACCGACCAACCACCACAACTCGTCCTCGCCCACCGGCGGCGACAACGGAGCCTCCGTCGAGGCCAACCGCACCTCGGCGAACGTCACAGTCGTCGAACGCGACGTCGACGGCGAATCGTGCAAAGATCCCGCCAGCCACATGCCCGCGCCGAGCAGAGCCGCTCCGCCAACGCTTGCGCCCACTCGATCACGGGTATTTGCGGCCGGATGTCGACGGTGTTTGGGCATGGCGCAACGCCTTTCGGGGCTTCGTCAGGCGACCCACAGGCACGGCGGGTCGAAAAGGGACCCGCCGACCGCACTGCTGGAGACTGCGAGCTTCGCTGATCATGCAAAAGGCAGCAAACCCATTGACCATTGAATAGCCCACTATAAACACAACCGTCAATAATTGCGCCAGATATCGGCACCGCGAGTTTCGAAAATCAGCCCCGAATCGACGAAAACGTCCCACCCGATGTGGGTGGGACGTCTTCGGAAGTTCCGTCGGCGGGCTAGCTGAGCCGCTCGACCACCATCGCCATGCCCTGACCGCCGCCGACGCACATCGTCTCGATGCCGAAGGTCTTGTCATGGGTGGCAAGGTTGTTCAGCAGCGTCGCGGTGATGCGGGCGCCGGTCATGCCGAAGGGGTGGCCCAGCGCGATGGCGCCACCGGACACGTTGAGCTTGTCCTCGTCCATGCCGAGCTCGCGCGCGGATCCCAGCACCTGCACCGCGAACGCTTCGTTGATCTCGTAGAGATCGATGTCGGAGATGCTCATCTTCGCGTTGGCGAGCGCCTTCTTGACCGCCTCGATCGGGCCCAGGCCCATGATCTCCGGCGACAGCCCCGAAACACCGGTGGACACGATGCGCGCCAGCGGGGTCAGACCCAGCTCCTTGGCCTTGGTGTCGCTCATGATCACCACCGCGGCGGCGCCGTCGTTGAGCGGGCACGCGTTGCCCGCGGTGATCGTGCCGTTCGGCCGGAAGACGGGCTTGAGCTGGCTGATCTTCTCGTAGGTGGTGCCGGCGCGCGGGCCGTCGTCAGTCGAGACGACGGTTCCGTCGGGCAGCGTGACCGGCACGATCTCGCGCTCGAAGAAGCCGCTCTTGATGGCCTCCTCGGCGCGGTTCTGCGAACGCACGCCCCAGCGGTCCTGGTCCTCGCGGCTGATTCCGGTGAAGGTGGCGACGTTCTCGGCGGTCTGTCCCATGGCGATGTAGACGTCGGGAAGGAGGCCGTCCTCGCGCGGGTCGTGCCAGGTGCTTTCCTCTTCGGCCTGCTTGACCGTGCGCTCCTGCGCGTCGGCGAAGACCGGGTTCTTGGAGTCCGGGGCGCCGTCGGCGGCACCCTTGCCGAAGCGCGACACCGTCTCCACACCGGCCGAGATGAACGCATGGCCCTCGCCGGCCTTGATGGCATGGAACGCCATCCGCGTGGTCTGCAGCGACGACGAGCAGTAGCGGTTGACCGTGGTGCCGGGCAGGAAGTCGTAGCCCAGCTCCACCGCCACGGCGCGCGCGATGTTGTAGCCGGCCTCACCGGCGGGCTGCGCGCAGCCCATCATCAGGTCGTCGATGTCGCGGGGGTCCAGCGAAGGGACCTTCTCCAGCACGGCCTTGACCATCTGCGCCGCGAGGTCGTCGGGGCGCATCGACACCAGCGATCCCTTGTTGGCGCGGCCGATCGGCGAGCGGGCAGTGGCGACGATGACGGCTTCGGGCATGACGGCTCCTCCGTGCGGCTGTGCGAACTACGGACGAACCTAGCTGGCGCCCGCGCCGCTCGGTGCGGGCACCCCACCCTGGGCGAACCCGGCCAGCACCGGCGCGGGTACGCCCGTCGACCGCCGCCACAACCGGCTCAGCCCGGCGAGCCGGCCCAGCCCCGAGCCGTGGTCGGCCGACCGCGGCAGCAGCGCCGCATCGGGCGGACTGCCGGAGTTGCACTCGTCGAGGGCCACGCACAGGGCGGGCAGCAGCTGCTTGGCCGCCAGCGAGTAACCCGCCGCCGACGGGTGGAACATGTCGTCGGAGAACAGCAGCTCGGGGGTCCGGTGGAAGTGCGGCGCCAGCAGGTCCGCGAACGGCACCGGCACCCCGCCCGCGGCGCGCACCGCGGCGGCCTGCGCCCGCGCCAACCGCAGCCCCCGGGCCCGCACCCACGCCCGCAGCGGCTGCGGGATCGCCTTGATGACACCGAAGTCCGGGCAGGTGCCGACGACGACCACTGCGTCGCCGGCCCGCAACCGGCCCACCGCCCGCCCGAGCCGCCGCGCCGACGGGCCGACACCGTTCGGCCGGGTGATGTCGTTGGCGCCGATCATGATGACCGCGGCGTCGGGCGGCCGGTCCGCGACGAACATCGCGTCGATCTGGCCCGCGAGGCCCTTGGACGTGGCGCCGACGATCGCCTTGGTGCTCAGGCGGATGCGCTTGCCGGACTCCTCGGCGAGGCCGCGCGCCAGCAGCACGCCGGGCACCTCCTCGGCGGCGGCGCATCCGTAGCCGGTGGCCGTGGAGTCGCCGAAGATCATCAGGTGCAGATCGAAGGGCACGCCGCGCTGGAAGCGCTCGACGGGACCGCCGCCGGGGGAGTAGACGCCGTCGGCGCGCGGCGGGATGTCCCAGGCCTTGGGGATCACCTGCCGGGCCTTGTCGGCCTGACCGGTCAGCAGATTGCGCGCTCCGACATACGCCGAACCCGTGGAGGCGAGGGTGGCCGCCGCGGCCCAGAGGAACGTCGAGCGGCGCGGTAACCGCCCGCGCGGAGCATGACCGGGGCTGCCCACGCCGCAAGTCTAGGGCGTGCCGACGAGGTTGCCAGGATTGGCGGTCACGGGGCGGTATCGAGTGAGGTAGCAATTTCGTTTAAGTAGTTGTGATAATGGTTACACGTGTCAAGCTAAGTTCCGAGACGGTCTGAACAACTCAGCTTGTCGGTTCTACAACGGCGTAGAAAGTGGTCGCAATGACGGCACCGAGCAAGATCCCCAGCACCGCCCATTTGGGACTTCGTCCAGCTAGAGCCCTAAAACCGCGCCGGTTCCCGGTCAGTGACGGAGCCCCGGTCGAGATTGTCGAAGACGGACCCAGCCTGGCGGGCCGCATGTTCGGGTTGGCGGCGTCGCTAACGATCAAACCCTTCCTGACGGTGGGCAGTTACGCGCCCAAGCTGCCCTGGCCCTGGGGTGTCGTCGACTTCGCGGCCCGCGTTCTCAAGCCCGCCCCCGGCACAGTGCGCGCGACCATCTCGCTGCCGCACTGCAACGCACAGCTCGTCCGCGCCTCGGGCGTCCTGCCCGCCGACGGCAACCGCAGCGTGATCCTCTACCTCCACGGAGGGGCCTTCCTGACGTGCGGCGTCAACACCCACGGCCGCCTGGTGACCGCCCTGTCCGGATTCGCGGACGCGCCGGTGCTGGTCGTCAACTACCGGATGATCCCCAAGCACTCCGTGGGCACCGCGCTCGACGACTGCCTCGACGGCTACAAGTGGCTGCGCGAACTCGGTTACGAGCCCGACCAGATCGTCCTGGCCGGCGACTCCGCGGGCGGTTACCTCGCGCTGTCCCTCGCGGAGCGGCTGCAGGCCGAAGGTACCGACGGCCACCAGGGTGAGACCCCGGCGGCGGTGGTGACCATGTCGCCGCTGTTCGAGATCGACAACGAGTCCCGAGCCGACCATCCCAACGCGCGCACCGACGCGATGTTCCCGCCCAAGGCGTTCCACGCGCTCGTCGAGCTCATCGAGTCCGCGGCCGCCAAGCGGACCGTCAACGGCAGGCGCGAGGAGATCTACGAGCCTCTCGACCACATCGAGCCCGGCCTCCCGCGCACGCTGATCCACGTCTCCGGTTCGGAGGTCCTGCTCAGCGACGCACGCAAGGCGGCCCGCCTGCTCGCGGAGGCCGGCGTTCCCGTCGAGGTCCGTGTCTGGCCAGGTCAGATGCACGTCTTCCAGCTCGGCGCCCCGTTGGTGTCCGAAGCCAGACGCTCGTTGAAGCAGATCGGGGAGTACATCCGAGAGGCCACCTGGTAGTCCCATAAGCGGCCTGACACGATGGACTCATGCGCATTGCCCGGCACATCAGTGAGCTCATCGGTAACACCCCCCTGGTGCAGCTGAACTCGGTCGTCCCTCCAGGAGCCGGTCTGGTCGCCGCCAAGGTCGAGTACCTCAACCCCGGCGGCAGCTCCAAGGACCGCATCGCGGTCAAGATGATCGACGCCGCGGAAGCCAGCGGCGAGCTGCGCCCCGGCGGCACCATCGTCGAACCAACCTCCGGCAACACCGGCGTCGGGCTGGCGCTGGTGGCCCAGCAGCGCGGCTACAAGTGCGTCTTCGTCTGCCCCGACAAGGTCAGCGAGGACAAGCGCAACGTCCTGCGCGCGTACGGCGCCGAGGTCGTGGTCTGCCCGACGGCGGTCCCGCCCGATCACCCGAACAGCTACTACAGCGTTTCCGACCGCCTGGTCGCCGAGATCGACGGCGCGTGGAAGCCCGACCAGTACTCCAACCCGATGGGCCCGGAGAGCCACTACGAGACCACCGGCCCGGAGATCTGGGCCGACACCGACGGCAAGATCACCCACTTCGTCGCCGGCGTCGGCACCGGCGGCACCATCACCGGCGCGGGCCGTTACCTCAAAGAGGTCTCCGGCGGCCGCGTCAAGGTCATCGGCGCCGACCCGGAAGGCTCGGTGTACTCGGGCGGCACGGGCCGGCCGTACCTCGTCGAAGGCGTCGGCGAGGACTTCTGGCCGTCGGCCTACGACCCGTCGGTGCCCGACGAGATCATCGCGGTGTCCGACGCCGACTCCTTCGAAATGACGCGGCGGCTGGCCAGGGAAGAGGCGCTGCTGGTCGGTGGATCGTGCGGGATGGCGGCGGTGGCCGCGATCCAGGTCGCCGAACATGCCGGGCCGGACGCGGTCGTCGTGGTGCTGCTGCCCGACGGCGGCCGCGGCTACCTGTCGAAGATCTTCAACGACGAGTGGATGTCGTCCTATGGGTTCCTGCGCAGCCCGCTCGACGGCAAGGCGCGCGAGTCCACCGTCGGTGACCTGTTGCGCGGCAAGTCCGGCGCGCTGCCGGACCTGGTGCACACCCACCCGTCCGAGACCGTGCGCGACGCGATCACCATCCTCAACGAGTACGGGGTTTCGCAGATGCCGGTGGTCGGGGCCGAACCGCCGGTGATGGCCGGCGAGGTCGCCGGCAGCGTGTCGGAGCGCGAACTGCTCTCGGCGGTCTTCGAGGGCCGCGCCAAACTCGCCGACGCGGTCGCCGACCACATGAGCCCGCCGCTTCCACTGGTCGGCGCCGGGGAACTGGTCAGCAGCGCGGCCAAGACCCTGCGCGAATGCGATGCCGTGATGGTCGTCGAGGAGGGCAAGCCGGTCGGCGTGCTCACCCGCCACGACCTGCTGAGTTACCTGTCGTCCGAGAACTCCGTGAGCTGACCGCGCCCCAGCTGGTTCAAGATCAAAACTCGTGTGAATACCCGGCGGAAACGGCTTCCTCGGGTAGGGTAAGCACGCCTGTCACGGGCTGAGATCTCTGGAAGGCCGCCATGTCCGACCGACCGCCGCCAGCGGGGGACCGCTCACCACACGCGGTTGCGGTACTCCCCAGAGAGTCCTACACGTCCTGGACGACCCGGGTGCTCGCACACGCGATCGACCTGCTCCCCGTGGCTGTCGCATTCGGCATCGGATGGGGCGTACAGGCCGGCGCGGAGGAGAGCAGTCTCGGCGTGACGACGCTGGGGCTGGTCGTACTCGCGGTGCTGGGATACGGGGTGTGGAACTTGGGCTATCGGCAGGGCACCACCGGCTCCAGCATCGGAAAGTCGATCACCGGATTTCAGGTGGTCAGCGAATTGACCTGGCAACCAATCGGTTTCATGCTTTCCCTCGTGCGTCAACTGGCCCATGTCATCGACGGGGCGATCTGTTATGTCGGTTATCTGTTTCCGCTGTGGGACTCCAAGCGGCAGACGATCGCCGACAAGATCATGACGACGGTCTGCGTACCGCTGTAGTCACCGACAACGATCAGGAGCGACCATGACAGACAACCCGTCGGCACCGGGCGGAAACCCGCCGGAAGGCGACTACCCGCCGCCGGGCCATTACCCGACGCCGCCTGCCGGTTCCGATCCCACGCCGCAGGGTGGTTATGCGCCGCCCCCGGGTTACGGGCAGCCCACACCGCAGGGCGGTTTCCCGCCGCCCCCGCCGCCCGGGGGCTATCCGCCTCCGCCGCAGGGCAGCTACCCAC
>JBNMQW010000036.1:0-7997 GCA_050205485.1 Mycolicibacterium vaccae | reverse complement strand
CCACATACGCCCCTGCACCCATGGGGAAATCAAACCCCGCCGAGCCCGCCCACCGGACCGGTTCCGCCATTTCTTACTGACGGGTCAGATCAGGACCACCGCCCCCAGATATCCACGCCGGGATCCGTCACGAAGCTCACAGCCCTCCACGGGCGTACATCGCGGTGCGAGGGGGAACTTATTCAGCCGTTCTGCAGCCGCTCGAGTGAGAAGGAAGACCATGTCCCGCTACCTGTTCGCGCTGGGTGGGTTCAGCTTCCGTCGCCGCTGGCTCGTGCTCGGCGCATGGCTCGCGGTGCTGGTCGGCGTTGCGCTGGCCTTCGTCGGGTTCCGCGGTGAGCCGAGCGACAATTTCGTCATCCCCGGCACGGAATCCCAGCAGGCGATCGAACAGCTGCAGCAGAAGGTGCCCGCCTTCGGCGGCGCGCAGACCCAGCTCACCTTCGCAGCGCCGCCGGGTCGCACCATCACCGACCCGGCGTTCACCGCCACCATCGACCGAGCGGTCGGGCAGCTGAACACCCTGCCCGACGTCGCCGCCGCGGCGGGGCCCGGCCAGACCCGCCAGATCTCCCCCGACGGCCGTGTCGGGCTGGGCACCGTGCAGTGGACCGCCCCGCTGGGCGAGGTCAGCGACGCCGCGCTCGGCGAACTCGAGTCGGCGATGCAACCCGTCCAGGACGCGGGGCTGCGGGTCGAGTACGCCGGCAGTGTCTACCCCGGCTACAAGGTCGAGGTGCCGCACCTGCCCGAGATCATCGGCGTCAGCGTGGCGTTCCTGATCCTTCTCGTGACCTTCGGTGCTGTGGTGGCGGCGGGGCTGCCGATCCTGACCGCCGGTATCGGCGTCGGTATCGGCGCCCTGGGTATCTTCATCGTCGCCGCTTTCATCGAGATGCCCACAGCGGCGCTGTCGCTGGCACTGATGCTGGGACTGGCCTGCGGCATCGACTACGCGCTGTTCATCCTCAACCGCTACCGGAACAACGTCCTGCTGCTGATGCCCAGACAGGAGGCGGCGGCGCTGGCCGTCGGGACCGCGGGCGGGGCCGTCGTTTTCGCGGCGCTGACGGTCATCATCGCTTTGTGCGGGCTGGCTGTCGTCGGCATCCCCTTCCTGACCTACATGGGTCTGGCGGCCGCCGTCTCGGTGCTGATCGCCATGCTGATCGCGGTGACCCTGCTGCCGGCGCTTCTCGGGTTCGCCGGCCCTCGGGTGGCCAAGTTCATCAAGGCGCCGCTGCAGCCCGGGCGACCGAAAGAGGTCGCCCAGGTGGCCGCCTACACCCCGCACCGCACCATGGGTGCCGCGTGGGCCCGCTTCGTCGTACGGTTCCGGAAACCGTTGCTGCTCAGCGGCATCGCCGCACTCGTCGCGATCGGTCTACCTGCGTTCAGCATGCAGCTCGGTCTGCCCAGCGGCTCCTCGCAGCCCGAGTCGAACACCGCCCGCCAGGCGTACGACCTGACCGCAGAGCACCTCGGTCCGGGTTTCAACGGACCGCTGCTGGTGGTCGCCGACCTCTCCGGTGCAACCGATCCCAACGCCGTGCCCAAACTGGCGGAGAACCTCACCCGCGAACAGGGCGTCGTCACCGCCGCACCCGCTGCGGTGGAGAACCGCACCGCGGTCATCCAGGTAATCCCCGAAACCGGCCCGAACGACCCCGCCACCGCGGATCTGGTCGAACGCATCCGCGCCGACCGCGACGCCATCGAAGCCGGAACCGGGGCGACGATCCTGGTCGGCGGAAACACCGCGTCGAACATCGACACCTCCGCGAAACTCGCCGCCGCCCTGCCGGTGTTCCTGCTCGTGGTCGTCGGGCTGGCGTTCGTGCTGCTGACCGTCGCGTTCCGCGCCGCGCTGGTGCCGATCACGTCGATCGTCGGATTCCTGCTGTCGGTGTTCGCGGCGCTCGGCGTGCAGGTGGCGGTGTTCCAATGGGGCTGGGGCGCTTCCCTGCTCGGCATCACCCCCGGAGAGACCATCAGCTTCCTGCCGATCATCGTGCTGGCCATCATCTTCGGCCTGTCCAGCGACTACCAGGTGTTCGTGGTCTCCCGCATCAAAGAAGAACTCACCACGTCGTCGGGTCCCGACGCCGCGACCGATGCGGTGCGCAACGGCGTCGGGCTCTCCGCTCGTGTGGTGACCGCGGCGGCACTGATCATGTTCGGAGTGTTCATCGCGTTCGTGGCCGGCAGCGACCCGATCATCAAGTCCGTGGGCCTGACCCTGGCCGTCGGCGTGTTCCTCGACGCGTTCGTGGTGCGGCTGACGCTGATACCGGCCGTCATGGCGATGCTCGGCGACAAGATGTGGGTGCACTCGCGATGGTTCGACAGGTATGTGCCCGACCTCGACATCGAGGGCACCGCCCTGGAAGCCACGCACGGCAGTCCCGTTCAGGTTTCCTGACCGCAGACACCACGAAACCCCGGCGAGACGCCGGGGTTTCGGGTTCGGGTGGTCGGGCCTCCACGGCCGAGGAGTCACCTGGAGAGCTACTCCGAGGCGTCCGTGGAGTCAGACGACCCGACGTTCTTCGCCGAGGACCTGGTGGACTGCACCTTGGCGTTCCGGGTTTCGGCGCGGACCTGCTTGGCCGCCTGCCTGGCTTCGGCCCGGGCCTGGGCTTTCTGCTTGGCCGCTTCCTTGCGCTCGGCCTTGACGTCCGCCTTGTCGGCAGCCTTTTCCTCGGCCTCCGTGACACCCGTGTCGGCCTCGGCCTCCGTGACACCCGTGTCGGCCTCGGCCTCCGTGACACCCGTGTCGGCCTCGGCCTCCGTGACACCCGTGTCGGCCTCGGCCTCCGTGACCAGCGTGCGCGCGACGGTGGCCGGGACGGCGCTGATCTGCGCGCGGGCGTCAGCCGCCTTGCTGGTCTTGACGTCGTTGCGGCTGTACGCCTTGTCGATCTTGGCCTTGAGTTCGGCCTCCCGCGGAGCCAGGAACGGCAGCATGGTGACGATGGGCAGCTTCTTGGTCGGCACCAGGTAGTGCGTGGTGGTGCCGCCGGCGGCGTTGGTCTCGACAGTGATGTTGGCCGCCGGAACCTTCGTCAGATCGGCATAGGTGGACGGGATGTGGACGACGATGCCGCCCGCGATCGCGTTGGCGATGGCCAGGAAGTTCCACGGCCGGTCCGGGAAGTCGGCCATGCCGTCGTACTCACCGGTCACCACGACGACGTCGTAGCCCGTGACCGGGGCCGGCTGATAGGTGTACTCGTACTTGGTGTTCTGCTTGGCCTTCTTGAGTAGCTTCTGCCGGCTGGAGTCGGCAGCGACCACGAAGGTCAGATACTCCGCCGAGGGCGCGCCCGACCGGGCCGCCAGGTCACGCATGACTTCGTCGACGACCAGTGCCCCGGCCGACAGGCCCACCACGGTGACCTTCTGGCCCGCGATGATATTGCCGGCGGCGTCGCGGTCCAGGTTGGCCATCGCCGCGGTGATCGCCGCATGCATGTTGGCCTTGCCGATTTCGATTGAGGCGCCGAGGGTTTTGTCGCCGCGCCCGGTGTACGGGCCGGCCTGCGCCGGCCACGTGACGTTGATGCGGTCTTGGCTCTTGAACGCTCCACCGAGCAGAGGTGCCATCAGCAGGTCCGACATCGAGGGCACATCGATGCCGCCGATGATGACGGCCGAGCTGGTGGCGCCGGCACCGGTGGCGGTGGACAGGGCGACCGCGGTGGCGGCCATGGTGGCGGCACAGGCGATGCCGGTTTTGCGCAGGGTTGTAGGCACGGGTGTTCTCCAGGAATTAAGGGTGGTGATGAGTCCGCTGCAATGCGGTCGAAATTCAGGTTAGAACTGCCGCGTCACCGGGTATAGCAACATTTCGCGGATTCTCTTAATTGTGTTTACAGCAATGCCTGTGCCCGTAGCCCAAAGTATCTGCGCCAGTGCTCAATGGTTCGGCCGATGGCCATCGAATCGCCATCAAACAGGCCTACAATAGCCGGCTGAACTGTGCATTCATTCCGGAGCGTTATCTAGTTGTATGCGCACAGAAATACCCTAGAGATCTTGATCAGCTTTGCCGATTCGCACCTGCAGCTAATTCTATATCCCACCCCAGCTGGTTATTCACCGAGCACACGCAAACCCGTAGGCCAACGCAGCTCGAAGGGCCGCTCGATACCGCAGACACAAGAAACGCCCGCGGTGTTCACACCGCGGGCGCTCTCGTCACCGCATTGTCCGGAAGCTTCCGGTGGTCAGCCGCCGACTATCCGAGCGATCAGCAGGACCGCCACCGCCGCGAACACCAGCACGAACACCACGATGGCGGCGATCCCGATCACGTTGCGGGGATTCAGATTTCGTCCCGCAGTCGGGTCCGGGTTGGCTGTCGCCCTGGTCTGAGCCGAGTCCGGCGGGGTCTCACCCGGAGGCACACCACCGGCGGGCTCCTGCCCCGGGGTGATACCGGGATCGGGATCCGGCGGCATGGCGGTCACGAGCCGGCCTGCCGCTTCTCCTTCTCGACGTCGCTGAGCTCGTCGAGGCGCTCGGCGTGCTGTCGGGCCTCCGCGGCGGTGCGCCGCTTGTCGGCCGCATCCTCGAGTTCGTCCTGGGCTGCTGTCACCTTTGCGTTCTGTACGGCGCGACTGCGCTTCTCGGCGTTGCGGCGGGTCTTGTCCACCGCGGTGACCTTCTGCTCGGCGGCCTCGTCCACCTGTTTCTTGGCCTGTTCCGCACGGACGGTGGCCTCCCGCGCCGTCTGCTGCTTGCGCTGTTCGGCGGTCATGCGCGCCTCGCTGATGCGCTCCTGCGCCTCTTCCCGCGCCTCCTTCGGCGCCGAGGTCGCGCGCTCACGGCTCGCGGCCAATTCGTCTGCAGCCTGCTGCTTGTTCTTCGCGGCCACCTCCTCGAGTCGGGCCGCTTCGCCGAGCGCCGCAGCCTTCTCGACCCGGGTCATCCCGCTCTCCTCGAGCTTGGTGTCGCGCAGCGCGCTGCCGACGGCCACGTCCAGCGCCCCCAGTGCGCGCTCGAAGTACAACCGCGGTGGCGCCTCTGTCTCCATTCTCGAGACGACGCTGCGTTCGACCCATCCCAAGGGCACTCGAGCCAACCGGTACTGCAGGCGCAGCACCGCGAACGGTAGATCGGTGATGTTCATCCTCAACTCCTGTGTCGCAGGTCAGATGGTGGGTTCGTCGGTGCCCTCGGCCCGACGACGGAGTCGGTCCGCTTGGGCCTCGGTGCGGACCGCATCGCTGACCGTGGCGTTGTAGTCATCCACAGCCTCGCCGTATTCCGCGCTGGCCGAGCGGATTTCGGCGCGTTCATCGGCCTTGGCCTGTTCGGCTTCTCGTTGCACCTCGGCCTCGATGCTGGACTGCTTGCGCGCCGCCTCTTGGTGCTGGGCCGCCTGGGCGGCCTGCCGGTCGGCGATCTGCTGGTCTCGGACCTCTGCTTTCGCCTGGCCGGTCTGCGACTGCACCCGCTGACGCTCGGCCGCGCCTTCCAGCTCCGCTTCGCGGGCCTCGGCGCGTGCCTGGGCGGTTTCGGCATCGGCTTCGGCCGCCACCCTGCTGGCCTCTCGGCGCTCCTTGCCCTGAGCCTGTTCGAGCTGGCCCTCCGCGGTCAGCGAGTCGTTACCGGTGACCGCTCCCGCCCACTCCTTCGCCTTGCCTTTGACGGTCTCGGCGAAGCTCTTGCGGGTCTGGGCAGACTTGTCGTCGCTGGTCATCTGGTCCTCCTTAGACATCGACCACAAGCCCGATCTCTACCCGCTGAGGAGGTCGCTAAACCGCCGCCTACCGAAGGGCGCCGTTGATCACCGGCTGCTCGAGCATGCCGCGCTCGACGCCCCACATCGTGGCGATGGTGCGGTACTCACCGCTGTCCATGACATGTTCGAGCGCCCGCAACAGCGACTCGGCCAGTGGCGAGCCTTTCCGCACCGGCCAGCCGTACGGAGCGGAATCGAAAACCTCACCGGCAGGGATCAATTCGCCGCGGCTGAGTTTGATGGCGAAGCCGGTCACCGGCGAGTCCGCTGACATCGCGTCGACCTCACCGGCGATCAGCGCGGACGTCACCTCGTCCTGACTGCCGTAGACCACCATTTCGATCGGTGGCATACCCGCAGCGGCGCACTGGGCGCTCTTGGCGGGCAACTCCTCGGTTTCCTGCAATGTCCCTTGCGCCACACCGATTTTGAGTCCGCAGGCCGAGGACGGCCCCAAGGCGGTGCCGGGCCGGCGCGCCCATTGGGTCCCGGCCTGGAGGTAGGTCACGAAATCGACGAGTTCCTCCCGTTCCCGGGTGTCGGTGACCGATGACATGCCGACGTCGAATTTCCCGTCGACCACCGCGGGCAGGATCTGCTCGAACGGGGCGGCGCGATAGTCCGGCACCAGGCCGAGGACACGCGTCACGGCCTTCATCAGGTCGACGTCGAATCCCACGAGTTGGCCGTCGGCGTTCTTGAACTCCATCGGCGCATACGGCACGTTCACCCCGATCACCAGGCGTCCGGCTTCCCGGATATCGGCCGGCACCGTGGCCGCGATGGACTCCACCGCGCCGTCGAGCAGCGGCGTTGGGGTGGTGCCGTCATCCCAGGGTGCCCACCGCCACAGCCCGAACGCAGCGACTGCCAGCAGCATCACCGCAGCCGCGGCGGCCCACGTCTTCTTCGGGAGCCTGCGCTCGGAGCGCGCGGCGTGGCGTGAGGTGCTGCCGGTGCGGCGCGGCGGCGCGGTGAGGGCCCGCCGGGCCGCGGCGGCCAGTTCACCGGCGGACTGGTACCGCTTGTCGGGCTTCTTGGCCATTCCTTTGGCGATGACGTCGTTGAAAGCGGCCAGGCGGGGGTCGACGTCAGACGGCTTGGGTATCGGGGTCACCATGTGGCCCGCGATCTGCTGTTCGAGACTGTCCGCCGGATACGGTCGGGAACCTGTCAGGCACTCGTAGAGCACGCACGTGAGCGCGTAGATGTCGCTGCGGTGGTCGACCTCGCCGCCCTCGAAGCGTTCCGGCGCCATGTACGCCAAGGTCCCCAGGGTGCTGCCCGCCGTCGTCAGACCCTGCTCTCCGGCCGTGCGGGCCAGCCCGAAGTCGATCAGGTAGGCGAAGTCCTGGCCGGTGAGCAGGATGTTCGACGGCTTGATGTCACGGTGGATGAGCCCGGTCCTGTGCGCGGCATCCAGCGCGTCGGCGACCTGCTCGATGATTCTCACGGCGAACGCGGCGTCGAGCGGCTTGTCGCTCTCTTGCAGCATGGCGCCGAGGTTGCGGCCCTCGATGAGGCGCATGTCCAGGTAAAGACGGCCGTCGATCTCCCCGAAGCCGTGGATCGGGACGACATGCGGGTCGTTCAGTCCCGCGGCGGCCTGCGACTCGCGCCGGAACCTCGCCTTGAACGTCTCGTCGGTCGCCATGTGGTGAGGCAGCACCTTCAACGCGACGACGCGGTCGGTCCTGGTGTCGAAGGCCCGGTAGACCTCGCCCATGCCGCCCTGACCGATCAGCTTCTGGAGCCGATAGGGCCCGAAAGGTGTCGCATTCACCGGTGCTCTCCTCGGCTGCGGCCAATCGGTGATGGATTGAAGCTACATCAATGTTTGCCGGGGCTGCCCGGAAGCACGTCAGCGGCTCTGGCTCAGTTGCCCGAAGTGCGTGCCCCCGCTGAAAGACCGTGTTGCAGTGTCTTGTTTTCTATCACGGCGACCGCCGGGCGGGCGGCTGCGGGAGAGGTTGCGCCTGTAACGCGCCCCCAAAAGGGGCGCGCGGCGTGTGTGGAATCCCTACATCCAGAACTAAGGAACGTAGTTGTACTGCGGCTCGTGGAACCGGTTGATGATCGGGATGCGCTCGATGATCCGGTCGCGCAGCCGCGGCTGGGCGGGCGCGGCCGGCACCGGCGGCGGAGCGACGAACGCCGGAGCCGGCGCGGGCGGTACGTAGGCAGGCGGTGGGGGCGGCGGCACATAGGCCGGCGCGGGCGGCGCAACGACGGGGGGTGCCTCGTAGAC
>JBNMQW010000035.1:0-9514 GCA_050205485.1 Mycolicibacterium vaccae | reverse complement strand
CCGCCGCCCGTCGGTATCCCGGGCCTGCCGGCGCCGGTCGGCCAGCAGGTGATCCAGATTCCGGGGCTGCCACCGATCACCGTGCCGGTGCTGGGTCCCCCGCCACCACCGCCGCCGCCACCGGGCTGATCAGCGGCGGGATCGCTGCGGACGGCCGGTGGCAGTAGGCTGGGCTGATGCCTGCTGTGCCTTCTGGTTCCCCCGGATCGATCCTCAAGACCACCGCGGCCGCCACGCTCGGCACGTTGGTCGCAGGGGTCGGTTACGCCTCGCTGATCGAACGCAACGCCTTCGTGGTTCGAGAGGCGACGATGCCGGTGCTCTCCCCCGGTTCGTCGCCCCTGAAGGTGCTGCACATCAGCGACATCCACATGCGTCCGACCCAGCGGCGCAAGCAGGCGTGGCTGCGCGACCTGGCGCGCTGGGAGCCGGATCTGGTGGTCAACACCGGTGACAACCTGGCGCATCCCAAAGCGGTGCCTGCGGTGGTGCAGGCGCTGGGCGATCTGCTGGCGGTGCCCGGCCTGTTCGTGTTCGGCAGCAACGACTATTTCGCGCCGAAGCTGAAGAACCCGGCGAACTACCTGACCAAGCCCACCCACCGCATCCACGGCGAGCCGTTGCCGTGGCAGGACCTGCGCGCTGCGTTCACCGAACGCGGCTGGCTGGACATGACCCACACCAAGCGTGAGCTGGAGGTCAAGGGTCTGCACATCGCGGCCGCCGGCGTCGACGACCCGCACCTGTCCCGGGACCGGTACGCGACCATCGCGGGCCCGGCGAACGGCGCGGCCAACCTGACGCTGGGGCTGACCCATTCCCCGGAGCCGCGCGTGCTCGACCAGTTCGCCGCCGACGGCTATCAGCTGGTGATGGCGGGCCACACCCACGGCGGGCAGCTGTGCCTGCCGTTCTACGGCGCCATCGTCACCAACTGCGAGCTGGACCGCTCCCGGGCCAAGGGCCCGTCGCGGTGGGGTGCGCACACCCAGCTGCACGTTTCGGCGGGTATCGGCACGTCGCCGTTCGCGCCGCTGCGGTTCTGCTGCCGGCCGGAGGCAACGCTGCTGACGCTGGTCGCCGCGCCCACGGGCGGAGCGGACGCCGGCGTGCAGGCCGGGCAGTCGCACCCGACCGTCTCGGCGCGGTGACGCGCGCAGGCTGTCGCCTGCCGTCCCGCGAGTGGGTCGACAACGCGGTACGGCTGATCGAGGCTGACGCCCGCCGCAGCGCCGACACCCACCTGTTGCGCTATCCGCTGCCCACCGCGTGGGCCGCCGAGCACGACCTGGCGCTGTATCTGAAGGACGAAACGACCCACATCACCGGCAGCCTGAAGCACCGGTTGGCGCGATCGCTGTTCCTGTACGGGTTGTGCAACGGCTGGATCGGCGAGGACACCACGGTCATCGAGGCGTCGTCGGGGTCCACCGCGGTGTCGGAGGCCTATTTCGCGGCGCTGCTGGGGTTGCCGTTCATCGCGGTGATGCCGGAGTCGACGAGTGCGGCGAAGGTCGCGCTGATCCAATCACAGGGCGGGCGTTGCCATTTCGTGCGTGAGTCGGCGCAGGTCTACGCGGAGGCGCAGCGGCTGGCCGAGGAGACCGGCGGGCACTATCTGGACCAGTTCACCAACGCCGAACGCGCCACCGACTGGCGGGGCAACAACAACATCGCCGAGTCGATCTTCGAGCAGCTGGGTGAGGAGACCCATCCGATCCCGGAGTGGATCGTGGTGGGCGCGGGCACCGGGGGCACCAGCGCCACCATCGGCCGCTACATCCGGTACCGACGGCATGCGACCAAGCTGTGCGTGGTGGACCCGGAGAACTCGGCGTTCTTCCCGTCGTACGCGACGGGCGACCCCGACGTCGTCGTCGACGCGTCGTCACGGATCGAGGGCATCGGACGGCCGCGGGTGGAGCCGTCGTTCCTGCCCGGCGTGGTGGACCTGATGATCTCGGTGCCCGACGCGGGTTCGGTGGCCGCCGCCCATCACATCAGCCGGGTGCTGGGCCGGCGGGTCGGCCCGTCGACGGGGACGAACATCTGGGGGGCGTTCGCGCTGCTGGCCCAGATGGCCGAGCAGGGACGGAGTGGATCGGTGGTGACGCTGCTCGCCGACGGCGGCGATCGCTACACCGAGACCTATTTCCGCGAGGAGTGGCTGACCAGCCACGGCATGGACTTGTCCGAGTCCTCGGTGGTGCTGGCCGAGTTCGAACGGTCCGGCCGCTGGCCGCGGTCGGAGTCGCGCGTGAGCGGCCCGTCCGAAGTGAGGAACAACCACAGCGCTGCCAGCACGAAAAAGCCCACGTAGATCGATGCTCCGAGTACGGTCATCGCTCACCTCGCTTTCGACGTAACTGCCAGTCACTGTCGACAACACCGCCGACAGTGATTTCCATCCCGCGCTGTGGTGGGCGTTTGGCTTCAGCAGTAGCGGATGCGATACGCTGTCGTGGCTTCACTCGGGGTGTGGCGCAGCTTGGTAGCGTGCTTCGTTCGGGACGAAGAGGTCGTGGGTTCGAATCCCGCCACCCCGACTCGTGTGACTGCAGGTAGAAGGCCCTGACCGGTTATCCGGTTCGGGGCCTTCTTTCGTACCGGTGGGCGGTGATTCCGCAGCAGATGCTGCTGCGTGATCGTCGCGACATCGGGAGTCACCCGACCACCACCAACTCGTACGACGCGCCGTCGATCACGCATTGCACCTCGGTTTCTGCAGGGCGCTTGATGTTTCATCCGGGAAATCCGCGCATCCGGCGAAGAGGTTGACGTTGATCAGGCGGAAGAATGCGTTGATCAGACGGTCGAAGGGCGACGATTGCACCGCCTGCGTCGGCAGGACGTAGCCGCGCGCCAGTCCCTTGTCGGTCGGAATGTCGACGACGACGGCGCCCGGTGCGCCTGGATCGCCGTAGATACCGGTACGTGTCTGCGGGTCGTAGACGCGGCGTTCGTACATGTCGGTCAGCCAGCCCTCGGTGAGCACGTGTACGGCTTCGACGTTGCGCGGCTTCGAGGCGCCGAACAACACCGACACGATGAACTGCGGGATCCCGAACAGAGTGGAACTGCGGAAGGCATCGGAGTGTGCACCGCCGACCAGTTGGACACCGTTGAACTGTCCCGGTCGTTTCTCGGTGAACGCCGCGTTGCCGCTGCCCTGTGAGTTCAGGGCGTTCGGTTCCGCGGCGATGTTGAGCACCGGGATGTGAACGGGGAGGTTGTCCAGGGCGTTCCTCAGCGCCCCTCCCGTCCGCGCACCGCCGAGGGCAGAGACGTCGTACAGCAGCACACCCACCATGTTCGACTTCTCGTCGGCCGCGGCGAACTGCCAGTAGTAGCGCGCCGCGCCGACCGCAGTAGAGGCGCCCGCCGACTGCCCGGTGAACACGAACTGCTCGGGCAGTGTGCCGTCGTAGCCCGCTGCTCGCGCGCTGGCCAGCAGCGCGGCACGGTCGCCTCCGAAGAGCTGCGCCACCGCGACGTGCATCGGTTCGCCGCCGGCCGCGCATGCGTCGCACGCGAAAATGTTGCTGGTGATCGAAGGGGCCACGAGGATCGCGTTGTTGCGCTCGGCGAGTTCCCGCAATGTGACGTTGTAGAAACCGGCCCGCGCCGGGAAGCCGTGCTGGAAGTAGATGAACTTCTCCGGTTCACCGTCGGTCGGGAAGTACCAGTCCGCGTCCGTGGTGTACCCGTCCCCGCAGTCGATCTCCAAGCGCGACCGTCCCGCTGTCACGGTGCTTCCGGGCGGGACCGTCGGCGGAAGGTCGATCAGTCTGGTCGCGAAATCGAAGAGGCCCCAGAAGGCGGAACCGACCACGTTGAGCAGTGTCGGTCGCGCGGTCGGGAGACCGACCGCGGCGTAAGCCTTTTCGGCTGGCGCCTCGGCGGCGGGCTCGAAGCGCGCGGTTTCCGTCCTTTCGGCTTCGGCCCTGTCGTGGCGCCGTACGCGCGGTTGCGAGACGGCGGACGAGTCGGCGATGGCCGCACGGCTCACCTCTGCCGGGACGCGTGCGGGAACCGGCTCCACCTGCTTGTCATCTTGTTCGTCATCGCGTTGTTTGTCATCGTGGCGGATCTCGGCGTCATCGTCGTCCGGTACGTCCGGTACCTCCGACACGGCAGCAGACCGGCCGCGGCTGACGGCGCGTCCGTCCTCCTCGCCCGCGGGATCGTCATGTTGTGTAGCGGATCGCTCTGCGCGGCGCGGACCGAGATGCATACGTGCGCTGGGCTTTCCAGCCTCCGAGGTGTCTGCCCGTGAGGCGGGAGCCTGCGACGACGTCGCCGTATCGGCCCCGGCGTCCTCGGCGAAGGCCAAACCCGAGCCGGTGAGCATGCTGACAGACATCCCGGTCGCCAATACGCCGGCGCTGACCCACCCGACAAGTCGATCGTCCATGCGTCTCCCCCGATCCGCTCCAGCAAACGGTAATGCTCAACGCGAGGACTCCGCGGCGTTTTTCCGAAACGCTCATCGACCCAGGAGGTAGGCGGTCGTGACGCGGCGGCCGCCGGAACACTCTCCGGTAGCGACGGTTTGAGCTACTTCCGAGACGCCGCCGCAACGCGCCCTGACCGGGAAACCGGTTCGGGGCCTTTTGCTGTCCGCGCTAATGTCGGGATCGGGACGACGTGAACCGGGGGATCTCATCGCCGCGACCCGCCAGTTCTTGGCTGACGGACGGGAGGCGCGGTGACGAGGTCGCAGAAGCTGGTGGTCGTCGCCGGGGATCGCCGGCTGCGGGGCGCCCGGTTCAAGTGGGCGGCGGTCCTGGTCTTCGCCCTACTGTTCGGTGCCGCGGTCTACCTGCTGGCGGTCCACACCACGACGGGACAGCGACTCGAGGACTCGGCGCTGCACGGTGCCGGCCAGGTCGACCCCGAGCTGCGCCGGGTCGCGATGCGGGCCTTCCACACGATCTCGGTGACGTCGCAGCTGGTCGCGGCGATCGCCGTCGCGGCGATCGGCCTGCTCCGAAAGCAGGTCTTGCTGGCGGTCGCGGGAGTGGGCGTCATCCTGGGCGGTCAGGCCGTCACTCAGGTGTTGAAGTATCACGTGCTGTCCCGTCCCGACCTCACCTCGGCCGACGGCGGGCTGGTCGAGAACACGCTGCCCAGCGGCCACACCACCGCAGCGATGTGTCTGCTGTTCGCGACCCTGATCGTGATGCCGTACCGCTTCCGCGGGATCGCGATGTTCGTCACGCTCACCTGGGCGGTGGGCATCGGCGCCTACACCGTCATCATCAGGGCGCACCGCTTGTCGGACACGCTGGCCGCCAACGCGGTGGCGCTGTTCGTGGCGTCCGTCGCGTCCCTGCTGCTGGCGCAGACCGGCCGGATCCGGGCGGTGGTGTCACCGGAACCCCACCGCTATACGCTCCGGACGGTCTTCGTCGTCCTGGTCGGCGTCGTCGGGGCGGCCAGCCTCGCCCTGGGGGTGGTGCAGACGCTGTTGGCGGTGTCGGCACACGTCAACGACGAGCCCACGGCGTGGCGGCTGTTCCTCAGTTCGCAGTGGCTGGCCGCGGCCGGGTCGATCGCCGCCGCCCTGCTGTTCTGGTGGACCTGGTACCGGCTGGAGACCAAGCGGCGCCGCGACCCGGTGGCCAGTCGCTGAGTGTCAGCGCGCGGCCACCCGCGTCACCGGGAGGCCGAGCCCGCTCGCTTTCTCGAACGCGTCGTCGATCAGCACGACTCGACACCGGCGCGGTCCAGGTAGGACGCCGCGATGGAGGCGCGGTAGCCCGACGCGCAGTGCACCCACACCGGTCCGGCGGGGAGGTCGGCGAGCCGCTCGGGCAGCTCGTGCAGGGGGATGTTGACGGCGTCCTCGACGTGTTCTTCGGCGTGTTCGTGGGCCTGCCGCACGTCGAGGACCGCGACGGGGGTCGTCGCGCGCGTGTCCGCCAGGCCGGCGAAGTCGGCGACGCGATAGGAGCGCAGCGCCGCGCCGTCGCGCAGCGTCGAGGTCGCCGGTCGCGGCGCCGGTGAGCCGGTCGACGCCGATGCGCACCAGTCACGTTTGGCGTCGGCGATCTGCTCGGGTGACTCCCCGATCAGGGTGACCGGTGCGCCCCAGTCGTAGAGCCAGCCGAAGTAGCTCACAAACGATCCGGACAGCTCGAAGCCCAGGGTGCCCTCGAGGTGTCCCGCGGCGAACATCGTGCGGTTGCGCAGGTCCACGACCCACTCGCCGGCCTCGATTCGGCGCCGCAGTTCGCCGGGATCGATCGGCTCGGGCGGTGTGAGATCGGCGGGCCGGGGTCCTTCGCGGTTGATGACGCCCATGTGTGCGTAGTAGGAGGGGTACGCCGACAGGCCGGCCAAAAGTTCGTCGACATAGGACTGTTCGTCCTGTGTCAGAGCGGGATTCGCCGTGCGCTGCTCCCCGATCGTCGACGAGTCACCCGAAGCCGGTGTGGCCGAACAGAAGCTGCCGAACCCGTGGGTCGGGTAGACCGGGGTGTGGGCGGGCAGTCGGTCGGCGAGCTTGCGCACCGAGCGGTACTGGGCGCGCGAGAGTCGCTCGGTGTCCTCGGGGGCGATCAGGTCGGTGCGCCCGGTGGTACCGAAAAGCATTGAGCCGCCGGTGAACACGCCGCGCACAGCACCGTCGGATGATCTGGCGACGTAGCTGACGTGATGGTGGGTGTGGCCGGGACGACGTACTCGGCGCCGACGGTGTCCGAGAGGTCCAGACCGCCGGTCACGTAGTCGTTGTGCAGGTGGGTCTCCAGCACATGGGTGATGCGGACCCCGTGCCGGTCAGCAAGGGCGAGGACGCGGTCGATGTCGCGCTGGGGGTCGATCACCACCCCGATTCCGTCCTGGCTGATCAGGTAGCTGCGGTCACCGAGTCCCGAGGTTTCGATGACGGCAACGTCCATGAAGAACTCCTCTCGTGTCACCGGCTTACGTCCGTCGCACCGGTCCGATCAAGATCATCCATACCCTTGTGGGTATCCAACCAAACCGAGTCGGAACCGTCACATTCGGCACGTCCGATCTCCCACCCGCCACCCCGGGGCGGTCCTAGGCTGGCGCCATGCCAGACGACCGTCGGGCTAAACGCGTCACCATCGCCAAGCTGGCGGGCTGTTGCCTGCTGGCCGGGTTGCTCATGGCCGCACTGATGTTCCCGTTCGTCGGCGGCGCCGGGTTCACGGTGGCGAGCATCTCGGACTCGGCCAGCGAGGAGTCCGCGCTGCTCCTCGAGGGAGACGCGCCGCTGGTCACCACCATGGTGGACAAGGACGGCGCCCCGATCGCCTGGCTCTACGAGCAGCGCCGCTGGCAGGTGCCCAGCGACCAGATCGCCAACAGCATGAAGCTGGCGATTGTCGCGATCGAGGACAAGCGCTTCGCCGAGCACAACGGTGTCGACTGGCAGGGCACGCTGACCGGCCTGGCCGGCTACCTGCAAGGCGTCGAATCACCGCGCGGCGGTTCCACTCTCGAACAGCAGTACGCGAAGAACTTCAACCTGTTGGTGACCGCGAAGACCAACGCCGAGCGGCGCGCCGCCATCGAGATCAGCCCGGCGCGCAAGCTGCGCGAGATCCGGGCCGCGCTGGCCATGGACGTGTCGCTGCCCAAATCGGAGATCCTGGCCCGCTACCTGAATCTGGTGTCGTTCGGCAACGGGGCGTTCGGGGTCCAGGACGCCGCGAAGACCTACTTCGGCATCGACGCCATCGACCTGAACTGGCAACAGGCGGCCCTGCTGGCCGGGATGGTGCGCTCACCCGCCTCGCTGGACCCCTACACCCATCCCGAGGCGGCTCTGCAACGGCGAAACCTGGTGCTGACCACCATGATGGAGAACCTGCCCGACAAGGCCGCCGAACTGCGCGCGGCCAAGGACCAGCCGCTGGGTGTGCTGGCTCGCCCCGCGGCGCTTCCGCAGGGCTGCATCGCCGCCGGCGACCGCGCGTTCTTCTGCGACTACGCCGTGCAGTACCTGGCGCGCGCCGGGCTGAGCCCGCAGGAGGTCGCACGCAACGGCTACCTGATCCGCACCACCCTCGATCCGAAGGTGCAGAGCAGCGTCAAGACCTCCGTCGACGAGTTCGCCGACCCGACCGCCCCGGGCGTGGCCAGCGTGATGAGCGTGATCACGCCGGGCAAGGAGGCTCACAACGTCGTCGCGATGGCCGACAGCCGTACCTACGGCCTGGATCTGGCCGCCGCCCAGACGGTCCAGTCCCAGCCGTTCTCTCTCGTCGGCGACGGCGCCGGCTCCATCTTCAAGATTTTCACCACCGCCGCGGCGATGGAGATGGGGATGGGCATCGCGACCAAACTCGATGTGCCGTCGTTCTTTCAGGCCACCGGGTTGGGGGACAGCACCGGGACGGGCTGCCCACGCAAGACCTGGTGCGTGCGCAACGTCTCCGGGTTCGGCGGCTCGATGGACGTCACCGAGGCGCTGGCGAAGTCACCGAACACGGCGTTCGCCAAGCTGATCTCCCAGATCGGGGTGCCGCGTGCGGTGGACATGGCGGTCCGGCTGGGGCTGCGCTCCTACGCCGAGCCGGGGACCGCCCGCGCCTACGACCCCGACAGCAACGAAAGCCTCGCCGATTTCGTGAAGAGCCACAACATCGGGTCCTTCACCCTCGGCCCGCTGGAGCTCAACGCCCTCGAGTTGTCGAACGTGGCCGCGACTCTGGCCTCCGGCGGGATGTGGTGTCCGCCCAACCCGATCGAGAAGATCCTCGACCGCCGCGGCCGTGAGGTGCCGCTCAATGCGGCGGCGTGCGAGCAGGTCGTTCCCGAGGGGCTGGCCAACACGCTGGCCAACGCGCTGGGCAAGGATCACACCGGCGGAACCGCCACCGGCGCAGCGGGATCGGTCGGTTGGGATCTGCCGATGTCGGGCAAGACCGGCACCACCGAGTCGCACCGGTCGTCGGGCTTCCTCGGCTTCACCAACCGCTATGCCGCCGCGAACTACATCTTCGACGACTCTCCGTCGCCGTCGGGTCTGTGTTCCTATCCGCTGCGCAAGTGCGGTGACGGCGACCTCTTCGGCGGCACCGAACCGGCGTTGACGTGGTATCACGCGATGAAGCCGATCGCCAACGACTTCGGGCCGGTGACCATGCCGCCCACCGATCCGCTGTACGTCGAGGGCGGACCCGGCGGCGTGGTACCCGACGTGTCCGGTCTCAAGCTCGACGAGGCGCGGAAGAAGCTGACCGACACCGGCTTTCAGGTCGCCGAGTTTCCGTCGTCCATCTACAGTAACTCCTCGAAAGGCACCGTCCTGGGCACGACGCCTCGGGGCAAGACCATCCCCGGGGTGATCGTCACGATCCTCACCAGCAACGGGATCCCCCCGCCGGTCTACCGGCCACCTCCACCTCCGGCCGCGCCGCCCCCTCCGGCGGCACCGCCCGGCGCGCCTGTACTGCCGCCGCCACCGAACGTCATCCAGATCCCCGGGCTGCCGCCGATCGTGGTGCCGTTCGCTCCCCCGCCGCCGCCACCACCG
>JBNMQW010000034.1:0-10953 GCA_050205485.1 Mycolicibacterium vaccae | reverse complement strand
CACCCCAAGTCCCACCCTGCCCCGGACCGACCGGCGAACGCGCCGACTGGTGGTGGTACACCCCCTACCAACCCAAAGCCCCACCCACCACCAACTAGCGACGGGGAAACTGGCTCTGCGCCCGGGTTATTCGCGGCTACTGCAGTGTGTCGACCATCGCCTGGGTCACCTCGACAGTCGAGGCCGCGCCGCCGAGGTCACCGGTCCGGGTCTCCGGGCACGCCAGGGTCTGGGCCATCGCGGCCACGATGTCAGCCGCAGCGTCGGCGTGGCCGAGGTGCTCGAGCATCATCGCCGCCGACCAGATCGCGCCCACCGGGTTGGCGATGCCCCGCCCGGCGATGTCGGGAGCCGAGCCGTGCACCGGCTCGAACATCGACGGGTACTGCTTTGTCGGATCCAGGTTCGCCGACGGCGCGATGCCGATCGAGCCGGCGACCGCGGCGGCGAGGTCAGACAGGATGTCGCCGAACAGGTTCGACGCCACCACGACGTCGAAGCGGTCGGGCTGTAGCACGAACTTCGCCGCCAGCGCGTCGATGTGCTCGCTGTCGGTGCGGACGTCGGGACAGCGCGCGGCCCGTTCGGCCACGACCTCGTCCCAGAACGGCAAGGTGTGCACGATCCCGTTCGACTTCGTCGCCGAGGTGACATAGCCGCGGCGGGTGCGCGCCAACTCGAACGCGAAATCCGCGATGCGACTCACGCCGACGCGGGTGAAGACCGACTCCTGCACGGCCATCTCGTCGGGGAATCCGCGGTTGAGCCGGCCGCCGATCTCGCTGTACTCGCCCTCGACGTTCTCCCGCACGACGACGAAGTCGACGTCGTGCGCGTCGCGCAGGGGGCTGCGCACGCCGTCGAACACACGGATCGGCCGCAGGTTCACGTACTGCCGAAACGCGCGCCGGATCGGGATGAGCAGACCCCACAGGGACACGTGGTCGGGCACGCCGGGCCAGCCGACCGCACCGAGAAAGATGGCGTCGAACTCCCCCAGGATCTCCAGACCGTCCGCCGGCATCATCGCGCCCTCTTCGGCGTAACGCTGACACGACCAGTCGAAAACTGTGTAGTCCAAGGTGAAGTCACGTCCAGCGGCGACCGCGTCGAGCACCGTGCGGGCGGAGTCGATCACCTCGCCGCCGATTCCGTCCCCGGGGATCACCGCGATGCGATGGGCGGTCATGCGCCCAGCCCCAGCACCGCGACCATGATCGGCAGCAAGGCCACGATCAGGATGGCGCCGGCGATGTCGAAGGTGATTCCGGACCGGATCATCGTGGTGATCGGCACCGCGCCGGACCCGTAGACGATGGCGTTCTGCGGCGTCGACACCGGGAGCATGAACCCGAAGGACGCGGCGAACGTCGCCGCCAGCGCCGGCACGAACGGGTTGACGCCGGCGGCCACCGCGACCGGGATGATGATCGGCACGACGACGGCAGCCGAGGCCGTGTTGCTCGTCGTCTCCGAGACCACGATCGCCAGCAGCACCGCGAAGATCGTGATGGCCAGGACGCTGCCGAGGCCGAGCGAATCCGCGACGCTCTGGCCGATTGTCTCGGCCAGGCCCGTGTCCGCGAGTAACGATCCGAAGATGATGCCGGTGCCGAACAGCACGATGGTGCCCCAGTCGATCGAGGCGGCATCCTTCCACCGCAGCGTGAACTCCCGCGTCTTCCAGTCCGTGGGCAGCAGGAACAGCAGCGCGGCGCCGAAGACGGCGACGGCGCCCTCGTCGAGCCGGTCGCTGACCGTGGCGTAGATGTCGGAGTCGTTGCCGAAGATCAAAGCGACGATGCCGGGGAAGATCCACAACGTGACCGTCACCCCGAACGCGATCAGTGTGTTCTTTTCGGCGCGGGAGAGCTTGCCCATCTCGGCGCGTTGCTGCTCGACATACTCGGTGACACCGTCGATGTGCTTGAGCTCCGGCGTGTTCAGCTTGATCAGCACGAACGCCAGGACGATGAACATCAGTAGGCAGATCGGCACGGCGAGCACCACCCACTGGCCGAAGGTGATGGTCTCGCCGGTCGCCTCCTCGATCAGCCCGCGCCCGATGAGGTTGGGTGGGCTGCCGACCGGGGTGAGCAGACCGCCGACACTCGCCGCGTAGGCGAGCATCAGCATGATCGCCGCACCCACCCGCAGGCGCAGCGGATCGAAGTCGTCGGGCACCTTGCCTTGCACCTGAAGCAGTTTCGCGACCACGCCCAGGATCCCGATGGCCGTGGGCAACAGCATCGCGACGGTGGCGGTGTTCGACACGAACGCCGAGAGCACCGCGGTGATGAACCCGAAGGCGCAGATGACACCGGTCGTCGACTGGCCCACCCGGGGCAGCGCGAGGATCCGGAAGGCGAACCGCCGCGCCAGCCCGTGCTTGAGCATCGCCTGGGCCAGGATGAACGCCCCGATGAAGGTGAAGACCGTCGAGGAGCCGAACGGGGCCAGAACTTCGTCGACCGGGGCCACCCCGAGGAACACCACGATCGCGACGCCGAACAGACCACCGATCGGGATCGGGACCGCCTCGGTCACCCACAGCACGATCACGCCGATCAGGACGCCGGCCAGCGTCTGCTGCTGTGCCGGGATGTCCAGGGGCAGCAACAGGAAGATGATCGTCATCGCCGGCGCCAGGAACAGCCCGACCGTGCGGCGCCCCTTCTCGAAGCGCTCCTCGCGAGGACTCAGGCGTTGCTCGCCCAGACTGCGATAGGTCGCCCCGCCGAGCAACGCTTCGTCGACGTCGGTCTTCTTTGTCGGCTGTTCTGCCGTCACGGTCCCTCCCAGCGCCGGGGTCATGTGTGGCGTGCCTCACACGGTGTGTGAGGGTGCCCCGTGCCTGTGCAAATTAATCTCAGGCCACTGCGGCGGGCCGGGACTATTCGGCGGCGGCGACCTCTTCGAGGTGGCGCAGGACATTTCGGCGGTACTCGGTCGGGTTCACACCGCGGACCCGCTTGAACGCCGCGCTGAACGTGAACGGATCCTGGTAGCCGACCATCCGGGCGATCTGCCCGATGGTGGCCGTGTCCTTCTCGACCAGCAGGTCCATGGCGAGCGTCATCCGCCAATCGGTGAGGTAGGTCAGCGGCGGGTCCCCGACCAGCTCGGTGAAGCGCTTGGCCAGCGTCGACCGTGCCACCCCGACGCGCTGGGCGAGCGAGGACACCGTCCACGGTGCCGCAGGTTCGGCGTGCAGGAGGCGCAGCGCCTCCCCCACCACTGGGTCGCGCTGCGCCGTCCACCAGCCGGGCGGCTGACCGTCGGGCCGGTCGAACCATTCGCGCAGCGTGCACACCAGCAGCCAGTCCAACAGCCGATCGAGGACCACCTGCTGACCCGGGACATCCAGGGCTGCTTCGGCCGCGACGAGTTCGAGCACCGCGTCGGGCGATCCGCCCCCGTCGATGTGCAGCACCGGGGGCAGTGCGTCGAGCAGCCGGCGGCTGATCTCGCCGCGCACCGGATAGGCGCCGACGATCAGAGTCGCCGCACCAGTTCCCTTGGCAATCGGGTCATTCCAGCCGAGCCGGTACCGGGTGCCGCCCTGCTCGGGGGCCGAGCAGAACGCACCGCACGCGACCGGTTCCGCCGGCGTCCCGAGCGCGTCGACGAACGTGAACGTCTCCGGTCCCCGCACCACGACGGTGTCCCCGTCGCGCAGTTCCACCGGCGGTGCGTGCTCGGGCACCACCCAGCCTGAACCGCCGAGCGCCGTGCACAACGTCAGCGGCGCACCATCGACGAAGTGCAGCGACCACGGCGGGGTCAGCGCGGTACTGCCGAACAGCGAGCCGTGCGCCCGGATGCCGCGGAACAGGTCACCGAACACGTCCACCCCATCGAGGCTAGACGAATTCACAGGCGGGCCGGTTTCTGTCCTATGGATCGTCCATCGCCACGGGCGTTCTATCGAAGAATGACTACTGAAACGTTCCTCGTTCTCGGCGCCACCGGCAAGACCGGGCGCCGCGTGGCCGCCCGGCTGCGGCTGCGTGACCTCCCCGTCCGCGCGGCGTCGAGATCCAGTGCCACCCCGTTCGACTGGTCCGACCCGAGCGGCTGGGACGACGCCCTGGCCGGCGTCACCGCCGTCTACGTGGTGCCTCCGGCGGTGGCCGGGCCGGTGCACAAGTTCGTGACCCGCGCCCAGGACGCCGGGGTGCGACGCCTGGTGCTGCTGTCCGGCCGCGGCGCGGACTCGTGGGGCGACTCCGACTTCGGGCGCGACATGCGCGACGCCGAAGACGCTGTCCGTGCCGCCGGGGTGGACTGGACGATCCTGCGGCCCAACAACTTCGCCCAGAACTTCAGCGAGGACCTTTGGCACACGCCCGTGCTCGCCGGGAAGTTGGCCCTGCCCGGTGACATCGCGGAGCCGTTCATCGACCTAGAAGATGTCGCCGACGTCGCCGCCGCCGTCCTCACCTCGCCCGACGAGCATGTCGGCAAGATCTACGAAATCAGCGGACCGCGCGCGATCACCTTCTCCGAAGTCACCGACCTGATCGCCCGCGCGGCCGGGCGGCCCGTCGCCTACGAGCAGATCTCGGCCGCCGAGTACGCCGCGCTGTTGGAGGCCTCCGGGCTCGGTGCCGACGACGCGCACCACATCGCGCAGATGTTCGTGATGATGGAGAACGCCCAGCTGTCCACGACAACGGACACTGTCGCCGAGGTCCTCGGCCGGCCCGCTCGCACGTTCGAGGACTTCGTCCTGCGGACCGCCGCGACCGGAGTGTGGTCGCGATGAGCGCGCAGTTCACGCCTCAAGATCTCGAGCTGATCACCCGGCCGCTGCACGGCTTCGTCACCGTGGCCGCCGGTGCGACGCCGCCTCAACCACGGCCGGTCTGGTACGAGGTGACCGACGACGGCGACGTGCAATTCTTCACTGCCCCAGACTCTCCCAAGATGCGGCAGCTGGAACGGGACCCGCGTGCGTCGCTGGTCGTCGCCGCGCCGGTCGGCGAACGGGAGCGCTGGGTTTCGGTCGCCGGACCCGTCACGATCGAATCGGGCGGTGGACGCGAGCTGCTGGATCGGCTCGCGGCGCGCTACTGGGACACCGACGATCCGGTGCGGGCTCGGGAACTCGCAGCGATGCAGGGCGCCGACTGGGTGCGCGTGGTGATCCATCCGGAGAAGGTCAGCCGCACCGTGATGTGACGCGGCTCAGGCGTGGCGGTCGGCGTCGACGACGAGCACCGGCACCGGCGCCTGTTCGAGCAGCGACGTGGAGACGCTGCCGAGCACGCGCCTGCTCAGGCCGCGGCCGCGGCGGCCCACCACGATGACGTCGGCGTCGGCCTGACGGGCCAACTGCGCGAACGCTTCTGCCGGCGCCCCGACGAGAACCTCGTGCCGTGGCGCGCTGCCGGTCTGAGCGACCACCTCGCTGAGCCGTTCCCGGGCCGCACTGACCGCAGACTGCTGCGGATCGTCGGCGGCCTCGTACGGAACCACCTCGGCCAGGACGAGTTCGCCTGTGGCGCCGAACAATCGGTTCGCAGTGGCCAGGGCAGCTTTGGCCTGCGCCGATCCGTCCCAGCCCACCACCACACGCGCAGCTCCCGACGCGGGCCACGCGTCGCCGGCGCGGTCAGGCGACGCCCGCCGCGGCCCCTCCCGGTCCGCGCGTTCCAGCGCGATCGGGACGAAGATCGGGCCGAGCATCAGCGCGATCATGATCCAGCGGATGTCGTGGCCCCGCCGCACCAGCCAGATCCCGGTGATCGTGCCGGTCAACAACCACACCACGACGAAAGCGACGACAAGGCTGAGCGTGTCCATACAGACACCATGCCATCGGTGGGGGGCCGAGTTCGATCGGTGCGCGTTTCAGCAGCAGACGTGGACCGCAACCCGTCGCCGCATTGGGTTCCGTGCGTTCTGGAGATTCATCGCGGGTCGGGATCTGAGCGAAGGCAAGGAACATCCTCTCGCTCTGCGCCTGAGGCCTAGCCGGTGCTGTTCCGGCGAGGTGATGATCACTACCGCCCCTGGTCGACGCTCATCCACAGCAGTACATCGAGGATTCGCAGATTCGGTACTGCCGCAGGCAGATTCGGTACCTCGCTGCGGATCTCCGTCAACCAGGTCCATATCGACCGGTCATCGGCGGTGAGCACGGCTTGGAACTTCCGCCAGTAGTCGATCGTGTCCAGGCCGGTGGCCTGTTCGACGAAGCTGTCCCAGATCGGGATCAAGCGCGGACGCTTGGCCGCGATGAGCTTGCTGGTCGTGGTTCGGCCGATGCCGTCTTTACCGCGACGCAGAACACTCCACAAACTACTGGCCGGTGCACCAGTAGCGAGTTCGCCCGGATCGACCTCGATGATGTCGACGTCCGGTGGGATCTGATGGAGGAGTTCCGTGATCTCCTCGGCGTCGCGGTCAAGGATGCGGATTGCGGCCTGAGCGGGGACGTCGACGCTCAGCATGGATACGGCGACGAAGTCCGCGGGCCCCGTCGAATACGGATCTGGATTCAACGCCGCCACTGCTTCGAACTGCGACCCGGAGTAGGCGGGGCGGCCCGCGGCATCGATGGCGTAATAACGCCGCAGCATCTCGACTGCTTCGCCCGTTTGTCGCTGCACGACAGCCGGAGGCCACCGGTGCCTCCACCCGCCATCATCGAACCCTGACATCCCCCGTGTCCTCCTCTGGTCAGCCGCCTGACATCGGCAGGGTGTTCCGATCACGACGCATTGACACTTCCCCCATGTCTCGAAGTCCAACCTGACTGATCCGGGTCATCAGGCGGCGTCGCTCCGCACATCGGCGACGAAGTGGATCAACCTCGTTTATCGCGACCATCGAGGAGTAGCGCCAATCGTTGATCGAAATGACGCTGAGCCGCCGGCCCGTGTGCCTGCTGTGCCAAGCCGCACAACTCACCGACCAGCGCCACGGCGACCGCCTTCCATCGTTCTTCGCGGTCTATTTCACCCACTACGGAGATGAAGTTGTCCACGGAGCCGGAATGAAACGTCGACGCCAACCGCCGGGCCGCGATCCAGTCTTCCCGCACGCGCTCCCCCTTCAGCAACCGGCTGGGAGCGACCGTACCGGCGGGTCCTGACAGATCAATCACGACGTGGCGCACCGCCCGGCGGAGGACTTAGGGTCCGGCCAAAAGACAAAGGTCACGAACCCGAATGAGTTCGTGACCTTTGTCGCTGCGGCTCCGGAGAACCGCTCAGGTGTGGGCGAAGGGGGACTTGAACCCCCACGTCCCGAAGGACACTGGCACCTGAAGCCAGCGCGTCTGCCATTCCGCCACTCGCCCCTACGACCGAGGGAGCCTATCACGGTGCCCGTCGGACTCCCCTACCGTATCGGCGCACCCCCGACTTCACCAAAACGGCTCCTCACCGGCGCTGTGAGCTGGGTATACAGGATTCTCAGAGTTCCGTTGGTCCCGCTCAGACAGGCTCGCCCACTACCATGCAGGCAGCACAGTCACCAGGCGACACGCTGTTAACACCGTCGGAAGGGGATTTCGGATGGGTCTCGTCGGCCGTTTCGAGCGCAAGCTCGAGGATTCGGTCGGCAATGCGTTCGCCCGTGTCTTCGGCGGATCGATCGTTCCGCAGGAGGTAGAAGCCCTTTTGCGCCGGGAAGCCGACACCGGATCCCGGGAAATTCCCGGTGGCCACATTTTGGCACCGAACGACTACGTCATTACCCTCAGTGTGCCTGACTACCACAAGGTGAGTGCCGATCCGGACATCACCTCGACCACGTTCGCCAAGCATCTGGAGGGATACATCCATGAGCAGGGGTGGCAAACGTATGGTGATGTGGTCGTCAGATTCGAGCAGTCACCCAACCTGCACACTGGACAGTTTCGCGCGCGTGGCGCGGTCAATCCTGACTCCACCACGGATCAACCGGCACGACCGCTTCGAGAAGGCTCGTCCCCCGCAGAACCAGGAGTACCACCGATGACCGACAACCCGAGCTACCGCGGCGGCCCAGGACAGGGTCAACCAGCCGACGAGTACTACGACGAGCGCTACAACCGTGCCGATGACCGCGGTTACCCGCCCCCGCCGCCGGCTGAGCAGGGTGGCTACCCGCAGCAGGACGAGCAGCAGGGCGGCTATCCCCCGCGCGCCGGCGGCTACCCCGAGCACGGTGGCTACCCCGAGCGCGGCGGCTACCCCGAGCAGGGTGGCGGCTACCCGGACCAGGGCGGCTACCGCCCCCAGGCCTACGAGCAGCGCCCCCCGGCCGGCTACGGCCCGCAGGGCGGCTACCCCGACCAGGGCTACCGGCCCGGTCCCGGCGGCTACGGCCCGCCCCCCGGCGGCGGCCAGCACGGCTACGGCGGCCCCACCGGCGACTACGACTACGGACGTCCCCCCGGCCGCCCCGACGAGGGCGGCTACGGGCAGCCGGGCGGCCAGCCCGGGCGTCCGTCCTACCCGGACCAGGGCGGCTACCCCGAGCACGGCGGCGGCTACCCGGACCAGGGCGGCTACGGCCGTGGAGACTACGGACGCCAGGACTACGGGCAGCCGGACTACGGCCGCTACGAGCAGCCCGCCGGCGGCTACGGCGAGCAGGGCTACGCCGGCCAGGGTTACGGAGACCAGGGCTACGGCGCCGGTGGGTATGGCTCGGGCCAGGGCGATTACGTCGGCGCCACGGTCACGCTGCAGCTCGACGACGGCAGCGGCCGCACCTACCAGCTACGTGAAGGCACCAATGTGATCGGCCGCGGCCAGGACGCCCAGTTCCGGCTTCCCGACACGGGTGTGTCCCGTCGGCATCTAGAAATCCGCTGGGACGGACAGGTCGCGCTATTGTCTGACCTCAACTCCACCAACGGCACCACGGTGAACAACGCGCCGGTCCAGGAGTGGCAGCTGGCAGACGGCGACGTCATCCGGCTGGGCCATTCCGAGATCATCGTCCGCGTTCACTAGGCACGACGGGCCGCTGACGGAAGCAGTCGTCCCGGTCGACCCCACCACGGTGTCGGTGCCGAAAGGACAGGAGACGGAGAGGACGTCAGATGCAGGGCCTGGTACTGCAGCTGACCCGCGTCGGCTTCCTGCTGCTCTTGTGGCTGTTCATCTGGTCGGTGCTGCGCATCCTGCGCACTGACATCTACGCACCCACCGGTGCCGTGATGGTGCGCCGCGGACTGGCGCTGCGCGGATCGCTGCTGCCCAACCGGACCCGCCGCCACGTGCCTCGGCAGCTCGTCGTCATCGAGGGCGGGCTGGCCGGGACCCGCATTCCGCTGGGCACGCAGCCGATCCTGATCGGCCGCGCAGACGACTCCACGCTGGTGTTGACTGACGACTACGCCTCCACACGCCACGCCAGGCTCTCGCCACGCGGGCCGGAATGGTATGTAGAGGACCTAGGATCAACCAACGGTACATACCTCGACAGGGCGAAGGTGACGACAGCGGTACGAGTTCCGATGGGCACACCGGTGCGAATCGGCAAGACGGTGATAGAGCTGCGCCCGTGACCCTTGTCCTTCGATACGCCGCGCGCAGCGACCGCGGCCTGGTACGCGCCAACAACGAAGACTCGGTGTACGCGGGTGCCCGGCTGCTGGCGTTGGCCGACGGCATGGGCGGCCACGCCGCGGGCGAGGTGGCCTCACAGCTGGTGATCGCCGCGCTGGCGCACCTCGACGACGACGAGCCCGGCGGCGACCTGCTGAGCAAACTCGACGCCGCTGTGCGCGAAGGCAACACCGCCATCGCCGAGCACGTCGAGGCCGACCCCGAGCTCGAGGGCATGGGCACGACGCTCACGGCAATCCTGTTCGCCGGCAACCGCCTTGGCTTGGTCCACATCGGTGACTCGCGCGGCTACCTGCTGCGCGACGGCGAGCTGACGCAGATCACCAAGGACGACACCTTCGTCCAGACGCTCGTCGACGAGGGCCGCATCACCGCCGAGGAGGCTCACAGTCACCCGCAGCGGTCCCTGATCATGCGGGCGCTGACCGGGCACGAGGTCGAACCCACCCTGATCATGCGGGAAGCCCGCGCCGGCGACCGTTACCTGCTGTGCTCAGACGGATTGTCCGACCCGGTCAGCCAGGACACCATCGCCGAGGCGCTGCGCATCCCCGACGTCACCGAAAGCGCCGACCGGCTCATCGAGTTGGCGCTGCGCGGCGGCGGGCCCGACAACGTCACGGTGGTGGTCGCCGACGTCGTCGACGTCACCTCCTACGACCACGGCCAGACCCAGCCCATCCTGGCCGGAGCGGTGTCCGGGGACGACGACCAGAGCGCGCCACCCAACACCGCCGCCGGGCGGGCATCAGCCTTCAACCCGAAACGCACAGCCGCGAAACGCGTTGTGCCACAACCGGAAGAACCGCCGCCACGACCCCGGTCACGGCGGCGAATCTACATTGCGGCCGCGGTGATCGTGCTGTTCGTGCTGGCCGGTCTGGCCGTCGGACGCGAGATCATCCGCAACAACTACTACGTCACCGAGCACGACGGCACCGTGTCGATCCTGCGCGGTGTGCAGGGCTCGTTCCTCGGCTATCCCCTTCAAGAGCCGTACCTGTTGGGCTGCTTGAACTCTCGCAACGAACTGTCCCTGATCAGCGCCGGCCAGTCGCGAGACGACCTGGACTGCCGCCTGCTCGCCGTCGGTGACATCCGCCCGTCCGAGCGCGCCCAGGTGATCGCCGGGCTGCCGTCGGGCTCGCTCGACGACGCGATCCGCCAGATCGAAGAACTCGCCCGCACCTCCCTGCTTCCGGTGTGCGCGCCGCGCCCGACCGCGACGCCGCGGCCCGTGCCGCCGACGACCCCACAGCCCACCACCTCGGGCACCGCGGCGCCGAGAACGACTGCCCCCAGCGCTGATCCGCGCAGCACCACACCCGCGCCGGCCCCAGAAACGCCCCGCACAGTCAGCCCGTCGGCGTCACCTCCTCCC
>JBNMQW010000033.1:0-20204 GCA_050205485.1 Mycolicibacterium vaccae | reverse complement strand
ATCCCGCCCCCGGCGGGGCGCCCGCCGGGGGCGGGATCTTCGGATAGCTGCGGCCGGTCGCCGGGCCGGTGTCGGCTCCCGCTGCCGCGCCCACGCCGGCCGGCCGTGGGCGGCCCGGCGAGGGGTCCCAGTCGGTGTCGACGAGTCGCCGCTGCACCAGGATCGCCAGGCTGAGCAGGATCACGCCGATCAGCAGCATCGACACCGTCCCCCACAGCGTGCCGAGCTTGGCGGCGTTGCCCAGAAGGATTCCGTACCAACCGAAATCGGCGTCACCGAAGGTGGTGTTCTCCGATCCGAAGGATCCGAGAACCCGTACCAGCAGCGCCGGCAGGAACGTGATCAGCAGGCCGTTGACGAACCCGCCGGCGACCGCTCCGCGTCGGCCGCCGGTGGCGTTGCCGTACACCCCGGCCGCACCTCCGGTGAAGAAGTGCGGCACCAGCCCGGGCAGCACCAGGACCCACCCGAAGCTGGGACCGAGCCACACCGACAGCACCGCCAGGCCGAGCAGGCCGGCGACGAAGCTCGAGACGAATCCGATCAGCACGGCGTTCTGCGCGTACGGGAACACGATCGGCGCGTCCAGCGCCGGCACCGCGCCCGGCACGACCCGCTCGGCGATGCCCTGGAACGCCGGGACGAGCTCACCCAGGATGGTGCGGACGCCGAACAGGATCACCGCGACGGCCACCCCGAAGCTCAGGCCTTCGGTGACGCCCTTCATCAGGTAGTTGCCGATGTCGACCGCGGCACCGGCCCCGGTGTCGTCGGCGAACGCGGCGAAGGCGGTCTCCTGGCCGGCCCGGCCCAGGTAGATCAGCGACACGACCAGATACATCAACACCATCGACAACGCGGTCGCGACCATCGAATCCCGAAGGAAGCGCAGCGTTTCGGGCAGCTTGAGGTCCTCGGTGGACTTGCTCTTGGCGCCGCCCACCAGGCGCCCGGTGATGCCGGACGCGATGTAGCCGACGGTGCCGAAGTGCCCGATGGCGATGCTGTCGTCGCCGGTGATCCGTTTCGTCCACGGCTGCGACAACGCCGGCAGGGACACCATCACCACACCCAGCAGGAAACCGCCGAGAAGGATCACGACCGGGGTGTCGAGACCGGCGGTGGCCAGCACGATCGTCAGCAGCGTCGCCATGAACAGGGTGTGGTGACCGGTGAGGAACACGTAGTGCAGCGGGGTGAAGCGGGCCAGCAGCAGGCTCACGGCGAAGCCGAGGATCATCAGCCACGCGACCTGCGCCCCGTACTCTTCCTGCGCGATTCCGACGATCGCCTCGTTGGTGGGAACCACCCCCTGGGTGCCGGCGGCGCCCTGGATCATCACCCCGAGTGGGTCGAGGGAGGCGACGACGAGGGTCGCGCCCGCGCTGATCAACAGGAATCCCAGGGTGGCCTTGAGCGCGCCGCCAATCACCTGCCCGGTCGACTTCCGCAGCGCGATCAGGCCGACGGCGGTGATGATGCCGATCAGGTAGGCGGGGACCGCGAGAATCTCATTGACCAGGAATTCGGCGATGCCGACCAGCCAGTTCATCGGGCTCCTAGACGTCGTAGGAATCGCGCAGTGCGCCGTCGATCTCCGTGGTCGAGGTGAAGTTGTCGATGACCTTGACCGGCACCCCGACGTCGCCCAGCGTGCGGGCGATCTCCCCGGAGGTCAGGATCAGGTCGGCGCTCTTGGCCTTGCCCTTGGCCGAGATCGTGTCGGTGGCCTCGACGGTGATGAACGGCGCCCAGCCCCAGGTCTGCAGCACCTGCTCGAGGGTGTTCTTCAGGAACAGGCTGGTGCCCAGGCCATTTCCACATACGGTCAGGATCAGGTTGTTGGTCTTGCCGGGCGCCGTCGATGACGTCGAGGGTGTCGATGACGTCGCCGCAGCCGTCGGCGACGACGTGGCCGGGCGCGGCCCGCCGAGCACTTCCATCACCTCGGCCGGTGTGGTGGCCGCGTCGAGCGCCGCGCGGCGCGCCGGATCGCCGAGCACCTTCGCCAGCTGCGCCATCGCCGCGGTGTGCGCGCCGGCGTCGGTGGCCGCCAGCGCCACCACGAGGGTGACGGGGTCGTTGGTCTTGTGCCCGAACTCGACGGGATGCGCCAGCCGCACCCAGGACATCCCCGTCCGGTGCACCGCCGGGGAGGAGCGCGCATGCGCGAACGCGAAACCCGGGGCCACCACGATGTAGGGTCCGTTGGCTTCGACGTTGGCGATCATCGAGTCGGTGTAGGCGGGGTCGGCGATGCCGGCCTGTTCCAGTGGCTTGCCGGCCGCTCTGATGGCGTCCTGCCAGCTGTCAGCGACCGCGTCGAGGACGACGCGGTCTTCGGAGAGCAGCTCGGCCAACTCCGCCATGGCTCCACCCTAGACACACGTGGGCGGTCCGTCACCGAAATCCTGCCGACCTGTCCGTGACGTCATGACCCGGAAAGCGTTGCCACCGGGCGAGGTGGCAGCAAAGGTATTATGGCGCAAATCTTTTGGGCTGATCATGCCCGGCCCACGGTACGGTCGGGTATGCACAGGGACGTCACGAATCTGCCGTTGCCGGTCAAGGCGGGCCTGGGCAGCGGGCAGTCGTTCTGGCAGACCAAGGCCGCCGCCGGTTTACCTGCCGCGACCCTGACCGACGGGCCGCACGGGGTGCGCCTGCAGCAGAACCTGACCGACCGGCAGGGGTTTGCCGAATCCGTTCCGGCGACGTGTTTTCCGACGGCGGCGGCGCTGGCGCAGACCTGGGACCCGGTGCTGGTCGAGCGGGTCGCCGGCGCGATCGGCGCCGAGGCGCGCGCCCTCGGCGTGGACGTCGTGCTGGGGCCGGCGATCAACATCAAGCGCGACCCGCGCTGCGGACGCAACTTCGAGTACTTCTCCGAGGATCCGCTGCACAGCGGTGCGCTGGGCGCCGCCTGGGTGCTGGGACTGCAGTCGCGCGGCGTCGGCGCATCGGTCAAGCACTTCGCGGCCAACAACACCGAGTCCGACCGCATGCGCTCGGACTCCCGCGTGGAGTCGCGCGCACTGCGCGAGATCTATCTCAGGGGCTTCCAGCGCGTCGTCGAGGAGGCCCGGCCGTGGACGGTGATGTGCGCCTACAACAAGATCAACGGTGTCTACGCTTCTGAAAACCGGTGGTTGCTGACCGATGTGCTGCGCGGCGAATGGGGGTTCGACGGCGCGGTGGTCAGCGACTGGGGCGCGGTCGCCGACCGCGTCGCGGCGCTGGCGGCCGGACTGGACCTGGCGATGCCCGGCGGCAACCGTGCGCAGGACGAGGACGTCGCCGCCGCCGTCGAGTCCGGCCGGCTCGACCCGGCGATCGTCGACGAATCGGTGACCCGGGTTCTGGGGCTGCTGAGCCGCGCGGCCGAACGTTCCGGTCCGGCCGCCGAGGTCGATCTCGACGCCCACCACGAGCTCGCCCGCGAAGCCGCGGCCCGCGCCGTCGCGCTGCTCAAGAACGACGGCGTGCTGCCGCTGTCCCCCGACGCCCGGCTGGCCGTCATCGGCGACGTCGCCGCGCACCCCCGCTACCAGGGCGGCGGCAGTTCGCGGGTCAACGCCGCACGCCTCGACATCCCGGTCGACGAGATCCGCCGGCGCAGCGGCGCCGAGGTCGCCTACGCACCCGGATACGGCGCCGGTTCGCTGATCGACGACGCGGTGACCGCGGCCGCAACCGCCGACGTCGCCGTGGTGTTCCTGGGCCTGCCGGAGGGCGACGACGCCGAGGGCGGCGACCGAACCCACCTGGACCTGCCCGCCGACCAGCGCGACGTGCTGCGGGCCGTCACCGAAGTGCAGCCGCGCACCGTCGCGGTGGTGTGCCACGGCGGGGTGGTGCGCCTGGCCGAGGTGGACCGGTTGGCGGCCGCCGTCGTCGACGGCGCCCTTCCCGGTCAGGGTGGCGGCGCGGCGATCGCCGACGTGCTGTTCGGTGCGGTCAACCCGTCCGGCCGGCTCGCCGAGACGGTCCCGGTCCGGCTCGAGGATGCGCCCTCGTTCCTGAACTTCCCCGGCGAGCACTCCCGTGTCCTGTATGGGGAAGGTCTGTTCGTCGGCTACCGCGGGTACGACGCGCGCGCCGCGGAAGTCACCTACCCGTTCGGGCATGGGCTGTCCTACACCACGTTTCGCTACAGCGACCTGCGCGCCGGCCTCGACGGCGAGGCGGTCGTCGTCGAGGTCGCGGTGACCAACACCGGCCCCCGTGATGGCCGCGAGGTCGTTCAGCTGTATGCGTCGAAGAGCGACTCCGCGGTCCTGCGGGCACCGCGGGAGCTCCGGGGCTTCACCGTGCTCGACGTCCCGCAGGGGCAGACGCGCCCGGCGGTGCTGCGCGTGCCCCGCGCCGACTTCGCCTACTGGGATGACCGCGTCGGCGACTGGGTGGTCGAAGGCGGGCCCTACACACTGCACGTGGGCGCTTCGAGCCGGGATATCCGCGCCCGCACGGTGATTCAGCTCGACGGCGACGCCGTCGCCGCGCCGGTGACCGGCTCGTCGACGATCGGCGAGGCGCTCTCGCATCCCGTCGTGGGCCCGCGACTACTCGCGGTGTTCGCCCAGTACCTGCCCAGCGGTGCGGGCGAAGGTTCCGGGGCCGGTGACCTGTTACGGATGATCGGGTCGATCCCGCTCGACCGGCTCGGCCAGTTCGGTGTCGAACTGGATCCGGACGCGCTCGACGCCCTGCTGGGCTCCGACGGGTGAGGCCGGTCAGGTACCGGCGGTCACCGGCAGGTCGACCCGCAGCGACGCATGCTCGTCGAGGATGTGGCGCAGCGTCGCGTCCATCGGACGTGCGGCCGCCAGGTCGCGGCCGAACCTGCTGTCCACCACGACGACCGCACGCTCGTCGAGGTCTGTCCGTTCCATCTGGTCGACGAACGGATCGAACAGGGCCGGCGGCGTGGCCAGGTAGTACAGCGCCCGGTGTGGACTGTTCATCTCTGCGGCGTAGAGCAGCCCCTGCTGGGTGACGACGAACAGCTCCGTGGCGAACCGCGCGTCACCGGCTTCCGACCGGCCCCACGCCGCCGCGCCACGGCGGCTCTGCTCGAGAGGATCCTGCACGGCGTCGGTCAGCGAGAACATCTGCTCGATGCGCCGCCCACCCAACCATGGGTACACGTCGATCGGCGGTTGGAAATAACGCCGGAAGACCTCGCCGAAGAAGTCGTACAGTGGCTCGCTCATCGCGGCTCCTAGGCTCGACAACACTCTCGAGTGTGCGCGCCACCGACTGCTGTGCGCCATGATCTCCGGCCGGAGTTCACAGACCGGTCAACCGTCAGTTACGCACCGACGTATCGACCCTGGGCACCTTCACCGACGGGAACAGCTGACCCAGCCACGGGTTGTTGCGGCGGTCGCGGTTGTAGCCGTAGTTGTCGCCCCAGCTCCAGCCGTCGCCACCGATCCGGGTGCCGTTGCCATTGCCATAGCCGTTGCCGCCGAACGGGTAGCCGTCGTCGGCCTGAGCCGTTCCGGCGAAGCCGATCACCGTTGCCGACATCGCCGCCGACATCGCTGTCACCACTGCCCCTGCCAGTCCGCGCTTGCTCATTGAGACCACCTCTTCCGACTGCGTCTGAGCGGGAAAGCCGCCCATACCGTGTGGAACCCGGGCCGGGGCGGAATGATTCCGTCGCCACGGTCGCGGCGGCAGGCAGGATGGACGCATGGATGTCTTGGTGGTGGGCGCCGGTCCCGCGGGAATGGCGCTGGCCGCTGCATGCGGTCGCCTCGGGCTGACGACCGGCCTCCTCGACCCCGCACCCGAGCGGCCGTGGCTGGCGACCTACGGGATGTGGAGCCGGGAACTGCCCACCGACCTGCCGGAGTCCGTCGTCGCCGCCCGGGCCGCCGGCCGCGCGATCGCCCGCACCGAGCATCGACTCGGCTGGGAGTACGCCGTCATCGACGTGCCTGCGCTGCGCGAGCACCTTTGCGCACAGTTGACCGGGGTGCGTATCCACACCGGGCGCGCCGTCGGTTCGCCGCAGCCCGGCACGGTCGAACTCGGCGACGGGTCGGTGCTGCGTGCCCGGGTCGTGGTGGATGCGGGAGGTCGGTGGCGTCCACTGGACCGCGTCACCTCAGATCGCACGCCGGCCGAGCAGACGGCCTACGGACTGATCCTCGACGAGGCCGCGGCGGCGCCGCTGATCGCGCCGGGCGAGGCGCTGTTCATGGACTGGCGCGCCGATTACGGCGAGACGGGTTGGCCGACGTTCCTGTATGTGGTTCCGCTCGGTGCGGGGCAGGTGCTGGTCGAGGAGACCTCCCTGGCTCGCCGCCCCGGTTTCCCGCTGGCGACGCTACGGCGCCGGCTGCATGCCCGGCTCGCCCATCACGGGATCGAGGTCCCCAAAGATGCTCGCAGGGAGAAGGTTTCGTTCCGGGTGGACCATCCGCGGCACCGGGGTTCCGACGTCCTGGGATTCGGGGCGGCCGCCCCGCTGGTCCACCCGGCCACCGGGTTCAGTCTGGCCGCGTCGTTGGCGCTGGCCCCGCAGGTAGCCGCGGCGATCACCGCGCACCTGCCCGACGGACCCGACAGTGCGCTGGCCGCCGCGCAGGCGGTGGTCTGGCCGCGCAGCGCGCAGGTCATCCACCGGCTGCGCCGGATCGGGCTGGAGGCGCTCCTGCGGATGCCCCCGGATGAGGTCCCCGGCTTCTTCGAGCGGTTCTTCACCCTGCCCGATGCGCACCGATGGACCTACCTGACCTCTCGCGATGATGTCCGGGGCATGGCCGCCGCGATGGGGTGTCTGTTCCGGGTGTCCGACGGCCGGCTGCGCCGGCGCCTCGTCCTGCCCGCTGTGCTGCCGCCGCTGCGCACCAATGACGCTGCGGTCACCGGATGACGCGGTAGCGCAGGTGCGCCACGCCGGGCGCCTCGAGCACGCGGACGAGTTCGAGCTCCGGACGACCCTGCTCGAAGCCGTCGAACAGGCGCTCGCCCGACCCCAGCAGATACGGATTGACCTGGAGATCGATGTCGTCGACGATCCCGGCGGCGATCGCCTGCCGGGCGCACGACGCGCCGCCGGCGATCGAGATGGGTCCGTCACCGGCGATCGCGCCGGCCTGCGCGTGAGCCGATTCGATGCCGTCGGTGACGAAGAAAAAGGTGGTTCCGCCCTTGAGTTCCACCGGCTCATGCGCGTAGTGGGTGAGCACGAAGACCGGGCAGTGGTAGGGCGGCTCGTCGCCCCACCATCCCACCCATCCGGAGTCTCCCCACTCGCCGCGGATCGGCCCGAACATGTTGCGCCCCATGATCGTCGCCTTCATCCCGTCGAGCATCTCCGACACGACCTGCCGGTTGACCGGGTGGTCCTGGTCGGGCCCGAGGTGCCAGCCGTGCAGTTTCTCGCCGCCGATCCCGAGCGGGTGTTCCCGGCTCTGCTGCGGTCCGGCGACGTACCCGTCGGCCGAGATGGACATCGAGAGATTGGTTCTGCTCACAGTGCCTCCGTGTCGATCGAGACGCCGACGCGCCCCTGGTCTTTGGATATGACCCTGCCGCACCATGAATCTCATCGCGGGCGAAGCGCCGTTTCGGCTAGACCTGGACGGCTTTGGCGAGGCTGACCAGCTTGGTCAGTTCGGCCGCGTCGTCGAGCGCCTCGGTGGCGCGGTGCACCACGCGCACGAGCGTGAAGCCCCGGGCGGTGTCCTCGTCCAGCTCCGCCGCGTCGACGAGGGCGTAGAACCGGCGCGCGACGCCGGAGCGCACGTTGTCGGCGATCTCGTCCCACCGGTGCCACAGCATCGGCGCGATCTCGTAGGACGGGTCGCCGTTGAGAGGAGCAGGGGCGATCGCGAGCCAGGGCGCGCGGTCGGCGGCCAGGACGTGGCCGTAGTGCAGGTTGCCGTGCAGCACGGTGTCGGCGGGCTGAGCCGCGAGGTCGCGGCACAGAGCGGCGGCCTGGTCGACCAGACGGTGCGGCAGCGGCGCGTTGTTGGGCAGCGCCTGCAGGTCGTCCGCCCACCTGCTGAGAAGCGTTGGCAGCGAATCCAGTTGGGGAAGCGCGGGCAGATGCAGCCGTCGGTAGAGGGTGGCCACCACCTCGCAGGCGTCGGTGTCGGCCAGCGACTCCAGTGAGGTGTCGTGCACACGTTCCACGAGAGTCGCGCTGCGGTGCGGATCGGCACGCAGCAGCCGCACCGCACCGTCGCCGTTCCAGCGACGCAGCGCGAGGTGTGCGTGCTCGGCGGCGCCGACCGTCAGGACGGCGGGGGCGCCGTCGGTACGCACCGGCAGCACGACGGCGCCGCCGGTGCACAGGGCGTCGCCGTCGGGACGGAGCCTCCACTCGGCGACGAGGTCGTCGACGACCGTCACTCAGCCCAGTTCGGCCAGACGCGGTACCGCGGGCGCGATCGCGTCGATCCACGAGGCTGGAGATCCCGTGGTCGGCATGACGATCGCGGTCTCCACGCCGAGCTTGGCGTAATCGGCCATGGCCCGCACGAATTCGTCGATGGTGTCCGGTTGCAGCATGGGATCGCTGGACAGGATCGTCACGCGGATGTCGTCGAAGTCGCGGCCGACGTCGTCGCAATGGCGCCGCAGGACGTCGAGCTTGTGGGCCACCTCGTCCGGTGAGGACGCGATCAGGTTGCAGGCGTCGGCGTACTGCGCGACGAGCCGCAGGGTCTTACGTTCGCCGGTGCCGCCGATCAGTACGGTGGGCTGGTTGATCGGCTGCGGTGAACACAGTGTCTCGGCCAGCTGGTAGTACGTGCCCTCGTAGGGTCCGTTGTTCTGCGGATCCCACATCTGGGCGCAGATCTGCAGCGTCTCCTCGAGGCGTTCGAAGCGTTCCGACAGTGTCGGGTAGGGCACACCGAGTCCGAGGTGTTCGCGTTCGTACCAGGCCGCGCCGATGCCCAGTGCCGCACGGCCCCCGGACAGCACGTCGAGTGTGGTGACGATCTTGGCGAGCAGCCCGGGGTGCCGGTAGGTCACGCCGGTGACCAGCAGCCCGAGCTCGATGTCGGTGGTGTTGGCGGCGAGGTAGCCCAGGGTGGTGTAGCCCTCCAGCATGTTCGACTCGGCGGGCAGACCCGTGGGCTCGATCTGGAAGAAGTGGTCCATGAACGACAGCCAGGTGGCCCCGGACGCTTCGGCGGCCTGGCCGAGACGGGCCAGCTCGCCGGCGATCGCCGTGGTGCCACCGTCGATGTCGAAGACGGGTACGTGATATCCGAGGTCCATGCTCGGTCCAGCCTGCCGGACGGGTGGCGCATTCCCCCTGCCCGGAAACTTGTCGTGATATCGGCGAACGGGCGCATTGCTGCCGCGGCCGGCTATTGATTTGAGCAGTCGCTCAGCCGTAGCGTGAGGCGTCATGACCGACCGGAACCGACTGGTGGCGGTTCGCGTGACGGGCGTCGCCCTCGCGGTGGGGGCGGGTGCCGTGATCGCGTGCAGCGCGGCGGCCCCGGCCGCGGCGACCGGAAACGACACCGCCCGCGGTGCGCAGGCCTCCACGACGGAACCGTCGCGGGCCAGGTCGACCGACGGTCCCACCCGCCGCGCCACCGCGAGCTCCCGGGCCCGCGACGCCGACAGAACCGCACGCGTGCAGCACCGGTCCGCCCTCTCCGAGGACACCCTCCTGGACGAATCCGGCGATACGGCAACAGATCCGGACGTCGAGCCGACGGCCACCCCCGATCTGTCCGACGACGCAGTGGCCACGTCCAAGGTGGACGTCCGCCCCGAACGCGCCGCGCTCCCGGCGGCCGACAGCACCGACCCGGCGGAGCCGCCCAGCCTGGCTCCGGGGATGTGGACGCTGCTGGGTTCGGCCCGCCGGCAGTCCGTCGAGACGACCACCGCCGCAGTACAGACCGAAACCGTCGACGCGGTTGCCGCCGAGTCCGACGACGCAGCCGGACCGCTCCGGGACGAGGCGGCGCTCTATACCGGCAAGCCGTCCTTCGTCCACGACGTGGTGACCACCGGGCTGTACGTCCTGCAGGCCGTGCTGAAGCCGTTCGGTGGTCTGCTGGCCTTCACCAGCCTGAAGGTCCCGTTCTTCACCGACGGCGTCCCGCCGTTCTTCCTCACCTCGGGCCTGAAGGTCGAGCGCTCGGAATTCGAGGGCATGAAGGTCTGGACGCTGACTCCCCGCGAGAACGCCACCGACAAGACCGTCATCGCCCTGCACGGCGGCGCATACGTGGCGACGGCGAGCATCTTCCACTGGTGGACCTATGCCGACATGGCCCGGGACACCGGCGCGACGGTCATCGTGCCACTGCAGACCCTCGTTCCGGCCGGAGGCACCGCGGCGAGCGAGGTCCCGCGGACCGCCGACTTCATCGCGACGGTCATCGCCGATCGGGACGCTGCCAACGTCAGCGTCTTCGGGGACTCCGCGGGCGGCGGGCTGGCACTGGCGGCGATCCAGGAGCTGGTGCGCCGGAACTCGCGCGTCCCGGCGCGGCTGGTGCTGATGGCGCCGTGGCTGGACGTGTCGATGAGCGATCCCCGCAGCGACCGGATCCGGGACCCGCTGCTGGACCGGCGCAATCTGGTCCGCTCCGGTGCGCGCTGGGCCGGTGCCGGTGGCGCCGCCGATCCGCTGGCGAGTCCACTGTTCGGCTCGCTGGCCGGCCTGCCCCCGACCTATGTCTACAGCTCGTCGCTGGACATGCTCACCGTCGACACCCTGCGGCTGCGTGATCGCGTTCTTGCCGAACAGGTTCCCGACGTGACCTTCCGGCTGCGCAACGGGCGCATCCACGACTGGTTCACGTTCCCGTTCCTGCCCGACGCGCACGCCGACCGCGCCGGCGTCTACCGGGACCTGCTGGGCACCGGCGCCCGGCCGTCCCGGCTGCTGCGGGCGGTTTAGCCGCAGCGATCGCATGTGTCCGGTTGCGTAGGCTGGGTAACCACTTGGGCGCAGCGTGGACCCATTCGCTGAATCAGCGACCTACCCGTAGGAGACTCATGCCCCGGCGGCTACCGAAAATCGCGATGGCCACCATCGCCCTGGCCAGTGCCGCGCTGCTCGTCGGCGCGTGCACGCCCGAGGTGCGAGGGGATCCGCCGGCGGCGACCGAGCAGCGTCCGCCGGTCCCGACCGCCCCGCCGCAGGCGCCCCCGTTCGTGCAGCAGACGGCGCCGTTCGACGGGCTCGAGGCCCGGATCGCGCAGGCCACCGCGGAAGCGGCCGACGCCGGCGCCGACATCGAGGTCGTCATCCTGGACCGCGAAACGGGCCAGAGGTTGTCCAACGGTGTCGACACACCGATCCCGATCGCGTCGGTGGTCAAGCTGTTCATCGCCGACGACCTGCTGATGCAGGCGGCCGAAGACGAGACCGAGCTGTCTCCCGCCGACCGGGCGTCACTCGACTCGATGCTGCGGTCCTCGGATGACGGTGCCGCACAGGCATTCTGGGATCGCAACGGGCGCAGCGCGATCATCTCTCGCATCGTCGGCCGATACGGCCTGACCGGAACGACGAAACCCTACAACGACAGCAAGTGGGACGTAACCCAGAGCACCGCAAGCGATCTGGTCCGCTACTACGACATGTTGCTGTCCGGGGCGGGCGGGTTGCCGCCCGAACAGGCCGAGATCATCGTCGGGGATCTCGCGCGCTTCACCCCGTCCGGTCTCGACGGGTACCCCCAGCGCTTCGGCATCCCCGACGGCCTGCCCGGCGAAACGGTGGCGGTCAAGCAGGGCTGGTTCTGCTGCTGGAACGGCGGCAACCAGCTACACGTCTCGACCGGAATCATCGGACCCGACCGGCGTTACGTGATGGCGGTCGGGTCCCTGGACCCCACCAGCGCCGCCACAGCGCGCGCCAACATCACCCAGGCGGTCAAGACGATGTTCCCCGCCGGCCGGATCTGATTTCGCCCTTTCCGGGAGCATCCGTCCGCGGGACGACGCTGTGTGGCTTCACGGCGCGGCCTTCACCGGCCGATCCGTACCTTCCATCCCACACAGAGGAGACCCCGGCATGTCTGCGACCACGTTCTACGCACCCCCCGGCTACGGCGAGGAGTTCCTGGCCTCTCGGCGTTACAGTCAGGCGGTCCGCGTGGGCGATCGCGTCGAGACGTCGGGACAGGGCGGCTGGGACGACGAGCTGAACTTCCCGGAGTCTCTCGAGGACGAGATCGTGGCCGCCTTCGACAACGTGATGATCGAGCAGTTCCGCAAGCGGATGGGTGACCGTGCGCCCATCTGGACGCAGACCGGTGTCGCCACTCTGGCCCTACCGCAGATGCGTATCGAGATCCGTGTCGTCGCGGTGGTCGACCAGACCGACGCCTAGCTGTACCCGGCCGCCCGCCAGGACGGACCGGGGGGAATCCGCGCCCCGCACGGAGGGTAACCCCGTCGACACCGCGGACCCGGCGCGCGAGAGTTTGACGATGACCGTCATACCCGCCCCCCGCAGTCCAAGGCCATGCCAACCGTAGAGTGCCGCAGGGAGATCGATGCTCCTGCCGGCGACTTGGCGACGGTGCTCGACGCCCTCTCCGAGCTGTCGCGACGAGAGCGGCAGGACGGCCCGCCGCTGCGGCCGGGCACCGTTCTCCGCTATACGGCGGCGCTGGAGTTGTTCGACAGCGTCACCACGGGCCGGGTGCTCGCGGTGTGGACCGCCGTGCTGGCGACACCAAGCCAGGACCCCGATACAGTGCGGCGCTACCGCGAAGCAGCCTTCGCCGACTTTCTCGACGAGTTACGCCGCGAGTGGTCGGCGCCCACCGAACGGGCGTCGTGATACCGGCGCTCAGCCGGTGAAGCCCTCGCCGGTCGTCGAGCGATCGTGGCCGGTGAAGGTCAGCGGGATCTGCCGGCCACGAGCGATCTTGTCCAGCATGGCAATCCGCTCACGGGCGGCGGCCCCGCTCTTTTTGCGGGCCTCGCGGATCGGGTTGGACCAGGGCAGCCGGTCGGCCACCCGCGCGATGCCGACGTTGAGTTTGCAGATGTTCTCGAAGATGTTGACCCGGCGTTCGAAGTTGTAGCCCAGCGGCTCGAACAGGGTGCCGGCGATCATCGCCTCGATCTGCTGGTAGCCGAACACCACGCCCGCGGGGACCAGCGCGACGGTCGCGGTCAGCTGGTTGGCGTGCCGGGCCACGAGCGCCTTGCCCCATCCGGGCAGGGTGTCGGTCAGCGTCGTCATGTGCGCCGGGCCGGCGATCGCGTCGACGAGCTTGGCGCGCCACGGCGACGGGTTGCCGCCACGGGCCAGCACATAATTCAACGACTTGATCAGCTCGAGGCCGTCGGCGGAGTGCAGCCGTTCCGGAGCGCCCCACAACCGTCCCGAGAACGACGAGTACTCCGCGAGGTCCTCGAGTTCCTGCCGGGTGAGCTTGCGGCCGAACGCGTGGTCGACGAGGCGCCCGAGCAGCATGCCGCTGCCGAAACCCAGCAGCGAGGTGACCGGGATGGGCTCGCCGAACTTGAGGTAGACGTCGTCGCCCCACTTGCGGCGCAGGCCGCGACTGGCCAGTGCGTGCATCAACCGCACCCGCACCACGTCCTGGAAGGCTTCGGAGTTCCGATCGAAGATGTCGGGCAGCGTGAACTCGGCGAAAACGCGCGCGGTCTCGATGAACCGCCGGGGACCGTCGTCGGCGAACCGGCCGGTCGCGCCCGTGGCCGCCGAGATGTCGCCGGTCATCGCGGTCTCGTAGAACGCCCATCCGCGGATGATCATGACGGCTGCCGTGGTGGCCGACATCGCCAGCATGCGGCCGCGTTCGGCGGCGACCAGGTCGAACTGGCCGGGCAGCTGATCGAGGTGCTCGAAGAAGTCGACGAACTCCTGGGGCGGGTCGTCGAGCGTGTCGATGCCCTGGGTCAGTGCCTGCTCGTAGAGGGCGCGACCCTTCTCGTAGCCGATGCGCTCGAAGGCGTCCACGACGGCGACCATGTACTCGTCGCCCTGCCAGAAGTAGTCGTCGCGCATCCGCGTGAGGTCGTTGGGTTCGACCTCTTTGTCGATGTCGATCCAGTCGCCGAACATGAACTCGCGCATGTGCCGCCACTGGTCGGCGAAGTGGTCCCGGCCGGGCGGGATGGGCCGCAGCGGCCGATCGGGATGGTCCCGTCGATTGAAGTCGACATCCTCGAGCTCGATCTTCGGACGCTCGCCGGTCACCGTCATGCAGCACACCCAATCTCAGATACGTAGAGGCACCTTCGACGTTATCGCACCCGTGTGGTGATGTGAATGGCGATTCCCGGTTTGGACTTCGGTTTCACGCAGGTGAAGACGTCTGAAGTGTCTGCCGGTTCCTGCGCGGAATTCCCGTCGCCCACAGCGCCCAGGCGATCAGCACCGGCTGGAACAGCAAACGGACGAACCGGCTGGTGTCGCTGTTGAGACCGAAACCGTCCACCTGGTCGACGAACTGCGCGATGTTGCCCGGGAAGATCAGGACGAAGAAGACCGCCAGCAGTCGGCCCACCAGTACCCGGTCCCGTCTCAGCAGCGCCAGCCCGAGGCCGAGCGTGATCTCCACACCTCCAGAGGCCATCACGACACCGTCGGCGTCCATGGGCACCCACTGCGGCACCTGCGCCTGGAACTCCTGCCGGGCCCAGAACAAGTGACTGAAGCCGGCGTAGATCATCGCGGCCGCCAGGACATATCGGGCGACGGTCCGGGCGCGGGTGGTCGGCGGCGGCGGAGGTAGTTCGGACATCGGGCGGCCTTTCGTCGCGGTCGGCTTCAGGAAAGCTGCCGGGCGTGCAGCTCGGCGGTGACCCGGTTCAGGGCGTCACGCAGGGCCGCAAGATCTCCGGCGGCGGCGTCGGCCGCGCCCAGCAGGCGCTCCGGGATGCAGGCGGCCCGCTCTTCGAGGGCGCGACCCTGCGCGGTGAGCGTGATGGTGACCCGCCGCTCGTCGCTCGCGCTGCGCTGCCGGCGGACCAGCCCGGCCGTCTCCAGCCGCTTCAACAGCGGCGACAAGGTGCCCGAGTCCAGGTGCAGGCGGTCACCGAGATGCCCGACGGTGCAGGGTTCCTCTTCCCAGAGCACCAGCAGCACCAGGTACTGCGGGTAGGTGAGGTGCAGTTCGTCCAGCAGCGGGCGGTAGGCGGCCGTCACCGCGCGCGACGCCGAATACAGGGCGAAACAGAGTTGTTCATCGAGACGTGGCCCGGGCACACCACCACTCTATTTGGGCGCTATTCAATTGTGCACAACTGAAATACAACCGTCACATTTCTGCTGGCAGACGCCGTTCTGTGGACTTCACCACGCTGTGTCGGCATCGTGACCAGCCGCGCCCACAGCTTGCGCGGAGATGTCACTGTCGGCGTCTACGATTCCTGCGGCCCCTTCTCGGCATCGACACAAAGGACCAGCAGTGAGTTACACCGCCGCCGACATCACCGAGCTCGATGATGTCCAGCACACCCGCCTGCGGCCGGCGGTGAATCTCGGGCTCGACGTGCTCAACACCGCGCTGCGCGAACTCATCGACAACGCCATCGAAGAGGTCGCCGTTCCCAGCCACGGCGGCTCGCAAGTCACGATCACGCTGCACGCCGACGGATCGGTCAGCGTCGCCGACGACGGCCGCGGCCTGCCGGTCGACACCGATCCGGCGACCGGGAAGAACGGCATCGTCAAGACCCTCGGGACCGCGCGGGCCGGCGGAAAGTTCGACGCGCACACCGACGCAAGCAGCACCGGCGCGGGACTCAACGGGATCGGCGCCGCCGCCGCGGTGTTCATCTCCGCGCGCACCGACGTCACCGTGCACCGCGCCGGCAAGACCTACGTGCAGAGCTTCGGCCGCGGATACCCCGGAGTGTTCGAGGGCGACGGGGGCCGGGGGTTCGATCCCGATGCCCCGTTCACCCGCAACGACACCCAGAAGCTGCGCGGCGTCGGCAACCGCAAACCCGATCTGCACGGCACCACGGTCCGCATCCTGTTCGACCCGGCCGTGGTGCCCGACAGCAGCGTCGACATCGCCGAGGTGCTGCTGCGCGCCCACGCCGCCGCCCGGATGTCCCCCGGCGTCCACCTGGCCGTGGTCGACGAGGGCTGGCCCGGCGACGAGATCCCGCCCGCGTTGGTCGAACCGTTCGACGGCCCGTGGGGCACCGACACCCTGCTGGACCTCATGTGCACCGCCGCCGGCACTCCCCCGCCCGGCGTCCGCGCCGTCGTGGAGGGCCGCGGCGAGTACACGACCGGCCGCGGACCCACCCCGTTCCGCTGGTCGCTGACTGCCGGTCCCGCAGAACCCGCCACGGTGGCCGCGTTCTGCAACACCGTGCGCACCCCCGGCGGCGGATCGCACCTGACCGCGGCGATGAAGGGGCTGTCCGAGGCGCTGGCCGACCGCGCCTCCCGGATGCGCGACCTCGGACTGGCCAAGGGCGAAGAAGGTCCGGAGCCACAAGATTTCGCCGCCGTCACCGCGCTCGCCGTCGACACCCGCGCACCGGACGTCGCGTGGGACTCGCAGGCCAAGACCGCCGTGTCCTCCCGGTCGCTCAACGTGGCGATGGCCCCCGACGTGGCGCGCAGCGTCACCATCTGGGCGGCGAATCCCGCCAACGGCGACACCGTGTCGTTGTGGACCAAGCTGGCACTGGAGTCCGCCCGCGCTCGGCGCAGCGCCGAGGGCGCCAAGGCCCGCTCCCGCGCCGCGTCGAAGGCCAAGGGCCTGGGCACGAACCTGTCGCTGCCACCGAAGCTGCTGCCCAGCCGCGAGACCGGCCGCGGCTCGGGCGCCGAACTGTTCCTCTGCGAGGGCGACTCGGCGCTGGGCACGATCAAGGCCGCGCGTGACGCCACCTTCCAGGCTGCGTTCCCACTGAAAGGCAAGCCGCCCAACGTGTATGGCTTCGCACTGAGCAAGGCGCGCGCCAAGGACGAGTTCGACTCGATCGAACGCATCCTCGGCTGTGGCGTCCGTGACTCCTGCGACCCCGAGCTGTGCCGGTACGACCGGATCCTTTTCGCCTCCGACGCCGACCCCGACGGCGGCAACATCAACTCCAGCCTGATCTCGATGTTCCTCGACTTCTACCGCCCCCTGGTCGAAGCCGGGATGGTCTACGTGACGCTGCCGCCGCTGTTCGTTGTCAAGACCGCCAGCGAGCGCATCTACTGCCAGGACGAGTCCGAGCGCGACGCCGCGGTGGCCAAGATGAAGGCCACGTCCAAAGGCCGGGTCGAGGTGCAGCGCAACAAGGGCCTCGGCGAGATGGACGCCGACGATTTCTGGAACACCGTGCTGGATCCCCAGCGGCGCACCGTGATTCGTGTGCGCCCCGACGACGGCGAGAAGAAGCTGCATCACACGTTGTTCGGTGGACCGCCCGAGGGCCGGCGGACATGGATGGCCGACGTGGCCGCCCGTGTCGACACCAACAGCCTCGATCTCGACTAGGAGAACAGCGTGACCTCCACCCTGGACGTTCCCGAGCAGAATCCGGACCTGGTCCTCGACCAGAGCGCCGACGACTACTGGAACCGCTACCAGCTGACCTTCGCCCTCTACAGCGTCAGTGACCGCGCCATCCCGTCGGCCTATGACGGTCTGAAGCCGGGTCAGCGGCGTCTGCTTTACCAGATGCACGAGTCCAAGCTGCTACCCGGCAACAAGCCGCAGAAGTCCTCGAAGATCTGCTCGGCGGTCACCGGCAACCTGCATCCGCACGGTGGTACCTCGATGTACGGCGCGGCGGCGTTGATGGCCGCGGATTTCCAGCGCGTCAAAGTCATTGACGGGCAGGGTGCTTTCCCCCGTATCCAGGGCGACATCCCGGCGGCCGACCGCTACACCGAGATGCGGTTGTCCGCACCCGGCGCCGCGCTGACCGCCGAACTCGACAGCCACGCCGTCCCGATGGTGTCGACGTTCGACGGCGAGTGGATCGAGCCCACCGTGCTGCCGGCGCAGTGGCCGGTGCTGCTGTGCAACGGCGCCGTCGGCATCGCCGAAGGGTGGGCCACCAAGGTGCCCGCCCACAACCCGCGCGAGATCATGGCCGCCTGCCGGGCGCTGCTCAAGACCCCGAACATGACCGACGACCGGCTGATGAAGCTCATTCCTGGACCGGACTGGGGATCCGGTGCCAGCGTGATCGGCACGGCGGGTCTGCGCGAGTACATCACCACCGGCCGAGGCCATTTCACCGTTCGCGGCACCCTGTCGGTGGAGGGCAAGAACGTCATCATCACCGAGCTGCCACCCGGCGTTGCGAGCAACACTGTGCAGGAACGCATTCGGGCGCTGGTGGAGTCCGGCGAGCTCTCCGGTGTCGCCGACATGTCCGACCTCACCGACCGCCGCAACGGCCTGCGGATCGTCGTCACCGCCAAGCGCGGTCACAGCGCGGAGCAGATCCGCGACCAGCTGCTGGCCCTGACTCCGCTGGAGTCGACGTTCGCGGCAAGCCTCGTCGCTCTCGACGAGAACCGGGTGCCCCGCTGGTGGTCGGTGCGGGAACTGATCAAAGCCTTTTTGCAACTGCGTGATTCGGTGGTGCTGCACCGCAGCGAGTACCGGCTGGAGAAGGTCACCGCACGGCGCCACCTGGTGAGCGGCCTGATGACGATCCACATCGACATCGACGCCGCGGTGGCGGTGATCCGGGGGTCGGAGACCGTCGACGAAGCCCGGCAGGGACTGCAGGACCGCTTCAACATCGACGCCGTGCAGGCCGACTACGTCCTGGCGTTGCAGCTGCGCCGCCTGACCAAGCTCGACGTCATCGAGTTGCAGGCCGAGGCCGAGCGGCTGGATGCCGAGTTCGCTCAACTCACCGAGCTGGTGTCCAATCCCGAAGCGCGCCAAGCTGTCATCGACAAGGAGCTGGTGGAGACCGCGAAGCTGTTCAAGGGTCCCGAGTACGACCGACGCACTGTCCTGGACTTCGATGCCACCCCGGTGTCGGCCGGCTCCGCCGAGGACGGCCCCCGGGAACGCAAGGTCAACGCGGCCTGGCGTCTCGATGACCGCGGCGTGTTCTCCGACCGCCACGGCGAACTGCTCACCTCGGGGCTGGGCTGGGCAGTGTGGACCGACGGCCGGGTGAAGTTCACCGCCGGCGGCGGACTGCCGTACAAGATTCGCGACATCCCCGTCGCGCCGGATATCACGCGGTTGCTGTGCTCGGGTGTGCTGCCCGAGGGGTTCCACCTCGCGCTGGTGACGCGGCGCGGCAAGATCCTGCGGCTCGACCCGTCCACGGTGAACCCGCAGGGTGTGGCCGGCAACGGCGTCGCCGGAGTGAAGCTCGGCGGCGAGGGCGACGAGGTGATCGCCGCGCTGCCCGTCTCGTGCGCCAATGGCGAGGCCATCCTGTCGCTGGCCGAAAAGAGTTGGAAGGTGACCGAAGTCGCCGACATCCCGGTCAAGGGCCGCGGCGGCGCCGGTGTCGGCTTCCATCCGTTCGTCAAGGGCGAGGACGCGCTTCTTGCGGCATCGATCTCGGCGACCGGGTATGTGCGCGGCAAGCGAACAGTGCGCGCCGAGGGCAGGGCCAAGGCGTCGACCAAGGGCTCGGGATTGGATGTGAAGCCGGCCGAGTAAGGCCCCGGAGTTGTCGGTGCCTGTTGGCAGGATGGGGTCATGTCCAGGGCCACTGAGGTTTTGGTGGAGCAGGCCTCGCCGCAGCAGCGGCTCGAGGAGCTGTTCGACGAGCTCGCGGAGTTGAGCGGGCAGCGCAACGCGATCGACGGGCGCCTGGTGCAGATCGTGGCCGAACTCGACCGCGCCCAGCTGTGGGGTATGACCGGCTGCCGCTCCGCAGCATCGATGGTGGCCTGGAAACTAGGCATCACCCCACGCAACGCCGAAACCATGGTCGCCGTGGCCGACCGTATCGACGAGTTCCCCCGCTGCAACGAGGCGTTGCGCGAAGGGCGGCTGTCGCTGGACCGCGTCGGGGTGATCGCCGAAAACGCCGCCGACGGGTCTGACGAGCACTACGTCGAGTACGCCCAATCGGCCACGGTCACCCAGCTACGCACCGCAGTCAAACTCGAACCCCGCCCGGTGCCCAAGCCGCGCCCCGAGCGCGGCAGCTCCATCACCAAAACCGTCGGCCTCGACGGCTACACCACCTGGCACATCCGGCTCTCGTCCATCGAATCCGCGAAATTCGACGCCGCCCTGGCCTCCCACAAAGACGCCCTGGTCGCCGACTGG
>JBNMQW010000032.1:0-40012 GCA_050205485.1 Mycolicibacterium vaccae | reverse complement strand
TCGGGGGGCAGTTCGGGGGTGGCAGGGGAGGGCACCAGGCCCAGGAAGGTCGACGCGATCGTGCGGGCACCCGGCACCCGGGCTGGGTCGGAGAACACGGCCAGCTGCTCGAGGTGGGCGACCTCACGGAGATCGACCTTCTCGGCGAGCTGGCGGCGCACCGAGCTGGGCAGGTCCTCGTCGGCGCCGAGCCGGCCGCCCGGAAGCGACCACTTGCCCCGCTCGGGATCCAGGGCGCGCTGCCACAACAGGACGTGAAGTGCGGGTTTGCCATCGGGGGCGGACGCGTCGAGGGGGCGAACCTGGAACACAACGGCTAACACTTCGTGCTCGGTGCTAGTATGTGCCATGTTTTCGATTGTAAGTCGAAAACCTCGTGACTGGGAAGGGAGGCGGCGATGACGGTGATCGCTGACGATCTCGCGAATCGGATCGTGGACGGACCGGACGGCTACTCCGGTGTCGACGCCGACGAAGCATGGGCCGCCGAAGTGCGCCGCCTCATCGAGCTTCGCGGCGCCACGCTGCTGGCGCACAACTACCAATTGCCCGCGATCCAGGACGTCGCCGACCACGTCGGTGACTCCTTGGCCCTGTCCCGCATCGCCGCGGAGGCCCCCGAGGAGACCATCGTCTTCGCGGGCGTGCACTTCATGGCCGAGACGGCCAAGATCCTCTCGCCGAACAAGACGGTGCTGATTCCCGACCAGCGGGCGGGCTGCTCGCTGGCCGACTCCATCACCGCCGACGAGCTGCGGGCGTGGAAGGCCGACCATCCCGGGGCCGTCGTGGTGTCCTACGTGAACACCACCGCCGCGGTGAAGGCCGAGACCGACATCTGCTGCACGTCGTCGAACGCCGTCGAGGTGGTCGCCTCCATCCCCGAGGACCGCGACGTGCTGTTCTGCCCGGACCAGTTCCTCGGCGCCCACGTCCGCCGGATGACCGGGCGCAAGAACCTGCACATCTGGGCCGGCGAATGCCATGTGCACGCGGGCATCAACGGCGAGGAGCTCGCCGAGCAGGCGCGCACCCACCCGGATGCCGAACTCTTCGTGCACCCCGAATGCGGTTGCGCCACCTCGGCTCTCTACCTGGCCGGTGAGGGCTCCTTCCCGGAGGAGCGGGTCAAGATCCTGTCGACCGGAGGCATGCTCGACGCTGCCCGCGAGACCGGGGCGCGCCAGGTTCTGGTCGCCACCGAGGTCGGCATGCTGCACCAGTTGCGCCGCGCCGCACCGGATGTCGACTTCCGCGCGGTCAACGACCGGGCATCCTGCCGCTACATGAAGATGATCACCCCGGCCGCGATGCTGCGCTGCCTGATCGAGGGCGCCGACGAGGTCCACGTCGATCCCGACGTCGCTGCGGCTGCTCGCCTGAGCGTGACGCGGATGATCGAGATCGGGCAGCCCGGCGGCGGGGAATGACCCCAGCCTGCGGCGGCGCGGGCTTCTGGCGCCGTCGCGCCGACGTCGTGGTCATCGGCACCGGTGTCGCGGGCCTGACCGCGGCGCTGGCCGCGCAGCGTGCGGACCGCCGAGTGGTGGTGCTGAGCAAGTCGGAGCACACCGCGACGCGCTACGCGCAGGGCGGCATCGCCGTGGTCCTGCCCGGTACCGACGACTCGGTGGAGGCTCACGTCGCCGACACCGTCACCGCCGGTGCCGGTCTCACCGACCCGGCGGCGGTACGGTCCATCGTCGCCGACGGCCACCGCGCCGTCCGCGAACTCGTCGGCGCCGGAGCGGTTTTCGACGAAGCGGCGCCCGGGCGGTGGGCGCTGACCCGCGAAGGCGGGCACTCCCGTCGGCGCGTCATCCACGCCGGCGGCGACGCGACCGGCGCCGAGGTCCAGCGCGCGCTCGATGATGCCGCGGCCACGCTCGACATCCGCGCCGACCATGTGGCCGCCGAGATCCTCGTCGACGACGGCGCGGTGGCCGGTGTGCTGGTGGCCGGTGACGACGGTCCCGGCGTCATCCACGCCCCGTCGGTCATCCTGGCCACCGGGGGACTGGGGCACCTCTACCGGTCCACCACCAACCCGGACGGCGCCACCGGCGACGGAGTGGCGCTCGCCCTGTGGGCCGGGCTGCCCGTCTCCGACATCGAGTTCGTGCAGTTCCACCCGACCATGCTCTACACCCCCGACAGCGGTGGACGGCGGCCGCTGATCACCGAGGCGTTGCGGGGTGAGGGCGCCGTTCTCGTTGACCGCCAAGGTTTCTCGGTGACCGCAGGGGTGCACCCGATGGGCGACCTCGCGCCCCGCGACGTCGTCGCAGCAGTCATCGAGGAGCGGTTGCGGGGCTCGGGGGACCCGTGCGTCTACCTCGACGCGCGGGGCGTACCCAACCTGGCGAACCGCTTTCCGACCGTCACCGCCGCCTGCCTCGACGCCGGGATCGACCCCGCGTGCCGGCCGATCCCGGTGGTGCCCGGGGCGCACTACAGCTGCGGCGGCGTGGTCACCGACGTCGACGGGCGCACCGCGCTGCCGGGCCTGTTCGCCGCGGGGGAAGTAGCCCGCACGGGCATGCACGGCGCCAACCGGCTCGCGTCCAACAGCCTGCTCGAGGGGCTCGTAGTCGGCGGCCGGGCCGGCCGGGCGGCCGCCCGGCACGCCACGGCGGCCGGATCCGTCCGCGTCCAGACGCCGGCGGTTCCGGTGCGGCCCGCGCTGCGGCGGGCGCAGCTGCAGTCGCTGATGAGCGCGCACGTCTCGGTCATGCGCACCGGAGCCGGGCTGGCGGAGGTGCTCGACCAACTCCACCGCGCGCCCGCGCGGCCGTTGCGGACCCGGGCCGACATCGAGGACGCCGCATTGACGGCGGTAGCCTCCGTGGTGACCGCAGCGGCGTTGGCCCGCACCGAGACTCGTGGATGCCATCATCGTGCGGACTTTCCGGACACCGACCCGGCGCAGGCGCTCAGCTCCGAGCGCGCCGCAGCCGGCCTGACTCCCGCGGGGTGTTGATGGATTTCGGCGACGCCGAACGTGACGAGGCGCGCGACCTGATCTCGCGCGCCCTCCAAGAGGACCTGCGCTACGGGCCCGACGTGACCACCATGGCCACCGTCCCCGCCGATGCCGTCACCACGGCGTCGGTGGTGGCGCGCGAACCCGGCGTGCTCGCCGGTTCCGAACTCGCGCTGCTCGTCCTCGACGCCGTCCTCGGCGAGGGCGGATACCGGGTGGCGCACCGTGTTCCGGACGGGACCGCACTGGCCGCGGGCGACTCCGCGCTGACCGTCGAGGCGCCGACCCAGGGGCTGCTCACCGCTGAGCGCACCCTGCTCAACCTGGTGTGCCACCTCTCCGGTGTCGCCACCGCGACCGCCGCGTGGGTTCAGGCCGTGGCCGGAACGTCGGCGCAGATCCGCGACACCCGCAAGACGCTGCCGGGACTGCGGGTGCTGCAGAAGTACGCCGTCCGGGTCGGCGGCGGGGTCAACCACCGCATGGGCCTCGGCGACGCCGCGCTGATCAAGGACAACCACGTGGCCGCCGCGGGGTCGGTGGTCGCCGCGCTGCGCGAGGTCCGAGCCGCCGCGCCCGACCTGCCGTGCGAGGTCGAGGTGGACTCACTCGAGCAGCTCGACGAGGTGCTCGCCGAGGGCGTGGAGCTGATCCTGCTCGACAACTTCCCGGTGTGGCAGACCCAGATCGCCGCTCAGCGCCGCGCCGCTGCCAGTCCCGGGACCAAACTCGAGTCCTCCGGGGGCCTGGCGCTGGAGAACGCCGCGGACTACGCGGGCACCGGTGTCGACTATCTGGCCGTGGGCGCCCTCACCCATTCGGTGCGGGTGCTCGACCTGGGGCTGGACCTGTAGCCGATGAGGGCGTCCCTGGCCGTCGCCGTGCTCGCGCTGGCGGTCGCGGCGTTCGCTCTGGTGCGGACCTTCGACCACACACCCCGGTACAGCGACGCGGAGCGCATCGCGGCGACCGAGTCGGCCTGCGCGGCCTTCGAGACCGTCCGCACCGCCGTGGCGACCAACACCAACACCGAGCCGCCCGGTGGCCCCGGTGACATCGCCGGCGCGCTGGCCGCCGCGGCGAACGCCCGGGTGGCGTTGTTCGACGGCGGGCAGTACCTGCTGGCCCGGCTGGACCCGGCCACACCCGACGACGTGGCCGCCGATGTCCGCAGCTTCGCCAACCAGCTGATGGACATCGGCGCCGCGGCCATGGCCGGAGTCCCGAACACCGATCCCGCCCAGACCGCGCGGCTCGCCGACGCCGAAGCCACCAGCGCGGCGCTGCGCAGCCGCTGCGGCTAGCCTCAGGCCGCCGCCGGGCCGCGCCGCAGCAGCGACAGCGCGACCGCGGCCGCGGCGAACAGGCCGGAGAACACGCGGTTGAGCACCGTCTGCTGGCGCGGCGTGCGTAACCACGCCAGCAGACGCACCGCCAGCCCGCTGTAGAGACCCATCACCACCATGTCGACGGCGACCATCGTGACCCCGATCGCCAGGTACTGCGGGAGCAACGGCGCCGTCGGCACGACGAACTGGGGCATCACCGCCAGGAAGAACAACAGCCCCTTCGGGTTGGTGGCGTTGACCAGGAAACCCCGCAACAGCAGGGCCCGGCGTCCTCCGTCGGTCACCCGCCCGACCTGGGCGTCGACGTCAACGGCTGCGGCGCGCCACTGCCGGATCGCCAGGTAGGCCAGGTATGCCACCCCGAGCCATTTGATGACCGTGAATGCCAGGATCGAGTTGGCGACCGCGGCGCCCAGCCCGATCGCCACCAGGGTCAGCTGCAGCATCAGGCCGGCCTCGAGGCCGGCGATGCTCCAGTAGCCGCGCCGCACACCGTGGCTCATGCCGGTGGCCATCGACTGGACGGCCCCGGCGCCGGGGGACACCGCGATCACCACGGCCGCGCCGGCGAACGCCAACCACATCTGCCACGTCATGCGACGAGTGTTTCAGGTGCGGTCAAGTGATATCGGCGACGAAGACCGCCATGTTCTTGGCCTGCAGCCGCGCCACCCGGGGCAGGGCGGCGACGTGGTGGCCCGGGGGCACGATGCGCGGGTTGACGATGTGCACTTCGTCACGGAACAACTGCACCTCGCCCTCGCCCGCGGCGATGATGTTCCTGGCCCAGTCGGTCTTCCCGTGGCCCAGCACGACCGCCAGCTCGTTGCCCTTGCGGTAGGCGGTCACCACCGTCTCGTAGTGGTGCCCGGACTTGCGACCTCGGTGTTTGACCACCGAGAGCCCCGGCACCTTGCCCGCCAAGGGCTTGATGACGGGGTTCATGTACTTGATCTGAATCCGGTCGAGCCATTCGGGGAACATCCGGGGGAGTTCCGACATGACGCCTCCAAACCGATTTGTGCAGCTCTGGGACAATGGGTCACGTGAATGTATCGCCAGGACTCCTGCGGCGCATCGACCTGCGCGGCACGGCACTGTCGGCGGCCGGTCTGCGGTCGGCGCTGCCGCGCGGCGGCGTCGACGTCGACGCCGTCGTCCCCAAAGTCCGGCCCATCGTCGACGCGGTGGCCGCGCGCGGCGCCGACGCGGCCCTCGAGTACGGCGCATCCTTCGACGGGGTGCGCCCCGACACCGTCCGGGTGCCCGCCGACAAGCTCGCCGCCGCGCTGGCCGCGCTGGACCCCGACGTTCGCGCCGCTCTCGAGGTGGCGATCGAGCGGGCCCGCGCCGTGCACGCCGATCAGCGGCGCACCGACACCACCACCACCCTGGCGCCCGGCGCGACCGTCACCGAGCGCTGGGTGCCCGTCGAGCGCGTCGGGCTCTACGTGCCGGGCGGCAACGCCGTCTACCCGTCGAGCGTCGTGATGAACGTGGTGCCCGCCCAGACCGCCGGGGTGGACTCCCTGGTGATCGCCAGCCCGCCGCAGGCGACCAACCCGGCCCCCTTCGAGAACCTGCCGCACCCGACGATCCTGGCCGCCGCCGCGCTGCTCGGCGTCGACGAGGTGTGGGCCGTCGGCGGCGCCCAGGCCGTGGCGCTGCTGGCGTACGGCGGCACCGACACCGACGAATCCGAGCTCGCCCCGGTGGACATGATCACCGGACCGGGGAACATCTACGTCACCGCCGCCAAGCGGATCTGCCGTTCGCAGGTCGGCATCGACGCCGAGGCCGGCCCCACCGAGATCGCGATCCTCGCCGACCACACCGCCGACCCGGTGCACGTCGCCGCCGACCTGATCAGCCAGGCCGAGCACGACGAGATGGCCGCCAGCGTCCTGGTGACCGACAGCCCCGAGCTGGCCGACGCCACCGACCGCGAGTTGGCCGTGCAGCTGGAGACCACGGTGCACCGTGAGCGGGTGACCGCGGCGCTGAGCGGGCCGCAGTCGGCCATCGTGCTGGTCGACGACGTCGACGCCGGGATCCGCACCGTCAACGCGTACGCCGCCGAGCACCTGGAGATCCAGACTGTCGACGCCGCCGGCGTCGCCGGCCGGATCCGTTCGGCCGGAGCCATCTTCGTGGGCCCCTACTCACCGGTGAGCCTCGGGGACTACTGCGCCGGGTCCAACCACGTGCTGCCGACCGCGGGCTGCGCGCGGCACTCCAGCGGGCTGTCGGTGCAGACCTTCCTGCGCGGCATCCACGTCGTCGACTACACCGAGGCGGCGCTGAAAGACGTTGCGGGACATGTCATCACGCTGGCGCAGGCCGAGAACCTGCCCAGCCACGGCGAGGCGGTCCGGCGGAGGTTCGAGCGATGAGCGCGGTGACGCTCGACGATCTGCCGCTGCGCGAGGACCTGCGCGGCAAGTCGCCCTACGGCGCCCCGCAGCTGTCGGTGCCGGTGCGGCTGAACACCAACGAGAACCCGCACCCGCCGACGGAGGCGCTGATCGAGGACGTCGCCGCCTCGGTGCGCGACGCCGCGGCCGAACTGCACCGCTACCCCGACCGGGACGCGGTGGCACTGCGGACGGACCTGGCCGCGTACCTGACCAAGCAGACCGGCAACCCCGTCGGCGTCGAGAACGTCTGGGCGGCAAACGGATCCAACGAGATCCTGCAGCAGCTGCTGCAGGCGTTCGGCGGACCCGGCCGCAGCGCGATCGGTTTCGTGCCGTCGTACTCGATGCACCCGATCATCGCCGACGGCACCCAGACCGAATGGCTGGTGGCCAACCGGGCCGAGGACTTCGGCCTCGACACGGCCGAGGCGGTGCGCGCCATCAAGGAGCACACCCCCGACGTGGTGTTCGTCGCGAGCCCGAACAACCCCACCGGCCAGAGTGTGTCGCTCGACGAGCTGCGCGAGCTGCTGGACGCGCTGTCGGCGCAGCCGGGCGGCGTCCTGATCGTCGACGAGGCCTACGGCGAGTTCTCCTCGCAGCCCAGCGCCATCGGGCTGATCGAGCAGTACCCGACCAAGCTGGTGGTGACGCGCACGATGAGCAAGGCGTTCGCCTTCGCCGGCGGACGGCTGGGTTACCTGGTGGCCACCCCGGCGGTGATCGACGCCATGCTGCTGGTGCGGCTGCCCTACCACCTGTCCTCGCTCACCCAGGCCGCCGCGCGCGCCGCGCTGCGCCACGCCGACGACACCCTGGGCAGTGTCGCCACGCTCATCGCCGAGCGGGAACGGGTATCCCGGGAGTTGCAGGCGCTAGGGTTCCGTGTCATCCCGAGCGACGCGAACTTCCTGATGTTCGGGGAGTTCGCGGACGCGCACGCGACGTGGCAGCGTTACCTCGACGACGGTGTCCTCATCCGCGACGTGGGGATTCCCGGCTACCTGCGAACCACCATCGGACTGGCCGACGAGAACGACGCGCTGCTGGCCGCCAGCGCACGAATAGGAGCATCGTGACCATCACCTCCGGTGAGCCCGACCGCGTCGCCCGCCGGGCGTCGATCACCCGCACGACCAAAGAGTCCGACATCGCCGTCGACCTGAACCTCGACGGCACCGGACAGGTCAGCGTGGACACCGGCGTGCCGTTCTTCGATCACATGCTGACCGCGCTGGGCAGCCACGCCAGCTTCGACCTCACGATCAAGGCCACCGGCGACATCGAGATCGAGGGCCACCACACCATCGAGGACACCGCGATCGTGCTGGGCCAGGCGCTGGGCGAGGCGCTCGGCGACAAGCGGGGCATCCGCCGGTTCGGCGACGCGTTCATCCCGATGGACGAGACGCTCGCGCACGCCGCCGTCGACGTGTCCGGGCGCCCGTACTTCGTGCACACCGGCGAGCCCGAGTACATGGTGGAGTTCACCATCGCCGGGTCCTCGGCGCCGTACCACACCGTCGTGAACCGGCACGTGTTCGAGTCGCTGGCGTTCAACGCCCGCATCGCGCTGCACGTCCGCACCCTCTACGGCCGCGATCCGCACCACATCACCGAGGCGCAGTACAAGGCCGTCGCGCGCGCACTGCGCCACGCCGTCGAGTACGACGCCCGGGTCAGCGGTGTGCCGTCCACCAAAGGCACGCTGTGAGTAGCAAACTCGTCGTGCTCGACTACGGGTCGGGCAACCTGCGTTCGGCGCAGCGCGCGCTCGAGCGGGTGGGGGCGCACGTCGAGGTCACGGCCGACCCGGCGGCGGTGATGAACGCCGACGGTCTGGTGGTGCCGGGCGTCGGTGCGTTCGAGGCGTGCATGGCCGGTCTGCGTTCCATCGACGGCGAGAAGATCATCGCCGACCGCCTGGCGGCCGGACGGCCGGTGCTGGGCGTGTGCGTCGGCATGCAGATCTTGTTCAGCCGCGGCGTCGAATTCGGGGTCGAGACCGAAGGCTGCGGGCAGTGGCCCGGCTCGGTCGTCCGCCTCGACGCGCCGGTGATCCCGCACATGGGCTGGAACGTCGTCGACGCGCCGGCCGACAGCGTGCTGTTCGCCGGGATGAGCGCCGACACCCGGTTCTACTTCGTGCACTCCTATGCCGCCCAGCAGTGGGAGGGCAACCCGGACGCGCGACTGACGTGGGCCACCCATCATGTGCCGTTCCTCGCCGCGGTGGAGGACGGGCCGCTGTCGGCGACCCAGTTCCATCCCGAGAAGAGCGGGGACGCCGGTGCCGAATTGCTGTCGAACTGGGTTGGGGCGCTAAGTTGACCAGCGTGAATTCCGAGAAGTTGCCGTCGAAACTGATCCTGCTGCCCGCCGTGGACGTGGTGGAGGGCCGCGCGGTGCGGCTGGTGCAGGGGCAGGCCGGCTCCGAGACCACCTACGGGTCGGCGCTCGACGCAGCGATGACGTGGCAGCGCGACGGCGCCGAGTGGATCCACCTGGTCGACCTCGACGCCGCGTTCGGCCGCGGCTCCAACCGTGAGCTGCTGGCCGAGGTGGTCGGCAAGCTCGACGTGGCCGTGGAGCTGTCCGGCGGCATCCGGGACGACGAGTCGCTGGCCGCGGCGCTGGCGACCGGCTGCGCGCGGGTCAACCTCGGCACCGCCGCGCTGGAGAACCCGCAGTGGTGCGCCAAGGTCGTCGCCGAGCACGGCGAGAAGGTTGCGGTGGGTCTGGATGTCAAGATCGTGGACGGTGCGCACCGGCTGCGCGGCCGCGGCTGGGAGACCGACGGCGGTGACCTGTGGGAGGTGCTGGAACGCCTTGACGGGGAAGGGTGTTCACGTTTCGTGGTCACCGATGTCACCAAGGACGGCACGCTCAACGGCCCCAACTTGGAGCTGCTGACGCAGGTCTGTGCGCGCACCGACGCACCGGTCATCGCGTCCGGCGGGGTGTCCAGCCTCGACGACCTGCGCGCCATCGCGACGCTGACCGACCAGGGTGTCGAAGGCGCGATCGTCGGGAAGGCGCTCTACGCCGAGCGGTTCACGCTGCCGCAGGCGCTGGCCGCCGTCAGTCGGTGAGGGTGCCGTCATGCTCGATGCAGCCCAGCTGAACGACCTGCTGGCCACCGCGGCCGGCATCCTCGACTCGGCCTCGCAGCAGTTCCTCGACGGACACCGCGCCGACTCTGCGGTGGAGAAGAAGGGCAACGACTTCGCGACCGACGTCGACCTCGCCCTGGAGAAGCGGATTACGGCCGAACTGACCCGGCTCACCGGAATCGGCGTGCACGGCGAGGAATTCGGCGGCGAGTCGCTGGAAGCCGAGCAGGTGTGGGTGCTCGATCCCATCGACGGCACGTTCAACTACGCGGCGGGGCTGCCGACCGCGGCGATGCTGCTGGCGCTGATGGTCGACGGTGAACCCGTGGTCGGGTTGACCTGGATGCCGTTCATCTCGCAGCGGTACACCGCGATCGTGGGTGGGCCGGTGCACTGCAACGGTGAGCCGGTGGAGCCGCTGCGGCCCGCCGCCCTGGCCGATGCGGTGGTGGCGACCGGCACCTACAACATCGATTCGCGAGGACGTTATCCGGGCCGCTTCCGCGCGGCGCTGCTGGCCAATCTGAGCCGGGAGTGCTCGCGCATGCGCATGCACGGCTCCACCGGTATCGACTTCGCCTACGTGGCAGCCGGAATACTGGGCGGCGCAATCAGTTTCGGCCATCACGTGTGGGACCACGCCGCCGGTGTGGCGCTGGTGCGCGCCGCCGGCGGCATCGTCACCGATCTCGCCGGACAACCCTGGACGCCGTCGTCGCCGTCGGCGATGGTGGCGGCGCCCGGCGTGCACGAGCGGATGCTCGAGCTCGTCGCGGCCGCCGGCGACCCGGAGGACTACCGGTGACCGCGTCGGCCGATGTGGCGACCCGGGTGATCCCGTGCCTGGACGTCGACGCGGGCCGCGTGGTCAAAGGGGTGAACTTCGCGAACCTGCGTGACGCGGGCGACCCGGTCGAGCTGGCCGCCGCCTACGACGCGGAGGGTGCCGACGAGCTGACGTTCCTCGACGTGACCGCGTCGTCCTCGGGTCGCTCCACGATGCTCGACGTGGTGCGGCGCACCGCCGATCAGGTCTTCATCCCGTTGACCGTCGGCGGCGGTGTGCGGTCGATCGCCGACGTCGACGTGCTGCTACGCGCCGGGGCCGACAAGGTGTCGGTCAACACGGCCGCGATCGCACGCCCGGAACTGCTGTCGGAGCTGTCGCGTCAGTTCGGCTCGCAGTGCATCGTGCTCTCGGTGGACGCCCGCACCGTGCCGGAGGGTTCGCCTCCGACGACGTCCGGGTGGGAGGTCACCACACACGGCGGCCGGCGCGGAACCGGTATCGACGCCGTCGAATGGGCCACGCGCGGAGCCGAATTGGGCGTGGGGGAGATCCTGCTCAACTCCATGGACTTCGACGGCACGAAGGCCGGCTTCGACCTGAACATGCTGCGCGCGGTCCGCGGCGCGGTGTCGGTCCCGGTGATCGCCAGCGGCGGGGCCGGGGCAGTGGAGCACTTCGCGCCCGCCGTGCACGCCGGTGCGGACGCGGTGCTCGCGGCCAGTGTCTTCCACTTCCGGGAGCTGACCATCGGTCAGGTGAAGGCGGCGATGGCGGCCGAAGGGATCTGCGTCCGATGAGCGCTTGCCTCGACCCGGAGATCGCGGGGCGGCTCAAACGTAACCAGGACGGGTTGTTCACCGCGGTCGTGCAGGAGCGGGCGACGGGCCAGGTGCTGATGGTCGCGTGGATGGACGACGCCGCGCTGGCCCGGACCCTGCAGACCCGGGAGGCGACGTACTTCTCCCGGTCCCGCGGCGAGCAGTGGGTCAAGGGCGCGACGTCAGGGCACACGCAGCACGTGCACTCGGTGCGGCTGGACTGCGACGGCGACGCGGTGCTGCTGGAGGTCGACCAGGTGGGCGGGGCGTGTCACACCGGTGACCACACCTGTTTCGACGCCGACCTGCTCCTGGGGCCCGAGGGCTGACGCCCTAGACGGTCTTGCGCCGCCGCAGCAGCGCGAGCGCCTTGTCGGCGTGCGTGTTCATGTTCAGTTCGCTGGAGATGGCGTCGATGACCGTGCGGTCGGTGTCGATGACGAACGTGGTCCGTTTGACCGGCATCAGCTTGCCCAGCAGCCCCCGTTTGACGCCGAACTGCTCGGCCACCGTGCCGTCGACGTCGGACAGCAGCGGGTAACCGAAGCCCTGCTGGTCGGCGAAGGTGGCCTGCTTGGCGACGGGGTCGGCGCTGATGCCCACCGTGACCGCACCGACCTCGGCGAACTCCGCGGCCAGGTCCCGGAAATGGCAGGCCTCGCGGGTGCAGCCGGGCGTCATCGCCGCGGGGTAGAAGAACAGCACGACCGGGCCGTCGGCGAGCAGGTCGGACAACCGCCGGGGCGTGCCCGTCTGGTCGGGAAGTTCGAAGTCGTCCACCCGGTCGCTCTGTCCGATGCGGTCCATGACTCCTACGGTACTTCTGGGACAATCGCGGAGTGCAGATGACCGCCGACCTCACTGTGACCACGTCGCGCGAGGACTTCCGGGCGCTGGCCGCCGAGCACCGCGTGGTGCCGGTGACGCGCAAGGTGCTGGCCGACAGCGAGACGCCGCTGTCGGCCTACCGCAAGCTGGCCGCCAACCGGCCGGGCACCTTCCTCCTGGAGTCCGCCGAGAACGGCCGGTCCTGGTCGCGATGGTCGTTCATCGGCGCCGGGGCGCCGTCGGCGCTCACGGTCCGCGACGGCCGGGCCGAGTGGCTGGGCATCATCCCGCAGGACGCCCCGTCCGGCGGCGACCCGCTGGAGGCGGTCCGGGCCACCCTGGCGCTGCTGGAGACTGCCCCGCTGCCGGACCTGCCGCCGCTGTCGTCGGGGCTGGTCGGCTTCTTCGCCTACGACTTCGTCCGCCGCCTGGAACGGCTGCCCGAGCTGACCACCGACGATCTCGGTCTGCCCGACATGCTGCTGCTCCTGGCCACCGACATCGCCGCGGTCGACCACCACGAGGGCACCATCACGCTGATCGCCAACGCGGTGAACTGGAACGGCACCGACGAGCGCGTCGACGCGGCCTACGACGACGCGGTGGCCCGCCTCGATGTGATGACCGCGGCGCTGGCCGAACCGCTGGCCTCCTCGGTGGCCGTCTTCCGCCGCCCGGCGCCGGTGCATCGCGCCCAGCGCACGGTCGAGGAGTACACCGCGATCGTCGACAAGCTCGTCGGCGACATCGAGGCCGGCGAGGCGTTTCAGGTGGTGCCGTCGCAGCGCTTCGAGATGGACACCGACGCCGACCCCCTCGACGTGTACCGGATGCTGCGGGTGTCCAACCCCAGTCCGTACATGTACCTCTTCAACGTCCCCGATGCCGATGGGGGACTTGACTTCTCGATCGTCGGCTCGAGCCCGGAAGCGCTCGTGACGGTCAAGGACGGCCGCGCCACCACCCATCCGATCGCCGGGACCCGCTGGCGGGGCGACAACGAGGAGGAGGACCTCCTGCTCGAGAAGGAGCTGCTGGCCGACGAGAAGGAGCGCGCCGAGCACCTCATGCTCGTCGACCTCGGGCGCAACGACCTGGGCCGGGTGTGCCGCCCGGGCACGGTACGTGTCGAGGACTACAGCCACATCGAGCGCTACAGCCACGTCATGCACCTCGTGTCGACGGTGACAGGGCTGCTCGCCGACGGCAGGACCGCGCTGGACGCGGTGACGGCCTGCTTCCCGGCCGGAACGCTTTCGGGCGCGCCGAAGGTGCGGGCCATGGAGCTCATCGAAGAGGTCGAGAAGACCCGCCGCGGCCTCTACGGCGGCGTGCTGGGCTATCTGGACTTCGCCGGCAACGCCGACTTCGCGATCGCGATCCGCACGGCGCTGATGCGTGACGGCACCGCCTACGTCCAGGCCGGTGGCGGCGTGGTGGCCGACTCCAACGGCCCCTACGAGTACACCGAGGCGTCGAACAAGGCGCGCGCGGTGCTGAGCGCGATCGCCGCAGCCGAAACCCTGAGTGAACCGTGATCAGGGCTGCCCAGCTGCTTCTGCTGCTCGCCGCGGCCGGCCTGTGGGTCGGCTCCCGCATGACGTGGGTGCAGGTCAGCTCGTTCGACGGGCTCGGACAGCCCAAGACGACCGACCTCAGCGGCGCCACCTGGTCCACCGCGCTGATCCCGCTGGCGCTGCTGCTGGTCGCAGCGGCCGCCGCGGCACTGGCTGTCCGCGGATGGCCGCTGCGCGTGCTCTCGGTGCTGGTGGCCGCCGCCAGCGCCGGGATGGGTTACCTGGCGATCAGCCTGTGGGTGCTGCCGGACGCGGCTCCCCGGGCGGTACGGCTGGCCGACGTGCCGGTTTTCGAGTTGCTCGATACCGAACGCTTCTACACGGGGGCGGTGGTGACGCTGGTCGCCGCGGTGCTGTCCCTGGTCGGCGCCGTGTTGCTGATGCGCGCGGCGGCGAAGGGCGGCGCCGACGCCGCGCGCTTCTCCCGCCGCGCCGCGCCGGCCGGCGACACGCCCGATTCGTTGTCCGAACGAGCGATCTGGGACGCGCTGGACGAGGGAGAGGATCCCACCCGTGACGGACCCGACACCGAGTCAAGGGGCGGTGCTCGATGATGGCGCAGTGGCGGCTACCCTTCATTGATAGTCAGAGGGCTGGTCGGGGAAGGGAAACGACGCGTATGAGTTCGGCAACCGTGCTCGACTCCATTCTCGAAGGGGTCCGTGCCGACGTTGCCGCTCGTGAGGCCGCGGTGAGTCTGGCGGAGATCAAAGAGCGGGCCCAGAAAGCGCCGGCACCGCTGGATGTCATGAATGCGCTGCGAGCGCCGGGCATCGCGGTGATCGCCGAGGTGAAGCGCGCCAGCCCGTCCCGGGGTGAACTGGCCCCGATCGGCAACCCCGCCGACCTCGCGAGGGCCTACGAGGACGGCGGCGCGCGGGTGATCAGCGTCCTGACCGAGGAGCGCCGCTTCCACGGTTCGCTCGACGACCTCGACGCGGTGCGCGCCGCGGTGTCGATTCCGGTCCTGCGCAAGGATTTCATTGTGCGGCCGTACCAGATTCACGAGGCGCGCGCGCATGGCGCGGACATGCTGCTGCTCATCGTGGCGGCGCTCGAGCAACCGGCGCTGGAGTCGCTGCTGGAGCGCACCGAGTCGCTGGGTATGACGGCGCTGGTCGAGGTGCACACCGAGGAAGAGGCCGACCGCGCGCTGCAGGCGGGCGCGAAGGTGATCGGTGTGAACGCGCGCAACCTCAAGACCCTCGAGGTCGACCGCGACACGTTCGCGCGTATCGCGCCCGGGCTGCCGAGCAACGTGATCCGGGTCGCCGAGTCGGGGGTGCGGGGCACCGCCGACCTGCTGGCCTACGCCGGCGCGGGCGCTGACGCCGTCCTGGTCGGCGAGGGGCTGGTGACCAGCGGTGACCCGCGCAGCGCGGTCGCCGACCTGGTCACCGCCGGTACCCATCCGTCGTGCCCGAAACCTGCGCGTTAAGTGGGCGGGGTGACCGGTCCTGACCTGCCGCCCGCCAGCGCGGCGGTAGCCGAACCCACGTCGCACGACCCCGACGAGCGGGGTCACTTCGGCGCGTACGGCGGCCGTCTGGTGCCCGAGGCGTTGATGGCGGTCATCGAGGAGGTGACCGCCGCCTACGAGAAGGCGCGCGGCGACCAGAACTTCCTCAACGAGCTGGACCGTCTGCAGCGGCATTACACCGGGCGTCCGTCGCCGCTGTACGAGGCCGAGCGGCTCACCGAGCACGTCGGAGGGGCGCGGATCTTCCTCAAGCGCGAGGACCTCAACCACACCGGCTCGCACAAGATCAACAACGTGTTGGGCCAGGCGCTGCTGGCCCGGCAGATGGGCAAGACCCGGGTGATCGCCGAGACCGGGGCCGGTCAGCACGGTGTGGCCACGGCGACGGCGTGCGCCCTGTTGGGGCTCGAGTGCGTGATCTACATGGGTGCCGTCGACACCGCCCGCCAAGCGCTGAACGTCGCCCGGATGCGGCTGCTCGGTGCCACCGTGGTCGCCGTCGAGTCGGGGTCGAAGACCCTCAAGGACGCGATCAACGAGACCTTCCGGGACTGGGTCACCAACGCCGACGACACCTACTACTGCTTCGGCACCGCGGCCGGACCGCACCCGTTCCCGGTGATGGTGCGCGACTTCCAGCGCGTGATCGGTATGGAGGCCCGCGCGCAGATGCTCGACCAGGCCGGCCGGCTGCCTGATGCCGTGGTCGCGTGTGTCGGCGGCGGGTCCAACGCGATCGGGATCTTCCACGCCTTCATCGACGATCCCGGGGTGGCGCTCATCGGCTACGAGGCCGCCGGCGACGGTGTCGAAACAGGCCGCCACGCAGCGACTTTCACCGGCGGATCGCCCGGGGCGTTCCAGGGGTCCTTCTCGTATCTGCTGCAGGACGAGGACGGTCAGACCATCGAGTCGCATTCGATCTCTGCTGGCCTGGACTATCCGGGCGTCGGGCCGGAGCACGCGCTGCTCAAGGACGTCGGGCGGGCGCGCTATGAGCCGATCACCGATACCGAGGCGATGGACGCGCTGTCGCTGCTGAGCCGCACCGAGGGAATCATCCCGGCCATCGAGTCCGCGCACGCCGTGGCCGGCGCGACCAAGCTGGCCGCCGAGCTCGGACCCGACGCGATCATCCTGGTCAACATCTCCGGCCGCGGCGACAAGGACGTCGAGACCGCCGCCAAGTGGTTCGGTCTGCTGGACGGTGATCCGCAATGAGTCGACTGTCGGCACTCTTCGAGACGTGCCGCTCCGAAGGCCGGTCGGCGCTGATCGGTTATCTGCCCACGGGCTATCCGGATGTCCCGACGTCGATCGCGGCGATGACTGCGCTGGTCGAGTCCGGCTGCGACATCGTCGAGGTGGGCATCGCCTACTCCGACCCCGGCATGGACGGCCCGACCATCGCGGCTGCGACCGAGGTGGCGTTGCGCGGCGGGGTGCGGGTCCGGGACGCGTTGACCGCGGTGGAGGCGATCAGCAACGCGGGTGGCCGCGCTGTGGTGATGAGCTACTGGAACCCGGTGCTGCGCAAGGGTGTGGACGCGTTCGCCCGCGATCTCGCGTCGGCCGGCGGTTACGGGATGATCACCCCGGACCTGATCCCCGACGAGGCCGACGACTGGATGGCCGCGTCCGACGCGCACGATCTGGATCGGATCTTCCTGGTGGCGCCGTCGTCGACGCCGGAGCGGCTGGCGGCCACGGTGCGCGCCTCGCGCGGCTTCGTCTACGCCGCGTCGACGATGGGTGTGACCGGCGCGCGCGATGCGGTGTCCAACGCCGCGCCAGAATTGGTGCGCCGGGTCAAAGAGGTCGCCGACATCCCGGTCGGTGTGGGTCTGGGCGTGCGCTCCCGTGAGCAGGCCGCCGAGATAGGTGCGTACGCCGACGGGGTGATCGTCGGTTCGGCGCTCGTGTCGGCGCTCACCGACGGCATACCGGCGATGCGGTCGCTGACCGAGGAGTTGGCGGACGGAGTGCGGCAGAGGATCACTGCGTGACCGCCACGCTGCTGGCATCGTTCCCGAGCCCGTCACAGGGCGTCTGGTTTCTGGGGCCGTTCCCGGTCCGCGCCTACGCGTTGTTCATCATCGCGGGCATCATCGCCGCCCTGGTCATCGGTGACCGCCGCTGGGTGGCGCGGGGCGGCGAGCCCGGCGTCATCTACGACATCGCCTTGTGGGCGGTCACATTCGGTCTGATCGGCGGCCGGCTGTACCACGTGCTGACCGACTGGAACACCTACTTCGGACCCGGCGGGGCCGGTTTCGTTGCCGCGCTGCGGATCTGGGACGGCGGTCTGGGAATCTGGGGTGCGGTCGCACTGGGCGGCGTCGGCGCGTGGATCGCCTGTCGGCGCGAGGGGATACCCCTGCCGGCGTTCGGTGACGCGATCGCTCCGGGGATCATCCTGGCGCAGGCGATCGGTCGCCTGGGCAACTACTTCAACCAGGAGCTGTACGGCCGCGAGACGACACTGCCGTGGGGCCTGGAGATCTACGAGCGGCGCAACGCCAGCGGAGCCGTCGACTACCTCAACGGGGTGTCCACGGGGCAGCTGCTGGAGGTGGTGCATCCGACCTTCCTCTACGAACTGCTGTGGAACCTGCTGGTCTTCGTCGCGCTGCTGGTGATCGACCGGCGGTTCACCATCGGTCACGGACGGCTCTTCGCCCTGTATGTGGCGGGCTACTGCGTCGGCCGTTTCTGGATCGAGTTGCTGCGCAGCGACTTCGCCACCGAGTTCGCCGGCGTCCGGGTGAACTCGTTCACCGCGACCTTCGTGTTCATCGGGGCGGTCGTGTACATCATGGTCGCGCCGAGGGGCCGTGAGGATCCCGCGACGCTGCGCGGCAAGTCGGAGGCGGAGGTCGAGCCCGCGGTCGAGCACCTCGTCAGGGACGTCGCGGTCGGAGCCACGACTTCCGGTGTGGTCGCCGCCGCGACCGTGGCCGGTGCGGACGACCGCCGCGAAGAGGCTGCCGACGAGGAGCTGGGGGAGCCGGCGGTCGGCGGAGTGGGCAGCGTCGAGGGCGACGAGATCGAGGCCGCGGTCGCCGAGGCGCCGACGGCGCACGAGGCGGCAGTGGAGGGCGAGGCCGAAGCCGAGGAGCTGGTGGCCGAGGCCACTGACGCCGAGGCCGGGTCCGAGGCGCCGTCTGCCGTGCTCGCCGGGTTCCCGGTCGACGGCGCTGACACCGCGGCCGGCGGATTCGGCAGCGTCGAGGGTGACGAGGCAGCGGAGGTCTTCGAGGCGGTCGCACCCGCCGGGGACACCGACCCCGAGGACGGTCTGGCCGCCACGCTCGCGTTCGCGGCGGAGGCGATGTTCGACACCGGGCCCGCCCGGACGGCCGACACCGGGCCCGCCCGGACGATCGACACCGAGGCGCAGCGGACGGCCGACACCGAGGCGCAGCGGCCGCAGGAAGCCCCGGCAGCCGACGCGGACGTCCCCGCGGTCGCCGCGACCGCAGCGCCGGTCGAGGACGAGGCGGTCGTCGCGGCTGCCGGCAAGCCCTTCGGTTACGCCGGGGACGAGGACGGTCTGGCCGCCACACTCGCGTTCGCCGCGGAGGCGATGGCCGGTATGGAGCCCGAACCCCTCGAGGAACCCGTTGCGCCCGAACGGCCCGAACCGGTCGAGCCGGCCGAACCGCCCCAGCCCGCCGTGGTATCGCCGCCGCCGACGACCAGTCTGATCCAGACCGGACGCGGCGATCGGGTCCGGCAGTGGTTGCGCCGCCGGCGGAGTCGCTAGCCGTTCCGTCCGGTCCGCACGCGTGCTCTGGCATGCTGGTGTCCATGAGCGACCCTCAGTTCGGTGGTTACCAGGAACCCGGCCAGTACCCGCCGCCGCCCGGCCAGTACCCGCCGATGTACGGCGACCCGGCGGCGCCATACGGCCGCCACCCGGTCACCGGCGAACCGCTGTCGGACAAATCCAAGGTCGTCGCCGGTTTACTGCAGCTCCTCGGCCTCGTCGGCCTGGTGGGCATCGGCCGGATCTACATGGGCAACACCAGTCTCGGTGTCGTCCAGCTGGTGGTGGGCCTGATCACGTGCGGTGTCGGCGCCGTCATCTGGGGCATCGTCGACGCCGTGCTGATCCTCACCGATCGGGTTCGCGATCCGCAGGGACGCCCCTTGCGCGATGGAACCTAGCCCGTCACATTTCACCCCGGCGCGGGTTCTGGTCGGGGTGGGAACCGGCGTAGCCGCCATCGGCGCGCTCGCCTACGTCGGTCTCGGTGACCCGCACAGCCCCGACTTCGTCTTTCCCGCTTGCCCGTTCAAGATGCTCACCGGGTGGAACTGCCCGGCCTGCGGCGGGCTGCGGATGACCCACGACGTGCTCCACGGCGACTTCGCCGCGGCCTTCGTCGACAACGCGTTCCTGCTGATCGGGTTGCCGCTGCTGGTCGTCTGGTTAATCACGCAGCGGAAACGGGGCAGGACGCCGGTGGGATCGACCACTCTGGCGGTCATTCTCGCTGCCACGGTGACCTGGACAATCGTGCGCAACCTGCCGGGTTTCCCCCTGGTGCCCGACGTTCTCGGCGGGTAGCCGACCACACCAACTGTTAGACTGGCTAGACGGGCCGGTGCAGTCCCTGCCAATGATCACAGGACTGCGAGGTTTCCGCCCATGCTCTTTTCGGCTCTGCCCGAACGCCAGGGTCTGTATGACCCGGACCATGAATCAGACTCGTGTGGCGTCGCCATGGTCGCCGACGTCAAAGGACGCAGATCCCATTCCATCGTCGCCGACGGGTTGACCGCGCTCGAGCACCTCGAGCACCGCGGTGCCGCGGGATCCGAGCCGACCAGCGGCGACGGCTCCGGCATCCTCATCCAGCTCCCCGTCGACCTGCTGCGCGAGACCGTGGATTTCGCGTTGCCACCGGCCGCCTTCGACGGCGGCAACACGTTCGCCGCCGGCATCTGCTTTCTTCCCGCCGACCCCCGGCAGTGCGCCGACGCACGGGAGCAGATCGCCCGTCTCGCCGACGACGAGGGCCTCGAACTCCTCGGTTGGCGCGACGTGCCGGTCGACCCCATCGGCGCCGACGTCGGGGCCAGTGCGCTCAAATGCATGCCGCTGATGTCGCAGTTGTTCGTCGCCGCGCCCGAGCGTGACGGCACCCGGCCCGGCGGCCTGGAGCTCGAGCGACGGGTCTACCCACTGCGCAAGCGGGCCGAGCGGCACGGTGTCTACTTCCCGTCGCTGTCGAGCCGCACCATGGTGTACAAGGGGATGCTCACGACAACGCAGCTCCCGCAATACTTCTCGGATCTGCGCGACGAGCGCTGCGTCAGCGCGATCGCCATCGTCCACAGCCGGTTCTCGACGAACACATTCCCGTCCTGGCCGCTGGCGCACCCGTTCCGGTTCGTCGCGCACAACGGTGAGATCAACACCGTGCGCGGCAACCGCAACCGCATGCACGCCCGCGAGGCCAAGCTCGCCAGCGCCCACATCCCGGGCGACCTGACTCGCCTGTCACCCATCTGCACGCCGGGGGCGTCGGACTCGGCATCCTTGGACGAGGTTCTCGAGCTCTTGCATCTCGGCGGTCGCAGCCTTCCCCATGCGGTGCTGATGATGATCCCCGAGGCGTGGGAGAACAGTCCCACGATGGACCCCGAGGAACGGGCCTTCTGGCAGTTCCACGCCTCGCTGATGGAGCCCTGGGACGGACCCGCCTGCGTCACGTTCACCGACGGCACGCTCGTCGGAGCGGTGTTCGACCGCAACGGATTACGTCCCGGACGCTGGTGGCGGACCATCGACGACCGCGTCATCCTCGCCAGCGAGAGCGGCGTCCTGGACGTGCCGTCGGCGCAGATCGTGGCCAAGGGCAGGCTCCAGCCGGGCAAGATGTTCCTGATCGACACCGCGGCCGGGCGGATCGTGCCCGACGAGGAGATCAAACAGGAACTATCCGCTGCCGAGGCTTACGGCGAATGGCTGCACGCCGGTCTGCTCGACCTCACCACCCTGCCCGATCGCGTGCAGGCGCCGCCCAACCACGAGTCGGTGGTGCACCGGCAGATCAGCTTCGGCTACACCGAGGAGGATCTGCGTGTCCTGCTGACACCCATGGCGGCCAACGGTTCCGAGCCGCTGGGGTCGATGGGAACCGACACCCCGACCGCGGTGCTCTCCCAGCGATCGAAGCTGCTCTACGACTACTTTGTCGAACTCTTCGCCCAGGTGACCAATCCACCACTCGACGCCATCCGCGAGGAGATCGTCACGTCGATGGCCCGCGTGATGGGTCCCGAGCAGAACCTGCTCGAGCCGACCGCTGCGTCCTGTCGCCAGATCCTCCTGCGCTGGCCGGTTCTCGGCAACGACGAGCTCAGCAAGATCATCCACATCAACGACGACGGGGAGCACCCGGGTCTGCGCAGCACCGTGCTGCGCGCGCTCTACGACGTCGAAGGCGGGGGTCCGGCCCTGGCCGAAGCGCTCGACGACCTCCGGCAGCGGGCCTCCGAGGCGATCGCCAAAGGCGCTCGCACCCTGGTGATCTCAGATCGGGACTCCGACCACCGTAAGGCGCCCATACCGTCCCTGCTGGCGGTCTCGGCGGTGCATCACCATCTGGTGCGGACCAAACAGCGCAGCTCGGTCGCCCTGGTCGTCGAGACCGGCGATGCCCGCGAGGTGCATCACGTGGCCATGCTCATCGGCTTCGGGGCCGCCGCGGTCAACCCGTACCTGGCGTTCGAGTCGATCGAGGATCTCATCCGCGAGGGCGAACTCACCGGGATCGAACCCACCGCCGCGGTGCGCAACTACCGCACCGCGCTGGGCAAGGGCGTGATGAAGGTGATGAGCAAGATGGGCATCTCCACCGTCGCGTCCTACACCGCGGCGCAGGCATTCGAGGCCATCGGCATCGACCGGGACGTCATCGACGAGTACTTCCCCGGCACGCCGAGCCAGCTCGGCGGCATCGGCCTGGACGTGATCGCCGAAGAGGTCAAGCTGCGCCACCGCCGCGCCCATCCGGAGAACCCCACCGAGCGTGTCCACCGCCGGCTCGAGGTCGGTGGTGAGTACGCCTTCCGGCGCGAGGGCGAACTGCACCTGTTCACCCCCGAGGTGGTGTTCCTGCTGCAGCACGCCACGCGCACCGGACGATACGAGGTCTTCGAGAAGTACTCCGAAGAGGTCGACCGGCTGGTGCGGGACGGCGGCGCACTGCGCGGGCTGTTCGAGTTCCGCACCGATGTGCGGCCGCCGGTGCCGCTCGAGGAGGTCGAGCCGGTCGAGTCGATCCTCACCCGCTTCAACACCGGCGCGATGAGCTACGGGTCGATCTCGCGCGAGGCGCACGAGACGATGGCGATCGCCATGAACGAGCTGGGTGGCCGGTCGAACTCGGGGGAGGGCGGCGAGGACGTCGACCGGCTCTACGACCTCCAGCGGCGCAGCGCCGTCAAACAGGTCGCCTCGGGCAGGTTCGGCGTCACGAGCGACTACCTGGTCAACGCCACGGACATCCAGATCAAGATGGCCCAGGGCGCCAAACCTGGTGAGGGCGGCCAGCTTCCGGGCTTCAAGGTGTATCCCAACATCGCCAAGACCCGGCACTCCACGCCGGGGGTCGGCTTGATCTCACCGCCGCCGCATCACGACATCTACTCGATCGAGGATCTCGCGCAGTTGATCCACGACCTGAAGAACGCCAACGCCGAAGCCCGCATCCATGTCAAGCTGGTCAGCTCCGTCGGTGTCGGCACCGTCGCGGCCGGCGTGGCCAAGGCGCACGCCGACGTGGTGCTGATCTCCGGCTATGACGGCGGAACCGGCGCCGCACCGCTGACCAGCCTCAAACATGCCGGGGCCCCTTGGGAGATCGGGCTGGCCGACACCCAGCAGACCCTGATGCTCAACGGCCTGCGGGACCGCATCACCGTCCAGTGCGACGGCGGGATGCGCACCGCGCGCGACGTGATGGTCGCGATGCTGCTGGGCGCCGAGGAGTACGGTTTCGCCACCGCTCCGCTCATCGTGTCGGGCTGCATCATGATGCGGGTCTGTCACCTGGATACCTGCCCGGTCGGCGTCGCGACGCAGAACCCGGCGCTGCGGGCGCGCTTCACCGGGAAGCCGGAGTTCGTCGAGAACTTCTTCCGGTTCATCGCCGAGGACATCCGTAAACACCTCGCGCAGTTGGGGTTCCGCAGCGTCGATGAGGCGGTCGGGCACACCGAGCTGCTCGACGCCGACGCGGCGCTGACGCACTGGAAGAGCCGCGGACTGGACCTGTCGCCCATCTTCGCGACGCCCACCGACGCCCACGGCGCCGAACCGGTGCGCCGCCGGGTACGCGACCAGGACCATGCACTGGAGCAGGCGCTGGACCAGACGCTGATCCAGCTCGCGGAGGGGGCGCTGGAAGACGCCCACCCGGTGCGGCTGGAGCTGCCGGTGCGCAATGTCAACCGCACCGTCGGCACCCTGCTGGGCAGCGAGGTCACCCGCCGCTTCGGAGCGCAAGGGCTGCCCGACGACACCATCCACGTCACCCTGACCGGTTCGGCCGGGCAGTCGCTCGGCGCGTTCCTGCCGCCCGGGGTCACTCTGGAACTCATCGGTGATGCCAACGATTACGTCGGAAAAGGGCTTTCGGGTGGACGCGTCATCGTCAAACCGGAAGACGACGTCCTGTTCGTGCCCGAGGACAACGTCATCGCCGGCAACACCCTGCTCTACGGGGCCACGTCGGGTCAGGTGTATCTGCGCGGCCGGGCGGGCGAGCGTTTCGCCGCCCGCAACTCCGGCGCGCTGGCCGTCGTCGAAGGGGCGGGCGACCATGCATGCGAGTACATGACCGGTGGGCGCGTGGTGGTTCTGGGCAAGGTGGGCCGCAACATGGCCGCGGGCATGTCGGGCGGAATCGCCTACGTGCTGGGTCTGGATGCGCGCCGGGTCAACGCCGCAATGGTGGAGTTGCAGCGACCGGACCAGGAGGACCTGTCCTGGCTCCGGGAGGTGATCGCCGACCATGCCCGCTACACCGGCAGCACCGTCGCGACGTCGATCCTGTCCGACTGGCCGCGCCGCAGCGCGCAGTTCACCAAGGTGATGCCGATGGACTACCAACGCGTCCTGCAGGCCACCCGGATGGCCAAGGCCGAGGGCCGCGACGTCGACACCGCGATCATGGAGGCCAGCCGTGGCTGATCCGCACGGATTTCTCGAGGTTCCCAAAGTCGACGCACCCAAGCGTCCGGTCGACGAACGCGTCGGCGACTGGCGCGAGGTGTACGAACGGCAGAATCCGCACGAGCGCGCCGGCGAGGTGTCTCAGCAGGCGCGGCGCTGCATGGATTGCGGAATCCCGTTCTGCCACTCCGGATCCGCAGGCTGCCCGCTGGGCAACCTGATCCCGGAGTGGAATGACCTGGTGCGCCGCGGCCGCTGGGACGCCGCCAGCGAGCGGTTGCACGCCACCAACAACTTCCCGGAGTTCACCGGCCGGCTCTGCCCGGCGCCCTGCGAGGCGGCGTGCGTGCTGTCCATCGCCGAGGACCAGACCGGCGGCAGCGTCACCATCAAGCGCATCGAGCAGACGATCGCCGACCACGCGTGGCAGGACGGGCTCGTCGGACCGCAGACCGCGGCGATCGGCTCCGGCAAGCGGGTCGCGGTGGTGGGGTCGGGGCCCGCAGGGCTGGCCGCGGCGCAACAGCTCACCCGGGCCGGTCATGACGTCACGGTTTACGAACGCGACGACCGCCTCGGCGGTCTGCTGCGCTACGGGATCCCCGAGTACAAACTCGAGAAGGCGACCCTGAACCGGCGCCTCGCGCAGATGCGCGCGGAGGGAACACGTTTCGTCACCGAGTGTGAGGTCGGTGTCGACATCAGTGTGGAACGTCTGCGGTCCGGCTACGACGCCGTCGTGCTCGCGGTCGGCGCCCTGCGCGCCCGCGACACCGACGTCGAGGGCCGCGACCTCGACGGTGTGCACCTCGCGATGGAGCATCTGGTTCCGGCCAACAGGGAATGCGAGGGCGACGGTCCCAGCCCGATCCATGCGGGCGACAAGCACGTGGTGATCATCGGGGGCGGCGACACCGGCGCCGACTGCCTGGGCACCGCCCACCGGCAGGGAGCCCGTTCGGTCACCCAACTGGACTACAACCCGCAGCCCCCGGAACAACGCGACGACGCGCTGTCCCCGTGGCCCACGTGGCCGCTCGTGCTGCGCACCCGCCTGTCCCCGGCTCACGCGGAGGGCGGGGACCGGCGCTACGAGGTCGCCGTCCAGCGCTTCGTCGGCGACGACGCCGGCCGGATCCGGGCGGTGGAGATCGCCGAGGTGAAGGTCGAACGCGACGAGCACGGTCGTCGCCGCATCACGCCGGTCGGCGAGCCGCTGGAGATTCCGTGCGACCTGGCGCTGCTGGCGATCGGTTTCGAGGGCGTCGAGCAGATGCCGTTGCTCGACGAGCTCGGGGTGCGGTCCACCCCCCGGGGCGCGATCCGGTGCGGACCGGACTGGCAGACCGACGCGCCGGGCGTGTTCGTGTGCGGCGACGCGCACCGGGGCGCGTCGTTGATCGTGTGGGCGATCGCCGAGGGACGGAGCGCCGCGCACGCCGTCGACACGTATCTGATGGGGGAGTCCGATCTGCCCTCGCCGGTGCGACCAGGTGCGTTACCGCTGAGCGTCGTCTGAACCGATTCACGACTATGCTCGACTGCCGTGACTAGACGCGGAAAAATCGTCTGTACGTTGGGCCCGGCGACCGCTTCGGACGAGGCGGTCCGGAAGCTGGTCGAGTCCGGAATGGACGTGGCCCGGCTCAACTTCAGCCACGGTGACTACGCCGACCATGAAGCCAACTACAAGCGCGTTCGAGCAGCCTCGGACGCCACCGGTCACGCCGTCGGCATCCTGGCTGACCTGCAGGGACCCAAGATCCGGCTCGGTCGGTTCGCCGACGGCCCCACCTACTGGAAGACCGGCGAGACGGTGCGCATCACCGTCGACGACTGCGAGGGCACCCACGACCGGGTGTCGACCACCTACAAGCGGCTGGCCGAGGACGCCACGGTCGGCGACCGGGTGCTGGTGGACGACGGCAACATCGGCCTGGTCGTCGAACAGATCGACGGCAACGACGTGGTCTGCACGGTCACCGAGGGCGGCAAGGTCAGCAACAACAAGGGCATGTCGCTGCCGGGCATGAACGTCTCGGCGCCGGCGCTCTCGGAGAAGGACGTCGACGACCTCGAGTTCGCGGTGGGACTCGGGGTGGACCTGGTCGCGCTGTCGTTCGTGCGGTCGCCCTCGGACGTCGAACTCGTCCACGAGGTGATGGACCGGGTGGGCCGCCGGGTACCGGTGATCGCCAAGCTGGAGAAGCCCGAGGCCATCGACAACCTGGAGGCCATCGTGCTGGCCTTCGACGCGATCATGGTCGCGCGCGGTGACCTCGGCGTCGAGCTGCCGCTCGAGGAGGTGCCGTTGGTGCAGAAGCGGGCCATCCAGATGGCAAGGGAGAACGCTCGGCCCGTCATCGTCGCCACCCAGATGCTGGAGTCGATGATCGAGAACTCCCGGCCCACCCGCGCGGAGGCCTCCGACGTGGCCAACGCGGTGCTCGACGGCGCCGACGCGGTGATGCTGTCCGGCGAGACGTCGGTGGGCAAGTACCCGTTCGAGACGGTCAAGACGATGGCGCGCATCATCTCGGCGGTCGAGGAGAACTCGGTGGCGGCTCCGCCGCTCACCCACGTGCCGCGGACCAAGCGCGGCGTGATCTCCTACGCGGCCCGCGACATCGGCGAGCGGCTCGACGCCAAGGCGCTGGTGGCGTTCACCCAGTCCGGGGACACGGTGCGGCGGTTGGCCCGCCTGCACACGCCGCTGCCGCTGCTGGCGTTCACGGCGCTGCCGGAGATCCGCAGCCAGTTGGCGCTGACGTGGGGGACCGAGACGTTCATCGTGCCGCACATCGACACCACCGACGGCATGATCCGGCAGGTCGACCAGTCGATGCTGGCGATGGGGCGCTACAAGAGGGGCGACCTGGTGGTCATCGTCGCGGGTGCTCCTCCGGGCACAGTAGGCTCCACCAATCTGATCCACGTCCACCGCATCGGGGAGGACGACGTCTAGGGAACCGGCTCGGGAGGTCGCGCGTGTCGTCGCAGAAGGATTTCGACGAGCTGCTGGCCGTGCTGGACCTCACCCAGCGGGACGAGACCACCTACGTGGGCTCGCATCCGAGCAGGAACCCGGTGCGCACCTTCGGCGGGCAGATGATGGCCCAGGCGTTCGTCGCGGCCAGCCGCAGCCTGAGCCATCCGGTGCCGCCGAGTGCGCTGTCGGTGCACTTCATCGCCGGCGGCGATCCGGCGCAGGACCTCGAGTTCCACGTGGCGCGGTTGCGCGACGAGCGCCGGTTCGCCAACCGCCGGGTCGACGTCATGCAGAACGGTCAGCTGCTGACCACGGCGATGGTGTCGTTCTTGGCCGGGGGCCGCGGCCTCGAGCACGGTGTGGAGGCGCCCGCGGTGGTCGCCCCGTCGGCGGCACCGCCCATCGACGACCTGCTGGCCGGTTACGAGAAGGTGGTTCCGCACTTCGTGAGTGCGCTGCGGCCGATCGAGTGGCGCTACACCAACGACCCGGCGTGGATTCTGCGCGACAAGGGCGGCAGCCTCGACCACAACCGGGTGTGGATGAAGACCCACGCCGAGCTGCCCGACGACCCGGTGGTGCACGCGGCAGCGATGGTGTACTCCTCGGACACCACCGTGCTGGACTCGATCATCACCGCGCACGGCCTGTCCTGGGGCCATGACCGGATCTTCGCGGTGACCACCAACCACTCGGTGTGGTTCCACCGGCCGGTGCGGTTCGACGAGTGGGTGCTGTACTCGACGACCTCCCCGGTGGCGGCGGATTCCCGCGGGCTGGGCACGGGACATTTCTTCGACCAGCAGGGTCAGGTTCTGGCCACGGTGGTCCAGGAGGGGATCGTGAAGTACTTCCCGGCGCGTGCTACGGCGTCGGCGTCGTCGTGACCGAGAACTTGTCCTCGACGCGCTGGGTGAATTCGTCGGCGCAGCGCTGCGCGGCGTCCGGATCGGATCCGGCCTCGCTCAGGCAGTCGATGTAGTCCGAGCCGCCCACCTGGTTGAACAGCCCGACGTAGATCGGGATGAACACCAGCGCGGCGACGATCGAGACGATCCCGAGCGCGATCCCGGCCACCGCCACACCACCGTTGGTGGCTTCACCGCGTTTGACCCGGCCGCGGGCCAAAAAGCCGATGATCACCGCGCACAGGCCGAGCACGATGCCGCCGACGACGGTCCAGCACATCACCAGTCCGACGATGGCCAGCACCAGTGCCGCGATACCCAGGCCGTTCTTCGGCGCCATCGGCATCGGCGGCGGGTAGCCGCCGTACTGCATCGGTGGCGGCGGCGGATAACCTCCCGGATACGGGCCGTACTGCGGTGGCGGTGGCGGCGGTGGGGGTTCGCTCATGCTGGCGAGATTACTCGCACGGCACCACTCTCACGGAGATGTCCCTCGGCAGGTGATGAGTGGCGACGACGACGGTGCGGTCGACGCCGAACAGGCCACCGGGCGTGAGCAACTCGGTGAGCATCTGGTCGGCGTCGGCGGCGTCGAGGTTCTCGGTGGGTTCGTCGAGCAGCACGGTGTCGGCCTCCGACAGCAGCGCGCGGGCCAGCAGCAGTCGTCGACGCTGTCCGGCCGACACCGCCGCGGCGCCGCCGATGAGTACCGTCGACAAGCCGTCGGGCAACTGTTCGAGCCAGCGGCTCAGCCCCACCCGTGCCAGCGCGGCGGTCAACTCCGCATCGGTGGCGTCGCCTCGGGCCACCAGGAGGTTGTCGCGCACGGTGGTGGAGAACAGGTGCGCGTCCTCGGCGAAGAACGTCCCCTCGGTCTGCATCAGCAGCGTGGTCTTGCCGCATCCGCTGGGGCCGACCACGGCGACCCGGTCACCGGGGTGCAGATCCAGCGGGGTGACGGCGGGACGCCGGCCGTCCTCGTCGACGGGTTCGAGCAGCGCGAGCAGTCGCCGCGCGGCGATGCGGGCTCGGGTGAGGGTGACCGCGGCGCCCGGCAGGGCCGTGGTGGCCTCGAAGGCCGAAAGCGGCAGCAGCATCAGGATCGCCACGGTGGTGGGTGCGGCGCTGCCGGCCAGCGCGACACCGGCGACGACCGCGCCGAGCACGCTGATGCCGATCGCGGCGGTGGGCGCGGCCGCGGCCAGGGCCGCCGGCGCGGCCGCACGGTCCATCGCGTGGCCCCACCGCCGTTGCTCGTCGCCCGCCTCGGCGATGAACTCGTCCAGGCGGCCGCCGACCCGCAGTTCCGGGGCGTGGTCGAGAGCCAGTAGCGCCGCCGTATCTCGTTGTGAGTGATGTTCAGCGGCAACGGCTTCGGCAGCCGATGCGGCTCGGGCCGAGATCACCGGTGCGGCGACCCCGGCGGCGAGCATGCACGCGGCGAGCAGCAGCGCTGCGGCGGGGGAGATCACCGCGACGGCGGCCACGGCCGCCACCGACAGGACAGCGGCCACGCAGATCGGCACCAGCGCGCGCACCAGTACGTCGGACAGCTCGTCGACGCCGGCGCCGGCGCGCGCAATCAGATCGCCGCTGTGGCGGCGCAATACGGTGTCGGCGGGTCCGGTGGCCAACCGGACGAACACCTGCTCGCGGGCGGTGCCGGCGGCGCGCAGGGCGGTGTCGTGGGAGGCCAGCCGTTCGCAGTAGCCCAGCAGGCCCCGCGAGATGCCCAGCGCGCGCACGGCCACCACCGCGACGGTCAGGCTCAGGACGGGCGGCATCTGCCAGGCGCGGGTGATCAGCCAGGCCGATACGCCGGCCAATGCGAGCGCGCTGCCCAGGGACAGCACACCGAAGGCAACCGCCAGCGCGACCCGCGGCAGCCGAGGCCGCAGCAACGGCCACGCTGCCAGCAGTGGGTCAGTGCGCGACACCGACACCTCCCATCTCGACGACGTCGCCGATGGCCAGGACGGGATCGCGGTGGCCCACCACGAGCACGGTGGCGCCGGCGGCCGCACGGTCGGTGATCGCCCGCAACACCCGGTCCTCGACCCGCCGGTCGAGGTGGGCGGTGGGTTCGTCGAACAGCAGCACCCGGGCCGCAGAACCCAGAACGCGTGCCAGTCCGAGGCGTTGCCGCTGGCCGAGGGACAGGCCGACGCCGTCGCGGCCGATGCGGGTGTCGAGTCCTTCGGGCAGTTCGGCGAGCACCTCGTCGAAACACGCTGCACGGCAGGCAGCGTGCAGATCGTCGAGCGGGCCGAACAGTTCGAGGTTGTCCCGGACGGTGCCGGGGATCAGCACCGGTCGGTGCGGCAGCCATGCGGTCTGCGCCCACCACCAGTGCAGGTCGAGGTGGCCGACCTCGGTCCCGTTGACCCGGACCTGGCCTGCCGGTGGCGGATTGAGGCCGAGGACGGCCCCCAGCAGGGTCGACTTGCCGATCCCGTTGGGGCCGGTCAGCACCGTGACCCGCCCTGGCCGCATCTCCGCCTCCGGCACGTCGATCTGCACGACCAGCGAGTCACCGGGCGGAACCGCGGTGCCCGACGGGGTGGGTGCGGAGCTGTCGAGGAACTCGAATGCCGCCTGCACCGCGGTCTTTCCGTCCTGGGCGGAGTGGAACGCCGCGCCGACCCGGCGCAGCGGCCAGAACACCTCCGGTGCCAGCAGCAGAGCGGTCAACGCGGCCTGCAGCGGGATGTTCCCGTACACCAGCCGCATGCCGACGCTGACCGCCACCAGCGCGACGCCGAGCGTGGCGAGCAGCTCGAGCACCAGCGCCGACAGGAAAGCGATGCGCATCGTCGCCATCGCCGAACGGTGATGCGCCGCATTGAGTTCGGCGATCCGCGAGACCGAGCCTTCGGCCCGGCCGAGGGCGCGCAGCGTCGGCAGCCCGGCGATCAGGTCCAGCAACCGGTCCTGCAGCGTGGTCATCGCGGCCAGCGCCGCCACCGCCCGGTCCTCGGTCGCCATCCCGATGAGCACCATGAAGATCGGGATCAGCGGCAGCGCGACGACCACGATCAGCGCGGACTGCCAGTCGTAGAGCGCGATCACCGCGACGGCCGCCGGGGTGACGATGGTCGCCAGGAACAGTGCCGGCAGGTACGTGGTGAAGTACACCCGCAGACCATCCAATCCGCGCGTGACGACAGCGGCGGCGTCGCCACGGCGCCGGGCCAACTCGCGGGGCGGCAGGGACGTCGCGGCGGTGAGCACCTGTTCGGTGACATCGGCGATCACCGCACTGGCGCCGCGTTGGGCGAGACGGCCCTGCAACCACTGGGTGAGGAACCGAATCATCCACAGCGCCAGCAGGATCCCGATGTCGGTGGCCAATGCGCCCAGGGAGCGGGCGGCGGAATCGGTGACCACGCGGGCCACGATGCCCGCCAGCACCACCGCGGAGCCGATCGTCGTCGCCGCGATCACCACGCCGCACGCGGTGGTGGCGGCCAGGAACCGGCGCATCGCCGCGGAGATCCGCCACAGCCGCGGATCGATCGGTGCGCGCGGGGCGCTCAGGACGGAAGCCTCGACAGTCCGACAGATGCCGGGATGGTGTCGGCGGTGATGCGTTTGCGGAACACCCAGTAGGTCCACGCCTGGTAGCCGATGACCAACGGCAGCAGCGTCAGCGAGGCCCAGCTCATGATCTTGAGGGTGTACGGCGTCGACGAGCCGTTGAAGATCGTCACGCTCCATTCTGGATTCAGCGTCGACGGCAGCAGGTTGGGATACAGCGACCCGAAGATCAAGACGGCCACCGCGGCCACCACCACGACCGTGCAGAAGAAGGCGACACCTTCACGCTGCTGGCGCCACATCAGGGCGATCGCGGTCAGCAGCGCCACCACCGCGACGCCCAGCGGTAGCCACGTCCACGTCTTGCCGTGCGCCAGCTGGGTCCACAGCCCGAAGCCGCCCGCCAGTACCACCACCGGCAGAGAAAGCATGCGGGCGAACTGGAAGCCGTCTTCGCGTACCGGTCCGCTGGTCTTCAACGCGACGAAAACCGCGCCGTAGAAAGCGAACAGCGACGCGGTCGCCAGACCGCCGAGCAGCGTGTAGACGTTCACGACGTCGAAGAACGACGCCTGCGAGCGTCCGTCGGCGTCGATCGGCAGGCCCTGCACGAGCACGGCGAACGCGACGCCCCACAGCACGGCCGGCAGCCACGAACCGAGCGCGATACCGATGTCGGCCCAGTTGCGCCAGCGGGGATCGTCGATCTTGCCGCGCCATTCGATGCCGACGATGCGCAGGATCATCCCGAACAGGATGGCCAGCAGCGGCAGGTACAGCGTCGAGAAGACGGTGGCGTACCAGACCGGGAACGCGGCGAACATCGCCGCGCCGGCCGTGATCAGCCACACCTCGTTGGCGTCCCACACCGGTCCGATGGTGTTCAGCGCCGCGCGGCGGTGCTGTTCGGGGTCGCCCTCGCCGACCACGCCGAAGGGGATCATCAGCATGCCGACGCCGAAGTCGAAGCCCTCCAGAATCAGGAATCCGAGGAACAGCGCCGCGATCAGCAGGAACCAGAGTTCTTGAAGTCCCATCAGTTTCGTCCGTTCAGTAGGCGAAGGACAGAGGAGCCACGTCGTCCTCGCTGGGCTCCTTCGGCGGCGCCGGTTCGGAGTCGTGTTCCTGCGGCCCCTCCGTGACGTAGCGGCGCATGAGCCAGAACCAGACCACCGCCAGCGCTCCGTAGACCAGGGTGAAGGTGATCAGGGAGAACAGCACCAGACCGGCCGGATGCCCGGATACGCCCTGCTGCACCGTCATCCGGACCATCTGGTCCCCCGTCGGGTTGGGGACCACCACCCAGGGTTGTCGACCCATCTCGGTGAAGATCCAGCCCGCCGAGTTCGCCAGGAACGGGGTGGGGATGGTGAGGATGCCGAATGTCCCGTACCAGCGCTGGTCGGGTATCCGGCCCCGCCGGGTCAGCCACAGGGTGGCGATCGCGAACGCGACCGGCACCAGCATCAGCCCGATCATCGCGCGGAACGACCAGTAGGTGACGAACAGGTTGGGACGGTAGTCGCCGGGGCCGAACTGCTGCTCGTACTGCTGCTGCAGATTCTGCACGCCCTGCAGCGTGACCCCGTCGAATCTGCCCTCGGCGAGGAAGGGCAGCACGTAGGGCACCTCGATGAGGTGACTCACGCTGTCGCAGTTGTTGTGGGTGCCGACCGTGAGGACCGAGAACATCGGGTCGGTTTCGGTGTGGCACAAGGACTCCGCCGACGCCATCTTCATCGGCTGCTGGGTGAACATCAGCTTGCCCTGGATATCGCCGGTGAAGAACAGCCCGACCGCGGCCGCGAGAGCGACCATGCTGCCGAGGATGGCCGCGGGTCGGTACATCGCGCGGTTGTCGAGGGCGTTGGGCTTGCGGTCGCGGCGCGTCATCAACCACGCCGAGATGCCGGCGACGAACGCGCCCGCGGTCAGGAACGCGCCGGCGATGGCGTGCAACGTGGCCCAGATCGCCGTGTTGTTGGTCAGCAGGGCCCCGAAGTCGGTGAGTTCGGCGCGGCCGGTCTCGGGATTGAATCGGGCGCCCACCGGATGCTGCATGAAGGAGTTCGCCGTGATGATGAAGTACGCCGAAGCGTTGACGCCGAACGCCACGATCCAGATGCAGGCCAAGTGCAGTGCCCGGGGCAGCCGGCCCCAGCCGAAGATCCACAGCCCGATGAACGTGGATTCGAAGAAGAAGGCGACCAAGCCCTCGAAAGCCAAGGGAGCACCGAAGATGTCGCCGACGAACTTCGAATACTCGCTCCAGTTCATGCCGAACTGGAACTCCTGCACGATGCCGGTGGCCACGCCCAGGGCGAAGTTGATCAGGAACAGCTTGCCGAAGAAACGCGTCAGCCGGTACCACGCCGTGTTCCCGGTGAAGTGCCATACCGTCTGCATCACGGCGATCAGCGGAGCCAGGCCGATCGTGAGGGGAACGAAAATGAAGTGGTAGACGGTGGTGATACCGAACTGCCAGCGCGACACGTCCAACGCGTCCATGGGCTACTCCAGGTTGAAGCTTGACTACGACAGAGTGTAGTAGCGATCGGGTTGGAGTACGCGAACCGTGTTGGGACTCACTCCGACGCCGTGACGATGACCTCCTGTCGGCCGTCGGTGAACTTCTTGCTCTCCTTGCGGATGCCGAATGCCGACACCACCTCGAAGACTCCGAGCACGATCAGCCAGATGCCGACCACCAGCGTCAGCGTCGTCAGGGACTCGAATGGCGCTGCGAGGATGATGACGCCGGCGATCAGGCTGATCACGCCGATGAAGATCTCCCAGCCGCGGCCCGGCAAGGTGGGGTCGCTGATCGCCGAGACCGCCGTCGCCACGCCACGGAAGATGAACCCGATACCGATCCAGATCGCCAGCAGCAGGATCGACTCGGCCAGGCTGCGGAAGCACAGCACCGCCAGAATCAATGCCGCGGCGCCACTGAGGAACAGCAATACCCGACCGCCGGCCGAGACATCGAGGCTGAACGCGAAAATCACCTGCGTCACGCCGGTGACCAGCAGGTAGGCGCCGAAGAAGATCGCCGCGACGACGATGGTGACGCCGGGCCACACCAGGATCAACACACCCAGCAACACCGCCAGGATTCCGGAGATCAACGCCGTCTTCCAGAGGTGCCGCAGCATAGGAGGGGCAGCAGTGGTAACCATGTCGCGAGTGTGGCACATTTCGCCTGGCAGTCGGCCCTTTTCACCAGTACGGCTGTGGCACCGTCATACCCTCGTTAATGTTCCGTTACCGGCGCTGCGCGCCGGGACCACGGTCGTTAACGTGCATGACGCGAGACGGCCCGTAAGGTTGTCCGGCCGGGCAGTGATGACCCCAAACGGAAAGTAGAGGCAACTGTGGTGGGTGCAAGACAAGATCGTCGGACCTCGGCGTGGCGCTGGGCAGTGGCGCTCGTCGCGACCGGCGCCCTGGCCCTTTCGGGGTGTTCGAGCAACACGGAATCCAGCGGGCCCGCGACCGAGAGCACCGCCGCCAAGGCCGAGAAGGTCGACGAGATCGCCGCTACCGTTCCCGAAGAGATCCGCTCGACCGGAACCCTGGTCGTGGGTGTCAACATCCCGTACCCGCCGAACGAGTTCAAGGACCCGAGCGGCAAGCTGGTCGGCTTCGACGTCGACCTGATGAACGCGATCGCCGCGACCCTCGACCTGACGCCGGACTACCGAGAGTCGGACTTCGACAAGATCATCCCGTCGATCCAGGGCGGCACCTACAACGTGGGCATGTCGTCGTTCACCGACACCAAGCAGCGCGAAGAGGTCGTCGACTTCGTCACCTACTTCTCGGCTGGGTCGCTGTGGGCGCAGCAGGTCGGCGCGGGCATCGATCCCGAGAATGCGTGCGGCAAGCGGGTTGCGGTGCAGTCGAACACCACGCAGGCGACCGACGAGCTGCCGGCGCGCAGCCAGAAGTGCACCGACGAGGGGCAGCCCGCCATCCAGATCGTCCCGTTCGACGGTCAGGACGCGGCGACCAACGCCGTGGTGCTCGGGCAGGCCGACGCCATGTCGGCGGACTCGCCGGTGACGCTGTACGCGATCAAGCAGAGCGAAGGCAAGCTCGAGCAGGCCGGTGAGCTGTTCGACTCGGCGCCGTACGGCTGGCCGGTGGCCAAGGGCTCGCCGCTCGCGCAGTCGCTGGTGCAGGCGCTCGAGCACCTGATCGAGACCGGCACCTACAAGCAGATCGCGTCCAACTGGGGCTTGGATGAAGGGCTGATCGACGCGCCGGTGATCAACGGGGCGATCAACTGAGCGAGCGCGCCCCCTCCACGAGTGACGCCGGCACGGCGCCAGAGGCGATCGATGCCGTGCCGCTGCGGCACCCCGGGCGCTGGGTGGCGGCCGGCGTCCTCATCGTTCTGATGGGGCTGTTCCTCTACGGGGCGGCGACCAACGACGCCTACCGCTGGTCGACGTTCTGGCGGTACCTGTTCGACGACCGCATTCCGGGCGCGATCTGGTACACCCTGCAGCTGACAGTGTTCTCGATGGTGCTCGCCGTGGTCCTCGGCGTCACCCTGGCCGTGATGCGGTTGTCGCCGAACCCGGTGTTCCGTTCGGTGGCCTGGGTGTACCTGTGGATCTTCCGCGGTACGCCGGTTTATGTGCAGCTGGTGTTCTGGGGCCTGTTCCCGACGATCTACCAGAACATCCAGCTGGGGGTGCCCTTCGGGCCGACGTTCTTCCACCTGGATCTGCAGAGCCTGTCGATCCCGTTCCTGCTGGCGATCATCGGTCTGGGCCTCAACGAGGCCGCCTACATGGCCGAGATCATCCGCGCCGGTATCAGTTCGGTGCCGGAGGGGCAGCTCGAGGCGTCCACCGCCCTGGGCATGTCATGGGGTATGGCGATGCGACGGACGGTACTGCCGCAGGCGATGCGGGTGATCATCCCGCCGACCGGCAACGAGGTCATCAGCATGTTGAAGACCACGTCGCTGGTCACCGCGGTGCCGTTCACCCTCGAGCTCTACATGGTCACCCGCAACATCGGTTCGGTGCTCTTCGAGCCGGTTCCGCTGTTGATGGTCGCCGCGGTCTGGTACCTGGTGATCACCAGCGTGCTGATGGTCGGCCAGTACTACCTGGAGAAGTACTTCTCCCGGGGCGCGACCCGCAAGCTGACCGACAAGCAGCTCGCGGCGCTGGCGAAGGCCCAGGCCGGGACGGGGTCGATGTGAGTACCGCGACCGGGAACCACCCCATGGTGCGCGCCGAGATGGTGTGCAAGAACTTCGGCGCCCTGCAGGTACTCAAGGGCGTCAGCCTCGAGGTGCAGAAGGGGCAGGTGCTGGTGCTGGTCGGACCGTCCGGGTCTGGCAAGTCGACGTTCCTGCGGTGCATCAACCATCTCGAGACGGTCAACGCCGGCCGGCTCTACGTCGACGGCGAGCTGGTCGGCTACCAGGAGCGCGGCGGTCGGCTGTACGAGATGAAACCGCGCGAGGTCGCTCGTCAGCGTCGCGATGTCGGCATGGTGTTCCAGCACTTCAACCTGTTCCCGCACCGCACGGCGCTGGGCAACGTCGTCGAGGCGCCGATCCAGGTCAAGGGCATGGACCGGGGCAAGGCCGTCCAGCGCGGCCGCGAGTTGCTCGACCGGGTCGGGCTGGCCGACAAGGCCGATGCCTACCCGCTGCAACTGTCCGGTGGGCAGCAGCAGCGCGTGGCCATCGCGCGGGCCCTGGCGATGGATCCCAAGCTGATGCTGTTCGACGAGCCCACCTCGGCGCTGGACCCCGAGTTGGTCGGCGAGGTGCTGGCGGTGATGAAGAAGCTCGCCGCGGCGGGGATGACGATGATCGTCGTCACCCACGAGATGGGGTTCGCGCGCGAGGTGGCCGACGAGTTGGTGTTCATGGACGCCGGAGTCGTCGTCGAGCGCGGTGACCCCCGCGAGGTGATGGCCAACCCGCAACACGAACGGACGAAAGCGTTTCTGTCGAAGGTGATGTGAAACCCGATCCCACCGCCCCGCTGTGGCGGGCAGCCCAGGTCTTCCGGCTGCTCAGCTGTATCTACGCGCTCGGCTTTCAGGTTGCCGTCAATCAGGACCTGAGGTTTCCGGTGGCGGGGTGGGTCCTGTTCGGGGCGCTGATCGGATGGAGCCTCGCGTGCGCGGTGGCCTACGTGCGGGGTTTCGGGCGCACCCGGGCGTGGGTGCTGACCGAGATCGGCGTCGTGTTGGCGCTGATGCTCAGCACCGAGTGGATAGCCCCGGATCAGTGGGTGCTGGACAACCAGTCGCTGCCGACCACGCTGTGGGCCACCAACGCGACGATCTCGGCGGCGATCCTCGCCGGGCCCGTCGCCGGGATGTGCACCGGACTGCTCGTGATGGGGGCCGGGGCCGCGCTGAAGGGCTACGTCCACATCGACCTCGGTGGCAACGCCACGATCGTCGTCGAGCTCGCGGTGGGCCTCGCCGTCGGTCTGGCCGCGCAGACCGCCCGCCGGGCTCACGCCGAGCTCGAGGATGCGGCCCGGCTGTCGGCTGCCCTGCAGGAGCGGGACCGGCTGTCGCGGGAGGTGCATGACGGAGCCATCCAGGTGCTGGCCCTGGTGGCTCGTCGTGGCCGCGAGATCGGCGGTGAGACCGCCCAATTGGCGGAACTGGCCGGCGAGCAGGAACGTGCGCTGCGTCGCCTGGTCAGTGGCGCCGGCGACCGAGGGGACGACGGCGGCGCCACTGTGGACCTCGGCGCGATGCTGCGGCGCTGCGCCGGAGATCGCGTGACGGTGGCCGTGCCCCGCGAGCCGGTTGTGCTGGACCGGAGAGTCGCCGACGAGTTGTTCGCCGCGGTGACCAACGCCCTCGACAACGTCAAGGCGCATGCCGGCCGGTCCGCGCGTGCCAACGTGCTCCTCGAGGACCTCCGTGAGTGCGTGATCGTCAGCGTGCGTGACGACGGGGTCGGGATTCCCGACGGCCGGTTGGCCGAGGCCAAGGCCGAAGGTCGGCTCGGGGTCGCCAAATCGATTGTGGGACGGATCGAGTCGCTCGGCGGGCAGGCCGATCTGTTCACGTCGCCGGGCTCGGGTGTGGAATGGGAGCTGACCGTACCGGTGCGGGGGAGGGGCAGATGAGCGCGCTGGCGGTAACCGTCATGGTCGTCGACGACCATCCGATCTGGCGTGACGCGGTCGCCCGTGACCTGGCGGCTGACGGGTTCGACGTCGTGGCCACCGCAGACGGGGTGGCGGCTGCGGAGCGCCGCGCCGCTGTCGTCAAACCCGCTGTGGTGGTGATGGACATGCGGTTGGGGGACGGCGACGGCGCGCAGGCCACCGCCGCGGTGCTGTCGGTCTCCCCGGCGAGCCGTGTGCTGGTGCTGTCGGCATCCGACGAGCGCGACGACGTCCTCGAAGCTGTGAAGGCCGGGGCCACAGGCTATCTCGTGAAGAGCGCCTCGCGACAGGAACTGGCGGATGCGGTGCGGGCCACCGCCGCGGGCAGAGCGGTGTTCACCCCGGGGTTGGCGGGCCTGGTGCTCGGTGAGTACCGGCGTATCGCGCAGGAGCCCACCGATCCGGGGGCGCCGAGCCTCACCGAGCGCGAGACGGAGATCTTGCGCCATGTCGCCAAGGGATTGACCGCCAAGCAGATCGCGGCGCGACTGTCGCTCAGCCACCGCACGGTGGAGAATCACGTCCAGGCCACGTTCCGCAAGCTTCAGGTCGGAAACCGGGTCGAGTTGGCCCGCTACGCGATCGAACACGGCCTGGACGAGTAGTTGTACTCATCCGCCCGCCGTCGCAGCTGACGACGATGGGTTCATGACCGAACCGCACAGTGTTGCCCTCTCCCGGCTGTCCGCCGAACTCGCCGCGATCTCCGGGCGGTTGGCGCAGGTCTCGGCGGATCTGCAGCGGCTGGACGCGACGCCCTACTGGCAGCCCGTGGCGCCGCCGGCCGGCCACTACTGGCCGCAACCACCGGCGCTCCCGCGCCCGGCCGTGTCCGGGTCGCAGCCCCAACCCCAACCCCAGCCC
>JBNMQW010000031.1:0-40298 GCA_050205485.1 Mycolicibacterium vaccae | reverse complement strand
GGAGTCCGCGGCGTCGCGGTCGGCTGCCGCAACGTCGGGCACCTCGGCTGTCTCAGTCGCCCCGGTCGCACCGGTCGCCCCGACGGTGCGATCAGCGCGGCGCCGGTCGGCGGCGCCGGTACGTTCGACCGGCGCGACGAGCTCCTCCGTGACGTCCTCCGTGACATCCTCGGTGACGTTCTCGGTGACGTTCTCGGCGGTGGCGCGCTCGCGCGCGGCTGCGCGCGGGCCGGCGCGGGAACCGTCCCGGGAGCCGGCACGGGGACCACCGGAGGCGTCGCGCTGCGAGGTCGCGGCCGTGTCTGCGCGGACCGACCCGCGGTCGGTCGAGCTCTCGTCGTCGGCGACGGCGACCCCGACGGACAGCGCCATCGTCGCGTAGAGCGCCAGGACGAACGCCGCGATTGCGCGCTTGAACAGCCCGATCAACACCACGTGCCTCCTCGAATCGTTTGGACCTTAACCGCGCAGCCGTCGACGGGACGCGGAATCGGCCTACGTTGGAGAAATGACGACGTTGCGAATCGGAGTGGCGCTACCGGATCCACCGTTCAATGCGATGCCCGGCCACGGCGGGCTGGACATCGACGTGATGACCGCGCTCGGGGAGGTGCTCGCCGAGGACATCGAGTTCGTCACCTACGACGGCGCGGAGTTCGACGGCATCTTCGACCGCCTCGTCGCCGGCGACTACGACTGCGTCATCTCCGGCATCACCGCCACGCCCGAACGCGGACAGAAGGTGGCCTTCCTGCCGCCGTACGTGATCTGCGGACAGGCCCTGGCCGTCGACACCGCGCGCCTGCCCGGCGTGCGCTCCGCCGACGATCTGGCCGGCCTGACCGTCGGCGCGCAGCGCGGCAGCACCAGCGAGACGCTCGCGCGCGAGATGGTCGACACCGGCAAGGCCGCGCACCTGAAGCTCTACGACTACGGCGCGGTGGCCACCGCGATCGCGGACCTGGTGGCCGGCTCCTGCGACGCGCTGGTCAAGCTCGGCCCGGCGCTCACCGAGCTCGTCAAGGACGTGCCCGACGTCGAGGTCGTGGCCCAAGGGCTTTCGGTGGAGGACATCGCGATCGCGGTGAACCCGTCCGACCAGCGACTTCTGGCGCGGCTGCAGGTCGCGCAGGCCGAACTCGAGGAGAACGGCACCCTGCAGAAGATCCGTCGCGCTTGGCTGGGCAAGCCGTACGTGGACCAGAGTCTGGGGGCACTCTGATGTCCTCCCGGGGCGAGCGTATGCGGCGCAGAGCACACCAACTAGGCTGACGTCGAGTAGTCGTCGGCGCAGTTCAACGAACACGAAGCACAGAGGAGAGACACGTGACGATCCGAGTAGGCGTGAACGGCTTCGGCCGTATCGGACGCAACTTTTTCCGCGCGCTGGACGCGCAGAAGGCCGAAGGCAAGAACACCGACATCGAGATCGTCGCTGTCAACGACCTGACCGACAACGCCACCCTGGCGCACCTGCTGAAGTTCGACTCGATCCTGGGCCGCCTGCCCTACGAGGTCAGCCTCGAGGGTGAGGACACCATCGTCGTCGGCGACACCAAGATCAAGGCGCTCGAGGTCAAGGAGGGCCCCGCGGCCCTGCCCTGGGGCGATCTCGGTGTGGACGTCGTCGTCGAGTCCACCGGCATCTTCACCAAGCGCGACAAGGCGCAGGGCCACCTCGACGCCGGTGCCAAGAAGGTCATCATCTCCGCGCCGGCCACCGACGAGGACATCACCATCGTGCTCGGCGTCAACGACGACAAGTACGACGGCAGCCAGAACATCATCTCCAACGCGTCGTGCACCACGAACTGCCTCGGCCCGCTGGCCAAGGTCATCAACGACGAGTTCGGGATCGAAAAGGGTCTGATGACCACGATCCACGCGTACACGCAGGACCAGAACCTGCAGGACGGGCCGCACAAGGACCTGCGCCGCGCGCGCGCCGCCGCGCTGAACATCGTGCCCACCTCCACCGGCGCCGCCAAGGCCATCGGCCTGGTGCTGCCCGAGCTGAAGGGCAAGCTCGACGGCTACGCGCTGCGCGTGCCGATCCCCACGGGCTCGGTCACCGACCTGACCGCCGAATTGAAGAAGTCGGCCACCGTCGACGAGATCAACGCCGCGATGAAGGCCGCCGCCGAAGGAACGCTCAAGGGCATCCTGAAGTACTACGACGCGCCGATCGTCTCCAGCGACATCGTCACCGACCCGCACAGCTCGATCTTCGACTCGGGTCTGACCAAGGTCATCGACAACCAGGCCAAGGTCGTCTCCTGGTACGACAACGAGTGGGGCTACTCCAACCGCCTCGTGGACCTGGTCGCCCTCGTCGGCAAGTCGCTCTGACCGACGATGGCCATCAAGTCGCTCGACGATCTTCTGGCCGAAGGGGTTTCGGGGCGGGGCGTGTTGGTGCGCTCCGACCTGAACGTCCCGCTCGACGGTGGCAAGATCACCGACCCGGGTCGCATCATCGCCTCGGTGCCGACGCTCAAGGCGTTGAGCGACGCCGGTGCGAAGGTCGTCGTCACCGCGCATCTCGGTCGTCCCAAGGGTGAGCCGGACCCCAAGTTCTCGCTGGCCCCGGTGGCCGCGGCGCTGGGGGAGAAGCTCGGCCGGCACGTGCAGCTCGCCGGCGACGTGGTCGGCAGCGACGCGCTGGCCCGCTCCGAGGGACTGACCGACGGCGACATCCTGCTGCTTGAGAACATCCGGTTCGACCCGCGCGAGACCAGCAAGGACGACGCCGAGCGGCTGGCGCTGGCCAAGGCGCTGGTCGAACTCGTCGGTGAGGACGGCGCTTTCGTCTCGGATGGCTTCGGTGTCGTGCACCGCAAGCAGGCCTCGGTCTACGACGTCGCGACGCTGCTGCCGCACTACGCGGGCAAGCTGGTCGCCGCCGAGGTCAAGGTGCTCGAGCAGCTCACCAGCGCAGGCGAGCGCCCCTACGCGGTGGTGCTCGGCGGCTCCAAGGTGTCCGACAAGCTCGCGGTCATCGAGAACCTGGCAACCAAGGCCGACAGCCTGATCATCGGCGGCGGCATGTGCTTCACCTTCCTTGCCGCGCAGGGGCTCTCGGTGGGAACGTCACTGCTCGAGGAGAGCATGGTCGAGACCTGCCGCAAGCTGCTCGACGACTACGGTGACGTGCTGCACCTGCCGGTCGACATCGTGGTGGCCGAGAAGTTCGCCGCCGATTCCCCACCGGAAACCGTTGCCGCCGACAAGATCCCGGACGACAAGATGGGCTTGGACATCGGTCCGGAGTCGGTGCGGCGGTTCTCCGCGCTGCTGTCGAACGCGAAGACGATCTTCTGGAACGGCCCGATGGGCGTGTTCGAGTTCCCCGCCTTCGCCGCCGGCACCAAGGGCGTCGCCGAGGCCATCATCGGCGCCACCGGACGCGGCGCGTTCAGTGTCGTCGGCGGCGGCGACTCGGCCGCCGCGGTGCGTCAACTCGGGCTGCCCGAGGACGGCTTCTCCCACATCTCCACCGGCGGTGGCGCGTCGCTGGAGTACCTCGAGGGCAAGACCCTGCCCGGCATCCAAGTACTCGAGAACTGAAAGGCACCTCGCCCGTGAGCCGTAAGCCGCTGATCGCCGGCAACTGGAAGATGAACCTCAACCACTTCGAGGCCATCGCACTGGTGCAGAAGATCGCATTTTCGTTGCCGGACAAGTACTTCGACAAGGTCGACGTGACGGTGATCCCGCCGTTCACCGACCTGCGCAGCGTGCAGACGCTCGTCGACGGCGACAAGCTGCGCCTCACCTACGGCGCCCAGGACCTCTCGCAGCACGACTCGGGTGCCTACACCGGGGAGATCAGCGGCGCGTTCCTGGCCAAGCTGGGCTGCACGTTCGTCGTCGTGGGCCACTCCGAGCGGCGCACCTACCACGGCGAGACCGACGAACTGGTCGCCGCCAAGGCCGCGGCGGCGCTCAAGCACGGGCTGTCGCCGATCGTGTGCATCGGTGAGCAGCTCGAGGTGCGCGAGGCGGGCAACCACGTCGAGTTCAACGTGAACTCGCTGCGCGGCTCGCTGGCTGGACTCACCGCCGAGCAGATCAGCCAGACGGTCATCGCCTACGAGCCGGTGTGGGCGATCGGCACCGGCCGGGTGGCTAGCGCAGCGGACGCCCAGGAGGTGTGTGAAGCGATCCGCAAGGAGATCGGGGCGCTGGCCTCACCTGAGGTCGCGGCCGGCGTGCGGGTGCTCTACGGCGGTTCGGTCAACGCCAAGAACGTCGGCGAGATCGTCGGGCAGGCCGACGTGGACGGCGCCCTGGTCGGCGGCGCCTCGCTGGACGGTGAGCAGTTCGCCACCCTGTCGGCCATCGCCGCGGGCGGGCCGCTGCCCTGAGGGGCGGCAGCCGCCGTGTAATCTGGCGCCATGCAATTGGCCCTGCAGATAACCCTGGTCGTGACCAGTGTTCTGGTCGTCCTCCTGGTCCTCCTGCATCGCGCCAAAGGCGGCGGTCTGTCCAGCCTCTTCGGTGGCGGTGTGCAGTCCAGCCTGTCGGGCTCGACGGTCGTCGAGAAGAACCTGGACCGCTTGACGTTGTTCGTCACCGGGATCTGGCTGGTCTCGATCGTCGGCATGGCGCTGATGATCAAGTACAACTAGCGGCGACCGCTCACGTTCTGCGGCGGGCCGGGGGGAACCGGATAATCGAGTGATGGCCCAGCCCGCCGACGACTCCCTGGAACCCATCGGAGCGGTGCACCGCACCCAGGTGGGGCGCGAAGCCACCGAACCGATGCGGGAGGACATCCGCCTGCTCGGGACGATCCTCGGTGACACGGTCCGCGAGCAGAACGGTGACGCCGTCTTCGAACTCGTGGAACGCGCGCGCGTCGAATCGTTTCGGGTGCGCCGCTCCGAGATCGAGCGCTCCGAGGTGGCCGACCTGTTCGACGGGATCGACGCCCGCCACGCCATCCCGGTGATCCGGGCGTTCACCCATTTCGCGTTGCTGGCCAACGTCGCCGAGGACATCCACCGCGAGCGCCGCCGCGCCGTGCACGAGGCCGCCGGCGCGCCCCCGCCGAACAGCACCCTGGCAGCGACATACGCCAAGCTCGACGATGCGGACCTGCCGGCCGACATCGTCGCCGACGCGCTGCGCGGCGCTCTCGTCGCGCCCGTCATCACCGCCCACCCCACCGAGACGCGGCGCCGGACGGTGTTCGACACCCAGCACCGCATCACCGAGCTGATGCGGATGCGCCTGCACGGCCTGCGCACCACCGAAGACGGCCGCGACATCGAGCGGGAGCTGCGGCGGCACATCCTGACGCTGTGGCAGACCGCACTGATCCGGCTGTCCCGGCTGAAGATCTCCGACGAGATCGAGACCGGGCTGCGCTACTACCCGTCGGCCTTCTTCGAGGTCATCCCGCAGGTCAACGCGTCCGTCCGCGCCGAGTTGCAGCGCCGGTACCCGGACGCCGGACTGCTCGACGACCCGATCCTGCGCCCGGGGTCGTGGATCGGCGGGGACCGCGACGGCAACCCCAACGTCACCGCGGACGTGGTCCGGCTGGCCACCGGCAGCGCGGCCTACACCGCCTTCGAGCACTACTTCCGCGAGCTGGCCGCGCTCGAGCAGGAACTGTCGATGTCGATGCGGCTGGTGCAGCCCAGCGACGCGCTGCTCGAACTGGCCGACCGGTGCGACGAACCGGCCCGCGCCGACGAACCGTACCGGCGTGCCCTGCGCGCCGTGCACGCCCGGCTGACCGCGACCGCCCGCCGGATCCTGGACCGCCAACCCGAACACGAACTCGACCTCGGGCTGGAGCCGTACCCGGCACCGGGCGAGGTCCTCGCCGACCTGGACATCGTCGACGCGTCGCTGCGCTCGCACGGCAGCTCGGTGCTCGCCGACGACCGCCTGGCCCGGCTGCGGGAATCCGTGCGGGTCTTCGGGTTTCACCTGTGCGGGCTGGACATGCGGCAGAACTCCGACGTCCACGAAGAGGTGGTCGCCGAACTGCTGGCCTGGGCCGGGGTGCACCCCGACTACGCGTCGCTGGGCGAGTCGGAGCGCATCGACCTGCTGGCCACCGAACTCGGGACCCGGCGGCCGCTGGTCGGCCCGAACGCGCAACTGTCCGAGCTGGCCCGCAAGGAACTCGACATCGTCGCCGCGGCGGCCCGCGCGGTGCAGGTGTTCGGTTCCCAGGCCGTGCCCAACTACATCATCTCGATGTGCGAGTCGGTGTCCGACATGCTCGAGGCTGCGCTGCTGCTCAAGGAGGCCGGCCTCCTCGACGCCTCCGCCGAGCACCCGTACGCGCCGGTCGGCATCGTCCCGCTGTTCGAGACCATCGACGACCTGCAGTGCGGGTCGAGCATTCTCGAGGCGGCACTGGACCTTCCGCTGTACCGCGCCGTCGTCGCCGCCCGAGGCGACAGTCAAGAGGTCATGCTCGGCTACTCCGACTCCAACAAGGACGGCGGCTATCTCGCGGCCAACTGGGCGCTCTACCGCGCCGAACTGGACCTTGTCGAGTCGGCCCGCAAGACCGGGATCCGGCTGCGGCTGTTCCACGGACGCGGCGGCACCGTCGGTCGCGGCGGCGGACCCAGCTACGACGCGATCCTGGCGCAGCCGCCCGGGGCGGTGCAGGGTTCGCTGCGGCTGACCGAACAGGGCGAGGTGATCGCCGCCAAGTACGCCGAACCGCGCATCGCGCACCGCAATCTCGAGACACTGCTGGCCGCGACGCTGGAGGCCACCCTGCTCGACGTCGAGGGACTTGGCGACGAAGCGGGGCCTGCGTACGAGGTGCTCGACGACCTGGCCGCGCGGGCGCAACGCGCCTACGCCGAACTGGTCCACGAGACACCGGGTTTCGTGGACTACTTCAAGGCGTCCACACCGGTCAGCGAGATCGGCGCGCTCAACATCGGCAGCCGCCCCACCTCACGTAAACCCACCACGTCCATCTCGGACCTGCGCGCGATCCCGTGGGTGCTGGCGTGGAGCCAGTGCCGGGTCATGCTGCCCGGCTGGTACGGCACCGGCACCGCGTTCGAGCAGTACATCGCCGACGGTGAGGGCCGGCTGGAGGTCCTGCAGGACCTGTATCGGCGCTGGCCGTTCTTCGCCACCGTGCTGTCCAACATGGCCCAGGTGCTCGCCAAATCCGACCTCGGCCTGGCCGCACACTACGCCGAACTGGTCGAAGACGAGGACCTGCGCCGCCGCGTCTTCGACAAGATCGCCGACGAGCACGCCCGCACCATCCGCATGCACAAGCTGATCACCGGCCACGACGATCTGCTGGCTGACAACCCGGCGCTGGCCCGGTCGGTGTTCAACCGCTTCCCGTACCTGGAACCGCTGAACCACCTGCAGGTCGAACTGCTGCGTCGCTACCGTTCCGGCGACGACGACGAACTGGTGCAGCGCGGGATCCTGCTGACGATGAGCGGGCTGGCCACCGCGCTGCGCAACAGCGGCTGATTCGTTGCTGTCGCAACAGCGGCTGATTCGTTGCTGTCGCAACAGCGGCTGATTCGGCTGATGGCTTAGAGCCCCGCACTCCGGCGCACCCGGTCGATCGCGCCGCGCACCACCTGCTCCGTCGCGGCCAGCGGCATGATCACCGACTCGCCGATTCCGACCATGCGCTCCACCCGGCCGACGATCTGCTCCATGCGGTCGACGACCGCGATCAGGCGCGGCGCCAGCTCGTCGATCCGGGAGATCGTCGCGTTGAACCGCTCCATGGTGGCGTCGATGTTGGCGGTGGAGCGGTCCAGGTCCTCGAGTGTGCCGCTGAGCCCTTCGAGGATGGTGTCGACCTGCTCGACAGTGACGTCGGCGTTGAGGGCCGCCTGGGCCAACTTCCGGATCCGTTCGGGGCCGGTGCGTACAGGCCTGCTGTCTCTGTCTGCCATGTGCGCAAGTATGACGTGCCGAGCTCTCGTCGGTTACGGTGTTGGAGATGCCCGCATGAACGTCCGGGTGGCGGTGTTCGCGACCTGCTACAACGACCTGATGTGGCCGCAGACCGTGAAAGCCGTTGTGCGGCTTCTCCGGCGCCTCGGCTGTGAGGTCGAGTTCCCGCTCGGACAGACCTGCTGCGGCCAGATGTTCACCAACACCGGCTACGCCGATGCGGCGCTGCCGGCGTTGCGCACCTTCACCGCCGCGTTCGAGGGTTACGACGCCGTCGTCGCCCCGTCGGGGTCGTGTGTCGGTTCCGTGCGGCACCAGCATCGCGCGCTGGCCGCGCGCAGCGGGGACGTGCGATTGCAGGAGAAGGTCGACACGATCGTGCCGCACGTCTACGAGTTCTCCGAGTTCCTCGTCGACGTGCTCGGGGTGACCGATGTGGGGGCCTGGTTCCCGCACCGGGTCACCTACCACCCGACGTGCCACTCGCTGCGTCTGCTGCGGGTCGGCGACCGGCCGCGGCGGCTCCTGGAAGCGGTGCGCGGCATCGACCTCGTGGACCTGCCGCAGGCCGACCAGTGCTGCGGGTTCGGCGGCACCTTCGCGGTGAAGAACGCCGACACCTCGGTGGCGATGGGCGCCGACAAGGTGCGCGCGGTCCGCGAGACCGGTGCCGAAGTTCTTGTCGCAGGAGACAACTCGTGTCTGGCCCACATCGGCGGCCTGATGTCCCGCCAGCACGGCGGGGTGCGCGTGCTGCACCTGGCCGAGGTGCTGACCAGCACCAGGGGAGGTGCCGGATGAAAGATTTCCCGTCGGCGGCCGAGGTGGCGCTGGACAACCCGGTGCTGCGGCGCAACCTGGCCCATGCCACCACCACGATCCGCGCCAAGCGGGCCCGCGCGGTGGCCGAGCTGGACAACTGGGAGCAGTTGCGGCTGGCCGCCGAAGCGATCAAAGACGCCGCGCTGCACCGGCTCGACGAACACCTGGAGACCTTCGAGGCCAACGCGACGGCCGCCGGCGCCCGGGTGCACTGGGCGCGCGACGCCGAGGAGGCCAACCGGATCGTCGTCGACCTGGTACGAGCGGTCGGCGCCACCGAAGTGGTCAAGGTCAAATCGATGGCCACGCAGGAGATCGAACTCAACGAGGCGCTCGCGGCGGCCGGGATCGACGCGTGGGAGACCGATCTGGCCGAACTGATCGTCCAGCTTGGCGACGACTGGCCCAGCCACATCCTGGTGCCGGCGATCCACCGCAACCGCGCCGAGGTGCGCGACATCTTCCTGCGCGAGATGGCCCGGGCGGGGCGGCCCGCCCCCGCGGACCTGACCGACGACCCCGGCCGGCTCGCCGAAGCCGCCCGTCTGCATCTGCGGGAGAAGTTCCTGCGCGCGCGGGTCGCGGTGTCCGGGGCCAACTTCGCGGTGGCCGACACCGGAAGTCTGGTGGTCGTCGAGTCCGAGGGGAACGGCCGCATGTGCCTGACCCTGCCCGAGACGCTGATCTCGGTGGTCGGCATCGAGAAGGTGCTGCCATCGTGGCGGGACCTGGAGGTGATGCTGCAGGTGCTGCCCCGCAGCAGCACCGGGGAGCGGGAGAACCCGTACACCTCGGTGTGGACCGGTGTGTCGCCCGGCGACGGCCCGCAGGACGTGCACATCGTGCTGCTCGACAACGGCCGTACCGACGTGCTGGCCGACCCGGACGGGCGCAGCGCGCTGCGCTGCATCCGCTGCTCGGCGTGCCTGAACGTGTGCCCGGTGTACGAACGCGTCGGCGGGCACGCCTACGGCTCGGTGTACCCGGGACCCATCGGTGCGGTGCTCACCCCGCAGCTGCGGGGCACCACCACCGAATTCGACCGGTCGCTGCCGTACGCGTCGAGCCTGTGCGGTGCCTGCTTCGACGTGTGCCCCGTGCGCATCGACATCCCGTCGATGCTGGTACATCTGCGCACCCGGGTGGTCGACGAGCGGCGCAGGCCGACCGCCGAGCAACTGGCGATGAGCGCCGCCGGTTGGCTGTTCGGCGATCATCGCCGGCTCGAGGCCGCGGAGAAGGCCGCCGGAGTTGCGGGTAAGGCGTTGCGCAGCAAGGCATTCGGGAAGAAGTCGACGCTGCAGGCGCTGCCCTGGCCCGCCACCGCCTGGTCGCGGTCCCGCGACGCGCCGGTGCCGCCGGTCGAGTCGTTCCGCGCCTGGTGGGAACGCACCGACGGAGGCACCTGTGAGTGAGGCGCGCGCCCAGATCCTCGCCCGGGTGCGTGCGGCGCTGGCGGACCGGCCTCCAGTGCCGCAGGTGCCCTGGACCTACGGCCGCGATGTCGGCACCGGCGGCGTCGACCTCGTCGACCGGTTCGTCGAGCGGGTGGCAGACTACCGCGCCACCGTCGACCGGGTGGACGAGGCCGGGCTGTCCCAGGCGATCGCCGCGGCACTGCGGGGGTTCTCCCGTGTCGTCGCCGACGAGACGGTGCGCGCCGAGTGGCCGGACAGCGCCGCGTGGATCGCCGACGACGCACTGACCGCGCACCAGCTCGACGCCGTCGACGCGGTGGTGACCACGGCGACGGTGGCCGTCGCCAACACCGGCACCATCGTGCTGACCCACGGCAGCGGTCAGGGCCGGCGGGCCCTCAGCCTGGTGCCCGACGTGCACGTGTGCGTGGTGCGGGTCGGGCAGATCGTCGACGACATCCCGAACGCCGTTGCCCTACTGACGGAGTCGGGTCTGCAGCGGCGCCCGTCGACGTGGATCAGCGGCCCCAGCGCCACCAGCGACATCGAACTCGACCGCGTCGAGGGGGTGCACGGTCCGCGGACGCTGCACGTGATCGTCTCAGGTTAAGAGAGCTTGCTCGCGGCGGCGGTGTCCAGCAACCACACCGTCTGCTCGGTGCCCACCGCACCCGCCGCGGGGATGTCGACCGGGTCCGCGCCGCCGATCGCGGCGGCCACCGCGTCGGCCTTGGCCGCACCGGAGACCACCAACCACACCTCCCGGGACCGCCGGATCGCGGGCAGCGTCAACGTGATTCGCTGCGGCGGCGGTTTGGGGGAGTCGGTCACTCCGATTACGGTGCGGCTCGCCTCGCGCACCGCAGCGGTGTCGGGGAACAGCGAGTTGACGTGGCCTTCCCCTCCCATGCCGAGTAGATGCACGTCGAAGGCCGGGGTCGGTTCCGCACCGCCGGCCTCGGCCAGGGCGTACGCGTACGCCTGGGCCGCCGCATCGAGCGCATCGCCGAACTCGCCGTCGCTGGCCGCCATCGGGTGGACGTTCGCGGCGGGGATGTCGACATGGTCGAGCAGCGCCTCTCGGGCCTGCTTCTCGTTACGGTCGTCGTCGTCGTAACGGACGAACCGTTCGTCACCCCAGTAGATGTGCACCTTCGACCAGTCGATCTCGCCGGCGCGTTCGCCGACGCGCTCGAGCATCCCGATCCCGGTGCCGCCCCCGGTCAGCACGATCTGCGCGACGCCGCGCGCCGCGATCGCCGCGGTGATGGCGTCCACCAGCCGGTCGCCCGCGGCGGCGACCAACGCGTCTGTGTCGGAGTACTTCTCGATGATCATCGGTATGTCACCCTGTCGATTCCGGCCAGCGCCTCATGGTAGATGTCGTCGGCGTCGAGGCGGCGCAACTCCTCGGCCAGACACTCCTTGACGTCTCTGCGGGCCAACGGCAGCAGGGCCACCGGACGCGAGGTGCGACTCAGGGTCGCGGTCACGCCGTCCTGCGGGCGGCTCAGCGTGACCGTCTCACTGGCGCGGTGCAGTTCGACCTTCAGGGTGCCGACGGTGCGGGTCACCGGGCCGTCGATCCGGCTCGCCAGCCAGCCGGCCAGGACGTCCAGCGCCGGCTCGGTGGCCAGGCCGGACACCACCGCGGATTCGATCGGCTCGTAGGGCGGTTCGTCGATCGCCGACGCCAGCAGGGCCCGCCAGTAGGTGATGCGGCTCCACGCGATGTCGGTGTCGCCGGAGGAGTACCCCGGCAGCCGGCTCTTGATGGCCGCGAGCGGGTCCTCGGCCAGGGTGGCGTCGGTGATCCGGCGGACGGCCAGCTTGCCCACCGGGTCCTCGGCGGGTGTGTCCGGCGCGTTCACCGGCCACCACACCACGACCGGGGTGTCGGGGAGGAGGAACGGGACCACGACGCTGTCCGCGTGATCGGCCAGTTCGCCGTGCAGGCGCAGCACCACCACCTCGCCGGCGCCGGCGTCGCGACCCACCCGCAGCTGCGCGTCGAGCCGGGGCTCTTCGGCGGACGGGTCGCACGGCACGGTCACGATCACCCGGCAGGGATGCTCACGGCTGGCGAAGGCGGCCGCGTCGACCGCCACCTCGAGTGTCTCGTCGTCGTCGACGACGACCACGAGGGTCAGCACCCGGCCCAAAGTCAGGGCGCCGCCTTCCTCGCGCAGCAGGGTGATCTGCCGGCTGATCTCGTTGGTGGTGGTGTCGGACAGGTCGACGATCACGGCCGCCTCCATTCCCGGCCCAGCCGGTGCACCATGTCGTAGGCCGTCGGTGGCCCCCACGTTCCGGCCGCGTACGGTTCCGGACGCCCGTGCGACGCCCAGTTCTGCAGCACCGGATCCAGGATCTCCCAGGACAACTCGACCTCGGCGTTGAGCGGGAACAGCGACGGCTCGCCGAGCAGCACGTCGAGGATCAGCCGCTCGTAGGCCTCGGGGGAGTCCTCGGCGAACGCCGAACCGTAGGAGAAGTCCATGTTGACGTCGCGGACTTCCATCGCGCTGCCGGGCACCTTGCAGCCGAACCGCATCGTGATGCCCTCGTCGGGCTGGATGCGCAGCACCAGCGCGTTCTGGCCGAGTTCCTCGGTCATCGTCGCATCGAACGGCAGATGCGGCGCCCGCTTGAACACCAGGGCGACCTCGGTCACCCTGCGGCCCAACCGTTTCCCGGTCCGCAGGAAGAACGGCACCCCGGCCCAGCGGCGGGTGTCGACTTCGAGGGTGATCGCGGCGAAGGTCTCGGTGGTCGAGTCGTGGGCGAAGCCGTCCTCGTCGAGCAGTCCGACGACACGCTCGCTGCCCTGCCAGCCGGCCGCGTACTGGCCGCGCGCGGTGGTCTCGTCCAGCGGCTGCATCGGCCGCGTGGCCGCGAGCACCTTGATCTTCTCGGTCTGCAGCTCGTGCGGGCTGAAGCTGACCGGTTCCTCCATCGCGGTGAGCGCGAGCAGCTGCAACAGGTGGTTCTGGATGACGTCGCGGGCCGCGCCGATACCGTCGTAATAGCCTGCGCGGCCACCCAATCCGAGGTCCTCGGCCATCGTGATCTGCACGTGGTCGACGTAGTGCGAATTCCAGATCGGCTCGAACAGCTCGTTGGCGAACCGCAGCGCCAGGATGTTCTGGACCGTCTCCTTGCCGAGGTAGTGGTCGATGCGGAACACCGACTCCTCGGGGAAGACGTTGTTGACCACGGTGTTGAGTTCCCTGGCGCTGGTGAGGTCGTGACCGAACGGCTTCTCGATGACCACGCGGCTCCAGCGGTTGTCCTGCTGGCGTGCCAGACCGGACTTCTCCAGCTGCTCGCAGACGACCGGGAAAGCCTTGGGTGGAACCGACAGATAGAACGCGTGGTTGCCGCCCGTGCCGCGCTCGGCGTCCAGCTTGTCCAGCGTCTCGCTGAGCCGCTCGAACGCCGAGTCGTCGTCGAACGTGCCCTGCACGAAGCGGAAACCTTCCGCCAGGCGGTCCCAGACCTCCTGGCGGAACGGTGTCCGGGCATTCTTCTTGACGGCGTCGTAGACGACGTTGCTGAAGTCCTCGTCGGCCCAGTCGCGGCGCGCGAACCCCACCAGAGCGAACGACGGCGGAAGCAGCCCGCGGTTGGCGAGGTCGTAGATCGCGGGCATCAGCTTCTTGCGGGCCAGATCCCCGGTCACCCCGAAGATCACCACGCTGCACGGTCCTGCGATACGGGGCATGCGCTTGTCGCGCTTGTCCCGCAAGGGATTGCGCCGCGGCTCGCTCATCGAGCGGCTATTTCTTGGCCGCGTCGAGTTGACCCTGTGTCGCCTCCAGCAGTTCCTGCCAGGACTTCTCGAACTTCTCCACGCCCTCGTTCTCCAGCACCAGGAACACGTCGGTGATGTCGATGCCGACGGCGGCGAGCTGGTCGAACACCTCCTGGGACTCGGCGCCTCGCCCGGTCACGGTGTCCCCGGTGACCACTCCGTGGTCGGCGACCGCGTCGAGGGTCTTCTCCGGCATGGTGTTCACCGTGTTCGGCGCGACCAACTCGGTGACGTAGAGCGTGTCCGAGTAGTCCGGGTTCTTCACGCCCGTCGACGCCCACAGCGGCCGCTGCACCCGGGCGCCCGCGGACTTGAGTGCCTCGAACCGCTCACCGCCGAGGAACACCTCCTCGTAGGCCGCGTATGCCAGCCGGGCGTTGGCCACGCCGGCCTTGCCGAGCAACGCCAGCGCCTCGGGGCTGCCGATCTTCTCGAGTCGGTTGTCGATCTCGGTGTCGACGCGCGAGACGAAGAACGACGCGACCGAGTGGATGCGGGACAGGTCGTGTCCGGCTTCCTTGGCCTTCTCCAGACCCTGCAGGTAGGCGTCCATCACCAAGCGGTAGCGCTCGACGGAGAAGATCAGCGTCACGTTGACCGAGATGCCCTCGGCCAGAACGGATGCGATGGCCGGGACACCGGCCTCGGTCGCGGGGATCTTGATGAGCAGGTTGGGCCGGTCGACGATCTTCCACAGCTCGATGGCCTGCAGGATCGTCTTGTCGGTGTCGTGCGCCAGGCGCGGGTCCACCTCGATGGACACGCGGCCGTCCACCCCGTCGGAGGCCTCCCACTGTTTGGCCAGCACGTCGCACGCGTTGCGCACGTCGTCTGTGGTGACGGTACGGATCGTGGCGTCGACGTCGGCGCCACGTTCGGCCAGTTCGGCGACCTGTGCGTCGTAGGCGTCACCCTTCGACAGCGCCGCCTGGAAGATCGACGGGTTGGTGGTCACGCCCACCACCGACTTGGTGTCGATGAGCTCCTGCAGGTTGCCGGTCTGCAGGCGTTCGCGGGACAGGTCGTCCAGCCACACCGAGACGCCGGCGGCGGCCAGCGCGGCCAGGTTCTGGTTCTGGGTCATTTCTCGTCCTCTTTCACTAGTTCGAGATGACGCGTTCCGCTGCGGCCACCACGGCCTCGGGGGTGAAGCCGAACTCGCGGAACAATGTCTTGTCGTCGGCGGATTCGCCGAAGTGCTCGATCGAGATGATCTCGCCGGTGTCGCCGACGAGCTTGTGCCAGCTCTGCGCCACGCCCGCCTCGATGGCGACGCGCGCGCAGACGTTGGGAGGCAGCACGCTGTCCCGGTACTCCTTGGGCTGGGACTCGAACCACTCCAGGCACGGCATCGACACCACTGCCGCGCCGATACCCTTGTCGCTCAACGCCTTCTTCGCCTCGACGGCGATCTGCACCTCCGAGCCGGTGGCGATCAGCAGCACGTCGGCACCCGTGGCGTCGCCACCGCCGAGCACGTACCCGCCGCGCGCCACACCGTCGTTGTCGGTGCCCTCGAGCACCGGGACACCCTGGCGAGTCAGGATGAAACCGACCGGGCCACTGCCGTTTCCGCGCGCGATGATGCTGCGCCACGCGTAGGCCGTCTCGTTCGGGTCCGCGGGCCGCACCACCGACAGGTTCGGGATCGCCCGCAGCGCGGCGAGATGCTCGATGGGCTGGTGGGTGGGGCCGTCCTCACCCAGGCCGATCGAGTCGTGCGTCCAGATGTAGATGGTGTCGATGTCCATCAATGAGGCCAAACGCACGGCGGGCCGCATGTAGTCCGAGAACTGCAGAAAAGTGCCGCCGAAAGCGCGGGTGGGGCCGTGCAGCACGATCCCGGACAGGATCGCGCCCATCGCGTGCTCGCGCACGCCGAAGTGCAGCACCCGGCCGTACCAGTCGGCGCTGAAGCTGCCGGTCGAGATCGACGGCGGGCCGAAGGACTTCACCCCCTTGATGGTGGTGTTGTTGCTGCCGGCCAGGTCGGCCGAGCCGCCCCACAGCTCGGGCAGCTTCGGGGCGACGTCGTTGAGCACCTGGCCGAACGCCGCGCGGGTGGCCACGGCCTTGGAGCCCGGCTCCCAGTAGGTCAGGTCGGCGTCCCAGCCCTCGGGCAGTTCCTCGGCGGTCAGCCGGTCGAGCAGCTTCTTGCGCTCGGGCTCGCGCTCGGCCCACGCGTCGAAGTCGGTCTGCCACTTCTCATGGGCCTCCCGGCCCCGGTCGACGAGCTTGCGGGTATGACCGATGACCTCGTCGCTGACCTCGAACGTCTTGTCCGGGTCGAACCCGAGCGCGTTCTTGACGGCGGCGACCTCGTCGGCGCCGAGCGCCGAGCCGTGGATGCCGCCGGTGTTCATCTTGTTCGGCGCGGGAAAGCCGATCACGGTGCGCAGCGCGATGAACGACGGCTTGTCGGTCACCTTCTTGGCCTCGGCGATGGCGGCCTCGATGCCGGTGACGTTCTCACCGCCCTCGACCTCCTGGACATGCCAGCCGTAAGCGCGGTAGCGGTCGGCCACGTTCTCCGAGAGCGCGATGTCGGTGTCGTCCTCGATGGAGATGTGATTCTGGTCGTAGAACACGATCAGGTTGCCGAGCTGCTGGGTGCCCGCCAGCGAGGACGCCTCGCTGGTCACGCCCTCCTCGATGTCGCCGTCGGAGGCGATCACGTAGATGTAGTGGTCGAACGGGCTGGTTCCCGGGGCCGCGTCCGGGTCGAACAGCCCACGCTCGTAGCGCGCCGCCATCGCCATGCCCACCGCCGAGGCCAGACCCTGGCCCAGCGGCCCGGTGGTGATCTCCACGCCGGCGGTGTGCCGGAACTCGGGATGGCCGGGGGTCTTGGACTTGAACGTGCGCAGCGCCTCGATGTCGGGCAGTTCGAGACCGAAACCGCCGAGGTAGAGCTGGATGTACAGCGTCAGGCTGGAGTGGCCGCAGGACAGGATGAAACGGTCGCGCCCCAGCCAGTGCACGTCGCTGGGGTCGTGGCGCAGCTGCCGCTGAAACAGGGTGTACGCGAGCGGGGCCAAACTCATCGCGGTACCGGGGTGGCCGTTGCCCACCTTCTGCACGGCGTCGGCGGCCAGTACCCGGGCGGTGTCCACCGCGCGGGAATCCAGGTCCGTCCAGTCGTCGGGGTGGTCAGGCCGGGTGAGGGAAGCGATCTCTTCGATCGTGGTCACGAGGTGCACTCCTAAGCTTCGCGGTGGAAAGTTTCCGCAGCCCCCACCCTAGTGTTTCTCGGGGTCACGACGCAGTCCGCGTCCGCCGGATCGCCGGAATCGACCCTGCAATTTCAGGCTGCGGCCCCAGCGGTCTACCATCCTCTGTAGTAGAAGCCCGTCTGGGAGCCGTCGTTGACCTGAGTTGTCGCTGAGGAGTGGATTGCGTGAGGATTCGCGAAGGCCATCTCGTCGATGACGCCGCGAAAGGCCCGATCCGCTTCCGCGACCGCGTATTCGGCTACATCGGTCTGACCAAACCGCGGGTCATCGAACTGCTGCTGGTCACCACGATCCCCGCGATGCTGCTCGCCAACCGCGGCACCGTCGATCCGCTGCTGATCTTCAACACTCTCGTCGGCGGCCTGCTGGCCGCGGCCGGCGCGAACACGCTGAACTGCGTCGCCGACGCCGACATCGACAAGAAGATGAAGCGCACCGAGCGTCGCGCGCTGGCCCGGGCCACCGTGCCCCGCAGCCATGCGCTCGTCTTCGGTCTGACCCTGTCGGTGACGTCGTTCTTCTGGCTGTGGTGGACCACCAACATGCTCTCGGCGCACCTCGCCGGCGCCACGATCGCGTTCTACGTGCTGATCTACACGCTGGTGCTCAAGCGCCGCACCTCGCAGAACGTGGTGTGGGGCGGCGCGGCCGGCTGCATGCCGGTGATGATCGGCTGGTCGGCGGTCACCGGGACCATCCAGTGGCCCGCGCTGGTGATGTTCCTGATCATCTTCTTCTGGACGCCGCCGCACACCTGGGCGCTGGCCATGAAGTACAAGGCGGACTACGAGGCCGCCGGGGTGCCGATGCTGCCGGTCGTGGCCACCGAGCAGCAGGTCACCAAGCAGATCCTGATCTACACCTGGCTGACCGTCGCTGCCACGCTGGCACTGGCGCTGGCCACCGGCTGGCTCTACGCCTCGGTCGCGATCCTGGCCGGCACCTGGTTCCTGGTGATGGCACACCAGCTCTACGCCGGTGTGCGCCGCGGCGAGCCGGTCAAGCCGCTGCGACTGTTCCTGCAGTCCAACAACTACCTCGCCGTCGTGTTCTGCGCGCTCGCGGTCGACTCCGCCCTCGCGCTGCCCACCCTGCTGCACCTCTGACCGGTGCCCGAGCACGTCTGCCCGGACAACTTCGTCCGCGCCGAGAGCGACCTGTACTTCGGCAACATCGCCGGCGACGGCGCGTTCGGTCGCTTCACCCACTTCCGGGACTTCGGCCCGCTGGACAACCAGCTGGTGGTGCGTCAGAACCGCGACACCCTGTACTCGGTGGCCGTCTTCGACCTGGACGCCGGGCCCGTCACCGTCACCCTGCCCGACGCCGGCGACCGCTTCCTGGCGCTGCAGGTGATCACCCAGGACCACTACGTGCCGCAGGTCGTCTACACCGCCGGCGCGCACACGTTCGATCGGGACGGCATCGGCACCCGCTACGTGATGCTGGCGCTGCGCATCCTGGTCGACCCGAACGACCCGGCCGATCTGGCGGCCGTGCACACGCTGCAGGACCGCGTGGCCGTCGAACAGTCCGACCGAGGCGCGTTTGTCGTCCCCGACTGGGATCCGGTCAGCCAGAAGACCGTGCGCGACGCGCTGATCACCTTGTTCACCACGCTGGCCGACACCCGGGGGATGTTCGGCGCACAAGGTGAGGTCGACCCGGTGCGCCGGCTGATCGGCGCGGCCGCGGGGTGGGGCGGTAACCCCGAGCGCGACGCGCTGTACCTGACCGTCGACCCGCCCGCCAACGACGGCGCGACCGTGCACCGGCTCGCCGTCGGCGACGTGCCGGTCGACGCGTTCTGGTCGGTGACCGTCTACAACGCCGACGGGTACTTCACGCCGAACCCCGCCGACGCCTACTCGGTCAACAGCGTCACCGCCGTCCGGGACGCCGACGGCGGGGTGACGATCCAGTTCGGCGGGGACGCCCAGGGTGCGCCCAACCACCTGCCGATCACGCCGGGCTGGAACTACCTCGTGCGCCTCTACCAGCCGCGACCGGAGGTCCTCGACGGCTCGTGGACGTTCCCGGCCGCCGAGCCGGTCTAGGGGATCAGCACCACCGAGCCGACGGTCTTGCGGCCCTGTAGGTCGCGGTGGGCCTGCTCGGCCTCACGCAGCGGGTAGCGGTTGCTGACCGTCACGTTCAGCGTCCCGTCGGCCACGGCAGTGAGGAACTCGCCGGCCCGCCACGAGAACTCGTCGGGGGTCCGGGTGTAGTGCCCCAGGGTGGGTCGCGTCAGGAACACCGAGCCCGCGCTGTTGAGGCGCTGCGGGTCGACCGGGGGCACCGGGCCGCTGGACGCGCCGAACAGCGCCAGGGTGCCGCGCACCGCCAGGCTCGCCAGGCTGGCGTCGAACGTGGAGGCGCCGACCCCGTCGTACACCGCGGCCACCCCCGCCCCGCCGGTGATCTCCCGGATCCGGGCGCCGAACTCCTGCGGGTCCTCGGGATAGTCGAGGACCTCGATCGCACCCGCCTGCCGTGACATCTCGGCCTTGTCCGGCGTGGAGACCGTGGTGATCACCTTGGCTGCCAGGCTGGTCGCCCACTGGGTCAGGATCAGCCCGACGCCACCGGCGCCGGCGTGTACGAGCAGCCAGTCGCCCTGCGCCACCTCGTAGGTGGACTTGATCAGATAGTGCGCCGTCATCCCCTTGAGCAACGCCGAGGCCACCGTCTCCGGGGCCACCCCGTCGGGTACATAGGCGACGAAATCAGCTGGGGCGAGGCAGTATTCGGCGTAGGCGCCCAGCGCCTTGTCGGTGACGACCCGATCGCCGACGTTGAGCGCGGCGACGTCGGGGCCGACCGCCTCGATCGTGCCGCACACCTCCATGCCCACCACGAAGGGCAGTTCGCGCGGGTAGAGGCCCGACCGGAAGTAGGTGTCGATGAAGTTCACGCCGATCGCCTCGGCCTTGATCAGCACCTGGCCGGGACCCGGCTCGGGCAGCGGTTTCTCCACATGGGTGAGGACTTCGGGTCCGCCGGTCTGGGTCACTTCGATCGCGTACATGTCCACCATCCTTATCCCCTCGTGGTGCCGACTAGCATTCGGCCGTGCACTTGGCTCGTCCCGATCTCTATCACCCCCGCATCGTTCTCGCGGGATGTCCGGCCCTGCCCGAGGGCGACGGCGACGACGACGGCCTGATCGCCGCCCTGCGCGCCCGCGGGCTGCATGCCCGGTGGCTGTCCTGGGACAACCCGGACACCCTGGGCGCCGACCTGGTCATCCTGCGCGCGACATGGGACTACGTCGATCGCCTCGAGGAGTTCCTGCAGTGGTCCACCCGGGTGGCGCACCTGCTCAACCCGGCTCCGGTACTGGCCTGGAACACCGACAAGCGCTACCTGGCCGACCTGGCCGCCGCCGGCGTCCCCGTCGTGCCGACCGCATTCCACGCGCCGGGGGAGCAGGTCCGGATCCCGCCCGGCGAGGTCGTCGTCAAGCCGTCGGTCGGGGCGGGCTCGCGTGGTGCCTTGCGCTTCGACGACGCGGCGCAGGCGCGCACGCACGCGGCGGCGCTGCAGGCCGCGGGCCGGACCGTCCTGGTGCAGCCCTACGACACCCGGGTCGCCGACGGTGAGACGGCGCTGGTGTTCCTGGGCGGGGAGCAGTCCCACGCTTTCACGAAGGGGCCGATGCTGCCGCCGCCCGGCCGGGCTCCGAACCTCGACGAGACCGGCACCTTCGCCACCGAGACGCTGACCGCCGCCGACCCCGACCCGCAGCTGTGGGACCTCGGGCACGCCGCGCTGGCCGCAGCGGCCGACCACCTCGGGATCGACGTCAGCGACCTGCTCTACGCGCGGGTGGATCTGCTCGGCGCCGCGGGTGACGCGGTGCTGTTGGAGTTGGAACTCGTCGAGCCGTCACTCGGCTGGCGGCTGCTCGACGAGCCCACGAGAGGGTTGCAGCAGCGGCGCTTCGCGCTGGCCGTCGAGTCGGCTCTGGAGCGGTTCGGGCTCGGCCCGCTCTCGCATCGACGCCCATAGCGCCGCGGTGGCCGCGGTGCACGCGGCCGCGCCGGCCACGTGGACGGCGACCAGCGCCGCGGGCACGCCGGCGAAGAACTGCACGGCGCCGAGTGCGCCCTGCGCGGCGACGAGCACCACCAGGACGCCGAGCCGTTTGCGCACCGCCGCGGGTGCGCCGACGGCCAGCAGCGCGAAGCCGAGGCCGACCAGCAGTGCGAGGTAGGCCACCAGCAGCGACGAGTGCATGTGCACCAGCGTGGTGATCTCGACCTGCAGCCGGGGCACCGGGCGGTCGATGCTCTTGTCCCCGGCGTGCGGGCCGGCGCCGGTCACCATGGTGCCGGTCACCAGGACCGCGGACAGGGTCAGCGCGCTCAGGACGGTCAGCTGGCGCAGTGGTTTGGGGACCTGCGGTGTGACCACGCCGTCGTCGGGCTCGCCGATCTTGACGAACAGCAGCACTGCCACCCACACCATCGCCATGGACGCGAGCAGATGGATGGCGACCGTCCACCACAGCAGGCCGGTCAGCACGGTGATCCCGCCGATGATCGCCTGCACGACCGTCGAGGCCGGCATCAGCCACGCGTAGATCAGTACCTCGCGGCGGCGCCGGGCGCGGGTGACGGCGAGGACGGCGGCAGCCGCGGTCAGCACCACCAGGAAGGTCAGCAGCCGGTTGCCGAACTCCACCGCCTGGTGGATGCCGGGGACCTCGGGATGGGGGACCGGGGTGAAGCTGCCCGGGAAGCACTGGGGCCAGGTCGGGCACCCCAGCCCCGAGGCGGTGACCCGCACGATCGCTCCCGTGACGGAGATTCCGCCCTGGGTGAGGATGACGGCCGCGGCGATGAGGCGCTGCGCTCGCAGACTCGGCTCCGGGAGCAGGTCGACGAGCCGCAGGAAGAAACGTCCGACGGACACGCTGTCGATGGTAGTAGCTCGTGAACTACGGCCCGTAGTAGGGGCGGCTCAGGTGAATCGGAACCACCGCAGGGCGCAGACCGCGGCCACGGCGCCCCAGACCGCGAGGATCAGGATGTCCAGCCAGGGGATCGACAGCGCCATCGCCGACGACAGGGCCTCGGTCAGCGCGCCCGACGGGGTCAGCCGCGCGACCCATCGCAGCGCGGCCGGGACCGCCGCGCCCTCGACGACCAAGGCGCCGACACCGGCGAACACGAACCACGCCAGGTTGGCCACAGCAAGTACGATCTCCGCGCGCAGCGTGCCGCCGAGCAGCAGCCCGAGCGCGGCGAACACCGCGGTGCCCAGTGCGATCACCAGCGCGCCGAGCGCCAGACCGGCCACCGGCGGCCGCCACCCGAGGGCGAACCCGATGGCGCCGAACAGCACCGACTGCAGGGTCACCACGGCGACCACCGCCAGCGACTTGCCGGCGATGATGCCCCACACCGGCAGCGCCGTGGCGCCGAGTCGCTTCAGCGCCCCGTAGCGGCGGTCGAAGGCGACGGCGATCGCCTGCCCGGTGAATGCCGTCGAGATCACGGCCAGCGCCATGATCGCCGGCACGAAGGTCGCGGCCCGGTTGGGGCCGAAGTCGCCCAGCGGCAGCAGCGTGAGGCCGACCAGCAGGGTGATCGGGATGAACATCGTCAGCAGGAGCTGCTCACCGTTGCGCAGCAGCAGGCGCAGTTCCAGCCCGAACTGGGCGCGCAGCATCGTCGCGACGGGCGCGGGACGGGGATCGGGGGTGAAGGTCCCCGGGGCGAACCGGTTGACGGTCATTTGCGGAGCTCCCGGCCGGTGAGTTCGAGGAAGACGTCTTCGAGGCTGCGCTGCTCGACGCGCATGTCGGTGGCCAGGACGTCGAGACGGGCGCACCAGGCGGTGACGGTCGCGAGCACCTGCGGGTCGATGTGCCCTTCGACGAGGTACTCGCCGGGCGTGGCCTCGCTGGCGCGGTAACCCTCGGGCAGCGCCGCGACCAGCAGTGCCAGGTCGAGCATGCGCGGCGCGCGGAACCGCAGCTGGTTCTCGGCGCCGCTGCGCATCAACTCCGCGGGCGTGCCGGTGGCGACCGGCTTGCCGCGGTCGATGATCATGATCCGGTCGGCGAGCTCCTCGGCCTCGGTGAGCTGGTGGGTGGTCAGCACCACCGTCACCCCGTCGCGCCGCAGCGCGTCGATCAGCTCCCACACCACCAGGCGCGCGTGCGCGTCCATGCCTGCAGTCGGTTCGTCGAGGAAGACCAGCTCGGGTCGGCCCACCACGGCACACGCCAGCGCGAGGCGCTGCTGCTGACCGCCGGACAACCGGCGGTAGGTGGTCTTGACCGAGTCCCGCAACCCGAGGGTGTCCAGCAGCCACTGCGGATCGAGCGGGTTGGCGGAGTAGGAGGCGACCAGGTCGAGCATCTCGCCGGCGCGCGCAGCCGGATAGGCGCCGCCACCCTGGAGCATGACGCCGGTGCGGGCGCGGACCTGGGCGTTGTCGGCGATCGGATCCAGGCCGAGGATCCGGATGGAACCGTCGTCGGGCCGGATGAACCCCTCGCACATCTCGACGGTGGTGGTCTTGCCCGCACCGTTGGGGCCGAGCAGCGCGAACACCTCCGCGGTCTGCACGTCGAGGTCGAGCTCGCAGACGGCCGTCGTGGACCCGTACCGCTTGCTGACGTTGCGCAGCAGCACAGGGGAGTTCGCGCTCACGGTGAATCAGCGTAAGCGTCGGCCGCCGGGCCCGGTGCCGCCGGTGTGGGGCGGCGACGGCTGTCGTCGCCGCCATCGTCGTCGGCGAGGGTTCCGGAGGCGGCCTCGGGGACCGCGCGCCATGGCAGCCAGCGGAAGGTCAGGGCCATCAACAGCAGCACGATCACGGTGCTGGCCACCGTGGCCAGCACGATCTGGAACAGCGCGAAGCGGTCGCCGTTGGCGGTGGGGCCGAAGATGCCGACCACGAGCGTCACCATGATCACCGCGGAGCGGAAGCCCGGCCGGGTGGCCCACGCGGCCAGCGGGATGATGGCCCACAGCAGATACCAGGGCTGGACCACCGGGAACAGCAGGACCGTCGCGCCCAGCGCCACGCCCAGGCCGCCGACCGGATGCAGGCGGCCGCGCAGCACCGCCAGCAGCAACCAGGTGACGATCACGGCGATGAGGAACACGCCGATGGCGCGGGTCAACCCCAGCACGGCGGTCGTGTGATCGCCGAGACCGAGCAGGATGCCGACCTGCCCGGTGCCGAGGGCCAGCAGTGTCGGTGGGGACATCCAGCTGCGCACCACGTTGGCCGTCCCCAGCGTGAACAGCCAGCCGAAGCCCAGCCCGCTGGCCCAGCCGATGACCGCCATCACGGCCACCGATACGGCCGTCAATGCGGTCCCCGAGATCAGGAATGCCTTGATGGTGCCGCCCAGCCGATGGGCCAGCGCCATCGCGACGAAGCCGAGTGCCAGCAGCGACGGCAGCTTGACCTGTGACGACATCGTGATCAAGACGGTGCCGGCCACGAGCAAAGCCGCCGGATACCAGCGGGCGCGCGTCGTGTCACCGATCGCTTCGATGCCGCGCAGCGCGAACTCGGTGCCGGCGAGCATCAGCCCGAGCATGAGCGCTTCGTTGTGGATCCCGGCGACCAGATGCATCAACAGCAGCGGGTTCGTCGCGCCCAGCCACAACGCGCTGACCTCGGCCACCCCGCACCGGCGCGCCAGCCGCGGTGTCGCCCAGACGATCAACCCGACGCCGAACAGGACCACCAGTCGGTGGAACAGCACCGCTTCGACGACGTTCTCGCCGGTGATCGACGAGATGCCCCGGCCGATCCACAGGAACAGCGGCCCGTAGGGGGCGGGCGTCTCCCGCCACAGACTCGGCACCGACAGCGTGAAGATGTGGTCCAGGCCGAGCCCGGGCGCCGGGCCGACGCGGTACGGGTCGGCCCCTTGCAGCGAGATCTCGCTCTGCGCCAGGTAGGAGTAGACGTCCTTGCTGTACATCGGCGGAGCGAGGAGCAGCGGCAACGCCCACAGCCACAGGGTCCGGTCCAGCTGGCCGCGGGTCATCTTCCGCTTGCCCAGGGTGAACCGGCCGAGCATCAGCCACGCCAGCGCCATCATCACCGCGCCGGTGGTGGTCATCGTCAGCGACACGGTCTGGATGCGCGACGGCAGGTTGAGCAGGCGGACGCCGAACGTCGGGTCCTGCACCACCGGCCGCGCCCCGGCGCCCAGGGCGCCGATGGCCATCAGTACCGTTCCGGTGGCGCCGAACAGCCGCGTGCGGTGCATCGCGACCAGCTCGGCGGGGGTGAGTGGACTGCCGACCGTCCGTTCGTCGCCGTGCCAGCCGGCGATCGACGTGCTGAGAGAATGTCGGCGGGCTGCCACCAGGGCAGCGTAGCGGGCGCACTATTCCCGATTCGCCGCTCACGGGGTGTGAGAAGTGCAACCGCGGGCTAAGGGTGCCCTTGGTGGACCAGGTCCGGGAATTGCGTCACACTGGTGTAGTGAAATTCCGTCCGCAGAGTGCGACCGTACCGACGCCGGTACCGCCGTTCGCTGTGGACGGCGATTCATACGGACATACGCGCAGCGCGATCGTCCGACTGCTGCTCGAGTCCGGACCCACCACCGCCCGCAGCATCGGCGCGCAGCTCGGCCTCTCACCGGCCGGGGTGCGCCGTCACCTCGATGCGCTGATCGAGGCCGGGGACGCCAAAGCGACCGCGGCCGCCGCCTGGCAGCAGGAGGGCCGCGGCCGTCCCGCCAAGCGCTATCAGCTCACCGCCGCCGGGCGGGCCAAGCTCGACCACGCTTACGACGACCTCGCCTCGGCAGCCATGCGGCAGCTGCGGGAGATCGGCGGTGACGAGGCCCTGCAGGCGTTCGCGCGGCAGCGCATCGATGCCATCCTCGCCGACATCCGTCCCGTCGACGGGCCGGCCGACAGTGCCGACATCGAGGCCGCCGCCGAGCGCATCGCCGATGCGTTCACCGGCGCCGGATACGCCACCACGACGGCGCGGGTGCGCGGACCGGTGCCCGGGGTGCAGATCTGCCAACACCACTGTCCTGTCTCGCATGTGGCCGAGGAGTTCCCCGAGCTGTGCGAAGCCGAGCAGCAAGCGATGGCCGAAGTGCTGGGGACCCACGTCCAGCGGCTGGCCACCATCGTCAACGGCGACTGCGCGTGCACGACCCACGTCCCGCTGAGCCCGGCGGGACGCTGACAGACCACCCTTCGGCGCACAGCCCGCACCGAAGCCACCACACGAGCAAAAGGAGTGTGTCGCAGTGACACTCACACCGGAGGTCAAGCCAGAAGCGCTGACCCAGGAAGAGACCATTGCTTCCCTGGGCAAGTACGGCTACGGCTGGGCCGACTCCGACGTCGCAGGGGCCAGTGCGCAGCGGGGGCTGTCCGAGGCCGTGGTCCGTGACATCTCGGCCAAGAAGAGCGAGCCGGAGTGGATGCTCGACATCCGTCTGAAGGCGCTGCGCACCTTCGACAAGAAGCCGATGCCGAACTGGGGCTCCGACCTCGACGGCATCGATTTCGACAACATCAAGTACTTCGTGCGCTCCAGCGAGAAGCAGGCCGCCACCTGGGACGACCTGCCCGAGGACATCAAGAACACCTACGACAAGCTGGGCATCCCGGAAGCGGAGAAGCAGCGGCTGGTCTCCGGTGTGGCCGCACAGTACGAGTCCGAGGTCGTCTACCACTCGATCCGCGAGGATCTCGAGGCCCAAGGCGTCATCTTCCTCGACACCGACACTGCGCTCAAACAGCATCCGGAGCTGTTCAAGGAGTATTTCGGCACGGTGATCCCGGCCGGCGACAACAAGTTCTCTGCGCTCAACACCGCCGTGTGGTCCGGTGGCTCGTTCATCTACGTGCCGAAGGGTGTGCACGTCGACATCCCGCTGCAGGCCTACTTCCGGATCAACACCGAGAACATGGGTCAGTTCGAGCGGACGCTGATCATCGTCGACGAGGATGCCTACGTGCACTACGTCGAAGGCTGCACCGCGCCGATCTACAAGAGCGACTCGCTGCACAGCGCCGTCGTCGAGATCATCGTCAAGCCCGGCGGCCGCTGCCGGTACACGACCATCCAGAACTGGTCGAACAACGTCTACAACCTGGTCACCAAGCGGGCCCGCGCCGAGGCCGGCGCCACCATGGAATGGGTGGACGGCAACATCGGCTCCAAGGTCACGATGAAGTACCCGGCCGTGTGGATGACCGGTGAGCACGCCAAGGGCGAGGTGCTCTCGGTGGCGTTCGCCGGCGAGGGTCAGCACCAGGACACCGGCGCCAAGATGCTGCACCTGGCGCCCCACACGTCGAGCAACATCGTGTCCAAATCGGTGGCGCGCGGCGGTGGCCGTGCCTCCTACCGCGGCCTGGTCCAGGTCAACAAGGGGGCCCACGGCTCCCGCTCGAGCGTGAAATGCGATGCGCTGCTGGTCGACACGGTCAGCCGGTCCGACACCTACCCGTACGTCGACATCCGCGAGGACGACGTCACGATGGGCCACGAGGCCACCGTGTCGAAGGTCTCCGAGGACCAGATGTTCTATCTGATGAGCCGCGGCATGACCGAGGACGAGGCGATGGCGATGGTGGTCCGCGGCTTCGTCGAGCCGATCGCCAAGGAACTTCCGATGGAGTACGCGCTCGAGCTCAACCGCCTGATCGAACTGCAGATGGAAGGCGCGGTCGGCTAGAGATGAGCAATCTGACTCAGGCAGTAGAGGGTTCCGCCCTTGCTGCCATCAACAAGGGTGAGCTGTTCTCGTCGTTCGACGTGAACGCGTTCGAGGTGCCCGGCGGCCGCGACGAGATCTGGCGCTTCACACCGCTCAAGCGGCTGCGCGGACTGCACGACGGCACGGCTGGGTCGAACGGGAAGCCCACCGGCACCGCCGGTATCACCGTCACCGAACGTCCCGGCGTCACGGTCGAAACGGTGGAGCGCGGCGACGAGCGGCTGGGACAGGCCGGCGTTCCGTCGGACCGTGTTGCGGCCCAGGCGTTCTCGTCGTTCGAGACGGCGACGATCGTGACCGTCGCGCGCGACACCGAGGTGGCCGAACCGATCGAGATCGTGATCGAGGGACCCGGTCCGGACGCGGTCGCCTACGGGCACCTGCAGATCCGAGTCGAGGAACTCGCGCGCGCCATCGTGGTCGTCGACCTGCGCGGCAGCGGCGTGTACGCCGACAACGTCGAGATCATCGTCGGTGACTCGGCCGGTCTCGGCGTCATCTGGATCGCCGACTGGGCCGACGACACCGTGCACGTCAGCGCGCACCACGCCCGGCTGGGCAAGGATGCCGTGCTCGGCCACGTCAACGTCACGCTCGGCGGCGACGTCGTCCGGACGACGGCGAACGTGCGCTACACCGCGCCCGGCGGCGAGGCCAAGATGCTCGGCACTTACTTCGCCGACGCCGGCCAGCACTTCGAGTCGCGGCTGCTGGTCGACCACTCGCAGCCGAACTGCAAGTCCGACGTGCTGTACAAGGGTGCGCTGCAAGGGGATCCGGATTCCCGCAAGCCCGACGCGCACACCGTGTGGGTCGGCGACGTGCTGATCCGCGCCGAGGCCACCGGAACCGACACCTTCGAGGTGAACCGCAACCTGGTCCTCACCGACGGCGCCCGCGCCGACTCGGTGCCCAACCTGGAGATCGAGACCGGCGAGATCGTCGGCGCCGGCCACGCCAGCGCCACCGGCCGGTTCGACGACGAGCAGTTGTTCTACCTGCGGGCCCGCGGCATTCCCGAGGATCAGGCCCGTCGCCTGGTGGTGCGCGGCTTCTTCAACGAGATCATCGCGAAGATCGCCGTCCCCGCCGTGCGCGAGCGCCTGACCGAAGCCATTGAAAAAGAACTAGCAATCACCGAAGCGAGTGCGAACTGACATGACCACCCTGGAGATCAAAGACCTGCACGCGTCGGTCTTCACGCCTGAAGGCGACGAAGTCCCGATCCTCAAAGGCGTCAACCTCACCGTGAACTCCGGCGAGACGCACGCCGTGATGGGGCCCAACGGCTCCGGCAAGTCGACGCTGTCCTACGCCATCGCCGGCCACCCGAAGTACACCGTGACCTCCGGTTCGATCACCCTCGACGGGCAGGACGTGCTGGAGATGAGCATCGACGAGCGGGCGCGCGCCGGCCTGTTCCTGGCGATGCAGTACCCGGTCGAGGTGCCCGGGGTGTCGATGTCGAACTTCCTGCGCACCGCCGCCACCGCGGTCCGCGGCGAAGCGCCCAAGCTGCGGAACTGGGTCAAAGAGGTCAAGGCTGCGATGAGCGACCTGGACATCGATCCGTCGTTCGGCGAGCGCAGCGTCAACGAGGGCTTCTCCGGCGGTGAGAAGAAGCGCCACGAGATCCTGCAGCTCGGTCTGCTCAAGCCCAAGATCGCGATCCTCGACGAGACCGACTCCGGTCTGGACGTCGACGCGCTGCGGGTCGTCAGCGAGGGCGTGAACCGCTACAAGGAAGCCGAAGACGGCGGTGTCCTGCTGATCACGCACTACACCCGGATCCTGCGCTACATCAAGCCGCAGTTCGTGCACGTGTTCGTCGGTGGCCGCATCATCACCTCCGGTGGCCCGGAGCTCGCCGACGAACTCGAAGAGAACGGATACGAGCGCTTCACCCAGGCTGCAGCCGCGGGAGCCTGACGGTGACGACGTCGGCACAGGCACTCGACGCGGCCGAGGTGGCCAGGATCAGGACCGATTTCCCGATCCTGAGCCGAGTGATGCGCGGCGGAAACCAGCTGGCCTACCTCGATTCCGGTGCGACGTCGCAGAAGCCGTTGGCTGTCCTCGACGCCGAGCGTGACTTTCTGCTGCACTCCAACGGGGCGGTGCACCGCGGCGCGCACCAGCTGATGGAGGAGTCCACGGACGCCTACGAGCAGGGCCGCGCGGACATCGCGGCGTTCGTCGGCGCGGATGCCGACGAGCTGGTGTTCACCAAGAACGCCACCGAGGCCCTCAATCTGGTCGCGTATACGTTGGGGGACCGGCGGTTCGAGCGCGCGGTCGGGCCCGGCGACGTCATCGTCACCACAGAGCTCGAGCATCACGCCAACCTGGTGCCGTGGCAGGAGTTGGCGTTGCGCACCGGCGCGACGTTGAAGTGGTTCGGTGTCACCGACGAGGGTCGCATCGACCTGGATTCCCTCGAGCTCGACGAGCGTGTGAAAGTCATCGCGTTCAGCCATCATTCAAATGTGACGGGCGCCGTGGCGCCGGTCGCCGAGCTGGTGTCCCGGGCGAAGGCCGTGGGTGCGCTGACCGTGCTCGATGCCTGCCAGTCGGTGCCGCACCAGCCGGTGAACTTCCACGCGCTCGGCGTGGACTTTGCGGCGTTCTCCGGGCACAAGATGCTGGGTCCGACCGGGATCGGCGTGCTGTACGGACGGCGTGAGCTGCTCGACGCGCTGCCTCCGTTCCTCACCGGCGGGTCGATGATCGAGACGGTCACGATGGAGGCCACCACGTTCGCGCCTGCGCCGCAGCGGTTCGAAGCGGGCACCCCGATGACCTCTCAGGTTGTCGGATTGGGTGCGGCTGCACGGTATCTGGACAATCTCGGGATGCCGGCGGTCGAGCAGCACGAGCGTGAGTTGGTGGGCGCGGCGCTGGCCGGGCTCTCGGAGATCCCCGGCGTGCGGATCATCGGTCCGGCGACGCTCGAGGACCGCGGGTCACCGGTGTCGTTCGTCGTCGACGGCGTGCACGCCCACGACGTAGGGCAGGTGCTCGACGACGACGGTGTCGCGGTGCGCGTCGGCCACCACTGCGCGTGGCCGCTGCACCGGCGGTTCGGCATCGCCGCGACCGCGCGAGCTTCGTTCGCGGTGTACAACACAGCCGACGAGGTCGACCGGCTGGTCGAAGGCGTGCGCCGCGCGGTGGAGTTCTTCGGGGACTGACGATGCGTCTGGAGCAGATCTACCAGGAGACGATCCTGGACCACTACAAGCGTCCGCACCACCGGGGGCTGCGCGAACCGTTCGACGCCGAGGTACACCATGTGAACCCGACGTGCGGGGACGAGGTGACGCTGCGGGTGGAGCTGTCCGACGACGGCGAGACCGTCGTGGACGTCTCCTACGACGGGCAGGGATGTTCCATCAGTCAGGCTGCGACGTCGGTGCTGACGGACCAGGTCATCGGTGAGAGCGTCGGTGATGCTCTCAAAACGGTGGCGGCGTTCACCGAGATGGTGTCGAGCCGCGGCAGAATCGACGGGGACGAGGACGTCCTCGGTGACGGTGTGGCGTTCGCCGGGGTGGCGAAGTATCCGGCTCGGGTGAAGTGCGCGCTGCTGGGATGGACAGCTTTCAAAGCCGCGGTCGCACAGGCGCACGGGTCCGACAACGTGAAGGAGAACGTCAGTGAGTGACACAGCCCTACCCGAGGATCAGCTGCTCGCCGAGATCGAGGAGGCGATGCACGACGTCGTCGACCCCGAGCTCGGGATCAACGTGGTCGACCTCGGACTGGTGTACGGGCTCGGCGTGGAGAGCGGTGAGGCCGGCAAGGTGGCGCTCATCGACATGACCCTGACGTCGGCGGCCTGCCCGCTGACCGACGTGATCGAAGACCAGTCCCGTACGGCGCTCGTCGGCGCCGGTCTCGTCAACGAGATCAAGATCAACTGGGTGTGGAACCCGCCGTGGGGCCCGGACAAGATCACCGAGGACGGCCGGGAACAGCTGCGCGCCCTGGGGTTCACCGTCTGAACTTGCGCATCCACCCCCCGTCAACCGTTGCTAGGCTCGGTTGACAACTTCTGCTTAGCAAAATCGGGGGGCTTGGATGCAGTTGACTGGACCTCAGCTTTCGGCTGAGGATCTCCAACGTGCCGGCGGCGCCATCAGTCATCTCCAGCAAGCACTGTCGACCAAGATCGTCGGTCAGAGCGTGCTGCAGGAGTCCTTGCTGATCGGACTGATCGCCTCAGGTCACGTCCTGCTGGAAAGCGTCCCCGGTCTGGCCAAGACGACGGCCGCCAAGACGCTGGCCGACAGTCTCGCGGCACGGTTCCAGCGCATCCAGTGCACCCCCGATCTGTTGCCCAGCGACATCACTGGCGGACAGATCTGGGATCAGAAGACCGGTGAGTTCAAAGTGTCCTTCGGACCCGTGCACGCCAATGTGGTGCTGCTCGACGAGATCAACCGGTCGTCGGCGAAGACCCAGAGCGCGATGCTCGAGGCGATGGAGGAACGCCAGACCACCATCGGCGGCAACGTGTACCCGCTGCCCGACCCGTTCCTGGTGCTGGCCACGCAGAACCCCATCGACCAGGAGGGCACCTACCAGCTGTCCGAGGCGCAGATGGATCGCTTCATGATCAAGGACATCCTGACCTACCCGTCTCTCGACGAGGAGGAAGAGGTTGTCTCGCGGATCGCGTCCGGGGTGTTCGACCACAAAGCGGCCACCAACGGCCACCTCGACCTGGAGCATGTCCGTTGGCTGCAGTCGAAGTTCAAGCAGGTGTTCATCGACCGGTCGATCGTCAAGTACACGACCTACATCACCGGCGCCACGAGAACTCCCGCGTCCGTGCTGGAACCGCGATTGGCCGACATGGTGCAGTACGGCGCCAGTCCGCGTGCCACCATCGCGCTGTGCCGGGCGGCGTGCGCGCGGGCGCTGATCAACGGCCGACCGTACGTCGTGCCCGACGACGTCAAAGCGGTCGCCATCCGGGTGCTGCGCCACCGGTTGGTGCTGAAGTTCCAGGCCTCCGCCGAAGGGGTGACACCGGAGTACCTCATCGAGGGCATCCTCCACCGAGTCGCCGCACCGTAGGCGCGGACAGCCGTGGGGGAGATTCTCAGTCGGGTGCGGGCGCAGCTCGGATTCGATCCGGCGACGGTGGGTATGCGACTTCGGTCGCACCGGATGCTCGAAGGTGGGCACACCTCACTGCAATTCGGCCGCAGTGACGACTTCGTCGACCTGCGCGAGTACGCCGTCGGTGACGACTATCGCGACATCGACTGGCGCGCGTCGGCGCGCAGCCCACATCTGGTGGTGCGGCGTTACGTGGCCGAGAAGGCCCAGGAGTTCCTGCTGATCGCCGACACCGGCGCCAACCTGCTGGCCACCGCGCCCAGCGGCGAGACCAAACGGAATGTTGCAGTTCTGACGCTCGGGGCGGTGGGTCTGATCGCGTGCGCGCAGTCGGACAAGGTGAGCCTGGTCTACGGCGACGATCGTGGTTCGTCGGTGCAGCCGGGCAAGACCGGCGAGGACCATCTCGAACAGCTTCTCAGCCTGGTCAACGCTGCCGACACGTCCGTCGGCCACGGCTCGAACATCGTGCGCCAGCTCGACTTCGTCGCCCGCAATCTCGACAAGAGGTACGCGGTCTACATCGTCTGCGATCAACCCGCGGTGACCGCGGAACTGGCTGCGGTCACCTCAGCGGTGCGCAGCCGCAACACCATTCACTGGTTCGTCATCGAAGACGCCGACATCCTCGGCGGCCCTGGCGCCGCCGATGAGGTACTGGACGTCGCCACGGGCGCCGCACTTCTGGGGCCCGCGGTGTTCGGCTCCCGGGTGATGCAGGCCTATCGGCACGCCGAGGCCGCGCGGGCGGCGCAATGGGAGACCTTCGCCGGCCAGATGGGCACCACATTCTCGAGGATCTCGTCGAGCAGTGACATCCGGTCGGCGTTGGCGGCATTGACCCAGGGGCGTCGAAATGGGTGATTTCCTCGACACCCTGTATCCGCCGATGTCCTACCCGGCGTGGTGGCTGGCGGGCGCCGTGCTGGTCGCCGTCGCGGCGATGGCGTGGGTCGCCGGCGTTTTCCTGTGGACGGCACCGGTCGACCGGCTGCGCCGAATTCCCCTGGTGCGCAACGTGACCTACCGCGTATTGCGACACAAGTTCATGCGCACGCTGGCCAAGGTGGCCGACCGGCACCGGAGCGGCGAGCTCGACTCCCGCGCCGCGTTCCACGAGATCAGCCGGATCTTCCGCCAGTTCGTGGCGTTCCGGACGGGCTACCACGCCCGCGAGATGACGGCGGCGGACATCGCGCGTAGCCCACTGGCCGCGTCGGTGCTGCCCGTCCTGGAACGGACCTACCCCGGCCAGTTCGACACCGCCGACCCGGGCGCGGTCGACGCCGCGGTGGACGTGGCGCGGACGGCGGTGGCCCGATGGACCTGAGATGGCCTGTGGTTCTACTGGTGGCCGCCGGTGTCGCCGCGGGCGCGGCGTGGCTGGCGACGCGCCGGCGGGACTTCGGTTGGCAGGGGCAACTGCCTTACCTGGCACGGTCTTTCCGGATCACAGAACTGCCCGAGTACCAGCGGGCGCTGCGCGCGCACCAACGGTTGCTCGTCGCGACGCTGGTGGTGTCGATCGTCGCGGTGACGACGCTGGTCGTAGCGGTCGCGCGGCCGGCGCGCACCTACCAGCCGGACTCCGCCGCCTCGGACACCCCGCACGTCGACATCATGGTGTGCTTCGGGCCGCTGTTCGGTCTCCAGTTCGCCGAAGAGAAGGGACTGGCACCACTGCTCAGCGCACTGCGCACGCGCGTCGAACAGTTCGGCAATCAGCGCATCGGCCTGACGCACGGTTACTACCGGGCCATCCCGGTGACCGCCGACCGGGAGTGGGTCGTCGACCGCCTCGACCGGATCATCGAGACGGTCGGCAAATCCAGCGAAGCCCGCGCTGCGGGCGATCTGATGGGGGCCTGGCGGGCGGACGACGAAGGCCTCTTCGAACGCAGTGGCGGCCCGATGGCGAACCCACGTGACACCTTGGCCATGTGTGCAATGGGGTTGCCCGCGGTGGGCCGCGACAACGGACGCTCCCGCATGATCATCTACATCGGCTCGGTGGCCCGCGAGCAGCCCGGTCAGGTGGACGGGGCGCTGTACTCCGACGAGTACCTGAGGAAGACCGTCACGGCGGCCGGGATCCAGGTCAGCGCGATCGCGTCGAACCTGACCACGGGTCCGATCAGTTTCACCGAACAGCTGGTCCGTGACAGTGGGGGCAAGGTGGTGGCCTATACCGAGGTCGACTCGTTGTTCGGGGACCCGCCACAGCGCATGATCGACAACCTGCAGGAGGAACTGGAGTCGGCGGTCGAGAAGGTGCTGGCCGACCCGCCGCCGTCGGCGCTCGACATCGCCGACGAGCATGCCCGCGCGCCGTTCCAGTGGGACGTTCCCGATCTGCTGCTCCAACTCGCGCTGATCGCCGCAGTGGCGCTGGCAGGCCTGCGATGGGGGTTGCGGCTGTGAATCTCAGTGTCGCCCCGGTGTTCCCGGTCTGGCTGATCATCGTGCTCGCCGTGGTTGCAGTCGCGCTTCGGATTGCGGCCTTCCTGGCGGCACGTCGGCGGCACACCCGCCCGCAGGTCGGGCGATCGCTGCTGCGGCTGGGCGTCGGCGTCCTGGCCATCCTGTGTCTGGGCACCGCCGCGTTGCGCATCGGCGACGAATCCCGCACGCAGCGCCCGCCGCGTCTGACCGCCGAGGCCGAGGAAACCAACGTCAACGTGTTCCTCCTGATCGATCGCTCCTTGGGGATGACCACACCCGACTTCGGTGCCGGCGAGGAGCGTATGGCCGCGGCTCTGCGGGACGTTGGCACCGTGCTGGGCACCTATCCCGACGCCAGGTACGCGGTGATGTCCTACTCCGATACCGCACGCTCGGAATGGCCGCTCTCGCCGGACACCTGGAGCCTGCGCGCGTTCCTGGCCAACTACGGCACCTACGGCGCCACCATGATGCGAGCGCCCAAGGCCGCGCTGGTCTCGGCGCCAGATGATCTTCTGCGCGAACAACTCACCGGTGCTTCGACGGCGTATCCTGGGTCGGCGAATCTGGTGTTCATCTTCGGGTCCGGCAGCGATCCGGGGGACTGGGCCTACGACATCCCGCAAGGGCAGGTGTCCGGCGGCGCGGTGTTCGGCTACGGCACCAAGACCGGCGCTCGGGTGCTCTGGAGGTCCGAGGGAGGCGACCTCGAGTTCCTCACCATCGGGTTGAACGAACCCGCGCTGCGTACCGCCGCGGACAGCCTGGACATCGAGTACCTGCCAAGGCCGGACGGGCCACTGCCGCCCGACGTGCTGCCCACCGCGGTGCCGCAGGCCGCACCCGTCGAGCCGGTGGTACCGGCGGTGCCGCACCCGAACCGCATCGAGTACTACTGGTTTTTCGCCGCGCTGGCCGCACTGCTGTTCGGCTTCGAGCTCTACGGTCTGGGCAGCCACTGGTTGCGCCGCCGCCACGGGGGTGTACGACGGTGAGCGCGGATCCGAGTGTGCCCCCGGGTCGGCTGCGGCTGCGGCGCCGGCTGCTGTTGTGGTCGATTCCCGCGCTGGTGCTGATGCTCGTCCTGGCAGTCAAGCTGGTCAGTGTGTGGGTGCTCGGCAATCGCCTCCCCGGCCAGTTCGCCGAGCGCGACCAGGCCGCGATGACCTCGACGTTGGGCTGGCTCGACGCCGGCTGGTTCGGCGGTGGGTTCCGGGCTGTGCTCGCCGAGGGCGACCGGCTGATGCTCGACGGTGAGGTGGCCGCGGGGCACGAGAGATTCCGCTCCGCTTACCTCGCGTCGCCCGACGCGTGCACTCCGCGGGTGAACTTCGCGCTGACGGCTGAGATCCTGAGCCAGGACCAGGTCAGTGCCGGCCGGTTCTTCCAGGCTCGTGAGCTTCTCGAGCCCGCGGCGCAGGCCGCCGAGGCGCAGCCATCGTGCTTCGCGCAGTCGTCGTCTTCGGTGCCGGAGATCCGGCTGTTCGTGGAGCAGACCCCGGAGCGGTTGGGGAACAAGTTGACTGCCTTGAAAGAGGGTTTGTTGACCGAGACCGCTGACGGCTACGACTACTTCCGCACCCCGGGCGGCGGAATCGACTTCAGCGGATCGTCGGTGAGCACCAGCTGTCCGTTCGCCGACGACGAGCTGCGGCTCAAAGAGTGCATCGAACGGCGCGACGCCGAACGTGAGCAGAAGATCCGGGACGCGCAGGGCAAAGAGGACGCCGAGAACCCAGCGCCCCCACCGCCGCCGGACCAGCCGTCCCCGCCAGACCAGGTACCTCCTCCGCCGCCGCCGGCGCAGCGGGCACCTGACCCCGCGGCGCCTCAATTCCCCGGGAACGGCTCCTCCAACGACGACACCGCGGCACCGGGGTTCTGCACCCCCGACGGCACACCGCTGGGGGATCTCGGAGCGCTGATGTGCACGACGGCAGGCCCGCCGCCATGAGCACGCCCGACTGGAACTTCTCGGCTGCCCCGACTCCGACCCGCCGGCGGCGCCACCGCAGACGGACTCTGATACTTGCGTGCCTCGGTGTGCTGTTGTTGATCGTCGGTCTGGTCAGCGTGGCGGTGTGGCCCGACGCCGGTGCCCCGGCCGCGGACCATGAGCAGAGCTATCCGACCTCGTCATTGCGCGACAAACCGCCGACGGTGATCCTCAACGCGATCGATCTGCGCTCGCTGTACCCGCCCGGCTACATCGACTACGACTCCACCCAGGCGGTCCGGGACGAACAGCCCATCGACGTCGACGCCGACTACCAGGTCAGCTCGGAACCCTCGGGCTGCGAGCGTGATCCGCTGATCGACGCGAAGTACTTCGCCGATTTCCGCGATCCCGATCGCTACCGCCGGTATCCCCTGACGCTGCTGATGTTCCCGGTCGACGACCCCGGCGGAAATCAGGAGGATTCCCGCGCGTTCGGGGTGTCCATCTTCCCGAGCCCGGACGACGCGACAAACCTGGACGAGGTCCGCGAGTGGTATAGCCGCTGCGAGGGCGCGGTGGTCACGACGACGGTGGTCAAGAACGGCCAGGTGCTGCGGCAGAGCAGCGACGTCAACGGGTCCGTCGTGGTCGAGGCACCGAAGTTCGACGCCGACGATGCGTTCTCGGTCGCGATCAAGGACAAAGACACCTGCGACTTCGTCGGGCTGGTCCGAGGCATCGTCGTCGACATGCACTGTCCGCCGGACCAGAAGGACGCCGGCGCGGAGCTCTTCCGCACTCTCGTCGCGCGGATCCGCCACGCCTGAACCGGGTCGTCGATTGCTCCGGCCTGCGCAGCAAGGCGTGGCCGTGGGGAGGCGCACTGGTGGCCCGCGCCTTCGTGGGCCGATCCGCTTCCTGGCAAACTCGCCTTGCTGCGCTGATTCTGCGGCTAACTTGTGCTGCCGCCCTGATTTGGGCGCGATGTCCAGTGCCGAATTCCCGTGGGCCGCAGATATTTCGACGATTCCGCGCCGCGGTGAGACGGATTGACTATCGTTTGCTGTGCAACTGCTGCAGCGTTCGGAAGGGGACGGCTGAAGGTCGCTTTCACTGGGGGAAGTTCGGATTCTCGGGTCTGTGAGTTCGGCGATAGCGTTCGCTCTGAACAGTTCATCGCGCAGCGAAGAACGCTGCATCTCGGCATCTCTCTATCCCTACGGCGCGGAAACGGACGGCTGATGCTCGAAAAGCGACCGACCGGCATTCAACTTGGCAGCGGCAAACATTGGTTCGCGGGCGGTGTCGTGGCGGCCGGCCTGGGTGCGGCGCTGATGGCCGGGGCCGCCCCCGCGACGGCCGACCCGGGAGGCGACCGCGGTGCCACCGCAGCGTCGAGTTCCGGGGAGAGTCAGACGCCGCGGGAGCAGCGCACCCGCGACGCCGGGAAGCGGGCGCCCAGGGCGAAAGCCGCCGAAGCCCAACGCAAAAGCTACCCGGCCGAATCGAAGCTGACCGAGGACTTGGACGTGGGAGAGCCGGCCCTCGTCGAGCTCGACGTCCGGGAGTCCGGCGTCGAGATGTCCCGCGCGGTCGTGGGCGACTCGTCGGACACCGATGTACCCACGGTTCCGGACACCGCCGACAAACCGGTCGCGGCGCTCGCGGTGGCCACCCGCAAAGAGCTGCGGGCAGAGACCGATGCGCTCACGTCGGTGGCGGCGAGCGAATCACGCACAGCCGCCGCACTTGTGGAGACCACGGCGGCCGCCGCCCCGGTGACCACGCGGGTCACCGTGGGGTCGATGATCGTCGACTGGCTGTACTCGGTCGGGGTGAAGAAGACCAAGTACGGGCCCGACTTCCTGGCGATCCCGGTGCCACGGTTCGTCGAGAAGTGGTGGCTCGGGGTCCGGGCGCGGATCTACCGCGACGTCGCAGTTCCGGTCCCCGGCACGCCGAACCAGCCGTCGCCGCAACAGAAACCGCTGTGGGAGACGAACTTCTCGAGCGTCGACGAAGCGATGAAGTACTGGGGTTTCCAGACCGGACGGTGGGGAGGCCCGGCGGGGGAGAACCAGTACTACACCGACGGCGACAACGTCACGATCAACAGCGCAGGCAATCTCGTCATCGAGGCGCGGCGGGAGAGCGCCCCCGATCAGCTCGGTGCGCCGTACAACTACACCTCGGCGCGGGTGGTCACGTTCGGCAAGCAGTCCATCGCGGTGGGTACGCGGGTGGTGGCCAGAATTCAGATGCCGGTGAATCAGGGTGTGCTGCCGGCGTTCTGGACTGTCGGGCTCGAGCCCGGCCACGAATACGACTGGCCCCGCCAGGGCGAGATCGACATCGCCGAGGTTCCCGGCTTCGGCACCCCGCAGGCGCGCCGGATCTGGACCGGGAACATTCACGGCCCGGCGGACCGGGACAACACCATCGACGTGAAACTCCCGGGATTCAGCAAGGATCTGGGGGTCGACGTGTCGCAGGGCTTCCACGAGTACGGCATCGACTGGTACAGCGACCGGATCATCTGGCATGTCGACGGCGCCGAGGTCGGACGAGTCACCAAAGCACAGTACGAAGCCCTCGGCGGTGACTGGACGCCGTTCTCGGGCGCCTGGGACCACTATCTGATCCTCAACGTCGCCGTCGGCAATCCGTGGATCGGCGACCCGCCCGCTGATGCGCCGTTGCGGGCGCAGATGAAGGTGGACTGGGTCAAGGCCTACGCCCTGTAGACGCTCGGGCCCCGTCGCTAGTTGGTGGTGGGTGGGGCTTTGGGTTGGTAGGGGGTGTACCACCACCAGTCGGCGCGTTCGCCGGTCGGTCCGGGGCAGGGTGGGAC
>JBNMQW010000030.1:0-40957 GCA_050205485.1 Mycolicibacterium vaccae | reverse complement strand
CTGCGGCGCTGTGCGGCCGGGCTCGCGGTGATCGCGGTCGCCGAGGCGACCGCGATCACCGCGAGCCCGGCCGCACAGCGCCGCAGCGCCCGCGCCGACGATGACGGGCCAACGGCGGCACCGGATCCCGCGCCGCAACCCGCCCCGTACATCGCGCCCCGGCTGGACCGGCAGCTGGCGGGCGGCTTCGCCGACGTCGGCACGATCCTGGCGTCGGTGGTGTACGCCACGGCGACCACCGTCGCGCACGCCTTCGGCCCCGACAGCTTCTTCGGCGTGCCCCACCTGCTGGCCACCTTCGTCGCCAACACCGCCGCCGCGGTCGGCCGGGCGCTGGTCGGCGGCGCCGACGACGCGATCACCGGACCGCTCCCGGTCCGCTACGGCCTGCTCGACGGGGTGGGGCTGTTCCGGCCGACGAAACCCCCGGCCGGCGCCAACGATCCGTCGGTCGGCGTCACACCGGAGAAACCGCTCCCGATCATCCTGCTCAACTCGACGGTCATCACGCAGGGCATGAACTGGTCGGTCGGGGCACCGGTACTGGCGAACGCGGGCTACAAGGTCTACACGTTCAACTACGGCAACGTCACCAACAACCCCAATGCGCTGCTCCAATCCATCGGCGACATCCGGAAGTCGGGACTCGAACTGGCCGCGGAGATCGACCGAGTGCTGGCCGAGACCGGTGCACCGCAAGTGATCCTGATCGGCCACTCCCAGGGCGGGGGCGCGTTGCCGTCCTACTACATCAACAACCTGGGCGGCGCGGACAAGGTGTCCCAGCTCATCGGTATCGGCCCGGGCCACCACGGCACAACGTTCCTGGGCCTGGTCTCCCTGGTACTCAAACTGCCGGTGCTGCGGCAGCTGTACATCGGAATCTCCGAGACGTTCGCCCCGGCGTTCTATCAGCAGTCCTACGGCTCACCGTTCCTCGACGAGGTCTACGGCAACGGCGACACCCGGCCGGGCGTGCGGTACACCACGATCAGCACCGCCTACGACGAGGTCGCGACGCCCTACACGCTGCAGGCATTGGACGGCCCGAACGTCACCAACATCGTGTTGCAGCACCGCTACCCGGGACTGCTGCTCGGGCACCTGAACATGGTCACCAGCCCGTACACCTGGTCGGTCGTCCTCGAGGAGCTGGCGGCCAACCCCGCGGCGAACCCGGCGCAGATCGTGCGGGCGGCCTGACTCAGGCGTCTTCGAGCAGGTCCGGGGTGACCGCCGACTCGGTGTCGGGGATGCCGTCCTGCTTGGCCTTGCGGTCGGCCATCGACAGCAGTCGCCGAATCCGGCCCGCCACAGCGTCTTTCGTCATCGGCGGGTCGGCCAGCCGGCCGAGCTCCTCCAGCGAGGCCTGCCGGTGTGCCACCCGCAGGTGACCGGCGGCGGCCAGGTGGTCGGGAACGGTGTCGCCGAGGATCTCCAGCGCCCGCTCGACCCGGGCGGCGGCGGCGACCGCCGCGCGCGCCGACCGGCGCAGGTTCGCGTCGTCGAAGTTGGCCAGCCGGTTGGCGGTGGCGCGGACCTCGCGACGCATGCGCCGCTCCTCCCACGTCAGCCGGGTGTCCTGGGCGCCCATGCGGGTGAGCAGCGCGCCGATCGCCTCGCCGTCGCGCACCACCACGCGGTCGCTGCCGCGGACCTCACGGGCTTTGGCACTCACGCCGAGCCGTCGTGCCGCGCCCACCAGTGCCAGCGCCGCCTCGGGCCCCGGGCAGCTCACCTCGAGCGCTGACGAGCGCCCCGGCTCGGTCAGCGATCCGTGCGCCAAAAACGCTCCGCGCCAAGCAGCTTCGGCGTCGGCGACACTGCCGCCGACCACCTGCGCCGGCAGGCCGCGCACCGGGCGGCCGCGCAGGTCGAGCAGACCGGTCTGCCGGGCCAGCGCTTCCCCGTCCTTGGCCACCCGGACCACGTAGCGGGTGTTCTTGCGGATACCGCTGGCCGAGAGCACGTGCACCACGGCGTTGTAGCCGTAGAGGTCGTAGATGTCCTTACGCAGCCGGCGCGCGATGATGCCCAGGTCGACCTCGGCTTCGACGACGACACGGCCCGACACGATGTGCAGTCCGCCCGCGAAGCGCAGCAGCGATGCCACCTCCGCGCGACGCGCGCTGACCGAATTGACCACCAAGCGGCTGAGTTCGTCTTTGACCTCGGCTGTCATCGCCACGGGTCGTCACCTCTCGGTCCGTTCGCTGTCGGGGTGGGCACGCTCGGCTGGGCAACCGTGCCGGCGGGTTTCTCGCCTTTTTGGAGCACCCTCTCCAATGCCGCGGCCAGCTTCGCCGGGTCATGTAAAGGTGTACCAGGTCGGGACACGTCAGCAAACTCGACGTGAGCATCGAGGATGGTGGCGGTGCGGCGCAGTTGGTCGCGCTCGCGTTCGCTGGGGACGCGGGCCGAGTCGACGATGATGTCGGCGACCGTGAAGTCCGGGGCGTGCTGGGACAGCACGTGGATGTGCCGCTCGACCGAGAAGCCCGCCGTCTCCCCGGGTTCGGCCACCAGGTTGAGCACCAGCGCCCGGCGCGCGGTGGTCTCCTTCAGGGCGGCGGCGAGCTCCGGAACCAGTACGTGCGGAATGACACTGGTGAACCACGACCCCGGCCCCAGGACCACCAGGTCGGCGTTGAGGATGGCGTCGACAGCCTGCCGCGTGGCGGGCGGGTCACCGGGCAACAGCCGCACCCGGCGCACCTTCCCGACGGTGGTGGCGATGGCCACCTGACCCCGAATCGCCCGGCTCACGCGCGGGTCGGACTCCAGGCCGACCACGTCGGCCTCGATGCCCAGGGCGACCGGGCACATCGGCAGCACCCGGCCCTTGACGCCGAGGATGCGGCCCAGCTCATCGAGCGCGGCCACCGGGTCGGCCAGCACCTCGGTCAGACCGGCCAGCATCAGGTTGCCGATCGGGTGGCCGGCCAGCGCGCCGCTGCCGCCGAACCGGTGCTGGATGATGGTCGCCCACAAGCGGCCGTGCGGACTGTCGGAAGCCAAGGCCGCCAAGGCCATTCGAAGATCACCCGGGGGCACCACGTCGAGCTCGCTGCGCAGCCGGCCCGACGACCCGCCGTCGTCGGCGACGGTGACGACCGCGGTCACGTGCGGGGTCAGTCTCCGCGCCGCCGACAACGTCGCGTAGAGCCCGTGGCCACCGCCGAGGGCGACGATGCGCACACTCATTCGCGGCCCAGATCCCGGTGCAGCACGCGCACCGTGAGGTCGGCGTCCTGCAGCCGCTCGGCGAGCGCCTCGGCCATCGCGACGCTGCGGTGCTTGCCGCCGGTGCAGCCGATTCCGACGGTCATGTAGCGCTTGCCCTCGCGCCGGTAGCCGTCGATGACGACATCCAGCAGGTGGTGGTAGGAGTCGAGGAACTCGACCGCGCCCGGCTGCCCGAGCACGTAGTCGCGCACCTCCGGATTCTGGCCGGTGTGCCGGCGCAGGCTGTCCACCCAGTGCGGGTTGGGCAGGAACCGGACGTCCATCACTGTGTCGGCGTCCATGGGCAGCCCGTACTTGTAGCCGAACGACTCCACGGTGACGCTGATGTGGGCCGCGGCCGCGCCGGCGAAGGCGCGCTCGATGCTCTCCCGGAGGCCGTGCACCGACAGCGACGACGTGTCGATCACCAGGTCGGCCGACGCCCGCACCGGCGCCAGCAGGGCCCGCTCGGCGGCGATGCCCTCAGCCAGGGTCTGGTGGCCCTGCAACGGGTGACTGCGCCGGTTCTGCTCGTAGCGGCGCACCAGGATGTCGTCGGAGGCCTCCAGGAACAACACCCGCGGGGCGATGTTGCGGGTGGCCAGTTCGCTGCGCACGAAGTCCAGGTCACCGGTGAAACCCCGCGACCGCACGTCCATCACCACCGCCAACTGGGTGATGCGCGACCCGGCGGCCAGCCCGAACTCGACCATGCGGGTGATCAGGTCCGGCGGCAGGTTGTCGGCGACGTACCAGCCGAGGTCTTCGAGCACCTTGGCGGCCGTGCCGCGACCGGCTCCGGACAGACCGGTGACCAGCACCACGTCGATGCCGCCCTCACCGGTGTCGGTGTCGTTCCCGCTCCCGGCGGTGCCGGTCCCCCCACGTAGGTCTTCGTGCATGCCCTGCTCTGTCATCCCGATACTTTGCTCCGATCATTGCCGATCGGCGCAGCGGGCGCTTCCGATTCGGGTGAGCCGCCCAATGCCTCCAGCACCGCCCGCGCGGTCGCCTCGCCGATTCCGGGCACCGTGATGATCTCCTCGATGCTGGCCTGCTTGAGCCGGGCCAGCGAACCGAAGTGGGTGACCAGCGCTTTGCGCCGGTGCTCGCCGAGGCCGCGCACCGAGTCCAGCGCCGAGGCCGTCATCCGCTTGGACCGCTTGCTGCGGTGGTAGTTGATCGCGAAGCGGTGCGCTTCGTCGCGGACGCGCTGCAGCAGGTACAGACCGTCGCTGTTGCGCGGGAGGATCACCGGGTCCGGCTCGGACGGGACCCACACTTCCTCGAGCCGCTTCGCCAGGCCGATCACCGCGACGTCGGTGACGCCGAGGTCCTCGAGCACCGCCGCCGCGGCATTGACCTGGGGTGCGCCGCCGTCGACCACGAACAGGTTCGGCGGGTAGGCGAACTTGCGCGAATGGCCCTCCGGCGTGGCGGGCTGCTCGCTGTCGCGCAGATGCCGCGCGAACCGGCGCCGCGTCACCTCCGCGATCGAAGCGACGTCGTCGGACCGGCCGTCACCGGCGGCCTCCCGGATCGCGTAGTGCCGGTAGTCCGACTTGCGCGGCAGACCGTCCTCGAAGACCACCAGCGAAGCCACCACGTCGGTGCCCTGCACGTGGCTGATGTCGACACATTCGATCCGCAGCGGGGCGTCCTGCAGCCCGAGCGCGTCCTGAATGCTCTGCAGGGCAGCGCTTCTGGCGGTGAAGTCACCGGCCCGCTTGAGTTTGTGCTGGGTGAGCGCCTGCTCGGCGTTGCGTTTGACAGTCTCGGCCAGCGCGCGCTTGTCCCCGCGCTGCGCCACCCGCAGTTTCACCCGCGACCCGCGCAATCCGCACAGCCAGGTCTCCAGCTCCTTGGCCGTGTCGGGCAGCACCGGGACCAGCACCTCTCTGGGCACCGGGTTGGTGGCCTCGTCACCACCGGCGTCGCTGGCTCCGCCGAGCGCCGCCTGGTCGCCGTAGAACTGGGTGAGGAACTGCTCGACGAGGTACTCCTGCGTGGATTCGCCTGGCTCACCGGACTTTTCGATGACCCAGCCGCGCTGACCGCGGACCCGGCCGCCGCGCACGTGGAACACCTGCACGGCGGCTTCCAGGTCGTCGTCGGCGAAGGCCACGACGTCGGCGTCGGTGCCGTCCCCGAACACCACCGCCTGCTTCTCCAGCGCACGGCGCATCGCGCCGATGTTGTCGCGCAGCCGTGCCGCCCGCTCGAAGTCGAGTTCGGCCGCGGCGGCGTTCATCTGCTGTTCCATCTCACGGATCAGCCGGTCGGTCTTACCGGCGAGGAAGTCGCAGAAGTCCAGCACGATCTCGCGGTGCTCGTCGGCCGAGACGCGCCCCACGCACGGCGCCGAGCACTTGTCGATGTAGCCCAGCAGGCAGGGCCGCCCGATCTGACTGTGCCGCTTGAACACTCCGTTCGAGCAGGTGCGCGCCGGGAACACCCGCGTCAGCAGGTCGAGCGTCTCGCGGATGGCCCAGGCATGCGAATAGGGCCCGAAGTAGCGCACGCCCTTTCGCCGCGGTCCGCGGTAGACCTTCAGGCGCGGGTACTCCTCGTTGAGGGTGACCGCCAGCACCGGGTAGGACTTGTCGTCGCGGTAGCGGACGTTGAATCGCGGGTCGAACTCCTTGATCCAGTTGTACTCGAGCTGCAGCGCCTCGACCTCGGTGGTGACGACGGTCCACTCCACCGCCGCGGCGGTGGTCACCATCTGGCGGGTGCGCGGCGCCAGGCTCGAGATGTCGGCGAAGTACGAGTTCAAGCGGCTGCGCAGACTCTTGGCCTTGCCGACGTAGATCACCCGGCCGTGCGGGTCGCGGAAGCGATAGACACCCGGCTCGACGGGGATCGACCCGGGGGCCGGTCGGTACGTCGATGGATCGGGCACGGACCCAGGTTACTGCCGTGTCCCGACGCCGCTGATCGACTACCGTCTCGGTGATGCGGACCCGCGCATCCCGCCCGGTGGCGGCCCTTCTGGCCATTACCCTGCTGGCGGCGGGGTGCTCGCCCGCCGCGCAGGCGTCGCCCCCGGTGGCGGGACCGTGCGCGGTGGTGACCAACGGCACAGTGGTCGGCAAGTCGGAGTCGCGGGACGACGCGGCCGCACCCGAGACCGCCACCGGGTACCGCAGCGACATGACCCCGGTGCGGACCGCCGGCTACACCGTGGCCACGGCCAACCCGCTGGCCAGCCAGGCGGCGTGCGAGGTGTTGCGCGACGGCGGCACCGCGGCCGACGCGCTGGTCACCGCCCAGGCCGTGCTCGGTCTGGTGGAACCGCAGTCCTCCGGCATCGGTGGCGGCGGGTTCCTGCTGTACTACGACGCCGCCTCCGGCGCGGTGCAGGCCTACGACGGCCGGGAGACGGCGCCCGCCGCCGCGACCGAGAACTACCTGCGCTGGGTCTCCGACACCGACCGGACCGAGCCGCAGCCGGACACCCGGTCGTCTGGCCGGTCCATCGGCGTTCCCGGGATCGTCGCGATGCTGGCCGACGCCCACCGCGCCCACGGGGTGACGCCGTGGCGCGAGCTGTTCGCGCCCGCGGTGCGCCTGGCCGACGACGGCTTCGAGATCAGCCCACGGCTGGGCGCGGCGATCGCCGCCTCGGCGCCGGATCTGCGGCGCGACGCCGAAGCCGCCGCGTACTTCCTGGAGGCCGACGGCGCACCGAAACAACAGCGGTCCCGGCTCACCAACCCCGGCTACGCGAAGACTCTGAGCACCATCGCATCCGACCCGCGGCTGTTCTACACCGGCGACATCGCCCGCGGCATCGTCGACGCCGTCGCCGACACCTCAGGCGGGCGCACCCCGGGACAGATGTCCCTCGAGGACCTGTCGGGATATGCGCCGCGGGTCCGGGAGCCGCTGTGCGTCGGCTATCGCGGCAAGCAGGTCTGCGGGATGCCGCCGCCATCCTCGGGCGGGATCGCGGTGGCCGCCACCCTCGGCATGCTGGAACGCTTCCCGATGGCCGAACACCGCCCCACCGGCGTCGACCGCAACGGCGGCCGGCCCACCGTCGAGGGCGTGCACCTGATCGCCGAGGCGCAGCGGCTGGCCTACGCCGACCGCGACCGCTACGTCGCCGACACCGATTTCGTCGCGCTGCCGGGCGGTTCGCCCGACACGCTGCTGGGCAGCGACTACCTCGCCGGCCGGGCGGCGCTGATCTCCCCGGAGCGCAGCATGGGCACCGCCCAGCCGGGCACGTTCGGGCCGTCCGCCGCGCCCGTGCCGCAGCCGCCCGAGCACGGCACCAGCCACATCAGCGTGGTCGACGCGAAAGGCAACGCCGCGTCGCTGACCACGACCATCGAGTCCGCGTTCGGCTCGTTCCACATGGTCGACGGATTCCTGCTGAACAACGAGCTCACCGACTTCTCCGCCGAACCGGTCGGCCCCGACGGGGTGCCCGTGGCCAACCGCATCGAACCGGGCAAACGCCCGCGCAGCACCATGGCGCCGACCTTGATCTTCGACACCGCCCCCGACGGGTCCCGCGGCCCGCTCTACGCGGTCACCGGATCACCCGGCGGGTCGACGATCATCCAGTACGTGGTGAAAACGGTTGTCGGTCTGCTCGATTGGGGCCTGGACCCGCAGCAGGCGGTGTCGCAGGTCAACTTCGGCGCCGCCAACTCACCCAAGACCAATGTCGGTGGGGAGCATCCGGCCATCGACACCAGCGACGACGGCGCGCACGACCCGCTGGTCACCGGGCTGCGCGAGCTCGGCCACCAGGTCGACGTGGCGGATCAGTCCAGCGGGCTGTCGGTCGTCGTACGCGACGGCGCGGGCTGGGCCGGCGGCGCCGACCCGCGCCGCGAAGGCGTCGTTACGGGCGATTCCCGGTGACGTTCCCGCCGGCTTTCCCGTCAACACTGCCGCCACGGTAACGCTCCACCAGGGCGCGGACCCGGTCCATCGCATCGGCGGCGCGCGCCTTGTCGACGGCCTGGATCGCCATCACCGGGATGTACTCGTCGTCGGGCAGATCCAGCCGGGCCCACCGCGCACCGGGGTGGAACGAGATGCCGCGCACGTCGCGCCACGGGACGAGGCGGTAGCCGAACAGGTTCCGGACCGCGACGCCGGCGGGGCCGACGCGCAGCCGCGGGCGGGCGAACAGGCACAGGAAGCCGCCGATCACCACGCCGAGCGCGGCGATGGCGACCTGGTCGGCGGTGGTGAAGATCACGCCCGTCGAGGAGCGTTTGAGCAGCGCCCCCACCACGACGTGCACGGCGATGATGATCGCCGCGGCGCCGAACGCGAAACGCGGTGTGACGGTCGGCTTCACCTCGGCGTCCCACTGCGGCGAGGTCATGAACCGTCCCGCAGCGCGCGCAGTGTCAGCGCGGTGGACAGCGCCGCCGCGGCCGCCTGCGCGCCCTTGTCCTCCGTGGAGTCCGGCAGCCCGGCCCGGGCCAGCGCCTGCGCCTCGGTCTCGGTGGTCAGCACGCCGTTGGCGACCGGGGTCGACGCATCCAGCGAGACCCGGGTCAGGCCCTGGGTGACCGCATCACACACGTAGTCGAAATGCGGTGTCTCACCGCGGATGACCACGCCGAGCGCGACCACCGCATCATGGGTGGCGGCCAAAGCCTGTGCGACCACCGGGATCTCGATGGCGCCCAGCACCCGCACCACCGTCGGGTCGTCGATACCGGCGTCGGCGGCCGTCTTGCGCGCGCCGTCGAGCAGCGCGTCGCAGATCGTCTCGTGCCAGGTGCTCGCGACGATGCCGAGCTTCACGTCGGCGGCGTCGAGGTCCGGCAGGTCGGGCACACCGGCGGCCGGACTCATACCGCTCCCCCGAACTCGCCCGGCAGCGCCTCGTCGAATTCGTCGAGGCCGGTCAGGTCGTGGCCCATGCGGTCGCGCTTGGTCATCAGATAGCGGATGTTCTCGGCGTTGGCGCGCACCGGCAGCGGGACGCGTTCGATGATGTGCAGGCCGTAGCCGTCCAGCCCGACACGTTTGGCGGGGTTGTTGGTCAGCAGCCGCATCGAGCGGACCCCGAGGTCGACGAGGATCTGGGCGCCGATCCCGTAGTCGCGGGCGTCGGCGGGCAGACCGAGTTTGAGGTTGGCGTCGACGGTGTCGTCGCCGGCATCCTGCAGCTGATAGGCCTGCAACTTGTGCATCAGACCGATGCCGCGGCCCTCGTGTCCGCGCATGTAGAGCACCACGCCGCGGCCCTCGCGTGCCACCATCGCCAGCGCGGCGTCGAGTTGCGGGCCGCAGTCGCAGCGCCGGGAACCGAACACGTCGCCGGTCAGGCACTCCGAGTGCACGCGCACCAACACGTCGTGGCCGTCGGCGGCGGGACCCGTACCGGGACCGGCGATGTCGCCCTTGACCAGGGCGACGTGCTCGACCTCGTCGTAGATGCTGGTGTAGCCGACGGCACGGAACTCGCCGTGCCGGGTCGGGATCCGCGCTTCGGCGATCCGCTCGATGTGCTTCTCGTGCTTGCGGCGCCACTCGATGAGATCGGCGATGGAGATCAGGGCGAGGTCGTGCTCGTCGGCGAAGATGCGCAGCTCGTCGGTCTGCGCCATCGCGCCTTCGTCCTTCTGGCTGACGATCTCGCAGATCGCCCCGGCCGGCTGCAGGCCGGCCAGCCGGGCCAGGTCCACGGCGGCCTCGGTGTGGCCGGGCCGGCGCAGGACGCCACCGTCCTTGGCGCGCAACGGCACCACGTGGCCGGGCTTGGTGAAGTCGTCGGCCACGGCGGTGGGATCGGCCAGCAGGCGCATGGTGGTCGCCCGGTCGGACGCCGAGATACCGGTCCCGACACCGATTTTCGCGTCGACAGTGACGGTGTAGGCGGTCCCGTGCTTGTCCTGGTTCACTGCGTACATCGGCAGCAGGCCCAGCCGGTCGCAGATCTCGCCGTCGAGGGGAACGCACAGATAGCCCGAGGTGTAGCGGACCATGAACGCCACGAGTTCGGGAGTGGCCTTCTCCGCGGCGAAGATCAGGTCGCCTTCGTTCTCGCGATCCTCGTCGTCGATGACGACCACGGCCTTACCTGCGGCGATGTCGGCCACCGCACGTTCGACCGAATCCAGCCTCGTCATCCTCACCACCTTCGCCGGTTCCGGGCGGAACCTCGGTGCAATCCGTTGTGGAGTGCTCTTGTCAGTATGAACCACGCCAGAGGGCCCGTTATTGCCCGGCAGCGCTCAGTGGGACGTCGCATCGATGCACCTCGTCACTTCGCGGCCCGGTGTGAGAGGTTCGACACATGCTGCGCGGACGGCCCTCAGGCGTCGCCGTGGTCCTCCCGCGCACCGAGCAACCGCTCGACGTACTTGGCGATCACGTCGACCTCGAGGTTGACGTGCGCGCCGACCTCGGCGCGGCCCAGCGTCGTCATCTCCAGCGTGGTGGGGATGAGCGACACCTCGAACCAGTCCGGACCCAGGCCCGACACCGTCAGCGACACCCCGTCGACGGTGACCGACCCCTTCTGGACCACGTAGCGCGCCAGCGCCGCGGGCAGGGCGATGCGCACCACGGTCCAGTGCTCCGAGGGGTTCCGGCTGATGATGTGGCCGGTGCCGTCGACGTGGCCCTGCACGATGTGCCCGCCGAGCCGGCTGTTCACCGCGGCGGCCCGCTCGAGGTTGACGCGGGCGCCGACGTCGATGCCGCGCAGGCTCGATCGGTTCAGTGTCTCGTCCATCACGTCGGCGGTGAACGATCCGTCTCCGAGCACGTCGACGACGGTGAGACAGACACCGTTGACGGCGATCGAATCACCGTGGCCGGCATCCGAAGTCACCACCGGTCCGCGGATCGTCAGGCGCGCGGAGTCGCCGAGGCTCTCCTTGCCGACGATCTCGCCCAATTCTTCGACGATTCCGGTGAACACGGGGCCAAGCCTAGAGGCTGCCGCGATTCGGAAACCACGCCCGGCAGCATCGACCTTTACGATGCAGAGATGCAGACCCGCCTGTTGGCGATCTTCGCCGCCCTCATCGCCGCCGTCGTCTTTCTCGCAGGCTGTTCGAGCTCCGCCCCCGAGGACACCGGCGCCGACCTGCCCGACGCCGCGACCCTGCTGGCCGAGTCGAGCGAGACCACGAAGGCGCAGACCAGCGCGCACCTGGTCCTGTCGGTGCAGGGCCAGCTGGCCGACCTGCCCGTGGAGTCCCTGGAAGGGGACCTGACCCAGTCGCCCAGCGTCGCCGCGAAGGGCACCGCCGACATCCTGTTCATGGGCCAGCGCCTCGAGGGGATCTCGTTCGTGGTCTCCGACGGCAACCTGTACGCCGCGCTGACCTCGGGCGGCAACCTGTCGAACTTCGGCCCGGCCGCCGACGTCTACGACGTGGCCGCGATCCTGGATCCCAATTTGGGCCTGGCCAACCTGCTGAACAACTTCTCCGACCCGCAGTCCGACGGCCGCGAGACCATCGACGGCGTCGGCACCGTCCGCATCACCGGCATGGTCAGCGCCGACGCGGTGAACAAGATCGCCCCGCAGCTCGCCGCGACCGGCCCGGTTCCGGGGACCGCGTGGGTGGCCGAGGAGGGTGACCACGAGCTGATGCAGGCCCGTCTGGAGCCCAGCCCGGGCAACAGCGTCACCATGACGCTGACCAACTGGGGCCAGTCCGTGACGATCGACAAGCCCGCCGCCTGATGGGAGCGTCGCCTTCGCTCGTCGCGTCGACCAACCGGCGCGTCGCGATCAGCGCGGGCAGCCTGGCGGTGATCCTGGGCGCGCTGGACACCTACGTCGTGGTCACGATCATGACCGACATCATGCGTGACGTCGGGATCGGCGTGAACCAGATCCAGCGGGTCACCCCGATCATCACGGGCTATCTGCTGGGATACATCGCGGCGATGCCGCTGCTGGGGCGGGCGTCGGACCGGTTCGGCCGCAAGCTGCTGATCCAGATCAGCCTCGCGGGCTTCGCGCTGGGGTCGGTGGTGACCGCGCTGTCGACGGACCTCACCATCCTGGTCCTCGGCCGCATCATCCAGGGCACGGCCAGCGGCGCCCTGCTACCCGTGACGCTGGCGCTGGCCGCCGACCTGTGGGCCGCGCGCAACCGCGCCGCCGTGCTCGGCGGGGTCGGCGCAGCGCAGGAGTTCGGCAGCGTGCTCGGTCCCATCTACGGCATCACCCTGGTGTGGCTGTTCGGGCACTGGCAGTCGGTCTTCTGGGTCAACGTGCCGCTCGCGCTGGTCGCGATGGTGATGATCCACTTCAGCCTGCCTGCCCGGGTGGACAGCGAGGTGCCGCAGAAGGTCGACGTCGTCGGCGGCCTGCTACTGGCGGTCGCGCTGGGTCTGGCGGTGATCGGGCTGTACAACCCCGCGCCCGACGGCAAGGAGGTGCTGCCGAGCTGGGGGCCGCCGGTGCTGATCGGCGCCGCGGTCGCCGCGGTCGCGTTCTTCGTGTGGGAGAAGTTCGCCCGCACCCGGCTGCTGGAACCCGCCGGGGTGCGGTTCCGTCCGTTCCTGGCGGCGCTGGGCGCCTCGCTGGCCACCGGTGCCGCGTTGATGGTGACCCTGGTCAACGTCGAGCTGTTCGCGCAGGGCGTGCTGGGCAAGGACCAGATCGAAGCCGCGTTCCTGCTGTTGTGGTTCCTGGCCGCGCTGCCGGCCGGCGCGCTGCTCGGCGGCTGGGTCGCCACCCGCATCGGCGACCGCATCGTGGCCTTCACCGGCCTGCTGATCGCCGCGGGCGGCTACCTGCTGATCTCCCAGTGGCCGGTCGACGTGCTGTCGGCCCGCCACGACCTGGGCCTGGTCAGCCTGCCGATGCTGGACACCGACCTGGCGATCGCCGGGTTCGGCCTGGGCCTGGTGATCGGCCCGCTGACCTCGGCCACGCTGCGCGTGGTGCCCTCGGCGCAGCACGGCATCGCCTCGGCCGCGGTGGTGGTCTCCCGCATGATCGGCATGCTGATCGGCATCGCCGCGCTGTCCGCGTGGGGTCTCTACCGGTTCAACCAGCACCTGGCCGCCCTGCCGGCCAGCGAAGGCGGCAACACGCTGGCCGAACGGCTGACGGCGGAGGCCAACCGGGTGCGCGAGGCCTATGTGCTGCAGTACGCCGAGATCTTCACGATCACAGCGGTCGTGTGTGTGGTGGGCGCCGTGCTGGGCCTGCTGATCGCCGGCCGAGAGGAGTACGCCGAGGAGCCGGAGTCAGAGGGGCCGGCTCAGCAGCGCTCGGTGCCGGGGGCCATCAGCTGAAATCCGGGGGCCGCGACGGCCTCCCGCTGGTGCGTCATCTTCTGGAGGTCGCGCAGTACGTCGCGGATGACATTCCGGACGATTGCCGGCGCGACCAGGTCGATGGGAAGCCAATTCTGCACTGCCGTCATGGTGGGTTTTCCTCTTCTCGTGCTCTCAATGCGCAACTCGTCAGTGAAAGCGCGATATTCCCGACGGGCCGAACCCGGGTGTGGGCCCGAGTGTAGTCGCCGGGACGCTAGGGAGGCGTGAGGCCGAGGAGCACGTCGGGGCCGAGTCGGGCCACCGTGTCGAACCGCCACCGGTGCGCGCCGGTGATGTTCGACACCCCGACGTCGTCGACCGCGGTGATCGGCCCGCCCAGCAGGACGGGGGCGACGTAGGCGAGGATGCGGTCCACCAGACCCGCCCGCAGAAAGGCGCCCGCCAGCGTGGGCCCGCCCTCCAGCAGCACGTCGGTGCGGTCGGCCAGCGCCCGCAGCACCTCGTGCGGGTCCCGGGTCCGGATCACCATGGTGCGCGAGTCGTCGTTGAGAACCCTTGCTTCCGGCGAGATCTCGCGCACACCCACCACGACGCGCAGCGGTTGATGGTCGGCCGGGCTGCCGTCGGGCAGTCGCGCGGTCAGCGTCGGGTCGTCGGCGAGCACGGTGCCCGTGCCGACGACGATCGCGTCGGCCGCGGCCCGGCGGCGGTGGACGTCGGCGCGTGCCGCTTCGCTGGTGATCCATTGGCTGGTGCCGTCGGCGGCGGCGCTACGGCCGTCCACACTCGCCGCGAACTTCCAGGTCACATGCGGTACTCCGGTGCGCTGCTTGTGCAGCCATTCGCGCAGCGTGCCGCCGGCCACGGCGTCCGCCAGCACCCCGGCGGTGACGCGCACCCCGGCCTCGGCGAGCCGCGCCGCCCCGCCCGCCGCGACCGGGTTGGGGTCGGCGACGGCGAAGGCGACCTCGGCGACGCCCGCGGCCAGCAGCGCGTCCACGCACGGCGGGGTGCGCCCGACGTGGTTGCAGGGCTCGAGGGTGACCACCGCGGTCCCGCCGGCCGCCCGCTCCCCCGCGCGGCGCAACGCCACCACCTCGGCGTGCGGCCCGCCGGTCGGCGCGGTCGCCCCGACTCCGGCGATCTGACCGTCACGGTCCAGGATCACCGCTCCGACAGGCGGATTCGGGTACGTGCGGCCCTTGACCTGCTCCGCCTGTTCGATCGCGGCGGCCATCGCCGCGTCGAGGTTCACAGCGTCAGATGCTTGGCGGCCGACGCGGCCTGCTGCCGCAGCGAGCGCACGGCGGCGGCCGGGTCCTCGGCGCTGTAGACGGCCGAGCCGGCCACGAAGCAGTCCACCCCGGCTTCTGCTGCCGCCTCGATGGTGTCGGCGTTGATGCCGCCGTCGATCTCGATCAGGATGGTCATCTCACCGGCGTCGACGAGGCGGCGGGCGGTGCCGACCTTGGGCAGTACCTCTTCGATGAACTTCTGGCCGCCGAAGCCCGGCTCGACCGACATCACCAGCAGCGTGTCGAAGTCGCGCAGGATCTCCAGGTACGGCTCCAGCGGGGTGCCCGGCTTGATGGCCAGACCGGCCTTGGCGCCCGCGGCCCGGATGTCGCGGGCCACCGCGGCGGGATTGTCGGTGGCCTCGGCGTGGAAGGTGACGTTGTGCGCACCGGCCTCGGCGTAGGGCGGCGCCCACTTGTCCGGCCGCTCGATCATCAGGTGGCAGTCCATCGGGATGTCGGTGACGCGCAGCAGCGACTCCACGACGGGCAGACCGAGGGTGAGGTTCGGGACGAAGTGGTTGTCCATCACGTCGACGTGAAGCCAGTCGGCGCCCTCGACCGCGGCCACCTCGTCGGCCAGCCGGGCGAAGTCCGCGGACAGGATCGACGGTGCGATCAAGGGTGCGTGGGAAGCGTGCGGTGAAGCCATGCCCCAGAGCCTAACCGGGCCCGTTCACCCTCAACGCAGCGGCGAACATGGCATCGGTGCCGTGCCGGTGCGGCCACAGCTGCACCGACGTGGTGTCCCCGACATCGGTGGCAGGGGCGAACAGCGGGCGGGTGTCCAGCGCGGTCACCGGATGCCGCCGCACCGCGTCGGCGACGACGCCGGCGGTCTCGGCCAGGTGCGGCGAACAGGTGGCGTACAGGACCACACCGCCGGGGCGGGTCAGGGCGATCGCCGCGGCCAGGAGTTCGCGTTGCAGCTTGGCCAGCGGGGCGACGTCGCGCGGTTGCCGGCGCCACCGCGCCTCCGGCCGGCGCCGCAGCGCGCCGAGCCCGGTGCAGGGCGCGTCGACCAGCACCCGGTCGAAGCCCGGCTCCAGACCGGAGGCGCGGCCGTCGACGCGGTGCACGGTGACCGGCAGGCCCGCGGTGTTCTGCTCGACGAGCTCGGCCCGCCGCGGAGTGGGTTCGACAGCGTCGACGGTGGCGCCGGTGGCCCGGCCCAGCGCGGCCAGCAGGGCGGTCTTACCGCCCGGACCTGCGCACAGGTCCAGCCAGCGGCCGCCGTCGGGGCCGTCCAGCGGCGCGCGGGTCAGGGCCTGCGCGACCAGTTGGCTGCCTTCGTCCTGCACCAGCGCGCGGCCGTCGCGCAGGGCCGCCACCTCACCGGGATCGCCCTCGGTGAGATAGACCGCATACGGCGAGTAGGCGCCGACGGTGCCGCCGACCTGCTCGGCGAGTTCCTGCGCCGACAGGTCACCGGGGCGGGCCGCCAGATGCACCGTCGGCCGGGCGTCGTCACTGGCCAGCAGGGCGCCCAGCTCATCGGCGCGCGGGCCGAGAGCATCGGCGAACGCCTGCGCGATCCAGCGGGGGTGCGCGTGGACGAACGCCAGGTGCCCGATCGGGTCCGCGGCCATGGTGGGGGCCAGCTCCTCGACCCACGACGCCTCGTCACGGCGGGCGATGGTGCGCAGCACGCCGTTGACGAATCCGGCTCGGGCCGTATCGAACTCGATGCCCGCCTGTTCCACCGTGGTGGACACCGCGGCATGGTCCTCGACGCGGGTGCGCAGCAGCTGGTAAGCGCCGAGCCGGAGCAGGTCGAGCAGCACCGGATCGATGCGCTCGACGGGCCGGCCGGCCGCCGCGGCGATCACCGCGTCGAGCAGGCCGCGGCTGCGGCACGCGCCGTAGGCCAGTTCCGTGGCGAACGCCGCGTCGCGGCCGCTGATCCCGCGGTCGCGCAGGATCGCGGGCAGCGCGAGGTTGGCGTAGGCGTCGTTCTCCGAGACCGCGCGCAGCACGTCGAACGCCGCGCGGCGGGCCGGATCCAGCGGCCGCCGCTTGGGCGCCCGCTTGCGGCCGGGCCCGGTCACTGCGCCCATCCGATGTCCTCGAGGCGCGCGCCGCGGGCCCAGTCGGCGGCGTTCATCGCCTTCTTGCCGGGCGGCTGCACGGTGGTCAGCTCGACGGGCACCGACCCGGTGCCCACGCGCACCGACTTCTTGCCGACCGAGATCTGGCCGGAGGCAAGGATTTCGGTCTCCGCGCCAGGCTGCGGCAGCCGGACGGGACCCACCTTGACCCGCAGGTCACCGATCATCGTCCAGGCTCCCGGGTTGGGAGTGACGGCACGGATGCGCCGGTCGATGACGTGCGCCGGCAGGTCCCAGCGGACCCGGGCGTCGTCGACGGTGATCTTGGGGGCGAAGCTGACACCGTCGGCGGGTTGCGGCACCGCGGCGACAGTGCCCGCGGCGATGCCGTCGAGCGTCGCTTCGAGCAGTTCGGCTCCGGACACCGAGAGCCGGTCGAGCAGGTCTCCGGCGGTGTCGGTGGGGCGGATGGTCTCGGTGACGACACCGAAGACGGGACCGGAGTCCAGCTCCGGTTCGATCTGGAACGTGGTGGCGCCCGTCACCGGGTCGCCGGCGGCCAGCGCCGCCTGGACCGGTGCGGCGCCGCGCCACGCCGGCAGCACCGAGAAGTGCAGGTTGACCCAGCCGTGCCGGGGCACCGCCAGCAGGTCGTCGCGCAGCAGCGCCCCGAACGCGACGACGGGGCAGCAGTCCGGCGCGATCTCGGCGAGCTCGGCGACGAACTCGGCGGCATTGGGCCGCGGTGGCCGCAGCACGGGGATGCCGCAGTCCGCCGCCATCTCCGCGACCGGCGACGGCGTCAGACGGCCGCGCCGCCCCACCGCAGCATCGGGACGGGTGAGCACCGCGACCACGTCGTGGTGGGGAGAGTCGATCAGCCGGCGCAGGGAGGGCAGGGCCGGTTCCGGCGTGCCGGCGAAGACGAGACGCACCGCGCCAGTCTAGGGACGTCGCGAAGCTACCGAGGGGCCCGGTAGTACTCCTTCTCGGTCACCCCGGTCAGCGGCGCGACGAACATCCACGGGATCGTGGTGAGCAACCGGTTCAGGCCGGCCACGGCGTCGTTGTAGTACTGCCGCGCGAAGGCCAACTTGTCCTCCGTGTCGGCGAGGTTGCGCTGCAGGTCCGCGAAGTTGCTCGACGAGGTCAACTGCGGGTGGGTCTGGCCCAGCGCCAGCACCGGGCCCAGCGCGGTGTCGAGTTGTTGCTCGGCGGTGCTGCGCCGGACCACCGACGCGCTGCCGGTCGCCGAGGTCAGTGCCGCCTGCGCGTCGGTGACCCGGTCCAGGACCGCTTTCTCGTGGGCGGCGAAGCTCGCCACGGTGTGCACCAGCGCGGGGATCAGCGCGGCGCGCCGGGTCAGCTCCACGTCGATACCCGACAGCGCCTCGCTCACCCGGACGTCCGCGGAGCGGATCTTGTTGTGCCCGGCGACGAAACCGACGAGCACGAGCACGGCGAGGCACAGAGCCACCGCCAGTACGAAGGTCACCACGATCCGCCTCCTCCCCCGCCGCCTCCGCCGCCGCCCCCCGAGCTGCTGCTCGAGCCGCCCGAGGACGACGACGACGAGGCCTGCGAAGCTGTGTACGCGCCGATCGACGACGCCAGCGCCGACTCGAAGCTGTCGAAATCCGTTCCGGCGGAACCGACGTCGGCGCCGTCGTGGCCGTGGGATGTGCCCGATGCGCCGTACCACTCCGGTTGCGGTGCGGGAGAACCGGTTTCGGTCTGGTACTTGGCAGCCCACTGCGAGGCCGCACCGGCCGCCACCGCGAACGGGACGTAGGCGGTGTAGAGGTCCTTGCGCGCCCCGAAGTCGAACCGGGCCTCCGCGGAGTCGGTGGTCAGCACGCGGTGGAAACCGCCTGCGCGCGACCACAGCTCGCGGCCGGCCGCGGTACGGCGGGTGCCGACACCGTCCCGCCACGACGCAGCTGAGCACAGCACGAACGCCGCGAACGGCAGCGCCGACATCGTGGTGGCGAACCCCCAGCGGAAGAAAGCGCAGACCATCAGGACGAATGCGACGCCGTTGGCGGCGCGCAGCCACAACTCCCGCTTGCGGGGGACCATGTATCCCGAGTCCACCGCCCATTTGCGGACCGTTTTGGCCATGTCGGTCTTGGCCTTCGACAGCTTCTTACCGGCGGCCGGGGTGTCCTTGGCCTGGAACGCGGTGCCGCGCCGGTCGACTTTCAGCGCCGCCGCCACCGCCGCGCTGACGGGGTCGACGCCGCGCCAGCGCGCGGGCTCGGCGACGCCCTTGATGGTCCATTGCTCCGAGTTGACCTGCCGCAGGTCGACCAGTCCCCGTTCGGCGAGGTGGAACAGCGTCGCCGACAGGCCGGTCGCGGCAACCGATTCGGTACGGATGTACTCCGTCTGCACCGGTCCCAGTCCGGGCGGCGGCGCGTACTGCAGCGGGAAGCCGGGCGATTTCTCCACCACGCTGCGGTACCACAGCAGCGCGGCCAATCCGGCCAGCAGCGTCAGGATGGCCACCTGCCAGACACCTGCGGGAGACCGTCCGAGGATCCGGTCCCAGTAGTACGGCCAGGGCACCTCCGCGCGGGGCGGCGGCGGTAGGTCGACGCCGGCACGCACGGTGACCGGGGTGCGCGGGGCGAGATCCGCCGCCGAGAACGACACCCGGTTGCCCAGCACACTCAACTCCGAACACGCGGTGCCGGTACCGAACCCGACCCAGCACTGCGCATTGTCGACGACGCTCGGCACGGTGACCGTGACGTCGGCGCGGCGGATCTCGTTGTTCCACGAGGGCGCGATGACGTTCCAGTAGAAGACCGACCCGTCCCCGCCGGGGGCTGCCGGGTCGAGGACACCGGCGATTGAGTAACGGATCTCGAAGGTGTGCGCGCCGTAGCTCAGGTAGCTGTCGGGGTCGCCGATCTTGGCGACGACGAAGCGTCCCCCGCCCTCGGTGAGCATCCGGTAGCTCATCGGCCGCCCGTCCATCAGGACGGCGGTGACCTCGGGCTCCTGCCGGATCCGGGGCGAGTTCTGGTTGGCCACATCCCAATAGCGGAAGATGCCGTGCCGGTCGCTGGGGAACTGGCCGGTTATCCGCTCCACCGCGGTCATGTCGCCGGCGTCGTCGACGAGGATGTCGACCTCGTAGTCGGTGATCACCACCGGGTCGGCGACCGGGGTCCCGCCGCCGGAGTCCCCGCGGAACGCCAGCGGCCACAGCACGCCGGCGGCGATCAGCAACAGCGGAATCAGCGCCTTGACCAGCCGCCCGACCGACATGGGGCTCAGCCTATGTGCAGCGGATCGATCTGGATGCGAACCGGCTCGGTGTCGTGGCGTGCGCTGCACACCGCGGCCGCCTTGCGCAGCGCGGCCGCCAGGTCCAGGCCGCGGTCCCTGGGCGCCCGCACCAGCATCCTGCTCACGGGCTGGTCGGGGGCCAGCCCCGCGGGTCTGCGCGCGGTGAACGGCAAGTCGACCGGGCCGAGCGGCTTGGCTCCCGCGGGCAGATCCGCACTCTCGAGGAGGGTGTGCACCGCCGGGGCGGTGCCGTCGATCGCGGCCATGTGCACCGCCGGGGGCAGTCCGACCTCGCCGCGCGCGTCGAGCTCGGATTCGGCGTGGCCGACGGGATCCCAGCGGATCAGCGCCTGCACGGTGGGGATCGCCGACTCGGCGACGACGACCGCAACACCGCCGTCGTCGCGGCTGCGCACCAGCGCCACCGCGGCCATCCAGCGCCGCAGGGTGTCCTCCGCGGCCCGCAGGTCCTGTCGGCCCAGCAGCGCCCAGCTGTCCAGCAGCAGCGCCGCGCCGTATCCGCCCTCGGCGAGCGGTTCCACCCCGGGGGTGGCCACGACCACGGCCGGGCCGGCCGTGACCGTGGCGACAACGTGGTCGCCACCGGAGGTGACGACCGAGGTCCCGGGGAACGCGCGCCCGAGTTCCTCGGCGGTGCGGCGCGCACCGACGACGACCGCGCGCACCGCGTCGCTGCCGCAGCGCGCGCAGCGCAGGGTGACGTCGTCGCGGCCGCACCACCGGCACACCGCGCCCGGGGCGTCCCGGCCGGGCAGCGACAGCGGGCCGGTGCAGTGCCGGCACCGCGCGACGGTGCGGCACTTCGCGCAGGCCAGCGCCGGGACGTAGCCACGCCTGGGTACCTGGACCAGTACCGGCGCACCGGCTTTGAGGGCGGCGCGGGCGGCGTCGAGCGCGACGGTGGGGATGCGCGCGGTGCGAGCGGCCGGGTCGCGTTCCTGCGCGTAGGCGCTGTCCTCGAGCGCCACCACCCGCGGCGCGTGCCGGCGCACCGTCTGCCGGGTGGCGGTCAGGTCGTGCGCCCAGCCGCTGCGGACCAGTGCCTGCGCCTCGGCCGTGCGCGCGTATCCGCCCAGTACCGCCGCGCAGCGCGCCTGGTGGGCCCGCAGCATCGCGACCTCGCGGGCATGCGGGTACGGGGCCCGCGGTTCGGCCAGTGAGTCGTCGCCGTCGTCCCACAGCAGCACCAGGCCGAGGTCGGCGACCGGGGCGAAAACCGCGCTGCGCGTGCCGATCACCACCCGGGCGTCGCCGCGCAGCACCGCCAGCCACCGCCGGTAGCGCTGCGACGGCCCCAGGCCCGCCGACAGCGCCACCACGCGCGCGGGGTCCACCCGCTCGGTCATCGCGGTGTGGAGGGCGTCGACGTCGCGCTGGTCGGGAACCACCGCCAGCACGCTGCGCCCCGCGGCCACGGTGACCGCGGCGGCCTCGGCCAGCCGGTCCGCCCAGGACTCCCCGGGCAGCGCCTGCCAGACCGCACGCGCGGCGCGGCCGTCGGCAAGGGCCGCGACGAACTGCGCGCCCCCGCTGTAAGACGACCACGCCGACGCGTCGACGTGCGGCGGCGGGCACGGCTCCAGCTTGTCCGCGGGCCGCTTCTCGACGGTGGCGTGGCGCGGCGGAATCGCCAGTCGCAGCACGTCGGCGCGGGTGCCCGCGTAGCGTGCGGCCACGGCGTCCACCAGGCGCAGCACGTCGCGGGTCAGCACGGCCTCCGGTGAAACCACCTTCTCCAGATAACCGAGCTTGCCCACATGGTCGGTGTCGGAACGTCTTTCGAGTAGGAAACCGTCGACCATCCGCCCGTTGAACCGCACCTTGACCCGGACACCGGGCTGCGCGTCGTTGGACTGGTCGTCGGCGACCAGGTAGTCGAACTCACGGTCCAGGTGCGGCACGGTGAGCATCGGCAGCACACGCGCGACCGGTTCGTGTTCGGCGGGCCGCCTGGTCGTGGTCACCCCGCAGGTCTAGCAGACGGCACGGACGCGCGGCCGAACAGCAAACCGGCGGTGATGAGCAGCAGCGAACTGGCGTAGACCCACCAGATCGGCACGGCCAGCGTCTCGTTCTCCAGCACGAACACGTTGATCCCGATCATCGCGTCCGACACCGCGAAACACACCGCTCCCACGGCGGTCCACGGCGTCGGCAGGTCGGCGAGCAGTGCGGCACACACCATCGCGGCGAGCACCAGCATGTACAGCGTCACCGGGACCGTCATGCCCTGCTCGACCAGCCGCGGCCAGAACCAGACCAGCAACACCACACAGGACACCACCACCAGCGCGGGCGCGAACAACCGCCGTGCCGAGCGCGCGTCCGGCGGCACGACCAGCGGGACCAGCGCCGCCAGGAAACACAGGTGAGCGATCAGGAATGCACCCAGGCCGAGCACGAACGACGGCTCCCACCAAGACATCGCCAGCAGGTAGTCCCCGGCCGCGGAGAACACCAGAGCGGCGACCAACCACCGGCGCTCCCGCGCCACCGGGTGCAGCGCCGCCGCACCCGCGAGCAGCACCGCCGCCAACGCCTTCACCGCGGGCTGTGCGGCAAACTGGCCGGTGAGGTCGGCGCCGATCCCCATCCGGGCCGTCGTGACGATCAGGAACAGTCCGTACCCGGCCGCCACCACCGCGGCCGCCGCCCACAGCAACCGGATACGTGCAGCGCTGGCAGGGGTTTCTCGGCCGGTCGTCATGCGAGAGAACCTACTAAACGAGTGCCGCGCCGCGAGTGGCCTGCTCTGATAGGTTCCCCCTGATGGCGCGCAGACGGCACCGCCGGCAACCGGACACGGTTCGGGTGGCCGCGCTCGACATCCAGCACAGCTACCGCCGTTCGGCCGTCGTCCTCGGTCCGGTCGATCTGCCGGCGGCCGACGTGCTCACCGAACGTCTGGTGGCGATGGCGCAGGTCGGCCCCGAAGCCCGGATCGGGCTGGTGCCGTCGACGACCAGCACCCGCTGGCGGTTCAACCCCGAATCCGTGTGCGGCGCCGTGCACACCACGACTCTTCCCCCCGGCTCCGATCCGGTGGAGTTGGTGGGCCGGCTGCGGGAGCTGCCCGACTCCGGTGTACGGGTCCTGGCCGCCGACGATCACCTCGCGGTGGACTTCAGTCACGGTCTGGGCGAGATCGCGCTGCTCGACCTTCTCCTCGGGGTGCTGCTCGGCGTCGTGGACCCCGCCGACGACGCCGTCTGGCAGCCCTACCGGCGCCGGATGTCCCCGCTGACCAGCGCCGCCCTGCGGGCGCTCGCCCCGCACCGGGCGCTGGCGCTGTTGCGCCGGCGGCGCGACCACACGGGCGGGACGCCCGCGCCGCCGGCTCCGTCGGTCGTCACCCCGTCGACGGCGACACGGGTGCTGCGCATCCCCGCCGAGACCGTCGAAGAGTTTCGGCGACAACGGGATTCGTATCTGCCCGGGGTCAGCCTGTTCGCCGTGTACACCTGCGCGCTGCACGAGGCCTTCGCCGATGCAGGGTTCGGCATCGAACCGGCGGTGACACTTCCGGTCGACGTGCGCCGTTACCTGCCGCCGGGCCGCGGCGTGCTCGCCACGTTCTCGGCGGGCCTGAGCTTCCCGGTCGGCGGCACCACCGGCCCGCGTCAGCTGCACGACGACCTGGCGGCCGCCGCGCGGATCGCCCAGCCGGTGGCCAATCTGATGGTCGGCACCGTCAAGGCGCACGCGGCCCTGCGCACCGGCGCCCGGCCGCGGTGGGCCGCCCCGGCGCAGCCGCGCGTGCAGCTGCTGCACTCCAGCGTCGGTGACGTGCCGCGGTCGCCGTGGACGTTCTCCGACCCCACCCGGGCGCGGATCCTGGTGGCCAGCGACCCGGCCGGGCCCTGCGGTGTGACGGTCACGTCGTCGTCGGTGCTGGGCACCGCGTGGCTGACCACGCAGTTCCACGACGCGTTGTTCGACCCCGACCGCGTCGACGCCGCCCTGACCACGGTGCCGGCCCGGGTGCGGAAGCTGTTGGCGCCCGGGTAGTGCGTACCGTGGCGGCATGACCGCTGAGTTGGATCCAGTCCTGCAGAAGGTGCTCGAGGCCGTCCCGTTCCAGCTGACCACCGACGGCGGCCCGGAGACCGCGCGGAAACGGTTCCGCGACCTGCCCCGCCGGGAGCTGCACCCGGAGGTCACCGCCGAGGACCGCGCGGTCGACTCCGCCGCCGGGCGTGTTCCGGTCCGCGTCTACCGGCCACCGACCGACGCACCGGCGCTGCCGGTGGTGATCTACATCCACGGCGGCGGCTGGTCGGTGGGTGACCTGGACACCTATGACGCCATTGCGCGCGTCCACGCCGCCGACACCGGAGCGGTGGTGGTGTCCGTGGACTACCGGTTGGCACCCGAGCACCCCTACCCCGCTGCCGTCGAGGACACCTGGGCGGTGACGCAGTGGGTGCTCGAGCACGCCGCGGATTTGGGCGGCGACCCGGAACGCGTCGCGCTCGCAGGCGATTCCGCGGGCGGCAACCTGGCCGCGGTGATGGCGCAGCTCGCGCGCGACGCCGGAGCGGTGTTGCGCATGCAGCTGCTGTGGTACCCGTCGACGACCTTCGACATGTCGCTGCCGTCGTTCACGGAGAACGCCGCGGCGCCGATCCTCACCGCGGACGCCTGCCGTGACTTCACCCGGTGGTATCTCGGCGACTCCAAGGTCTCACCGGCGCCGGCCACCCTCATCCCCGCCCGCGGTGACCTGACCGGGGTGGCGCCGGCGTACATCGCGGTCGCCGGTCACGATCCGTTGCGCGACGACGGCGCGCGCTACGCCGAACTCCTGTCCGCCGCAGGCGTCCCCGTCCAGTTGGACAACGCCGAGTCACTCGTGCACGGCTACCTCGCCTACACCGAGGTGGTCCCCGCCGCCACCGAGGCGACCAAACGCGGGCTCGCCGCGCTGCGAGACGCGCTGGCCTGACGAGAGGAGCGACGATGAGGGCCCCGGACTACGACACCGTGATCGTCGGGGCCGGGTTCTCCGGCATCGGCACCGCGATCGCGCTGGACCGGTCGGAGCTGGCCGACTACCTCATCGTCGAAGCCGGCGACGACGTCGGCGGCACCTGGTACTGGAACACCTATCCCGGTATCGCGGTGGACATCCCGTCGTTCTCCTACCAGTTCTCGTTCGAGCAGAGCTCCGCGTGGTCACGCACCTACGCGCCCGGCCGCGAGCTCGCCGCCTACGCGGCGCACTGCGTCGACAAGTACGGGCTGCGCCCCCGGATCCGGTTCGGCACCACCGTGCTCGGCGCCGATTTCCTCGAGGATCAAGGGCTCTGGGAGCTCACCCTGCAGTCCGGCGAGACGCGGGACGTCGTCACCGCCCGGTTTTTGGTCAACGCCAGCGGGGTGTTGACGGTGCCCAAACTCCCCGACATCGCCGGGGTCGACGCCTTCGCCGGACCTACGGTGCACACGGCGCGCTGGGACCACGACCTCGATCTGCGCGGCAAGCGGGTCGGGATCATCGGCACGGGCGCCTCGGCGGTGCAGGTGATCCCCGAGATCGCGCCGATCGTCGAGCGGCTCACCGTCTTTCAGCGCACACCGATCTGGTGTTTCCCGAAGTTCGACGTCCCGCTGACCGGGGCAGCGCGCAGCCTGATGCGCCTGCCGCTGGGCCGCACGGTGCAGCGACTGGTCAGCCAGCTCTACGTGGAGCTGACCTTTCCGCTGCCGGCGCAGTACTTCACGGTCAACCCGATGGCCAAAGGCATGGCCCGGGTCGGCCGCACCTACCTGGAGAAGCAGGTGCTCGACCCGCTGACCCGGGACCAGCTCACGCCGCGCTACGCCGTCGGCTGTAAGCGCCCCGGGTTCCACAACACCTATCTGTCGACGTTCAACCGCGACAACGTCGCACTGGTCACCGAACCCATCGACGCCGTCTCCGCAACGGGGATCACGACGACCGACGGCACCGCGCACGACCTCGACGTACTGATCCTGGCGACCGGCTTCCAGGTGATGGACACCGACACCATGACGTTCCCGATCCGGGGCCGGGACGGCAGCGCACTGGCTCAGTACTGGACGGAGAACCGGTTGCAGGCCTACGAGGGTGTCAGCGTTCCGGGTTTCCCGAACTTCTTCACCGTCTTCGGCCCGTACGGATACGTCGGTTCGTCGTACTTCGCGCTCATCGAGGCGCAGACCCACCACATCGTGCGCTGCCTGCGCACGGCCCGGAAGCGCGGCGCCACCCGGGTCGAGGTCCGCCAAGAGGCCAACGACCGCTTCTTCGCCGAGATGATGCGCAAACGCCACCGCCAGATCTTCTGGCAGGACAGCTGCCGGCTGGCCAACAGCTACTACTTCGACGCGAACGGCGATGTGCCGCTGCGGCCCGCCAGCACCCCCGAGGTGTACTGGCGGAGCCGCCGCTTCCCGATCGACGACTACGAGTTCGTCACCGAGTGAGTGACTAAACGGCTGACTTGAGCTCTTCGACCTTGTTGAGCTGCTCCCACGGCAGATCGATGTCGGTGCGACCGAAGTGCCCGTACGCCGCCGTCGGGGCGTAGATGGGCCGCAGCAGGTCCAGGTCGCGGACGATTGCGCCGGGACGCAGGTCGAACACCTCGCCGATGGCCTTCTCGATCTTGACCGGGTCGACGGTCTCCGAGCCGAACGTCTCGACGAACAGACCGACCGGGGCGGCCTTGCCGATGGCGTAGGCAACCTGCACCTCGACGCGCTGCGCCAGGCCCGCCGCGACGACGTTCTTGGCGACCCACCGCATGGCGTACGCGGCCGAGCGGTCGACCTTGGACGGATCCTTGCCGGAGAACGCGCCGCCGCCGTGGCGTGCCCAGCCGCCGTAGGTGTCGACGATGATCTTGCGGCCGGTCAGGCCGGCGTCGCCCATCGGACCGCCGAGCACGAACTTGCCGGTCGGGTTCACCAGGATGCGCGGCGCCGAGGTGTCCAGCGTCGGGTGATCCAGCTCGGCGAGCACCGCGTCGATGACGTGCTGCTTGATCTCGGGGGCCAGCTGGGTTTCCAGCTCGATGCCGTCGGCGTGCTGGGTGGACAGCACGACGGTGTCCAACCGCACCGGCGTGGTGCCGTCGTACTGCACTGTGACCTGGGTCTTGCCGTCCGGCCGCAGGTAGTCCAGGGTGCCGTTCTTGCGTACCTCGGTGAGCTTGCGCGACAGGCGGTGGGCCAGCGCGATCGGCAGCGGCATCAGTTCCGGGGTGTCGGCGATCGCGTAGCCGAACATCAGGCCCTGGTCGCCGGCGCCCTGGGAGTCCAGCGGGTCGGCGGCACCCTCGACGCGCGTCTCGTGGGCGGTGTCGACGCCCTGGGCGATGTCGGGCGACTGCCGGCCGATGCCGATGTTCACGCCGCAGGTCTCGCCGTCGAAACCCTTGTCCGAGTGGTCGTAGCCGATCTCCAGGATGCGCTCACGCACGGTGTTGGTGATATCGGCGAACGCGGACTTGGCCGCCGTGGTCACCTCGCCCACCACGTGCACCTGGCCGGTGGTCACCAGCGTCTCGACCGCGACGCGGGACTTGGGATCGTCGGCGAGCAGCGCGTCGAGCACCGAGTCGCTGATGGCGTCACAGATCTTGTCGGGATGCCCCTCCGTCACCGACTCACTGGTAAACAACCGAGCTTCACTCACGTTCGAACCCTTTCACTCAGCACACCTGAGGTTGTCAGTCAGTCAACATAACCAGGCGATGTCCACACCGCTGCGGGTGCCTACTGCACCCAAGCGTGTCCCCCCGTCGCGCGCAACCTTTACGCGCAAGCTGACGTTTGCTCGGGCCTACCCGGCGCCGGTGCGCAGGAAAGCCGCGATTGCGTCCACAATACGGCTGGCGATCACGGTCTTCGAACCGTGCTCGAGTGCCGACTCGTTTCCGTCCGCCGACAGCAGCCAACCGTCGTTGTGGTCGACCTCGAACGCGCGGTTCTCCCCCACGGCGTTCACCACGAGCAGGTCGCAGGCCTTGCGCCGCAGCTTGGCGCGCGCGTGGAACAGGACGTCGCCGTTGGCGTCGCCGGTCTCGGCGGCGAACCCGACGATGGCCTTCATGTTGGGCAGCTGGCCGTCGGTACGGGATCGGACAGCGCCGGCCAGCACATCGTCGTTGCGCACCAGCTCGATGGTCGGTTCGCCCGCACCGGCCGGACCCTTCTTGATCTTGCTGGTGGCCTGGTGCGCGGGACGGAAGTCGGCGACTGCCGCGGCCATCACCAGGACGTTGGCGGCCGGGGCGTGCTTGGAGACGGCATCGGCCAGCTGGGCCGCCGAACCGATGTGGACGACCTCGACACCGGCCGGATCGACGAGGCCCGCGGTGTTGCCGGCGATCAGGGTGACCTCGGCGCCGCGCTGGGCCATCACCCGGGCCACGGCGTAGCCCTGCTTACCGGAGCTGCGGTTGCCGATGAACCGGACCGGGTCGATCGGTTCCCGGGTGCCGCCCGCGGTGACCAGGACCTTGACGCCGACCAAGTCGTAGGGCAGCGCCTCGGCGCGCGCGAGCAGCAGCTGCGCCAGGGTGGCGATCTCCTCGGCCTCGGGCAGGCGGCCCGGGCCGCTGTCGGAGCCGGTCAGGCGGCCGGAGGCGGGCTCCATGACCACAGCCCCACGTGCGCGCAGTGTCGCGACGTTCTCGACAGTCGCGGGGTGCTGCCACATCTCGGTGTGCATCGCCGGCGCGAAGAGCACCGGACAGCGGACGGTCAGCAGGGTCGCGGTGAGCAGGTCGTCGGCGCGGCCGGAAGCCGCGCGGGCGAGCAGGTCCGCGGTGGCGGGTGCGACGACGACGAGATCGGCACCCTGGCCGATCCGGACGTGCGGCACCTCATGCACGTCCTCGAAGACGCCGGTGTGCACGGGGTTGCCGGAGAGCGCCTCGAACGTGGCCGCACCGACGAACCGCAAGGCCGACTCGGTGGGCACCACGCGGACCGAATGACCGGCCTCGGTGAGCTGACGTACCAGGGTGGCGGCTTTGTAGGCGGCGATGCCACCGGCCACGCCGACGATGATCCGTTTGCGGTCCACGTGGCCGGAACCGTTCTCTACTCGCCCTCGGTGTGCTCGAGCAGGTCCGCGTGGATCTCACGCAGGGCGATCGACAGGGGCTTCTCCTGCAGACCGGGCTCGACCAACGGTCCGACGTACTCGAGGATGCCGTCGCCGAGCTGGTTGTAGTAGTCGTTGATCTGGCGCGCGCGCTTGGCGGCGTAGATGACCAGGGCGTACTTGCTCGACGCGCGGTCCAGCAGCTCGTCGATGGGCGGATTGGTGATACCGAGCGGAGTGTCGTAGGCGCTGGCGGACGCGTCGAGATCGTGCACTGTTTGCGGGCTGCTCACTGAGAAAGTCTCCTGGCGAAATCGGATAAGTCTTTGAGGATGAGGGCGATCACGGCTGATCGCGCGGCACCTGCGGGTGGGCCACCAGCAAGGATACCAATTCCGCGCACGCGGACTCCAATTGATCGTTGACGACGACCTCGTCGAAGTCGTCCTTGGCGGCGAGCTCGTCGCGCGCCGTCTGCAGCCGCCGCGCCCGCACCTCGGGCGTTTCGGTGCCCCGGCCGACGAGCCGGCTCTCGAGCACCTCCCAGCTGGGCGGCGCCAGGAACACCGTCGTCGCCTCCGGAAGCGCCCGTTTCACCGACCGCGCACCGGCGAGGTCGACCTCGATGAGCACCGGGCGCCCGCCCTCGGTGGCCGCGGCCACCGGCGCCGCCGGTGTTCCGGACCGATGCAGCCCGCCGTGGATGTCGGCCCACTCCAGCAGCGCACCGGTGTCGATGAGCTCCTGGAACTGGGCAGCGGTCACAAACGAATAATCCACGCCGTCGACTTCGCCCGGGCGCGGTGCCCGAGTGGTCACCGAGACACTGAAGTACAGGTTCGGGACACGCTCGCGCAGGCATCGCACGACAGTGGACTTACCGACGGCAGACGGGCCGGACAACACCACCACAGGCGCTTTCGCGCACGCGGCGTCGTCCGGCCCCCGGCCTACACTCACCGACTCGTTACTGGTCGAACTTTTCCAGCAGAGCCTTGCGCTGACGATCACCCAGGCCGCGCAGACGGCGGGTCGGAGCGATCTCGAGTTCGGTCATGATCTCCTGCGCCTTGACCTTGCCGACCTTCGGCAGGGCTTCCAGGAGCGCGGAAACCTTCATCTTGCCCAAGACCTCGTCGGTCTCGGCATCCTTCAGCACCTGCTTGAGATTGGTGCCACCGCGCTTGAGCCGGTCCTTCAACTCGGCACGTGCTCGACGTGCGGCAGCAGCCTTCTCCAACGCTGCCGCGCGCTGCTCGTCGGTCAACTGGGGAAGGGCCACGAGGTTCCTCCGTCTCTCACCATCATCTGATTTGTCTCGGCCGGTCGTCGGGGTTCCGTCAGAACCGGCCAGCGTGGACGACCGTACCCACGCCAGCTGACGAAAGCTAACCCCACCCCCCGGATTTTTCGTCAAAAGCCCAGCGTGTAGGGCGGGTCACGGCACGGTCACGACGTCCGCAGCCGTGACGCTACGCCGTTGCCGAAATCGCCGTCCGCACCAAACGACCTGCGTAAGGCCGGTATCGGTGCGATCTTGGCGGCTTCGCGCGTTCGCCGGCGGTCCCGGGCCCGTTCGGAACCGTTGCCGACCGGGGATTCTCCGAAAATTTCCCTGGTCATCGCTTTTCGGGCGTGTCGCGGCACCTCGGAGCGGGTCGCGGCGGACCGATCAGCCGGGATCGTTGAGGTACGCCACCGCGTCGCGCATTCGCTCGGCGGCGGCCCGCAGCGCGGCGACGTCGGGACCGCTGCGCAGCACGTCGCGCGACACCGCGGGCAGCAGCTGGCCGCTGCGGGCCCCTCCGAGGCCGCTGAGCGCCTCCGGACGGCCACCCTGGGCGCCCACCCCGGGCACCAGCACCGGGCCGTTGAGCGCGCTGACGTCGGGCGGATCGGTCAGCGTGGCGCCGACGACGACACCCACCGACCCGGGTTCCGGGCCGTCGTTCTCGGCGGCCGCGGCATCGACGATGGCCTGCGCCACGGTGCGCCCGCCGGCCTGCGCCCGCTGCACCGACGCACCTTCCGGGTTCGACGTCGCCGCGAGGACGAACACCCCGCGGTCGTGCTGGCGGGCGGTGTCCAGGAGCGGCCGCACCGATCCGAAGCCCAGGTACGGCGAGGCGGTCACCGCGTCGGCCGCCAGGGGCGAGTCGCCCGCCCACGCCGCCGCGTAGGCGGCCATGGTGGACCCGATGTCGCCGCGCTTGGCATCGGCGAGCACCAGCACCCCCGCGGCGCGCAACTCCGCCATCGTGCGCTCCAGCACCGCGTACCCGGCCGACCCGTACGCCTCGAAGAACGCGACCTGAGGCTTGACCACGGCCGCCCCGGAGAACGCCGCGACGCAGATGTCGCTGAACCGGGCCAGGCCGTCGGCGTCGACGTCGAGGCCCCACGCGCGCATCAGCTCCGGATGCGGGTCGATGCCCAGACACAGCGGTCCCCGCTGCGCCGTCGCCGCCGCCAGGCGCGCACCGAAACCGCTCACCGCGTCAGGACCCCAGCGAACTGTGCAGGTCCTGCAGCGACATCACGCCGATGTCGCCGCGGATGCTGGCCTCGATGCCCTGCACCGCTGCCGACGCGCCCTGCACGGTCGTCACGCACGGGATGTTCATCGACACCGCCGCCGAGCGGATCTCGTAGCCGTCGACGCGGGGACCCGAGTTGCCGTACGGGGTGTTGATCACGATGTCGACCTCGCCGGCGCGGATGGCGTCGACCGCCGAGCGCGACGGCCGCGACTCGTCAGGCTCCTCGAAATGCTTGCGCACCTCTTCGCACGGGATTCCGTTGCGGCGCAGCATCTCCGCGGTGCCCTCGGTGGCCAGCACCTGGAACCCGAGATCGGCGAGCCGCTTGACCGGGAACACCAGCGACCGCTTGTCGCGGTTGGCCACCGAGACGAACGCGGTGCCGCTGGTGGGCAGCGAACCGTAGGCGGCGGTCTGGCTCTTGGCGAAGGCGCTGCCGAAGTCGTGGGCGATGCCCATCACCTCGCCGGTGGACTTCATCTCCGGGCCGAGCAGCGAGTCGATCTGCGAGCCGTCGGCCTTGCGGAACCGGTGGAACGGCAGGACCGCCTCCTTGACCGCGACAGGGGCGTTGCGCGCGGTGGTGGCGCCGTCGCCCTCCCGGACCAGCACGCCTTCCTCCCGCAGCTGGGCGATGGTGGCGCCCAGCATGATCCGGGCACACGCCTTGGCCAGCGGCACCGCGGTCGCCTTGGAGACGAACGGAACGGTCCGGCTCGCCCGCGGGTTGGCCTCCAGGACGTAGAGCACGTCGTCCTTCAGTGCGTACTGCACGTTGAGCAGGCCCACGACGCCGATCCCGAACGCGATGGCCTCGGTGGCCCGGCGCACCGCCTCGATGTCGCTGCGGCCCAGCGTCACCGGGGGCAGCGCGCACGCCGAGTCGCCGGAATGGATGCCGGCCTCCTCGATGTGCTCCATCACACCGCCGATGTAGACCTCGGTGCCGTCGCAGAGCGCATCGACGTCGATCTCGATGGCGTCCTCGAGGAACCGATCTACCAGCACCGGGTGCTCCGGGGACAGCTGAGTGGCGCGGGTGATGTACCCCTGGAGGGTGTCGTCGTCGTAGACGATCTCCATACCGCGACCGCCGAGCACGTAGGACGGCCGCACGAGCACCGGGTAACCGATGTCGGCGGCGATGCGGCGGGCCTGCTCGAAGCTGGTGGCCATGCCGTACTTCGGCGCGGGCAGGCCCGCGGCGGTCAGCACCTCGCCGAAGTGACCGCGGTCCTCGGCCAGGTCGATGGCCTCCGGCGGGGTGCCGACGATCGGCACGCCGGCCTTCTCCAGCCGTTCGGCCAACCCGAGCGGCGTCTGGCCGCCGAGCTGCACGATGACCCCGACCACGCCCGGTCCACCGGCGCCGGAGGCCTGCTCGGCGAAGTACACCTCGAGCACGTCCTCGAACGTCAGCGGCTCGAAGTACAGGCGGTCGGCGGTGTCGTAGTCGGTCGACACCGTCTCGGGGTTGCAGTTGACCATCACGGTCTCGAAGCCGGCCTCGCTCAGCGTGGTCGCGGCGTGCACGCAGCTGTAGTCGAACTCGATGCCCTGGCCGATGCGGTTGGGGCCCGAACCGAGGATCAGCACCTTGGGTCGCTCGGACTGCGGTGCCACCTCGGTCTCGGCGGCGGGATCGAGTTCGTAACTGCTGTAGTGGTAGGGCGTCTTGGCCTCGAACTCCGCGGCGCAGGTGTCGACGGTCTTGAACACCGGGTGGATGCCCAGCCGCTGGCGCAGCGCGCGCACGCCGACCTCGCCGGCCAGTTCCGGGCGCAGCGCGGCGATCTGGCGGTCCGACAGACCGCAGTTCTTGGCGCGTCGCAGCAGCTCCTCGCCGAGGACCGGCGCGTCGACCAGTTCGGCGCGCAGCTCCACCAGCCCGGCGATCTGCTCGACGAACCACGGGTCCACGCCGGACGCCTTCGCGACGTCCTCGACGGTGGCGCCGAGGCGCAGCGCGTACTCGATGTCGTAGAGGCGACCGTCGGTGGGCGTGCGCAGTCGTTCCAGCACGTCCTCGACGTCACCCTCGACATCCGGTGCGGTCCAGAACCCGGCGCGGCCGGTCTCCAGTGAGCGCATCACCTTGCCCAGCGCCTCGACGAAGTTGCGGCCCAGCGACATCGCCTCACCGACCGACTTCATGGTCGTGGTCAGGGTGCCGTCGGCGCCGGGGAACTTCTCGAACGCGAACCGGGGCGCCTTGACCACCACGTAGTCCAGCGTGGGTTCGAAGCACGCGGGGGTTTCCTTGGTGATGTCGTTGACGATCTCGTCGAGCGTGTAGCCGATCGCCAGCTTGGCGGCGATCTTGGCGATCGGAAACCCGGTGGCCTTCGACGCCAGCGCACTCGACCGCGACACCCGTGGGTTCATCTCGATGACGATGAGCCGGCCGTCTGTCGGGTTCACCGCGAACTGGATGTTGCAGCCGCCGGTGTCCACGCCGACCTCACGCAGGATCTCGATGCCCAGCGTGCGCATCTTCTGGTACTCGCGGTCGGTCAGCGTCATCGCCGGCGCCACGGTGACCGAGTCACCGGTGTGCACGCCCATCGGGTCGAAGTTCTCGATCGAGCACACGACGACGACGTTGTCGTGGCCGTCGCGCATCAGCTCGAGCTCGTATTCCTTCCACCCGAAGATGGACTCCTCGATGAGCACGTTGGCCGACGGGGACGCGGCCAGGCCGTCGCCGGCCATCCGCTCGACGTCTTCGGCCGAGTACGCCATCCCCGAGCCCAGGCCGCCCATGGTGAAGCTGGGGCGGACCACCACGGGCAACCCCAGGTCGGCGACCGTCTCCCGGACCTCGTCCATCGTGAAACACACACGGCTGCGGGCGGATTCGCCGCCGACCTTCGCGACGATGTCCTTGAACTTCTGCCGGTCCTCACCGCGCTGGATGGCGTCGAAGTCGGCGCCGATGAGTTCGACGTCGTACTTCTCCAGGGTGCCGTTCTCCGACAGCGCCACCGCGGTGTTCAGCGCGGTCTGGCCGCCCAGGGTGGCCAGCAGCGCGTCGATCTTGTTGCCGCGCTCGGCCTGCTGGGCGATCACCTTCTCGACGAAGGCGGGCGTGATCGGTTCGACGTAGGTGTGGTCGGCGAACTCCGGGTCGGTCATGATCGTCGCCGGGTTCGAGTTGATGAGCGTGACCTGCAGCCCCTCGGAGCGCAGCACGCGGCAGGCCTGGGTGCCGGAGTAATCGAACTCGGCGGCCTGCCCGATCAGGATCGGACCCGACCCGATGACCAGGATGTGGTTGAGGTCTGCGCGGCGCGGCATTACTTGCCCTCCCCTGCCTTGACCTCGTCCATGAGGTCGATGAACTGGTCGAACAGATATCCGGCGTCGCGGGGACCGGCCGCGGCCTCGGGGTGGTACTGGACCGAGAACGCGCGGCCGTCGACCAGCCGAACGCCCTCGACCACACCGTCGTTGGCGCAGGTGTGACTGACCTCGGCGCGGCCGAAGTCGGTGTCGAACTGCTCCCCGGCCTCACCTTCCAGCGCGAAGCCGTGGTTCTGCGCGGTGATCGCCACACGCCCGGTCGAGTGGTCCATCACCGGGATGTTGATGCCGCGGTGTCCGAAGACCATCTTGTAGGTGGACCGCCCCAGTGCGCGACCGAGGATCTGGTTGCCGAAGCAGATGCCGAACAACGGGATCCGCGCGCCGAGAACGTCACGGGTGACCTCGACGATGTGGTCGGCGGTGGCTGGATCGCCCGGCCCGTTGGACAGGAACACCCCGTCGGGGCGCAGTTCGGTGATCTCGTCGAACGACGCCGACGACGGGAGCACCACCGTCCGTACTCCGCGCGCGGCGAAGTTCCGCGGGGTGTTGGTCTTGATGCCCAGATCCAGCGCGACCACCGTGAAGCGTTGCGGCCCCTCGGGTTCCACGACGTACTCCGAGCCGGTGCTGACCTCGCCGGCCAGATCCGCGCCGAGCATCGCCTCCTGGCCGCGCACGCGGGCGATGAGTTCCTCGAGCGGCGCCTCCGCCGCCGCGCCGCTGAAGATGCCGGCTTTCATGGACCCGCGGCTGCGCAGGTGCCGGACCACCGCGCGGGTGTCGATACCCGCGGCGCCGACCACTCCCTGCCGCTGCAGCTCGTCGTCGAGCGAGCCGGTGGCCCGCCAGTTCGACGCGCGCGGCGACGGGTCACGCACGACGTAACCGGCCACCCAGATCTTGTCGCCGCGGCTCTCGCTGTCCTCGTGGTTCCAGCCGGTGTTGCCGATCTGGGGTGCGGTCGCGACGACGATCTGGCGGTGATAGCTCGGATCGGTCAGCGTCTCCTGGTATCCGGACATGCCGGTGGAGAACACCGCCTCGCCGAGCGTCTCACCGACGGCTCCGAACGGGGTGCCGGTGAAGACCCGTCCGTCCTCGAGCACCAGTACGGCTTTGTCCATGGTCATGCGGCCTCCTCTGGCAGCCATTTGGCGTAGTCCCCGCGGTTGTCGGCGCGAAATCCGGTGTCGATCTCGGCGCCGGACGGCAACCGCCAGCGGATGGCCAGGATGCCTTCGTGGGTGAGCGCTTTGCCCACCAGGTTCTTCTCGGCGCGGATTGCGACGATGAGGTCATCGGGAATCCAGATCGGTCCAGCCCCGGTGCGCTGCAACATGATTCCCTCTGGGTACCGGGTCAGTACCGCCTTGGCCCGGAAGCCGAGGTCACCGACGACGATCCGGTCGTTCCAGTTCGGCAGCAGCGTGCTGCCGACGTACAGGCCCTTGGTGGGCGCCACCAGGGCCGGGCCCACGGTGTCGGGCAGCGGCGGCAGGCTGCCCAGCATCTGGGCCTGCCGTTCGCCGCGCCGACGCCAGCCGCGGATCATCATGTTGATCACCACGGCGATGATCACCACCACGATCAGCGCCATGATCAGGCTGGCCACCAGGGTCCCGGTGTTCATGCGATCTTCCCGTCGCGGGCGGTGACCTTGCCCCGCAGCAGTGTCGCGGTCACGACGGCAGGCAGCTCCATCTCCTCGTACGGGGTGTTGTCCGACCGGCTGGCCAGCGCGGGGCCCCGCACCGTCCACCGGGCGGCCGGATCCACCACCGTGAGGTTGGCCGGCTCCCCCACCTCGAGCGGCCGGCCCTGGTCGGGCAGACCGACGATGCGGGCGGGGTTCTCGCTCATCACCCGCGCCACGTCGCGCCAGGAGAGCAGGCCGGGTTCGACCATCGTCTCCACCACCACCGACAGCGCGGTCTGCAGTCCCAGCATCCCGGGCCGGGCGTTGGCGAATTCGCACATTTTCTCGTGGGCGGCGTGCGGGGCGTGGTCGGTGGCCACGCAGTCGATGACCCCGTCGGCGAGCGCCTGGCGCAGGGCCAGCGTGTCGGCGGCCTCCCGCAGGGGCGGGTTGACCCGGTTGCGGCCGTCGTAGGTGGTCAGCCGGCTGTCGTCGAGCAGCAGATGGTGCGGGGTAACCTCGGCGGTGATCGAGATGCCTTGGTCCTTGGCCCATTTGAGCAGTTCGACGGTGCCCGCGGTGGAAGCGTGGCAGATGTGCACGCGGGCGCCGGCGTCGCGGGCCAGCAGCGCATCGCGGATCACGATCGACTCCTCGGCCGCGCGGGGCCACCCGCTCAGGCCGAGGCGCGCCGCGTGCGGGCCCTCGTGGGCGACGGCGCCGACGGTCAGGCGGGGCTCTTCGGCGTGCTGGGCGATGAGCACCCCGAGACCCGAGGCGTACTCCAGCGCCCGCCGCATCACCAGCGGGTCGTCGACGCAGACACCGTCGTCGGAGAACATCCGGACACCACCCTCACCGGCGGCCATCAGCCCCATCTCGGTGAGCTGGCGACCCTGCAGGCCCACGGTCACCGCACCGATGGGGTGCACGTCGACCAGGCCGACCTGCTGACCGCGGCGCCACACGTGGTCGGTGACCACGACGCTGTCGGCCAACGGGTCGGTGTTGGCCATCGCGAAGACGGCGGTGTAGCCGCCCAAAGCGGCTGCAGCGGAGCCGGTTTCGATGTCCTCCGCGTACTCGCGGCCGGGTTCGCGCAGATGGGTGTGCAGGTCGACGAAGCCAGGCAGGAGCACCCGGTCGGCGCCGTCGATGACGTCGGCGTCGTCGGGTACCGGCAGCGCGCTACCGATCTCGGCGATCAGTCCGTCGCTAACCAGCACGTCGACCGGGTCGCCTTCGCCGTAGAGGCGCACCTTGGTGATGAGGACGGTCATACGCTGATCGCTCCTTGCTCAGATCCGACGAGCAGGTGGAACAGCACCGCCATCCGGATGTGCACGCCGTTGGAAACCTGTTGCAGCACCGCCGATTGCGGCGAGTCCGCCACCGAGTAGGCGATCTCCATGCCCCGCAGCATGGGTCCGGGGTGCAGGACGACGGTGTGGTCGGCAAGCTGCGCCTGGCGCTGTTCGGACAGTCCGTAGCGCACCGAGTACTCGCGCGCCGACGGGAAAAAGCCGCCGTTCATCCGCTCGGCCTGCACGCGCAGCATCAGCACCGCGTCGGCGAGCGGCAGTTCGGCGTCGAGCTCGTGCGACACCGTCACCGGCCAGTCGGCGACACCCACCGGTAGCAACGTCGGCGGAGCGACCAGCACCACCTCGGCGCCGAGGGTGTTCAGCAGCGCGACGTTGGATCGTGCCACCCGGCTGTGCAGGACGTCGCCGACGATCACCACACGTTTGCCGTCGATGCTGCCGAGCCGCTGCCGGATGGTGAGCGCGTCGAGTAGCGCCTGGGTCGGATGTTCGTGGGTGCCGTCCCCGGCATTGATCACCGACGGGCCGCCCTGCTCGTCGACGGTCCACTCGGCCAGCTGCTGGGCCGCTCCGGACGCTGGGTGCCGCACGATCAGCGCGTCGGCCCCGGCGGCGCGCAGTGTCATCGCCGTGTCTCGCAGCGACTCCCCTTTGGCCACAGAGGATCCCGAGGAGCTGACGTTGATCACGTCGGCGCTCATCCACTTGCCGGCGACCTCGAACGAGACCCGGGTGCGGGTGGAGTTCTCGTAGAACATCGTGATGATGGTGCGTCCGCGCAGCGTCGGCAGCTTCTTGACCTCGCGGCCGAGCAACGCCTCCTTGAAGTGGTCGGCGTTGTCGAGGATCGCGGTGGCGTCGTCGCGGCTCAGGTCGCCCGCGGTCAGCAGGTGTTTCACCTTGGGGGCCCTCCGTACGGTGCGATGTGGACGCCGTCGTGGCCGTCGTCCTCGGTGAGCCGGACCTTGACGTTCTCGGCGCGAGACGTCGGCACGTTCTTGCCGACGTAGTCGGCCCGGATCGGGAGCTCCCGGTGGCCGCGGTCGACGAGCACCGCGAGTTGCACCGCCTTGGGCCGGCCGAGGTCACGCAGCGCGTCCAGCGCCGACCGGACCGAGCGGCCGGAGTAGAGCACGTCGTCGACGAGGATGACCAGCGCGCCGTCGATACCGCCCTCGGGAATCGAGGTGGCGGCCAGCGCGCGGGGCGGCTTGCTCATCAGGTCGTCGCGGTAGAGCGTGATGTCGAGCGCGCCGCGGGCGACGTCGACTCCGCTGAACTCGGCGATGTTCTGCGCCAGGCGGGTGGCCAGGGTCACGCCGCGGGTGGGGATGCCGAGGAGGACGACGCGCGGGGCGTCGGGACCGTCGAGTGCGGTCTTCTCGATGATCTGATGCGCGATACGGGCGATGGTGCGGCTGACGTCTGCTGAAGACATCAGCTCCCGGTCTTGACCGGACTGGTCGGGTGCGCCCACGAGGGAGCCGGACCTCCTTCTCCGCCTCACGGGACGGATCGTTAAAGGATGTCGGAAACTGCGGCGAGCTTAGCACCGCCGAGGCGCCGGTTCGTATGTGCCCGGGTAGCCTCAGCCCGGTGAACCTCGACCGCAACAAGGCGTCCATCAGCGAGGCCATCGACGCCGGTCTGCTCGCCGGAGCCGTCACGCTGGTGTGGCAGGGCGGAGAAGTACTGCAGGTCAACGAGCTTGGGCACCGCGATGTGCACGCCCGGCTGCCGATGCAGCGTGACACGATTTTCCGGATCGCGTCGATGACCAAACCGATCACCGTCGCTGCCGCGATGTCCTTGATCGAGGAGGGCAAACTCACACTCGCCGACCGGGTCGCGACCTGGCTGACCGAGCTGGCCGACATGCGGGTGCTGGTCGATCCGCGCGGCCAGCTGGACCGCACCGTGCCCGCGCAGCGGCACATCACCATCGAGGACCTGATGACCCACCGCAGTGGGCTGGCCTACATGTTCTCCGTGGTCGGTCCGCTCGCGGACGCGTACCGAAGGCTGCCGACCCGCCAGGACCAGGACGGCTGGCTCGCCGAGCTGTCCGCGCTGCCGCTGGTGCACCAGCCGGGCGAACGGCTGACGTACAGCCACGCCACCGACGTGCTCGGCATCGCGTTGTCGCGCATCGAGGGCAAGCCCTTGAGCCAGGTACTCGCCGAGCGCGTCTTCGAACCGCTGGGCATGACCGACACCGGTTTCCACGTCAATCCGGCCGCCCGCAGCCGGGCCGCCACGATGTACGCCCTGGACCCGGACAACGGGCTGCGCGACGACGTGATGGGCCCGGTGCCGATCACCGACCCTCCGTTCTGCACCGGCGGCGCGGGACTGTTCTCGACCGTCGACGACTACCTCAAGTTCGCCCGGATGCTGCTGGCCGGCGGCACGCTCGACGGCGTGCGGGTGGTGTCCGAGGAGTCGGTCGCCTCGATGCGGCGCGATCGCCTGACCGACACCCAGAAGAAGCACGACTTCCTCGGCGCCCCGTTCTGGATCGGCCGCGGGTTCGGGCTGAACCTGTCGGTCGTCACCGATCCGGCGAAGTCGCGCACGCTGTTCGGTCCAGGCGGGCTGGGCACGTTCTCCTGGCCCGGCGCGTACGGCACCTGGTGGCAGGCCGATCCGTCGGCAGACGTGATCCTGATCTACCTGATCCAGAACATGCCGAACCTGACAGCGGACGCTGCCGCTGCGATCGCGGGCAACACGTCGCTGGCGAAACTGCAGACCGCTCAGCCGAAGTTCGTGCGCAACACCTACCAGGCATTGGGTCTCTGACCGGGCTCTGACTTTCTGTCGGACCCGGGTTGTAGCGTCGGGTTCATGTTCGAATGTGTGTTCGATTTCTCGGATGCGGCGGGTGAGGGTGAGCTGCGTGCGGTGGTCGAGCGCTGCGAACGGTTGAAGGCTCAGGCCGCGGCGGCC
>JBNMQW010000029.1:0-46107 GCA_050205485.1 Mycolicibacterium vaccae | reverse complement strand
AAAGACACCAAAACTGGCATCAAAAAACATCCACCCCTAAACGGGAAAAAGAGGCGGACAAAAAACAACAAACAAAAACCACCAAACACACTATTGAGTTCTCAAACAACAAGCTTGAATCTTGCTGAATCACCCTCTAGAGGGCAACCCTGCCAGCTTAAACTATCCGGGCTAGCGAGTCAAGATCCTGTCCTTCGCGTTTCCGCGGCGACTTCATAAGATTAGAGCTGCCGATCTTTCGAAGTCAAATCCGCTGGTCAGAGGCTTGGAAGCGGTTCCCAGCGGTATTTCTCTAGGCTACCCGCTCGACTTCCGCACCCAAACTCACCAGGTTCTCGACGAACTTCGGGTAGCCGCGGTCGATGTGGAACACGTCGTGCACCTCGGTCTCGCCATCTGCGACGAGACCGGCCAGCACCAGCCCGGCGCCGGCACGGATGTCCGACGACCACACCGGAGCGCTCGACAACTGCGGGATCCCCCGGACCACGGCATGGTGACCGTCGGTGCGGGCGTCGGCGCCCAGACGGATCATCTCCTCGACGAATCGGAAGCGCGCCTCGAACACGTTCTCCGTGATCATCGACGTCCCATCGGCGACCGCCGCCAGGCCGATCGCCATCGGCTGCAGGTCGGTCGGGAAGCCGGGGAACGGCAGCGTTGCGACGTTGACGGCCTTGGGGCGCTCGTACTGCACCACCCGGAAACCGTCATCGCTCTGGGTCACGGTCGCCCCGGCGTCGTGCAGCTTGTGCAGCACCAGCTGCAGGTGTGCAGGGTCGACACCGGTGACGGAGACATCGCCCCGGGTCATCGCGGCGGCGATACCCCAGGTGGCCGCAACGATGCGATCCCCGATCACCCGGTGCTCGGTCGGGTAGAGCCGGTCGACACCGGTGATCGTCAACGTCGACGAACCGGCACCCGAGATCTGGGCGCCCATCTGGTTGAGCATCGTGCACAGGTCCACGACGTCGGGTTCGCGCGCCGCGTTGTGGATGGTCGTCACCCCATCCGCGAGCACTGCGGCCATGAGGATGTTCTCGGTCGCCCCCACCGAGGGGAACTCGAGTTGGATTTCGGCGCCGTGTAGGTGATCGGCTTCGGCGACGACGCAACCGTGCTCGATCGTGCACCGGGCCCCCAGTTGCCGGAGGCCGGCCTGGTGCATGTCCAGTGGCCGCGACCCGATCGCGTCCCCACCGGGAAGTGCGACCTTGGCTTTCTTGCATCGCCCGACCAGCGGGCCGAGCACGCACACCGAGGCGCGGAACTGGCGAACCGCGGCGAAGTCGGCGTCGTACTTGGGTTCGTCGGGCGAGGTGATCCGCACGACGTCGCCGTCGAGCTCCACAGTCGCACCGAGTCCGCGCAGTACTTCGGCCATCAGCGGGACGTCGAGAATGTCAGGGCAGTTGGTGATCGTGCTGGTGCCCTCAGCGAGCAGTGCGGCGGCCATCAGCTTCAGCACACTGTTCTTGGCACCGCCGACAGCAACTTCGCCAGACAACCGGCAACCGCCGGTCACCACGAAATGCTCGCTCACGTCGGCCAGTGTAAACAGCGGCCCTGCCCATGTCAGTCTCCCGAGCCCCGACTCACACAGTCGTTCCCGTACGGTTTGGACATGGCTGTGCACCTGACGCGGATATACACCCGGACCGGCGACGATGGCACCACAGGACTCAGCGATTTCAGTCGGGTTTCGAAGAACGACGCCCGCCTCGCGGCCTACGCCGACTGTGACGAAGCGAACGCGGCGATCGGCGTCGCGGTCGCTCTCGGGAACCCCGACGAACGCCTGGCCGGAGTCCTCCGGCAGATCCAGAACGACCTGTTCGACGCCGGTGCGGACCTGTCGACGCCGGTGGTCGAGAATCCCGAGCATCCCCCGCTGCGCATCGAGCAGAGCTACATCGATCGCCTGGAGACCTTGTGCGACGAGTACAACGAGGGCCTGCCCGCTCTCAACTCGTTCGTGCTGCCCGGCGGTACGGCGCTGTCGGCACTCCTGCACGTCGCGCGGACGGTGGCTCGGCGAGCGGAACGCTCGGCCTGGCACGCCGTCGATACCCACGGCGACAGTGTCAGTGTGCTGCCGGCCAAGTACCTCAACAGGCTGTCTGACCTGCTGTTCATCTTGTCCCGGGTGGCCAACCCGGATGGCGACGTGCTCTGGAAACCGGGCGGCGGAGCGCGGTGAGACGCGAGCTCAGTAACTGCGCCGACGGGCCCGGGGCGACGGCCGCGATTCAAGCCAGGACGTGAACGCGGTCAGCGCGCCCCGGTCCAGGGCGATCTCGTAACCGCGGCCCCGATCCGGGCCGGTGTCCCGCAATTCCAGGATCACGATCTCGTCGGTCATGATGTCGAATTCATCGCCACGCGGTGCGCGCCGCGACACGATCTCGAGTCCCCGCCGGCTCAACGTCCGGTCGGGCCACCAGCGCAGACTCGACAACCGGTAGAAACCGGCTTCCCCACCCCGGTACCGCATGACTCCGTGGCGCCAGCCGTGCCCGCCGACCGCGGGATAGTCACGCAAGATCGCGGCGGTGCCACCGACCTGCCGAAGTTTCCACAGGCGGTAGCCGAGTACGGCGACCACCAGGCCCAGGACACCGACGAGCGCCACCATGAACTGCATGGCGGCGCTCATCGGTCGTCAGTCCAGTTGGCCGAGGGCGCGCAGACGCGCACGCCCCCACGCCGCGGTCCGCTCGTCGTCGGACTCCGAGTCCTGCTTGGCCTCGTCGGCATTGATCTCGTTCTCGAACTGCGCGTTCTCGACGAGGATCCGCACGGCGTCCTCGGTCACCGACAGGAAACCGCCGTCGACCGCGATACGCAGATCGTCTTCGCCTTCGCGCTCCACGCGCACCATCGCGTCGTCGACCAGCTGCGCCACCAGCGGGATGTGCCGCGGCAGGATGCCGATCTCACCGGAAGTGGTGCGGGTGAACACGAAGGAGGCTTCGCCTTTCCACAGCTCGCGCTCCACGGCGACGATCTCCACGTTCATGTCCGCCATGTCACACCACCTCTCTCATGCGAATGCTCTTCGCGCCAGCGCTCAACCCGTCGATCACAGCTTCGCGCCGAGGCTTTCGGCCTTCTTCGCCAGGTCATCGAGACCGCCGATCAGGAAGAACGCCTGCTCGGGCAGGTGGTCGAACTCGCCCTTGGTGAGCTTGTCGAACGCCTCGATGGTCTCCTTCAGCGGGACCGTCGAGCCGGGCTGGCCGGTGAACTGCTCGGCAGCCATCATGTTCTGGCTCAGGAAGCGCTCGATACGGCGGGCCCGGTTCACCAGCTGCTTGTCCTCTTCGGCGAGCTCGTCGATACCGAGGATGGCGATGATGTCCTGGAGGTCCTTGTAGCGCTGCAGGATCCGGATGACTTCCTGGGCGACCCGGTAGTGCTCGTCGCCGACGACCGCGGGGTCGAGGATCGTCGAGCTCGACGCCAGCGGGTCCACCGCCGGGAAGATGCCCTTCGAGAACACCGAACGCGAAAGCTCGGTGGTGGCGTCGAGGTGCGCGAACGTCGTCGCCGGGGCCGGGTCGGTGTAGTCGTCGGCGGGCACGTACACGGCCTGCATCGAGGTGATCGACTTACCGCGGGTCGAGGTGATGCGCTCCTGGAGCTCACCCATCTCGTCGGCCAGGGTCGGCTGGTAACCCACCGCGGACGGCATACGGCCGAGCAGGGTCGAGACCTCGGAGCCGGCCTGCGTGAAGCGGAAGATGTTGTCGATGAACAGCAGCACGTCCTGGCCCTGCTCGTCGCGGAAGTACTCCGCCATCGTCAGCGCCGACAGCGCCACGCGCATACGGGTGCCCGGCGGCTCGTCCATCTGACCGAACACCAGCGCGGTGTCCTTGAGCACGTTGGCATCTTCGAGTTCGACCCACAGGTCGTTGCCCTCACGGGTGCGCTCACCGACGCCGGCGAACACCGAGGTACCACCGAAGTTGCGGGCGATACGGTTGATCATCTCCTGGATGAGCACCGTCTTGCCCACGCCGGCGCCGCCGAACAGGGCGATCTTGCCACCGCGGACGTACGGGGTCAGCAGGTCGACGACCTTCAGACCGGTCTCCAGCATCTCGGTACGGGGCTCGAGGTCCGAGAAGGCCGGCGGCTTGCGGTGGATCGACCAGTGCTCGAAGTCCTTGCCGTAGCCGGGCTCGTCGAGGCAGTCACCGAGGGCGTTGAAGACGTGGCCCTTGACGCCATCGCCGACCGGGACCGAGATCGAACGGCCGGTGTCGGTGACCTCGACGCCGCGCACCAGACCGTCGGTCGGCTGCATCGAGATGGTCCGGACCAGGTTGTCGCCGAGGTGCTGCGCGACCTCGAGCGTCAGGGTCTTGGACAGTTCCTTGTAGGAGATGTCGGCGTGCAGCGCGTTGAACAGCTCCGGCACGGAGCCACGCGGGAACTCGACATCGACGACCGGGCCGGTGATGCGGACCACGCGGCCGGTGGTCTCCTTGGCTTCTGCTGGTGCACTCATGTTGTTTCTTCGCTTCCTAACCGGGCGTACTGCTGAAGGTCATTTGGCGTCGGCCAGCGCGTTGGCGCCGCCGACGATTTCGCTGATTTCCTGGGTGATCTGTGCCTGACGTTCGCGGTTGGCGGCGAGCGTCAGGGACTTGATCAGATCGTCGGCGTTGTCGGTGGCCGACTTCATCGCCCGGCGCCGCGAGGCCGACTCCGACGCAGCAGCTTCGAGCAGGGCTGCGTACACGCGGGTGGCGACGTAACGCGGCAGGAGCGTGTCGAACAGCGTCTCCGCGTCCGGCTCGAACGAGAACAGAGTCTGCGGGCCCTCGGCCGGCGTCTCGTCCTCGACGTACTCGACGACCATCGGCGCGACCCGCCGCGCGGCAACCACCTGCGAGAGCATCGAGCGGAACTCGGTGAAGACGATGTGCAGTTCGTCGACGCCGAGGATGCCATCGGCTCCGGCGTCGTCGCCCTCGTCGTCGGCACCCGACATGAACGAGGCCACCAGCGTCTCGGCGATCTCCCGCGCGTTCTCGTAGGTGGGCCGCTCCGAGAACCCGGTCCACGACTCGACTACCTCACGCTGCCGGAAGCTGAAGTAGCCCAGCGCCTTACGGCCGACGACGTAGAGGACCGGCTCCTTGCCCTCCTCCCGGAGCAGCGCGAAGAGCTCTTCTGCCTGCCGCAACACGTTGGCGTTGTAGGCACCGCAGAGGCCACGGTCGGACGAGACCACCAGCACGGCCGCCCGCCGCGGGTTCTCCCGCTGCACGAGCAGCGGGTGATCCAGCGCGCTGGCGCTGGCCAGCTCGGTGAGCATGTTGGTGATCTCGGTGCTGTACGGCCGAGCCGCCTCGACTCGGGCCTGCGCCTTCGAGATTCGCGACGTCGCGATCAGTTCTTGCGCCTTGGTGATCTTCTTGATCGACCCGGCGGAACGGATGCGCCCGCGAAGCTCGCGCAGTGTTGCAGCCATCTAGCTCTCCAGACCCTTCAGTGCCTCGTCCCGTCTCTACTTCTTGGGAGCCGGCTTGCGGACCTTGACGGACTCCTTCTCGACGTCCTCTTCGTCCATCGCCTCGGTCTTGTCGTCGACCGCAACCGAGCTTCCGTCCGACGCGGAGAAGCCCTTCTTGAAGTCGTTGATGACCTTGACCAGCTTCGCCTCGTTCTCCTCGGAGAACTTCTTGGACTCGCGGATGTCCTTCAGGATCTCGCCGTGCGAACCGCGCACGTGCTCGAGCAGTTCGCTCTCGAAGCGCGAGACGTCCTCCACGGGAACCGAATCCAGGTGACCGCCGGTGCCGAGGAAGATCGAGACGACCTGCTCCTCGACGGGGAACGGGGTGTACTGCGGCTGCTTGAGCAGCTCGACCAGCCGGGCACCGCGGTCCAGCTGAGCCTTGGACGCGGCGTCGAGGTCCGAGGCGAAGGCCGCGAAGGACTCGAGCTCGCGGTACTGCGACAGCTCCAGACGCAGCGAACCGGCAACCTCTTTCATCGCCTTGATCTGCGCGGCGCCACCGACTCGGGACACCGACACACCGACGTTGATGGCCGGACGCACGCCCTGGTTGAACAGGTCGGACTCCAGGAAGCACTGGCCGTCGGTGATGGAGATGACGTTGGTCGGGATGAACGCCGAGATGTCGTTGGCCTTGGTCTCGATGATCGGCAGACCGGTCATCGAACCGCCACCGAGCTCGTCGGACAGCTTGGCGCAACGCTCCAGGAGGCGCGAGTGCAGGTAGAAGACGTCACCGGGGAACGCCTCGCGGCCCGGCGGACGGCGCAGCAGCAGCGAGATGGCGCGGTAGGCGTCGGCCTGCTTCGACAGGTCGTCGAACACGATCAGCACGTGCTTGCCGTCGTACATCCAGTGCTGGCCGATGGCCGAACCGGTGTACGGGGCCAGCCACTTGAAGCCCGCGGCGTCGGAGGCCGGGGCCGCGACGATGGTGGTGTACTCCATCGCGCCACCCTCTTCGAGGGCCCGCTTCACGGACGCGATCGTGGTGCCCTTCTGGCCGATCGCGACGTAGACGCAGCGCACCTGCTGCTTGGGATCGCCGGTCTCCCATGCCTCACGCTGGTTGAGGATGGTGTCGACGGCGACGGCGGTCTTGCCGGTCTTGCGGTCACCGATGATCAGCTGGCGCTGGCCGCGGCCGATCGGGGTCTGGCTGTCGATGGCCTTGATGCCGGTCTGCAGCGGCTCGGAGACGCCCTGACGCTGCACCACCGACGGCGCCTGGAGCTCCAGGGCACGGCGGGCGTCGGACTCGATGTCGCCCTGGCCGTCGATCGGCTGGCCGAGCGGGTTGACCACACGGCCGAGGAACGCGTCACCGACCGGCACCGACAGAACCTCGCCGGTGCGCTTGACCTGCTGGCCTTCTTCGATCTTCTCGAAGTCGCCCAGGATCACGGCGCCGACGCTGTGCTCGTCGAGGTTCAGCGCGACACCGAGAACGCCGCCGGGGAACTCGAGGAGCTCCTGCGTCATCACCGAGGGCAGGCCCTCGACGTGGGCGATGCCGTCGCCGGCGTCGATGACGACACCCACTTCTTCCCGGTCGGACTCCGCGGAGAAGGAGGAGACGTAGTCCTCGATCGCCCCTTCGATGTCAGAAGCGGAGATTGTCAACTCTGCCATGGCTTTTCGTCTTCCTGCCTGTGTGTTTCTTGCTTGGTTGCTCGGTGTCCGGCGCTAGTCCGGCAGCCCTGCGCGGGCTGCGGCCAACCGGGAGGAGATGGATCCGTCGATGACCTCGTCACCGACCGTGATGAGGAGCCCGCCGAGAACATCGGGGTCGATGTTCAGGTGGACGGCAACGTCGGTGCCATAGATGCGGCTGAGCACCTCGGTCAGACGGGTGCGCTGCTCGTCGGAGAGCTCCGCCGCTGCGGTGACCTCGGCGACGGCTTCACCGCGGCGCGCCACGGCAAGCTCCGCGAGGTCGTTGACCGCGGTGTCGGCGGTCTCGTCGCCACGGAGCAACTCGACGGTCTGCGTCAACAGCGCGGCGGTCGTGGGGTTCACTCCCCCGCCGGCGTCGAGGACCTTCTTCAGCAGGCTGTTGCGCTGGTCGGCATCCACGGTGGGATCCGACAGCAGCCTGTTGAGCCGGGCCTCGGAGTCGAGCACGCGTCCGAAGCGGAAGAGCTGTTCCTCGACCTCTTCGCTCTTTCCGTCACGCTCGGCAGCCACCAGCAGGGCCAGCCTGGCGACATGCTGGAGCGCGTCGATGAGGTTGTCCTCGGTCGACCAACGCTGCGCGACAGCGGATTTGACCAGTTCGAACGCACTGCCGTCGATCTTGCCCTCGAACAGCCGGCCGGCCAGCCGCTCCTTGGCGGACGGGTCGTCGTTGCCTTCGGCGAGAACGTTCTTCAGCGCGGTCTGCGCGATCAGCAGCTTGGCAACCGCCGCCACGTCGTCGGCGATCGTCGACAACTGATCGGCCTGGGCACCGTCGGCGACCGACTCGAACTTCTTGACGAGTTCGGCGAGTGCCTCGCGGCTGGACGCCCGCAGGTTCAGCGTCGCGCCGACCTCCAGGACAGCCGGCGAGGGCGCCATCTGGTCCAGATCATCGAGGAACCGGTCCACCGTCGACGCCTGCGCAGCGGGATCGGACACGTAGTCGCGCACGATCTGCTCGGCCTTCTGCACCGCTTCCCCACCGAGGTGCTGACGCAACCCGCGGATGGTCTGCTGGCGCAGGAGGTGAACCTGCTGCTCGCCTTGGGACTTGATGCGTTCGGCTTCCGTCACGGCCTGCTCGCGCAGGTTTTCCTTGATCCGCTCCGACTCCGACTGTGCCTCTTCCTTCACCTTCGCGGCTTCGGAATCGGCTGCCTCGAGTGCCTTCTGGTGCATCTGGTCGGCGTTCGCCAGCTTTTCAGCGGCCGACTTGCTCTCCTCGAGCGCCGTACGCACCGCTTCCTGCTGCGTCTGCATCATCCGCTTGACCAGCGGAACAACGTACTTCCACAGCAGGAAGCCGATGATGGCGAACCCGACCAGGTTCCCGATGAACGTCGACATCAGCGCCTCTCGCTCGAGGTGCCGTTCACATCGACACCCAGGATGCGGCTTGCCAACGTCTTGGACAGATCGTCGACCGAAGACTCGAGTTGAGTCGTCGTGGTCGCAGCGGTCTGCTCCAAGGTGTCGCTGGCGGATTGCAGTTTGTTCGCGACTTCATCGCCGGCCTCGGCCCGGGCCTGGTCCACGACCTGGCGGCCCTCGGACCGTGCCTCGTCACGCATCGCTGCGGCCTCACCTCGCGCACCCGCCATCGCCTTGTTGTAGTCCTCTTGGGCGGCGTCGAGCTGCTTGGCCGCTTCGCGGTTGTCGGCAGCTGTCTTGGCGAGCATGGCCTCGCGTTCGGCCAGGACCTTGCTCACCGGCGGCACGACCCATTTGGCGATCACGGCGAGTACGACCAGGAAGATCAACAGCACCACGAAAAAGGTGCCGTTCGGCAGCAAGAAGTTGCCGGTCCCCTCGCTCTCGTCGGCAGCCGGGGCTGCCAGGACGGCTGCGGTCAGATCACCCATGTCGCTGAATTAGCCGACGGGGGTGGCGAAGACGAACAGCGCCATGAACGCCAGGTTGATGAAGTACGCCGCCTCGACCAGACCGACGGTGATGAAGAACGGGGTGAACAGTCGACCCTGTGCTTCCGGCTGGCGGGCGATGCCCGAGATCAGCGCGTTACCGGCCACACCGTTACCGATACCGGCACCGATGGCGCCACCGGCCATGATGAGACCGCCGCCAATGAGCGCGCCGGCAGCGATTGTGGGATCCATTCCTTGTCCTCCTTGATATCTGGCAGAGATGCCTACCAGGGTCTGCGTTCTACTTTCGGTTCGTGTCGTAAATCAGCGGCCTGGGACCGCGGTCTTGCTAGTGATGCTCGTCCTCGTGCTCGAGTTCCATCGACTGGCCGAAGTAAAGAATTGTCAGCAGCGCGAAGATGAACGCCTGGATGAGTCCGATGAAGAGGTCGAACGCCTTCCAGATCGCGTTCGGGGCCCAGAGGATCCACGGCGGGAACATCGCGATCAGGCCGATCATGATGCTGCCGGCGAAGATGTTGCCGAAAAGTCGGAGCGACAGCGAGATCGGCTTGGCCAGTTCCTCGACGATGTTGATGGGCGCGAGGAAGGCGACGTGGCCCTTGAGCAGCTGCTTGGGGTGGCCCAGGACGCCGCGACGCCAGATGCCGGCTGCGTGGTAAGCGATGAAGACGAATGCGGCGAGCGCGAAGACGAAGTTCACGTCGGCGGCCGGCGGCTTGAGGAGTTCGTGCTCCATGCCGTCGCTGCCGGTGTACTGCACCGGCAGCACCGCGATCCAGTTGGCGATCAGGATGAAGGTGAAGAGGCTGACCGCGAGCGGCAGGATGAACGGAGCGATCTTCATGCCGATCGCGCTCTCGACCTGGTTGCGGAACTGAATCGTCACCGTCTCGAAGAACAGCTGAACACCGCCGGGGACGCCGGTCGAGGTGACCTTCGCCCGCAGGATGAACGCCAACGCCAGCACCACGGCGGCAGCGATCGCGGTCGACAGAACGGTGTCGACGTTGACCGTCATGCCGAACCACTCCGCCTCGGTGTGGTGGCCGACCTGGAGCGCCAGGATTTGTTCACTCATCTGTGGATTGATCCTTTGATGCTTATCCGTCGTTGGAAGTCGTAGCAGCGGTCGTGGAAGTGGACGTCGTGGAACCGGCTGATGCCGCGTCGTCGCCGGCCCGCAACTTCTTCAGGACCGGTAACGACGTGCTCAGTACGAGAATCACCTGGAATAATGCCAAACCGAACAGCACGCCCAACCCCTGCGGTCGGAAGTAGAAGGCGATGCTGAGACCGATCACGGTGATGGCCAGCAGGCGAGTCGCGGAATTCATGGCCATCTTGCTCTTGAGCGGATGGTCCTGGGCGGTGATCGAGAAGACCGCGCGGCGCACCAGCAGAGCGTTCGTGAGGCCGAGCGCGAGACCGATCGTGAAGAACAAGCCGAACAGCGGATGGCCCAGCAGGGCGGCTGCAAGGGAGGCGGCGCCGGCAACGGCGGCGCACACCGCGGACAACTTCACGGGACGGAAAGCAACGGACGGAAACACCAACGGCGCGTCGTGCGCTGGCGTCGTCACTGCTTCACCTCAATCCCGCGGTCGTCATATGGCGTGAGAATTTCCCCTGCGATTCGGTGCGTGGCGCCCGTAGCGTATCGGAGGGCGGTGGGCGCACTGGAATCACCCAAGGGGTAGCTCCCTGTGATCGGTCGTACGGTCGGTCAAATGTCTGCGTTCCGGGTCGGAAGACCGATGGTCCGGAGGCCGACAACCCGCGTGGTTCGGTCGGGTTCTTAAAGAACCCTAACACATGCTGGACGGCGGCTGAGAGGCCCTACTACTTCTCGTCGTACACCCCCCGGCCTGCATCGTCACGCCGGCCGAGGACTGGGATCAGTGTCACGACGACCGCGATGACGATGGCCGCACCCATGACCACCGCGGTGTGCCGCGGGTCGAAGAAAATCGTGCTCGCCGCACCCACGGCGACGATGCCGACCCACAGGTACACCAGGAGCACGACGCGGCGGTGGGAGTGGCCGATCTCGAGCAGCCGGTGGTGCAGGTGCATCTTGTCGGGACTGAACGGGCTGCGGCCCGCCCGGGTGCGCCGGATGATCGCCAGCAGCATGTCCAGCGCGGGCACGAACATCACGGCCACCACCAACAGGAACGGCGACAGGAGCGCGAACACGTCGCGCACGCCGTACGCGGTCTGCGAGATCGGCCCGGCGGCGGTCGTCGACGCCGCGGCCAGCATGAGGCCGATCAGCATCGACCCCGAGTCCCCCATGAAGATCTTGGCTTTGTGGAAGTTGTGCGGCAGGAAGCCCAGACAGGCGCCGGCGAGCACGACGGAGATCACCGCGGGCGGGTAGAACAGCACGTCGCCGCCGTGGTCCCGGAGCAGCCCGACGGAGAACAGGCAGATCGCCGACGCGGTGATCAGCCCGAGGCCGGCCGCGAGTCCGTCCAACCCGTCGACGAAGTTCATCGCGTTGACGATGGCCACCGTCAGCGCCAGCGTGAGCAGGATCGACGCGACCTGGTCCAGCACGATGGTGCCGACCCCGCCGAACGGGATGTAGAGGACGCTCCAGGCCACGCCCATGGTGACCAGCACGCTCGCGGCGGTGATCTGGCCGGCGAACTTGGTCAGCGCGTCGAGTCCCCAGCGGTCGTCGATGAGGCCGACCACCATGATCAGGCCGCCGGCCACCACGACCGCGGGTAAGCCGGACGAGTAGACGAAGCCCCTGGTCAGCGCGGGTAGCTGCGACGCCAGCAGTACTGCGGCCACGACGCCGATGTACATCGCCAGTCCGCCCATCCGCGGCGTCGGCTGGAGGTGGACGTCACGCTCGCGCGGGTAGGCCACCGCACCCCAGCGCATGGCCAGCACCCGCACCCAGCCCGTCGCGAGGTAGGTGATGATGGCCGCGGTCAGCCCCACCAGCGCCAGCTCCCGCAGCGGGACGCCGGCGCCACGGTCGGACAGCGCGAGCACGCTCTCCGATACGGGGCTGGAGAACATCACCGCGCCACCGTAATCCACCGCGCCGGTCACTCAGTCGGGCTGCGGCAGCAGTGTGGCGGGGTCCACGCGGAGGACGGAGGCGATCGCGTCGACGGTCACCGGCCCTTCCCGCAGGACACGGGGGGTCGCCCCGGTCAGGTCCACGATGGTCGACGCGGCCTGCGCCTTCGCCGGTCCCCCGTCCAGGTAGACCTCGACGAGATCGCCCAGCTGTTCGCGGGCCTCGGCGGCGGTGTTGGCGGCCGGCTGCCCGGAGCGGTTGGCGCTGGACACGGCCAGCGGCCCCACTTCCCGGAGGAGTTCGATGGCTACCGGGTGCAGGGGCATCCGCAGCATCACCGTGCCGTTCGCGTCGCCCAGGTCCCATTGCAGCGACGGCGCCTGGTGCACGACGAGGCTCAGCGCGCCAGGCCAGAACGCGCGGATCAGTTCCTTCACCGAGGGCGGCACGGAATACACGAGGCCCTGGATGGTGTGCCACGAGCCGACCAGCACGGGCACCGGCATGTTGCGGCCGCGGCCTTTGGCGGCCAGCAGCGCGGCGACGGCCTCGCTGTCGAAGGCGTCGGCGCCGATGCCGTAGACGGTGTCGGTGGGCATGACCACCAGCCGCCCGCTCTTGAGCGCACTGATGGCCGCCGCGATCCCGGTCTTGCGCTGCTCGGGGTCGGAGCAGTCGTAGGTCTCAGCCATGGGTCACCAATCTCTCACTGACTGCGCACGGCGGTCACGTATCGGGGCTTACCCGTCCAGTCGTGTCGCGCGACGATCTCGTCGAACCGCCCGCTGCGGCGGAACACCTCGGCGGTGCGGTCCGAGGTGGTGTCGTCGTGCTCGACGGCGCAGAATCCTCCGGGCCGCAGCAGCCGGCCGGCGGCCTCCACGATCGGTCCGATGACGGCCATGCCGTCCGGGCCGCCGAACAGAGCGTGGGCCGGATCATGTTGGGCCACTTCGGGTTCCAACGCGGCGTTGTCGGGGATGTACGGCGGGTTGGACACCAGCAGGTCGACGGTGCCGTCGAGTTCGGTCAGCAGGCCCGGTTGTGTGACGTCGGCGTGCAGGAGTTCGACGCCGCTGCCGGCCGCGCTGTCTGCCACGTTGCGGCGCGCGTAGCTCAGCGCCTGCTCCGAGTCGTCGACGGCGACCACCCGCGCGCGCGGATAGTGGGTGGCCAGGGCCAGTGCGAGCGCGCCGGAGCCGGTGCACAGGTCCACGATCACCGGGGGGTCCGGCAGTGGCAGCTTCATGGCCCACTCGAGGAGGACTTCGGTCTCGGGTCGCGGGATGAACACACCGGGCCCGACGTCGACGGTGACGGGGCCGAACGCGGCGACGCCGGTGAGGTGCTGCAGCGGGATCCGGCGGGCGCGCTGGGTGATGAGCTCGCGGTAGCGCGAGACGAACCCGGCGTCGGGTTCGGTCAAGGTGAGGCGACCGCGCGGCGTGCCGGCGACGTGGGCGGCCAGCAGTTCGGCGTCGACGCGTGCCGAGTCCACCCCCGCGGCCGCGAGCTCGTCGGCCGCGGCGTCGATGACCTCACGCATGGTGCTGCGCCGGTGCGCCACGCTCACGCGCTCTGCAACCGCGACTGTCTGTCGGCGGCGGCCAGCGCATCGAAGAGCTGGTCGAGCTCGCCGTCGAGCACCTGGTCGAGGTTGTGGGCCTTGAAGTTGATGCGGTGGTCGGCGATCCGGTTCTCCGGGAAGTTGTAGGTCCGGATACGTTCGCTGCGGTCGACGGTGCGGATCTGGCTGGCGCGGTCGGCCGACGCGTCGGCCTGGGCCTGCTCCTCGGCGAGCGCCTGCAGCCGCGCGGCCAGCACCTGCATGGCGCGGGCCTTGTTCTGCAGCTGCGAGCGCTCGTTCTGACAGGTCACCACGATGCCGGTGGGCAGGTGGGTGATGCGCACGGCGGAGTCGGTGGTGTTGACGCCCTGGCCGCCTTTGCCCGACGAGCGGTAGACGTCGATGCGCAGGTCGGACTCGTCGATCTGGACCTGCTCGACCTCCTCCGGCTCGGGGTAGACGAGCACCCCCGCCGCCGACGTGTGCACGCGGCCCTGCGATTCGGTGACCGGGACCCGCTGCACGCGGTGGACGCCGCCCTCGAACTTCAGCCGCGACCACACGCCGTCGGCGGAGTCGCCCTTGCTGCGGATGGACAGCGTGGCGTCCTTGTAGCCGCCGAGGTCGGAGGGGGTCTCGCCGAGGATCGTCACGGTCCATCCGCGCCGCTCGGCGTAGCGGATGTACATGCGGGCCAGGTCGGCGGCGAACAGCGCGGACTCCTCGCCGCCCTCCCCCGACTTCACCTCGAGCACGATGTCGTCGGCGTCGTGCGGGTCGCGCGGCGCGAGCAGGTCGGCCAGCTGCGTCTCGAGTGCGGCGACGGTGGCGCTGAGTTCCTCGACCTCCGCGGCGAACGACGAGTCGTCGGCGGCGAGCTCGCGCGCGGCTTCCAGGTCGCCGCGCGCGGCCTCGAGCTTGGCGTGGGTGGTCACAATCGGCGAGATCTGCGCGAACCGGCGGCCCACCTTGCGGGCGGCGCCGGGATCGGCGTGCAGCTCGGGATCGGCCATGCGCTGCTGCAGGTCAGCGTGTTCGGCGAGGATGGCCTCAATGGCCGGTGCGGTGTCGGTCACCCCGCCTCCTTGTCGTACCGACGAAACGGCGCCCGCCCTGTGCGGGAAGCAACAGGTCGGGCGCCGATCGGATGGCTACTTGTCGTCTGCGGACTTGTTCTGTCCCGCGTTGCGCTTGCCGTAGCGCTTCTCGAAGCGGGCGACGCGGCCGCCGCTGTCGAGGATCTTCTGCTTGCCGGTGTAGAACGGGTGGCACTGCGAGCAGACCTCGACAGTGATCTGACCGGTCGGCTTGGTGCTGCGAGTGGTGAAGCTGGCGCCACAGCCACACAGCACGGTGGTCTCGACGTAGTCAGGATGGATCCCTGATTTCATTGGTTTTCCCTCTTCGATCGTGGGCCCCGGGTCGCCTCTTGAAAACTGTCAGAGATTGCGGCGTGAACCGGAACCGAGGTGTCGGCGATCCATTATGCCAGTGCGACCGCCAGCAGCCTAAACGCGCAGCCGACCGGCCCTATTCCTGGCGGTATGTATGTCCGTCGCGCCGCCACAGCACCCGCCCCGCCGGGTCGGTGCCCATGGCGATCAGCTCCCGCTTGAGGATCTTGTTGGTGGCGGTGGCCGGCAGCGTCTCGGCGATCCACACGTGGCGGGGCCAGGCCTTCGGTGAGAGGTCTGGCTGCGCGGCGAGGAACTCGCCGAACTCGGCGGGGGTCAGCGTCGCCTCGTCCTGGAGGACGAGGGCGGCCATCACCTGGTCGCCGACGTGGTCGTCCGGGACCGGATAGACGGCGACGGTGGAGATGGCGGGCAGCCGGATCAGAATCCGCTCGATGGGGGCCGCGGTCATGTTCTCGCCGTCGACGCGCATCCAGTCGGCAGTCCGCCCGGCCAGGTAGATCCAGCCGTCGGCGTCGCGGTAGGCGAGGTCGCCGGTCCAGAACATGCCGTGGCGCATGCGTTCGCCGGTGGCGCCGGGGTCGTTGTAGTAGCCGGCGAACATGCCGGAGCCCTGGGTGTTGACGAGTTCGCCGATGGCGTCGTCGGGGTTGAGCAGTGCGCCATGGACGTCGAAGCGGGCGACGGCGCACTCCGTCAAGGTCTCGGAATTGTAGATGGCCACGCCGGGGAAGCCCTTGCCGATGGATCCGGGCGGGCAGCCGTCCTCACGGGTGACGGTGACGGCGTTCTCGGTGGATCCGAAGCCGTCCCACACCGCGCAGTCGAAGCGGCGCGCGAACTCGGCGATGTCGCGGTCGGTGGCTTCGTTGCCGAAGGCCACGCGCAGCGGGTTGTCCGCGTCGCCGGCCTGCTCGGGGGTGGCCAGGATGTAGGCCAGCGGCTTGCCGACGTAGTTCAGGTACGTCACCCCGTAGCGGCGGACGTCGTCGAGGAACCGCGACGCGGAGAACTGTGCGGGCGCCATCGCCGCACCGGCGTTGAGCGCCACCGACCAGCCGGCCAGGACCGCGTTGCTGTGGAACAGCGGCATGGACAGGTAGCAGACGTCCGCGGAGGTCAGCTCGAAGCGACTGGTCAGTGCCGCACCCGCCAGCAGCACCATCGCGTGCATGACCTGCACGGCCTTGGGGTCACCGCTGGTTCCGGAGGTGAAGATCAGCATGAAGGTGTCGGTCGCGCTGGGCTCGCGATGCGGGGTGAACTCCCCCGCGCCGGTCAGCAACTCCTTGTAGTCGGCGCTGCCCACCACCAGCACGCGCACGCCGGGCAACTCGACGCCGTCGAGCAGCCCGGCGTGCTCGTCGTCGGTGAGGACGATCTGGCAGTCGGCGTGCAGGATGTCGCGAGCGAGGGCTGATCCGCGGCGGGTGTTGTTGATGCCGCAGAGCACGTAGCCGCCGAGGCCGGCGGCGGCCATCGCGGTCAGCATGTCCGGGGTGTTGCCCAGCAGGGTGCCGACGTGCAGCGGCCGGGTCGGGTCGGCGCGGCCGATCAGGGCGGCCGCCTGGGTGGCCGCGCCGTCGAGGTGTTCACGCCAGGTCCACGTCTGCCCTTCGTAGGTGACGGCGACGCCGTCGTCGCCGTAACGCTCCCGCAGCAACTGCTGCACCGTCTCGGCCACGCGCCCACCCTTCACGTCGGTGTACAGATTCTGATCAGTGTCTACGGGACGGGTCACGGCTGGGCCACATCGCCCCACCGCGAGCCGGTCATTTGCGAAGATAGGCCGATGAGCGTCGACGCTGCGGTCAATCCGGCATCTGCATCGGAAACGAAGCTGCCGGTCCGCGACCGACTCATCGACGCTGCTGTTCGCTGTCTGACCGCGAAGGGAATTCGCGCCACCACCGTGTCGGAAGTGGCCGAGCAGGCCGGCGTCAGCCGCGGCTGGCTCTACCGCCACTTCCCCGACAAGTCCGAACTTCTGGGCGCGGCCATCGTTCGCCTCAACGACGCGTTCTGGACCGAGTCCCGGACCCGACTCGACGCGGTCGACGGGCTCGATCGGCGAATCGCCGTCGGGGTTGCGCTGGCACGCAAGGAATCCGAGACGCCCGGCGCTCTGGTGCTCAAACTCCGGCAGGAGGAACCCGAGGCGTTCACCGCCTGTGTGGGCCTGGGTGTGCGTGGGCTGATCCCTGAGATCGCCGCGTTCTGGGTGCCCTATCTGCAGGCTGCCGTCGACAGCGGGGAGATCCATCCGCGCACCGACGTCGCGGAAGCCGCGGAGTGGATCGCCCGGATCATGATGAGCCTGGCCACCGTTCCGGGCGAGGAGTGCGACGTCGACGATCCCGACTCGGTGCTGCGGCACGCGCGCCGCTACATCGTGGCCGCACTGCGCTGCGATCCCTACGCCACCGGCTAGCGCCGATGGCCGAGGACCCCCACGTCGCGGATCTGATGCTCGCCGCTCAGCGCGACGTCGAGACCCGCCTGCTGAAGGCTATTGCCGACGCCGGTTTCGCCGACATCACGATCGCGCAGACGCGACTGCTGCAGCGGCTCACTACGGGCGGCATGCGGCTGACCGACATGGCCGAGCAGGCGCGAGTGACCAAACAGACCGCCGGCGCGCTGGTCGCCCAACTCGAGGGCGCCGGTTACGTGGAACGCCGTCCCGATCCGTCGGACGCGCGAGCGCGGCTGGTGACCCTGAGCGCCCGGGGCGCGCAGGTGTGCCGGCTCGCCGGCACCGAGATCTCGCGCGTCGAAGACGAGTGGCGCGAGCATCTCGGCGACAGCACGTTCACCGCACTGCGGGACGCACTGGTCAGGCTGGGCGAGATCACCGATCCGCCCGCCTGACCTGGTACGTCGATCAGTCGGCGTCGCCGCCGGGGGTGTTCTTGGAGACCTGGACCAGGAACTCGTAGTTGTTCTTGGTCTTGCGCAGCTGGCTCATCAGCAGATCGATGGCCTGGTGCGGATCCAGCCCGGACAGCACACGGCGCAGCTTGTGCACGATCGCGAACTCGTCCGGCGAGAGCAGCAGCTCGTCCTTACGGGTGCCCGACGGATTGACGTCGACGGCCGGGAAGACGCGCCGCTCGGCGATCTTGCGATCCAGCTTGAGCTCGGCGTTACCCGTGCCCTTGAACTCCTCGAAGATGACCGTGTCGCCGGTGGAGCCGGTCTCGACCATGGCCGTGGCGATGATCGTCAACGAGCCGCCCTCTTCGATGTTGCGCGCCGCACCGAGGAAACGTTTCGGCGGGTAGAGCGCGGTCGAGTCGACACCACCGGAGAGGATGCGGCCCGACGCCGGCGAGGCGTTGTTGTAGGCGCGACCCAGGCGGGTGATCGAGTCGAGCAACACCACGACGTCCTTGCCCTGCTCGACGAGACGCTTGGCGCGTTCGATCGCGAGTTCGGCGGCCTGGGTGTGGTCGGACGGCGGCCGGTCGAAGGTCGAGGCGATGACCTCACCCTTGACCGAGCGCTGCATGTCGGTGACCTCTTCAGGGCGCTCGTCGACGAGCACGACCATCAGGTGGCATTCCGGGTTGTTGCGGGTGATCGCGTTGGCGATGTCCTGCATGATCGTGGTCTTACCGGCCTTCGGCGGGGACACGATCAGCGCACGCTGGCCCTTGCCGATCGGCATGATCAGGTCGATCACGCGCGTCGTCAGCTTGTCGCCGGAGGTCTCCAGGCGCAGCCGCTGGTTCGGGTAGAGCGGGGTGAGCTTCTGGAACTCGGGGCGCTTCTTGGCCTCTTCGACGGGCTTGCCGTTGACGCTGTCGAGGCGCACCAGCGGGTTGAACTTCTGCCGCGAGTTCTGCCCGCCACCGTCGCCGCCCTCCTTGGGGACGCGCACGGCGCCGGTGACCGCGTCGCCGCGGCGCAGACCGTTCTTGCGGACCATGTTCATCGACACGTAGACGTCGTTGGGTCCGGCCAGGTAGCCGGAGGTCCGCACGAACGCGTAGTTGTCGAGGACGTCGAGGATGCCGGCGACCGGCTGGACGACGTCGTCCTCGCGCAGCTCGGTATCGGCGTTGCCGCCGCCCTCGCCGCCGCGCTCGCGACGGCGCCGGTCACGGAACCGGCGCCCGCGCCGGCCCCCACGGCCGTCACCGTCGTCGTCGCCGTCAGATCGATTGTTGTCCGAACGGTTGTCGGAGCGATTGTCCGAACGGTTGTCGGAGCGATTCTCGGAACGGTTGTCCGAGCGGTTGCGGTTCTGGCCGCCCTGCTGACCGCCCTCGGAGCGGTTGTCCGAGTCGTTGTTGTCGGCCTTCTCCGACTTCTCCGGCTTGCCGGAGTTGTCCTTGGCGTCGTCGCCGGACCTGTCGGACTTGGTGTCCTGCGCGTTGCGATCGTCACGGCCGCCCCGCCCGGAGCGGTTGTCGCGGCGGGCGCCGGAGTCTGCCTGGCTGGTCTCGGCGTCCTTGTCGGCCTTGTCGGCGCTTTCGTTGGCCTCCTGGGCCGGGGCGCTGTCGGTGGCCTGCTCCGTGGCGGCCTGGTCAGCAGCCGGCTTGCCCTGGTCACGCGATGCGCTGCGGCGCTCGCGGCGGGGCCGGGCCTCGGCCGCGGGCTGGTCGGCGCCGGCCTGTTCGGCGCCGGATTCCGGCGCGGCGGGAGCCTCGGACGCCGGGGCACTCGCGGCGGTGGTGCCGTTGCTTGCGTTGCGGCGCTCGCGAATGGCCGAGACCAGTTCGCCCTTGCGCATGCCCGATGCGCCCTCGATGCCGAGTTCCTTCGCCAGGGCGCGCAGTTCCGGCAGCACCATGCTGGTCAGAGCGCCACCGCGGCGCGCGGCGGCCGGAGCCGGCGTCGCGCTGTCGTCCGCAGCAGCGGGAACTTCTGGGGTCACGGAGATCGGCAGCTGGCCGGAATCGGTGCTGTCACCAGCCGTGATGAGGTCCGTATCAGTCACGGATTTCCTTTCTTCCCTCGCTGATCAGGTCACGCGGGGGTTCGGTGCGGTCAGCTCAGCCGCTGACCGCGAAGGTCACACCGTCGCCGGTGCAACGATGATCGCCTGGCTTCGCCGGGAAGCGGCGAACCGTCAGTCCACAAATTGAACACCTGAAAGAAGAGTGATCGTCCTAGTGTCGGCGCAGGTACAGACGCTGCGATTGCTGGACGATTGCGAGAATAACTCGCATCCGGAGCGGAAGCAAGAAACCAGTGGTCGGCATGTTGTGCGTCCCGACATGCGCGCTAGCCGTCCACCTGCTTCTGAGTCACTTGTTCGAGCTGCCGGCCGTGACGCCGGACGCCCACTTCACGCCGTTTCCGACGCTGGTCTTGACGACCCTGAACCCCCTGTCGGCGGCGCACCGCACCGCTTCCTCCGGGAGCTGGGACCGGGTGCTCAATGCCAGTACCGCCGGCCCGGCGCCGGAAAGTACCGCTGCAATGCCACAACGGCGCAGGACGGCCAGAAATTCCGCCGATGCCGGCATGGCCGGGGCCCGCTGCGTCTGGTGCAGGACGTCCTCGGTGGCGCTGAGCAGCAGGTCGGGCCGTTCGGACAGCGCGACGACCAGCAGCGCCGCGCGGCTCAGATTGAAGCGTGCCGCGTGGTGACTGACCTGCTCGGGCAGCAACACCCGGGTCTCGGCGGTCGACGACCGCACCTGCGGAATCCCCACGAACAGGTTGATGTCGGGGTGCAGGCGGATGGGGGCGGCCGCGTAGCGCCGCTCGTCACCCTCGCCGTCGGTCCAGGACACGACCGCGCCGCCACAGACTGCCGCGGCCGCATTGTCGGGGTGTCCTTCGAACTCCGACGAGACCTGGATCAGCTCGGCCTCGGTCATGGGTGTGCAATCGATCTGCGCGGCAAGACCGTTGGCCGCTGCCAGCCCACCGACCACCGCGGCAGCGGAGGAACCGAGACCTCGCGAGTGTGGAATTGCGTTGCGGCACCGCACGATCAGGCCCGGCGCGGTGACGCCGAGGGTGTCCAAGCCGCGCTCGATCGCCCGCACCACCAGATGCGTGGAGTCCAGCGGTACCTGCCCCTCCCCTTCACCTTCGACGTCGACGACGAGACCGGATCTCGTTGTCTCGACGGTGATTTCGTCGTAGATACTGAGGGCCAGACCGAGACTGTCGAAGCCGGGTCCGAGGTTGGCGCTCGAGGCCGCGACGACCGCGTTCGCGGTCAGCCCGGCAGGCAGGGTGCGCGTCATGAACAGTTCCTAGACCAGGCCCAGCTTCGCCACCACGGCGACCGGGTCGACCGGCACCGGGATCACCGCGGGCATGCCCTTGAGTGCGGTGTCGGGGTCCTTGAGGCCGTTGCCGGTGACGGTGCACACGACGGTGGAACCCTTGGCGACCCAGCCGTCTTCGATCGCCTTGAGCAGACCGGCGATGCTGGCCGCGGACGCGGGCTCGACGAACACGCCCTCGGCGCGGGCCACCAGGTGGTAGGCGGCGAGGATCTCCTCGTCGGTGGCGGCCAGGAAGCGTCCGTCGGACTGCTGCTGGGCCTCCACCGCCGAGCTCCACGACGCGGGCGAGCCGATGCGGATCGCGGTCGCGATCGTCTCGGGGTCGCTGACGGGCTCGCCGAGGACCAGCGGGGCCGCGCCGGCGGCCTGGGTGCCGAGCATGCGCGGCAGCCGCTGCGCGAGGCCGTCGCGCTTGTACTCGGTGTAGCCCTTCCAGTACGCGGTGATGTTGCCGGCGTTGCCGACGGGCAGCGCGTGGATGTCGGGGGCGTCCCCGAGGGCGTCGACGATCTCGAATGCGGCGGTCTTCTGCCCCTCGATGCGGTAGGGGTTGACCGAGTTGACCAGTGAGACCGTCGGGAAGTCGGAGGTCAGCTTGCGCGCCAGCTCCAGACAGTCGTCGAAGTTGCCGTCGATCTGGATGATCTTGGCGCCGTGCATGACTGCCTGCGCGAGCTTGCCCATGGCGATCTTGCCCTGGGGCACCAGCACCGCACAGGTGATCCCGGCGCGGGCGGCGTAGGCCGCTGCCGATGCCGAGGTGTTGCCGGTCGACGCGCACAGCACGGCCTGCTGACCGCGCGCCACCGCCTCGGTGACGGCCATGGTCATCCCGCGGTCCTTGAACGAACCAGTCGGGTTGAGGCCCTCGACCTTCAGATGCACTGTGCAACCGGTGTATTCGGACAGGCGCGGCGCGGGCAGCAGCGGGGTGCCACCCTCACGCAGGGTGATCGGCGTCCAGCTGTCCTCGACCGGCAGACGGTCCCGGTAGGCCTCGATCAGCCCCGGCCAGGGCTGGTGGACGGCTGCGGTGGTGCTCATTCGGTGGTTCCCTCCATACGGAGGACGCTGTTGATGCTTTGCACGACCTCCAAATCTGCGAGTGCGGCAACGGTTTTCGAGAGTGCGGCGTCGGTCGCGCCGTGGGTGACCACGACGATGCGCGCGCCGCAGCGCTGCCCACCCTGGTCGACCATGCCCTCCTGGCGGACCTCGGCGATGCTGACCTCACGCTTGGCGAACTCGGCGGCGACCGCGGACAGCACGCCGGGCCGGTCGGCGACGTTCATGTTCACGTAGTAGCGCGTGACGATGTCGCCGATCGGCGCGATCGGCAGCTTGGCGTACTTGGATTCGCGCGGCCCGCGGCCGCCCTGCACGCGGTTGCGCGCCGCCATCACGAGGTCGCCCAGGACCGCGGAGGCGGTGGGCGCGCCACCGGCGCCCTGGCCGTAGAACATCAGCCGGCCGGCGGCCTCGGCCTCGACGACGACGGCGTTGAACGCGCCGTTCACCGAGGCCAGCGGATGGTCCAGCGGCACCAGCGCCGGGTAGACGCGTGCCGAGACCCGCTGCTGCCCGTCCTCGTCGGTGAGGCGCTCGCAGATGGCCAGCAGCTTGATGGTGCACCCCAGGGAACGTGCCGAGGCGAAGTCGGCGGCGGTCACCTTGGTGATGCCCTCGCAGTAGACGTCGTCGGCGGTCACACGGGTGTGGAACGCGATGGACGCCAGGATGGCGGCCTTGGCGGCGGCGTCGTGGCCCTCGACGTCGGCCGTCGGGTCGGCCTCGGCGTAGCCGAGCGCACTGGCGTCAGCCAGCGCGGAGGTGTAATCGGCTCCGGTGCTGTCCATCTCGGAGAGGATGTAGTTGGTGGTGCCGTTCACGATGCCTGCGACCCGCAGCACCGTGTCGCCGGCCAGCGACTGGGTCAGCGGGCGGATCACCGGGATCGCGCCGGCGACGGCCGCCTCGAAATACAGGTCGACGTGGGCGTGCTCGGCAGCCTGGGCGAGCTCGCCGGCGGACACCGCCATCAGCGCCTTGTTGGCGGTCACGACCGACTTGCCCTGCTCGAGGGCGGCCAGGATCGCCTTACGCGCGGGCTCGACCGGACCCATGAGCTCCACGACGATGTCCACGTCATCACGCCGGACCAGCGCGTCGACGTCATCGGTCAGCAGGTCCGGCGACACGCCGCGGTCATCGCCGACCCGGCGCACACCGATGCCCCGCACCTTCAGGGGCGCACCGATGCGCGCGGCGAGGTCTGCCGCGTCCTCCTCGATGATGCGGACCACTTCGCTGCCCACGTTGCCCAGCCCCAGTACAGCTACGCCGATCTCACTGACGGACTCAGTCACCGGTGTCACCTCACTTCCAAACTCAGGAGATCCTCGACCGTCTCGCGGCGCAGGATCAGGCGGGCCCGCCCGTCGCGCACGGCCACGACAGCCGGTCGGCCGATCAGGTTGTATCGGCTCGACATCGAATAGCAGTATGCGCCTGTGGCCGCGACCCCGGCCAAGTCACCCGGGCCGACGTCGTCCGGCATCCAGGCGTCGCGGACCACAATGTCACCGCTCTCACAGTGCTTGCCCACCACACGCGACAGTGTCGGGGACGCGTCGCTGTTCCGCGACAGCAGGCGGACGTCGTATTCGGCGCCGTACAGCGAGGTCCGGATGTTGTCGCTCATGCCGCCGTCGACGCTGACGTACCGGCGGGACCGGTCGGCGGCCACGGCCACGTCCTTGACCGTCCCGACCTCGTAGAGCGTGATCGTGCCCGGACCGGCGATCGCGCGCCCGGGTTCGACCACCAGCTTGGGAGCCGGCAGCCCGACCGCCGCCGACTCGTTGCGCACGATGGTCAGCAGCTTCTCGGCCAGCTCGGCCATCGGCGGCGGGTCGTCCTGCGGCAGGTAGGAGATGCCGAGGCCGCCGCCGAGATCGACGATCGACATCTGGGAGGTCTTCTCCACCCCGAACTCGGCGACCACGTCCCGCAGCAGCCCGATGACACGTCGGGCGGCGATCTCGAAGCCGTCGACGTCGAAGATCTGCGAGCCGATGTGGCTGTGCAGACCGACCAGCCGGAGGTTGTCGGCGGCGAACACCTTGCGCACCGCGTCCATCGCCGCGCCGCTGGCCAGCGAGAGGCCGAACTTCTGGTCCTCGTGGGCGGTGGAGATGAACTCGTGGGTGTGCGCCTCGACACCGACGGTCACGCGCACCAGCACGTCCTGGACCACGCCGAACTCGGCTGCGATCCGGTCGAGGCGTTCGATCTCGATGTCGGAGTCGAGCACCACGTGACCCACCCCGGCCTTGACCGAGGCGGTGAGCTCGGCGACGGATTTATTGTTGCCGTGCACGGTGATTCGCTCGGCAGGGAACCCGGCGTGCAGCGCGACGGCCAACTCGCCACCGGTCGCGACATCCAGGCACAGGCCTTCCTCGGCGACCCAGCGCGCGATCTCGGTGCACAGGAACGCCTTGGCGGCGTAGTGCACGTACTCGCCGCCGCCGAATGCCGCGGAGATCTCGCGGCACCGCGACCGGAAGTCGTCCTCGTCGATGACGAAGACGGGGGTGCCGAACTCGGCGGCGATATCGGTGACCGCGACGCCGGCGATGCGCACGACACCGTCGTCGCCGCGAACAGCGTTGCGCGGCCACACATTCGGCGCCAGCGTCAGCACCTCGGTGATGTCGTGGGGACGGTCGGGCGTGCCGGGGTGCGGGACCTCCTCGGCATGGCGCGGACCGGCGGGATGAGCGATCACATCCGCTCCGGTGCGCTGACGCCGAGGATGCTCAGCCCGTTGGCGATGACCTGCCGGGTGGCCACGCACAGTGCGAGACGGGCCGCGTGCAGCTCCCCGGCCGGTTCGTCGCCCTGCGGCAGCACGCGGCAGGAGTCGTAGAAGCGGTGGTAGTCGCCGGCGAGGTCTTCCAGGTAGCGCGACACCCGGTGCGGTTCGCGCAGCGCCGCGGCGGTCTTGAGGACCCGCGGGAACTCGCCGAGGTTGCGGATCAGCGTGCCCTCTTTGTCGTGGGTCAGCAGATCCAGGTGCGCGGTGTCGGCAGCGATGCCAAGGTCGGCGGCGTTACGCGCCAGCGCCGACAGGCGCGCGTGCGCGTACTGCACGTAGTAGACGGGGTTCTCGTTGGACGCCGAGGACCACAGCTCCAAGTCGATGTCGATCGGGGTGTCCACCGAGCTGCGGATCAGCGCGTAACGCGAGGCGTCGACACCGATGGCCTCGACGAGGTCGTCGAGGGTGATGACGGTTCCCGCGCGCTTGCTCATCCGGACCGGCTGGCCGTCGCGGACCAGGTTGACCATCTGGCCGATGAGCACCTCGACGGTGTCGGGGTCGTCGCCGAGCGCCGCCGCGGCCGCCTTGAGCCGCGCGACGTAGCCGTGGTGGTCGGCGCCGAGCATGTAGATGCACAGGTCGAAGCCGCGTTTGCGCTTGTCCAGGAAGTAGGCGAGGTCACCGGCGATATAGGCGGGCTGGCCGTCGCTCTTGATGACGACGCGGTCCTTGTCGTCGCCGTAGTCGGTGGTGCGCAGCCAGACCGCGCCGTCCTTCTCGTAGATCGCGCCGTTCTCGCGCAGCTTCTCGATGGCCTGCTCGACGCGGCCGGAGGTGTGCATCGAGTCTTCGTGGGTGAAGACGTCGAAGTCGGTGCCGAACTCGTGCAGGGAGGCCTTGATGTGGTCGAACATCAGGTTGACGCCGATGGCGCGGAACGTCTCGCGCATCTCGGCGTCGGGCAGCGACAGCGCGTCGGGCTCCTTGGCCAGCACCTGGGCGGCGATCTCACCGATGTAGGTGCCGGCGTAGCCGTCCTCGGGGGCGGGCTCGCCCTTGGCGGCGGCGATCAGCGAGTTGGTGAACCGGTCGATCTGCGCGCCGTGGTCGTTGAAGTAGTACTCGCGGGTGACGTCGGCGCCCTGGGTGGTCAGCAGCCGGCCCAGCGCGTCGCCGACGGCGGCCCAGCGGGTACCGCCGATGTGGATGGGGCCGGTGGGGTTGGCCGAGACGAACTCGAGGTTGACCTTGGTGTCGCCCAGCTCGGCGGAGTGGCCGTAGTCGGCCCCGGCGGTCAGGACGTCGGTGACGATGACGTTCTGCGCCGACGCCTCGATGCGCAGGTTGACGAACCCGGGACCGGCGACGTCGGCGGCGGCGATGCCGTCCTGCTCGGCCAGCGCGGCGGCCAGCCAGCCGGCCAGCTCACGGGGGTTGGCGCCGACCTTCTTGCCGAGCTGCAACGCCAGGTTGGTGGCGTAGTCACCGTGATCAGGATTACGCGGACGCTCCACGGTCACGGTGGCGGGCAGAGCGGCGGCGTCGAGGCCGTGCTCGGTCAGCACCGCGGTCGCGGTGGCCCTGAGCAGCTCGGCCAGATCGGCGGGGGTCACGAGGGTTCATCCTATGGTCTAGGGCCTTCGCCCCCCGAATCCGTTTCCGGTCGCCGGTATGCGCTACGCTAGGCCACGCCCAACGGCGCAGTAATTCATGCGCCCCCGTAGCTCAGGGGATAGAGCGTCTGCCTCCGGAGCAGAAGGCCGCAGGTTCGAATCCTGCCGGGGGCACTTCGCGTTCTAGCAGCTCAAAGGCTGTTTCGGACCCCTCCCCGGCACCCCGAGTGCAACTAGCGTGCGTTTCTTTAGGCGGAATGCGAGAGCTAGCAAAGTCACGTCTGTTTTCCAAGCCAAAGCTGATCTACGCAGGTCGTAGCCGCAGTTTCAGCGTGGCGTGTCCGGCGGAGGTGGCGGCGGCACACAACCGGTACCGGCAGGCGGCAACTCGGCAGGAGGCGGTGGAGGCTGCTGGATCACCGTGGTGTTGTGCGTCTCGAAATTGAAGGTGACATTCGTCGTCGTGTCACCTTGCGGGGCGGGCTGGTCGAAGACACCCCAGAGGATGAGGACAAGCTGGATCACCGCGGTCAACAAGTTGATGTAGGCAACAACATCGTCGCGGCTTGCCAGTGTTAGAAAGCGCGCCGCCAAATGCGGTGCCTTGTGGCGGACTGCCGACGCGAACTCCTGTGGCGACTTGTATTGATCGACATTCTCGAGCAAATCAGCAACGGCACGCGCCATTTGCTGCTGAAGCTCATCGCTAACCGGCATGAGCCCGCGAGCCATTTCGGCCACCTGAGCCTGAAGCGACTCGGAGACGGGCATGACGACCGCCGACATTTCGGCCATCTGCAGCCGTAGGTTGGCGGCGACCGGAACGAAATTTCCTGCCATAGAAGCCATCTGCTGACGCAGAGACTCGCTGATCGGCGACAGCCTGGTGGTCTCAGCCATCTGCTCACGCAAAGACTCCGTTACCGCCGCGAAGCTGGTCATCTCCGCAATCTGCTTACGCAGAGACTCGCTGATCGGCGACAGCCTGGTGGCCTCGGCCATCTGCTCACGCAAAGACTCCGTTACCGCCGCGAAGCTGGTCATCTCCGCAATCTGCTGCTGAAGTTTTTGCAGCACCGGCGCGAAGCTAGACCTCGCAGCAATCTGCTGTTGAAGATCGTGGGATGTCGGCACGACTCGGGTGAGCTCGGCGATCCGCTGCTGGAGCGACTGGTTGGCAGGCAACAACAGCTCTTGTGCGACCTGCTCGTAGCTGCTTGCAACTCCTTTTTGAACGTCGGCGTTCGCCATTACAGCCTCGCGGACCGCCGCGGCAGTAGCGGGGTCGATCTTTCTCAACTTGCACCTCCAGCAGTTAACAAAAGCCTACTGGCCGGTACTGACAGGAGCGTGCCGACGAGCCGGAGCGTAGACGTCTGCAATTCGCGGGAGCTATTCTCGAATCACCGGCAATCGAATATTTGTTCGAAGGGGATGGTTGCTGTGGCGGCGGAATGACAGTGCGTGTTCGAGACCACTACACCCGGCGGTCACCACGGCTCCGAGGTCCGCCTCGCGCCGCGCCTAGACGGTTCGGCCACGTTGCGCGTGGTCCAGGGTGAGCACTTCCTGGACGTACCCTTGACTGTCAGCCAGTGCGACGAGCTGGCCACGGTGTTGCTGGACACGGTCTACAGCGCCCAGCAGCGTAGGCACGGGCCAGACGCGGCCAGCTGGCAGGCACAGCGCAACGCTTAGAAGACAGATGCGGCGGGCTTCACCATACGTGTCGGTGGCCTCACCCCTCCGCGGGCAAGAACTGTGCGAGCGGATGCGCTGCATCCACGATCAGCGTTGCGACTTCGAGTGCCTTCCGTGCCTGCTCGACACTCACATCCTCCCAGCCGCCCGCGGCACCTCGCCCGTGAATTGCAGTGTTGCGCAATTCGATTAAGTCTGGCCGCGTCCGCTGGGGCAAAAGGCCAGGCCGCAGCAGCTTCAATACTTCCTGTTGCGCGACTAGGTTATTAAACCTGTCGAAAGCACGTCTCGCCGCCCTGTCGCTAATGTGCTTGTCATCGAGGTACTTGATGATCAGCGTCGTCATCGCCAACTCGGCGGCAGTGCCGGCATCAAGTACCGCCCTGCGCGGCTGGCCTGCGCCCAACAGTGAGCGTGCGTCCCGAATGAAGAGCCACTCTGCTGGGGGCGAGTGGCTCGCAGCCGCGTTCACGCATATCTGCATGTCGCCTAACCGCAAGTTCTGCTGTGGCATACCCGGTCTCGGTGGGGCGAAGTACCGCCATTGCACGTTCGTTCGCGGCCCACTTTCGTCGCCCGTCCAGGTAAATATCGGGTAACCCCGAGTAATGCCCCCAGGGTTTCCTCCGAGTCCGACGAAGTCTTGTCCTGTAAGGATGCCCACCCAAGAAGTGAATCGCGTCCACCAGTCGTCCAGCTCGCCCAGGAAAGCCTCGGCGAGGCCTTCGAAGTCGTTCTCGTCGCCACCAGACGGAGCAGTGAGCGTTGTATAGAAACGGCAGCGGTAGACCACAGCGCTGTTTCTCGCAGACTCCGGATAAACCGTTTGGACGCTCCCATCTCCCCCAAGCGACCCACCCCAAACGGGGCTGATGTGCTGTTCCTCTGCACGTTCACTATCGCCGCGAGGTCCGTGAGCCCAGACCGGCGGAATCAAATCCCATCTCGGGACGGCGGTTTCGCCAAGCCGCTCTCGGAACTCTGCGGGTATTGGGTCCGGCCGCTTGTCAGCCTGGGGCAAACCGATTGTCACGGCGTGATTCTTGGTGTGTGATCTGAACTCACGGCCTAGGCATTCACTGCTCACGTAGAGCCCAGAACCGCCGACCACGAAGTGCCCTTCAAGCGACTGTTGTGAATTGCCGACCGCCGCAGATTCGCCACCTTCTGCTACGTGTTGGTCGTCCGCCATAAGATTAATGTTCGCAGCGCAGCGATCGTATTGGCTATACCCACCCGTTGGCCCGTCGGGTCTAGGTGGGTGCGTTACGGTCCGCTAGCGCTTGCACCCGCCGCATGGGCGGCGAGGCCACTCGCGGGCATGGGTGGGCAGCCGCCGCGTTGGCGGCCAGGGCGAGCAGTGTCGTGGCCTGTGCCGAATTCGGGGTTGCCACCGCCCGCAGACGGGCCAGATTGAACCGCCCCGGGGAGTCCGGAGACTTTCTGATTTGAGGACTCAGCTGGCGGCTGGCCTCGCTCGTTGAGCATAGTAGGCAGCCTCAAGCTCGGGCGGGTGGGACGTCTCCGCAGTACTCGTAGAGCCGGCCGTGGTTGAACCAGTCGACCCAGCGGGCGGTCGCTAGCTCGACGTCCTCGATGGTGCGCCACGGCTTGCCCGGTTTGATCAGCTCTGTCTTGTAGAGGCCGTTGATGGTCTCAGCGAGTGCGTTGTCATAGGAGCTTCCGACCGCCCCCACCGACGGCTGAATACCCGCTTCGGCGAGTCGTTCGGTGAAGCGGATGGACGTGTATTGCGACCCTCTATCAGTGTGGTGGACAACATCTTTCAAATCTGGGATGCCGTCTCGTTTGACGTGTCCAGATCGCTTGCTCGATCGAATCGAGCACCATCGTGGTCGCCATCGTCGATTCCACCCGCCAGCCCAGGATCCGGCGGGCATAAGCATCGGTGACAAACGCGACGTAGGCGAACCCCGACCAGGTCGACACATAGGTCAGATCGGCCACCCAGAGCCGGTTCGGGGCGACCGGGCCGAAGCGGCGCCCGACCAGATCAGCCGGACGCACCGCGCCCGGATCGGCGATCGTGGTGGCTATGGCCTTACCTCGTACCGCCCCGCGCAGGCCGAGGTCGGCCATCAGCCGCTCCACCGTGCAGCGGGCCACCTCGATGCCCTCGCGGTTGAGCGCCAGCCACACCTTGCGCGCCCCGTAGACGCGTAGTTGGCGGCGTGAATACGGTTGACATGTGCTTTGAGCTGCTCGTCATGGACCTCGCGACGACTGGGCTCACGCTCGAGATGCTCGTAATAGGTCGAGGGTGCGATCTGTACACCGAGCCCGACGAGCTCGGCGCAGATCGACTGGACACCCCAGCGCAGACCATCAGGGGCCCTCGCGGCGGCCCTGATGCTCAGCGATGAATCGACAGACTAGTGGTGTGGCCGGTCCAGTTCGGCCGCGAAGAAAGCCGACGCCGTCTTCAAGATCGCGTTGGCTCGCTTGAGCTCGGCGTTCCCCCGGCGCAGCTTCTTGAGCTCAGCGGACTCTTCAGTCGTGGTTCCTGGCCGGGCGCCGGCATCGACTTGGGCTTGGCGCACCCACTTACCGACCGTCTCAGCCGTTCCGACCCCAACAGCCGGGCGACTTCGCCCATCGCTGCCCACTCCGACTCGTGCTGATCGCTGATCTCGGCGACCATGCGCACCGCTCGCTCACGAAGCTCCGGCGGGTACCTCCTCGACGAACCACCTGACATGACCCCATCCTTCCCAAGAAGTGGAGTCTCCGGACATGCCGGGGCGGTTCACTCGGATTCGCCCCACTCGATGACACCGGCACCCAACTGCTGTTCCGGCTCGTCGCCGGTGCCTACGAACGCCGCTCACTGGCGATCGGATCGCAATGGCCCTTCGAACAGTGCGGCCGATTTCTGCCCGAGCAGACCACCGCGGTCAGCATCCTCGACCGCCTGCTGCACCACGCCACCGTCGTCATCACCGACGGCGACTCCTACCGCATGAAAGACGCCCAACACCGGAAGGAGTAACCCCAGCCAACCTAGGAACCACCGCACGGGGCGGATACTTTTATCTGGCCGCCAGCGGATACTTCAACCTGGCCATTGACATGCAGTCCACATTTGGTGCGATCTCCGATGGCGGTGTGGTCGAACTGCTCAAGGGCAGCCACAGCCTTCGTCAGCGACAGCCTATTGATCACGACCACGCGTTCCCAAATCTTTGACGGAACTGCCTACAGGGTCGCGGCGAAAGCGATGCGCTTGACACACCTGACGAAATACCAGCAAGCCTGTCCGAGGGATTTGTTACAGTCCCCACCGCTTAGAGAACAGCGTAGGGGGATCAAGACCGTGGACGTCGTCGCGTTAGTCGCGCTAATAGTCTTGCTTGTGGCCATCGTCGGCCCACCAGTAGTTCTCTTCATCCTTAGAGAGCGATACTTCGCTAGCGAAGAGTTCCTCGCGCATAAAAAGAGGATCGCTTCGTTCGTGGCAGAGCACAACGAGCTAGCCAGGTATGTCTCCGAGATCCGCAACCGTCGTTCGTTCAGCTTGGGAGCGTCTGCCACTGGAGCCCAGGCACACCTCGCCGCGTTCCACAACACTAGTCACTGGAACTACCGCCGTGACCGTAATGTCGCGAATTTCCAGGCTCCCAACGTGCACAATTGCTCGTTGCAGGTGGTGCGTAATGCCTCGGTAGAACCCCTCAAGTACGTCATGAAGTACTTCGGCGTCAAAGCTGATGAGGCGCATCTGGCAAAGGTAGAGGAGCTTGGCGAAAGCATCTCGCAACTCGAAAGCGCCATCGACAATGTCGCCAAACGTGAGGTCAGCATCACCCAGGCATTCGATCCGCCTTGGTACATTACGCAGTTCTTCGCGAACCAATTCATGCAACAAGTCGGCGTCGAACTATCGCCAATCACCGTTCCTTACCCTGTCTACATCTTTGAATACGTCAGTGCAGGCGGAAACAGTTCGCAGCGAACAACGGTCACGTTGAACACCCCAACACTCGATGCCTTCATCGAGATGTTGTCGCAGAAAATCCGCTGGAGGAAGAGCGCTGCCGGACAGCGCGCCTTGATGACTTCAAAACTGCGTAATTCGATCAAGAAGCGGGACAATCACACCTGTCAATACTGCTCAGTGTCGATCGCAGCCGAACCTCACCTCCTTCTCGAAGTGGACCACATCGTCCCACTCTCAAGAGGTGGCATGTCTACACCGGACAACCTTCAGACTCTGTGTTGGCGATGCAACCGAAGTAAGTCCAACAAGGTTGCCTCCAACACGATGGGTGCTGGCATTTCGATGCAGGCACAGCCGCTTACACAGCCCAGCGGCTCGCGCGACACGAGGACCATTCTTGACGAGTCGTTCAGTCTTGTTCGTTGTTTCAAATGTGATCACCGGCAGAGGGTTGCGAAATCCCTCAATCGGTTTGAGTGTGAACAGTGCGGACAGAAGTTGACTCGAAAAGTAGTCAGACAAGCGTGAATTCTTGTGGGTCGGAGCGCCCCGGGCGCCTCTTGGGCGCGTTTTCCAGGAGGAACGCGAACCGCTCCCGTACCTCGTCGGGCCGAATCCCGAACTCTTCAGGCGCGTAGCGGTGGCCGCCGGCGTCGCGTGGGTGCGCCCGCTAGTAGGCCTCGAGGAACCCGCCCAGGTCGTCCGGGCGGGGCCATGCCGGCAGCCGCATAGACCCGAGTGACTGCGCAGGCTGGTCGCCGACCAGGTTCGCGGTGAAGTCGAGATCGAGGAACGTCGCCGCGCCAGCGAGAACCTACGCGGCGCACTGACGACCGCGCGCCGGAACCACAGCTCACTCTGGTCCACCTGCTTGGCGTCCCAGATCGGATCGACGTCGTCGCTCGGCGCGGTTACACCGCGAACAGGCACGCCCCCGACGTCAGCGTCGACACGATGTTGCGATGGATCTGCAACCACGGTCAGACCCGGGAACGCCATCGATCAGATGGTCGAGTTCGGCGGTGCGGGCCGGGGCTTCAGCACGAAGCGGCGAGCGGATCGCCGGCAGCAAGTACCGGCGAGAGACCATGGGATGGCGTGAACCTGACCGAGGGCTACGACCACTCCGCGAGCACGCGCATCTTGCCCGCCTTCACGGCCGCTTCCTTGCGCAGCCTCTTGAGCTCAGGGGCGAACGCATTCCGGTCGTTGTCCTGGAAGTTCAGCGGCAGATCGAGCGCGTTGATCAACTTGCGCTCCAGATGCCACGGCTCTGGGTGCAGCACCCAGGACACCGTGGCGTTCTCAGCCATCCAGTGCGTCAGCACGGCTTCGCCGCCGGCAAACGTCTGACGCTTGCCCGACCCGATCCGGCGCAACGCGAAACCGAGCTCGCCGCCCAGAAGGACCCCGAGCGATTTGCGCAGTGTGGAACCGTCCGCGCTGGCGTTGCCCGCCCCGAAGTGGTAGCGGATGCGTTTGCGGAGATCCTGCGGCACCCGCGGTTTGCCGTCCCCGCGAGGCGGCCCAGAGGTGATCCCGACGTAGAGCAGGGTCCAGCCGTCACGCTGTTGGCAGCCCGAGACGTCGATGTCGCCCGGAATAGTGCGGAACCACCAGCCGTGGACGCCAGGCTGCTCGGGAACCGGGCAGGGCTCGCTGAACACCTCGTCACGCGTGTATCGCTGAGCAGCAAGAAAATTCGCTACCGCGTCAGCGGCGCGCTTCGCGGAAATCGACTCAGCCATCACCTCAGACTAGCCATCGGCGGGCGTGCCCGAATCATCGCCACCTGCGGGCAGCGCGCCCCGCCCTCGCCGGGTCGTCCCGTCAAATCCCTGTGCACAACGCCACGAACGGGATCGGCGCGCAGATGCCGATCGAGAAGCCCGGTGTCGGATCGCCGTTCCACGGGGGTGGCGGTGGAGGCGGGGCTGGCGGAGGCGGCGCCGCAGGCGCGGGCGCAACTACGCAGCTGTCCGACGGAGCGTCGTACACGGTCCCGGGACCGCACTCCGCTGCCTGCGCCACCGGCGACGTCAACAACGGTAGGGGCGCCAGGAGCGCAAGCGCCGTCCCGGCGACAGCCCCCGAGCGGTATGTAGTCCGGTGCATATCAGGGCCTCCCTTATGACATCCCCGACCCTTGCGTGGCTTGATGATAAACCTCGTAGCTCGCCGCGAATGAGTTTCAGAGGTCACCATGCTCGCGATGGAGTACCGCCGGACCACGTGAGTCGCAGATGGCGTTCGGCGCTGTGACCTGCGGACCCTCGGGCTTCGAACGACGCCTACCTGACTAGAGACCCTGCTCGGGCGCGATCTCCTCGAGAAACGCAAACCGCTCCCGTACCTCGTCGGGCCGGATCCCGAACTCTTCGGGCGTGTAGCGGTGGCCGCCGGCGTCACGTGGATGCGCCCGCTGGTAGGCCTCGATGAAGCCGCCCAGATCCTCCGGCGGGGGCATACCGGCGGCGGCATAGACCCGCGCAACTGCACGGGCAGGGGCGCCGACCAGGTCCCGGTAGTCGAGATCGAGGAACGTCGCCCTGTCGCCGGGGACCTCGCGGCGCACCGCGACCGCGCGCCGGAACCACAGCTCGCTCTGGCCCACCTGCTGGCGTGCCACCTCGATCGGATCGACCTCGTCGCTGTAGGTGGCGCGGTACACCGCGAACAGGCTCGCCCCCGACGTCAGCGTCGACACGATGTCGCGGTGGATCTGCACCACGGTCAGACCCGGGAACGTCTCGATCAGATGGTCGAGTTCAGCGGTGTGGGCCGGGGCTTTCAGCACGAAGCGGCGCGGATCGCCGGCAGCAAGTAACTGCAGACCGGCCCGGTAGCGCGCGTAGGTGCCGGACAGGTCCTGTCCGGCAAGCCATTCGGCGTAGGACGGCAGCCGCATCATCGACGTGAAGCCCCAGTTGCGCAGGTCGGTGCCCATGCCGAGCACGCATTCCTCGGGCAGTGCCGGCCCCGAGGGATGCACCACGGCCATGTCGGGGTTCAGAGTGTGCAGCAGCTGACTTGCCGTCGCGCTGATCTCGGCGGCGGGCGGATGGTCGGGCTCGGTGAAGCGCCACGGCGACACCAGCTCTGCGGGCAGCGGGGCGTGCAACCGGGGATCGCTGCCGAGAAGCCGGAACAGGAACGTCGTGCCGGTGCGCCAGCCGCCGATGATGACGATCGGCGGTGCCATCGCGACGGCGCCGAGGTCGGGACGATCCTTGTGGCAGCGCGCGATTCGGGCGCCGGCGATCAGCCGTCCGGTGGCCGACTGCTGCGCCATCCTGGCGCCGACCGCGTTGAGCCGACCGTCCTGTTCGGCCGAACCCAGGAACGCCTGCAGCCCGGAGCGCCAGCCGTCGGCGAAATCGTCGGTCGTGAACTCGCTGCGCCGCGTCGCCCGCTCGACGACGCGGTCGGCATCGAACCGGTAGCGCTGCGGGTTCTCTGCGCGGTCCTTCTCGGCCTCGGCATAGATCTGCCGCGCGGTGGCGCTGCGCGGCGGCATCTGCCAGCTCATCGCAGCTCGCCGATCCGCACCCGACGTGCCACCGGAAGCTCCGGCGGCACGTCGGCGTGCAGGAACCGCATCACGAACACCCCGAAGCGTCGGCCCTCGGTGTCGAGCCAGTCGTATCCGGCCAGCCCGGGGTCGCGGGCGGCCAGCGCGAACCGGTATCCGCCGTCGGTCAGCGTGCTCGATGCGTCCGTGCGCGACACCGTCCGGTGCCGATGGTCCAGAGAGTTCAGGAACCGGTTGTACAGCACGATGTTCCAGTGCCGACAGGCCGGCGGGAGGCCCTCGAGAATCAGCGCCTCGTCGTCACCGAGCGACCACGCGCCGCGGACGTAGTGGATCCCCGGCTCGGTGAACGCCGCTCCCCCGGCCATCGCCGACCAGTGCCGCGCCGCGTTGGGCGCCGCGACGTCCTCGGCGACGGCGAACTCGAGAACCTGGGGCAGCGCCGCGACCGTCCGACCGACCCGCTTCAGCGCGCGCTCGAGGTCGCCCGACGCGCCCACGTCCGGTCCCGGATCGTCGCCGACGACCTCGATGCGGCACCAGCCCGGGTCTCCGGGATCCGGCCCGCGGTGGACATAGCGCACCCACACCGATGACGATCCCGACGGCAACCGCAGCCCAGAATCCCTGGGCGAGAGCGTGATCGTGAAGTTCCCGGCGTCGTCGACGCTCATGCTGTCGCTGTCGAGGCGCGCCACGGCAGCGGCGTCGGCGACCCCGGTTCCGCTGTACACCGTGACAGACTGGTACACCGATTCGCCGATGTTGCCGGTGATTCGATAGCTACGGTCATCGCGGATGTCGGTGATCCAGTACCGGTAATCCGGGTTGTCCATGAAGAACTTCTGCCGACGGCCGTTGAACGGCACCAGTTCCGGGCGGTCGGGGTCGGTCTCGAGCCGGCCCATCAGGTTGTTGACCGCGCGCACCAGGGCACGCTGACCGTCGGCGCGGTCCACCTCGTCCAGCGCGGCGGTCGCGCTCGTCATGTTCTCGCCGGCCGCGCGTAGCCCGTCCACGAACGTCTGCCAGCCGCTGTCGGTCATCGCAGCGGAGTCTAACCGCGCCGCACCGCCCGGGAAGGCTCTTCGGCCTCAGAAGCCCATCCGCAACCCGATCGCCTTGGCGGCCTCGACGATCAGGAAGATCAGCACCGAGAAGCCCAGCGCGACACCCCAATCCAGCAGCGTGATGGGCGCCGAGTGGAACCAGGTGTTCATGAAGGGCAGGTACATGAACATCAGCTGCAGCACCAGTAGTGCCGCGGCCATCCGCCACACCCACGGATTGCCGCGAAGCACATCCAGCGTCAGACTCGACTTCGTCACGAACCGGCAGTTGAGCAGGTACGCCAGCTGTCCCATCGCGAGCATGTTCACCGCCGCGGTCTGCGCCACCGCCATCGGGTAGTCCTGGGACAGCGCCAAGAAGTAGATCGCCAGTGCCGCACCCGCAACCAGAAACGACACCAACGCGATCATCGAGACGTCGACCAGCCGCACGACGGACTGCCCGGGCGGTCGCGGCGGCCGGTCCATCAGCCCGTCCTCGGCTTTCTCGAACACCAGCGCCAGCACCAACGTCACCCCGGTCACCAGGTTCACCCACAGGATCTGCACGGGCTGGATCGGCAGCGCGAAGCCGAACAGGATGGCCACCAGGATCACCGCGGACTGGGAACCGTTGCTGGGCAACAGGAACAACATCGACTTGCGGATGTTGTCGAAGATCCGCCGCCCCTCTTCGACGGCCTTCTCGATGGTGGCGAAGTTGTCGTCGGCCAACACGATGCCGGCGGCTTCCTTGGTGGCCTCGGTGCCTTTGACGCCCATCGCGACACCGATGTCGGCGCGGGTCAACGCGGGCGCATCGTTGACGCCGTCGCCGGTCATCGCGACCACCTCGCCCTCGGCCTGCAGCGCGCTGACGATGCGCAGCTTGTGTTCGGGGCTGGTCCGCGCGAAGACGTCTACTTTGTCGACCACCTCGCGCAGCCGCGGCTGGCTCATCGACTGCAGATCGGCGCCGGTCAGCGCCATCGGCTCGCCGTCGACGATGCCCATCTCCCGGGCAATGGCCTTGGCGGTGCCCACGTGGTCGCCGGTGATCATCTTGACCTGGATTCCGGCGCTGTGGCAGTTCGCGATCGCCTCGATGGCCTCTGGGCGGGGCGGGTCGACGATCCCGACGATGCCGAGGAACTCCAGTCCAGCGGCGACGTCTTCGATACCGACGTCCTCCACGTCGTCGGCGGGCACCCGGGCCGCGGCCAGCACCCGCAGCCCGCGGTCGCCGAGTTCGTCGATGCGCGCCTCCCAGAAGTCGCGGTCCAGGGGTTGGGGCACACCGCCGCGCAACTGCGCCCCCGACCGGTCCAGCAGGCGGTCCGGCGCCCCTTTGACGTGCAGCCACCGCCGCCCGTCGGGATCCTCGTCGAGGGTGACCATGAACTTGTTGGCCGACTCGAACGGGATCACCGCGTGGCGGCGCATCGGCGAGTCCACCCCGGCCTTGCGTGCCAGTGCCCGCAGCGCACCCTCGGTCGGTTCACCGACCACCCGCCAGGTGCCGTCGTTGTCGGTGAGACGGGAGTCGTTGCACAGCGCCATCGCCTCGACCAGTCCGCTCAGGTCCGGATGCTCGGCCAAACCGACTGCGACACCGTCGAGTTCGATGTCCCCGTGCGGGGTGTATCCCGTGCCGGTGACGCTGTACTGGTGCCGCGCGGTGACGACGGTGCGCACCGTCATCTCGTTCTGGGTCAGGGTGCCGGTCTTGTCCGAGCAGATCACGCTGACCGAGCCGAGCGCCTCGACGGCGGGCAGCTTGCGGGTGATCGCGTTGCGGCGAGCCATCTGCTGCACGCCCAGCGCCAGCGTGATCGTCACCACCGCCGGCAGGCCTTCAGGTATGGCGGCCACCGCGAAGCCGATCGCCGCCGAGATCAGCTCCTCGACGGAGAACTGGTGGATGACCCGGCCGATCACCAACATCACCGCCGCCATCCCCAGGATGAGCACCGACAGCTGGCGACCGAACTGCTCCAGCTTGCGGGTCAGCGGCGTGTCGATGCCCTCGACCTCGGAGATCATCGTCTGGATGCGGCCGATCTCGGTGGCGGTGCCCGTCGCGGTCACCACCCCGACTCCGGTGCCGACCGCCACGATCGTGCCCGAGTAGACCATCGACGTGCGGTCGCCGAGGCCGGCGTCCGCCTCGACCTGCGTGACGCTCTTGACCGCGGGCAGCGATTCGCCGGTCAGCGCCGATTCCTCGACCTGGAGGTTGTTGACCTCCAGCAACCGCAGGTCGGCGGGGATGCGGTCGCCCGAACCGATCCGCACCACGTCGCCGGGCACCAGCGTCTCGGCGTCGAGGTTCGTCCACTCGCCGTCGCGCAGCACGCGCGCCGACACCGACAGCATCTGGCGGATGCTGTCGAGCGCCTTCTCGGCTTTGCCTTCCTGCAGGTAGCCGACGACGCTGTTGATGATCGCGACCGCGCCGATGACCGCGGCGTCGATCCAGTCGCCCAGGATCGCCTTGAGCACCGCGGCGGCGATGAGGATGTAGATCAGGACGTTGTTGAACTGGGCGAGGAATCGCACCAGCGGAGACCGGTGCGGAGGTACGGGCAGCCGGTTCGGCCCGGTCTCGGCGAGTCGGGCCGCCGCGTCCGCGGAATCCAGCCCCGCCGCGGTGGTGCGCAACGCCGCGAGGATCTCCGCGCGGTCGCGGGCGTGGGCCAGTCCTCTGAACTCGGCGTGCTCGGTCGCCTGCTGGGCTGCGACTTGGCGTTCCCGCGTCATCCACCGATGCTTCCGGCTCTGCGGTGCGGGTGCAACCACCCCCGGTCACTGCGGGTGGCGGGCCACGTACTCCTCGACCGGGATGGGGGCCTCGGCGCGGTAGCCGACGGGCAGCACGACGTCGCCGGCGGCGGTCCGGTAGTAGACGTCCCAGCGGTGGAAGGACTCGAACGCGGCGGGGTGCGCCGCGATCAGCGCGGCGTACTGGTTGACCGCGTTCACGTACCGGCGCGAGTTGTTGTAGCGGTAGATCGCCGCGTCCCGATCCCGGGCGAAGCCGTGCGCGGCGAGGAACCGGCCGGCCGCCAGGATGCTGTCTCGCGGCGACCAGATGTCGCCCTGGCCGTACAGGGCGAACGTCGACGGCAGGAACTGCATCGGCCCCTGCGCGCCCGCCGTGCTGACACCGCGGATCCGGCCGAACGCCGTCTCCACGAAGTTGATCGCCGCCAGGTAGTTCCAGCCGACCCCGGACGCTCGCTCGGCCTCCTGGTACAGCGCCTGCAGTTCGGGCAACGGCGTCGGCGGGGCGACGTCCCAGGCGGGCAGCGTCGGCTTGCCGCGTCCGGTGCTCATGGCCTCGAGTTGGCGCCGCGCGTCGACGTTGCGGTCGTAGACCTCGCGCAGCGGCGGCGGGATCCGTCCGTGGGCGACGACGTCCCATTCGGGGTGCCGGGCCAGCACGCGGTAGGCGGCCTGCTGGCGGCGGGCCGCCGCGGTCACCCACTCCTCGGTCGCGGCCGGATCGGCCAGGACGCCCTCGTCGGCGACGAGGTCGTCGACCAGCCGGGCCGGGTCGGCCGCCAGCCGCGGCTGCGCCCACGGTGGCGTCACATGCGGGGGCGGAGGTGCCGTCGTCGTCTGCGGTGCGGCGGCCGGCGGCGCGGTGCCGGGCGGGGCCTGCTCGCGCGGAGGCGCCGCCGTACAACCGGCCACCAGCATGAATGTGATCAGAAATGCCGCGGTCAGCGCGCGGGTGAAGCTCAGCGTGATCCCTCCCCAGGTACTTCGAAACCAGTGTGACGACTTCCGGCCCGTCTGCCCACCTCCGTACAGTGGCCGGGAGTGTCGGGGCGGCAGAAAGGAGCCGGTCGATGACCCGTCGTCGCCTGTTCGTGGCGTTCGTCGCAGCCCTCGTGACGGCCGCTGTGACGCCGCTGTCCGCGCACGCGGCGCCGGCGGTCAGCATCTCCGCCGGCAGCGAGGAGATCCTCGAGTCGATGCTCGCCGCCGACGCCACGGGCGCCGATGCGATCTCCGCGGAATTCCTCGGCACCCCGTACGGCGCGAACACCCTCATCGGTTCGGCGACCGTGCCTGAAGAGCTCGTCGTCGACCTGCAGCAGGTCGACTGCTTCACCTACGCCGACTACGTCGAAGCGCTCAAACGCGCCGACGACCGCGACTCGTTCCTGTCCGCGCTCACCGATGTGCGCTACCGCAACGGCGAGGTCTCCTTCGTCGACCGCAAACACTTCTTCACCGACTGGGCCGCCTCGGCGCCCACGGTGGCCACCGACGTCACGACCCGCGTCAGCGACAACGCGGTGCGCACGTCGAAGGCGCTGAACCAGAAGGACTCCGGCGGGGTGTACCTGCCGGGTGTGCCCGTGGTGCCGCGCGAGGTCGCGTACATCCCCAGCGGGCTGGTCGACGACGACGTCGTCAGCGGTCTGCGCACCGGGGATTACCTGGGCGCCTACGCCGAAGACGGCGGCCTCGACGTCACCCACGTCGGCATCTTCGTCGCCACCCCGGACGGGCCGGTGTTCCGGAACGCGTCGTCGCTTCCGTCGCAGATGAAGGTGGTCGACACCCCGCTCGGCGACTACCTCGAGACCGTCCCCGGTGTGGTGGTACTGCGCCCGATCCGCTGAATTCCCGCCCCGAGAACGGGCCGACCAACCAGGTGGTTAGTCTTTTGTGAGGTCCAACGACGGAGCAGGAGGCCGCCATGCAGCTGGCGCTGACACCCGAGGAAGCCGCGTTTCGCGACGAGCTTCGTACCTTCTACAGGACGAAGATCCCCGCGGAGGTCCGCGAGCGGTCCCGTCACGCGACGGAACTCAACCACCAAGACATCATCACCACCCACAAGATCCTCAACGATCACGGGCTGGCGGTCCCCAACTGGCCGGTCGAGTGGGGCGGCAAAGACTGGACGCAGACCCAGCATCAGATCTGGCTCGACGAGATGCAGCTGGCCAGCGTGCCCGAGCCGCTGACGTTCAACGCCAAGATGGTCGGCCCGGTGATCGCCGAGTTCGGTTCCCAGGAGATCAAGGAGCGGTTCCTGCCGCCGACCGCCGCGCTGGACATCTGGTGGGCCCAGGGCTTCTCTGAGCCCGAAGCCGGCTCGGACCTGGCGTCCCTGCGCACCACCGCGATCCGGGACGGCGACAGCTACGTCGTCAACGGACAGAAGACCTGGACCACTCTCGGGCAGTACGCGGACTGGATCTTCTGCCTGGTACGGACCGACCCCAACGCCCCCAAGCGGCAGGCCGGCATCTCGTTTTTGCTCATCGACATGAAGACCCCCGGCATCACGCTGCGCCCGATCAAGCTGATCGACGGCAGCTACGAGGTCAACGAGGTGTTCTTCGAAGACGTCCGCGTCCCCGCCGATCAGCTGGTCGGCGAGGAGAACCAGGGCTGGGCCTACGCGAAGTTCCTGCTCGGCAACGAGCGCACCGGCATCACCCAGATCGGTCGCACCAAGGTCAAGCTCTCCGACATCAAGGCCCGCGCGAAGAAGAGCGGACTGCTCGACGACCCGCTGTTCGCGGCCCGGCTCGCCGAGCTGGAAAACGACGTCGTCGCACTGGAACTGACCCAGATGCGGGTCGTCTCCGGCTCGTCGAAGGGCAAGCCCAACCCGGCTTCCTCGGTGCTGAAGCTGCGCGCCACCGAACTGCAGCAGCTGACCACCGAACTGGCGGTCGAGGTCGCCGGTCTCGACGCGCTGCCGTTCGGCGCGGGCGATGGCATCGCCTCGCCGGAATGGGCGCAGCACAGCGCGCCGCACTACCTGAACTACCGCAAGACGTCGATCTACGGCGGCAGCAACGAGGTGCAGCGCACCATCATCGCGTCGACGATTCTGGGACTGTGAGGTAAGCCATGGACTTTCAACTCAGTGAAGAGCAGGTCCTGCTCCGCGACACCACCCGCGATGTGCTGTCGCGCACCTACACCATCGAGCGTCGGCTCGAGGTCATCGACTCCGACACCGGGTGGAGCCGCGACGTGTGGAACCAGCTGGCCGAGATCGGACTGCTGGGCCTCGGTTTCGAGGAGGACGCCGGCGGTCAGATCGAGGTGATGGTCGCGATGACCGAGGTCGGCCGGCGTCTGGCGCCCGAGCCGGTGGTGCACGCCGCGCTCGGCCCGGGCTCGCTGATCGCCGAGGTCGGCACCGACGAGCAGAAGGCTGTGCTCGACGACGTGGCCGCGGGACAGCATCTGCTGGCGTTCGCCCACTTCGAGCCGGGCAGCCGCGGGCCGTCTGCCGCTGTCACCACCACCGCGACGCAGCAGGGTGATTCCTGGACGATCAGCGGCACCAAGAACCCGGTGCTGGCCGGCGACGCCGCCGACACCCTCGTGGTGAGCGCGGCGCTGCCCGACGGCGGTACCGGCCTGTTCCTGGTCGAGGCCGCCGCGGCGCGCCGTCAGCCGTACCGCACGTTCGACGGGCTGCGGGGTGCGCAGATCGATTTCGACGCCGTGCCCGCGCAGCCGCTCGGCGCCGCGACCGACGCGTCGGACGCGATCAGCCGGGCGCTGGTCCGCATCTCCTCGGCACTGTGCGCCGAGGCGCTCGGTGCGATGGAGGAATCCGTGCGCCTGACCACCGAGTACCTGACGCAGCGCAAGCAGTTCGGTGTCACGCTGAGCAAGTTCCAGACCCTGACCCAGCGGGCCGCCGACATGTACGTCTCACTCGAGCTGGCTCGCAGCATGACGTTCTATGCGGCGATGTCGATCGCCGATGACAACCTCGATCCGGTCATCGCGGCACGGGCGAAGCTGCAGATCGGCCGGTCGGGACGCCACATCAGTCAGGAATCCATCCAGCTGCACGGCGGCATCGGCGTCACCGCCGAGTACCCCATCAGCCACTATGCGGCCCGGCTCACGGCCATCGAGCACACGCTCGGGTCCTCGCAGGACCAGCTGCACACGCTGGTCGGCGCGCTCGGGGACTACGAGGTCGTCACCGTCTGACCCTGGGCGGTTAACGCTCCGCTCCGGGAATGCGATAGACCGAAAAGAGCTTGCAACGAGCATCCGACAGGCAGGAGCGCACGATGCAAATCAAGAAAACGGTCGCCGCCGCATTGCTGGCGGGCAGCCTCGGAGCAGGAGCGACGGCGTTCGGCGCCGGCAGCGCCGCCGCCGACCCGCACTGGTGGCACCCCGTACCGCCGCCTCCCCCGGGTCACGTCGGGCACATCGTCGGCGTCCCGCCCGGCCACATCGGCCAGTGGGTCGGTGTCCCGCCGGGGCACTGGGACAAGCCGTGGAAATGGCTCAAGTAGTCCGGTCGTAAACGTCGTGTAGCCGCATCCATGCGTACGGCGGCTGTTGCGGCCATCCGGGCGGTGAGTCCTCCCAGGTTTCCTGGCGTCCGTAGGGGGTCAGGTCGAGCAGGTCGAACACGACCATGAAGGGCTCCTCCCCGCGGCCGAACGTCTGCCAGGTGTGGAACACGCGGTCGCCGTCACGCAGGAACACGCTGATCGAGTGGTGTTCCTCGCCGTCGACGGTGGCGTGGAAGTCCTCGTTGAAGGTGCTGCGGCCCGACGACACCCAGGGCAGGTCCCAGCCCATCCGGTCCTTGAACGCCACCAGCTTTCCGACCGGCGCACGCGAAACCAGAACCAGCGACGTGTCTTTGGCGTGCAGATGCGACAGCGGTCCGATGTGGTCGGCCATCATCGAACAGCCCGTGCAGCCCTCGTCCCAGTCGGGCGCGAACATGAAGTGCGCCACGATCAGCTGACGACGGCCGTCGAACAGGTCCAGCATCGACAGCGGCCCGGACTCGGTGTCGAACGCGTAGGGCGTGTCGATCTGCACCATCGGCAGACGGCGCCGCGCAGCGCTGACCGCGTCCTTGAGCCGGGTCAGCTCCTTCTCCCGGACGAGCAGGTCGGCACGCGCCTTCTCCCATTCGGCGCGAGACACGATCGGCGGCAGTGCGTCAGCGGAACCCATGTGTGCGAGCCTGCCATCGACGCGCGTCACGCGAGGTCGGAAACCACCTCGGCGACCTGACGGACCTGGTCGACATCCGCGCTCGTCGGGATCAGATGGATCTCGTCGGTGCCGATGGCGGCGAATTTCTCCAGTACCGCGCGCAGCTCGTCGGCGGTGCCGGCCCAGCCGGTGCTCGGGGCCATCGCCTCGACGATGTCGGCGGGAATCCAGTTCATGTAGCGCAGCAGGTGGCGGCGCACCTGCTCACGTGGGCGCTCGCCGTCGCCGAGCGCGAACCAGAACGACGTCGCCAGATACGGCCGGTCCTTCCCCTCGTCGCGCCAGGCGTCGCGCGCGACGTCGAACAGCTCGTCCTGCTTGACCACGTCCAGATCGAGGGTGGTGCCGGCCAGCCCTTCGGCCCAGGGGGCCGCGCTGCGCACCGTTTTCGGGCCCATCGTGCCGACCAGCAACGGCGGTCCGCCGGGCTGCACGGGCGGCGGACCGACGGGCAGCGTGGAGTCGGTGACCTTCTCCCCCGCCCACACGCGTTTCATCACGGCCACGCGGTCGGCCATCTGGCGCATGGTCTGGGTGGCCGGGTCGGCGCCGGCGGCGCGGTAGTCCTCATGGCGGCCACCCACCCCCAGGCCGACGGTCAGCCTGCCGTCGCTGAGGACGTCGCCGGTGGCCAGTGCTTTGGCGAGCATGACGGGGTCGTGCAGCTGCGGGATCACGACGGTGGTCACCAGGCGCACCCGCTCGGTCCAGGCGCCCAGCGCGCCGAGCAGCGTCAGGCTCTCCGGGTTGTCGAATGCCATGCGCTCGCCCCAGCACAGCGAGGAGAACGGTCCCTCGTCGATCGTCCGCGCCCAGGATCTCAGGGTCGCGCGGTCCAGGTCGGGTTCCATCACCGGCATCGTCATCCCGATACGCACGTCGGCGATTCTGGCACGGTCCCGCTGCGGCGCGACGAGCGCGCGCAAAATGCCCGTCGCGGGCGGCGTGTCGGCGGACAGACGCGCGCGGTCGCGGGACAAGTCGGGGACGAGGAGGCGCGAGGGTTCGGGGCGGGTGGGCTG
>JBNMQW010000028.1:0-48097 GCA_050205485.1 Mycolicibacterium vaccae | reverse complement strand
AAAGACACCAAAACTGGCATCAAAAAACATCCACCCCTAAACGGGAAAAAGAGGCGGACAAAAAACAACAAACAAAAACCACCAAACACACTATTGAGTTCTCAAACAACACACCCGCTCGGCCGCGCAACCAACCGCGGCAATTAAGCCGCTGCGGGTCTTGCGGACAATCAGGAACCCACCTAAGTGGATTTCCCTCTGGGAGTCTGCCGCGCTCTCCGGGCTGGGCCCGTGTCGCGGCGACGTGGAATAAGTTACGTCCTTGGAAACTCCGAGTCAAATCGCCTGCTAGGAGGGCATTTTGGCGACGTTTTCTGACGGCCGTACCAATCCAGCGTGGCTCCTACGCGGCACCGACCCGTCACCCCATGCGCTCGACGCCGGCGATGTTGCGCTTGCCGCGCCGCAGCACCAGCCACTTGCCGTGCAGGAAGTCGCCGTCGCCCGGGACCCACTCGTCGGAAGTGATCTTCACGTTGTTCACCGACACGCCACCCTCGGCGAGGGTCCGCCGCGCCGCGCCCTTGCTCGCCGACAGCCCACTGGCCACCAACAGGTCGATGATCGAGTCGGGTCCGCCGGGCCGCAGCTCGGCCACCGACGCCTCGCGTAAGGCCGCCGCCAGCGTGGGCTCGTCGAGTTTGTCCAGTTCTCCGCGTCCGAACAACGCCTGGCTGGCGTGTTCCACCGACGCGGTCGCCGCCTCGCCGTGCACCAGAGTCGTCAGTTCCCGGGCCAGGCGCCGCTGCGCCGCGCGTTCGTGCGGGCGCTCAGCGGTCGCCGTCTCCAGCTCGCCGAGTTCCGCGGCGTCCAGGAAGGTGAACCAGCGCAGATAGCGGATCACGTCCGCGTCCGCGGTGTTGATGAAGTACTGGTACCAGGCGTACGGGCTGGTCATCTCGGGGTCGAGCCACAGACTTCCGCCGCCGGTGGACTTGCCGAACTTGCGGCCCTCCGAGTCGGTGACCAGCGGAGTCGTCAACGCGTGCACCGTCGCGCCGCACTTCTGCCGTACCAGCCGGACACCGGCGATGATGTTGCCCCACTGATCGGACCCGCCTACCTGCAGCGTGCAGCCGTGCCGCTGGTGCAGTTCGACGTAGTCGTTGGCCTGCAACAGCATGTAGCTGAACTCGGTGTACGAGATGCCCTCGCCGTCGAGGCGGCGTCGCACGGTGTCCCGGTCGAGCATGACGTTGACCGAGAAGTGCTTGCCGACGTCGCGCAGGAACTCGATCGCCGACAGCTCCGCGGTCCAGGACAGGTTGTTCGCGATCACCGCCGACGTCGGCGACCCGTCGAAGTCGACGAACCGCTCGAGCTGCCCACGGATCCGTTCCGCCCACTCGGCGACCGTGTCCTCGGTCTGCAGTGTCCGCTCACCGACCTCCCGGGGATCACCGATCATGCCGGTCGCCCCGCCGGCCAGCACGATCGGACGGTGTCCGGCCTGCTGGAAGCGTCGCAGCGTCAGCAACGGGATCAGGTGACCGGCGTGCAGACTCGGCGCGGTCGGGTCGAATCCGGAGTAGACGGTCACCGGACCGCCGGCCAAGGCCTCTCCGAGTGCGTCACGGTCAGTGGATTGGGCGATCAGCCCGCGCCACTCCAGATCGTCGAGAATGTCCCGGAGGATGTCACTGCCCACACCGTCGATCTTCCCGCATCAGTCGCTGAGCCCGGGAGCCGGTGCCCGGGGACTGCGCCGGTAGGCCGACACTTCCGGATGACCGGGCAGCCACAGCCGCCACGGGCGGTCGGCGCCCTTGCTGACCCCCACCCGGGGGCCGGCCTCCCCCACGGTGAGTTCGTTGAGCGCCAGCCGGACGGGTGAACGCGGGTCGAAGACGTCGGTTCCGTTGTCGTCCATCGTGATTCCGAGCGCGGAGCAGAGATTGCCGGGACCACGCGCAAGCGCGACCTCCCGGACGTGTTCACCGCGCCGCCGGTGGGCGACGTCGACACCGCGCTCGATGACCGCGGCACGCAGCAGCACGGCCGCGGCGATCCCGTCGGTGGCGCATGACACATTCGCGCAGACGTGGATGCCGTGGCTGCGGTAGGTGTAGAGCCGCCCGGGCGGGCCGAACATCACCGCGTTGCGCAGTCCGGGTCCGCGGTAGGAATGCGCCGCGGCGTCCGGCCAGGGGCCGTCGGGCGGGCCGCCGTAGGCCTCGACCTCGACGATCGTCGCCTGGACCTCGCGTCCGATCAGGGTGGAGCCGAGCAGCAGTCGCGCCGCGGTGAGCGGGTCGACCTCGAGGGCGTCGGCGCCGGTGGCCGCACCGCTCGGCACAGGACCGGTCAGGCGCCGTCCGCCGCGGCGACCAGCCGGCGGTGCTCGTCGTCGTCGACGGTGACGGCCTCATCTACCAGGAGAACCGGGATGCCGTCCTCGATGCGGTACTTGCGGTGCAACCGCGGGTTGTACAAGCAGTCGTCGACGTAGAGCAGCGGCCCGCGATCCTGCGGGCAGACCAGGATGCTCAGCAGGCTCTCGTCGAGCTTGGTGCCGCTCAACTGCGGCCCGGCATCGGGAAGATCTGCGAGTCCTGCTGCATCGGGCTGTCCGGAACCCAGCCGGGCGCGGCCGGCGCACCGGGGGTCTGCGGGCCGACCGGCCCCTGCGGGCCGGGCTGCTGCGCCGGGGCGTTGGCGGTCTGCATCTGCAGTTTGCGCTGGTAGGCGACCGTGGCCTTCAGGGCTTCGATCAGCGGGGTCTGGTTCGGGCGCTTGTCGAGGGCGGCGGCCAGCGCCTGGCCGTTGGCCATCGAGGGACGGAACCCGCGCATGCGCAGGGTCATCGCCTGGTCGATGAGCTTGGAGACCTGGCCACCGCTGGAGCCGCTCTGGTACTCCTGCGAGATCTTCATCAACAGCTGGTCGACGTTGACCCGGCGCGGGGCATCAGCCTGACCCGACGCCTGACCCGAGGGTGCTGTCTGCGCCGGAGTCGGCTGCACCGGCTGCGTCGGCGCGGCCGGCTGAGCGAGCGCAGACGGCGCCGACAGAGCTCCCGCGATAGCGGCGGCAGCTACTGCGGCTGCCGCGGTGCGGCGCCTGCTCTGAGTTGACATCAACCCCTCCTCGTCGACAGCGCGAGCCTAACAGCGCACCGTGCCGGCGGCACTATGGCCGATCGCCGGCGATCCCGTTGCGAGCGGCTCCTGTCAGGCGCTTGTACCGATTGCTATCGGGGTCGCGGTACCAGGCGTTACGCGAGGGCTTGGGCAGGCCCTGCTCCTGCAGCGGTCCCGCCAGTGGCCGGTAGGTGGCGGTCAGATCCATGACGGAGACGACGTGGACCAGGTCGGGGGCTTCGCCCACCGGCAGATCGGCCAACGCTTCGGTCAGGTCGGCGGACGGCACGCTGCCGCCGGGACGCAGCGCCAGCGCGGTCACCGCGACGCACCCGCCGCCCGCCTTGAGTCCGTAGGTCACGGCCATGTCGACCGCCCCGAGGCGTCCGACGGCGTCGTTGACGGCGGCCGCGAACACCGGGCCGCGCTCGGTGTGGATCACCGCGGCGCGGTTGTCCACCAGCCAGTAGTCGCCGTCCTCGTCGCGGCGGAACAGGTACTCCGTCGACACCCAGGTGTCGGCGGGCGCGAAGACGCCGCGCTTGACCGACGCCAAGGGGTCGACGGGACCCCGTGGACGGGCCAGCAGGACACCGATCTCGTTGGTGTCGGCGCGGCGGACGAAGCCCTGTTCGTCCTCGAGGATGAGGTCCTCGTAAGGGTCGTAGGCCGCCAGCGCGATCTCCCCGCCGCCGGGCAGCGGCCGACCCTTGCTGCCGATCTTGGCGCCGGCGACGTTGGCCAGCACGGCCTGCCCGTCGGTGGTGGCGAAGAACTCCACCACGTTGGCGGGCTCGAAGACCTCGATGACCCGCTTCCACAGGCCCGCCGGCATACCGGCGCCGATGAACAGCCGCACCGGGTGGTTGCCGGTCAGCGAGAACGCCGGGTCGTCGATGATCTCGCGCAGCATGGCCCAGGTGTAGGACACGACGGTGACGCCGTACTGGCGGATCTCCTGCACGAAACGGTCCGGCCGCAGCTCCCGCGACAGCGCGATGCGCGCGCCACCGACCACCGCGCCGCCCAGGCTGACCAGCAGACCGGACTGGTGATGCAGGGGCGTCAGGCAGTACACCGTGTCGCTGCGCCCCAGGTTGGCCGCCGATGCGGTGCCGAACGCCGACAGCGCCCACCGGTAGTTGGTGATCTGACGGGCCACCAGCTCGCCGCTGATGGTGTTGAAGGCCACGAACGCCAGATCGCGCGCCAATCCGGGGTTCGGCCGGTACCAGCCGGGCAGTTCCACCCGGTCGGGGTCGATCTTCTCCATGTCGATGACATCGGCGTCGTCGGAGATGTGCAGGTCACGCGACTCGCCACCGCCGAGCACGAGCACCCGCCTGTCCAGTTCTCGGGCGGTGTCCAGATTGCTGGGGTCGGCGATGATCTCGGTGACCGCCCCCAGCTGGGCCGCGGCCGCGAGGTCGGCGTCGGGAGGCAACAGCACCGCCACGGCGCCCAGTCGGGACAGCGCGGCGATCGCGACCAGCGCACTGGGCCGGGTCTCCATCAGCACGCCGACCCGGGCGCCCTGCCGGACCCCGACGTCGATGAGACCGCGCACGACGTTGTTGATGCGGCGGTCGACGGCCTCGTAGGTGTGCACCCGGCCGTCGAACAGCAGCGCCTCCCCCTGCGGGAAATCCCGTGCCTGCTCACTCATGATGCGGCCGAGCGAGATTCGGGTGTGGTCGTTGACCTGACCGAGCCGCGCCAGACGCGGCAACGTGCGCGCGGTCTCCACCGCCAGGGTGCGCGCCGAGCGGTTCGCGGCCACCAGCGCGTCGGCGGCCGAACGCGCCAGGGTGAACGCCATCTCGGTGGCCGCGGCGGTGCTGTGAGCCAGGCGTGACGTCAGCGACACACCGCTCTCGCTGACCGCGCTGGGCGTCGCCATCGGTGCCACACCGTCGGGCATCTCGCCGCCGCTGTCGAGCCAACGCACCCAGTCGGCCACCGCCGGCCAGGTCTGACTCGAGGCCTTGGATCCCACCACGAGACCGAAATGTCCTGCCCGGATAAGGAACTCGTAGACATCGGCCTTCGGGGCGGCACGCTTGATGCCGCGCACCGACGCCGGCTGTCCGATGTCATCGACCTCGCCGATCACCGCGAGCACCGGGCAGTCGATGTCCGACAGCGTCACCAGATCGCCGTGCACGGAGAAGCCGCCGGTCATCATCCGGTTGTGGGCGATGAACTGCTTGAGCAGTTCGGAGATCGCGGGACCTGACCAGGCGATCCAGCCGTCGGAGGCCAGGAACTTGCGCTGCTGTTCGCGGGGCAGCAGCGCCTCCCGGTCGTGCAGCTGGCGCAGGAACTCGATACGGGACTGCGCGGTCTTGATCGGGTCGAGCATCTGAAAGCCGGTGCGGGCCAGCCATCCCGGGATGTCGATGCGGCTGAACACGTGGTCGGCCATGAAGTCGGCGGCCAGCGGCGCCAGGTTCGGCGGCAGGTTCATCGGGAGCGCGGCCAGCGTGTCGACCGGTGACCCGAATGCCACGATGCTGGCGATGTCCTTGGTCCGGCGGTGGGCTGCCGTCTGGTAGGCGAACATGCCGCCCTGCGAGTAGCCGGCCAGATGGATGTCGCGACCGGTGACCGTCTTGACCGTGTCGATGGCTTCGCTCAGCGCCACGATGTGGTCGGCGAGGGTGCGCTGCATGCCGCCCTCGACCTTGTCCGGTGAGCCGAAGTCGATGACCCACGGGTCGATGCCGGCGCGATGCAGGATGCCGACGGCGCCCTCCTCGCGGGTGACGTCCCACATGTCGGCGGACATCATCATCGGGTGCACCATCAGCACGGGCGGACCGGCGGGCTTGGCGCCCGGCCGGCTGTCCGGCGGGAAGTAGCGGCGCAGCCGGTACATCGGGACGCTCTCGATGATCTGGAACGGCGAAGGCACGGCACCGGTCTCCAGACCCCCGTAGCGCAGCACCTCGAGACCGTTCTGCGCGGTGGCCACCAATCGGCCGACCGGTCCGGTAATCGCCGAGAGGTCCACCAACGTGTGCTCCCTTGCCCGTCGTCGCCCCACCTGCCGTCGACATCATGGCACAGGGCCCGCCTATCATCAGGCGCTGATGGCAAACCTCATAAACCTCGAACGCGCGACCGTCTCCTATGGCACGCGCACGTTGCTCGACGGCGTCAGCCTGGGCGTCGAGGAGGGTGATGCGATCGGAGTCGTCGGCCGCAACGGCGACGGCAAGTCGACTCTTCTGAAGATCCTGACCGGCTCGCAGGACCCCGACTCCGGCCGGGTCACCCACACCTCCGGCGTGTCGGTCGGCTACCTGCGGCAGGCCGACGATTTCGGCGCCGGCGCCACGGTGCGGTCGGTGATCGTCGGCGGACAGGCCGACCACGTGTGGGCGGCGGACGCGCAGACCCGTTCGGTCGTGGAAAACCTGCTGGCCGGGGTCGATCTCGACGCGCGGGTGTCGACGTTGTCTGGTGGTGAGCGGCGCCGGGTGGCGTTGGCCGAGGTGCTGATCGCGCCGCATGACGTGGTGATCCTCGACGAACCGACCAACCACCTCGACGTGGAGGTGATCGGCTGGCTGGCCGAGCAGCTGACCAGCCGCCCGGCCCGCGCCCTGGTCGTGGTGAGCCACGACCGCTGGTTCCTCGACGCGGTGTGCACCAAGACATGGGAGGTGCACGACGGTGTCGTCGACTCCTACGACGGCGGTTACGCGGCCTACGTGTTGGCGCGCGCGGAGCGCATGCGCATGGCGGCCGGTGTCGAGGCGCGCCGGAAGAACCTGATGCGCAAGGAACTTGCCTGGCTGCGGCGCGGCCCGCCGGCCCGCACCTCCAAGCCGAAGTTCCGCATCCAGGCCGCCAACGATCTGATCGCCAACGAACCGCCACCCCGCGATTCCCTTGTCCTGCAACATTTCGCGACGTCACGGCTGGGCAAGGACGTGTTCGATCTGCACCGGGTGCGGCTCGAGGTCGGCGATCCGCCGAAGGTCGTGCTCGACGGCGTCGACTGGTCGATCGGGCCCGGCGCCCGCATCGGGCTGGTCGGCGTCAACGGCACCGGCAAGACCACCGTGCTGCGCCTGCTCCTCGGTGAGATCGAACCGACGGCGGGCCGCGTCAAGCGTGGTGTGACATTGCGGATCGGCTATCTGAGCCAGGCGGTCCGGGAACTCGACGAGTCCCAGCGCGTGCTCGACGCGGTGGAGGACCGGCGCCGGGTCACCGAACTGGCCGGTGGCCGGGAGATCAGCGCCGACACCCTGCTGAAGGACTTCGGGTTCGTCGGCGACAAACTGACCACCAGGATCGCGGATCTGTCCGGCGGCGAACGGCGCCGGCTGCAGTTCCTGCGGCTGCTGCTCGACGAGCCCAACGTGTTGCTGCTCGACGAACCGACCAACGATCTGGACATCGACACGCTGACGGTCATCGAGGACTATCTCGACGGCTGGCCCGGCACCCTGATCGTGGTGAGTCACGACCGCTACTTCCTGGAGCGCGTCAGCGACGTGACCTACGCGCTGACCGGCGGCGGCCGGTGCGATCTACTGCCCGGCGGGGTCGAGCAGTACCTCGCCGAGCGCGTCGCGGCGGACCGCGACAAGACCGAGCCCGCCCGCGCACCGGCACGTACGGAGTCCGCCGCGGCGCGGGACCGGCGCACCGGTAAGGAGATGTCGCGCATCGAGGGTCAGCTCGGCAAGCTGGAGGACCGGATCGCGGCGCTGCACGAGTCGATGGCCCACGCTGCCGCCGACCATGTGCGGGCCGCCGAGCTCAACGCCGAACTCAACGACCTGCTGGCAAAGAAGGAGAGCTTGGAAGAGGCCTGGATGGCGTTGGCGGAAGACAGCCAATGACCTGGGCGCTGCGGCCGTTGACGCTGTTCGTGCGTTACTGGCCGCAGCTCGCCGCCTGTTATCTGCTCGGGTTCCTGGGGCGACAGGGCGCCATCGCACTGGCCGCGTGGGCCGGGTACGACAACGACCTGTGGGCCTCGTTGATCATGCCGCTGGCCGGTATCGCCCGGCTGGGTTCGTATGTGGCGATGTTCCTGGTCCTGCGGCCCGCGATCCCGGGAATCGCCGATCTGCCACGTCGTTCGCTGCGCAGCATGGATCTCTTCGCGGCGGTGATCGTGCCGTTCTTTGCGATCTATCTGGCGTGGCAGATGTTCCGGGAGGACTGGCTGGCGTTCGAGGTTCAGGCGCTGGACTACCGGATCGCCGATTCGATCGCCGAACCCGGGGCCGGCGAGGTGCACCCGGAGCAGCTGCCGGTCAGCACCACCACCTGGGTCGTCATCGGTGTGGCGCTGGTCGTGCGGTTCGTGCTGTCGCGCTACAGCGAGAGGCTGCCCCGCTGGTTCATCGCCGTCCGGGTCTACGTCGACGCCCTGTGGGTGTTCCTGGTGTTGACCCTGTCGGCCAACCAGGGGTTGACCGTCGTGCTCAACCCTGCGGGGTGGCTTGCCGAACGCCGGATCGTCGTCTGGTTCAACCAGACCCGGGAGGCGGCTTTCGCACACTTCTCGCTACTGGAATCGGCGTGGGACACCATGATGTGGGCGGTGCGCACGGCGTTCGGTGGCGCCGCGGTGCCGCTGGTCTGGTTGGCGGTGGCCGGCATCGTCTACGGGGTGGCCGCCAGCCCGGACTGGCGGGCCCTGGTCCAGCGGGTCGCCGGTGAGCGCGCTCAGCGGTTGATGTCACGCCACGCGCAGGCGCAGCAGCGCGTCAAGCCGTTGTGGCAGCGGCTGCCGGAGGCGTGGCGCGGTGATGTCCGCGTCTACCTGGAGTCTCAACTGGGCAAGTTCAAGCCGATCGTGGACTCGCTGCGGATCGTGTTGCACGGCGGCGTGTTCGCGCTGTCGTGCTACGTGCTGGCCTATCTGGGGTTGGCATGGCTGGACATGGCCGGGAGTTTCTACCGTGCCCAGCTGGGGTCGGGCTATCTGTTGCGCGCGATGGCGTGGCTGATCGGCCCGCAGTCCCAACAGTTCTGGCTTTTCGGGACCCCCGCGCTGGAACTCGTCGCGCACCTCATCGTCGAACCGTTGCGGATCTGTCTGGTGGCGGCGACGCTCGGCTACTGCGTGCACCGCATCCCGTCGGCTACAGCTGCAACCGCAGCAGGATCGAGCCGTCGAGCGTCGTGACGTCGACGGCGGTGGGCACCACGTCCCCGGGGATCAGGAACGCCCATTCCAGCGCTCCCGCTGCGGTACAGGTCGGGGCCCCGCCTGCCAATGGCCGCAGGCCGAACTCGGCGACCGACTGACCGCGCCACCGGTGCCGGCCGTCGGTGAGCACTCCCCCACAGCCCAGTTGCGGTCCCGCGGCGCCGTCACGTTGCACGGTCACCACCGTGACCACGGTGCCCTCCGGAAGCGGGGCGCCGAACGGTGTGACGGTGCGGCCCAGGTGCCGGATCGTTCCGAGCGACCAGGTCATGTCGTCGACGGTGACGCTCTGGCGCGGGCCCGCCACCGTCGCCGGGTGCACCGAGGCGCGATAGACCTCCCACTTGGGTACCAGATCGGTGACCGTCCCGACCGCCAGCGCCACCGCCGTCACCACGGCCCCGATCACGTTGCGCTGCCACAACTTCAGTGACCGCATCAGGCCGCCTTCTGGATGGCCGCCAGGCTCAGCGGACCCGACTCGGCGACCGTCGCGGTCATCGGGATCTCCACCACCACCCGGGAGTCCAGCCGGCTGTCACCGGACCAGACGCGCAACCGCAGATCGGCAGCCGGGTACAGCAGCTCGGGGGCGACGTCGAAGGCCCACGAACCCTGCTGGGTGATCAGCGGGGCGAGTTCGCCGCCGAGCTGGACGAACTGGAACCGGTCGGACGGCAGGTACGTGTTGGGCCCGGCCAGCAGTTCGGCGCGGGGCAGCACGAACTGCCGCGTCGCGCGCAACTCGGCGTCCACGATCACCCACGTGCCCAGCGCGGTGACCAGGGGACGCCGGGGCGCCTTCACCTGCTGCCCGGTCCGGACCCCGGTCACCGTCAGATCGAACGTCCGGCCGCTGACCTGCTCACCGATCGAGCCGTGGACATCGAAGGGCCGGTACACATCCGAGGGCGCGGGCAGGTTGTGCCACACCGTCGCGGCAGCGACGATCACCACGACCGTTGCGGCAGCCTGCAGCGCCCGGCGCCGGCGCGACGTCGCCGTCATCTCGGGCCCATCACGTCGAGCACCACCTGGCCGTAGTCGGTGCTGCTGTCGATGTAGTGCTCGCCGTAGATGACCATGCCCTCGCTGAGCGAGCGCCGCCACACCCGCAGGGTGACCGAATCGCCGGGCACCAGTTCACCTTCGGGCAGCTCCCACACGTAGGCGAGTTGTTCCTCGAGCCCCGGGCCCAGCCGGATCGCCTGCGATCCGTCGTCGACGCGCATCACGCCGACGAACTCCGTGTCCGCCGCCGAGTGCAGTTGCAGGACACGGTCCAGCGATCCGGTGGCCGTCCCGTCGTTGCGCACCGTGACGACCACGCCGAGGTAACGCCGGCCCGCCTTCTCGCGGGCCAACGCGAAACCTCCGGCGGACAGCTCGGAAACCAGGCGGGCCCGGTGCACGGTGACGGTGTACTGGCCGTCGCTGAACTGCTCCCCCGGATGGAACGACGTCACCCCGGTATCGACCCGGTCGAGGCCTCCGAACAACGCGGCCACCGCGAGGATCGCCACCAGAGCGATCTTCCCCCACTGGCGCGGGCCGAGCTGCGCCAGCCAGCGTCCCACGCGAGGACGCGGGCTGGCGGTGGGCATTCCGTGATGCTAGCGGCGAAGACGCAGTCGCAACTCGTCTGCGGCCTGATGCACCGCGCCCAGTTGCCTGGCCACCTGCACCGGCGCGGTGCCCCCGCGCGCATCGCGCGAGTTCACCGATCCCTCGATCGTGAGGACCTCACGCACCTGCGGGGTGAGCTCGGGGTGGATGCCGGTCAACTCGGCGTCGGCGAGATCCTCCAACCCGACCCCGCGTTGCTCGGCGGCGCGCACCGCGGCGCCGGCCGCCTCGTGCGCCACCCGGAACGGAACACCGCGGCGCACCAGCCATTCGGCGACATCGGTCGCCAGGGTGTAGCCCAGCGGAGCGAGCTCGGCCATCCGGTCCACGTCGAACCGCAGCGTGCCGACCAGACCGGCCATCGCGGGCAGCAGCAGCTCCAGCTGTGCGACGGAGTCGAAGACCGGCTCCTTGTCCTCCTGCAGATCCCGGTTGTAGGCCAGCGGCTGGGCCTTGAGCGTGGCCAGCAACCCGGTGAGGTTGCCGATCAGCCGGCCGGACTTGCCGCGCGCCAGCTCGGCGATGTCAGGGTTCTTCTTCTGCGGCATGATCGAGCTGCCGGTCGACCACGAGTCGTGCAGGGTCACATAGCCGAACTCGGTGGTGCTCCACAGGATGATGTCCTCGGCCAGCCGCGACAGGTCCACCCCGATCATCGTGAACACGAACGCCGCTTCGGCGGCGAAGTCGCGGGCCGCGGTCGCGTCGATGGAGTTGTCCGCGGCGGCGGTGAAACCGAGTTCGGCGGCGATCGCGTCCGGGTCCAGCCCGAGCGACGACCCCGCCAACGCGCCGGATCCGTACGGGGACACCGCGGCGCGCTTGTCGACGTCGGCGAGCCGGTCGACGTCACGCAGCAGCGGATGCGCATGGGCCAGGAGATGGTGTGCCAGCAGGATCGGCTGCGCCGACTGCAGATGGGTCTTGCCGGGCATGATCGCCGTCGGGTGCGCGGCGGCCTGCGTCGCCAGCGCCGACACCACCTCCAGGACTCCGTCGGCGACGCGGCGGATCGCGTCGCGCAGCCACAGCCGGAACAGCGTGGCGACCTGGTCGTTGCGGGACCGGCCCGCGCGCAGCCGGCCCCCGAGGTCGGCGCCGACCCGGTCGATCAGACCGCGTTCGAGCGCACCGTGGACGTCCTCGTCGGTGGCCAGCGGACCGAAGCTGCCGTCGGCGACGTCGGCGGCCAGGCTGTCCAGGCCGGCGAGCAGCCCGTCGCGCTGCTCCTCGGTCAGCAGACCGGCCGAGAACAGCACGCGTACATGGGCTTTCGACGCCGCGACATCATAAGGCGCGAGCGCCCAATCGAAATGGGTGCTCTTGCTCAGCGCCGCCAGCGCGTCGGATGGCCCATCGCTGAACCGCCCGCCCCACAGCGACCCCTCGTTCGTGGAGCCCTCGTTCACGGACCCTTCGTTCGTGCTCACCGGGTCACCCCTTCGCCGGAGAAACGGTCACTTGATGCCCAGGTCGCGGCGCGCCGAGATGCTCGAGGACAGGCCGTGGATCGCGACGAAGCCCTTGGCCGCCGACTGGTCGAAGGTGTCGCCCTCGTCGTAGGTGGCCAGGTTGAAGTCGTAGAGCGACTCGGCGCTGCGGCGACCGTTGACCGCGATGTGCCCGCCGTGCAGCACCAGCCGGATTTCTCCGGTGACGTGCTGCTGGGTGTGGGCCACAAACGATTCGAGCGCGGACTTCAGCGGCGAGAACCACAGTCCGTCATAGACCAGCTCGCCCCACTTCTGGTCGGTGGTGCGCTTGAACCGGCCCAGCTCACGCTCCAGCGTCACGTGCTCGAGCTCGGTGTGCGCGGTGATCAGCACCATCGCCCCCGGCGCCTCGTAGATCTCGCGGCTCTTGATGCCGACCAGCCGGTCCTCGACGACGTCGAGGCGACCCACACCCTGGGCGCCGGCGCGGGCGTTGAGTTGCTCGATGGCCTGCAGCACCGTGACCGGCTGCCCGTCGATCGAGACCGGCACACCCTTCTCGAAGCCGATGATGACCTCGTCGGGAGTGTTCCAGTTGACCGTGGGGTCCTCGGTGTAGTCGTAGACGTCCTTGGTGGGCGCGTTCCACAGGTGCTCGAGGAATCCGGTCTCCACCGCGCGACCCCACACGTTCTGGTCGATCGAGAACGGCGACCGCTTGGTGACGTTGATCGGGATCTCGTTCTCCTCGGCGAACGCGATGGCCTTCTCGCGGGTCCACGCGTAGTCGCGCACCGGAGCGAGCACCTTCAGATCCGGTGCCAGCGAGGCGAAGCCGACCTCGAAGCGGACCTGGTCGTTGCCCTTGCCGGTGCAGCCGTGGGCGACGATGCCGCCACCGTGCTCGCGCGCGGCGTCGACGAGGTGCTTGACGATCAGCGGGCGGCTCAGGGCCGACACCAGCGGGTAGCGGTCCATGTAGAGGGCATTGGACTGGATCGCGGGCAGGCAGTACTGCTCGGCGAACTCGTCGCGGGCATCGACGACGACGGCTTCGACGGCGCCGCAATCGAGGGCGCGCTGCCGCACGACCTCCATGTCTTCACCGCCCTGCCCGAGGTCGATGGCCACAGCGACCACCTCGCGACCGGTCTCCTTGCCGATCCAGCTGATCGCCACCGAGGTGTCGAGGCCGCCGGAATACGCCAGGATGACGCGCTCGGACATAACGAACTCCTTCTACTACGTGTTATCTGAGGCTTTGGAAAGGTTTTCGACCGTTGCGGCCAGGTCCGCTCCGGTCATGGGTTCGCGGGCGATGACGAAGATGGTGTCGTCGCCGGCGATGGTGCCGACCACGTACGGCAGGGCCGCCCGGTCGATGGCACTGGCGAGGTAGTGCGCAGCGCCCGGCGGCGTGCGCAGCACGGCGAGGTTGCCGCTGGAGTCTGTGGACACCAGCAGATCGCCGAGCAGCCGCGTCACCCGGTCGGTGCCGCCGCTGACCCCGCGCACCGGGCTGCCGTCCTCGGGGACGACGTAGGCGCCGACGCCGCCATCGGCTCCGCGCAGCTTGACCGCGCCGAGTTCCTCCAGGTCCCGCGAGAGCGTGGCCTGGGTGACCTCGATGCCCTCGTCGGCCAGCAGGGTGGCCAGCTCGCTCTGGCTGCGCACCGACCGTTCGGAGAGCAGCGCCACGATGCGCGCCTGCCGGCCCGCGCGAGTGGCCGAGGCGGTCATGAGTGCTCCAGCAGCCACACCAGCAGCGCCTTCTGGGCGTGCAGGCGGTTCTCGGCCTCGTCCCACACCGCGCTCTGCGGGCCGTCGATCACCTCATCGGTGATCTCGTGGCCACGGTGCGCCGGGAGGCAGTGCAGCACAACCGCTTCGGAGTCGGCCAGCCCCAACATCTCGGAGTTGACCTGGAACGGACGGAACGGGCGGACCCGGTCCAGGCCGTCGTTCTCCTGGCCCATCGAGGTCCAGGTGTCGGTCACCAGCACGTCGGCGCCGGTGGCCGCGGCCCGCGGGTCGTCGGTCAGGGTCACCGTCGCCCCGGTCTGTTCGGCGCGGGCCTGCGCGGCAGCGACGAACATCGGGTGCGGTTCGAAGCCGCGCGGCGCGGCGATGGTGACGTGCACGCCGGCGGTGACCCCGCCCAGCATCAGCGAATGCGCCATGTTGTTGGCGCCGTCGCCGAAGTAGCTCAGCCGCAGCCCGTCCAGGGACCCCTTGCGCTCGGCCAGGGTCTGCAGGTCGGCGAGCACCTGGCACGGGTGGAACTCGTCGGAGAGCGCGTTGACGATCGGGACGGTCGATCCCGACGCCATCGCGGTCAGCCGCTCCTGGGCGAAGGTGCGCCAGACGATCGCGTCGACGTAGCGCGACAGCACCACCCCGGTGTCCTCGAGCGTCTCCTCGCGGCCCAGCTGGGTGCTGCGGCCGTCGACGACCACGGCGTGCCCGCCGAGCTGGGCGATGCCCATCTCGAACGAGAAGCGGGTGCGGGTCGAGTTCTTCTCGAAGATCACCGCGACACCGCGAGGGCCCTCCAGCGGGCGCCGGCTGAACGGATCCTTCTTCAGCTCCGCGGCCAGCGCCAGCACTTCGGCCTGCTCGCCGGGCGACAGGTCGTCGTCACGCAGGAAGTGCCGGGTCATCGGTTCCCCATTTCTGCTTGGGCCTGGTCGAGGACGGCGGGAAGCGCGGACACGAACGCGTCGATGTGCGCCTCGGTGATCACCAGCGGCGGGGCCAGCCGCACGATGTCGGGGGCGGCGGCGTTGACCAGGAACCCGGCCTGCCGGGCGGCGGTCTCGATGTGCTTGGCCGCCTCCGCGGTCAGCACCACGCCGCGCAGCAGACCGCGGCCCCGGACGTGGTCGACCAGCGGATGGCCGATCGCCTCGATACCGTCGGCGAGGCTCTTGCCCAGCACATCGGCGCGTTCGACGAGACCTTCGGCGGCAAGGGTTTTCAGGACCGCCAGCGCGGCGGCCGTGCACACCGGGTTACCGCCGAACGTGCTGCCGTGCAGACCCGGGGTGAGCAGGTCCGCGGTGTCGCCGATCGCCAGGCAGGCGCCGATGGGCAGCCCGCCGCCGAGCCCTTTGGCCAGGGTCACCACGTCGGCGGTGATGCCGTCGTGCTGGTGGGCGTAGAACGTCCCGGTGCGGCCGACGCCGGTCTGCACCTCGTCGAGGACCAGCAGCGCCCCGCGGGCGGCGGTGATCTCGCGGGCGGCGACCAGGTATCCCGGAGGCGGGACGACGACGCCGCCCTCCCCCATGATCGGCTCGAGGAACACCGCCGCGGTGCTGTCGTCGACGACGCGCGCGAGCGCCTCGGCGTCGCCGTAGGGCACGAAGGTGACGTCACCGGGCAGCGGCGCGAACGGCGCCTGCTTGGCCGGCTGGCCGGTGATGGCCAGGGAGCCCATCGTGCGGCCGTGGAACGCGCCTTGTGCGGCAATGATCTTCGTCTTCCCGGTGAGCCGGGTGATCTTGAAGGCCACTTCGTTGGCCTCGGTGCCGGAGTTGCAGAAGAACGCGCGCGCCGGGACGCCGAGGTGGTCGACCAGCGCTTCGGCCAGCGCGATGCCGGGCTCGGTCGCGTACAGGTTGGAGGTGTGGCCGAGGGTGTTCATCTGGTGGTAGACCGCGTCGATGACCGCCGGGTGGCGGTGCCCCAGCACGTTGACCGCGATCCCGCCGAGCAGGTCGATGTAGGTCTTGCCGTCGGCGTCGGTGACGGTGACACCCTCACCGCTGACCAGCGCCAGCGGCGGCGTTCCGTAGTTGTTCATCATGACCGCCGACCAGCGGTCCAGAAGTGTTCTGTCCTCGGTCAATTCCCCACCACCTTGGTTCCGGTGCCTTCATCGGTGAGCAGCTCGACCAGCACGCAGTGCGCGACGCGGCCGTCGATGACGTGCGCGCTCGGCACACCGCCGCCGATCGCCCGCAGGCACGCCTCGATCTTGGGCACCATCCCGGTTTCCAGTCTCGGCAAAAGTTGAGTCAGGGCCGCCGCGTCGATCTCGCTGACCAGCGATCCACGGTCGGGCCAGTCGGTGTAGAGACCCTCGACGTCGGTGAGCATCAACAGCTTCTCGGCACCCAGCGCTTCGGCCAGCGCGGCGGCGGCGGTGTCGGCGTTGATGTTGTGCACGATGCCGTCGGCGTCCGGCGCGATCGTCGAGACCACCGGGATGCGTCCGGCGTTGATCAGGTCGACCACCGCGTCGGTGTTGACCTGCGCCACGTCGCCGACGAGCCCGATGTCGGTGGGCACTCCGTCGACGAGCACCGACCGGCGTTGCGCGGTGAACAGCTGGGCGTCCTCGCCGGTGATCCCTACCGCGTAGGGGCCGTGGGTGTTGATCAGGTTGACCAGTTCACGTCCGACCTGACCGAAGAGCACCATGCGGGCGACGTCGAGCACCTCCGGTGTGGTGACGCGGAAGCCGCCCTTGAAATCACCGGCGATTCCCAGCTTTTGGAGCATCGCACTGATCTGGGGACCGCCGCCGTGCACCACCACAGGCTTGATCCCGCAGTTGCGCAGGAAGACCATGTCGTCGGCGAACGCCGCTTTGAGCGTGTCGTCGGTCATGGCGTTGCCGCCGTACTTGATCACGACGATCTTGCCGTGCAGCGCCTTCAGCCACGGCAGCGCATCGGCGAGGACGCGGGCCTTGTCGGGGGTGGGCAGGGTCATGAGCTGTAGGCCGAGTTCTCTTCGACGTAGCCGTGCGACAGGTCGGTGGTGCGGATCGTCGCCCACGCCGTCCCGACCCCGAGGTCGACGGTGACGTCGATCTCCTCGCCGGAGAGGTCGACCTCGCGCGCCCCGGGGGTACCGACGCTGTCGATGCACACCGGGGACCCGTTGAACGACACCGTGATCCGCCCGCCGTCCAGTTCGACGGGCGCCATGCCCACTGCGGCCAGCACCCGGCCCCAGTTGGGGTCCGATCCGAACAGCGCGGTCTTGACCAGGCTGTCGCGGGCGATGACGCGGGCCGCGACGACGGCGTCGTCTTCGGTGACGGCTCCGGTGACGGTGATCGCGACGCGCTTGGTGACCCCCTCGGCGTCGGCCTGGAGTTGGGCGCACAGGTCGTCGCACACCGCCTGCAGTGCGGCGTCGAGTTGCTCCTGGCTGGGCACGATCTCGCTGGCGCCCGAACTGAGCAGCAGCACAGTGTCGTTGGTGGAGCAGCTGCCGTCGACGTCGAGGCGGTCGAAGGTCCGCGCGGTGGCCTTCTTCAGTGCGGTCTGCAACGCCTCGGGGCTGGCGACCGCGTCGGTGGTGATGACACACAGCATAGTGGCCAGCGACGGGGCCAGCATGCCCGCACCCTTGGCCATCCCGCCGACGGTCCACTTGTCCGGATGATGCAGCGCGACCTGTTTGGGCACGCTGTCGGTGGTCATGATGGCGCGTGCGGCCTCTTCACCGCCGGACAGGCCACCGGCCATGTCCTGCACTATGTCGCGCACCCCGGCGAGGACCTTGTCCATCGGCAGCCGGTCGCCGATCAGCCCGGTCGAGCACACCGCGACCTCGATGGCGCCGGTCTCGGTTCCCCAGTCCGACAAGGACTTCGCAACCGCTTCGGCGGTGGCGTGGGTGTCCTGGAAGCCGCCCGGGCCGGTGCAGGCGTTGGCGCCACCGGAGTTCAGGATGACCGCCCGCAGTCGGCCGGTCTCGAGGACCTGTTGCGACCACAGGACCGGCGCGGCCTTCACCTTGTTGCGGGTGAAGACGCCCGCGGCGGCGTAGTCGGGTCCCTCGTTGAACACCAGCGCGAGATCGGCGTTGCCGGAGGCTTTGATCCCGGCCGCGAGGCCGGCGGCGCGGAAGCCGGAAGGAGCCGTCACACCCTGGTTGCGCAGCAGTTTCACCTCGGCGGTCACGGTGCGACCCCGACGGTCGAGAGGCCGGCGGTCTCCGGCCAGCCGAGCGCTAGGTTCATCGACTGCACGGCGGCTCCCCCGGTGCCCTTGGTCAGGTTGTCGATCGCGGAGATCGCCACGAACGTCCCGGCGTCCTCATCCAGGGCGACCGACACCTGCGCGGCGTTGCTCCCGATCACCGAACCGGTCCGCGGCAGCTGGCCGTCCGGCAGCAGATGCACGAACGGCTCGTCGGCGTAGGCCTTCTCGTATGCGGCGCGCAGCTGCGACAGCGTGCTGGTGGTGCGCGCCGTGCAGGTCGCCAGGATGCCCCGCGACGTCGGGATGAGCACGGGGGTGAAGGACACCGTCACCGGGCCGCCGGCCACCGCGCCGAGGCCCTGGGCGATCTCCGGGGTGTGCCGGTGCTTGCCGCCGACGTTGTACGCCCGCGCCGAACCGATGACCTCCGAGCCGAGCAGGTCCACCTTGGCGGCGCGGCCGGCGCCGGAGGTGCCGCTGACGGCCATCACGGTGACCGCGGGTTCGACGAGGCCGTCGGCCAGCGCCGGCCACAGCGCGAGCAGCGCCGCGGTCGGATAGCAGCCGGGCACCGCGATGCGCTTGGTGCCGCGCAGCCGGTCCCGACCGCCGGGAAGTTCGGGCAGGCCGTACGGCCAGGTGCCGGCGTGGGCCGACCCGTAGAACCGCTCCCAGGCCTGCGGATCGCTGAGCCGGAAGTCGGCGCCGCAGTCGATGACGAGGGTGTCGGGGCCGAGCTGCTCGGCCAGCGCCGCGGAGTGCCCGTGGGGCAGTCCGAGGAAGACCACGTCGTGTCCGGCCAGGGTGCCGATCTCGGTGGGTTCGAGCACGCGCTCGGCCAGCGGCCACAGGTGCGGGTGATGCTCGCCGAGCTGCGAGCCGGCGCTGGACGCCGCGGTCAGCGCGCCGATGGTCAGCCGGCCCTCGGTATACGCGGGGTGTCCGAGCAGCAGACGCAGGATCTCGCCGCCGGCGTACCCGCTGGCACCGGCGACCGCGACGGAAGTCATGCCCTCAGTTTTGCATTTTTATGCAGTCAATTGCAAACTCATTTACAACGGGTGCGCCGCGTAGTCGGCGAGGCCGAGATCGCTGGTGAGTCTAGAACCACCACCGCAATCCATCATGCAGCGCGCTCAGCCTTCGGCGTGCGGATCGGCCGCGTTCAAGGCCGCGACCACATCGTCGTAGTCGCCACGGGCTTCGCCGTACCGCAGGAACTTCACCCGTTCGACCAGGATCTCCTTCGCATCGGGAGCGCTTTCCAGGATGTCGATCACCTCGGTGACGAACTGATCGAGCGGCATCGCGAACGTACTCTCCCGCTGACCGGGCATCAGATCGGTCGCCACCGAGGGTGGCACCAGCTCCTTGAGTTCGACGCTGGTGTCGGCGAGTTGGAGCCGAAGCGATTCGGTGAGCATGTGTACCGCCGCCTTGGCGGCGTTGTAACTCGGCGTCACTTTCAGTGGGGCGAAGCCGAGGCCCGACGACACGGTGACGATCGTCGCATCTGGACGCGTCTGAAGATGTTCGATGAATGCGGCGATCAAGCGGATGGGGCCCAGGACGTTCGTGGTCACCACGGCTTCGGCTGATTCGAGGAATGACTCGGGCCGATGCCAGTCCTCGACTTGCATGATGCCGGCCATCCCGACCAGCACGTTGAGGTCCGGATAATCGGCAAGCACCTGCTGCGCGGCGGCGGTGATGCTGGCCGGATCGGATACGTCGATCTGCACGGCCCCCAATTGCGGATGCTCGGCGGTGATCTCGTCCAGCAGTTGTTTGCGACGGCCGCCGATGACGACCGTGTTCCCCTTGGCCTGCAGCGCCAGCGCCAGGGCCAGCCCGATGCCGCTGGTGGAGCCGGGGATGAAGACGGTGTTTCCGGAGATCCTCATAGTCAAGCCTTTTCGAGGTCAGGGCGTTCAGCGGGCGGGGGTCAGGAGGTCGGGCAGGCCGACGCGGTGCAACATCTCAGCCTTGAGCCGGTCCAGTACGGCGAAGCCGACGTCGGCTCCGTCCTGACTGGGGTCGATGTGAACGCGGAACGGTCGACTGCCGAACGGTGTGTCGACGACCTCGACGATGGCGCGGGCCACGGTCTCCGGGTCGGCGTCTGGGGGCACGATCGCGTCGAACGCCTCCTGCACCTGAGGACCGAATCCGCGGTACGGCCCGCTCTCGTACTCGGCGACGACGCCCTGGTCGGCGGGCGCCATTGCATGAATGAAGTGATTGGTGCCGGCGGTGAATGCGCCCGGAACGATGATGGAGGTCTCGACACCCCATCGCGCGAGTTCGCGGGCGTAGCTGACGGCAAGTGCGTCCATTGCCGCCTTGGCAGCGAAGTACGGCCCCAGGTACGGCGGAGTTCCGCCGGCGCAACTGCTGCTCGACACCCATACCAGCAGGCTTTCGCCTCCACGCCGCAGATGCGGCAGTGCTGCGCGGTTCACCCGCTGCGTACCGACGACGTTGACGTCGTAGAGTTCGGCGACCTGCTCCGGTGTGAATGCCTCCGCCGGGCCGTACACCATGTGGCCGGCGTTGTGGATCACCACGTCCAGGCATCCGCTGCCCTCCAGCAGGCGCGTAACGGCGGCATCCACCGACACCTGGCTCTGCACGTCCATTTCCAAGGCGAGCAGGTCGATCCCATCGCGCTTCGCCAGATCGTTCACCGCTGCGACTTGGGCCGCATTGCGGCCGGTGGTGTCGCGCATCGACGCGTACACCGTGTGGCCGGCACGAGCCAGCGCTTGCGCACTGCGCCAACCGAAGCCGCTCGATGCGCCGGTGATGAGGATGGTCTTGCCAGTCATGCGTTCCCTCCCTGCCCCAAGTGACGTTCGGCGAATCGACATTCCGGCGTCACCTCGATCATGCGGGCCAGTGAAGACGCTGTCACGTGCATCTTTGGGATACCGACCATGCATCACACGCATACCTGACACCCTCGTTACGGCTATGCCTGGAGTAATGCGAGGTCACTGCTGCCTGAGAGGAGATGATTAGGCTGGCTTCTATGCACCCATTGAATATCAGTCGGGTCGATCTGAACTTGCTCCCCCCACTCGTCGCGCTCCTCGACGAGCGACAGATCTCGCGAGCCGCTTCCCGGGTCGGGATGAGCCAGTCCGCCATGAGCCGTGCCCTGCAGCGCCTCCGCAAGGTCCTCGACGATGAGTTGCTGGTCCGAACGGAGAAGGAGTACCGCCTGACTCCTCGCGCCCACCGGGTACGGGCACAGTTGGCCTCCGTAGTGCCCCAACTCGATGCCTTGTTCGCCGACGACACCTTCGAACCCGAGCGAGAATCATTGGACGTTCAGCTGGCGGCCAGCGACTACATCGCCACCGTGCTCGCGCCTCCCCTGTACCAACGCGTGCGGGCGGCGTCGCCGAACTCGACAGTGCGCTTTCGACATTGGCACGATCGCGTCTTCGACGAGATCGACAGCGGTGAACTGGATCTGGTGTTCTTCGGCGGCCCCGACCCGCCGGGTCTCAAGGTGTCACGACTGTTCACCGAGCGATTCGTCTGCGTCGTCGACCGAAACCATCCGCTGGCCCGTCACGAGGGCTTCGACCTCGACGCCTACCTCGGCTGCCGGCATGTAGCGATCGACATCGACACCGGCCAGCAACCCGCGGTGGACCTGACGTTGGCCGCGCTCGGCGTCCCCAGGAAAGCGGCGCTCACCGTGCCGTTCCACGCCGCGGCACTGAGCGCAGTGCGGGACACCCAACTCGTCGTCACCATTCCCTCGCTGCTCATCGACTCCCATGTCGACCACACCGCCACCCGCGTCCTGCGCGCGCCCCGGGAGATCGAAACGCTCAACTATCTGATGGCCTGGCATCCGGTGGTGGAAAACGATCGGCGCCACATCTGGCTTCGCGAGGCCACGACAATCACCGCCCTGGAACTTCAACGGCGCGTCACGACTGCACCTTGGGCGGCTTCGGAAGTCAGCGGCGCTGTTCCGCGCCGACACGCTCGGCCGCGGCCTGCACCGCCGCGTCCCGGGCGGCGCTCGCCTCGTCCTCGGTGAGGGTCCGGTCGGCGGCGCGGAACCGCAGCGCGAGCGCCAGCGACTTGCGGCCCTCGCCGATCTGTGGCCCGGTGTAGACGTCGAAGATCCGTACGTCTTCGAGCAGCTCCCCGGCGCCTGCGCGCACCGCATCCACGACGCGCTGCGCCTCCACGTCCTCGTCGACGATCAGCGCGATGTCCTGGAACACCGCCGGGAACGGCGAGACATTCGGCACGGGCAACCGCTCGGTGATCGGCACCACGTCCAGGTCGAGTTCGACCGCGCAGGTTCCCTTCGGCAGCCCGGAGCGTTCGATGACAGCGGGATGTAGCTGCCCCGCGTGGCCGACCACCTGGTCGCCGATGAGCACTTCCGCGCACCGCCCGGGATGCCACGGCAGGTACTCCGCGGCGCGGAAGGTGAACTCGACGCCGGCCGCGCGCCCGACGATCCGGACCGCTTCGAAGGCGTCGGCGGCGTCCACGCGACGGCCGGGCCCCCAGGGGCCGGCCGGTTCGCGCAGGCCGGTCAGCACCGCGGCGACGTGCTGCGGCTGACGCGGCAGCGAGGCGTCGAGCATCGCGATCTCGTCGTCGGTGGGACGGCGGTCGTTGGGGATGCGGTCCACAGCGCGGGTCTGCTCGGTCGGTTCGACCACCTGAGCGATCGCGAACAGCGCGGTGTCGACGGCGCCGCGGGACACGTTGCGCGACAACGCCTCCAGCAGTCCCGGCAGCAAGGTGGTCGCCAGGTGCGGCCGGTCGGCCTCCAGCGGGTTGAGCACCCGGGTGGTGGCGCGGCGCGCGTCGTCGGCGGCCAGACCCCACTGGTCGAAGATGCCCGCGGGCAGGAACGGGGTCGGCAGGACCTCCACATATCCGCTGAGCGCCAACGACTTTCCGATCGCGCGGCGCCGCTTCTGCGTGGCGGTCAGCCCGCGGCCGGCGGGCGCGGCGGGCAGCACCGACGGGATGACGTCGAGGCCCTCCAGACGCATGACCTCTTCGACCAGGTCGGCCGGTTGCCGCATGTCCGGTCGCCAGCTGGGCGGGACGACGGTGACCCGGTCGCCGTCGACGGTGACCTCGGCGCCGATCTGGCGCAGCCGCTTCTCGGTGGTCCCGGCCGGGTAGGTGACACCGGCGGTGCGGTCAGGCAGGTCGACGGGGATCGTGACCGCCGGGGGCGACCAGTTGTCGCGTGGCGGATCCCCGCGCCAGTCGGTGAGTCCGGACCCGATTGTGCCGCCGGCGATCTCGGCCAGCAGGCCGGCGCAGCGGTCCAGCGCGGCCACCGACACCGCCGGGTCGACGGTGCGTTCGTAGCGACGGCCGGCCTCACTGTGCAGTCGCAGCCGGCGTTGGGTGCGCGACACCGCGGCGGGATCCCACACCGCGGCCTCCAGCAGCACGTCGGTGGTGCTGTCCCGCACCTCGGTGGTGCCGGCGCCCATCACGCCGCCGATCGCGGCCGTCGCGGCGTCGTCGACGATCAGGACGTCGGCGGGGTCGAGCTTGCGCTCGACGTCGTCGAGCGTCACCACGGTCTCCCCCGGCTCGGCAAACCGCACCCGGAAGCCGCCGGTGATCAGCGACCGGTCGTGGGCGTGCATCGGGTGCCCCAGCTCGAGCATCACGTAGTTGGTCACGTCCACTGCCGGCGAGATCGCCCGGATCCCGCTGAGCAGCAGCCGACGCTGAAGCCACCACGGCGACACCGCCGCCGGGTCGATGCCGGTCACCGGCCGCAGCCCGAAGCGCAGCACCCCGGTGCCGGCGTCGACGGTCACCGGAAGGGCCTCGCCGTCGACGGGCAGCGGCGCGATGTCGGCGGGGTCGGAGTAGTCGAGGTCGTAGGCGTTGGCGATCTCGCGCGCCATCCCGCGCACCGACAGGCAGTAGCCGCGATCGGGCGTGATCGCCAGGTGGAACACGACGTCGTCGAGGCCCAGTACGTCGGCCGCCGATGCACCCGGCTCGGCGGTCCCGGGTGGCAGCACCAGGATCCCGGCGTGGTCGGTACCGAGATTGAGCTCCGAGGCCGAGCAGATCATGCCGTCGGAGACCCGGCCGTAGGTCTTGCGGGTGGCGATGGTGAAGTCGCCGGGCAGCACCGTGCCGGGCAGGGCGACGATCACCAGATCGCCGACGGCGAAATTGGTGGCGCCACAGACGATGTCGCGAGGCTGCCCGTCGAGGTTCTGCGAGCCGACGTCCACCTTGACCGCGCGGATCGGCTTCTTGAACTCGGTGAGTTCCTCGATGTGCTCGACCCGGCCGACGGTCAGCGGCCCGCTGACGGGCCCGAGCCGGATCACCTCTTCGACTTCGTGCCCGATCCGGATGAACGTCTGCTCGAGCTCCTCGGCGGGGACGTCCCAGCCGGGGGCCCCGGCCTGGACCACCTCACGCAGCCAGCTGTAGGGAAGGCGCATCAGGCGTCCACCCCGAACGGAAGCGAGAACCGGATGTCACCCTCGACCATGTCGCGCATGTCGGGGATGCCGTTGCGGAACTGCAGGGTGCGCTCCAATCCCATGCCGAAGGCGAATCCCGAGTAGACGTCGGGGTCGATGCCGCAGGCGCGCAACACATTCGGGTTGACCATCCCGCAACCGCCCCATTCCACCCAGCCCGGGCCGCCCTTCTTGTTCGGGAACCAGATGTCGACCTCGGCGGACGGCTCGGTGAACGGGAAGAAGTGCGGCCGGAACCGGGTGCGGCCCTGAGGGCCGAACTGGGCCCGCGCGAACGCGTCGAGCGTGCCGCGCAGGTGCGCCATGGTCAGGCCCTTGTCCACCGCGAGGCCCTCGATTTGGTGGAAGACCGGGGTGTGGGTGGCATCGAGCTCGTCGGTGCGGAAGGTCCGGCCGATCGAGATGATGTAGACCGGCAGCTCCCGTTCCAGCAGAGCCCGGATCTGCACCGGCGAGGTGTGCGTGCGCAGCACCTGCCGCGAACCGTCCGGCGCCACCTGGAAGGTGTCCTGCTCGCTGCGGGCCGGGTGGTCGGGCGGGAAGTTCAGCGCATCGAAGTTGAACTGCTCGGTTTCCACCTCTGGGCCCTCGGCGAGCTCCCAGCCCATCGCGACGAAGGTGTCGGCGATGTTCTCGGCCAGGATCGTGATGGGGTGACGCGCGCCGATCGGCTGACGCGTGGACGGCAGCGTCACGTCGATGCGTTCGGCGACGAGCACCGCCGCATCGCGCTCGGCGCGCAACTCGGCCAGCCGGTCGTCGTAGGCCTGCTGCGTCTCGGTCCGCGCGACATTGACGCGCTTGCCCGCGTCGGCGCGCCCGGCCTTGGGCAGCGTGCCCAGCGACTGGCGGGCCACCGCCACCGGCGAGCGGTCACCGAGATGCTCGGTCTTCGCGCGGGCCAGCTCGTCGAGGTTCGCGGCCTCCGCGAAGGCACGCCTGGCTGCGCTGACCGCGTCGGCCAGCGCTTCGTCTGAAAGGTCTACTGGCTGATCAGCCACCCGGCGATCATAGGCGATGCCGTTGGGCGCTCTTCGCGTGCGCGGCCCTAGGACGCGTCGTCGCGCTTGATCCGGTACATCGCGAAGTCGGAAGGGACACCGTCGGCCTTGGGCGCGAACATCTGTCGCCGCAGCTTGCGCGCCGTGACGCCCAGGGCGTCGAACTCGTCGGGCGGGATGCGTTCGAGCGTGGCCTGTGAGACAACCAACTCTCCGCGGGTGGCGCGCTCCATCACGCGGGCCGCCAGGTTGACGTCGACGCCCAGCCAATCCGATCCGAGTCGCTGCGGGCGGCCGGTGTGGATGCCGACGCGCATCCGGGGCGAGTAGCCGTCGAGGTCGAGATTCTTGACGGCCTCGCGGGCGGTCAGGACCGCGCGCACGGCGGTGGCCGGGTCGGTGAAGACTGCCATCAGCCCGTCACCCATCCGTTTGACGATGTGCCCGCCGGACTCCAGCAGCGGCGGTTCGACGACCTGGGCGACGCGCCGCAACAGCCGCAGTGTCGCTTCGTCCCCGGCGGCCAGCGACCACGCGGAGAACCCGACCAGGTCGGTGAACACCAACGTCACCTCGGCGTTCGCGGGCCGGCCCGAAACCCGTTCGGTCAGCGCCTGCCACACCTGCAGTGCGCCCAGGCTCACCTCGCGGGTCACGGCGTTCCGCTCGAGGAGCCGGTCGGCGGCGCGGGCCGCGGCCGCGGGTCCGCCCACGCCGGCCACCGACAACGGATCACCGAACTCCGGATCACCCGGCAATGCTTTGCGGGCGCGGCGCAGGAGGGAAATCGCGCCGGAATGCTGGTTGACCGTCCTGAGCCACCCGAGGGGCCCGGTCGCGGAACGGCCTGTCTGGTCACCCGGCGGGTCGTCGTCCACGCCGCTCAGGGTAATCGAGCCGGACCGTCGAGCAGAAGCAGCAGGTCACGGCGATATGCCGCCGTCGTGGAGGGTGCGTAACAGCTGTCTGACAGCATGCCGATTCCGTGGACAACCCCTGTTGTCAACAGTACTTTGAAGGGGTGCGATCACCGGCGATGGCCAGCTCTTCCACCGACAATCCGCTCGGTCCTGATTCGCTGACGTGGAAGTACTTCGGCGACGTGCGCACCGGCATCCTCGGCGTGTGGATCGGCGCGATCCAGAACATGTATCCCGAACTCGGCGCCGGTGTCGAAGACCATTCGATCCTGCTGCGTGAACCGCTGCAGCGGGTGGCCCGCTCCGTGTACCCGATCATGGGCGTCGTCTACGACGGCGATCGTGCCGCGCAGACCGGGACGCAGATCCGCAACTACCACACCACGATCAAGGGCACCGACGGAGAGGGCCGGCGCTACCACGCACTGAACCCGGAAACCTTCTACTGGGCGCACGCCACCTTCTTCATGCTCATCATCAAGACCGCGGAGTACTTCTGCGGCGGACTGACCGAGGCCGAGAAGCGCCAGCTCTTCGACGAGCACGTGCAGTGGTACCGCATGTACGGCATGAGCATGCGGCCGGTCCCGGAGTCCTGGGAAGACTTCTGCGAGTACTGGGATCGCAAGTGCCGCGAAGAACTCGAGATCAACCGCGCCACCCTCGACATCTTCGAGATGCGCATCCCGAAGCCGAAGTTCGTGCTGATGCCGACCCCGTTGTGGGATCAGTTGTTCAAGCCGATGGTCGGCGCGCAGCGCTGGATCGCCGCCGGGGTGTTCGACCCCGCCGTCCGAGAGAAGGCGGGCCTGCGGTGGACGCCCGGCGACGAGATCCTGTTGCGTCTGTTCGGCAAGTTCGTCGAGCTGGCGTTCGTCGCGGTTCCCGACGAGATCCGGCTGCATCCCCGCGCGGTGGCGGCCTATCGGCGGGCCGAAGGCAAGATCGCGCCGGACGCACCACTGGTGGAGGCTCCGTCGTTCATGGCACCGCCCCGGGACCACCGGCATCTGCCCACGCACTACGTCCCGCCCCACAAGTCCCTGCTCGGCCGGGTCGGATCGCTGCTGCACACCACGTTTTCGCTAGCCGGTGTCAAGTCACCGAAGGGCGATAAGGCAGCCTGAAGGCATGCTGGAATGGTCTGACGTAGATATTGCCGTGCGCGACGCCGTTCGCGAGTTCGTGGACAAGGAGATCCGCCCGCACCTCGACGAGCTCGAAGCCGGCGACATGGAGCCCTACCCGATCATCCGGAAGTTGTTCGCGACGTTCGGGATCGACGCGATGGCCAAGGAGGCCCTCGACAAGAGGCTGACCCGGATGCGCGAGGGCGGCGAGAAGCCGTCCAAGAGCGCGGGTGGCGGCATGTTCGGGGGCGGTTCCCCCGGAATGGGTTTCGTGCTGATCAGTGAACTGTGCCGGGTGTCGATGGGCCTGGTGACCGGGATGGGTGTCAGCCTGGGCCTGACCGTGCCCACCATCCAGAGCCGCGGCACCCTCGCCCAGCAGGAGCGCTGGCTGCCCGGCCTGGTCACCTACGAGAAGATCGGCGCGTGGGCGATCACCGAGCCCGATTCGGGTTCGGATGCCTTCGGCGGCATGAAGTCCTATGTGGTCCGCGACGGCGACGACTACATCCTCAACGGCCAGAAGACCTTCATCACCAACGGACCCGACGCCGACGTCGTGGTCGTCTACGCGAAGCTCGACGAGGGTGACGGCTCCGACAAGCGTGACCGCAAGGTCCTGACCTTCGTGCTCGACAAGGGCATGGAGGGCTTCGTGCAGTCGAAGCCGTTCCGCAAGATGGGAATTCATTCGTCGCGCACCGGTGAGCTGTTCTTCAACAACGTCCGCCTCGGCCGCGACCGGCTGCTCGGCGAGACCGAGGAGAACGAAGCCGGCGACGGCCGCGACAGTGCGCGCTCGAGCTTCTCGACTGAGCGGATCGGTGTGGCGGCGATGGCCCTCGGCGTCATCGAGGAGTGCCTGCGCCTGAGCGTCGACTACGCCAAGACCCGCAAGCTGTGGGGCCAGGAGATCGGGCAGTTCCAGCTGATCCAGCTCAAGCTGGCCCAGATGGAGGTCGCCCGGATGAACGTGCGCAACATGCTGTTCCGGGTGATCGAATCCTCGCAGAGCGGTTCGCCGGTCTCGCTGGCGGAAGCGTCGGCGATCAAGTGGTACTGCTCGCAGGCCGCCACCGACGTCGCGATGGAGGCCGTGCAGTTGTTCGGCGGCAACGGCTACATGACCGAGTACCGCGTCGAACAGCTTGCCCGCGACGCGAAGTCGCTGATGATCTACGCCGGCAGCAACGAGGTGCAGATCACCCACGTGGCCCGCGGGTTGCTCAGCTAGGCCGCCGGGGACGACGCCGATTCGCCGGACTCATTCGAGGCCGGCGAATCGGCCCCCTGGTCGTCACCATCGGGGCGGTCGACGCCGCTGGTGGCGTCGGTGTCCCCGCCGGTGCTGCCGTTCACCTCGGCGCCGCCACTCCCGGTCGCGCCGTCATCGCCGGCGCCACCGCTGAGGTCGAGGTCCTTCTCGATCTGGGCCTTGTCGTCGCCGAGATCGAGGTCGTCCTTCTGGAGCTTCGACCGTTGCCCCGACGTCGCACCGTCGCCGAGCTTCTCGATCTTGAGTTCGGCGGTGCCAACGCCACCGCTGACCAGGCTTTGGCGGGCACTCAGCGGAATCTCCTCGGGCGCAACCGGATTCGCAAGCGGCACCGGATCTGGCACCGGCGTCGACACCCGCTCCGCGGACCGCGGTTCCGACACCGGCCCGGTGATGGGTGTGACCGTGGGCGGGATTCCGACGGTCCATTTCGGGCGCCGGTACGCCGAATCGATCATCGGACGCATGACCCGATCCAAGAACTTCACGAACTCGGGGTTCACGCCGGCTTCACTCATCGGTACCAGCAGCGGCAACAACTCGGTCGGGATGAGGATGCGCGTGACCGTCGCTCCGTCGAGGCCCGGGGTGATGTTGTACTTCGTGGGCTCCCGAAGGATGTCGTAGAAGGCGCGGTCGACGTGGAGCTGCTGCGCACCCATGGCGGCGTTCACCACCGCGAGCAGATTGAAGGGATTGTCCGGGAAGTCGGCGATGCCGTCGTACTCCGCGGAGACGAGGATCACGTTGTACGGGGACGCGACGAGCTCCGGGTAGGGCACAGTCCCGTACAGCGCCCGGCTCGGCGCGCCGTAGATCGCCACGTTCAGTTCGGAAGGCGGCGGCGGGGTCTTCCCGCTTCCCGGCTTGGCGTCCTCCACGAGCCGGCGCAAGACTTTGATGACCGAGGGCGCACCCTCGGAGACGCCCCCGATGGTCTTGAAACCCTCTGTGGAGTAGACCATTTCGTAGAGGTTCTGCTCGCCCACCTCGATCGAGTACGCGAAGTCGTCCGAGCCGGGAAACGGCACACTGACCCGCTTGTCGTACTCGGCGAAGTATCCCCCCATTGCTCTCGCCATGTCCGCGTCGCTCAACTCGGCGTAATCGCCCTTGCCGCCGACCAGCAGAGCTGTCGTGGTGGCGTCCGCGATCCCCGGCGCGACCCCGATGGCAACAGTTCCCAAGACAACGAAAATACGCTTCACGATATCCACCCCGTTAGATACCCGACCCCCGGCAGCATTTGCTGTCCCGACGTCAGGCTACTCAAAACGGAGCGCGGCGACAATAGCGCATTTGTGAATTCGTGACGCTCACAGCGCAGAACTTGCAGGAAAAATTAATTACTCGGAGAAAATCCGAGACCAGGGGCGGCCATACCGTCCGCGTCGAGCACGTGTTCTTTTGCTTTCTCGACGCCTGCCAGCGATTCGAGCAACAGACATTTCCTTAGCTCCGGCGGGCTCGAGCGCTCTCGTAAAGACAGATGGCCGCGGCGGAGGCGACGTTCAGGCTCTCCGCGCCGCCCGTGATCGGGATGTACACCCGGTGATCCGATGCCTCGGCGAGCGCGGCAGGCAGACCGTGGGCCTCAGACCCGAACAGCCACGCCGTCGGCGCCGCCAGGTCCGCGTTGTCGAGAGACACGTCGCCGTCGAGAACCGTTGCGAGGACCTGCATACCGGCCGCCCGCAGTTGGGCCACGACACCTTCGGCGTCCGGGTCACCGACCACCGGCACGGAGAAGATGCTGCCCGCGGAGGCGCGCAGACACTTGCCGTTGTACGGGTCGACACTGGGGCCGGCCAGCACGACGGCGTCGGCCCCCATCGCGTCGGCGACCCGGATCACCGTGCCGGCGTTGCCCGGCTCGGAGATTCCGACCGGTACGGCCAGCAGCTTCGGCGACCCGGCCAGGACTGCCGCCAGGTCGACATCGGGCATCGTGCAGACGGCGACCAGGCCGACGGGTGTCACCGTGTCGGACAAGGCTTTTGCCGCGCGTTCGGTGACCAGGTCGACGGGCACGCCACTCAGCAGGAGGTGGAAGCGTTCCGCGGCGGCCTCGGTGGCGAACACCTCGGAAACGACTCCGCGCCGCAGCGCTGCCTCGACGAGGTTGGGACCCTCGGCGAGGAAGCGTGCGGCGCGGCGGCGCCCGGTGTGGCGGTGCAGTTTGACCGCTGCCACCACCCGGGCAGATCGCTCGGTGAGAGTCAGGCAGCCTCGCCTGACGGAGCGTTCACGTCCTCGGGCAGCGCGGCCTTGGCGACCTCCACCAGCGCGGTGAAGGCATCGGCATCGCTGACCGCGATCTCGGCCAGGTTCTTGCGGTCGACCTCGACACCGGCAGCCTTCAGGCCCTGGATCAGCCGGTTGTAGGTGATGCCGTTGGCGCGGGCGGCCGCGTTGATACGGGTGATCCACAACTTGCGGAAGTCACCCTTGCGCGCCTTGCGGTCCCGGTAGGCGTAGGTCAGGGAGTGCAGCTGCTGCTCCTTGGCCTTGCGATACAGACGCGACCGCTGGCCGCGGTAGCCCTTCGAAGCCTTCAGGATTGTGCGCCGCTTCTTCTGCGCGTTGACTGCGCGCTTCACGCGTGCCATGGGTTGTTCCTATCTCGTACGGGTCAGTTCATGCCGGCGGATGCCCGCCAGTTCGGCTGGGAGGCTGGAAGATTCAGCCGTCCAGCATCTTCGCGATGCGCTTGGCGTCGTTGCCGGACACGGTGGTGCGGCCGTCGAGGCGACGGGTGCGGGTGGAGGGCTTGTGCTCCAGCAGGTGCCTACGGTTGGCCTTCTGGCGCACGATCTTTCCGGTCCCGGTGCGACGGAACCGCTTCGAAGCGCCGCTGTGGGTCTTCGCCTTGGGCATGTTTCCTCAGTTCTGTGTGTCGGTCTGGTTGTCGGCCTGCGCGTCCCCGGATCCCCGGGCCGGCGCGTCGGCGTCATGCGCTGCCTTGGCGCGAGTCTTCGCGCCGCGGTGCGGAGCCAGCACCATCGTCATGTTGCGGCCGTCCTGCTTGGCGGACGTCTCGACGAAGCCGTACTCGGCGACGTCGGCGCCCAGGCGCTGCAGGAGGCGGAAGCCCAGTTCCGGCCGCGACTGTTCGCGTCCGCGGAACATGATCGTCACCTTGACCTTCGACCCCGCCTCCAGGAAGCGGATGACGTGACCCTTCTTGGTCTCGTAGTCGTGCGGGTCGATCTTGGGACGCAGCTTCTGCTCTTTGACGACTGTCTGCTGCTGGTTCTTGCGAGACTCGCGCGCCTTCTGGGCTGTCTCGTACTTGTACTTGCCGTAGTCCATGATCTTGCAGACCGGTGGTCTGGCGTTCGGAGCTACTTCGACGAGATCGAGGTCAGCATCCGCGGCGACGCGGAGAGCATCTTCGATGCGCACGATGCCTACCTGTTCACCGCCTGGTCCGATCAGGCGAACCTCAGGTACGCGAATGCGCTCGTTGACGCGGGTCTCAGTGCTGATGGGGCCTCCTATGTTGTCCTCAGGAGCCCCAAACCACCGGCACTCTGCTGCCATGAGCAGAAGGCTCCTGCTCGCAGCAGGACCCAGTGCCGACCGAAACAGGCATCGTCGATGCCTGTGAACCGGACCGCTGTACCTTCGATCAAATCATCGGCCAGCGGTGGGAGCGGGACTCCACTTGTTGCGCCCAGCGTTCGCCGGGGCGGTCGCGCGTGCAAGTCTAGCAGCTATGACCGATGATCCCGCACACGCCGAATCCGGGGATACCCCGCCTGTCCGCGAACTCGCCGACGTCCCTGCCGTCGAGGTGATCACCCGGGCCGCCGTGATGTTGATGAGCGCGGCCGCCGAGAAGATCGGGCTGTCCGCCGAGGATCCCGACGACAGCCCCCACCGCGACCTCGACGAGGCCCGGCGCCTGATCACGGCGCTGGCCGGACTGGTCACCGCCTCCGCCGAGTACCTCGGCCCGCACGCCGGCCCGGTGCGGGACGGCCTGAAGACACTGCAACTGGCGTTCCGGGAGTCCAGCGCCGCTCCCGACGAGCCTGGCAAAGGTCCGGGGGAAAAGTACACCGGGCCGGTCTGGTAACGGCGATTTCGCAGCTCAACCGAATATCGTGGCCGCCTATGACGCACATCACCGCGGACGCGCGGTCGAGATCCGGCTACCGGTGGGTGCCCGTGGCGGCCAGCTGGATCGTCGGTGTCATCGCGACACTGTCGCTGCTGGCGAGCATCTCTCCGCTGGTGCGGTCGGTGATCCGGGTGCCGCGCGAGTTCGTCGACGACTACATCTTCAACTTCCCCGACACCAGCTTCGCGTGGGCGTTCGTCCTTGCGCTGCTCGCCGCGGCGCTGGCGGCGCGTAAGCGGATCGCGTGGTGGATCCTCGTCGTCTACTTCGTCGGCGCGGGCATCTGGAACGTCCAGGAGCTGGTGGGTGGCGACGGGTGGTCGCACAACGTCGGCGAGCTGATCGGCCTGGGCTGCCACGTCGCCGCGGTGGTGGTCCTCCTTCCGGCGCGTAAGCAGTTCTGGGCCCGTGCGCGGCGCGGCGCCCCGCTCAAGGCGGCGCTGGTGCTGGTCGCCGGAATGGCGACGGGAACCCTGGTCGGCTGGGGTCTGCTGGAGCTGTTTCCCGGGACGCTGGAGCGGCCGTACCGCTTCCTGTACGCCCTGAACCGCGTCAGCGCGTTCGCCGGGGCCGATGCGTCCTCGTTCAGCGGCGAACCGCACGTCTTCGTCAACGCGCTGCTCGGCCTGTTCGGGGCGCTGGCCCTGATGGCCGCCGCGATCGTGCTCTTCCAGTCCCAGCGCGCTGCCAACGCGCTCACCGGCGAGGACGAGTCGGCGATCCGCGGTCTGCTCGAGGTGTACGGCAAGAACGACTCGCTGGGCTACTTCGCCACCCGCCGGGACAAGGCCGTCGTCTTCGCCGTCAACGGCCGCGCCGCGGTCACCTACCGCGTCGAGGTCGGGGTGTGCCTGGCCAGCGGCGACCCGGTCGGGGACCCGAAGGCCTGGCCGCAGGCCATCGACGCGTGGCTGCAGCTCTGTGAACGCTACGGGTGGGCACCGGGGGTGATGGGCGCCTCCGCCGCCGGAGCGCAGGCGTTCCGCGACGCCGGGCTGTCCGCGCTGCAACTCGGCGATGAGGCGATTCTGCACACCGACGACTTCCGGCTGTCCGGTCCGGACATGCGCGCAGTCCGGCAGGCGGTGACCCGTGCGCGGCGCGCCGGCGTCGCCGTCCGGATCCGTCGGCACCGCACCCTCGGCGCCGACGAGATGGCAGCAGTCGTCGCACGCGCCGACGCCTGGCGGGACACCGAGGACGAACGCGGCTTCTCCATGGCGCTGGGCCGCCTCGGTGACCCCGCCGACGGTGACTGTCTGCTCGTCGAAGCCGTGCAGGGCGACGAGGTCGTGGCGATGTTGTCGCTGGTGCCGTGGGGCACGAACGGGGTGTCGCTGGACCTGATGCGGCGCTCCCCGCACTCCCCCAACGGCACCGTCGAGGTGATGGTCAGCGAGCTCTGCCTCCAGGGCGAGGACATCGGTATCACGCGGATCTCCTTGAACTTCGCCATGTTCCGCTCGGCCTTCGAACAGGGCGCTCAACTCGGGGCGGGACCGGTGGCCCGGCTGTGGCGCCGGCTGCTGGTGTTCTTCTCACGCTGGTGGCAGTTGGAGACCCTGTATCGGTCCAACATGAAGTACCAGCCGCAGTGGGTGCCGCGGTACGCGTGCTACGCCGACGCCCGGGAGGTGCCGCGCGTCGGGGTCGCCTCGGTGATCGCCGAAGGCTTTCTGGTACTGCCGTTCTCGAAGCGTCACGAACAACCGCACACCGGCCGGCACGTCGCCGCGCCCGGAACGTTGGTGGCCACCGGCGCGCTGCACAGCGACGGGTCTGCTCCGGACGTGCACACCGTCGACGTGGACGAGCGCTCCGAGGGGCCCCGGCTGCCCGAACAGGTTCGCGTCCGTATGGCCAAGCTCAAGGCGCTACAGGACGGCGGCGTCGACGCGTACCCGGTCGGCGTGCCGCCGAGCCACACCGTGGCACAGGCGCTGTCAGCCGCCGAGAGCACCCCGGTGACGGTCGCCGGACGGCTGCTGCGGTTGCGCGACTACGGCGGCGTGCTGTTCGTCCAGTTGCGCGACTGGTCCGGGGAATGCCAACTGGTGCTGGATGACTCGCTGCTGGACGGCGCGTGCGCCGACTTCACCCGGGCGGTCGATCTCGGCGACCTGATCGAGGCGACCGGCACCATGGGACCCAGCCGCTCCGGGGTGTGGTCGGTTCTGGTGACGCGGTGGCGACTGATCGGGAAATGCCTGCGGCCGCTGCCGGACAAGTGGCGGGGGCTCACCGACCAGGAGGCCCGGGTGCGCGCTCGTTACGTCGACCTGGCGGTGAACACCGAGGCGCGCGATCTCATCAAGGCACGCAGCGCGGTCTTGCACGCCATCCGGGAAACCCTTGTCGCCAAGGACTTCCTGGAAGTCGAGACACCGATCCTGCAGCAGATCCACGGTGGCGCCAACGCCAGACCCTTCCTGACCCACATCAACGCCTACGACCTCGACCTCTACCTGCGGATCGCACCGGAGCTGTATCTGAAGCGGCTGTGCGTCGGTGGTGTGGAGCGCGTGTTCGAACTGGGCCGCGCCTTCCGCAACGAGGGCGTGGACTTCAGCCACAACCCCGAGTTCACGCTGCTGGAGGCGTATCAGGCGCACGCCGACTACCGCGTGTGGATCGACGGTTGCCGAGAGCTGATCCAGAACGCCGCGCAGGCCGCCAACGGAGCGCAGGTGTTCCTGCGCCCCGGGCCGGACGGCACCCTCGAACCGGTCGACATCTCCGGGCAGTGGGCGGTACGAACCGTCCACGACGCCGTGTCGGAAGCCCTCGGTGAGCAGATCACCCCCGAGACCGATGTGCCCGCCCTGCGCCGCTGCTGCGACGCCGTGGGAGTGCCTTACCTGACTCACTGGGACGCCGGTGCGGTGGTGCTCGAGCTCTACGAGCATCTGGTCGAGGACCAGACCAAGGAGCCGACGTTCTACACGGACTTCCCCACCTCGGTCTCACCGTTGACCCGGCCGCACCGCAGCTTTCCCGGCGTCGCCGAGCGCTGGGACCTGGTCGCCTGGGGGATCGAACTCGGCACCGCCTACAGCGAACTGACCGACCCCGTGGAACAACGGCGGCGCCTGCAGGAGCAGTCGCTGCTGGCCGCCGGCGGGGATCCCGAGGCGATGGAACTCGACGAGGACTTCCTGCAGGCCATGGAGTACGCCATGCCGCCGACCGGCGGTCTGGGGATGGGCGTCGACAGGGTGGTCATGATGATCACCGGGCGCTCGATCCGGGAGACGTTGCCGTTCCCGCTGGCAAAACCCCGGTGAACTGACAGGCAGTTCCCGGCAAGTTTTCAGCCGGCAGGGCCAGTCTGGGTGACGTGTCACTGTTGCACGGTTGGCTGCCGACTGCGGTCCAGATCCTGGCGGCTCTCGCCGTGGGGATCGCGGTCCTGGGACGGTCGCGACGTTGGCGCCTGGTGTGGATCCCGGCCTCGGGGCTGGCGGGCGGAGCGCTGGCTCTGGCGGTCTACCTGTACCTCCGGTCCGCCGGCCTGATCGACGACACCAATCCCGCGCCGTGGACATTCTGGTTGTGGATCGCGTTGTCGGGCATGACATTCGGTGCGCTGCTGACGGGATTACGCGGCGCCAGGTGGTGGCAGCGCACCGCCCGGGTCACCGCGCTGCCGCTGTGCGCGCTCTGCACGGCGCTGGTGCTCAACATCTGGGTCGGCTACTTACCCACCCTCCAGACTGCGTGGGACCAGTTCACGACCAGCCCGCTGCCGGACCAGACCGACCTGGTCGCGGTGTCGACGGCCCGTCACGAGCACCAGCTCCCCCGGAAGGGAAGTGTGGTCGCCGTGGACATCCCGCCGACCCACTCGGGGTTCCGGCACCGCCAGGAATTCGTCTATCTGCCGCCCGCGTGGTTCGCCGCCGGTCAGTCGGTGCCCCTACCCGCGGCGATGATGCTCGGTGGCGAGTTCAACACCCCTGCCGACTGGTTGCGCGTGGGTCGTGCGGTCGAGACGCTCGACGCCTTCGCCTCCGCCCACCACGGCTACGCCCCGGTGTTCGTGTTCGCCGACCCCGGAGGAAAATTCGACAACGACACCGAGTGTGTCAACGGGCCTCGCGGCAATTCCGCCGACCACCTCGTCAGAGACGTCGTGCCCTACGTGGAGTCCCACTTCGGCGTCAGCACCGCGAGTGCGCAGTGGGCGGTGGCGGGCTTCTCGATGGGCGGCACGTGTGCCGTCGACCTGACCGTCATGCACCCGGACGTCTTCGGCACCTTCCTGGACATCGCCGGTGACGCCGCCCCCAACGCCGGGACCCGCAGCGAGACCGTCGCGCGCCTCTTCGGCGGCAACGAGCAGTCGTATCTGTCGTTCGACCCGGCGACGGTGATGAAACGGCACGGCCCGTACGTCGACCTGGCCGGCTGGTTCGACGTCAACGGCCCCGTCTTCCCCACGGCACAAACGAAACCCAACGACCAGGCCGTCGCCGCCCGTTCGTTGTGCTCGACCGGCACCGGCGCGGGCATCGACTGTGCGGTGGTGAGCCGTCCCGGCAACCACGACTGGCCGTTCGCCTCCCGCGCCTTCACCGCGGCGCTGCCGTGGCTGGCCGGCCGGCTGGGCCTTCCCGGCGCCCCTCAGATCGACCTGCCGGACACCGCCCGCGGGGTAGCGTAGGGGCATGCCGGACGTCCCGAACAGCGATCCCGAACCCGGTTACAGCGCCGACGGCGTGCCGACCTTCGACGCGGTGCGCGACAAGATCGAAACCCGGTACGCGACCTCGATCGGTTCGACCGAACTCGCGTCGGAGACGCCGGAAGCCCGCGCGGTCGAGGAACAGTACGACGCGCGCCAGCGTGCCGCGGCCGAGCGGCTGGCACAGATCCGGGAGTCGATGTCCGAGGGCGATCAGTAGTTGCGGTTCACCGCGGAACAGCGACGGGCGCGGTTGGCCCTGCGCCACCACCTGGCCGGCGACACGACGCTCGTGACCGCACCGCTCGAGGCCGTTGCCGGCTCGCTGGTGGGTCTGCACGCGACCGACCCGGCCACGCCATACCTCTCCCTGTGGGCCCGCGTCCCGTCGTTCACCATCGGTGACTTGGATGTCGCTCTCTACCAGGACCGTTCGCTGATCAAACACCTGGCGATGCGACGGACGCTGTGGATGATCCGGGCGGCGGACCTGCCCGCGGTGCAGGCGGCCGCCAGCGACCGGGTGGCCGCCAACGAGAAGCGCCGGCTCATCGCCGATGTGGAGAAAGCCGGTGTGGCGGACGACGGCGCCGGCTGGATCGAGACCGCGGCCGCGGCGGTGGCCTGGCATCTGCGCCGCAGCGGACCGTGCACCGCGCGGGAGCTGCGCGAGGCGCTGCCCGAGCTCACCGGAACCCATGACCCGGCACCGGGCAAACCCTATGGCGGCGAAGGACATCTGGCGCCACGGGTCCTGACGGTGCTGTCGGCGCGCGGCGAGATCGTCCGGGGTCCGAACGCCGGCGGATGGAACACCGCGCGGCCGATGTGGTCGGACACCGCGCAATGGTTGTCCGCCGTCGGCACCGCGCATCCGGATGAGGCCCGCAGCGATCTCGTCCGCCGATGGCTCCATGCGTTCGGCCCGGCCACGGTCACCGACCTGAAGTGGTGGTTCGGCACGACCCTGGGCTGGGCCCGGCAGGCGCTGGCCGATGTGCAGGCGGTGGAGGTCGACATGGACGGGACGGTGGGATACGTACTGCCCGGCGACGAAGATCCGGACCCCGACATCGGACCGTGGTGCGCCCTGCTGCCCGCACTCGACGTCACGACCATGGGCTGGTTCGACCGGGATTGGTACCTGGGCGCGCACCGCGACGCGGTGTTCGACAGCAACGGCAATGGCGGGCCGACCGTCTGGGTGAACGGCCGCATCGTCGGGGCCTGGCGCCAGGACGACGACGCGCGCGTGCAGTTGGTGCTGCTCGAGGACGTGCCCCGCGGGATGCGCCGGGCGCTGGAGGCGCGCGCCGCGGCGCTCACCGACTGGCTGGACGGCGCGCGGGTCAATCCGCGATTCCCGTCGCCGGCCTGCAAAGGTCAGCCGGGCTGAGCCAGAGATTTCTGCAGCAGCACGGTGTCCAGCCAGCGGCCGTGTTTGAACCCGACAGCGCAGAGGCGGCCCGCGTCGACGAACCCGCGGCGGCGGTGCAATGTCAAGGACGACGCGTCGTCGGCGTCCACGATGACGGCGATCACCTGCCGGATTCCCGCCGACAGACATTCGGCGAGAAGAGCATCCAGCAGCTGTCCCCCGACGCCGCGACCGGTTGCGTCCGGCGCGACGTACACCGAGTCCTCGACGGTGGACCGGTAGGCCGGGCGGGTCTTCCACGGCGAACAGTAGGCGTAACCGAGAACTTCACCGTCGGCCTCGGCGACCAGGTACGGCAGACCCGCGGCGGTCGCTACGCTCATCCGGCGAAGTACCTCGTCACGGTCGGGAGGCTCGATCTCGAACGTGGCCACCCCGGTGAGCACGTAGTGGCGGTAGATGGCCGCGATGCTGTCCGCGTCCTCGGGCACCGCCGGTCGGACGGCGACCATTCCGGCCACCGTCAGGCGCTGACCTTGGCGACCTTGGCGCGGCTGCGCGCCTTCGGCTTTGCCTTCTGCTTCGGTCGCGCCATCCCCAGCGTCTCGGCCAGGAAGTGGCCCGTGTAGCTGTCCGGGTTCAGCGCCACGTCCTCCGGGGTGCCGGTCGCGACGACGGTGCCACCGCCGGACCCGCCCCCGGGGCCCATGTCGACGATCCAGTCCGAGGTCTTGATGACGTCGAGGTTGTGCTCGATGACGATGACCGTATTGCCTTTGTCCACAAGGCCGTTGATCACGGTCAGCAGCTTGCGGATGTCCTCGAAGTGCAGGCCGGTGGTCGGCTCGTCGAGGATGTAGATGGTCCGTCCCGTCGACCGCTTCTGCAGCTCGGAGGCCAGCTTCACGCGCTGGGCCTCGCCACCGGACAGCGTCGGCGCCGGCTGACCCAGGCGCACGTAACCCAGTCCGACGTCCACCAGCGTCTTGAGGTACCGGTGGATCGAGCTGATCGGCGCGAAGAACTCCGCGGCCTCCTCGATGGACATGTCCAGGACCTCGGCGATGGTCTTGCCCTTGTAGTGCACTTCGAGGGTTTCGCGGTTGTACCGCGCACCGTGGCAGACCTCGCACGGCACGTACACGTCCGGCAGGAAGTTCATTTCGATCTTGATGGTGCCGTCACCCGAGCACGCCTCGCAGCGACCACCCTTGACGTTGAACGAGAACCGGCCCGGCTGGTAGCCGCGGACCTTGGCTTCCGTGGTCGCCGCGAACAGCGTCCGGATCTTGTCGAACACCCCGGTGTAGGTCGCCGGGTTCGAGCGCGGGGTGCGTCCGATCGGCGACTGGTCGACCCGTACCAGCTTGTCGAGATGGTCGAGTCCGTTGATGCGGGTGTGGCGGCCCGGCACCTGTCGGGCGCCGTTGAGCTTGTTCGCCAGTACCGCCGCGAGGATGTCGTTGACCAGAGTCGACTTGCCCGAGCCCGACACGCCCGTCACCGACGTCAGCACGCCCAGCGGGAACGCGACGTCGATCCCGCGCAGGTTGTGCTCGCGCGCACCTACGACCGTCAGCTGACGCTTCTTGTCGACCACCCGCCGCATCGCGGGGACCTCGATCTCCTCCTTGCCCGACAGGTAGGCCCCGGTGATCGAGTTCGGGTTCTTCAGCAGATCCTCGTAGGTGCCGCTGTGCACGATCTGCCCGCCGTGTTCGCCCGCGGCCGGGCCGATGTCGACGACCCAGTCGGCGTGGGCGATGGTGTCGAGGTCGTGTTCGACCACGATCAGGGTGTTGCCGAGATCCCGCAGCCGCACCAGCGTGTCGATCAGGCGCCGGTTGTCGCGCTGATGCAGACCGATCGAGGGTTCGTCGAGCACGTAGAGCACACCGACCAGACCCGAACCGATCTGGGTGGCCAGCCGGATACGCTGCGCCTCACCGCCGGACAGGGTGCCCGCGGCGCGGGACAGCGACAGGTAGTCCAGGCCGACGTCGAGCAGGAACCCGAGCCTTGACTGGATCTCCTTGAGCACCTGACCGGCGATCGCGGCCTCACGGGTACCGAGCGTCAGCGCGTTGAGGAACTCCGCGCATTCGGCGATGGAGAGCTCGGCGACCTCGGCGATGGACTTCGGGCCGAACGAGCCGGCCGTCATGGTGACGGCAAGGATCTCCGGCTTGAGCCGGGTGCCGTCGCACTCCGGGCACGGCACGTCGCGCATGTAGCCCTCGAGCCGCTCCTTCATCTGCTCGGAGTCGGTCTGTTCCATGCGGCGGTGCAGGTAGGCCATCACGCCTTCGAAATCGGCGTAGTACGACCGGGTGCGTCCGTAGCGGTTCTTGTAGCGGACGTGGACCTGCTCGTCGCAGCCCTCGAGGATGGCGCGGCGCGCCTTGGCGGGCAGCTTCTTCCACGGGGTGTCCACGTCGAAGCCCAGCTGGTCGCCGAGGCCGGACAGCATGCGGGTGAAGTACTCGGCGGTGTGCCCCATCGCCCAGGGCGCGACCGCGCCCTCGGCCAGGGTCAGGTCGGGGTCCGGAATGACGAGGTCGGGGTCGACCTCCTTCTTGATGCCGAGGCCCAGGCACTCCGGGCAGGCGCCGTACGGCGAGTTGAACGAGAACGACCGCGGTTCGAGGTCGTCGACGGCCAGCGGATGCCCGTTGGGACATGCCAGTTTCTCGGAGAACCGCTGCTCGCGGTGCGGGTGATCCTCTTCGCGGTCGACGAACTCGAGGACGACGATGCCGTCGGCGAGGTTCAGCGCTGTCTCCACCGAATCCGTCAACCGCTGCTTCGCGCTGGCCTTGACGGTGAGGCGGTCGACGACGACCTCGATGTCGTGCTTCTCCTGCTTCTTCAGCTTCGGCGGATCATTCAGGGAGTGCACCACGCCGTCGACGCGCACGCGGCTGTAGCCCTGCGTGTTGAGCTTGTCGAAGAGATCGACGAACTCGCCCTTGCGGGTGCGCACCACGGGCGCGAGTACCTGGAAACGCAGACCCTCGTCCATCGCGAGGACCTGGTCGACGATCTGCTGCGGCGTCTGCCGGGCGATGCGCTCGCCGCAGACCGGGCAGTGCGGTGTGCCGGCGCGGGCGTACAGCAGGCGCAGGTAGTCGTAGACCTCGGTGATGGTGCCCACAGTCGACCGCGGGTTGCGGTTGGTGGACTTCTGGTCGATCGACACCGCGGGCGAGAGCCCCTCGATGAAGTCGACGTCGGGTTTGTCCATCTGTCCGAGGAACTGCCGCGCGTACGCCGACAGCGACTCGACGTATCGGCGCTGCCCCTCGGCGAAGATGGTGTCGAACGCCAACGACGATTTACCGGAACCCGAGAGCCCGGTGAACACGATCATCGCGTCGCGCGGCAGATCGAGATCGACGCCACGCAGGTTGTGCTCCCGGGCACCCTTGACAATCAGGCGGTCGGCCAACGATGTCCTTTCAAGTCATGCCCACAGCGTCCGGGATGCAACTGCGGACGCAATTCAGAACCATGCTAGGTGTGCCCACCGACAAACCCCGCGACACGCTCCTCGCTGACGCTTCCATCACGTTTCACCGATGGTGTCGTCACACGCCTTACCTGGGCAAAGTAACGTGACGACCATGACAGTCGTCGACGACAACTACACGGGCCACGTCGAGCCGCGGACCGCGGCGCGACGCACGCTTCCCGGAGCGTCGATCGTCAAGGCGTCGGTCGGCCCCATGGACAACAACACCTACCTGGTCACGTGTTCCCAGACCGGTGAGACGTTGCTCATCGACGCCGCGAACGACGCGCAGATCCTGCTGGACCTCGTCGAGCAGTACGCACCGAAGCTGTCCCTGATCGTCACCAGCCATCAGCACCAGGACCACTGGCTGGCGCTCGAGGAGGTGGCGCGCGCGACGGGCGCACCCACGGCGACGCATGCGCTCGATGCCGCCCCGCTGCCGGTGACCCCGGACAGGCTGCTGGCCGACGGCGACACGATCGACATCGGCAAGCTGCGCTTCGATGTGATCCACCTGCGCGGCCACACACCCGGTTCGGTGGCGTTGGCGCTGAGCGGCCCGGCGACCGATGATCGGGTACATCTGTTCACCGGCGACTGCCTGTTTCCCGGCGGCGTCGGTAAGACCTGGAAGGAAGGGGACTTCGAGCAGCTGCTGGGAGATGTCACCAGCAGGGTGTTCGATGTCTTCTCGGATCAGACCGTGGTTTATCCAGGACACGGCGACGACACCACGCTCGGAGCCGAGCGCCCGCACCTGGGCGAGTGGCGCGAGCGTGGCTGGTGACTCATTGGTGACCGAGGTAGTCAGGAAGGGATCATGAATAGCGAGCAGTTCAAGAAGGCCCAGAGCGGTACCGGCTTCATCGCCGCGCTGGATCAGAGTGGCGGCAGCACGCCCAAGGCGCTGAAGCTGTACGGCATCGAAGAGGACGCGTACTCCAACGACGCCGAGATGTTCGACCTCGTGCACGAGATGCGGACCCGCATCATCACCAGCCCGAGTTTCGACGGCGAGCGGGTCCTCGGCGCCATCCTCTTCGAGGACACGATGGACCGCGAGATCGAGGGACGGCCCACCTCCGAGTACCTGTGGGACGTCAAGAAGATCGTGCCGTTCCTGAAGGTCGACAAGGGCCTCGCCGAGGAGAGCGACGGCGCGCAGGTGATGAAGCCCATCCCGGGTCTCGACGAGCTGCTCGCCCGCGCCCGGGACAAGGGCGTCTTCGGCACGAAGATGCGGTCGGTCATCAAGGCGCCCGGCGCCGGTCTCGAGGCGGTCGTCGACCAGCAGTTCGAAATCGGCCGGCAGATCCTCGCCGCCGGGCTGGTTCCGATCATCGAACCCGAGGTCGACATCCACAGCCCGCAGAAGGCCGAGGCCGAAGAGCAGCTCAAGGCCGCTCTGCTCAAGGGCGTCAACAGCCTCCCCGACGACCAGGTCGTCATGCTGAAGCTCACCCTGCCCAACGAGACGAACCTGTACCGCGAGCTCGTCGAGCATCCCAAGGTGCTGCGGGTGGTCGCGCTGTCGGGCGGCTACAGCCGCGAGGAGGCCTGCGAGAAGCTGGCCGCCAACAACGGCATCATCGCGAGCTTCTCGCGGGCACTCACCGAGGGCCTGAGCGCGCAGCAGAGCGACGAGGAGTTCAACGCGACCCTCGACAAGACCATCGAGCAGATCGCGAAGGCGTCCAACACCTGACAGCGAAGGACCCTGGGTCGGCGATCCGGCCCAGGGTCCTCGCGTTCAACTCAAAAGATCAGGACGTGTGCACGATCAGCACGTCCGTCTTCGACCGCCGCGCCACGTTGGCCGGGACGGAACCCAGCAGGCGGCCGGCAATCGTGCTCAGGCCGACGTTGCCGACGACGAGTAGGTCGGCCTTGACCTCCTCGGCTAGGTCGACGAGCGCGTCGACCGGCGCACCGACCACAGCCTTCTCTTCGATGTTCTGCGCACCGGCGGCCTTCGCACGGTCCCGGGCCTCGCGCAGGATCGCGTAGATCGGCGCGTTGCCCGCCATCTTGTAGCCCTCGTCCTTGAGCACGTCAGCGGCGCGCTGATCCTCGCCTTGCGGGAAGTAGGCCGTCGCGACGACCAGCCTCGCATTAGCGCCGGCGGCGATCTGACCCGCCCGGTCGACGGCACGCAGCGACGAATCCGATCCGTCCGTACCGACGACCACGGTTTGATAGGCGCTCATCCATATCCTCCCAGTGTCAATTCCAAGGCCACCCGAGACATTAACCCGCTACCGCGCGGGCATGGGTACGAATGACCACACCAAGATGCCATCGTTGCTGCAAGTGATAGGTGCTGTGATGTCAACCTCACCTGCGTCGGCAGGGCGTGACGGGGCGTACACCCCTTTGCAGTAACGAGATTCAGCGCAGTCGGCGCCCAGCGGTCACCACTGCTCGCGCCGTGGCTCCGGGACCGTTTCCGGGCCTGCTTCGCCGGTCCCCTCGACGCCGGCAGACCAGGCCGTGCCCTCGCAGACCAGATCGGTCGGCATCGGCAGAGTCGCAGGCAGCAGCGGCATCGCCGGGATGACGTCGCCCAACGGGATGGCGGGTAGCGAGATGGGCGGCGCGGCCACGGGTGCCACCGGGATCACCGGTCCCGGGGCGGCGACCATTCCCGGCCCGCCCGCGGCATGCGTCACCGGCGCCGCCTCGGGCATGACGGCCGCGGCCTCCACAACATGTTCCGGCCCTGCGGTTGCCGGAACCATCTCGGAAACAAGAGGTTCCGCTGCGGGCGCGGGTTCGGGCGCGAGCTCCGGGGCCGGTGCCGGTTCGGGGATCGGCTCGGGTTCGGGTGCCGGCGGGGGTTCAGGTGCCGGCTGGGGTTCAGGTGCCGGAGGCGGTACCTCGGCGGCCGCCTCGATGACGGGATTGGCGACGGGGACCTCGACACCGGCGGCAGGCGGCACCGGTTCGACGAACGCCTCCGCCACGGCCGGAGCGCCCACCCCGACGGGAGGCGCCGCCGCGACCGGGGGCAGCGTGGCGGGCAGCGGCGGTGCGCCGACTGCCGCGGGGACCGGCGGCGCGGAGAGTGCCGCGGGCGGCAGCATGGCCGGCACCGCAGGCGGGGCAAGCGGCACAGGCGGAACGCCACCACCGCCGCCGGAAGCGTGCAGCAGCGGCGCAGCATCGGCGGACGCCTCCCCGACCACGATCGGGTCCGGCATGGGTCCGGGTGCCGCCATCGCTGCCACACCATGTGCGATGTCGGCGACCTCGGCGACAGGCAGCGTCGGCAGGCTGGGCGGTTCCGCGGGCAGGATCGCCTCGATGGCGCCGGCGGCAGATTCGAACGAGTCCGGCATCGGGGGCGGTCCCGCCGCCAGATCCGCCAAGAGATCCAGGCACGGAACACCAGGGCTGGGCTCGGCCGCGACGGGCCAACACCAGATCAACAGAGGAGCGGCGACACCGGCGGCAAGGGCGGCGGTGGCACTGCGAGAGGTGTTGCGTGCCATGCGTTTTCTTTGACTCTCTTTCACCGACCCCACCCGGTGAAAGAACCTATCTCGTTTGCAAGCATCCGCCGCCGGGCGGTTATCGAACCGATACCACCCCGAGGCCCGCCGGTGACGAAGGGCTCAGGATTGCCTGCTGAGCACCCTTTGGGCCACGAAAGTGGCGGCCGTGTTGGTCATCCCGTTAATCGGGTAGGCAAAGTGAGCAAACAAGTTTCTCCCGTTCGAGCAATACGGGTCGCCGTTGGCACACATGTCGATGGTCTTGTGCCCATACAACGGGCTCAACTGACTCAGAGGGGCACCGAAGATGTCGCGGGCCGGATTTCCGAAGACTGCCACCGCCGCGACATGCTTGGTCATGGCATCGGGCAGCGGCGCCGTCTTGAAGAACCAGATCGGCCTGTTGCCGATCAGGATCAGGTCGATCACCCCGGCACCCTGCGACATTCCGCCCAGGACGATCTTCGTCTCCGGACACACCCGGGCGACGTACTGCACGCGCCGGTTCGCGTCGACCGCCCCCTGCGACGTCGACTTCGGAAAGTTCCAACTCGCGGGATAGTTGACGGCGTAGGTGGATACCTTCTTGCCGAGCAGTTTCCACTTCAGCGAACTGACGAATGCCTTTCCGACACTGCCGATTCCGGGCCGCGAACTGGTTCCGCGTGCGAACACCACCTCGACGTCGGGGCACGAGGACGCGGAAACGATGGGAGCCTGTACCACTGCGAGGCCGAACAGCACAGCTGACATCACCGCGGCACCGAGCGCCCGAGCTGTCTGAACACTGCGCACGCGAACACGTTGACACACATTCAGCAAATAAAAGCGTCGCGCGATGCAACGGTGACCAAACGGTCGCCTAGTTGTGTTGCAACAAACGGCCGAACGTATGAAGTTGACGGATAATCGGCCACTGCGTCAGTGGGTCCCGCCAACCTCCACGAGGAAGACACCGACCGCGATGAGCGCGATCCCGCTGACCATCCTGACAGAGAGCGCCTCACTGAACAGGATTCGCGCGGCGACGGCCGTCAACGCCACACCTGCGGCAGTCCAGAGGCCGTAGGCGACGCCGAGCGGCATGCCGTGGCGCAGCGATGCCGCCAGCATCGCGAAGGCCGTCACGTAACCGATGACGACGACCACATAGAGGATCGGGCGACGGGTTGCCGCGACCCGCAGGGCGAGTGTCGCGGTGACCTCCGACAAGATCGCCGCCGTCAAGAGCAGGTAGGCCATGCGCGGCTATCGACCGTCGGCAGCGCCGGCGGCAGCAGTTGCATGACTGCGTGAGCCCGATTCGACGAGGAAGACACCGGCGATGATGAGAACCAGTCCCGCACCCATCAAGGCGGTCAGGGCCTCACCGAACAGCACCGCCGACAGCACCGCCGTCAGCGCCACCCCAGATGCTCCCCAGATGCCGTACGCCACACCCAGATTCATGCCTCGCCGGAGCACCAGGGCGAGGAGCACGAACGAAGCCACGTAGCCCACGACGACCACCAGGTACAGAACCGGAACAGTCTGCGCGGCCTTAAGGGACAGCGTCGCGACCACCTCGCTGAAGATCGCGCAGCCGAGCAGCGCCCACGTCATCGGCGCGGCGGTAGGCATTGGGCCAAGCTACCTTTTCTCTCGCGGGAACGGGGCGGGCAGATGTCGGAGGCTCGGCGTAGTGTCGGGTTCATGTTCGAATGTGTGTTCGATTTCTCGGATGCGGCGGGTGAGGGTGAGCTGCGTGCGGTGGTCGAGCGCTGCGAACGGTTGAAGGCTCAGGCCGCGGCGGCC
>JBNMQW010000027.1:0-50290 GCA_050205485.1 Mycolicibacterium vaccae | reverse complement strand
CCCCCATCCCCCGCCACCGCCGCGGCGGAGTGGGCGGGTTGGGCGGCCAGACCGGACGGTAATTGGGGTCGCGCCGGATCACATGCGGCGGCTCGCGCCGATCCGGCGGTACTGCTCCGGTCACGATCTGAGGTTAGACCGCTCAGCGCAGCCAACCCAGTTGCCCCGCCAGCAGGGAATAGCCGACGAACGCCACCGCGTCGATCAGCGCGTGTGCGATGACCAGCGGCCACAGCCGGCCCGTGCGCTGCCACACATAGCCGAACACCAGTCCCATCGCGATGTTGCCCAGGCCCGCGCCGAAGCCCTGGTAGAGGTGATAAGCGCCACGCAACAGACTCGAGATCACCAGCGCGACCCACGGGTTGACGCGCAGCTGACGCAGCCGGGTCAACAGGAACCCGACGACGATGACCTCTTCGGCCCATCCGTTGCCGAAGGACAGCAGCAGCAACACCGGGATGCGCCACCAGGTGTCGTTGAGCTCGGCTGCCTCGACCGAGGCGTTGAGGCCGAGGATCCGGGCGATCTGGTAGAGCGCCAGACCGGGCACGCCGATCAGCAGGGCCAGTCCGACGCCGCCGAGTACGTCGGCGCGCCAGCGGATTCGGCCCAGGCCGATCCGCGCGGGCCCTTCGCCGCTGCGCCACAGCAGATACACCGCCAGCGCGCCCCAGGCGAGCAGCTGGAACAGCGCGGCGAGATTGAGTCCGAGGTCGATCAGATCGAACGACGAGCGGCGCGGATTGATCGCCACCGTCTGGCCGGACAGCCCGACCAGCACGCTTTCGATGAGTCGCAGCAGTGCGGTGTAGGCGCTGAGGGCGAACGTGACCGCCAGGACGACGGCAATCTCCAGGCGCAGTGCGCGGCGCGTCGCGGCGGGCAGGTCGGAGGGGCCGGCGGGCGAGTCGCTCACCGGGACAACGCTAGACCCCGCGGGCGCGCAGACCGTTGAGGAAGGGGCAGCCCATCAGCACCCGGATGGCCTGGCTGAGGCCGGACACGTCGTCGACGGGCCTGGTGAACGGCAGTCGCACGTCGTGGTCGCCGTCCTCGCCCTCGACCCGCAGCTGCACGCCGTAGCGGTCCAGGCCCAGCGGGCGGACGCGGCCGCGCCGCAGCGAGTTGGGCAGCCGCGCCGCCAGCCGGTCGACGACGTCGCGGTGCGCGGACTCCATGTGCTGGAGCCAGCCGGACTCCATGGCGCAGAACGGATCCGGGCGTGCCCCGAGCAGCACCGACAGGGGTACTGCTTCGGCGCCGGTGGAGTCGGCCACCACGACCGACTCGATCTCCAGCCGCATCAGCACGTGGTGGCCTTCGTCGGTCGATCCCGGGTTCACCTGCAGCAGAGCGGGATTGGGGTCGTCGGTGGCGATCAGGTCGAGCAGGGCGGACACCTCGGCATCGGCCACCGCACGCAGGCGGCCCTGGATCCAGACCAGCGAGCGCACGGGTTCGCGCAGCGGCACGGGCGCGTAGTCGGTCATCTCGAGGACGGCCTGCACGCCGGCGTGTCCGGCCGAGCTCACCGCGGCCTCGAGCGCGTCGCCGGCCGGGACGGTGATCGCGAACGATCCGTCGCCGAGCAGGTGGTGCACCGCGGTCGGGGTCGGCTCGCGCCCCTCGACCGCGACGATCGCGCTGCACGTGCGCGCGCACAGGCTGCGGATCCGCTCGGCGGTGCTCGGTGCTGACGTGGTCGGTGCTGAAGAGGTCATCCTGCCACCCTTCTGGTTTGGTAAGGTTTGCCTAACTTAACTACAGCGGATTGGGGCCCGCAAGAGCTTCCTCGCAGCGGAACGGGATTACCGGGCCGCCCGATAGGCTGTCCCGGTGCCCGCCATCGCCTACCTCGGACCTGAGGGAACCTTCACCGAGGCCGCCCTGCGTGCTATCGAGGCCGACGGACTGATCCCCGGCGGCGACTCCCCGGCGGGCGTGCGGCCCCTGGCCAAAGACACCACCGTCGCCGCGCTGGCCGCGGTGCGCAGCGGCGAAGCCGACTTCGCCTGTGTGCCGATCGAGAACTCCATCGACGGTTCGGTGTCGCCGACGCTCGACAGCCTCGCCGACGGCACGCCGCTGCAGATCTACGCCGAGCTGACCCTCGACGTGTGTTTCACCATCGCCGCGGGTCCCCGGCACGACCGCGCGTCGGTGCGCACGGTCGCGGCCTTCCCCGTCGCCGCGGCGCAGGTGAAGCGCTGGCTCGCCGAGCATCTCCCGGAAAGTCAACTGGTTCCGGCGAATTCGAACGCCGCTGCGGCGCAGGAGGTGTCCGCCGGCCGCGCCGACGCCGCGGTGACCACCGCGCTGGCCGCGCAGCGTTACGGACTGACCGAGCTGGCCGCCGGCGTCGTCGACGAACGCAACGCGCGCACGCGGTTCGTCCTCGTCGGCCGCCCGGGCCCGCCGCCGCAGTGCACCGGCGCCGACCGGACCTCGGTCGCGCTGCGCCTGCACAACCTGCCGGGCGCGCTGGTGTCGGCGATGACCGAGCTGTCGATCCGCGACATCGACCTCACCCGGATCGAGTCCCGACCCACCCGCACCGAGCTGGGTACCTACGTCTTCTTCCTGGACTTCGTCGGGCACGTCGACGACGAGCCGGTGGCCGAGGCCATGCGCGCCCTGCACCGGCGCTGCGCCGACGTGCGCTACCTGGGTTCCTGGCCCACCGGGGCGCTCGTGGGTGCCCCACCGCCGTCGCTCGACGAGGCTTCGGCCTGGCTGCGGCGGCTGCGGGAGGGCACGCCGTGAGCGGTCGGCTGGTGCTGGTGCGGCACGGCCAGTCGCGCGGAAACGTGGCCCGGCGTCTGGACACCCTGCCGCCCGGCGCCGAACTGACCGACCTCGGCCGCGAACAGGCCCGCACCTTCGCGCGGGGACTGCCGCGTCGCCCCGGCCTGGTCGCACACTCCATCGCCACCCGCGCGGTGCAGACCGCTACCGAGATTCACCAGGAGATCAGCCCGGAAGCGCGCGTCGGGGCGCGCGAGCTCGAGGACATCCACGAGGTGCAGGTCGGGGAACTGGAGAACCGGACCGACGACGAGGCCCACGACGAGTTCAACGCGATCTACCGGCGTTGGCACCTCGGGGAACTCGACCTCGCGATGCCGGGCGGGGAGTCCGGTCGCGACGTGATCGACCGCTACGTGCCGGTGCTGGACACGCTGCGCGCCGAATACCTCGACCAGGACACCTGGCGCGAGGACATCGTGGTGGTCAGCCACGGCGCGGCCATCCGGCTGGTCGGGGCGCTGCTGTCCGGCATCGACCACCGATTCGCGGTGGACCACCACCTGGCCAACACCGAGGCCGTGGTCCTGGTGCCCGACGGTGCGGGGCGTTGGAGTTGCGTGCAGTGGGGCGCGCTGACGCCGCCGTTCGGGGCGGAGCCGGCGGTGGTCACCGACCCGGCTCGGTCAGCCGACCCGATGGGCTGAGCCCAGCCCGGCCGGCACCTCGTCGCAGACGCATCCGACGCTGTTGCAGTCGAGGTGCACGTCGTGGGCGGCGCCGGCGGCGAAGCAGTCGGGTTCGGTGCATTCGTCACGCTGATGGGAGTGGTGGATGAGGGCCCCGTGGCAGTGCTCCAGCTCTGCCACACAGGTGCGGCACGCGGTGCTCATGGTCTGTTCATAGCATCCGCGGCCGACAGTCCGTGGTTGGCGCGCGCGTCGACTGGTGGGCAACCGGATTCAGGCCCAACCCAATTCGTGCAGCCGGTCGTCATCGATGCCGAAGTGGTGTGCGATCTCGTGGATCACCGTGATGGCGACCTCGTCGACCACTTGCTCCTCGGTGTCGCAGATGTCCAGCAGCGCGCTCCGGAAGATCGTGATGGTGTCCGGCAGCGAGCCCGCGTACCAGGAGTCCCGCTCGGTCAGCGCGACGCCCTCGTAGAGGCCGAGCAGGTCGGGCTCCTCGTCGTGCCGGTCGGCGACCAGGATCACGACGTTGTCGATCGCGGCGGCCAGTTCCGGCGGGATGAGGTCCAGGGCGTCGCCGACCAGCTCGTCGAACCGCTGCGGGCTCATCCGGACGGCCACGGGACTAGAAGGCCGGCGGCGGAGGAGCCAGCGGGTCGGCCGGAGGTGCCGGCGGCGGTGGCAGGGCGGGCGCCGGTGCCGGTGGCAACCCGAACGGTGGCGGTGGCAGCTGCTCCGGTGCGGGTGGCGGCAGCGCGTTGGGGGCCGGTGGTGGCGGTTCCGCGGCAGGGGTGGGTTCGTTCTGCGGGAGCTCGGGTGCGGCCGGGGCGCGCATGTGATCGGTCTGCTGGGTGCTGGTGTTCTCGGTCTGGCTCGACGAGCTGCCGGAGCCGTTGCCCGATGAGCTGCCGGAGCTGCTGCCCGACGAGCTACCGGAGCTGCTGCCCGACGACTCGGAGACCTCCGGCACCGGGATCGGCGGCAGGGTGAGCCGCTCGGCCGGGATGTCCGGCGGCGGCACCGGCGGCTGACCGTTGATCAGCAGCGGACCCTTGGCGCTGTTGAGCAGGGTGGACCAGCCGCCGTTGCCGAGGGTGGCCCCGATGCTGCAGGAGACCTGCTTGCTCCCGGCGGCCCAGCTGGGCAGCGAGACCGTGCTGTAGATCAGCGTCAGCGTGGTGTTGCGCAGCTGGATCGGCGCCAGGTAGGCGTCGGTCAGCTTGGTGCAGGTGTCCTTGATGTAGGTGTCCTGCTCGGGCTCCGACGGCAGCGCGTCGGGGAACCGCTCGGCCAGGTTGACCGCGCCGGTCACCTCCATGGCGTGCGGGGCGGTGCAGTCGACCGGGATGTCGGTCGGCTGGTTGGTGCCCGGGTCGATCCCCAGACACGTGCCCGGCGGCCACACCTTCGACTGGTCGACCTCGCTGACCCGGCCGGAGAACGGCAACTGCTGGTTGTTCGGGCCGGGCAACTGCAGGCCGCACAGCATGCGCCGCTCGCCCGACTGCTTCCACGCCTTGTCGCCCGACCACAACATGCTCACCGTGAACCGGCTGTTGGGGTCGAACCGCGGTCCCAGGTACCGCTTCACCGCGGCCGTGCACTGCTCCTGGCTGATCTGCTGGATGCGCGCGGGTGACGGCGGCTCGGCGTCGGGACCGTACTCGCTGCCGGGGAAGGTGCGCATGTCCACCGACGCCGCGACCTCGAAGCGGTGCTCACCCGCGCAATCGACGATCTGGGCGGAGTCCGGGGTGCCGTCCTGCCAGTCCAGGCAGTCGCCGCTCTTGGCCTGGTCGAACGTCGCGTTGCCGCGCGATCCCAGCGAGATCGAGTTGGCGGTCAGGCCGCTGGACGGATCCGTCTGGGGCAGGGCCGTGATGACCCCGGCGATGAGCAGTCCGCCGAGCGCGGTCAGCAGCAGCGCACGACGGGTGGCTTCAGCCTGAAGGCTGCGCCACCAGCCGCGGGAAGGGGTGGGCTCGGACATCCGCTCCATTGTGACAGGCGTGTCAGGTGCTGTGACAAGTGATGCAGTTGTAACGTTATGTGGTTGAAGTCGGCGTTGCGGCGGTCCCGTAGGGTAAATCCGTGATCGACCTCAAGGTGCTGCGAGAGAATCCCGATATCGTCCGCGCATCCCAACGGGCCCGTGGCGAAGATCCCGGCCTGGTCGACGCGCTGCTCGAAGCCGACACCGCCCGCCGCGCCGCGATCTCCGCGGCCGACAACCTGCGCGCCGAGCAGAAGTCGGCCAGCAAGCTGGTCGGGAAGGCCTCCCCGGACGAGCGGCCGGCGCTGCTGGCGGCCGCGAAGGACCTCGCCGAACGGGTCAAGGGCGCCGAAGCCGCCCAGGCCGAGGCCGAGCAGGCCTTCACCGCCGCGCACATGGCGCTCTCCAACGTCATCATCGACGGCGTCCCGGCCGGCGGCGAGGACGATTTCGTCGTCCTGGACACGGTGGGGGAGCCGCCGGCGCTGGAGAATCCGAAGGACCACCTCGAGCTCGGCGAATCTCTGGGCCTGTTCGACATGGAGCGCGGCGCCAAGGTGTCGGGGTCGCGGTTCTACTTCCTCACCGGTCCCGGCGCGCTGCTGCAACTGGCCTTGTTCCAGCTCGCGGTGCGCACCGCGGTGGAGAACGGGTTCACCCTGATGATCCCGCCGGTGCTGGTGCGTCCCGAGATCATGGCAGGCACCGGCTTCCTCGGCGCGCACGCCGACGAGGTGTACCGCGTCGAGGCCGACGACCTCTACCTGGTCGGCACCTCGGAGGTGCCGCTGGCGGGCTACCACTCCGGCGAGATCCTCGACCTGTCGGGCGGGCCACTGCGCTACGCCGGGTGGTCGTCCTGCTTCCGGCGCGAAGCCGGCAGCTACGGCAAGGACACCCGCGGCATCATCCGCGTGCACCAGTTCGACAAGGTCGAGGGCTTCGTCTACTGCACCCCCGAGTCGGCCGAGGCCGAACACGAACGCCTGCTGGGCTGGCAGCGGCAGATGCTCGCGGCGATCGAGGTGCCCTATCGGGTGATCGACATCGCCGCAGGTGATCTCGGGTCGTCGGCGGCCCGCAAGTTCGACTGTGAGGCGTGGGTGCCCACGCAACACACCTACCGGGAACTGACCTCGACGTCGAACTGCACGACGTTCCAGGCGCGGCGGTTGTCGGTGCGCTACCGCGACGAGAACGGCAAGCCGCAGACCGCGGCGACGCTGAACGGCACGCTGGCCACCACCCGGTGGCTGGTCGCCATCCTGGAGAACCACCAGCTTCCCGACGGCAGTGTCCGGGTGCCGCAGGCCCTGGCGCCCTACGTCGGAACCGACCTGCTGACCCCGAAAAGCTAACGGGCGCGCAGGAGTTCGTCGAGCACGCGGACGAACTCGTCGGGATCGGCCGGGGTGCAGGCCGGCTTGAGGCGGGTGCCGGCCACGTCGAGCGTGACCAGTGTCGACTTCCACGGCCTGCTCACGTCCAGCGGCAGCCAGCGGCGCAGATCCGAACTGCCCCATACCCGGAAGCGGTGCGTCAACAATCCGAGCGGATCCACCGAGTAGTTCCGGATGTCGCGCAGCGGAATGACTTTCGACGTACCCGACGGGAAGTGGTAGCGCCGCAGGGTCAGCGCCTCCTTGTCGAGCTGGATGCGGCCGTCGTCGTAGAACAGGGTCCGGGTGTCGGTCACAGCTTCTCCGACCGCAGTTCGTGGCCCTTGGTGGTCAGGCACCGGCCGTTGGTCAGGTTCCACTGCCAGCCGTGCAGGTTGCAGGTCAAGGTGTTGCCCTCGACCACGCCGAACTTCGAGAGGTCCGCCTTCAGGTGCGGGCAGCGGCGCTGAATCTCCCAGCCGTCCAAGGTGATCGACGCGCTGTCGTCGTGTGCCTCGGCGAACCACCCGTCGGCGTAGGCGACCCGCTCGGGGGTGAGGCACTTGAAGAAGGTGTAGAGGTACTCGTTGTAGCCGCCGACACGCCAGGCCTTGAACCGGGTGGACAGGAAGATGGTGTTGACCCAGTCCGGCTCGTCGTCACGCAGCACCGTGCGCACCAGCTCCGGCGCGATCGCGAAGCCGTAGCGGAACTTCTCGTCCGGAATGGGTCCGCGGACAACACGTTTGGGGAAGTCCAGCACCACGGTCTCGTCGTGGCCGCCGCCGGACAGGCGCAGCTCGACGGGGTATCCGATGCCATCGCAGATCTGGTCGCTGGCGGTCATGATCGGCTCGAAGACCGCGCGCAGCGGCTCGAGCAGCGGTTCGCCGGCCGCCGGGGCCCAGCGCGCCTTCTCCGCCGCCAGCACCGGCGCCATCCGCTCGGCATAGGCGGCGATGTAGTCGGCCTTGCCCGTGGTGAAGATCGCCTCGACGTCCTCCTCGGGCACCGGGTGCGACAGCGAGTTCAGCGCCGAACCGGTGAAATCCGCGGTCGAGCCGGGGATCATCAGCAGCCCGCCGTCGTGGCCGTGGACCTTCATCTCGCCCAGGAACACCATCTGGTCGGGGAAGATGTTGGCCGGGTCACCGTGGTCGTCGTTGAGGTCGCGCAGCGCGGGGTCCAGGAAACAGGGCGGGCCGGCCGACGGGATCACCCAGGTGGCGCCGACCTGCGCGATGTACTGCCGGCAGCGGTCCATCTGGCGCTGGCGCTTCTGGACTCCGAACGCCTCCTTGGCGCGGGCGGGCATGTCGTAGACCATCGGGTACCAGATGGCGCCGGAGAACTGCAGCATGTGCACGTCGATCTGGCCGAACTCCGCGTGCAGCACGTCGAGGTCGACCGGGCGGGCATCGTTCATGTTGAAGGCGACGGTGTCGCCGTCGTCGACCACCAGGCCGGAGTCGCCGATCGGGCCGTCGGCCGGTGCGCGCAGTGCGACGATCATCACGTCCAGGTCGCCCTTGGGTCCGCTGACGCGGTGCTTGACCGAGTCGGTGGTCTCGAAGAAGCGGTGGAAGCCGAGCTTTTCGAGCTCGCGGCGCAGGTCGGGCACCGGGAAGTCCGGGAGCAGGACGACCGCGTCCTTGTTGACGTGCGCGCGCAGGTTCTCCGGGTCGAAGTGGTCCTTGTGCAGGTGCGACACGTAGAGGTAGTCGACGTCCCCGAGCTGTGCCCAGTCCAGCGTGCTGTTGTCCGGGAAGGGGAACCAGGACGCGAAGTACGCGGGGTTGACCCACGGGTCGCACAGGATGCTCCCGGCCTTGGTGTCGATCCGGAAGCCTGCGTGCCCGACGCTTGTGACCTGCACAAATATCCTTCCCGGTAACTGCGGTTCCGGTAAGCAGCTTAGCCCGGCGCGGGCAGTGCGTCGGTCCGGCGCAGCGGGGCGCCCGCGAGCACTACGCTTGTTCGCTGTGGAACCGGTCTACGGCACAGTGATCCAGCTCGCCCGCCTCGCTTGGCGCGTCCAAGGTCTCGAGTTCACCGTCACGGGCGTGGAGAATCTGCCGCGCACCGGTGGTGCGGTCATCGCGATCAACCACACCAGTTACTTCGACTTCACCTTCGCCGGCCTGCCCACCTACCAGCAGGGCTTGGGCCGCAAGGTGCGCTTCATGGCCAAGAAAGAGGTGTTCGACCACAAGATCACCGGGCCGATCATGCGCAGCCTGCGGCACATCGAGGTCGACCGGGAGAACGGCGCCGCGTCTTTCGAGGAGGCCTGCCGCAAGCTGGCCGAGGGCGAATTCGTCGGCGTCTATCCCGAGGCGACCATCAGCCGCAGCTTCGAGATCAAGGAATTCAAGTCCGGCGCCGCGCGCATGGCCATCGCGGCGAACGTGCCGATCGTGCCGCACATCGTGTGGGGCGCCCAGCGGATCTGGACCAAGGACCACCCGAAGAAGCTGTGGCGGCCGAAGGTGCCCATCCACATCGCCGTCGGCAAGCCGATTCAGCCCACGCTGCCCGCGGCCGAGCTGACCGCGCTGCTGCACTCGCGCATGCAGCATCTGCTCGAGCAGGTGCAGGACGCCTACGGCCCGCACCCCGCCGGCGAGTTCTGGGTGCCGCACCGTCTCGGTGGGGGTGCGCCGACGCTGGCCGAGGCCGGCCGGCTGGATGCCGAGGAAGCCGCCGCCAAGGCGGCCCGGCGCGCCGGGGAGTCGGGCGGGACGCCGGGGTAGGCCATGGAGCCGGTCTACCGGGCACTGGAGGCGACGGCGTCGCTGGCCGTCTCCGTCACCGGCACGAAGATCGGCTTCTGCGGCCTCGAGCACATCCCCGCCTCCGACGGCGCTGCGGTCGCGATCAACCACACCGGCTACGTCGATTTCCTGCCCGCCGGTCTGGCCGCGCGCCGGCGCCGGCGCCGGCTGCGCTTCATGCTCAAGGCCGAGATGAACGACGTACCGGTGGTGCGGTTCCTGATCAGGCACACCGGAACGATCGTGGTGGACCGGCAGGCCGGGGCGGCCGCCTACGCCGATGCGGTGCGGTCGCTGCGCAGCGGCGAGCTGGTCGGCGTGTACCCGGAGGCGACGATCAGCCGCAGCTTCGAGTTGAAGGACTTCAAGTCCGGCGCGGCACGCATGGCGTTGGAGGCGCAGGTGCCCATCGTCCCGCTGATCGTGTGGGGGACCCAGCGGATCTGGACCAAGGATCACCCTCGGGCGGTGGGGCGTAAGCATTTTGACGTCACGGTCGCCGTGGGGGCGCCGATTTCGCCGCGCGGTACGGTCGAAGAACTACTGGTGACGCTGCGGAGGGACATGACCGGTTTGCTGCACGACGCCCAAGCGGGGCACGACCACCCGCCGGGTGCGTTCTGGGTTCCGCGCCGCCTCGGCGGAAGCGCGCCGACGCCCGCGGAGGCCGAGGCGCTCGACGCCGCCGAGCGCGCCCGCCGTGCCCGGAAGCGGACCGGCCGCGCATGACGCCGGAACTGATCGCCACCGATGTCGACGGCACGCTGATCGACGACGACGAGCGGGTCACCCCCCGCACGCGCGCCGCGGTGAGCGCCGCGGTGGATTCCGGTGCGCATTTCGTGCTGGCGACCGGACGGCCGCCGCGCTGGGTGGGGCCGATCGTCGACCAGCTGGGCTTCGCACCGATGGCGGTGTGCGCCAACGGGGCTGTGGTGTACGACCCGGCCGCCGACCGCATCGTCTCGGCGCGCACCCTGTCCGCCGACGCGCTCGCCGAGCTGGCCGACGTCGCGATGCGCCTGATCCCCGGGGTCGGCCTGGCCGTCGAGCGGGTCGGGCGCAGCGCCCACGACGCGGCCACCCCGCAGTTCGTCAGTTCGCCCGGCTATGAGCACGCCTGGCTGAACCCGGACAACACCGAGGTGTCGCTGGAGGACCTGCTCAGCGCGCCGGCGGTCAAGCTGCTGGTCCGCAGGTCCGGCGCGACGAGCGCCGAGATGGCCGAGGTGCTGGCCGGCCACGTCGGCAGCGCCGGCGACATCACGTACTCGACGAACAACGGGCTGATCGAGATCGTGCCGTTCGGCATCAGCAAGGCCACCGGCATCGCCGAAGTGGCCACCCCGTTGGGCATCTCGGCGGCCGACATCGTCACCTTCGGGGACATGCCCAACGACGTGCCGATGCTGTCGTGGGCCGGGCTTGGGGTGGCGATGGGCAACGCCCATCCCGAGGCGGTGGCCGCCGCCGACGAGGTCACCGTCACCAACGTCGAGGACGGCGTCGCGCGGGTGCTCGAGCGGTTCTGGCCGGTGGACTGAGGGCTCAGACCGGGTTGCTCGGCGGGGTGAAGCGCTCGAGCTGGATCGGGGCCATGTCCGCCGGGGCCGGCGGGAGTTCGACGGGCACCCCGTCGAGTACCCGGGTGACGGTCTGGTTCTCGCGGTCGAAGTTCAGGGTGCCGTGCTGGAAGTTCTGCACGATCCACAGCGGCTCGGGGATCTCGCCGCTGGTCGGCAGGCCCAGTGCTCCGCGTTCGAAACCCAGTGAGCCCCAGGACTTGTAGATCTCCCCGGTGATGGGTTCGGCGCCGGTCTCGGGGGACCAGTAGATGGCGCCGTGCTCGAAGGTGACGTAGCGGGTGGCTCCTTCGCCGGAGGCTTCCGGCGAGGTGGGCCGGCCGAGGAAGCTGTTCATGCCGCCCAGTGCTTCCCACTTCGCGAAAATGGCACCGCCGCGCAGGGATTCGGCGAGTTGCTCCGGGCCGGGCGGGTCGTTGAAGCGGGCGGCGATCTCCCGGATCAGGTCCATCTGCGCGTATGCGGCCGTACCGGGGCATTCGGTGGCGCCGACGTCGCGGTGGGTGAAGATGGTCGGCAGCATCGGCGAGGAGCCGAACGGGAACTTGGTGAACGACCCGCCTTCGGACGGCAGTGCGACGGCGCCGAGCGGGTCCACTCCGGACTGGCCCAGCACCCACCCGAGAAGTCTTGCGGTGGTGCGCAACTGGATCGGGGTGGGTGGCTCGACGTCGAAGTTGCCGAGCATCGCCACGCCCCACGTGTTGTGGTTGAACCCGCCGGTGTGCGCGCCCTCGACCGGGCGGGTCATGCCGCCGGCACGGCCTTCGAACACCTGCCCGTACTTGTCGACCATGGCGTTGTAGGCGATGTCGCACCAGCCCAGCGTGCGGGTGTGGTACTCGTAGATCGAACGGACGATGCCGGCCGAGTCCTGCGGTGTGTAGTCGTTGCTGCCGGCTGTGTGGTGGACGACGCCGGCGCGGATCTTGCTGTCGTAGCGAGGTTCTCCGCACCGCATCGACTCGTCGGCACCCCATCCGGCGCGGGGGATGATGTGCGGGGGCTGACCCGGCGGGGTGGCCGCGTTGGGCAGCGGCATCAGGTCGACCGGAGCCTCGGGCGGGGTGATCAGAACGGCACTGACGTTCTCGCCGAACGGCTGCTCGGTGTTGGCCGGGATGTAGCCCAGCTCAGGGCCGCCGGTGTCCTGCGGGGCGGCCGCGCCGGTGGGCGCGGCGCCGTCGGGCCGGTGGACGGCGATCTGCACGGTGGTGGTGCGTCCGACGAAGACGGGTTCGGTGCCGCGCGGGCCGGGCAGGTCGGCGCCGACGCCCTCCATGGGTTCGGCCTCGTACCAGGGGCCCCAGGAGCCGTCGTCCTTCTTGGCGCGGATCCGCGCGGTGGTGCCGGTGAGGTCCTGGGCGGTCAGCGCCACCATCGAGAACGGGACGTCCTGGTGCAGTTCCCGGATCGTCTCGCCGCCGCCCAGATCGGGGAGGGGCTGGTGCGCCATCTGGGGCGCGCCGATGGTCGGCGGCGCCGCATCGCCGGTGTCACCCGGTATGCCGTTGATGGCCAACGGCAGCATGATCACAGTCGCCGCGACTGCGGTGAACAGGATCGATGGTGCGGGACGCCGGCACAGCACGGCCTGATGTTACGTATGTGCCAATTGTTGCTTGTGTTGCGACACGGCACTTTGGGACGAGAATTTTCCGGACACGGCAACGGCACCGCAGAGCCGAGGCATCTGCGGTGCCGTCCTGTGTGTCGGACTCAGGCGCCGGGCTCGGTGAAAGCGTCGGCTGCTTCGGGTGCGGCCTCGGCGGCACCCAGGGGTGCCTCACCGGCGGACGTCGCGATCGGAGCGGCCGGCACCGGGGCGGGCGGCTTGACCGCGGACATGATCGCCGGCATCACGATGCCCTTGAGCAGGTCGATGGCCTCGCCCGCGCCGAGTTGGTTGGCCGCGCTGGTCAGATCGGACAGCAGGCCGCCGCTGCTGGAGGCGACCGGCTGGGCCACGGCCAGCGACGGGTCCCCCAGGATCGGGTAGGTGCCCAGCGCCGGATCGAGCCCCACCGGGGCCGAGATCGGGATCTCGCCGGTGACCGGCAGGCCCGCGGTCGAGATCGGGGCCGCACCGAGCAGCGGATCGGTCAGGGCCGGGGGCGTGCTCAGCCCCGGCGCGGCCAGCGCCGGATCGGTCAAGCCCGGGCCGGTCAGGCCCGGTCCGGTCAGGCCGGAATCGGTCAGGCTCGGCGTTGTCAGGCCCGGGTTGGCCAGCGCCGGGTCGGTGAGCGCGGGCGTGGTCAGCCCGGGGGCGAGCCCGGCCGGGCTGGTCAGCGCCGGGTTCGTCAGCGCCGGGTTGGTCAGCGCGGGGCCGGCGAGCGCCGGATCCGTCAGAGTCGGCGTGGTCAGGCCGGTGCCCAGGCCCGTCCCCAGGCCCGGGGTCAGCGTGGTCGGGGACGCTGCTCCGGTCCCCAGCAGGCTCGGCATCGGCGGGAGGTTGATCCCGAACTGCGACAGACCCTGCGACAGGGCGGACATGAGCTCACCCGGGAGATCGGTGATCGTGGCGGCCTGGACGAACTCGCGGTGCTGCGGTCCGCCGTCGCGGGCGGTGAACTCGGACACGGCTGCCACTGCAACAGGACCCGCGACTGCCAGAGCGGCGACTGTGCTCAAGGCTGTCGAGAGCCGGCGTCGACGTCGGTTCGGCACGGAAGTCTCCTCAATACATGGACTACATTTTCGACTTGATGCAGGTAGGACGCGTAAATGGTGTTACGCGATCGATGGTACTGATGTGACTGCTGTGAATAGAGTGACGATATGGAATCGTGAGCCAATCGCGACCTGCGTCGCTGCGCCGAATCGGGGACCAGGGCCGCAGTCCGATACCCTTGCTGCCGATGATCTCTCCTGATCCCCGCCCCGCGGGGGGTGCTTTCGACCTGTTCGTCGTCGGTTCCGGCTTCTTCGGCCTGACGATCGCGGAGCGGGCGGCAACGCAGCTCGGCAAGCGGGTCCTCGTGATCGAACGCCGCAGTCACATCGGCGGCAACGCCTACTCCGAGCCCGAGCCGCAGACCGGCATCGAGGTCCACAAGTACGGCGCCCACCTCTTCCACACCAGCAACCAGCGGGTATGGGACTACGTGCGGCAGTTCACCGAGTTCACCGGCTACCAGCACCGCGTCTTCGCGCTGCACAACGGGCAGGCCTACCAGTTCCCCATGGGCCTGGGCCTGGTCAGCCAGTTCTTCGGCCGCTACTACTCGCCGGACGAGGCCCGCGCGCTGATCAAGGAGCAGGCCTCAGAAATCGACACCGCCGACGCCCAGAACCTGGAGGAGAAGGCGATCTCGCTGATCGGCCGCCCCCTCTACGAGGCGTTCGTGAAGCACTACACCGCCAAGCAGTGGCAGACCGATCCCAAGCAGCTGCCGGCGAGCAACATCACCCGGCTGCCGGTGCGCTACACGTTCGACAACCGCTACTTCAACGACACCTACGAGGGCCTGCCCGTCGACGGCTACACCCGGTGGCTGGAGAACATGGCCGCCGACGACCGCATCGAGGTGCGCTGCGACACCGACTGGTTCGACGTGCGCGACGAGCTCCGCGCGGCCAGCCCCGACGCCCCCGTCGTCTACACCGGACCGCTGGACCGGTACTTCGACTACAGCGAGGGCCGGCTGGGCTGGCGCACCCTGGACTTCGAGCTCGAGGTGCTCGAGACCGGGGACTTCCAGGGCACGCCCGTCATGAACTACAACGACGCCGACGTGCCGTTCACCCGGATCCACGAGTTCCGGCACTTCCACCCCGAGCGGGACTACCCGACCGACAAGACCGTGATCATGCGGGAGTACTCGCGGTTCGCCGAGAACGACGACGAGCCCTACTATCCGATCAACACCGATGCCGACCGCGCGGTCCTGGCCGCCTACCGGGCACGCGCCAAGGCCGAGACCGCGGCGTCGAAGGTGCTGTTCGGCGGCCGGCTCGGCACCTACCAGTATCTGGACATGCACATGGCGATCGCCAGCGCGCTCACTATGTTCGACAACACGCTCGCGCCCCACCTGCGCGACGGTGCGCCGCTGAGCGATCCCGAGACAGAAAGCACCAAACCATGAGTGAGATCCCGTCCGGCGCCCTGGCACCCGGGCAGTCGCGCGCGGTGAGCCTCCTGGCCCGCGTGATTCTGCCGCGCCCCGGCGAACCGCTCGACGTACGCAAGCTCTACATCGCCGAGGCCGACACCAACGCCCGGCGCGCGCACGCGCCGTCGCGCACCGAACTGCAGATCGGCGCCGACTCCGAGGTGTCGTTCTCCACGTACTTCAACGCGTTCCCGGCCAGTTACTGGCGCCGCTGGTCGACGCTGGACACAGTGGTGCTGCGGGTCGAACTGACCGGCAGCGCGCGCGTCGACGTCTACCGGTCCAAGTCCACCGGCGCCCGGATCACCGTCGGCGGCGCGCCCGTCGAGAGCGCGCCTGACTCCGGTGAGCCCGCCTCCGTCGAGTTCGAGATCGACCTGGCGCCGTTCGAGGACGGCGGCTGGGTGTGGTTCGACATCACCACCTCCACCCCGACGACGGTGCACTCCGCGGGCTGGTACGCCCCGGTCTCGGCGCCCGGGCGGGCCAACGTCACCGTCGGCATCCCGACGTTCAACCGGCCCGCCGACTGCGTCAACGCGCTGGCGGCGCTGACCTCCGACTCGCTGGTCGACGAGGTGATCGGTGCGGTCATCGTCTCCGACCAGGGCAACCGCAAGGCCAAGGACCACCCGGACTTCGCCGCCGCGGCCGAGGCGCTCGGCGACCGGCTGTTCATCCACAACCAGCCCAACCTCGGCGGCTCGGGCGGTTACAGCCGGGTGATGTACGAGGCGCTGAAGAACACCGACTGCGAACAGATCCTGTTCATGGACGACGACATCCGCATCGAGCCCGACTCGATCCTGCGGGCGCTGGCGCTCAACCGGTTCGCCAAGGTCCCCACGCTGGTCGGCGGCCAGATGCTCAACCTGCAGGAGCCGTCGCACCTGCACGTGATGGGCGAGATGGTCGACCAGGGCAACTTCATGTGGACCAACGCCCTGAACACCGAGTACGACCACAACTTCGCGAAGTACCCGCTGGCCGACGAGGAAGCGCCGCGCAGCCAGATGCTGCACCGCCGGATCGACGTCGACTACAACGGCTGGTGGATGTGCATGATCCCGCGCCAGGTCGCCGAGGAGCTCGGGCAGCCGCTGCCGCTGTTCATCAAGTGGGACGACGCCGAGTACGGTCTGCGCGCCGGCGAGCACGGCTATCCGACCGTCACGCTGCCCGGCGCGGCGATCTGGCACATGGCCTGGAGCGACAAGGACGACGCCATCGACTGGCAGGCGTACTTCCACCTGCGCAACCGGCTGATCGTCGCGGCCCTGCACTGGGACGGCAACATTCGCGGGCTGGTCGCCAGTCACTTCAAGGCCACGATGAAACACCTGCTCTGCCTCGAGTATTCGACGGTGGCCATCCAGAACAAGGCGATGGACGACTTCCTGGCCGGCCCGGAGAATCTGTTCTCCATCCTGGAGTCGGCGCTGCCCGACGTGCGCAAGATGCGCGAGGAGTTTCCCGACGCGGTCGTGCTGCCAGGCGCGACGGCGCTGCCGTCGCCGACCGACCGCAGGCGCCGTCCGGTCCCGATCCCGACCAGCAAGCCGGCCATCCTGTGGCGGCTGGGCCGCGGCATCGCGCACCAGCTCAAGCCCCACGATCCCGAGCACCACCGGCGCCCGCAGCTCAACGTGGCCACGCAGGACGCCCGGTGGTTCTCGCTGTGCGGCGTCGACGGCGTCACCGTCACCACGGCCGACGGGCGCGGGGTGGTCTTCCGGCAACGCGACCGCGAGAAGATGTCCGAGCTGCTGCGCGAGTCGCTCAAACGGCAGGCACTGCTGATCCGCAAGTTCGACCGGATGCGCAAGGAGTACCGCGCCGCGCTGCCGATGCTGACCAGCACCCAGAAGTGGGAGAGCGTGCTCAACTCGGCACCGGAATCCGTCCATGGATGAGCGCCCGCGCGGTGAGGACGCCGTGCTGGTCGCTGTGCAGTCCGCACTCGCCGACCGGCCGGGGGTGCTGCCCACCGCACGCGCGATGTCGCACTTCGGGGAGCACAGCCTGGGCTGGCTGGCCGCGGCGGCGGCCGGGGCGGTACTCGACCCGGCGCACCGCCGCGAGTTCCTCGCCGCCGGTGCCGGCGCATTCGCGGCGCACGCCGCCGCCGTGATCATCAAGCGGGCGGTACGCCGGACCCGGCCCGCCCACCCGGCGATCGCGGGGAACGTCGGCACGCCGAGCCGGTTGAGTTTCCCGTCGGCGCACGCCACGTCGACGACCGCGGCCGCGATGCTGCTGGCGCGTCCCACCGGGCTGCCGCTGCCGGCGTTGCTGGTTCCGCCGATGGCGTTGTCGCGCCTGGTCCTGGGCGTGCACTACCCCAGCGACGTGCTGACCGGGGTCGCCGTCGGCGCTGTCGTGGCGAAGGTGACGGCCCGGTTGGCCGGCACGCGTGAAGGAGAGCACCCATGAGCACATCGCGGACCGGCGAGCAGGCAGCGACGGGGGTCGGGCCACCCAAGAGCCTCGCCGCCGGAATCATCAAGGCGCTTCGGCCCCGGCAATGGGTCAAGAACGTGCTGGTGTTCGCAGCGCCGATTGCGGCGCTGGGCGACGACCGTTACGTCTACGACTACCGCGAAGTCCTCGTCGACGTGCTGCTCGCGTTCGTCGTGTTCAGCCTGGCCGCGTCGTGTGTCTACCTGGTCAACGACGCGCGCGACGTCGAGGCCGACCGTGCGCACCCGACCAAGCGGTTCCGCCCGATCGCGGCCGGGGTGGTGCCCGAGTGGCTGGCCTACAGCATGGCGGTCGGCCTGGGGGTGGCCTCGCTGGTGGTCTCTTGGCTGGTCACCCCGAACCTGGCGCTGGTGATGGCCATTTACATCGCCATCCAGCTGGCCTACTGCTTCGGGCTCAAACACCAGCCGGTGATCGACATCTGCATCGTGTCGTCGGGGTTCCTGATCCGCGCGATCGCCGGCGGTGTGGCCGCCGGGGTGCCGCTGTCCCAGTGGTTCCTGTTGATGATGGCGTTCGGCTCGCTGTTCATGGCCGCCGGAAAGCGGTACGCCGAACTGCAGCTCGCCGAGCGCACCGGCGCGAAGATCCGCAAGTCGCTGGAGTCCTACACCAGCTCCTACCTGCGTTTCGTGTGGACGTTGTCGGCGACGGCGCTGGTGCTCTGCTACGGCCTGTGGGCGTTCGAGCGCGACGCCACGGGCGGGACGTCGTGGTTCGTGGTGTCGATGGTGCCGTTCGTGATCGCGATCCTGCGCTACGCGGTCGACGTGGACGGCGGACTGGCCGGTGAGCCGGAAGAGATCGCGTTGAAGGACCGGGTGCTGCAGCTGCTCGCGGTCGCGTGGATCGGAACCATCGGTGGCGCAATCTTCCTCAGCTGAGCGGGTGACTCCCGCCGGCCCGGCCGCGCTGCGGTGGCCGACGTACCCGTACCACAGCTGGGTGCGGCTGAGCCTCTGGGTGAGCGTCACGGTGACCGCCGGGCTGTTCGCCTGGGGCGCGTGGCAGCGGCGGTGGATCGCCGACGACGGCCTGATCGTCCTGCGCACCATCCGAAACCTGCTCGCCGGCAACGGCCCGGTGTTCAACGCCGGCGAACGAGTCGAGGCGAACACGTCCACCGTGTGGTCGTACCTGGTGTACGTGGCCAGCCTGGTCAGCGGCTCGGCCCGCCTCGAATACGTGGTGCTGGTGCTGGCTTTCGTGCTGTCGGTGCTGGGCATCGTGTTCGTGATGCTCGGGACCGCCCGGCTCTACGCCCCGAGCCTGGCCGGCCGGCGCGCGGTGCTGCTGCCCGCCGGCGCCCTGGTGTACATCGCCCTGCCGCCGGCCCGCGACTTCGCCACCTCCGGACTCGAGAACGGCCTCGTGCTGGCCTATCTGGGCCTGCTGTGGTGGATGATGGTGTGCTGGTCACAGGCGCTGCGCACCCCCGGGGCCGGCCAGACGTCCGGGCAGACCTTCACCGCCGCACTGGCTTTCGTCGCCGGCCTGTCGGTACTGGTTCGGCCGGAACTGGCGCTCATCGGCGGTGCGGCGCTGGTGATGATGCTGGTCGCGGCCCCCGACTGGCGGCGCCGGGCGCTGATCCTGGTCGCCGGCGGGCTGCTGCCGGTGGGCTACCAGATCTTCCGGATGGGCTACTACGGCCTGCTGTTCCCGGGGACGGCGTTGGCCAAGGACGCCTCCGGGTCGAAATGGGATCAGGGCCTGACCTATCTCGCGAACTTCAACCAGCCCTACCTGCTGTGGGCGCCGGCCGTGCTGTTGATCGGGCTGGCGGTGATGGTGATGCTGCTGCGCGGCCGGCCGTCCTGGGTGAACCGGCGCGCGCCCGAGGGCACCGCCCGCTGGGCGCGCATCCTGCAGAACCCCACGGCTGTCGTGGTTTTCATGCTCGTCAGCGGTTTCCTGCAGGCGGTGTACTGGGTCCGCCAGGGTGGCGACTTCATGCACGGCCGGGTGCTGCTGGCGCCGATGTTCTGTCTGCTGGCCCCGGTGTCGGTGATCCCGCTGATGCTGCCGGACAAGTCGCGCATGGCGAGAGGCGCGAGCTATCTCTACGCCGGCGCCACCGGGTTGCTGTGGCTCGCGGTCACGGGATGGGCGCTGTGGGCGGCCAATTCGCCCGGGATGGGCGCCGACGCCACCCGGGTCACCTACACCGGCATCGTCGACGAGCGCCGGTTCTACTCGCAGGCCACCGGCCACGCGCACCCGCTGACCGCGGCCGACTACCTCGACTACCCGCGCATGCGGGCGGTGCTGGTTGCGATCGAGAACACGCCCGACGGCGCCCTGCTGCTGCCCGCGGGCAACTACGACATGTGGGATGTGGTCCCGGCTCTGCCCCCGCCGCCGGAGTTGCGCACCCCGGACTACCGCGGCCCGCACACGGTGTTCTTCACCAACCTCGGCATGCTCGGCATGAACGTCGGCCTCGACGTCCGGGTGATCGACCAGATCGGCCTGGCCAATCCGCTTGCGGCACATACGGAACGGCTCGAGGACGGCCGAATCGGCCACGACAAGAACCTGTTCCCCGACTGGGCGGTCGCCGAGGGGCCCTTCCTCAAGGAGCGGCCCTGGATTCCGGTCTACATCGACGAGGACTGGATCCGCCAGGCCGAGGCGGCACTGACGTGCCCGGAGACGGTGCAGGTGCTCGAGGCGCGGCGCGCCCCGATGAGCCCGCGGCGATTCCTGTCGAACTTCGTCAACGCCGCCGAGTACACGCGTTACCGCTTCGACCGGGTGCCGCTCTACGAGCTCGCACGGTGCGGGATCCCGGTGCCCGAGCGGATCAACCCGACCTACACCGGACTGCCGGCGACGGGTCCGTGACGGGGGTGGTACGAGGGGCGGTACGAGCGTGCCGATTTGTTGACGGCACGGTTCGTCTGCTTTCGTAACGCTAGAGCCATGTCGGTCAGATAAGAGATGTGACGGGCGTCGTGAGCGATCGCGACGCGAAGAGATCGCCACAAGGGTGTGGTTGACTACATGGGCAGCATTGCGGGCGGGGGCGTTTCGAAGACCGATGGCCTACTGCTGCTTGACGACAGATTGGATTGACACACGCATGAAGTTCGTTGGGAGGCTGCGCGGGGCAGCCAAGGTCTCGTGGCGCCGGTTCACGGTGGCAGCCATGGTGGCGGCGGTTCTGCCCGCGCTGGTCGGCACGATCGGCGGTTCGGCGACCGCCGGGGCGTTCTCTCGTCCCGGCCTGCCGGTCGAGTACCTGATGGTGCCGTCGGCGGGGATGGGCCGTGACATCAAGGTGCAGTTCCAGTCCGGTGGCCCCAATGCGCCGGGTCTCTACCTGCTCGACGGCCTGCGCGCGCAGGAGGACTTCAACGGCTGGGACATCAACACCGCCGCCTTCGAGTGGTACCTGGACTCGGGTCTGGCTGTGGTCATGCCGGTCGGCGGCCAGTCCAGCTTCTACAGCGACTGGTACAGCCCGGCCTGCGGCAAGGCCGGTTGCAGCACCTACAAGTGGGAGACGTTCCTGACCCAGGAACTGCCCGCCTACCTCGCCGCGAACAAGGGTGTGAACCCGAACCGCAACGCCGCCGTCGGCCTGTCGATGGCCGGTTCCGCAGCGCTGACGCTGGCGATCTACTACCCGCAGCAGTTCCAGTACGCCGGGTCCCTGTCGGGTTACCTGAACCTGTCCGAGGGCTGGTGGCCGATGCTGGTCAACATCTCGATGGGTGACGCGGGCGGCTACGACGCCAACGACATGTGGGGCCGGACCGAGGACCCGAACAGCGCCTGGAAGCGCAACGACCCGATGGTCAACATCGGCAAGCTGGTCGCCAACAACACGCGCATCTGGGTCTTCTGCGGCAACGGCAAGCCGGCCGAGGTCAACGGTTCCGTCGCGGGCGACAACCTGCCCGCGAAGTTCCTGGAGAGCCTCACGCTGCGCACCAACAAGACCTTCCAGGAGGAGTACATCGCGGCCGGTGGCAAGAACGGCGTGTTCAACTTCCCGGCGGGCGGCACGCATGACTGGCCCTACTGGGGACAGCAGCTGCAGCAGATGAAGCCCGACGTCCAGCGGGTGCTCGGCGCCGTGCCGCAGCCCTCGGCTCCGGTGACGCCGGCCGAGACCGCTGTGGAGCCGGTCTCCTCGGGCGGCTAGGTCCGACAACGATGCGACGGCGGTGATCCGACAGGGTCACCGCCGTCGGTCGTTGTGGTGTGGTTCACTACCTTCCGGAACCCGGTCGAGCAAAGGTGATGTGATGCGTGCGGTGATGCGTTCGGTTCTGGCTGTGGTGGCAGCCGTCGCACTGTGGTCGGCGGGGGTGACCCCGTGGGCCGGGCACACCGCGCCCGCGCACGCTCAGGGCGTCGAGTTCCTGATGGTGCCCTCGCCGGCGATGGGACGTGACATCCCGGTCGCCTTCCAGGGCGGTGGCCCGCACGCCGTGGTGCTGCTCGACGCGTTCAACGCGGCCCCGGACGTGAGCAACTGGGTCACCGCAGGCAACGCGATGAACACGCTGGCCGGCTCCGGACTGTCGGTGGTCGCGCCGGCCGGCGGCGCGTGGAGCCTGTACACCAACTGGGAGCAGGACGGCAGCAAGCAGTGGGAGACCTTCCTGGCCGACGAGCTGCCGAACTGGCTGGCCGCCAACAAGGGGCTGGCCCCGGGCGGGCACGGCGTGGTCGGCGCCGCGCAGGGCGGCACCGCCGCGATGACGCTGGCGGCGTTCCACCCGGGCCGCTACCGCTACGCCGGGTCGCTGTCCGGGTTCCTGACCCCGTCGTCAACCGCGATGAACGGCGCCATCACGGCGGGTCTGGCCCGGTTCGGCGGCGTCGACACCCGCAACATGTGGGGGCTGCCGCAGCTGGGCCGCTGGAAGTGGCATGACCCCGACGTGCACGTGCAGCTGCTGACGAACAACAACACCCGCCTGTGGGTGTACAGCCCCGCCGCGACCACCTGCACCGACCCCGCGGCGATGATCGGCTACTGCGATCAGGCGCAGGGCAGCAACCGCACGTTCTATCAGCATTACCGCGCCACCGGTGGCGGCAACGCGCACTTCGACTTCCCCACCGCGGGTAACCACGACTGGGGTTCGTGGAGTGGCCAGCTGGCCGCCATGTCGGGTGAGCTCGCGGCTGTGCTGCGCTGAGAGTCGCTGTCGCTCAGCTGATCCTCAGCAACCTCCCGGTACCTTGGACGGCGTGCAGCACGCGTCACGGTCGGCATCACGGTCGGCAACACGGTCGGCGCTGTCAGGCATGGCAGGGTTGTCTGCGCTGCTCGTCCTGCCGGCGGCGGTGTTGACCGCTTGCTCCCTCGGCGACGACATGATGTCGAAGATGGGCGCCGAGACCGAACCGGCCCCCTCGCATGGTCAGTCGTCGGCGCAGCCGCCGGGCCCCGGCCAGGCCGGTGTGCACTCCAACGCGCTGGTCGTGACCCCGCGCCAGCAGGAGTACCTCGACGCCCTGCACGCCGCCGGCATCGTCCCGCCCAGCGACCTCACCGCGTTGAGCATCGGCTCCTACGTGTGCCAGGCGCGCGCCGCGAAGCATTCTGACCAGGCGGTATGGGATTTCATCGTGCCGATGGTCGGGCCTGACGCGAACGACCCCGCGACCCGTGACACCACGGCCGACTACATTCGCATCGCAACAGACCGACTCTGCTAACAGGAGCCCCTCAGTTCATGGCGAAGACCAACCGGCGGAAACGCCACCGCTTGCTCGCGCTGTTCGCCGCCGGCGCGGTGGGCCTCGTCGTGGTGCTCATCGTGGCCATCGTGATCGTCGTGCTGCGCCGCCCGGAGGCCCCGCCGACCGCGGTGCCGCCGTCGGCCGTGCCGCCGGGCGCGGTGCCGCCGACCAAGAAGCCGCGCCCCGACTTCCAGGACGCCAGCTGCCCGGACGTGCAGTTGGTGTCCATCCCGGGCACGTGGGAGTCGTCGGTGACGCTCGACCCGTTCAACCCGGTGCAATTTCCGGCCGCGTTGCTGCTCAACGTCACCAACCCGATCCGGGCGCAGTTCGGCGGGGAGCGCCTCGAGGTGTTCACCGTCCCGTATACGGCGCAGTTCCACAATCCGCTGTCGGCGGACCGGCAGATGTCCTACAACGACAGTCGTGCCGAGGGCACCCGGGCCGCGGTGCAGGCACTCACCGACATGAACAACCGCTGCCCGCTCACCAGCTACGTGCTGGTCGGGTTCTCGCAGGGCGCGGTGATCGCCGGGGACATCGCCAGTGACATCGGCAACGGGCGCGGCCCGGTGGACGAGGACCTGGTGCTGGGCGTGACGTTGATCGCCGACGGTCGGCGGCAGTCCGGCGTCGGTCAGGACGTCGGCCCCAACCCGCCGGGGCAGGGCGCCGAGATCACCCTGCACGAGGTGCCGACGCTCTCGGCGCTGGGCCTGGCGATGACAGGGCCGCGGCCGGGCGGCTTCGGCGCGCTCAACGACCGCACCAATGAGATCTGCGCGCGGGGCGACCTGATCTGCGCGGCGCCCGAGTCGGCGTTCAACATCGCCGCGCTGCCCAAGACCCTGGAGGTGCTCGCGGGCGGGGCCGGCCAGCCGGTGCATGCGATGTACGCCACCCCGCAGTTCTGGAACGTCGACGGGCAGCCCGCCACGCAGTGGACGCTGAACTGGGCACAAGCGCTCGTCGATAACGCGCCGCGGCCGAAACATGGCTGACCCGTTACCGACACGAACCCCCCGGAGATTTGGCACGCCCGCGCAGGTCGCTTAGCATGACGGGCAGATTAAGGAAAATCTAAGAGCGCAGCCGGTGGCTGATGGGGTGGGGGGCCTACTCCCCGGTACGATCTTCGCGGTCGCGGTGAAGATTGCGCACGGATTTCAGCGGGATGTCCGTCTCGCTTGATTGGAGTAAAGATGGCCTTCCACAACCCGTTCCTCAAGGACGGACTGATCAAGTTTCCGGACAACGGAAACCTGGTCAAGCACGTCGAACGATGGGCGAAGGTGCGTGGGGACAAGCTGGCCTATCGCTTCCTGGATTTCTCCACCGAACGGGACGGGGTGGCCCGTGACCTGCACTGGGCGGACTTCGGCGCCCGCAACCGCGCCGTCGGCGCCCGCTTACAGCAGGTCACCCAGCCCGGCGACCGGGTTGCGATCCTGTGCCCGCAGAACCTCGAGTACCTCGTCGCGTTCTTCGGCACCCTGTACTCGGGCCGCATCGCGGTGCCGCTGTTCGACCCGAACGAGCCCGGCCACGTCGGCCGCCTGCACGCGGTGCTCGACGACTGCACCCCGTCGGCGATCCTGACCACCACGGCCGCCGCCGAGGGCGTACGGAAGTTCTTCCGCACCCGGCCGGCCAACCAGCGTCCGCGCGTCATCGCCGTCGACGCGGTGCCCGACGAGGTCGGCGCCACCTGGGAGCCCATCGACGTCGCCCACGACACCGTCGCCTACCTGCAGTACACCTCGGGCTCGACCCGCATCCCGACGGGCGTCCAGATCACCCACCTGAACCTGGCCACCAACGTCGTCCAGGTCATCGAGGCGCTCGAGGGCGAAGAGGGCGACCGCGGTGTGTCCTGGCTGCCGTTCTTCCACGACATGGGCCTGATCACGGTCCTGCTGTCGCCGATGCTCGGCCACTACATCACGTTCATGACCCCGGCGGCGTTCGTCCGCCGTCCCGGCCGGTGGATCCGGGAGATGGCACGCAAGCCCGACGACACCGGAGGCACGATCTCGGTGGCGCCGAACTTCGCGTTCGACCACGCCGCCGCGCGCGGGGTGCCCAAGGACGGGGAGGAGCCGATGGACCTCTCCAACATCAAGTGCATCCTCAACGGCAGCGAACCCATCTCCGCGGCCACCGTCCGGCGCTTCAACGAGGCGTTCGGCCCGTTCGGCTTCAAGCCGCAGGCGATCAAGCCGTCCTACGGCCTGGCCGAGGCGACGCTGTTCGTGTCGACCACCCCGATGGACCAGATGCCGACGATCACCTCGGTCGACCGTGACGAGCTGAACAACCACCGCTTCGTCGCGGTGCCCGACGATTCGCCGAAGGCGGTGCCGCAGGCCGGCGCCGGCAAGATCGGTGTCGCCGAGTGGGCGGTCATCGTCGACAACGACTCGGCCACCGAGCTGCCCGACGGCCAGATCGGCGAGATCTGGATCAGCGGCCAGAACATGGGCACCGGCTACTGGAACAAGCCCGAGGAAACGATCGCCACGTTCCAGAACATCCTCAAGTCGCGCACCAACCCCTCGCACGCCGAGGGTGCGCCCGACGACGCCACCTGGGTGCGGACCGGTGACCTCGGCGCCTACCACGACGGCGAGCTGTACATCACCGGCCGCGTCAAGGACCTGGTCATCATCGACGGCCGCAACCACTACCCGCAGGACCTGGAGTACTCCGCGCAGGAGGCCAGCAAGGCGCTGCGGACCGGTTTCGTCGCCGCGTTCTCGGTGCCGGCCAACCAGCTGCCCGACGAGGTCTTCGACGACGCCCACTCCGGTCTCAAGCGCGATCCCGACGACACCTCCGAGCAGCTGGTGATCGTCGGTGAGCGTGCCCCCGGCGCGCACAAGCTCGACATGGCCCCGATCGCCGACGAGATCCGCGCGGCGATCGCCGTGCGCCACGGCGTGACGGTGCGCGACGTGCTGCTCACCGCGGCCGGCGCCATCCCGCGCACCTCCAGCGGCAAGATCGGCCGGCGCGCCTGCCGGTCGGCGTATCTCGACGGCAGTCTGCGCAGCGGCCGGATCGCCAACGCGTTCCCCGACGAGACGGACTGACGCTTCAACTCCATCAACGGCAACGGCGGCTGCCCGGCTGCCGAACGTGAGGTTATGTGAATGACTGAACCACAGGATCTTTCCAAGGATCCGGTTCCGCAGGATTCGGTTTCCCCGGCAGCGCCCAAGAACGGGCCGGACATGTCTGTCGCCGAGATGCGGGAGTGGCTGCGCAACTGGATCGGCAATGCCACGGGTCAGTCGCCGGACTCGATCAGTGAGTCCGCACCGATGGTCGAGCTGGGCCTGTCGTCGCGCGACGCGGTGGCCATGGCCAGCGACATCGAGGACCTCACCGGCGTCACCCTGACCGCCACGGTGGCGTTCCGGCACCCGACCATCGAGTCGCTGGCGACGGTGATCGTCGAGGGCGAGCCCGAAGAGGACATCGAGGCGCTCGACGCCGAGGACTGGTCGCGGGACGGCGACGAGGGTCGCCTCAACATCGCCATCGTCGGTGTGGGCACCCGTTTCCCGGGTGACATGAACACCCCGGACCAGATGTGGGACGCCCTGCTGGAGGGGCGCGACGCCATCACCGACCTGCCCGAGGGCCGCTGGGCGGAGTTCCTGTCCGAGCCGCGTGTCGCCGAACGGGTGGCCAAGGCCCGCACCCGCGGCGGATACCTGTCGGACATCAAGGGTTTCGACTCCGAGTTCTTCGCGCTGTCGAAGATGGAGGCCGACAACATCGATCCGCAGCAGCGGATGGCGCTCGAGCTGACGTGGGAAGCGTTGGAGCACGCCCGGATTCCCGCTTCCAGCCTTCGCGGCGAGAACGTCGGTGTCTACATCGGCAGCTCGGTCAACGACTACATGTTCATGTCGGTGGCCGATCCCGCCGTCGCGCACCCCTACGCCATCACCGGTAACTCGAGCGCGGTGATCGCCAACCGCGTCTCATACTTCTACGACTTCCGCGGGCCGTCGATGTCCATCGACACCGCCTGCTCGTCGTCGCTGGTGGCCGTCCACGAAGGCATCAAGGCGCTGCGCGCCGGCGACGCCGACGTCGTGGTCGCCGGTGGCGTCAACGCGCTCATCACGCCGCTGGTGACGCTCGGCTTCGACGAGGTCGGCGGCGTGCTGGCGCCGGACGGCCGGATCAAGTCGTTCTCCGCCGATGCCGACGGCTACGCCCGGTCCGAGGGCGGCGGCATGGTGGTGCTCAAGCGCCTCGAGGACGCCCGCCGCGACGGCGACGAGATCATCGCCGTGATCGCTGGTGGCGCGGTCAACCACGACGGCCGGTCCAACGGCATGCTCGCCCCCAACCCGGACGCGCAGGAAGCCGTGCTGCGCAAGGCGTACAAGGACGCGGGCGTCAACCCGCGCACCGTCGACTACGTCGAGGCGCACGGCACCGGCACCATCCTCGGCGACCCGATCGAGGCCGACGCGCTGGGCCGCGTCGTCGGCCGCGGCCGCGCCGCCGACAAGCCCGCGCTGCTGGGCGCGGTGAAGTCCAACATCGGCCACCTGGAGTCGGCCGCCGGCGCGGCGAGCCTGGCCAAGGTGGCGTTGTCGTTGCAGCGCAACAAGATCCCGCCGTCGATCAACTACGCGGGCCCCAACCCGTACATCGACTTCGACAAGGAACACCTCCAGGTCACCGACAAGGTCACCGAGTGGCCGCGCTACAGCGGCCACGCCATCGCCGGTGTCTCCGGCTTCGGGTTCGGCGGCGCCAACGCCCATCTGGTGGTGCGCGAGGTGCTGCCCACCGACCTGGTGGAACCCGCCCCCGAGCCTGACGTCGCGGTCGTCACTCCCGCCAACGACGACGCCAAGGCGGTGTACGTCGGCGGCGTGCGGATGGATGAGTACGGCGAGTTCATGGACTCGGACGACGATGGCGACGACGCCCGCGGCGACGACGAGTTCTACGGCCGCGTCGTCGACGACGCGCCCGAACTGCCCGGGCTGACCGACGAGGCGCTGCGCCTGCTCGAGGTGGCCCGCGAGGAGCTGGCCGCTGCCGAAGCCGAGAATCCGACCAAACCGATTGTTCCTCTTGCTGTTTCGGGGTTCCTGACCTCGCGCAAGCGGTCCACCGCCGCCGAGCTGGCCGACTGGATCGACAGCCCCGCGGGCCGCGCGTCCTCGCTGGAGGCGATCGGCCGGTCGCTGTCGCGGCGCAACCACGGGCGTTCCCGCGCGGTGGTGCTGGCCCACGACCACGACGAGGCGATCACCGGTCTGCGCGCGCTGGCCGAGGGCAAGCCGCACCCCACCGTGATCGCCGCCGACGGGCCGGTGACCAACGGGCCGGTGTGGGTGCTGGCCGGGTTCGGCGCCCAGCACCGCAAGATGGCCAAGAGCCTGTATCTGCGCGACGAGACGTTCGCCGAGTGGATCAACAAGGTGGACAGCCTGATCCAGGACGAGCGCGGGCATTCGGTGCTCGAGCTCATCCTCGACGACGCGATCGACTACACCGACGAGACCACCGAGCTGCCGATCGAGAAGGTGCAGCTGGTCATCTTCGCGATCCAGGTGGCGCTCGGTGAGCTGCTCAAGGCGCACGGCGCGAAACCCGGTGCGCTCATCGGGCAGTCGCTCGGCGAGGCCGCGGCCGCGTACTTCTCCGGCGGACTGTCGCTGGAGGACGCCACCCGCACGATCTGCTCGCGCGCCCACCTGATGGGTGAGGGCGAGGCGATGCTGTTCGGCGAGTACATCCGGCTGATGGCGCTGGTCGAGTACTCGGCCGACGAGATCGAGACCGTGTTCGCCGATTACAAGAACCTCGAAGTGTGCGTGTACGCCGCACCGACCCAGACCGTCATCGGCGGTCCGCCCGACGAGGTGGACGCGATCATCGCCCGCGCCGAATCGGAGGGCAAGTTCGCCCGCAAGTTCCAGACCAAGGGTGCGAGCCACACCACGCAGATGGACCCGCTGCTGGGCGAGCTCGCCGCCGAGCTGCAGGGCATCGAGGCGCATCCCGTGCAGGTGCCGTACTACTCGACGGTGCACGAGGGCAGCCTGATCCGGGCCGGCTCGGACGCCATCCACGACGTGGACTACTGGAAGAAGGGCCTGCGCCACAGCGTCTACTTCACCCACGGCATCCGCAACGCCGTGGACAACGGGCACACCACTTTCCTGGAACTGGCGCCCAACCCGGTGGCGCTGATGCAGGTCGGTCTGACCACCGCGGCGGCGGGTCTGCATGACGCGCAGCTGATTCCGACGCTGGCGCGCAAGCAGGACGAGGTCGACTCGATGACCACGGCCATGGCGCACCTGTTCGTGCACGGCCACGACCTGGACTTCCGCACCCTGTTCACGCGGGGAGACTTCGCCGACATCCCGCCGACCCGGTTCAAGCGCAAGCCGCACTGGCTCGACGTCCGGTTCACCGGTGACAGCTCGACGGTCATGCCGGGCAACCACGTCGCCACGCCGGACGGCCGGCACGTCTGGGAGTACGCGGCTCGCGGCGCCGTGGACGGCCAGGCGCTGTCCGCTCTGGTCAAAGCCGCTGCTGCAGCGGTGATCCCGGATGCCAAGTTGACCGCCTCCGAGCAGCGCGCGGTGCCCGCCGACGATGCCCGGCTGGTGACGACGCTGACCCGGCACCCGGGCGGGGCCAGCGTGCAGGTGCATGCGCGGATCGACGAGTCGTTCACCCTGGTCTACGACGCCATCGTCACCCGCGGCGGCGCGCAGACCGCGCTGCCGACCGCGGTCGGCGCCGGCACGGTCGCCGAGATCGCCTCGGCGGCAACGCCGGAGCCCGAGCCCGAAGATGATGCGGCTGCGGCGATCCTGCAGGACAACCTCACCGCAGGTGCCGGCCTGGCCTCGGGGTTCGCGAAGTGGTCGCCGGAATCCGGGGAGACCATCGCCGACCGGCTCGGTGCGATCGTCGGCGCCGCGATGGGTTACGAGCCCGAGGACCTGCCATGGGAGGTCCCGCTGATCGAGCTCGGCCTGGATTCGCTGATGGCCGTGCGGATCAAGAACCGGGTCGAGTACGACTTCGACCTGCCGCCGATCCAGCTGACCGCGGTGCGCGACGCGAATCTCTACGCGGTCGAGAAGCTCATCACTTACGCGATCGAGCACCGCGACGAGGTCGACCAGATCGCCGAGTCGCAGAAGGGCATGAGCGCCGAGGAGATCGCGGCGGCCCAGGCGGAGCTGATGGGCGGTGCCAGCACGGTCGCCGAGCTGGAGGCCAAGCTGGCCGAGTCCGGTCATCCGCTGGCAGAAGCGGCTTCCGAGCAGGGCGCAGTGATGTCCGGCGCGAACCTGACGACGGCCACCACCCCGATGCCCGATCCGCAGGCCGAGCCGAGCACTCAGGACGACGCGATCCCCGCGCCGCCCACCGACCCGTCCGGGCCGGTGAACATCCCGCCGCCCCCGACCGATCCGAGTGGTCCTGGCGGGGAAGCGAAGTCGACCGCTGCCGCGGCGGCCGCCAAGGTGCTGACCCAGGAATCCGTCACCGAGGCGCTGGGCGCCGACGTGCCGCCGCGCGACGCCGCTGAGCGGGTGACGTTCGCGACGTGGGCCATCGTGACCGGCAAGTCGCCGGGCGGCATCTTCAACGAGCTGCCGTCCATCGACGACGCCACCGCGCAGAAGATGGCCACCCGGCTGTCCGAGCGCGCCGACGGCACCATCACCGCCGAGCAGGTCACCGGTGCCCGCACCATCGAGCAGTTGGCCACCGCGGTGCGCGACCTGATGGACGCCGGCGTGGTCGACGGTTTCGTGCGGACGCTGCGCCCGCGCCAGGAGGGGTCCGACCGCATCCCGGTGTTCGTGTTCCACCCCGCCGGCGGATCGACGGTGGTCTACGAGCCGCTGATGAAGCGGCTCCCGGCCGATACCCCGATCTACGGCATCGAACGTGTCGAGGGATCCATCGAGGAGCGTGCGGCGCAGTACGTGCCGAAGCTGATGGAGATCCAGGGCACCGGCCCGTACATCCTGGCCGGCTGGTCGCTGGGCGGGGCGCTGGCCTACGCCTGCGCGCTCGGACTGAAGCAAAACGGCTGCGACGTGCGGTTCGTCGGACTGATCGACACCGTGCGTCCCGGCGAGGAGGTCCCGCAGACCCAGGAGGAGACGCGGGCCCGCTGGGACCGCTACGCCCTGTTCGCGCAGCGCACCTTCAACGTCGACGTGCCGCCGATCCCGTACGAGCAGCTCGAGGAGCTCGACGACGAAGGCCAGGTGCAGTTCATCCTCGACGCCGTCAAGCAGAGCGGCGTGGAGATCCCGGGCGGCATCATCGAGCACCAGCGCACGTCCTATCTGGACAATCGCCTCCTCGAGACCGCCGACATCCAGCCGTACGAAGGTCACGTGACGCTCTACATGGCCGACCGCTACCACGACGACGCGATCTTCTTCGAGCCGCGCTACGGCATCCGCCAACCCGACGGCGGCTGGGGCGAATTCGTCAGTGAACTCGAGGTCGTGCCGATCGGGGGCGAGCACATCCAGGCCATCGACGAGCCGTACATTGCAAAGGTCGGAGCACACATGAGCGCGGCGATCAACGCCATCGAGGGTGGAAAGTAAGTGACGACGAAGACCACGGCCGAACTGCTTGCCGAACTCCGCGAGAAGCTCGAGCAGGCCAAGGAGCCGGGCGGCGAGAAGGCCGTCGCCAAGCGCGCGAAGAAGGGGATCCCGAGCGCTCGCGACCGGATCTACTCGCTGCTCGATCCGGGCAGCTTCCTGGAGATCGGGGCGCTGGCGAAGACCCCCGGTGACCCGGACGCGCTCTTCGGCGACGGTGTGGTCACCGGCCACGGCACCATCAACGGCCGTCCCGTCGGGGTGTTCAGCCACGACCAGACGGTGTTCCAGGGCTCGGTCGGAGAGATGTTCGGCCGCAAGGTCGCCCGCCTGATGGAGTGGGTCGCGATGGTCGGCTGCCCGATCATCGGCATCAACGACTCGGCCGGCGCCCGAATCCAGGACACGGCGACGTCGCTGGCCTGGTACGCCGAGCTGGGCCGCCGGCACGAGTTGCTGCGCGGCCTGGTGCCGGAGATCTCGCTCATCTTCGGCAAGTGCGCCGGCGGCGCGGTGTACTCGCCGATCCAGACCGACCTGGTCGTCGCGGTGCGGGACCAGGGCTACATGTTCGTCACCGGTCCCGACGTCATCAAGGACGTCACCGGCGAGGACGTCACGCTCGACGAACTCGGTGGCGCCGACGCGCAGGCGCGCTACGGCAACATCCACCAGGTGGTGGAGTCCGAGGCCGCGGCGTTCCAGTACGTGCGCGACTACCTGAGCTTCCTGCCCTCCAACGCGTTCGACGATCCGCCGATCGTCAACCCGGGTCTGGAGCCCGAGATCACGCCGCACGACCTCGAACTCGACGCGATCGTGCCGGACAACGACAACCAGGCGTACGACATGATGGAGATCCTGCTGCGGATCTTCGACGACGGCGACGTGTTCCCGGTCGGCGAGCAGGCCGGCCCGGCGATCATCACCGCGTTCGCGCGGGTCGACGGGCGTCCGGTCGGGGTGATCGCCAACCAGCCGATGCACATGTCGGGCGCGATCGACAACGAGGCGTCCGACAAGGCCGCCCGATTCGTCCGGTTCTGCGATGCGTTCAACACCCCGCTGGTGTTCGTCGTCGACACGCCCGGCTTCATGCCCGGCGTGGAGCAGGAGAAGGGCGGCATCATCAAGCGCGGCGGCCGCTTCCTCAACGCCGTTGTGGAGGCCGACGTCCCGAAGGTGACGATCACGATCCGCAAGTCCTACGGCGGCGCCTACGCCGTGATGGGCAGCAAGCAGCTGACGTCGGACTTCAACTTCGCGTGGCCGACGGCCCGCATCGCGGTGATCGGCGCCGAGGGTGCGGCCCAGCTGCTGGTGAAGCGTTTTCCGGATCCGACCGCTCCCGAGGTGCAGAAGATCCGCGCGGACTTCATCGAGGGCTACAACACCAGCCTGGCCACGCCGTGGATCGCCGCCGAGCGCGGCTTCATCGACGGCGTCGTCGAGCCGCACCAAACCCGGCTGCTGCTGCGCAAGTCGATGCGGCTGCTGCGCGACAAGCAGATCAGCCGTGTCCAGCGCAAACATGGCCTGACCCCGATCTAGGAGTCGGGGTGCGGTTGGATGAAGGCTGTGTCGACTGATTTCACCGGCCTCAGACGAGGCGCGCCGTTGGGTGACCCGCGCCTGGACCTGTGCGACCTGTACGTCTTAGCCTCGCCGAAGGACCCATCGCGCACCGCGCTGATCCTGACCGCGAACCCCGAAGCCGGCCCGATGTGTCCGGGTGCGGTGTACCGCATCGCCATCGACAACGACGGTGACCTGCGCAACGACATCGCGTTCAACTTCGTCTTCAGCGAGACGTACGGCGGACCGGCGGCGCCCAAGCAGCGCGTCGATGTGTATCTGGCGCTGCAGGCCGACGCCCGCGTCGACGCCGCCGCCGGGTCCCGGATCTTCGGCGACGTCGAGGTGTCCTTCGACGCGACGCCGCGCATGTGGCAGTCGGGTTCGTACTCGCTGTTCGCCGGGGCTCGCGCCGACGCGTCCTTCGCCGACACCAATGTCATCGCGATGGCGGTGGAACTGCCGACGGCCTACCTGGGCGCCGAACCGGACGTGCGAATCTGGGCGCGCTGCAGCCTGTTGCGGGACGGCGGGTGGGTGCACGCGGACCGGGTCGGGCATCCCTGGGTCAGCGGGTTCTTCACCACCGACGACGAACTCGCCGAGTACAGCGCCGGTGCACCGAACCAGGACCGGGCCCGCTGGATGGCGCACCTGATCGAGTTGATGGGCCGGACCGGCGGATACACCCGCGACGAGGCGGTGGCCGCGATCGAGGCCGAGGGCACCCTGCCAGACGTGTTGACCTACAACCCGTCCAAGCCGGTGAAGTACCCGAACGGCCGCACGCTGACCGACGACGTCGCCGACTACCGGTCGAAGTTCCTGACCAAGGGCCAGAAGGGTTTCTCGGGTCTGAGCGAGCCGGCCGGACTGCTCGACGAGTTCCCGTATCTGGGCGCCCCGACCGATCGTCCCTGACACGACCGCGCATTCGACATAGGATGCGCAAATGCCGCTCAACGACGGCGAGGTCATCTCGGGGTACACGATCGTGCGGCTTTTGGGGGCGGGCGGTATGGGCGAGGTCTATCTCGCCAAGCATCCCCGCCTGCCCCGCTACGACGCTCTGAAGGTGCTCGCGGCCAGTGTGTCCGCCGACGACGAGTACCGGGAACGGTTCAACCGCGAAGCCGACATCGCGGCCACGCTGTGGCATCCGCACATCGTCGCGGTGCACGACCGCGGCGAGTTCGACGGCCGGCTGTGGATCGCGATGGATCACGTCGAGGGGACCGACGCCGCGCAACTGCTGGCCGACCGTTATCCCGGCGGCATGCCGCCGGAGTTGGTGTTGCGCATCGTGATGGCCGTGGCGGAGGCACTGGACTACGCCCATCAGCAGGGTCTGCTGCACCGGGACGTCAAGCCCGCCAACATCCTGATCGCCGACCCGGAGACCTCCAACGAGCGGATCCTGTTGGCCGACTTCGGGATTGCCCGCCGTCTCGGTGAGGTCAGTGCGCTGACCGGCACCAACATGACGGTCGGCACCGTCGCCTACTCGGCGCCCGAGCAGTTGACCGCCGACGAGCAGATCGACGGCCGGGCCGATCAATACGCGCTGGCGGCCACCGCCTTTCAACTGCTGACCGGGGCGCCGCCGTTCCAGCACGACAATCCGGCCATCGTGATCAGCCGGCACCTGACTGCCCAGCCACCCTCGATCGCCGACCGTCGCCCCGAATTGGTCTCGCTGGGAACGGTGTTCGGTAAGGCGCTGGCGAAGCTACCGTCGGACCGTTTCGAACGCTGCGTCGACTTCGCCCGCGCGCTGGCCAACCGCAGCGGTTTCGCGGTACCCGAATCCGGCCTCGACACCGATGCCACGATGTACGCGCCGGCTGCGACGCGGCCGAAGTCGCGCCGGCGGCTGGTCGCCGCCGCGGCGGCGGTGGTGCTGACGGTGACGGCGGTGGGCGCGGCGGTCCTGCTGGCGCAGTACGAGCGCCGCGAGGGCCGCAGCGAAGGCGCAGCGCCGGCGGGGGTTTCACTGCCCGTGGTCGTCGTCGGCGCCGACTGCGCCACGCTGGGCGCGGCCGGCATCACCGAGCGCGGGGAACCGGCCTACTGTGCTCGGCTGGCCTCGTCAGGGGCGCCACTGTGGTCGCTGTATCCCGGGGAGATCTCGCATCCGAGCGCCCAATCGGCGTCCGACACCGCCACCCCGGTGCTGGTGTGCATGGAGCAGACCGGTCAGACCCAGGTGGACTGCCACAACGACATCCTGCAGGAGAACACCGACCCGACGGCCAACGACGGGTAGAGCGCCCCGTTACGGCTGGATGCGGATCGGGCCGGGCGAGTACAGCCCGGAGTGGGTGGTCTCACCGAGGGTGATCTCGGCCGGTTCGGCGTCGACGATGGTGTCGAAGCGGCGCAGCGATCCCCAGTCCTGACCCCAGTCCTGCGACAGGTAGGTCGACATCACCGAGGCCCGCAGCAGCAGGTCGGTGATGCCGAGCAGGCCGCCGTTGATGCCGTCCTGCCAGGTGTCGGTGCTCTGCAGCTTGGCGTAGTAGTCCGGGGAGATCCGGAACTTCGGCACCTCGGTGACACCGTTGGCGTGCAGCATCGGCTGCTGGCACGGGAACGCCAGGCCCACCGCCCAGTCCATCAGGACCGGTTCGTCGGAACCGACGTACTCCTGCACCGACTGCAGCTCGGGCACCCGGGGTGGGGTGACCGCGATCCAGTCGCCCTGGCCGAGGTTGAGGTCCTCGGCGATCACGCGGACCGCGACCGCGTCGCCCGGGATGGCCTGGCGCGGGTACCGCAGGTTGCGCCACGACGGCGTCGGCCCGATGTCGTAGGGGCTGACCCGGCCGGCCGGGACGGGCGCGCCGTCGGGGCCGGGGGTGGCGTACTCGAGTTCCACGGTCTGGCCGGAGGTGAGGCCTTCGGCGACACTGCGTCCGGCGATCGTGCCGGCCGCGGTGATCACCACCAGCGGCTCCGAGTCGTCCGGCGGCGGCAGCGCATACCACGAGGAGGCGAGCTTGCTCTCCTGTTGCACGTCTTCGGAGTACGTGCCCGCGACGGGAACCCGGGCCGGGTCGAGGCCGTAGGGCAGCGGCACCGTGGATCCGTTGACGCCGGCCCGCGACAGCTTGATGGGCCGGTTCCAGTCGTAGTCGGTGCCGGGCTGCGGGTTGTTCAGCCGGATGGCCTCGGCGATGATGCGGTCGGGAACACCGTTGGGAGAGAAGCCGGTCGGGTTGGCGCCGCCCAGGGGGCCCAGCGGGCCGGACGGCTGACCCGGAAGTGCTTGCAGGAAACCGGCGTTGGAGTCCGGCTCGACCAGGACGTCGTCGGCCAGCCCGCAACCGCCGGCGAACGCGCGGATGTTAGCCCAGCCGTTCGAGTAGGTCGGGTACTGGCGGATCACGCCCATGGTCATCGACGCCACGAACACCACGACCATGAAGCCGGCCGCGATCGGGATCGGCGCCGCGGTCAGCTTGTCGACCACGCGTGACGTCCGGTCGGGCGACAGGTGCAACACGAACGCCCATACCGCGGTGACGGCGAACAGCGCGAAGAACACCGCGCTCACGGTGACGCCGCCGAGCTGGGGCACCGAGTTGTTGTACGGCACACCGAAGTTCGAGACATACCACCAGCCGTTGGTGGAGGCGAAGCACAGCGCCAGGACGAAGAACACCAGCGACAGGAACACCATCCGGTTGCGCGCGGAGCGCAGCACCACCGGGGACACCAGCACCGTGGCCAGCGCGGCCATCGCGCCACCGACCGCGGCGAACAGGCCGAAGTGGTGGATCCACTTGGTGGGGGTGAACATCAGGAAGAAGATCGTGGCGAAGATGACGCCCATCAGCCGCCAGGCCGGGCCGCGCGCGACGCCGGGGACCCGCTTGCGGCGCAGCATCATGAACAGCGACGGGAACAGGCACAGCGCGGTGAACAGGAACGCGAAGCGGCGCGAGATCGCGGCGTCGGTGGTCGGCAGGATCAGGTAGTAGTACCGCAGGTTCTCGGTGTACCACTCCTGGCTGGGGCCGATGGCGGTGCGGATCCTGGTGGCTTCCAGCACCGTCGCCAACGTCTGGTCGGCGAACACCACCGTCAGCACCACGGTGCCCGCGGCCAGTAGCGGCGCCAGCAGCGGCCAGGTGCCCACCCACTGCCTGCGCCGCATCAGGATGCGCAGGATGGGCCGCCCGCCGGCGACCAGGGCGGCGACCGCGATCAGGCCGGTGGGCTGGATGCCCAGGGTGAATGCCGCGGTGATGATCGCGAACGCGGCCGGGGTCAGCCGTCCGGAGCGGATGGCCCGTTCGATCAGCACGTAGGTGACCAGCGCGCCGGTGGCGATCTGGCCTTCGGGCCGCAGCCCGTTGTTGAACGGCATCCACGCGCCCAGCAGCACCAGGCCCGCGGCCCACAGTGCGGGGCGGCTGGCGAGCACCGCCGGTCCGAGTCGTGGCAGCACCTCGCGGGACAGCAGTAGCCAGCAGACCAGCGAGCACACCAGGTCGGGCAGCCGCATCCAGATGCTGGCGGTGCTGACCTGGGTCATCAGCGCGAGCAGGTTGTAGTACCAGCCGAACGGGTCCTCCGGGCTGCCGAACCACCGGAAGTAGTTCGACATGTAGCCCGCGTGTTCGGCGACGCGCGCCATGCCGAGGATGTAGCCGTCGTCCGATGAGTTCGCGCCGATGACGTACCAGAGCGCGAAGCCGCCGACGACGACGCCGTCGACCGGGGTGACGGTGCGCCAGGAGGTCGGGATGAGCCGTCGCATCCGCCGCCCGTCGAGGCGGTCCAGCCGCCACAGGGCCAGCAGCGCGATCACCGTCGACGCGATCGCCAGCAGGATGGCGGTGAGTTTCAGCGCGGTGGGCTGGGTGGTGAAGCGGGTGTCGATGGTCGACGACAGTGACAGTCCGCGCGGGGCGGGGCCGACGAGGTCGGTGAACACGCCGACGATCGCGGGCCGCAGGTTCGGGTCGGGGTAGCCGGTGCGCTGGGGCTGGCCGGCGTCCTCACCGGACAGCTGGGTGAGGCCGACGAAGTCGGCGTAGGTGCCGTCGAGGTTCGAGGTGATCTCGATCGTCGAGCAGTCGGCCATCCGGTTCAGGGGCACGCTGGCCACCACGACGTTGCGGACGATGACGTCGACCCGCGACTCGGACACCGTGACCAGCATCGCGTTCAGTGCGGCGTCGCGGCCCCGCGCGGGCGCGGTGCCCAGCACCAGTCCGCCGTCGGCGGGCATGCCGCGCACCACCGAGCACGGGATGGACGCGGTGAGGTCGACCGGCGCCTGCGTGATCAGGGGCGCGGTGACGTTCTCCAGCTGTCCCTGCTGCGGCCAGTTCAGCGTGGCGGTGGTCTGCTTGACCGGAAGCAGCGGCGTCGCCACGGCCAGCAGCACCCCGAGCAGGCCGGCGATCGTCGCGACCCAGCGCGCCGTCTTCACGTCCGTACTCACGTTCACGGGAGCGCCCTGATCGGTCCGCCGCGGCTCCAGCCGAACACTCGCGTCTTCCCTTCCTCGATCTCCGCGTTGGGTGCCTCCGCCGGTGGCACCACCCGCAGGTACCGCTCGATCGAACCCCAGTCGCGGTACCAGTCGTTACGCAGGTAGGTCGGGATCGTCGCGGTGCGCAGCAGCGCCTGGATGAACAGGAACGGGCCGCCGTCCTCGGCGGACTGCCACTGGTTCGACGAGACCACCATCTGCTTGAAGTTCGCCAGGACCCGGTACTCGGGCAGCTCGGCAACGCCGAGACGCTCGGCGAACGGCCGCTGGCACGGGAAGTTCGACGCGGTGGCGATGTCCATCAGCACCGGCGTCTGGGAGCCGAGGAACTCGCTGGCGGTCTGCAGTACCGGCACCCGCGGCGGGGTGAAGCCGAACCACTGATCCTCGGACAGGTTGGGGTCGTCGGCGACGATGCGCACCACGTTGGCTTCCGGCGGCGCCCACGCCAGCGGGAAGCGCAGGTTGCGCCAAGCCTTCTGCTGGAAGATGTCGATCGGCTGCACCTCGTCGAGCGCCTGGTAGGAGCCGTCCGGCCGGTGCACGCCCCACTGCAGCTTGAGTGACTGGCCGTAGTTGAACGAGCCGTCCTCCTCGTAGTACCAGATCGCGCCGGCTGCGGCGACGGTCACCAGGGGCCGGTCGGCGGGCCGCTCACCGGCGGCGAACGGCAGCTGGTACCAGGCCGAGGTGGCCTTGGCGGCCACGGTGTTCTCGTCGTAGCTGCCCATCACCGGCACCCGGTCGGGGTCCAGGCCGAATGGCAGGAACACCCGGGAGCCGTTGACGCCTTCGGGGCCGTAGCCGCCGCCGGTGCCGGCCGCGTAGCCGATGCCGATGTTGGGTTTGTCGATCGGACCGTCGGAGTTCACGGTGCCGGGGCTGGCGCCCACGGGCTCGCCGGGCTCGAGGGTGTCGCTGACGCCGTTGGGGGTGAATCCGACCGGGTCCTCGCCGCCGAGCGGCCCGTACTCGCCGTAGCGCTGTCCGGGCACCGGTTCCAGCAGCCCCGCGTTGGTGTCGGCCTCGACGAGGACGTGGTCGGCCATCGCGCAACTGGTGTCCGAGGTCAGGGCGGCCAGGTTGGCGGCGCCGGTGGTGTAGACGGGGTAGCGGCCGACGGTGGCCTTGACCATGGACCCGACCTCGAGCACCACCATGATGGTCGCGACGAACAGCAGCGGGGTCGACGCCAGCGCCCGGTTGCGGCCGGTGTCGGCGACCTGTGTGTGCCCGGCGTAGTCCATCCGGAAGTGCAGCCAGCCGGCCAGCAGGCCGCACGCGATGGCCAGGACCAGGAAGATCGTGGTCACCGGGTAGCTGAAGATCACCGGCTGCTTGTCGAACCAGGGCACCCCGTAGTTGCCGGTGTCGAACCAGGCGTTGTAGCCCGACGTGGCCCACGCCAGCACGAACAGCAGTGCCGTCACGTACAGCGCCAGGTTGCGTCGCGAGTGCAGGCCGACGCGCGCGAACGCGAACGCGGTGACCCCGCCCAGCGCGCCCGCCAGTCCGGCGAACGCACCGAACTGGATGGCCCACTTGGTGGGTGTCAGGGTGAGCAGGAGCAGGCCGACGCCGGTGGTGCCGATCAGACGCCACAGCGGCGGGCTGACCGCCCCGGGCACCGCGCCGCGGCGCAGCATCACCATGAGCACGCCGAACAGGCACAGCAGCAGGATCAGCACCGCGAAGCGGCGGCTCAGCGAGCCGTCGACGCTCTCCTCGACGGTCAGGAAGTAGTAGCGCAGGAACTCCTGGTACCAGGGCAGTGTCGGGCCGACGACGTACTTGATGCGCACCGACTCGGCGACGGTGGCCAGCGTCTGGTCCCGGAAGACGATGACGAACACCAGCGAAGCTGCGGCGAACATCGGGGTCAGGGTGGCGCCGAGACCGTCGGTGGCGCGCCGCGCCCCGACCAGCCGGGCCAGGGCGCGCGCCCCGGCCAGCAGCGGGGCCAGCGCGATGAGGCCCTGCGGCGCCAGGGTGACGGCGAACATCGCGACGACGACGCCGACTGCGGCCGGCCACAGCCGTCGCGTCCCGATGGCCTGCTCGACGAGCATCCACACCGCGATCGTGGCGAACGCGATGAGCGGCTCGGGGCGCAGACCGTTGTTGAACGGCAGCCAGGCGGCCAGGAACACCGCCGCCGTGGTCCACACCGCCACCTTGTTGTCGGCGATGCGGCGCCCCAGCCGCGGCAGCACGCAGCGGCTGACGGTCAGCCACGTCGCGATGGCGGCCAGCGTGGCGGGCAGGCGCATCCACACGCTCGCGGTGCTCACTGACGCCATCTGCGAGAGCACGCCCTGGTACCAGTCGAACGGGGCCTCCGACGCGCCGAAGTAGCGGAAGTAGTTGGTGAGGTAGCCGGCCTCCGAGGACACCCGTGCGATGGTCAGGTTGTAGCCGTCGTCGGAGGACTGGGGCCCGACCACATGCCAGACCAGCAGCGTGGCGATGACGCCGGTGTCGGTCAGCCAAGTCCACAGGCCGACCTTGCGCAGGCGGCCGCGTGGACGCCGGCCCGCGGTGCGGTCCAGCACGGCCAGGGCGACGATCGAGGCCAGCACGCACAGCACGCCGAGCACCATCACGGCGGTCTTCAGGGCGGTCGGCGAGGTGATGAACCGGGTGTCGACGTCGACGCGCGCGGACACCCCGGCGTCCATCCCGACCTCGAGGTCGGTGAACGCGCCCGCGACCTGGGGGCGCTTGTCGACGGGCAGGGTGCCGGTGGCGCCGGGGATGCCGACGAAGTCGGCGCCGACCGCGCTGACGTCGGCCCAGATGCGCAGCTCACTGCAGGCACCCGAGTCCACGTCGGCGCGCGGGGCGACCGCGGCGACGGTGTCGCGGAAGGCGACGTAGACGACGTCGTCGTTGGCCCGGACGAACAGTCCGTTGCGGCCGGCGTCGATGCCGCCGGCCGGAATGGTCGAGAACACGACGCCGCCGTCTTCGGGCATGCTCGCCACCGCCCGGCACGGGATGGTGACGGTCAGGGCGCGCGGCGCTCCCGACACCAGCGGGGCGGTGATGTCACTGACGAAGCCGTCCTCGTCGACCGCTTGCGGCCATCCGATGGTGGCTGTCGTCTGGGTGACCGGCAGCAGCGGGGTGACGGCACACAGGGCGATCCCCAGCAGCCCCGCGAGGAACGCGACGACACGGGCGGTAGGGGCGGGCACGAGGGTCGATGGTAGACGGCGTCAGCTCAGGCGCAGCGGCGCCGGGCGCCACAGCCCGCTCCTAGTTGCCGAACCGAGATCGAGCCGTGCGGGTTCGGCGTCGGGGTAGTACGGCGTGAGCTGCTGCAGGGAGCCCCAGTCCCGGAACCAGTCGTGCTTGAGGTAGGTCGGCACCGAGGTGGCGCGCAGCAGGAGCTCGGTGATGCCGAGCGGTCCGCCGCCGAGGTAGTCCATGACCGGCGAGTTGGCTTCGGCGCCGAACCGGTCGGGCAGGATCCGCCACTTGGGCACCTCGATGACGCCGTTGCGGTGGTCGAACGGCCGCTGGCACGGGAACGCCAGCCCGACCAGCCAGTCCAGCAGCACCGGATCCGTGGATCCGACGACGTCCTGCAGCGTGCGCAGGGTCGGGATGCGCGGCGGGGTGACGGCGATCCAGTGCTGCGGGTCCAGGTCGTCGTCGTTGGCGACGACGCGGATCCGGGTGGCCTCGGCGGGGATCGCGTTCAGCGGGGCGCGCAAATTGCGCCAGGCGGGGGCGGCGCCGACGTCGGCGAAGTTGATGCTGCCGCCCGGTTCGCCGTCGTCTCGGGCCCACTGGACGACCACTTCACCGGTGTCGAACCGGCCGGCCGCGGCGATCACCAGCAGCGAGTCGGTGCCGTCGTGGTCGCGCCAGCCCTCGGGCAGGCGGTACCACGCCGACCGCAGCGACGCCGGCTGCTGGGTGCCGGCGCGCCAGCTACCCATCACCGCGGTGCGTGCCGGGTTCAGGCCGTAGGGCAGCCGCGCGCGGGACCCGTTGATTCCGGCCGCGGCGGTGGTGCCGCCCTCGGTGCCCACCTCGGTGCCGGTGACCACACCGCTGTCGCTGTCGGCGAAGTTGTCCGATCCGGGTTGCTCCATCACCGGGTCGGCCGAGACGTCGGATGGAATCCCGTTCGGCCCGAATCCGTCTGCGAGCTCGCTGCCGAGGGCTTCGCTGGGCGGGACGTCGATCGGGGTGAGCAGTCCGGCCGTGGGGTCCTGTTCGACCATCACGTCTTCGGCCATGCCGCAGGTCTTTCCGGTGAGCGCCTCCAGGTTGGAGCGACCCACCGTCCACCCGGGGTACTGCCCGACCATGGCCACGGTCAGCGACACCACCTCGAAGGTGACCAGCGCCCAGGTGGCGATGGCCAGCGGGGCCTGCGCGATGCGCTGCCAGCGTCCGGTGCCGTTGGTCGGGGAGCTGTCGCGGCCGGAGAAGTGGAACCACGCGGCCAGCAGCAGGGCGAGCACCGAGCATCCCAGCAGCATCGTGGTGAAGCCGAAATGCCACTGGGGGAACGTGTTCGACCAGGGCACCCCGAAGTTCGAGACGTACCACCAGCCGTTCACCGTGGCGAACGACAGCGCTGTCACGAACAGGACCGTCGCGGCGAACACCGTCCGGTTGCGCCGGGACCGCATGGCGGCCGCGGACACCGCGACCGCGGCCAGGGCGCCGAGGCAGCCGGCCAGTCCGGCGAAGACGCCGAAGTGGTGGGTCCACTTGGTGGGGGTGAACATCATCGCCAGGATCGAGATGACGGTGATGCCGATGATGCGCTGGCTGGGTCCCTTGGCGGTCCCCGGAATCCGGCCCCGCCGCAACGTCATCGCGATGGAGACGGCCAGGGCGAGCAGCAGGGTCAGCACCGCGAAGCGGCGGGCCACCGAGCCGTCGGGGCTGGTGGTGAACAGCCTCGAGTAGCGGATGTGCTCGTCGAACCAGGCCAGGCTCGGTCCGACGGCGGACTTGAAGCTGGTGGCGTCGAGTTCGGCGGCCAGCGTCTGGTCGCGGAAGATCAGGAAGATCGTGACGGTGCCCGCGGCGGCGATCGGGGCCAGCAGCGCCGCGTAGCCGAAGCGGGAGACATGGGCCGCGACAATGGTTTTCAGCGGTCCGATGGCGACCAGCAGGGCGCCGATCGCGGCGATGCCGGTGGGTCCGGAGAACAGCGTCAGCGCGCCGATGATGATCGCGACGGCGACCGGCAGCAGGCGGCTGGTGGCGACACCACGCTCGACCGAGCACCAGGTCAGCAGGATGCCCAGCGCGATGATCGGCTCGGGGCGCAGGCCGTTGTTCAGCGGCAGCCAGAACGCCAGGAACATGCCCGCGGCAGTCCAGGCGGCGGCGCGGCTGTGCTTGACGGCCGAGCCGAGTCGCGGCAGGACTTCGCGGCTGATCAGCCACCAGCAGGCCAGCCCCATCAGCAGCGTGGGCAGGCGCATCCAGACGCTGGCGGTGCTGACGTGCGACCACAGGGCGAGCAGGTCGTAGTACCAGCCGACGGGCGCTTCGGGGGTGCCGAACCAGCGGTAGTAGTTGGCCATGTAGCCGGCGTTCTCGGAGACGCGGGCCATGGTCAGGATGTAGCCGTCGTCGGCGGTGTTGGCGCCGACGAAGTGCCACCACACCAGCACTGCGGTGACCAGACCGTCCAGCGGGGAGAACGACCACCAGCGCTGCGGCAGGAACCGCTTGTGGCGGCGGCCGTCGGCGCGGTCGAGGACGTGCAGCGCGCCGAGGGAGACCAGCGTCATCGCGACGCCGACGATCATCGCGAGCAGTTTCAGCAGCGTCGGGGTGGTGCTGTAGCGGGAGTCGATGGTGGACGAGAACTCCAGACCGGGCGGGGCCGGGCCGGACAGGTCGGTGAAGACGCCGACGATCTGGGGCCGGAAGTCGTAGCCGCCGCGTTCGCCGCGCAGCGGCTCGTCGGGGTTCTCGGCGCCCGGGTTGGCTTGGCCCTGGGTCAGGCCGACGAACTCGCCGGTGACCTTGTCGGCGTGCGCCGTGAAGGTCAGCTCCTGGCAGTCGGGGCTCAGCACCGCGCTCAGGGGAGCGCTGACGACCGGGGTGTTGCGGACGATGACCAGGACGTCGTTGTTGACGCGCTCGACGAGCAGGCCGCGGTCGACGGCTTTGGGCGCCTGTTTCGGCACGGTCGACAGCAGTACGTTGCGGCCGGGCCGGTCCAGACCGGCGGCGACGCTGCACGGCACGGTGATCGTGAGGTCGGTGGCGACGTACCCGATGAGCGGGGCGTCGACGCTTTCCAGCACCTCGTTCTGCGGCCAGTTCAGCTGCGCGGTGGTCTGGGTGACCGGAAGAAACGGCGTCGCTATGGCCAGCATCGTGCCGAGAAGGCCCGCGACGACGGCGATCAGCCGCGCGGTGCGGTGGTTGCTGCCCCTCACCCGTCCGACCACGGGGCTAGATGGTAATTGGCTTGCGGATGGCCAGCACAAACGGGCCGACGGTGGACACGTCGAAGCGCGGATCGTCGAACAGGGCCTCGTCGAACGACACGTGGTAGCGGCGGACGTTGGGCTGGTTCGGGTAGACGTCCTCGGCCAGGCGCAGCGTGAGCGTGTCGTTGGCGCCCCGGCGCATCAGGAAAACCGTCGGCGGGTCCCACGGCAGCTCGTCGAGAGCCTCGAGGAACTCTCCGGCGTCGGTGAGCTTGGACCAGCTCTCGATCGCGGCGGCCCGCTGCTCGAACTGCGCGAGCGGGTTGGCGTAGTGCGAGGTCAGTCCCTGGAACCCGTAGTAGGGGTAGTAGGACAGGAAGCTGTAGTCCGCGGTCAGCACCACGGTCTGGTCGCGCGGCTTGCCCGTGACTTCCCGGATGCGGTCGTCGACCTTGCGGTAGTACTGCTCGGCGCCGGGGGGCCTGCGGTCGGCGCGCTCCCCGTAGCCGTCGGTGTCGGTGTAGGCGACGACGATGTCGGGCCGCAGCACATCGGGGATGTCCTGGCTGAACGTCACCGCTCCCAGGCTGCCGATCACGGTGGCCACCGCCACCACCTTGCCCGCGTTGGCGCGCTGCACGCGCGCCGCAGCCGCGCGCGTCACCTCGATGAATCCGAACGCCCCGGCGGCGGCCAGCAGGATGGTCAGGGTCGGCTGCAGCCGGAAGGACAGCAGCGTCGTCCCGACCAGGGTGGTCAGCATCGACAGCAGTGACCACAGGTAGACCGTGAGCACGCCCACCGCCAGCGCGGGTGCTGTTTGCTCTTCGCGCAAGCGCTCATCGCCTGCCCTCGTGGAGGTGCGCGCCCGGACCACCAGCCAGACCGTGCCGAGCATGCACAGCGCGCCCAGCAGCGTGAACTGCAGCATCGGGAAGGACAGTTCGGCGCCGTCCTTGGGCAGGTAGTGCTGCGCGGTGCCGGACTCCGCGGGGGTGCCGCGGGACGCCGCCAGCAGATAGGGGCCCCAACCGATCAGCGCGATCAGCCCGGAGATACCGGCGATGGCCAGCAGCCGCACCAGCGGTTCCCACTGTCTGCGCGACGCGGCGACCACCAGCGCCATCACCGTCAGTGTCAGCGCGGCGTAGGCCAGCAGCAGGGTGTAGAACAGCGCGGCGATGCCGAGGAAGATGCCGGTGCCGATGACGGCCGCCCAGCCGCCCTGTCTCGTTCCCGCGCGCAGGCCCGACCAGGCCAGCACGAAGATCGGCGGCAGCAGCACCGCGATGATCGCGGCGTAGGGCTCGGCGGGGGAGTACGCCAGCGCGGCCGCCGTCGTCGCGGTGGACACCACCAGCGCGTACTCGAACCGGATCATGGCGGCCCACAACACCAGCGCCAGCACGATGGCGATGGTGATGGAGATGACCGACCAGGGCTTGAACATCTCCCACGCGGGCATGTCGGTCAGCGCGGCGAGGCGGCCGCCGAGCCAGAACCAGCCCGGCGGGTAGAACGGCGGCAGACCGATGTAGGTCATGTCGTTCAGCGTCGGCGAGTCGGCGAAGCGGGTCAGGTACTCGGTGCGGAACTGCTGGTCGACCGAGATCCCGAACAGGTAGAGCCGGGTGGCGCCCAGCGGCATCGCCAGGGTGACGACCGAGAACGCGGCCAGGAACAGCACCGCCCCGAGGCGGGCGAGGGTGCGACGGCCGCGACGCCAGAGCAGCCCGCTGGCCAACAGCCCCAACAGACAGCCGACCTGGCCGACGGTGGTCAACGCGTGCAGCTGGTTCGACGAGTTGTAGGCGGGCCATTCGACGCGCGCGATCGCCACCAGACTGACCACCGCGACCGCCACCGCCACGGCGGCCGCGACGACCATCTGGCCCGCGACTTTCGCCGGCGCGGCCAGAGCGCTGCGCATCAGATGGGCAGCTTGCGGAAGATCGGACGGGGGATGTGGCGCAGCACCATCATCACGTAGCGGAATGCGCCGGGAGCCCACACCAGCTCCTTGCCCTTGGCGGCCGAGGTGACCGCGAGGTTGGCCACATACTCCTTGTCGACGGTCAGCGGGGCTTCCTTGACGTGTGCGCTCATTCTGGTGCGCACCTGTCCGGGGCGGATCACCAGGACCCGAACGCCGTACTCGCGCAACGCTTCCCCGAGGCCGAGGTAGAAGCCGTCGAGTCCGGCCTTGGTGGAGCCGTAGACGAAGTTGGAGCGCCGGACCCGTTCACCGGCGGCCGAGCTCATCGCGATGATCTGCCCGTAGCCCTGCGTGCGCATCTTCTCGCCGAGCAGGACACCCACGGAAACGGCTGCGGTGTAGTTGATCTCGGCGATCTGGACGGCTTTGCGCTGGTTCTGCCAGAGTTCCTCGGCGTCACCGAGCAGGCCGAACGCGACGATCGCCACGTCTATATCGCCTGTGGCGGCGGCCTGTGCGATCACGTTGGGGTGGCTGTCGGTGTCGACGGCGTCGAAGTCGATCACCTCGACTTCCTCGGCCCCGGCCTGCTCGAGCTGCTGCTTGGCGGCTTCGCGCAGCGGATCACCGGGCATGCAGGCAAGCACCACACGGGCTTTGGCGTTGCGCAGGTAGCGTTCGCAGATCGCCAACCCGATCTCGGAGGTCCCGCCGAGCAGCAGGATCGTCTGCGGATTGCCTGTCGCGTCGAAAACCATCTAGAGAAGCTCCAGTCGTCGGGCCATGTCGGAAGCGAAGACCCCGTCGGGATCGACTCTGCGGCGCACCGAGATCCATTCGTCGATGCGCGGATACATGGCGTGGAAGGTGTCGGCGGTGGTGCGCGAATCCTTGGCGGTGTAGAGGCGGCCGCCGAACTCGAGCACCCGTTTGTCGAGTCCGTTGAGGAACGCGTCGAGGCCGGGGGTGATCGGGAAATCGACGCAGACGTTCCAGCCGGGGATCGGGAAGCTCAGCGGCGCTTGGTTTCCCGGACCGAAAAGCTTGAAGACGTTGAGGAACGAGTAGAACCCGGAGCGCTGGATGTCGACGAGGATGGCCTTGAACTCCTCGACCGCTTCGGTCGGGACGACGAACTGGTACTGCGCGAAACCGGCTGCGCCGTAAGCGCGGTTCCACTCCCCGAACATGTCGAGGGGGTGGTAGAACTGCGTAAGATTCTGCACCTTGCCGCGGTATGTCCCGGATTTGCGGTACCAGAGCTCACCGATGGGCATGAACGTGAACTTGTTGGCCAGGCCGTTCGGGAACACATCGGGCAGCGTCAGCAGCTGCGGGGCGTCGAACTTCAGCGGGTTCTTCCGCAGCTTCTTCGGCAGTTGGTCCAGGGTGGCCAGCGAGCCTCGCGAGATCGCGGCCCGGCCCAACTTCGGCGGCGGGCTGATCGCGTCGAACCAGGCGCTGGAATAGGTGTAGTTCTCCTCGGTGCCGTCGCTGTGGAAGGCGATCGTCTCGTCGAGGCTGTCGGTGACGTCGCCGTCGGCGATGAAGTACGCGGTTTCGGTCGGCGTCATCTCGATGGTGGCGCGCAGGATGATGCCGGTCAGACCGTTGCCACCGACGGTGGCCCAGAACAGGTCGCTCTCGGCGCCGTCCGGGGTGAGGCGGCGCACCTGCCCGTCGGCGGTGAGCAGATCCATGGAGCGCACGTGGTTGCCGAAGCTGCCGGCGCTGTGGTGGTTCTTGCCGTGGATGTCGCAGGCGATCGCGCCGCCGATGGTGACCTGCCGGGTGCCCGGCAGCACCGGGACCCACAGCCCCATGGGCAGCGCGGCGCGCATGAGCTGGTCGAGGTTGACGCCGGCGTCCACGTCGACGAGCGCATCGTCGGCGTTGATCGAGTGGATCCGGTCGAGCGCGGTCATGTCGATGACCAGGCCGCCGCCGTTCTGGGCGTTGTCGCCGTATGAGCGGCCCAAGCCGCGTGCCAGGACGCCGCGTCCGCCCTGCTCAGCGGCGCGGGTGACGGCCGTGGCGATGAGCTCGGGATCCGGCGTCAAGAGCACCTGCGCCACGGTTGGCGCGGTGCGGCCCCACCCGGTCAGCCGTCGCGGGGTCGTCGGAACTTCGGTGCCAGACATCGTCACAGAGGGTACCGCCAAGCCGTTGCCATTCACCGCAGCCGGAAGATCACCGTGCGCTGGACGATGAAGTTGATCACGGTGGCGGTGCCCTGGGCGACGACGAATGCGACGGGTACCTGCCAGGGCTGGTTCTCCCATTTCATGTAGAGCAGATAGTTGATGCCGACCTGGACCGCGTAGGTGACGGCGTAGAGAACCACCACGGCGATGAAGCGTGCGGTGCTCGGTGGTGCCTGGAACGTCCACCGACGGTTGATCAGGTAGGCGGTGGTGGTGCCCGCGACGAAGCTGAGCGTCTTGGCGATGTTGACGTGGAGGCCGAGGGCCAGCAGCGCCACGTAGAGCCCGAAGTCGACGACAGCCGCCAGTCCGCCGGTGACCAGGAAACGCCAGATCTGGGTGGGGAGGCTCAGCTGCGGTGAGATCGGGGGCTCGGCCACCCGGGCAGCTTACGGGGTGTTCAGAAGGGTGGCGCCGTGTCAGGTGGGGTGAGGCCGTGTTCGTTGAGGCGGCGCAGGAGTTTGATGTAGCGGGCTTGTGCTTGGGCGCGGGTGTATCGGCGCTGGGGCATCATGGCGCCGCGTTGGGGGTGGTGTTCGGGGG
>JBNMQW010000026.1:0-53783 GCA_050205485.1 Mycolicibacterium vaccae | reverse complement strand
GTCCGGTGTGGATGCCACCGATGCCGGCTCGGCTGGAGGTAACGGCACCGCCGGCGGAAACGGTGGCGCCGGAGGCGCCGGCGGCGCCGCCGGGACCCGCGGTGCACGTGGGCTTTTCGGTGCTGCCGGCAACGCGGGAGTCAACGGGTCGGGCGGTGCGGGCGGTGACGGGGCTGTCGGCGGGGCCGGCGGCCACGGCGCCGACGGCACGGGCGGCTCCAGCGGGGCCGACGGAACCGCCGACGGGCCGAACCAGTCGCTCGAGGAACGATCCGGCCAAGCCGGCGGCACCGGTCAAGACGGCGGCCGCGGGGGTGACGGCGGCGCCGGCGGCGCAGCAGGCCAAGCCGGTGCAGCGGGCACCGGAGGCACCGGCGGACTGATCGGGGCAGCCGGCAACGCCGGCTCCCAGGGCGCAGGCGGTAACGGTGGCGCCGGCGGCCGGGGCGGTGACGGCGGCAACGGGGTCGACGGCGCCAACGGCGTTGACGCCACCACGGCGGGCACCGACGGTAGCGACGGACAGCACGGCGGCCACGGCGGAGCCGGCGGGCGCGGCGGAGCAGGCGGACTGGCCGGCGCCGGCGGTGGCGGCACCACCGGTCTGCGCGGTGACGGCGGCGTGGGCGGCAACGGCGCCGCGGGCGGCATCGGGGGTTCGGGCGCTGTCGGCATCGCCGGGGCCGACGCCACCCAAGCCGGCGCAGCAGGCGAGGCCGGCACTTCGGGCGGTAACGGTGGTCGCGGCGGCAACGGTGGAAATGCCGGCGCCGCAGGAGAACTGGCGGAAATCGGGACCGGCGGGCAGGCGGGGACCGCCGGAGCCAACGGCGACGGCGGCGCTGCCGGCAACGGCGGACGGGGCGGGGCCGGCGGCGACGGCGCCGACGGCGCGGCCGGCTCCAGCGGGGCCGACGGGACCGCCGACGGGCCGAACCAGTCGCTCGAGGAACGATCCGGCCAAGCCGGCGGCGCCGGTCAAGACGGCGGCCGCGGGGGTGACGGCGGCGCCGGCGGCGCAGCAGGCCAAGCGGGCGCAGCGGGCACCGGAGGTACCGGCGGACTGATCGGGGCAGCCGGCAACGCCGGCTCCCAGGGCGCAGGCGGTAACGGTGGCGCCGGCGGCGACGGCGGTCACGGCGGCAACGGGGTCGACGGCGCCAACGGCATTGACGCCACCACGGCCGGCGCCGACGGCAGCGACGGACAACACGGCGGCCACGGCGGAGCGGGCGGCCACGGCGGTAAGGCCGGACTCGCCGGAGCCGGTGGGGGTGGCTCAGACGGTCGTGTCGGCCAAGGCGGCAACGGCGGCACTGCCGGACGCGGTGGCGACGGTGGAGCAGGATCCGATGGTTTCGACGGCGGCCACGTGACCGGATCCGGCGCGGCCGGCGCGGACGCGAGCGATGGCGGCAACGGCGGCCGGGGAGGAAACGGTGGAAACGGCGGAGCCGCAGGCCTTTCGGGCTCCGGCGACCCGACCGGCTCCGTCGGCGCCAACGGCGACGGCGGCAACGGCGGTGCCGCCGGCGACGGCGGCACCGGCGGACGCGGCAACGACGGCGCAGGGATTCGGCCGACCGATCTCGTCGGCGAAGACGGTGGCGTCGGCGGACGTGGCGGCAACGGCGGCAACGGCGGCGGCGGCGGTGCCGCGGGCACCACCGACCTCGGCGGCGGCGTCGCGGGAGCCAACGCCGACGGCGGCAACGCCGGGGCAGGCGGTCGCGGTGGCGACGGCGCCCACGGCGGCAACGACGACCAACCCGTCAACCAAGATGTCGGATTCGCGGGCGGCAACGGCGGCAACGGCGGCCAGGCCGGGACCGCAGGGGCAGCGGGCAGCGGTGGGCGGGCAGACACCGGCACCGCCGGCACGTCCGCTCGCGACGGCAATGGCGGCAACGGCGGCAACGGCGGTTCCGTCGAGCTCTCCGGCTATCCGACGGGATACCCGCGAGGCGGAGCGGGAGGAATCGGCGGCGCCAGCGGATCCGGAGACGGCGGCACCGGCGGCAGAGGCGGTCACTCGACAATGATCACCGGCACGGAAGCCGGGGACGCAGGAGTCGCGCAAGGCGGTGCTGGAGGCGCCGGCGGCGCCAGCATCAGCGGCAACGGCGGCGACGGCGGTAACGGCGGCGACGCACGAGGCGGAAACGGAGACGTCTGGAGGGGCCAGTTCCGTTTCTTGGTTCCAGGTGGCGTTGCGTACGGCGGGGCGGGTGGACAGGGCGGAAGCAGCCAGACCGGCAACGGCGGCAATGGCGGCAACGGCGGCGCGGCCACCGGCGGCGGTCCCAACGAGGGCAAGGAGCAGTCGCTGGGCAGCGGCAGTGGCAGCGGCGGGGACGGTGGACAAGGCGGAAGCAGCCGTACCGGTTCCGGAGGCGATGGTGGTAGGGGCGGCACGGGCACCGGAGGCCGGGGTGGAGTTGTCGAACTGAACGGCTCGAACCAAGGGACAGGCGGCGGTACCGGCTACGGCGGCCACGGCGGCCGCGGCGGCAACAGCGACGCCCAGGGTGGAAACGGCGGCGTCGGCGGCGATGCCTTCGGCGGCGCCGGCGGCGGTAACCCCGCCTTTCAGCAGGACGCCCCGGGCGGCACCGCCCGGGGCGGCGACGGCGGGGACGGCGGAGACCCGGGCGGTTCCGGCGCCGCGGGCGGCATAGGTAAGGGCGGTAGCGGTCGTGGCGGCGACGCGTCGTCCCAGAATGGGCGGCCCGGCAATCCGGGGTCCCCGCGGCCATAGAATTCCGTTCCGATGACCACCATCGGAACGCCGCTGTCACCGCGCGCCACGAAAGTCATGCTGCTCGGCTCCGGTGAGCTCGGCCGCGAAGTGCTGATCGCGCTGCAGCGCCTCGGCGTCGAGACGATCGCCGTCGACCGCTACGAGAACGCACCGGGTCAGCAGGTCGCGCACCACGCGCGCACGATCACGATGACCGACCCGGAGCAGCTGCGGGCGCTGATCGAGGCGGAGCGGCCCGACCTGGTCGTGCCGGAGATCGAGGCCATCGCCACGCCCGCACTCGAGGAGCTCGAGGCCGAGGGCGTGACCACGGTGATCCCGACCGCCCGTGCGGCGCGGTTGACCATGGACCGCGAAGGCATCCGCCGCCTGGCCGCCGAGACGCTCGGCCTGTCTACCAGTCCGTACCGATTCTGCGATTCGCTGGAGGAATTGCAGGCCGCGATCGACGGCGGCATCGGCTATCCGTGCGTGGTCAAGCCGGTGATGAGCAGCTCCGGCAAGGGCCAGTCGAAGATCGACGGTCCCGACGATGTCACGCCGGCCTGGGAGTACGCGATGGCGGGCGGCCGGGTCAGCCAGACCCGGGTCATCGTCGAGGGCTTCATCGACTTCGACTACGAGATCACGCTGCTCACCGTGCGCGCCCGCGGCGCCTCCGGCGAGGTGGAGACGCAGTTCTGCGAACCCATCGGCCACCGGCAGGTCGGCGGTGACTACGTGGAGAGCTGGCAACCGCACCCGATGCCGTCGACCGCACTGCAGCGCGCCCAGCAGATCGCGAGAGCGGTCACCGAGAACCTCGGCGGGCAGGGCATCTTTGGCGTCGAACTATTCGTCAAGGGCGATCAGGTGTGGTTCAGCGAGGTCAGCCCGCGCCCGCACGACACCGGCATGGTCACGATGGTCACTCAGTGGCAGAACGAGTTCGAGCTGCACGCCAGGGCGATCCTCGGCCTGCCGGTCGACACCGCGCTGCGGTCGCCGGGCGCCAGCGCGGTCATCTACGGCGGCGTGAACGCCGAGGGCGTGGTGTTCGACGGGGTGGACAAGGCGCTGCAGGTGCCGCACACCGACATTCGCCTGTTCGGCAAGCCGGAGAGCTTTTTTAAGCGCCGCATGGGCGTGGCGCTGGCGTACGCCGACGACGTCGAGACCGCTCGGCGTAATGCCGCCGAAGCCGCCGGCCGGGTCACCCCGCGAGTTCCCTAGCTCGCTTCTTTCGCCGAGCGTGCGTCCAGGGCGGAAAACAAGCCCATCCACCGCCCTGAGCGCACAACCGACGCACGCCACCGCCCTCACCGCACAACCGACGCGGTCACCCCGCCGTCTCCTCGGAGTCATCCCACCGAGCGTGCACCCACGGCGACCGGCACCACCGAGCGTGCGTCCAGGGCGGAAAACAAGCCCATCCACCGCCCTGAGCGCACAACCGACGCACGCCACCGCCCTGAGCGCACAACCGACGCCGTCACCCCGCCGTCTCCTCGGAGTCATCCCACCGAGCGTGCGTCCAGGGCGGAAAACAAGCCCATCCACCGCCCTGAGCGCACAACCGACGCACGCCACCGCCCTCATCGCACAACCGGCGCAGGCGACCGCCCTTACCGCACGAAAAAGGGCGCCCACCGTGGTGGGCGCCCCTTCTCGCAAGGAAGCTAGTCCTGGTTGAAGTAGCTGAGCAGTCGCAGGATCTCGACGTACAGCCACACCAGGGTGACGGTCAGGCCGAGCGCCACGCCCCAGGCTGCCTTCTCCGGCGCGCCGGCGCGGATCATCTGGTCGGCGGCGTCGAAGTCGATCAGGAAGCTGAACGCGGCCAGGCCGATGCACAGCAGCGAGAAGCCGATGGCCAGCATGCCACCGCTGCGCAGACCCAGGCCGTCGCCGCCACCGATCATCGCGGCGAGGAAGTTGACCAGCATCAGGGCCAGCACGCCGAACATGCCGGCGACGATCATGCGGGTGAACTTCGGGGTGACGCGGATGGCACCGGTCTTGTAGACGACCAGCATGCCGAAGAACACACCCAGGGTTCCGATGACCGCCTGCGTGATCATCGAGTAGCCGCCGTTGGAGATCACGTTGGCGAACAGGTACGAGATGGCACCGAGGAACAGGCCCTCGAGGCCGGCGTAGCTCAGGACGATCGCGGGGTTGTCCTGCTTACGGCCGAAGGTCGCAACCAGCACCAGCACCAGGCCGCCGATGGCACCGACCATCGCCAGCATCATGGCGAAGCCCGGGTTGATCGTGGCGATGAAGTAGGACACGACGGCGAAGGCCGACAGCACCGCGAGGGTGATACCGGTCTTGGTGACGACGTCGTCGATGGTCAGCGGACGCGAAACGCCGGTCTGCTGCTGATCCGGGTACTGCTGGGTTGCATAGGGATCGGCGTGTACCGCTTGTGCACCGTAGCCAGCGGCTCCGGTACCGAACTGCGCGTATCCGCCTTGCTGCCCCTTGGGCAGCGAGCGAAATACCGGGTTGCTGCTTTCGCGCACCGTCGGTTCCTTCCTCTGTTGTGTCCTGTGGCGTGTGGTCGCCAGAGACGATCACCCACTCAACGAGCGGGGTCCCCGGCGGGTTCCCGAATTTCAGGAGTCGATTCCCAGGAGCTTCACAGGAAACCTTACCCGGGCCTGTCTGCGCACGGGAGACGATCTACATTGCATTCTGTGGTCGAAAACGAGGATGTCCTAGTAAAGGTCGAGAACGGGATCGGGCTCATCACCCTGAACCGGCCGAAAGCGATCAACTCGCTCACGCACCCGATGGTGACCGTGATGGCCCAGGCCCTCCAGGACTGGGAGCGCGACGACGCCGTCCGCGCGGTCGTGGTGTCCGGCGCCGGTGAACGCGGCCTGTGTGCCGGCGGCGACGTCGTCGCCATCTACCACGACGCCAAGGACGCCGGAGGCGCCGCGTCGCGGCGCTTCTGGTACGAGGAGTATCTGCTCAACGCCTACATCGGGCGCTATCCGAAGCCCTATGTCGCGCTCATGGACGGCATCACCATGGGCGGCGGGGTGGGCATCAGCGCCCACGGCAGCGTCCGCGTGGTCACCGAGACCACCAAGATGGCCATGCCCGAGGTCGGCATCGGCTTCATCCCCGACGTCGGCGGCACCTACATCCTGGGACGGACCCCCGGCCTGCTGGGCGTGCACGCCGCGCTGACCGGCGCGCCGTTCAGCGGTGCCGACGCCATCGCGATGGGGTTCGCCGACCACTTCGTGCCCCACGACGACCTCGATGCGTTCACCCGGGCCGTCATCGACGACGGTGTCGACGCGGCGCTGGCCGCGCACGCCCAGGAGCCGCCCGCCAGCCCGCTGCTGGCCCAGCGCGACTGGATCGACTCCTGCTACGCCGAGGAGACCGTCGCCGACATCGTTGCCGCGCTGCGGGCGCACGACGCCGAGGCAGCCGGCGAAGCGGCCAAGCTGATCGAGACCCGCTCCCCCGTCGCGCTGGCGGTGACCCTGCGAGCGGTCCGCCAGGCCGCCGACCTGCCCACCCTCGAAGACGTCTTGGTGCAGGAATTCCGGACCTCCTGCGCGTCGCTGCGGTCGCATGATCTCGTGGAGGGCATCCGCGCTCAACTGGTGGACAAGGACCGCAACCCGCAGTGGTCGCCGGCGTCGCTGGGCGACGTGACCGCCGCCGACGTCGACGCGTACTTCGCACCGGCAGATCCCGACCTGACCTTCGAACAGGAGTGACCATGACAGACACCTACGAGACGATCCTGCTCACGCGCGAGGACCGCGTCGCCACCATCACCCTGAACCGGCCGAAGGCGCTCAACGCGCTCAACAGCCAGGTGATGCACGAAGTCACCAGCGCGGCAGCCGAACTCGATGCCGACCCGGGTGTCGGCGCGATCATCATCACGGGCAACGAGAAGGCCTTCGCCGCAGGTGCGGACATCAAGGAGATGGCGTCGCTGTCGTTCGCCGACGTCTTCTCCTCCGACTTCTTCGCCGCTTGGGGCAAGTTCGCCGCCACCCGCACCCCGACGATCGCCGCGGTGGCCGGGTACGCGCTGGGTGGTGGCTGTGAACTCGCCATGATGTGCGACATCCTGATCGCCGCCGACAGCGCGAAGTTCGGCCAGCCGGAGATCAAGCTGGGCGTGCTGCCCGGCATGGGCGGTTCGCAGCGGTTGACGCGCGCGATCGGCAAGGCCAAGGCCATGGATCTGATCCTGACCGGCCGGAACATGGACGCCGAGGAAGCCGAACGGGCCGGGCTGGTGTCGCGGGTGGTGCCGGCCGACACGCTGCTCGACGAGGCCAACGCGGTGGCGCAGACCATCGCCGGGATGTCGCTGTCGGCGGCGCGGATGGCCAAGGAGGCGGTGAACCGGTCCTTCGAGTCGACGCTGGCCGAGGGCCTGCTCTACGAGCGTCGCCTGTTCCACTCGGCGTTCGCCACCGACGATCAGACCGAGGGTATGAACGCATTTGCCGAGAAGCGGAAAGCGAACTTCACACACCGCTAGAGTGCGTGCGTGACTGACACCCTCGAGGACCAGGCCACGAAGCAGCGCGCGACGCCCCGACGGCCGTGGTGGGTTCGCCACTACACGTTCACCGGCACCGCGGTCGGGTTGGTGTTCATCTGGTTCTCGCTGTCGCCGTCGCTGCTGCCGCGCGGCCCGCTGTTCCAGGGGTTGGTCAGTGGCGGCGCGGGCGCGATCGGCTACGGGTTCGGCGTCTTCGCGGTGTGGCTGGTGCGGTACCTGCGGTCCAAGGACTCCAGCCCGCCGGCCCCGCGCTGGGCCTGGTGGGCCCTGGTCGCCGTGGGCACTTTCGGAATGGTGCTGGCGGTCTTCGCATTCCACCGCTGGCAGGACGACGTCCGCGACCTGATGGGCGTGCCGCGGCTGACGTTCTGGGACTACCCGCTGGCCGGGGTGCTCAGCGTGGTGACGCTGTTCATCCTGGTGGAGGTCGGAAAGGCGGTGCGGCTGCTGGTGCGGTTCCTCGCGCGTCAGCTCAGTCGTGTTGCGCCGCCGCGGGTTTCCGCGGTCGTCGCCGTCGGCCTGGTCGTCGCGCTGACGGTGGCACTGCTCAACGGCGTGGTGGTGCGGTTCGCGATGAGCACGATCAACAAGACGTTCGCCGCCGTGAATGACGAGACGGATCCGGATTTCGCTGCCCCGCAGTCGCTCCTGCGCTCCGGTGGTCCGGAATCGCTGGTCTCGTGGGAGTCGCTGGGCCATCAGGGCCGCATCTTCGTCTCGGGCGGGCCCAGCGTGGAACAGCTCACCGAGTTCAACGGGGAGCCGGCCTTCGAGCCGATCCGGGCCTACGCCGGACTGCATTCCGCCGACGGCATCAAGGAGACCGCGGAACTGGCCGCCCGGGAGTTGCAGCGCACCGGTGGACTGCAGCGCTCGGTGGTGGCGGTGGCGACCACCACCGGGACCGGATGGATCAACGCGGCCGAGGCTGCGGCGCTCGAGTACATGTACAACGGCGACACCGCGATCGTGTCGATGCAGTACTCCTTCCTGCCCAGCTGGTTGTCCTTCCTGGTCGACAAGGAGAACGCGCGCCAGGCCGGCCAGGCGTTGTTCGAGGCCGTCGACGCGCTGGTCCGCGAGATGCCCGAGGATCAGCGGCCGACGCTGGTCGTCTTCGGGGAGAGCCTCGGATCGTTCGGCGGGGAGGCACCGTTCCTGGCGCTGAACAATCTGATCGCCCGCACCGACGGGGCCCTGTTCAGCGGCCCGACGTTCAACAACACGGTGTGGGAGGACCTCACCCGCAACCGTGACCCCGGCTCCCCGATGTGGCTGCCGATCTACGACGACGGTGCCAACGTGCGTTTCGTCGCCGAACCGCAGAACCTGCAGCGACCACACGCGGTCTGGGAACGGCCGCGGGTGGTGTACCTGCAGCACGCCTCGGACCCGATCGCGTGGTGGAATCTCGACCTGCTGTTCACCATGCCCAATTGGCTGCGCGAGAAGCGAGGTCCCGATGTCTCACCGGAGATGGAGTGGATCCCGGTGGTGACGTTCCTGCAGGTGTCGGCCGACATGGCGGTCGCGGTCGACGTCCCCGACGGCCACGGTCACGTCTACGTCCGCGACGTCGCCGACGCGTGGGCGCAGATCCTGCTGCCGCCGGGCTGGACCCAGGAGAAAACGGAACGGTTGCGGCCGCTGCTTCACAGCAACGAAAACACTTAAGCGAGCACGTGTTTGAGCGCGTGATAGCCGCCGACGACATCGGTGGCGCGGTGCAGACCGAGGTCCTGCAGCGCGGCCGCGGCCAAGCTGGAGGTGTAACCCTCCGAGCACAGGATCACCCACTCGACGTCGTCGTCGACCGCTTGCGGTAGCCGGGCGTCGCTGGTCGGGTCGCAGCGCCATTCCAGGACGTTGCGTTCGATCACCAGCGCCTCGGCCACCTCGCCCTCGGCGGCGCGCTGCGCCGCCGGCCGGATGTCGACGAGCAACGCGCCGCGGTCCAGCGCGGCCGGTACCTGCTCGGCGGACAGCCGGGTCAACCGGGCGCGCGTACTGTCGAGGATCGCGTCGATACGGCTGCTCATCAGGATGCCTCCGGTTTGTCGGTCAACTCGGTTCGATTGCGCCGCAGCGTGTTGTCCGCGGTCACCTCGTAGTACGACATCGCGGTCAGCGGCGGCGAGTAGGCGTGCACGCTCAGCGTCGGCGCGGCCACGGTGACGGAGTCACGCTCCCATACCACGTCGTGCACCCAGCCCAGCGGGAAGGCGGCCTGATCCCCGGCGACCAGCGTGCGGTCGCGCAACGCCGTGCCGTCCCAACGGGTTTCGCGCAGAGCGCCGCTGACCACCGTGAGCGCGCCGAGGGAGCCGCTGTGGTCGTGCAGTTCGGTGGAGCGTTCGGGTACCCAGCTGATCAGCCAGACGTCGAGTTCGTCGTTGCCGTGCAGGCGGGTGAACCAGCGGTCGGTGCGGGGCAGACCACCCGTCGGGAACAGGTGGTCGTAGTCGCCGCCGAGGACGTCGGCGGCGAAACGGTCGGTGACATGCAGAAGGTCGGGCAGACGCAGCCGGGTGGGCGCGAGAACCATGAGGGGTCTCCAGGGGTGACAAGCGAACGGATATGGGGGTCGGCGGTCAGGCCGGACAACACTCCATAAACCGGATCTCGTTCATCACGGGCGCCAGTGTTGCATACATTGGCGGCATGCGTAGAAGCGCCGTTGGTCTGGCCGGGGTTCTCGCGACATCCGCGGTGGCGCTGTGGGGGTGCTCCTCCGGGGGCGAGCCCGCACCCGAGCCGACGCCGTCTTCGGCGACCACCACCGCCCCGTCGCCGTCCCCGGCGGCGCCCGGCGACGTCGGCGTCTCCCCCGGCGGTGTCACCACGGCGGTCGGCGCCCCCGCCGAGTCGACCGAGGACGACTACTTCCAGTCCTGCCGAGCTGCGAAAACGTGGATGCAGGAGCAGGGTGGCGATCCGGCGGCTCAGGTCGAGCCGTACTTGAAGACGCTGCAGGCGGGCGGTCCGGTCGGCGCCGGACTGTTCGAGAAGCCGTGGCCGGAGTTGACGCCGGGACAGCAGGCGGCGGTCATCGTCGCGGTCGAGGCCGCTGCCGACGACCTGTGCGGCTGATTTCCGATCACGGGGTGAACTAATTCGCCGCACTCGGTGCGACCGGTCAGAATGGCGGGCATGCGGGTTGCACTGGCGCTGGGCAGCGGCGGGGCACGCGGCTACGCCCACATCGGGGTCATCAACGAACTGCACGAGCGTGGTCATGAGATCGTCGGCATCGCCGGGTCGTCGATGGGTGCCCTGGTGGGCGGGCTCGAGGCCGCTCAGAAGCTGCCCGAGTTCACGTCGTGGGCGGGCGCGCTGACCCAGCGCGCCGTGTTGCGGCTGCTCGACCCGTCGCTGACCGCACCCGGTGTGCTGCGCGCGGAGAAGATCCTCGAGGCGGTCCGCGACATCGTCGGCGACGTCACCATCGAGGAGCTGCCGATCCCGTACACCTCGGTGGCCACCGATCTGGTCACCGGCAAGTCGGTGTGGATGCAGCGCGGGCCGGTCGACGACGCGATCCGGGCGTCGATCGCGATCCCGGGGTTGATCACGCCGCATGTCCTCGACGGCCGACTGCTGGCCGACGGCGGCATCCTGGATCCGATTCCGATGGCGCCGATCGCGGGGGTGGTCGCCGATGTGACGTTGGCGGTCAGCCTCGCCGGCGACGACCCCGACCCGCACCGCGAGGAACACGACGCCCGCCACAACGGCGAATGGGTGAACCGGATGTGGCGCAGCACGTCCTCACTGCTGGACAGCAAGGCGGCGCGGTCGCTCCTGGAGACCCAGACGGGACGTGCGCTACTCGGCCGCTTCACCACCGGCGACGACGAACCTGTCGCCGACGACGACCAGCCGGTGCCGCCGGTGCCGCGCCTGGGCAGCTTCGATGTGATGAACCGCGTCATCGACATCGCCCAGGCGGCGCTGGCCCGGCACACGCTGGCGGCCTATCCCCCGGATCTGTTGATCGAGGTTCCGCGCACCGTGTGCCGGAGCCTGGATTTCCACCGCGCCGCCGAGGTCATCGAGATCGGCCAGGAGCTCGCCGCGACGGGGCTGGACACGCTGGAAGCCCGGGTGTCACGCCCCTAGGAACTCGGCGACGCGCTGGGCTTCGCGGCGGCCCTGGGCGCGACCTGCCCGCGCCGAGGGGGCGCGGCACGCCGGGTCGAGCGGGTTGGCGCCGTAGGCCCGCAGCGATTCGTCGTCGGCGAAGATCGCCAGCGCCGCACCTGGGAAGTCCCTGATCTCGTCGACGGTTCCGGTGCCCCACGGAGACGGGGACGTCGCGCTGGACGGGACCAGCGCGACGGCGGACGCGCAGTCGTGGGCGGCGCTCATGTTGACGGTGCTGCCGACCCCGCCGTCCATGTAGCGGTGCGACCCGATGGTGACGGGCGGCCATACGCCGGGCACCGCGCAGCTGGCGGCGACGGCGTCGACCAGCCCGACACCGGACGCGTCATCGAAGACGACGAGTTCGCCGGTGGCGATGTCGATTCCAGTGACGCGCAGGGTTCGCTTGGGCCACTCGTGTGACGGCAACCGGTGGGCGATCACGGTGCGCCGCACCTCTTCGGACACGGTCTCGACGCTCGCCGCGACAGCGCCGATCTTCTGCAGCTTCTGTTCTTTGGTGGCGCCGGGGGTCTGCGCGGCGTCGAGGAACAGATCGATGATCGTCTCGATGGGGGTGCCGGGATTGATCTCGTGGGCGCCGTGTTCCTCGGATAGTTGGCGCTCGAACAGTTCGTCGAGCGGTACCCCGCTGCTGATCTGCGCGGCCACCGTCGAACCCGCAGAGGTGCCCACCAGCACGTCGGCGTCGAGCAGTGCGGCGGCGGCCTGCGGCGCCTCGTCCCTGATCCCCAGCAGCACACCGGTTTCCCAGGCGATGCCGGCCAGTCCTCCACCGGCGAGCACCAGAGCGCGTTTGGTGTCCGTCATCAACAGTCTCCGATCTCGAGCTCTCGGAGCATGCTGCCACGTCAGTCGGTGCGGCTCCGACCCGGTGCGGCTTTCCCGCTGATCAGTGGCAGATCGAGGTAGGTGGCGATGCCGGGCGCCGCGGCGCACACCGCGGGCACCGAGTTCACGCAGTGCGCGGCGGTGCCGACGACACCGTACTCGGGTCCCTCGCCACCGGCGTCGGATTGAAAACCTTTGATGGACACCGTGAAGTCGGGGTTTCCGCACACCTCGATCTCGTAGCGCTGCCCTTCGGGGCCGAAAGACCATGCGGGGTCGAGGTTCTCCTCACCCATCAGCCAGTTCACCGTGACCCGCACCACCGGTTCGCCGTCGACAAGCGCCTCCCAGTGGAACTTTCGCGCCGCCACCTGGCCGGGCTCGATGTCGCCGATCGGCGATGCGATGGGCGCGGTGGCCACGGCCACTTCCTGTGTTGCGCGCACTTTCGGGTCAGCGGCGAACCCCAGCTGGTCGACGCACATGCGCACCGCCTGGATGAAGCCGGCGTCGAGCATCTTCTGCATCGGGCCGGTCAGGGCCTTGTCGGGGGTCTCGCCGAAACCCATGACGTGGCGCAGCACATCGGGCGCTTCGTAGGTGCGCAGGTCGGAGAACTCCTCGGCGCGCACGAACGTCACACCGGTCGACATGGCCGAGAGCATGAGCGGAAACTTCTCGCTGATGCCGCCGGGCGCGATGCCGGTGCCGTGCAGGGTCGCGTTGCCCTCCAGCGCCGCTTCGCGTAGCGGGGCGCCGCTGCGTTGGCTCGGGTAGAGCCAGCCGACCGGGGTGACGACGTTCTTGCCCGAGCGCAACAGCGCGATCACCTCGTCCTGATCGCCCATCAGCGGGGTGTAGATGACGGCGTCGGCGTCGAGGGCGAGGATCTCGTCGACGCTGTTGGTGGCCGTGACGCCGATGGGGCCCACCCCGGCGATCTCGCCCGCATCGCGGCCGGCCTTGCCCGCGGAATGCACCCAGCATCCTACGAGTTCGAGCTCAGGATGTTCGAGTACGCCCCGGATCGCGGCGACACCCACGCCTCCGGTCGCCCACTGCACTACCCGCAGCGCCATCTGTTCTCCTCACTGTCGTCTTCTGGTCTATATCAAGAGTCCGTGCCCGCGCGGCCGAACGACCGCGCTAGGTTCGATCGGAACGGGAAAGAAGGGAAGGGCGGCATGGGCCGAGTATTCGTGGTGGGCGTGGGGATGACGAAGTTCGAGAAGCCCGGTGGACGCGTAGCTCGCGGAGCGGACCCTGAGGCGAGTCGAGAGGACTGGGACTATCCGGACATGGCCCGCGAGTCGGGCACCAACGCGCTGCAGGACGCGGGCGTGGACTACACCGATATCCAGCAGGGCTACGTCGGCTACTGCTCGGGCGATTCGACGTCAGGCCAGCGGGCGCTCTACGAGCTGGGGATGACGGGCATCCCGATCGTCAACGTCAACAACAACTGTTCCACCGGTTCGACCGCGCTGTACCTGGGCGCGCAGGCGATCCGCGGCGGGCTGGCCGACTGTGTGCTGGCGCTGGGTTTCGAGAAGATGCAGCCCGGTTCGCTCGCCAGCAGCGTCGACGACCGCGAATCCCCGATGAAGCGACATATTCTGGCGCTCAACGAGATCGATGCGATGCAGTTCCCGGTGGCGCCGTGGATGTTCGGTGCGGCGGGCCGCGAGCACATGAAGAAGTACGGCACCACCGCGGAGCATTTCGCGAAGATCGGCTACAAGAACCACAAGCATTCGGTGAACAATCCGTATGCGCAGTTCCAGGAGGAGTACACCCTCGACGACATCCTGGCCGCCAAGATGATCTCCGATCCGCTGACCAAGCTGCAGTGTTCGCCGACCTCGGACGGTTCGGCCGCGGTGGTGCTGGCCAGTGAGGATTTCGTCGCCAAGCGCGGACTGGCCGGGCAGGCCGTGGAGATCGTCGGGCAGTCGATGACCACCGACTTCGCGTCGACGTTCGACGGCAGCGCCGCCAACATCATCGGCTACGACATGAATGTCAAAGCAGCACAGCAGGTTTACCAGCAGTCCGGGCTGGGGCCGGAGGACTTCCAGGTCATCGAGCTGCACGACTGCTTCTCGGCCAACGAGCTGCTGTTGTACGAGGCGCTGGGTCTGTGCGGCCCCGGCGAGGCGCCGAAGCTGATCGACGACAACGACACCACCTACGGCGGCCGTTGGGTGGTCAACCCGTCGGGCGGGCTGATCTCGAAGGGGCATCCGCTGGGCGCGACGGGGCTGGCGCAGTGCAGCGAGCTGACGTGGCAGCTGCGCGGCACCGCCGACAAGCGCCAGGTCGACGGAGTGACCGCTGCGTTGCAGCACAACATCGGCCTCGGTGGTGCGGCGGTGGTGACCGCCTACCAGCGCGCCGAGCGCTAGGCAGCCTCCGCGAGCAGACACAAACTCGCACACTTTCCGCGGAAAGCACGCGAGTTTGTGTCTGCTCGGCAAGCCTGGCGACTCAGGCGGTCACGGGGGTTTTCGCGTGGTCGGCGTCGAGCATGGTCAGCTCGTCGAACGGATCGTCGCCCGCCAGAACCGAATTCACCTTGCCCTTGTCGATGGTGTGGGTCCAGGACCCCACCAGCAGCGTGGCCACCGCATTGCCGGAGAAGTTGGTCAGCGCCCGCGCCTCGGACATGAAGCGGTCGATCCCGACGATCAGCCCCACCCCGTCGAGCAGGTCGGGCCGGTGGGCCTGCAGACCGCCGGCCAGTGTGGCCAGCCCGGCGCCGGTGACACCCGCCGCGCCCTTGGAGGCGACGATCATGAACACCAGCAGCCCGATCTGCTCGGTCAGCGACAGCGGATCACCCAGCGCGCCGGCGATGAACAGCGACGCCATGGTCAGGTAGATCGCCGTGCCGTCCAGGTTGAACGAGTACCCCGTGGGGACCACCACACCGACCGTGGACCGGTCGACGCCCAGGTGCTCCATCTTGGCGATCAGGCGCGGCAGCGCGGATTCCGACGACGAGGTCGACACGATCAGCAGGTACTCCCGGGCCAGGTAGCGCACCAGTTTGAAGATCGACACACCCGAGACCACCCGCAGCAGCGAACCGAGCACCCCGAAGACGAAGATCACGCAGGTCAAATAGAACCCGAGCATCAGCGCCATCAGCTGCCCGACCGCCGCCCAGCCGGTCTGCCCGACGACGTTGGCGATCGCGCCGAACGCCCCGATCGGCGCCAGCCACAGGATCATCACCAGCACCTTGAAGACCAGCTTCTGCAGCTGCTCGATGCCACGCAGGATCGGCTCGCCGGCCGTGCCGAGACCCTGCAGCGCGAAGCCCACCAGCAGTGCGATGAACAGCGCCTGCAGCACGCTGCCCTCGGTCAGCGCCGAGAACATCGTGGTCGGGATGATGCTCTGGACGAAGTCCATCAGCCCGCCCGCCTCGTGGGCCTTGTCGGCCAGCTCGGCGCCCTTGCCCAGGGAACTCTCCGTGACGTGCAGGCCGCTGCCCGGGTGCAGCACGTTGCCGACGACGAGTCCGATCGCAAGGGCGAACGTCGACATCGCCAGGAAGTACACGAACGCCAGTCCCCCGACCTTGCCGACGGTGGCGGCCTTGCGCACCGACCCGATGCCCAGCACGATCGTGCAGAAGATCACCGGCGCGATCATCATCTTGATCAGCGCGACGAACATGGTGCCGAGCACGCCGACGCTCTTACCGACGTCGGGCGCGAGGATGCCGACACCGACGCCGGCGATCACCGCGACGATGACGGCGATGTAGAGCCAGTGCGTACGGTCGCGTTTGGGGCGGGACGGCTCCGTGGGATTCGGTCGGTCCAGGGCGGTGGTCATCGGTTGTCCTCCAGACACTGAGGGGGCGAAAGGTCTGCAAGGATGCTCTGTGAGTGCGTGAGCCGGGTCACGTTTTAGTTCATTTCGTTCACCGGGAAGGTCGTCGGTTGATGGGTTGGATCCGCCCGCGGTGGCCGCTTTCGCTGGCGGGTCAGGCCATCGCCCTCCAGTTCCTGGTGATCGCGGTGATCGTGGTGGCAGGCAGCGGACTGGCGGTGTTCGACGCGCGCCGAGACGGGGACACCGCCGCCGAAGCGCAGGTGGTGGGCATCGCAGCCGCGCTGGCGGACTCGCCCTCGACCGCCGAGGCGATCGAGTCCGGGCGGGCCACGGAGATCCTGCAACCGGTCACCGAGGTGGTGCGCCGGCAGACCGACATCGCGTTCATCACGATCATGGCCCCGGATCGCACCCGCTTCACGCACACGGACCCGGCGCAGATCGGGGGCGCCTACCTGGGCACCATCGAACCCGCGCTGCAGGGCCGGACGTTCACCGAGATCTACACCGGAACGTTGGGGCCGTCGATCCGCGCGGTCGCACCGGTGCTCGATTCCGACGGCCGTGTCATCGGGTTGGTGGCCGCGGGCATCCTGCAGCAGAGCCTGGCCGAACGCTGGCGGGCGCAGCTGCCCGGCATCGTCGCCGTCAGCCTTGGCGCGCTTGGGGTTTCACTCCTGGGCGGGTGGGGAATCCGGCGCCGCCTCCTGCGTCAGACCCGCGGGCTGCGGCCCGACGAACTGCGCGTGATGTACGACCACCACGACGCCATCCTGCACTCGGTGTCCGAGGGCCTGATCGTGTTGGACCGCTCGGGCGTGGCGCTGGTCAACGACGAGGCACGGCGACTGCTGTCGTTGCCGGCGGGCGCGGTGCACCGCGACGATCTGCCGGAGTTCCTGCGCACCTACAACCCCGGCGCCCGCGACGAAGTGCATGTCACCGAGGACCGCGTACTGGTGGTCAACCGCTCCCGGGTCGATTCGGATGCCTCCGCCGGCTCCGAGGTGGTGACCATCCGTGACCGCACCGAGTTGCAGGGTGCGCTGGGCGAACTCAATTCCCTGAAGGTACTGACCGATTCACTGCGCGCCCAGGCGCATGAGGCGGCCAACAAGCTGCACACGGTCGTGACGCTGGTCGAGATGGGCCGGGGCGCGGAAGCCGTGCGGCTCGCGACCGCGGAGCTCGAGTTGTCCCAGCAGCTGGTGGACCGGCTCTCGGCCGCCGTCGGCGAGCCGGCGCTGGTGGCCCTGCTGCTGGGCAAATCCGCGCAGGCGGGTGAACGCGGGATCGAGTTCACCGTCACCGAGGACACCGAATTACCCAGCAGCACCGGCGATCTGATCCTGAACGGACAGGAGTTGGTGACCGTCGCCGGCAATCTGATCGACAACGCGATGGACGCCTGCGATCCGGAGGATCCCTGGGTGGAGGTGACCGTGCACCAGGACTCGGAGCGGTTGTTGATCCGCGTCGCCGACAGCGGCGAGGGCATGGACGCCGAGGCGTTCCGGCGCGCGATGCGGCGCGGCTACTCGACGAAACCCGGAGCCGGGGAGGGCGCGCACGGCTTGGGGCTGGCGCTGGTAGCGCAGGTGGTCGCACGCCACCACGGCGTCCTCACAGCAGACCTGACCTACGGTTCGGTCGTGACCGTGCGGGTGCCCCGCCGATGATCAACGTGTTGGTCGTCGAGGACGAACCGCTGATCGCCGAGGCGCACCAGGCGTATCTGGTTCGGGTGCAGGGCTTTTCGGTGGCCGCGGTGGTGCACACCGCGCGGGACGCGATGCGGGTGGCCGCCGAGGCGGCGGCTTCGGACGCCCCGATCGACCTCGTGCTGCTCGACATCGGACTACCGGACGCCAGTGGGATCGCGCTCGCGTCGGCGTTGTCGGGACTGCGCCCGGCACCCGACATCATCACCATCACCTCCGAACGAGATCTCGAGATGGTGCGTGCCGCCGTGGGACACGGCGCGTTGGCGTACCTGTTGAAACCATTCACGTTCGCCGCGTTCCGGGACCGCCTCGAGCGCTACCGCCGTTACCGGGCGGCGCTGCCGGCCGGCCTGGAAGCGGCGAGCCAAGCCGAGATCGACCGCGCGCTCGCCGAACTGAGGGCCGGTTCGGATCGCGCGGCCGCCCCGAAAGGTGCGGCGCCGGGAACGAACGACGAAATCGCGCGTGCGGTAAGGGATTCCACTGACGGGCTCACCGCCGACGCGGTCGCCCGACAGGTCGGGGTCTCACGCGTGACAGCGTGGCGCTACCTCGAGCGGCTCGCCGACGAGGGCACCGTCCGTCGCGCCGTGGACTACGGCAAGGCCGGGCGGCCGAAGACCCGCTACCAGTGGCGTTGACGCTCAGGCAGTGAGCCGTTGCAGCCTGCTCGCCATGTGCAGATCCGTCGCGTCGGTCGCCACGAACTGCGAGTACAGATCCTCCAGCGTCGATTCCACGGAGAAGACGTTCACCGCCCCGGAGTAGTCGGCGACGAACAGCCGCGACCCGTCGGGCCGGTGGGCCACACAGGACGGGCGCGTATCGACCGACACGCTTTCGAGGATGTCCAGGCTCAGCGCGCACACCACGATGACGCGGTCGTAGTCCACGACGTAGGCGCGGGCCTCGTCCGGGCTCAACGACAGTTGCGTGGGTGCACCGCCGAGGGCGACGAAGTCGCTGACGCGGTGGGTGCTGAGGTCGATGACGTAGAGGCCCCCGCCCACGGCGCGGTCCGACGTCAGGACGTACACCGCGTCGCCGCCGTAGGCGATGTCGCGGATCGGCGAGCCCACCGGGATGACTCGCCGGACGCGGGTGGTCTCCGCGTCGACGACGACGAGCTGGCTGCTGCGGTCGTCGGTGACGGCCACGTAGATCTGCTTGGCACCGGGGTCGACGCGGATGGCGTCGATGTTCGCGGCGGGGCCCGAACCGATGTCGATGGTGCCGACCCGCTCGGCCGTGGTGTCGATGACCGACAGCTCCACGCGGTCGAGCGCCGAACCCGAATCCGTGGTGGTCCGGCCGGCGTAGACGCGCTTGCCGTCCGGGCTGACCGCCAGGGCGGTGACGCCGGAGGCCAGCGGGTAGCTCGCCACCACCGCGGATGCCTCCACGTCGATGACGGCGACCGCGTCGTGCGCTTCGGACGCGACGCTGACGTAGGCCCGGTCGTCGGTGACGACCACGGCAGCCGGCTCGCCGCCGAGAGCCACGGTCCCCTTGGCTGCCAGTGTGTCGGCGTCGAAGAAGGAGACGGTGTCGGCAACGTGGTTGGCCACGGCCAGTGCGCGACCGCCGGTCGCGATCTCGCCCACGGGTCCGTAGCCGACGCTGAGTCGGCGCTCGAAAGCTCCGTCGGACCGCGCCGAGTCCTGCGCAGTTGTCTTCTGGGTGTCGGCCTTCCGCCGCTTTCGCCCGATGGGCACCGCAAAGTTTGCCATGTGCTGTTTACCTCCGCCGGCATCAACTGCATCCGGCCTAGATTCGCTGTCCTGGCCCCCGAAGTGGGGAGCGACCTGAACCCACTCTAACCCTGGAATTTCGTGGTCACGAACAGCTGGTTTCCCGTTATGAACAAGTGCCACAACACTTCTCAGGTATCACTTAATTATTTCTTGGCCGCTTGGGTCTGGCCGCACGGCAGCAACCGCAAAACCCCCTGCGAACTGCAACGATGGAATTGACGGCAACGCAATCAGAAAACTGCCCGCCAGCCGCCCGAGTCATACATTTCTTATGTTTGCCGGCAAAGTGAGCGCCAGATCACAGCCGGCGTTACGTCCATATTTCGACTTCCGGTTCACCGCTGCACGCGACGCACGTCACACTCGTCTCGACGCTCGGTCTGGATCACCCGCCGGCGGCTCAGGCCGGCTCGACTCCTCGGATGGTAGCGACCTCGGCCAGCGGAATGAGCCCCTCGGGGTCGCACAGTTCAAGCACGCGACCCACCGACGAACTGCCCACCACGCACCAGCTGACGCCTTCCCGGCCGAAGTGCGCGCTGAGCGCGTACAGGGCCGAAGCCCCGTCGAACGCCATGAAGTGCACCTCGGTCAGGTCCAGAATCAACGTCGCGCACAGGCCCGCTGCTTCTCGGACGCTGTGCGCGAAGTGTTTGGCGTTGGCGGCATCGACCTCGCCGGACACCGACACCGTGACTTCACGGCCTGACCCTCGTCCCTTCGCGCGGGTGGCCACCTCGATCTCTGTCGACGCTATCGAGAAGCATCGACAGTCGGCTGACCTGCTGCGAATGGACGTGACAGTCATCGCGCCGGCGAGCTGCCCGTCACGTTATGACTGCTCGGCGCGCTGACGTTCTTCATTGGCTTTCGCGGCCGCTCGTGCGCTCTCGGCTTCGGCTTCCTTCTGGGCCGCCTCGCGTTGCGCGTCGGCCTTGTCCTGCTGGGCTTTACCTTCGCGCTGCAGGTCGTCGCGTCCGGTGACGACTCCGACGACCTCTTTCGCCTTACCCTTGACGCCCTCGACGACGCCCTTGACGGCTTCTTCGGGACCCGAGTTGTTGTCACCCATCGAAGTGCTCCTTTTGCAGTACTCCTGCCCGGCGACCGTCAAGCCGTGTCCGGGGTCAGCATGGCTCTAACGCGATGCTTCTGTTCCCAAACAGTCAAAATTGCAAACATTTTGTTACCGAGCGCCGGGCAGGGCACTCACGCCGCGGGCACTGTCAGTCGGCGAAAGTCTTCAGCGCCACGTCGAGCGTGGCGAAGATCTCGATGTACTCGGAGATGCCCGTGATCTTGAGTGGACGACTGGTGGCAGGGCCGTCGGCAACGACGGCGAACCTGATGTCGGACCCGAGTTTGGTGTAGGTGGCCATGAGTACCTGCATGCCGGCCGATCCGAGGAAGTCCACGTCGGTCAGGTCGACCACCAGCCCGCTGGGCTTGCGCTCGACACCCGCGTCGATGACCTCTTGCAGCTTCGGCGCGGTCAGCATGTCGACGGCACCGACAGCAGCGACGACCAACACGCCGTCAACCTCATGTTCGGTGAATTGCTGCAAAATCTGAAGCCTCGTCTCGTGCTGTGTCCACGACGTCTCGGTCGGCGGACTGATGATTTCGAGGCTGCGGTCTGAACCCGATAGTCGCCGAACCCCGCAATCGCGCTGATACCGACGTTGCCTGCGAGCTTACCTGATCGTGATCATCCGGCCCCCCGTATCGCGCCGCGCCGAGCGCGCGAGGATTCCGGGTCTGCACCCTGTCGCACCGATAGCATCCGCGCAGACCCGACGCCTTTGGAGGCTGTAATGCGAGCTCGTCACCTCGTCTCGTCGTTGATCGCCGCGGCCACCGCCTCCGTCCCGGCCGTCCTCGGTATGCAGAGCGCGTCGGCAACCGACACCGACACCGAATTCCTCGGCCTCCTGAACAAGCTCGGGGTGACGTTCGCGTCCGAGGAGCAGGCGGTCGAGGCCGGCAACAACATCTGCGACATCGTCGCGGAGGGCGCTGCGAACAACATCGACCCGGCCCGCATCCAGGCCGACCTGGTGCAGTCACTGCAAGGCGAGGGACTCGACGCCACCCGGGCCGCCGTGTTGATGCGCGGTGCGGTGGCGGCCTACTGCCCGATCTATCGGGCCAGCGTCGGCGCCTGATCGCCGACGAGAGCGTCTTCGGCGGCTCCTAAAAATCACCGTGGTCGGAAGTGACCGACCACATCGGAAGTCGCACGCTCGGGAAGTCGCCGCCCCGTGTGTAGTTCCGATCGGCCCGCTGTCCGCGCCATGCCCGCCGCCCCGGGCGGGTTCCTGTCCATCCTCAACGACGTTCGCGCGCAAGGCTTTGACGTGCGGCTCCGCTGGATCGGCAGCTCCGCGGCACCGGAATGCACCGGCGCGGGGGTTGCGCCGTCAGCCGGCTCCGCACCCGCGGATCGTCGTCCACGCCCGCGACGATGTGAACATGCTTGGGCTTTCGCCGCCACCGAAAGTCACTGTCGCGCTGAATTGCACCGCGTGAGCCGGCCCCCGCGACCGCGCGGAAGCGTCTAGGTTCTACCTCCGTGTCTGAAGCAGCGCCGCCGCTTTCCTATCCCCGGGGGACGGCGCTGCTCGTCGCCGGCGCGATGTTCATGGAGATTCTCGACGCGACGATCATCGCGCCGGCCATTCCCGCGATCGCCGCGTCGTTCGGTGTGGCGGCGGTGGACGTCAACATCGCCATCTCGGCCTATCTGCTGACCGTCGCGGTCCTGATCCCGGTCAGCGGCTGGCTGGCGGGACGGTTCGGGGTGCGGCCGGTGTTCCTCGCCGCCATCGCGGTGTTCACGCTGGCGTCGGTGGGCTGCGCCGTGAGTACGTCGCTGCCGATGCTGGTGGCGATGCGGGTGCTCCAAGGTGTCGGCGGGGCGATGATGGTGCCGGTCGGGCGCCTCGCGGTGTTACGCGGTACCGCCAAGACCGACCTGGTGCGCGCGATCGCGCTGCTGACGTGGCCGGCACTGACCGCGCCGGTGCTGGCGCCGGCGCTGGGCGGCGCCATCGCGACGGCGGGTTCGTGGCGCTGGATCTTCATCATCAACATCCCGCTCGGGGTCGTCGGACTGCTGTTCGCGCTCAAGCTGATTCGCGGTGACGCGACGTCGGCATCCACACCGTTCGACTGGCGGGGGCTGGCGCTGCTGGGGTCCGGGATCGCCCTGGCACTCGTCGCGCTGGAACACGTCCGGGTCAGCGGTACCCCCTGGCTGCTGGTCGGCCTCGGCGTGACGGCCGCGCTGTGCCTGCTGGGCGCTGCGGTGTGGCATCTCCGCCGGACACCGTCCCCGCTGATCAAGCTCGCGGTGTTGCGGATCCGCACCCTGCGCATCACCGTCGCCGGCGGCTCGCTGTACCGGATGGTGATCACGGCGGTGCCGTTCCTGCTGCCGCTGCTGTTCCAGCTGGAGTTCGGCTGGTCGGCGCTGTCGGCCGGGTTGATGGTCACCGCCCTGTTCGTCGGGAACCTGACCATCAAGCCGCTGACCACACCGTTGATGCGCCGCTTCGGCATCCGGCAGGTGCTACTGGTCAACGGACTGGTGTCGGTGGCCTGGTTCGGGGTGCTGGCGGCGTTGCGGCCCGAGCTTCCGATGCTGGTGATCGTGGCGGTCCTCTACGTCAGTGGCGCGCTGCGCTCGATCGGCTTCACCGCCTACAACAGCCTGGCCTTCGCCGACGTCGAGGGCGAGGAGATGACGCACGCGAACACGCTCAACGCGACCGTGCAGGAGATCGCGTCGGGTCTGGGCATCGCCATCGCGGCGCTCCTGCTGACGACACTGACCTCCTACTCCTGGACGTTCGCGGCGCTGGGCCTGCTGCTGGCCGTCACGGTGGTCGAGACGTTGCGGCTGCCCCGCGACGCGGCCGCGCACGTGGCGGGCCGCCGCTGAGCGCGGCGCGCCGATTTTTCTCGCGCGCGCCTCCCGCAAAAGTCTCGACCTTCACTTTAGATTCAGAGGCCGTGACCACACTGCTCGAGCCGTCGCTGGCAGAACTCGACTTCGAGCCCGAAATCCTGTGCAGCTGCCGAAACTTCTGCGGCCCCCTGGCCCACCCCGCGCAGTGGTGGGTGCGGCTGTCGTGCGGCTGCCCCTATCCGATGTGCCAGCAAGCGCTGCGAATCGCCAACGTCCGCTTGAAGATCCGGTCGCTGACGTGCCGCCGGTGCGAGACCGAGCAGATCAGGATCCAGTCGGTCATTCGGATCTGAGCGCTACTGCCCCACCGCCATGCCGTAGTACGCCACGGCGGCGACGGCGAGCAGCAGGTAAGCCGCCGGAAACGCGATGTTGTGCAGCACCCTGGTGCGCACATGCACCGTCACCGCCCCGACGAAGAAGAGCAGCAGCCCCACCGCCGCCGCGAGTCCGAGCCACGGAGTCAGCGCGAAGCCGACCAGAAGGCCCAGCGCACCAGCCATTTTCAGCGCCGCCAGGTATGGGATCACACCGACTGCCACCCCCACTTCGGCAGAATTCGCCATCACGAAGGAAGCCTGTCCCCAATCCGCCACCGCGATGGCGATATTCGCCGCCGCGCACGTGACCGTCAGCGCGGCCAAGATCCAGATCACCACGTCGGGCATGGTCGGCTCCCCCTGTAGCTCGGTATCCTTTTCACGTCGCCGTCCTCTCGTATCGTCGAACCCCTGCACCTGGTACGACGTTTCGCGGACCCAGAAGGTGACATGGTGATCTCGACGCTCGACTTCGAAAAAGCACGGCCGCGGCTGCTGTCGGTCGCGTACCGGATGGTGGGCTCGGCCCAGGATGCCGAGGACGCCGTACAGACCGCCTGGCTACGCGCGCACACCGCCCAGGACCGTGACGTCGACAACCCGACGGCATGGCTCACCGCCGTGGTCAGCCGAGTCTGCCTGGACCAGCTGCGCGACCGCCGGCGCCGCCGGCGCCTCGTCGAGACCCTCGCGTACCCGGATGAGGCGGCGACGGCCGCCGACGAGGACATGCTGCGCCGGGAGGACGTGTCCCGAGCGCTGCTGGTTCTGCTCGATGCGCTGACCCCTGCTCAGCGGGTCGCCTACGTGTTGCACGACCTCTTCACGGTGCCGTTCACCGACATCGCCACGATCCTGGGTAGCACTCCGGCCGCGGTCAAGAAGCATGCGAGCCGGGCGCGTGCCCGGATCGCGCCTGCCGCGGCGCCGCACCGGTCCTCCGACGAGGAACGCCACCGCGAGGTCGTGGAGGAGTTTCTACGCGCGTAGGAACGCCACCGCGAGGTCGTGGAGGAGTTTCTACGCGCGGCCCGCGGAGGCGACATGGCGCGCATGGTCGCGCTGCTGGCACCTGACTGTGTGCGGGTGGCCGACCCGGCCCTGCTGCCGGCGGGCACGGCGGCGACGGTGCGCGGCGCGGCCACGGTCGCCGAGGAGACCCGGTTGTTCGTCGTGCGCATCGCCGTCAGCACACCGCTGCGGGTCGCGGGCCGGATCGTCGACGTCATCGCACCCGGGGGCCATCCGCTGGCGGTGATCGACACGCGGACCGATGGCGACGTCATCACGGCGATCACCATCCGGCCGGTGCGCCGGGCCGACAAGGTGACCCGGGTGTGACTCAGGTGTCGAAGTGCGACTTGTACACCTGGCCGTGCACGCCGACGGTGCGGTCCACTATCTGCGACACCGAGAAGTCCGCTGCTGCAGACAGATACGCGTAGGCGGTGGCGCGGTCCATACTGCGGTCGACCTCGAGGAAGTCCAGGGCGTTGACCACTGCGCGCCGCATGGCGATGTCGAGGTCACCACCCTGGCCGCCGACCGAGCCGTCGGGGTCGGACAACCCGATCGGCACCCACGCCTCGGCGGTCTCCCCGAACGGGTAGCGGTACGCCACCGACGGAGCGTCCCCGGACCCCGGCTTGCACACGGTCAGCCGGTAGGTGGAGCGCAGCGAGCCCTCCATCGCGGTGAGCGCGACTTCGCCGTCCCCCATGGCCATGTGCGGGTCACCGACGTAGAACAGCGCACCCGGGGCGAAGACCGGCAGATAGAACGTGGCGCCGTCGCCGAGCAGGCGGATGTCGATGTTGCCGCCGCCGACGGTCGGCGGGATCGAATTGGCCGTCGCCGCAGTCAGATCGGTGTCCTGCGAGAAGGCCACCCCCATGACGCCCATGAACGGCCGCAGCGGGAACCGCACCTGCGCGTCGCCGTAGCGCATCACACCGTGGCCGTCCTCGACGCTGGTGAAGGTGGACACGTTGCCGTAGGCCGTCGGGTCGGGGCTGGGACGCCCGTCGGCGGCGATTGGTGGCATGACTTCTTCGAGCGAGATGCCCGCCGGGGCGGCACCATCCGCGGTGCGCGCCAGGGCGCCTTTGCCGTGGCGACTGGAGACGACGCCGTAGGGCACCCGCGGGATCGAGCGCAGGATCTCGATTTTGAGCACATCGCCCGGCTCGGCACCTTCGACGAACACCGGACCGGTGATGACGTGCGGTCCGTCTTTGTCGAAGTTGCGCGGCGTGCGCCGGTAGTCGGCGGCGATCGCCACCGCGTCGTCGAGCACGTCGGCGCGGTCGACCCCGTGCCCGCCGAAGAACTCGACGGGGTTGCGGCCCTGGTCCTCCAGGATGCCTTCGTGGCTGACGGCGTCGACGGTGATCGTCTGGCCCGACGACATCGTGAGCACCGGTTGCGCGTGAACGTTCGGCACGTATCCCCACAGCACCTGGTCGGGCACCGACGGCAGGTAGTGGTCGGCGCCCAGTTCGCCCTGCCCGGGCTGCAGGATCTGGAAGTCCGAGGCTGCCGGGGCGACGGGCGGGCTGCTCGACGAGCACGCGGCAGCGACCCCGGCGACGCCGGCGCCGGCGCTGATGGCCGCGACTGCCCGGACGAAGTCGCGTCTGCCGAGGGCCCCCCGGAGGGTTTCGGCGGCGAGCCGCCCAGACGGTCCGGCGGCGTCTGCGCCGCAGTCGTGGGTCACCATCGGTAGTCCAGGAACTTGCCGTCCAGCGTGACGACCACCCGGTCTCCGTCGGGATGTTCGCGGCGGGCGATGTCGACGTTGAAGTTGATCGCGCTCATGATGCCGTCACCGAACTCCTCGTGGATGAGCTCCTTGATGGCGGGCCCGTAGACCGACAGCGCTTCGTGGAACCGGTAGATGGTCGGGTCGGACAGGAGGGCGGGGTCCATGCCCCGCGCCGGCTGCAGCTGCAGGCTCTCGGCGACCGAGTCGTCGAGATCCAGCAGACTGCAGACCTTTTCGGCCTGTTCGGCCGACATGGGATGCTGGCCGAGCAGTGCGGCCACGCACCAGACGAGCGGCGCATCGACCTCCTTGGCGATCTCCGCCCAGGTCAGCTTCTTCCTGATGCGGGCGGCGACGACCAGGTCCGCAGCCTCGGACTTCGGCAGGATCGGTGTCATGCGTTGACCTCCTCGCGACGCTGTTTCGGAGCGGTGGTGTCGGACACGGCGAGCCGCGACGGGCGGGGGCGACCGTGAGTGGCGTAGAGCGTCAGCCCGACGAACGTCAGACCGCCGACGAGATTGCCGATCACGGTGGGGATTTCGTTCCACATCAGGTAGTCGGCGATGGAGAAGTCACCGCCCAGCATCAGGCCTGAGGGGAACAGGAACATGTTGACGATCGAGTGTTCGAATCCCATGTAGAAGAACAGCATGATGGGCATCCACATCCCGATCACCTTGCCCGACACGCTGGTCGACATCATCGCGGCGACCACGCCGGTGGACACCATCCAGTTGCACAGCACCCCACGGATGAACAGCGTGAGCATTCCCGCCGCGCCGTGTTCGGCGTAGCCCACCGTCCGGCTGTGCCCGATCTCGCCGAGCCGCACGCCCACCTCGTTGGGGTCCACGCTGAACCCGTAGGTGAACACGATCGCCATCATCAGCGCGACGGTGAGAGCACCGGCGAAGTTGCCGACGAATACCCAGCCCCAGTTGCGCAGCATCGCGCGCACGGTCACGCCGCGGCGTTTGTCGAGCAGCGCCAGCGGCACGAGGGTGAAGACCCCGGTCAGCAGATCGAACCCGAGCAGGTACAGCAGGCAGAACCCGACCGGGAACAGCACCGCGCCGAGGAGGGCGTTGCCCGTTTGGACCGTGATGGTGACCGCGAAGGCGGCCGCCAGGGCCAGGATGGCTCCGGCCATGAACGCCCGGATGAGGGTGTCGCGGGTCGACATCATGGCTTTGGCCTCGCCGGCGTCGACCATCTTGTGGACGAAGTCCGACGGAGTCACATATGACATGGCAGAACCTTCCGGATTTCGGGTACTGCCGGAAGGGTTCCCGCAGGTTGTTTCCGATCCGCGACACCTCCGCTGCATGTGTGTTGCCGCTTCCTCACGCGCGGGGTATCGATGTTGTGCGTTTCCGTGCGTTTCACTCGCGTCCGATCGGACAACCCTGCGTGGGCACCCCTACGACGATGGAGGTCCGCGTGGAGCAGAGCGGCATCCCGCCGACACCGGAAGACGCCACCAAGGCCACCGCTGAACAACAGGAACTGCAGCGGAAGCTCGAGCACGCCGACGAGGACCCGGACGCGCCGGCGCGCGACCAGACCCGGCACCAGATTCCTGACGAGAACTGACGTTCTGCCCCACGAAAAGCCTGGTACGGGGACTGCGCGGGGCGTACTGTGATCCTCGCTGGCAGGTGTCTGGGGAGGTGTCCGGCATGCGTGGGGAATGGTTCTTCGGCGCCGTGGCCGTCGCCGGTCTGCTCGCGCTGGCAGTGGCGGCTCCGGCCGGCGCCGACGATCCGGACGACGCCTTCCTCGACGCGATCGACACCAAGGGGATCCCCTACTCGAGCACAACCGATGCGATCGATCTCGCCACGGCGATCTGTGCGTACGTGTCGGCCGGGCAGGCGCCGGACCAGGTGGCGGTGGAGATCGTCGGGCCGGCGGGGTGGACGGCCGAGCAGAGCGGGCTCTTCGTCGAGGCGGCGACGCGGTCGTACTGCCCGAGTTAGGCGCCACATGGCTGACTATCCCCCGTACGCCGCGGAGCGCGGACGTGTCGAGCCGTCGCCGCGACGGGTACGCGGCTTCTGCAACGGCGAGCTGGTGTTCGACACGACCTCGGCGCGCTACGTGTGGGAGATCGCGTCCTATCCGCAGTACTACGTGCCGCTGACCGATGTGCGTCGGGAGTGTCTGGTCGATGAGGACCATCCCCAGCGGGTGCAGTTCGGCGCATCGCGACTGTGCGCGGTGACAGCAGGCGGGGTGACCATACCGTCGGCGGCGCGGGTGTTCGACGACGGTGACGGTCCGGTGGCCGGGCTGGTGCGCTTCGAGTGGGGCGCGTTGGACTGGTTCGAGGAGGACGAGCCGATCTTTCAGCACCCCCGCAGTCCGTACACGCGCGTCGACGCGCTGCGGTCGCACCGGCACGTTGTCATCGAGCTGGACGGCAGGACGTTGGCCGACACCCACACGCCGGTACTTCTCTTCGAGACCGGGCTTCCCACAAGGTATTACATCGACCGCACCGATGTGGTGTTCGATCATCTGCAGGCATCGGACACCCGGACGGTGTGCCCGTACAAAGGGGCCACGTCGCGGTACTGGTCGGTGCGCTGCGGGGACACCCTCTACGCCGATCTGGCGTGGAGCTACGAGACACCCCTGCCGGCGGTGGCCGCGATCGCGACGCTGGTCGCGTTCTACAACGAGAAGGTCGACGTCACCGTCGACGGGGTCGGGTTACCGCGGCCCCAGACGCTCTTCAGCTGACCCCGCCCCTCCCCACCGGACCGGTGTGTTCCGTTCGAATCGCGCGCGGGTATGCGACGTCCGAGAAGCTCGGCGGACAGGAGGGCGTGTGATGGTGGTTATCGGGATTGCGTTACTGGCGTTGGCCGCGGTGGTGATCACGATCGGTCTGGTGCTCTACGGCAACGCAGCAGGGACGGTGCCCGACCGGCCGATGCGCGACGGCACCGCGACGCGGCGGGGTCTGTCCCGCATCTCCTGGTCGGATCTCTTCGCGACGATGAAGACGTCGGTGAAAGTGGCCGTCACGTCGGACGCCGAACAGCAGCGGAAGGCTGCGCTGGGGGCGTTCGTCGTCCTCGCCGGTCTCATCTTGGTGGTCTTCGCGCTGCTGGCGTTCCTCGCCGCGGCAATGTGACCGTCACTTCTGCTGTTCGTCGGATCTGTTCAGCGCACGGTCCGCCGTCTGAATCAGGTTGCGATGAAAGTCGTACTGCACGGACACCAGCTTGTCCGCGAGTTCGAGCGCGGAACCGACGAGCTTGTCGCGCAGCGGCTGCATCGCCTCGGGCACAACCTCGTTGACGGTGTCCCGGAACTTGCGCAGCGCGTCCGTCGCCGCTTGCTGGCCGGCCTTGGCGGACTCCCGTACGTCGTCCCTCAGCTCTGTGCGTACCTCGTCCCGGTGGTCCTTGTAGGAGGACGTCGTTATGGGGGTATCGGCGGCGGGGGTGTCGTCAGCCTTCTTCTCGACCGCATCGGGCATGTTCGATCCTTTCGCAGGTAAGTGCTGCGGGTGGCTCGTCGTCGAGCCTCATGTATTCGACACGCGCCGAGGCATGGGCACACGATCGCCCCAGCTGAACACCGGCGAGTGCCGAACCGAGGGTGCGCGGGCGCTCAGCTGTTGAGCGCGTCGGCTTCCTCGCGGGCGTAGACGGCGTCCATGCAGGCGGCCGCAGCCTCGTCAATGGCGCTCTCCGCGAAGAAGATCGCCGAGATGGCGTACGCCTCGGCGTCTTCGGCGTTTCGTTCGGCCTTCTTCGCGTCGTGTTCCTCGCGCTTCTCCTCGATGGTGGCGCGCATCTTGTCCAGGTGCGTCTTCCACTTGTCGCGGATGTCCTCCCACTGCGACTCCACCTTGTCCGAGACGGCACCCATCTTCTCGCGGAAGTGTTCGGCGCTGGCAGCGGCACTTTCGTGGGCCGCAGCGGCGTCGGCTTTGAGCTGTGCTTTCTCGTACTCCGCGGAGGCCTTCACCTTGTCGGCCGATTTCTTTGCTTTTTCAGACAGGGTGTCGAACTTCTCGCTCAGACGGTTGTCGGCCATTTTTGACGCTCCTCCAGGTCAGCCAGTGGTTCCAGAGTGTCACTCGAGCGTCGCTGTCGGTAGCTCTCTCGGCGATCCAAAAAGTGACGGTTCTGCGGGTGCGCGACGACGACCGATGCGGCAAGGTCACGAATCGTCGGCGCGTGCCGAGGGCACCCACTTCTCCCGGGGCGCGGGTTGTTGCGACGACGGGAAATCCCGCAGGTTGCCCGCACCCGAGGGGTTGGCGTCCCAGTGCGCGAATGTCAGTGGCGAACGGATCCACGCGTGCAACAGGGCGTAGGTCGCCTTGAGGGAATCGAGGTGGGTGCGTTCCCACCCGTGACTGCCGTCGAGCCCGAAGCCGACGAGAGCGGCACGCGTGTTGGCGCCCGCCTCGATGGCCGCTGCCGCGTCGGATCGGTAGTAGCGCAAGACATCTCGCGTGAAGGGGATGTCGCAGTCGGCAGCGAGCCGGCACAGTTTCCGGGTCAGGTGATAGTCGTAGGGTCCGTGCAGGTCGGACATCGGCACCGTGACGGTGTTCTCTCCGGAGTGTTGGCCGGGTGCGCACACCGCGTTGTCCACCGCGATCATCTCGGCGATGTCGTCGGGCAGGCCGGTGCTCGCGCCGTAGCCGACCTCCTCGGCGATGGTGACCATCACCGCCGTGCGGTGCGGCAGCGACACCGCGTTGTCGGTGAGGTTCTTGACCAGTGTGAGCACAGCCGCGACGCCGGCTTTGTCGTCGAGGTGGCGGGACACCACGAAGCCGTCCTCGGTCAGTACGGGATTGGCCATCAGCGGGGCGTAATCCCCGATCTGCACACCCAGCTCGGCGAGCTCCTCGCGCGAGGAGACCTTGCGGTCGACGCGGATTTCGACGTGGTCCCAGTCGGTGGGCTGGGTGTCCACCGCGTCGCCGAAAGCGTGGCCACTTGCCTTGAGCGGCAGGATGGTTCCGGTGATGAACTTGTCGGCGTCCTCGGTGAGGATGCGCACCCGCGCACCCGCGGCGAAGCGCGCCGAGAAGGTGCCGACCGGGATCACCTCGAGTCGGCCATTGTCCTTGAGCGCGCGAACCATGCAACCTGTGGTGTCCGAGTGCACCACGACCGCGCGGTCGACGGCCGTCGATTCTCCTGGCAGTTCGACGATCAACGCGCCGCGTCGGGTCAGCGAGAACGACAACCCGAAGCCGGCGAAGATCTCGCCGATCATCTGCATCACCGCGTCGGTGCGGCCGGTCGGACTCGGGGTCTCCAGGAGCGTCAGCAGCGTGTCCACCATCCAGGCGCTGTCGGTCTCGGACATGGCGACGTCGTGGCGCATGCTGTCTCCTCCGCGCTCGACCCCCGGAACGCAGTCGATCGCCGGTTGCGCCGTGAGATGAGGCCCTGCTTTCGAGCGTAACCGCGGGCGGTCGGCGTGCGCAGCGGTTCGGCAGCCCCCGGTTGCCGCCCGGGTCCCGCGGAACCGGCGGCCCCAGCGCGAAGAAGGGCCAGTGCCATCGATACCCCCTGCGCGGCAATCGATTACCGGTCCGCAGTACAGGTTCAGAACGCCGCGCTCTGCTCGATTTCGAGCGGACGCAGATCGACGTCGGTGAACTCGGTCAGCCGGCCGTAATAGATGCCGCGGGCGCTGGGATCGACCATCCCGTGATGGATCGGTACGGCGTGCTCTGGCGCGACCGCGCGCAGGAAGTTGACGATGGCCGCGAGGCCGGTCAACCCGTCGAAGCCGTGCGAGAAGTTGCCGGGGTCGAACAGGACCGCGGTGCCGGGAATCCTCGCCATCAGACAGGAATGACCGAAGTGCGTCAGATCCACGTCTCGATTGTGCGCCGCGCGGATCATGATCACCGGCGGTCCGCGAAGACGTCTGCGCTCAGCCGGGCGGGGTCAGCGGTTTCGCCGGCGGCCGGGTGAGCACCGTGTGCCGGTCGACCGCGAGATCCGGTCCGACATGAACGAGTTCGCCACTGCCGATCGGGTCCCAGGGCTGGTCGTCCATGCGCTCGGTGGCGATCACCACCGACGGTGCGGTCGCCAGATGGTGGCTGCGGGCGTTGATGCGCTTGCTGCGCAACGCGAAGCCTTCGCTGCGCTCACCGGTGCGGTCGAGCAGGTACAGCTCGTGCGTCTCCGGATAACGCAGCGCCCAGAGATCGGTGGCGGTGGCGAGCAGAATGTTCACCGCCGAGATGTGGACGGTGTCGGCGAGCCAGCCCACTATGTCGACGATGCCGGCACCGATGTCACCTCCGTTGCGCCGCACCGCCGCGGTGATCAACGCGAAGACCCGTTCGGAATCGGTGTCGCCGAGCACGAGGTCGGTGACACCGAACTCGGCGATGCGGGCGTCGAGGATGTCCAGATCGTCGACCATCCCGTTGTGCGCGAAGATGCGGCCGTCCTGCAGGAACGGATGGGTGTTCCTCGCCGCGGCGGGGCCGGTGGTCGCGTACCGGACGTGGGCGATGAACGTCCGGCCGGTCATGTCGCGGGCCTCGGTCGCGAACTCGGTGTCCTCCCACGCGGCGATCGGCTGTTTGAGCACCACCGGTTGACCGTCGGCTTCGAACACGCCCAGGCCTGTCCCGTCGGGGTTGCGGCGGCTCTGCTCGGACAGACTGTCCGGCGCGTCCAGCAACCAGAACGTGGCGGTCACCGGCTGTCCGGCGTGCAGCCCGAACAGGCGGCACACCAGGTCACCGCCCCGCGAGCGCGGCGAAAGGCTCCATCCCGCCTGTCTACTCCGCTTCGCCGCACCGGGCGGCGCTTACTCTGTAGAACGTAGGTTCTCACCCCAGGAGCAGGCATGGTCGACACAGCGGACGAAAACCAGGTGGTCGCCGCCGCGACGGAGTTGTTCAACGAGCGCGGCGTGCAGTCGGTCGGCATGGACGCGATCCGCGACGCGGCCGGCATCCCACTCAAGCGGCTCTACTCCTACTTCCCGTCGAAGGCCGCGCTCATCTCCGCGGTGCTCGCCCAGCGCGACCGCGACATTCAGCGCGCGATGATCGAGTTCGTCGAGAGTCGCGCCGAGGAACCGCGCGACCGGATCCTGGCGGTGTTCGATTACCTGGCGCACTGGTTCACCGAGCCGGATTTCCGCGGCTGCATGTTCATCAATTCCGTCGGCGAGCTCGGCGGCACCTCCCCTGACGTTCGCCGCATCGCGCGGCGCAACAAGCTGGCGTTGCGCGACTACCTGGCCGGCCTGGTCGCCGAGGCCGGACTGCCTGCTCACCTCGCCGACCAGTTGGCCATCCTCGCCAATGGCGCGATTGTCGCCGCGGCCCTCTACGACGACGCCGAGCAGGCCGCCGACGCCGCTCGTCGCGCCGCCGCCACCTTGTTGGCCGCCTGACCCTTGCGCGTAGAACGTTCGTTCTCTACGCTGTGCCGTAGCCGTAGAACGCTCGTTCTCGGCAGTCATGGGAGGAGCATGCAATGACGGTTTTCGACGTCCGGCACCGGACCGCGACGGTAGACGGCTGGGAGGTCTTCTACCGGGAGGCCGGCGACCCGGCCAATCCCACTCTGGTGCTGCTGCACGGCTTTCCGAGCAGTTCCCACATGTACCGATACCTGCTGGCCGAGCTGTCCGACCGCTTCCATCTGATCGCACCGGACTACCTGGGCTTCGGCAACTCGGCCGCCCCGACGGTCGACGAGTTCGCCTACAGCTTCGACGCGCTCGCCGACATCGTCCAGGGCCTGCTCAACCAGCTGGGAGTGGCGCGCTTCGCCATCTACGTGCAGGACTACGGCGCACCCATCGGCTGGCGCCTCGCCAGCCGCGAACCCGCCCAGGTGACGGCGCTGATCACCCAGAACGGCAACGCCTACGAGGAAGGCTTCACACCGTTCTGGGACGTCCTGTGGGCGCACGCGAAAGACCGCGAGACCCACGCAGACGCGGCCCGGGAGGCGTTGCAGCCCAAGGCGATCCACTGGCAGTACACCCACGGTGTCCCCGCCGACCGGCTGGACCGCATCGCCCCGGAGACCTGGCAGCTCGACCAGGCCGGACTCGACCGACCCGGCAACGACGCGATCCAGCTGCAGCTGTTCTGGGACTACCAGTTCAACGTGCAGGCCTACCCGACGTTCCAGCAGTACTTCCGCGACCACCAGCCGCCGGCGTTGGTGGTGTGGGGCGGCAACGACGAGATCTTCGCTCCGGCCGGCGCCGAGGCGTTCCGGCGCGACCTGCCCGACGCCCAGATCCATCTGCTCGATGCGGGCCACTTCGCGCTGGAAACGCACGGGGCCGAGATCGCTGATCTGATCCGCGGTTTTCTCACCTCTGCGGTGAAAGGCTGAGCCGGTGACCGAGCCACGCCCGCCCCTGCCGCCGTTCACCCGCGAGACGGCGATCCAGAAGGTGCAGGCCGCGGAGAACGCCTGGAACACCCGCGACCCGCACACCGTGAGCCTGGCGTACACGCCGGACTCCCGCTGGCGCAACCGCGATCAGCACATCGTCGGACGAGAGCAGATCGTCGCGTTTCTCACCGCCAAGTGGGAGCGCGAACTCGACTACGCACTACGCAAGAGCCTGTGGGTGTTCGACGCGCATCGCATCGCCGTCCGGTTCCAGTACGAGAGCAGGGATACCGCCGGGCAGTGGTATCGCAGCTATGGAAACGAACTGTGGGAGTTCACATCCGACGGCCTGATGGCGCGGCGGGAGGCCAGCATCAACGACGTCGCGATGGATGAATCGCAACGCCGGATCTTCGGTTCGCGCCCGGAGGCCGAGTACGGGCGGGAGATACCGCTCTGGTGAGTCTCCCGAGGTGGGCTTGCGTGGCTCAGGAGTGTTGCTCGATGTAGTCGGCAGCGTCTTTGTCGCGGCCGCTGATCCCTTGGCCTGCCTGATGTTCGGCATAGAAACGCAGCCACTGCATGCCCAGTTCGTGGCGCAGCTCCAGGGACGCACTCTTGATGAAGTCGGGCATGGCCTCGCGCTCTTCCTCATCGAGGTGCTCGCCGTTCTCCTTGCGCGCGGCGATCACGGCTTCGAACCACTCGTCGGTACCCGGTTCGTGCTGCCGGGATCGGCGGACCGCGTCACGGATCGCGTTGTGGTCGGTGATGGCGTCCTCGGTTTCGTCCTCGGGATCCCCCTCGGGATTCCCGGGGTCGTCCTTGCCGCCGTGCTTGAGCAGCGCCGGATAGAACACTGTCTCCTCTGCGTCGGCATGGGTGTCGAGCCGCTTGCCGAGCACATCCCAGATCGCGGCGAGCTCTTCTGGGGTGGTGGCGTCGTCCAGCCGGAAGAACATCCGGCGCAGCCAGTCGTGGTCGGCATAGATCAGCTCGATGATGTCCGCCATGGATGAGACCTGCTTTCTTGAGCCGGGACGTGCGGCATCGATCCCCTCGATGCAGTGCAGGGATTCCCAGCGGGGCGTCTCTCAATCACGGTGGCGCGCCGGCGGGTGCCGGTCTCGGGAGCACCCGAAGCCGGCCCCGTCGCGCTGTCTATCGGTGGCTGACGGAGCTTCGGCCACCGACGCGCAGCCAGATCAGCAGAACGATCACCGCGCCGATGATCGAGCCGATGATGCCCGAGGGCTGGAGGAATCCCTGCGAGGCGTCCTTGTGGAAGATCAGGTATCCGAGGAATCCGCCGACGAAAGAGCCGACGATTCCGAGGACGATGGTCATCAGGATCGAGAGGTTCTGCTTGCCGGGAACGAGCAGGCGGGCGATTGCGCCGGCGATCAGTCCGATGACGATGATGCTGACGATGAGTCCGATCATGGCTAAGTGCCTTTCTTCTGCAGCGCCGGGTGGCGCGGGATCGGGATCGGCCGGGCGGCTGCTCGACACTGATGCCAGTCCAACACCCTTAAGGGGGGTGGCGATACACCCTTAGGTAGGTAGCGTGGGGGGCATGGCATCGCCGCCGAACACTCCGATCACGGTGGCGCTGGTCGACGACTATGACGTCGTACTGATGGGCGTGGCCAACATGTTCGACGGATATCGCGATCGGGTCGTCGTCGCGGAGATCGACTCGAACATGAGCCTCGACGACAGCGTCGACATCGTCCTCTATGACTCCTTCGCCCAGCCCGAATCCGATCACGACGAGATCGCGGCGTTGGTCGCGAATCCGCGGGCTCGGCGAGTTGTGGTCTATACGTGGAACTTTCACCCCGAACTCATCGAGAGCGCTCGCCAGAAAGGGGCCGACGGTTATCTGTCGAAGACGCTGCCCGCGCGGGAGTTGGTGGCCGCGCTGGAAGCGGTCCATGCCGGCGAGACGGTCATCAGCGACATCCCGTCACGGGGCCGCAGGCCTGCCGGTCTCGATTGGCCGGGTCGTGGCGAGGGCTTGAGCGACCGGGAATCGGAGATCCTGGCGCTCATCACCCAGGGCAAGAGCAACGCCGAGGTGGCCACCTTGACCTACCTCAGCCCGAACACCATCAAGTCCTACATCCGCACGATCTACCGCAAGATCGACGTGGCCAGCAGGACCCAGGCCGTGCTCTGGGGAGTCGAGCACGGGTTCACGCCCGATCACCACCGCATCGAGCACTGGAAGGGCGGCCCCTGAGCGGACCCGCGGACTGGGCGCTCAGGCGACCCGGCTGACGTGCGCGGCGGACTCGCCGATGGTCGCCGAGGCGTCCTCACCGATCATCGTGCGCAACAACCGGGAGTGCTCGCGCTGCCCGCGCTGATCGGCGCGTTCCATGCCGCCGGGCAGTCCGAGTGCGGCGACACTGCGCGCGAGGTTCACCGGGAGCCGCAGCAGCGGATACCAGGGCAGGGCGTAGGACGGCAGTCCGAGCTTCTCCACGGTGCGCCGCCCCAGGAACGCGCTGGTGATCGACAGGTGCTGGGCGCGGGCCAGCCTCCGCCGCAGGCCGGGCAGGTTGTCGTAGTGCCACGTCAGCGGGTCCTCGACCATCGGCGCCGCGAGTTGCTTGCTGGACTCGTCCGGGGCGGACAGGGCCGACAGCGTGTGCGACAGCACCCGGACGCTGTCCCGGAAATTTCTTGGCAGCCACTGGTCTTCGACGCCGATCAGGAAGCCGACGTACCGGGTGAGGTGGGCGACGGCGCGGAACTCCGCGGGGGTGAGCACGACGCCCATGGCGATCGAGCCCACCGCCGGCGCGACGAGCGCGCCGACCAGTGTCGCGGCCATGTCGGTCTGATTGACCGGGACGCCCCATTCGTCGGCGCGCCAGTCCGGCATCGCGGCCACGTGCCGGCGGACGAACGAGTGGATCAGCCGGACTCGGATGGTCGAGCGGTAACCCACGCCGAGCGGTTGCAGGCCACCTTCGGCGATGACGTCCATCGCCCACTGCATGGTCTCGGCGAACCGCTTGTTCGAGCCCTTCTCCAGCGCGCCGGTGCGCAGCAGCGTCTTGTTGAAACCGGAGAACTGGTAGCCGCCGAGCAGTGAGACGTCGCGCGCGATGTACATGCCGTCGGCGCCGCCGCGCCGCAGCGCGCGCTGCCCGATACGCAGCAGGTCCGGATCCACCGAATCGGGCAACGTCTCCACATGGTCGAAGAACTCGCGCAGCGGCGCGGGCGCGTCCGGCACGCTGGCGATACCGACGTCGAGCGCCTGCTCGAACAGCGGCCGCGTCTGCTCTGCGCCGGTGGTGACCATCCACTCGACCAGGCGGTCCATCGGTTCGTCGCCGACGGTGAGTCGTTCGCCGAGGGTCTGCCACTGCCGCGGATTCGGGTCGCGGATCGCCAGGGCCGTCGCGATGGCCCGGATGCCGGCCGGGATCGGCCGCGGGCGGTCAGGGTGGCGCGTCGGAATCGGCACACTCACGACGGCTCCTCCTCGAGCTCATTCTGACAACGCTTGTAGTCAGAAATGCTAGGGGCGAGGACGCCCGGGTGTCAACGACGCGCCACGGACCTCAGGCCGCGCATTCAGACCACGACGGTCTCGATGATGGCGAACGGCCCGGCCCGGTTGACGGCGGTGCGGCGCAGTCCGGCCGAGGCGAACAGCGCGTCGAACTCAGTGAGTTCGCGCTCGCATCCACCGGTCAGGACGAGCATGTTCATGTCCATCAGGGGCGCCGGCCCCGGCTCGCCGACCGCACCGACGAGGTAATCGATGACGACGATGCGGCCGCCGTCCTGCAGCGCCTCTCGACAGTTCTTGAGGATCTGCACGCAACTGTCGTCCTTCCAGTCATGCAGGATGTACTTGAGCAGGTAGAGGTCCGCGGACGGCACGGACTCGAAGAAGTCACCGCCGATGGCCCTGAACCGGTCCCCCAGCCCGTCGTTGCGGGCAGCCTTTTCGGCGTCGGGCACCACATGGGGCAGATCGAAGACGCCGCCGCGCAGCTCGGGGTTGGCGCGCATCAGGGCCCGGACCACTTCACCGTTCGCGCCGCCGACGTCCAGCGCGCAGTCGACGTTCGTGGTGTCGAGCACCGTTGCGATCTCGAGCGCGGACGCGGCGCTCAGATTCGACATGGCTTGGGTGAAGGCCTCCGCCTGGTCCGGATGAACCGCGTAATAGTCGAACACGGTCTCGAAGGTCCCGAAGGCCGACCTGATCTGCCGGTCCCCGGTGCGGACCGCATCCGGAAAGTACCCCCAGGGCAACCAGTGTCCCGGCGCGCTGGTCGCGAGCACCATGCCGTGCAGCGAGTACGGAGCGTCGCGCCGCAAGGTTTCCAGCAGCGAGGTGGTCGCGAAGTGGACACCGTCGGCAGAGGTCACCAGGCCGAGTGACGCCAAGGTGCGCAGCAGACGACGCGTCGCGGTGGGATCGAGGAGTTCGGCCTCGGCGATCGCGTCGGGGGTGTCGGTGCCGGCGGCCAGATGATCGGGAAGCTTGAAAAGCGCAGCGGCGCGCACGATCTGGCTCACCCAGTAGCCCGTCAGCATGCCCATCATGCGGTGGTGGTCGTCGAGCGTGGGCGCAGGGTTGGTGGTCGTCACGGTGGACCTTTCATTCGATCGAGGTTCGGGCCTCCTCCGGGGCGGGCCGGGGAGGCACGTGACCACGGTGGCAACCCCGGAAGCGTGCCACCAGGCTGAACTTTTCCTAGGCCCAGAAGGACCAGATTCGGCCACGGCGGCCCGCCCGGCGGCCTCGGGTGTCCAGGGTGGAAACCGGGCAGGATAAGTTGGGATCATGATCGTCACCGGGGCGTTGCTCGCCGAGTCCGCTTCCGTCGTAGACAACAAGCTCAACGTCGTCGGTGGCGTCATCTCCACCTGCCACGCCGGGCCGCAACGCGTGATCGAGCCGACGCTGATCGTGCTCATCGCGCCCGAACCGTTCGACCAGACGGCCAAGATCGACGTCCGCTTCACCGACCCGACCGGCGAGACGCTCGACGAGCAGTTCGACGTGCCGCAATCGAGCATGGGCGGGGAAATCGGCTTCGTGTACTACCCAATCCGCCTGCCGGTGCCCGTCAACGGGCGATATTCGCTTTCGGTTTCGGCGCGCGGCGGATTCGTCAGCCTGCCGCTGCGCGTTGTCGACTGACCCGTTCAGCCCGAATGCCGTTGGCGCGGTGCGTCGTTGACCGCCCACTGAACCAGTTCGACGCCGTCACCGATGTCGACGGTGACCACGTCCTCCTCGGCCTCCTCGAAGAACGGCAACGCGAGCAGGCCATGGAAGTCCGCGCTGTCGACGAACGTGTGCGCACGCGCGAACAGCGGCTGCACGTCGAAGACGCGCACGCGCAGCTTCTCGCGGCTGATTCTGCCGAGTTCGCGCCCCGACTCCGGGTCGGTGACCACCTGCGGCGGACCGGAGCTCACGGCGAAGATCATGCCGGGCGTGACCCCCGCCTCCGCGCCGCGGTTGATAACCAGCGTGTAGTCGTCCTCGATCAACGCCACCTGTCCGGTGAGGATGGGTCCGTTCATGAGGCCGCCAGGGAATTGCTCTCTGCGATAGCCGGTTTCGACGACGGCCCGGCCTGGATGCGCGGACGCAGCCGGTAGGCGTCGACGCGCACCGGCGGGTTCACGGGTTCACTCTCATCCTCGGTGCCCAGTGCCAGGTCGACCGCCGTCTTCGCCTGGAACAGCGCGATGACCGCCTGCTGGTGCCGGTCGGTGCCCAGCGCGTTGAGGGCGAGTGTCAGCTTCTTGTCGACGTAAAGGACCGAATGCGTCAGGTCGGACGGCTCCGGTGCAGGGGCCGCGGTGCCGGAGCTCGGCGCGGCCTGGGTCTCGGCGAACCAGCGGTGGCCGAGAGCGCCGAGGGCGATCGCCGCGACCGGCACCAGCACCACGGCGCACAGCACCGCGGCGGTACCGGTGAAGGCGATCGTGCCCGCGATGCCGGCGAGCATGAGCCCTGCTGTCGCGAGGATCCATTGCAGTGCCGCCGGGATCGCGGCGAACGCACGGCCGATCTGCACGGCGACGCCGGCGGTGTACCGCGCGACGGCGGCGATCGCGGCACCGAGCGCAGCGGCCGTCTTCCCGATGGCCGCGACGGCGGTCCGCGCCATCTGGTCCACCTGCTGCCGGTTCACCGGAGACTTCGGCAGCGACCAGTCCCGCTTCTTGGCGACCGGTGACTCCGAACCGGCCGGCTCGGGCGTGGCCGGCGCCGCGTCGGGTGCGCCGGACTCGAGCGCCGCAACCTCATTAGTCACATCAGCCTCAGTAACCACATCTGCATCTTGCCGTGCGTCGCGCTCGCGCGCCCGAGGCGCGCCGATCCGCGAGCAACTGGCGCGCGATCGCCTAGAGCACCTTGGAGAGGAAGTCCTGCAGCCGCGGGTGCTTGGGGTTGTCGAAAACCTCGGCCGGGCTGTCGTCCTCGACGATCTTGCCGTCGGCCATGAACAACACCCGGGAGGCGACCTCGCGGGCGAAGCCCATCTCGTGCGTGACCACCACCATCGTCATACCGCCGGCCGCGAGCTCGCGCAGCACCTCGAGCACGTCCCCGACCATCTCCGGGTCTAGGGCGCTGGTGGCCTCGTCGAACAGCATGATCGACGGGTTCATGGCCAGCGCGCGGGCGATGGCGACGCGTTGCTTCTGGCCACCGGAGAGGGTCGCCGGTTTGACGTGCGCCTTGTCCGCGAGCCCCACCTGATCCAGCAGTTCGAGCGCCCGCTTCTCCGCCGCCGCCTTGTTCATCTTCTTGGTCAGAAGTGGCGCGAGCGTGATGTTCTCGATCACGGTCATGTGCGGGAACAGGTTGAAGTGCTGGAACACCATCCCGATGTGCTGGCGCACCTCGTCGAGGTCCACCTTCGGGTTGGAGAGGTCGAAGTCGTCTACGACGACCGTGCCTCCCGAGATGTCCTCGAGCTTGTTGAGGCACCGCAGGAACGTCGACTTGCCCGACCCGGACGGCCCGATGACGCAGACCACTTCACCGTGTTTGATCGTGGTGTCGATGCCGTCGAGGACGACCAGGTCGCCGAAGGACTTCTTCAGTCCCTCGATGCGGATCTTGACCTTGCCCTCCGGTTCGGCGGCGGCCGCTTCCGGGATCAGCTGACTCATTTGATGATCCTCTTCTCGACCTGGTCGGACAGCTTCGTCAACGCCATGATCACGATGAAGTAGATGATGCCGATGATCAGCCACATCTCGAAGGACTTGTAGTTGCCGGCGATGATGATCCGGCCGGTCTGCGTCAGCTCGGCGATGCCGATGACCGACAGGATCGACGTGTCCTTCAGCGTAATCACGAACTGGTTGATGTAGGACGGGATCATCGTGCGGATCGCCTGCGGCAGGATCACCTTGCGCATGGTGGGCAGATAGCCGATGCCGAGGCTGCGCGCCGCCTCCATCTGCCCCTTGTCCACCGACAGGATGCCGCCGCGGACGATCTCGGTCATGTAGGCCCCGGCGTTGAGGGACAGCGTGATGATGCCCGCGGTCAGCGCGGACATCTGGAAGCCGAGCGCGGACGGGATGCCGAAGTAGATGAAGAACGCCTGCACCAGCAGCGGCGTGCCGCGGAAGATGTCGACGAAGGTGGTGCCGATCGCGCGCAGCCAGATCGAGCGGGACACGCGCATCAGCCCGAAGATTATGCCGAGCACCAGAGCGATCGCGATCGAGACGACGGTCAGGATGACCGTCATCTTCAGGCCCTCGAGCAACAGCGGGGCGGTGCTCTTGATCAGGCCGAAGAACGAGTTGTCGTTGGCCGTGGCGCCTTCGCCGAGGTAGGTGCCGATGATCTCGTCGTAGCGGCCCGACTGCTCGAGGTTGTCGAGTCCGGTGTTGAACTTCTGCAGCAGCTCGGCGTTGCGACCCTTGTTGACGGCGAAGCCGTAGCCCGTCGGGTCCTCCTTCGGCGTGACGGTCTTGAAGCCGTTGCCTTGGGCGATGCCGTAGAGCAGCACCGGATAGTCCTCGAACACGGCGACGGAGTTTCCGGTCCGCACCTCGTCGAACATCGTCGAGGAGTCGGCGAAAGACACGACCTGAAAGCCGTACTGGTCTTTGATCGAGTTCGCGAAGTCGGCGCCCTGGGTGCCGTTCTTCACCGACACCCGCTTGCCGCGCAGGTCCTCGTAGGACTTGATGTCCTCGTTGTCCGCGAGCACCGCCATCTGCACGCCGGACTCGAAGTACGGCTCAGAGAAGTCGAAGACCTTCCGACGTTCGTCGGTGATCGACATTCCGGCGATGACGCCGTCGACCTGGTTGGCCTGCACGGCCTGCAGCGCCGCGTCGAAACCCAGCGGCTTGATGTCGACGTTGAAGTTCTGGTCCTCGGCGATCGCGCGGATCAGGTCCATGTCGATACCGACGAAGTTGCCCTTGGCGTCCTGGAACTCGAACGGGGCGAACGTCGTGTCGGTGGCGATGACGTAGGTTTCGCCGTCTGCTCGGGCGTGCGGCGCCGCGATCGTCGCCGCACCGAGAAGCCCCAGCAGGACCGCGGCCAGCGCGAAGGCCAGACCGCGTGCGGGTTGCCGTCTGACGGCCGCGACGTCGTGCCGTGGCCCACCGGTTCGCATGATCTTTTCTCCCCTCTGGCCCCAGGTGGGGCAGTCACACGCTAGCCCTGTGCGCGGCGTGATCGGGGAGATTTGGGGCCGCGCCGGGCCGCTACCCACTCAGCGGAAGCTCAGCCAGCTGGGTGAGGCGCACGCTGTTGTCCGACGGATTCCGGAACACGCAGTCGATGCCGTAGGGCATGTCGTGCGGTTCCTCGGTGAATTCGACACCGCGCGCCTTGAGCTTCTCGTAGCCGGCGATCGGTGCGTCTTCTCCCCGTGTGCTGTCTTGGTGACGCGGCCGGCGGCGCGGTCAGTCGGAACTGCGCTCGGCTGTGCGCGCAGACGGAAGGGCACGGCTCCTGCTGCGCCGCGCCCACAGCCAGGCCGCGACGGCCGACACCGCGAGCAGTAACAGCCACGGCCACGGCCCGTTGCGGTGCACCCAGCCCGCGGCGGCGCCCTGCAACCGGACTGCCAGGGCGATCACGGGATCGTCGGGATCGCCTGCGGCGGTGAACAACCGGACCTCGTAGTACCCGTAGTAGGCGACGTAGAGACCGACCGCGACCAGCACGGCGCCGCCGACGCGGTTGACGTACGGCAGGACCGCTCTGATCCGGGCGGCCGTCGAGGCGCCGGTCAGAGCGACCGCGACGGCCAGCGCCCCGACGACCAGGGCGAATCCACCCGCGTAGGCCAGGTAGATCCACAAACCCGAACCGTTTCCGAAGCCGGCGCCGGTGACCGCGAGGAACGGACCCACGGTGCACGAGAGCGACGCCAGCGCGTAGGCGACGCCGTAGCCGAACATCGACGAAAGCTGCGTGGTGGGCGCTGACGCGGTGCGCGTCCAGGACCCGGGAACCAGCACGGTCAGCTCCCGCCCCACCAGCAGCCAGATGCCCAGCAGCACAAGGACGATCCCGATGACGATGGTCACGTACGGTGCGTAGCGACTCACCGTGGAGGCCAACGAGACGGTGAGCAGACCGAACGCGCCGAACACCGCCAGGAAACCCGCGGTCATGGCGACGGTCGCGGCGACCGCTCGCGCGACGGCCACGGGTCCCCCACTGCCGCTGCCGCGCACCACCAGGGCGAGGTAGGCCGGCAGCATCACGAAGCCGCACGGATTCAGCGCGGCCACCAGTCCGGCGGCGAACGCCAGGCCGACCAGATTCTGCTGCACGCTGCCCGCTGATCAGGCGGCCAGCGCGGCAACCCGCTGTTGCAGTTCCTGCTCGGACATGGCGCTGGTGGGGTTGTTCACGAATGTCGATGTGCCGTCGGCGCGGTAGAACACGTACGCCGGCTGCCAGGGCACGTTGTACCGGGCCCAGATGGCGCCGTCGGCGTCGTCGAGGTTGGTGAAGTTCAAGTTGTATTTGGAGGCGAAATTCTGCATCGCCCCGGCATCGGAACGAGCGGCGATGCCGACGAACGTCACCGTCGGGTTGTCGGCGGCGACCTTGCTCACCGACGGGGCCTCGGCGTTGCAGAACGGGCACCACGGCGTCCAGAACCACAGCACGGCGGGCTTGCCCTGAAGCGAGGCGCCGTCGAACGGTGCGCCGCTGAGCGTCACCCCGGTGAAATCGAGGCGGTCATCGGCAAGTGCCGCCGGCGGACTGGTCAGGGCCAGCATCACCACGGCGGCACCGAACGCGGCGAGAAGGGATTTGGTGATACGAGAGATGTGTCCGGACATCGTTGCTCCTCTACGCGGCCCACGCGGCGCGCGCCCGTACCGGATGGCCTGTTTTCGCGCGGCCCAACCGTTCACATTCGGGACGAAGTTGTGACGTCTCGGGGCCGTCCGGGGCGCCGCGCGGTGCTGGTATCCGCAGGCTTTACGTCGAGGTAATACGGCCTCCCTACAGTCGGACGGCGAGCCCAGCGACCCGAAAGGCCTTTGAATGGACTCGATCAACCGGCGGCACTTCTTCGCCGTTGCAGGCACCGCCACCGCGGGAGCAGTCGGGATGGCGACCACCGGGCCGTCCTCGTTCGCGGCACCTGCCCCAGGCTTCGACACCACCGTGTGGCGCGAGTACGGCACCCCGTTGGTCGAGCCGACCGGCGTGGGCCCGCTGACTGGCGACACGGTCGCGGTCAAGGACCTCTACGACGTCGCCGGCCAGGTGGTCGGCGCCGGCAACGAGACGTGGCTGGCCGGTGCGCCGGTCGCGACGTCGACCGCACCGGCGGTGGCGGCGTTGCTGTCGGCCGGCGCGGCCGTCGCGGGCATCAGTCGCACCGACGAATTCGCCTACAGCCTGGCGGGCACCAACGGCCACTACGGAACCCCTCCCAATCCTGCCGCGCCCGACCGCATTCCCGGGGGTTCGTCGTCGGGGTCGGCGAGTGCGGTGGCACTGGGGCAGGCGACGATCGGCCTGGGTACCGACACCGGCGGGTCGATCAGGATTCCGTCGTCGTACCAGGGGCTCTACGGCATCCGGACCACCCACGGTGTGATCTCCCGGGACGGACTGATCCCGTTGGCTCCGTCGTTCGACACCGTCGGCTGGATGACGCGGACGCGGACCGATCTGGTCAAGGTGGCGGCTGTGCTGGAACCGAATCTGGCCGAACGAGTGGCGTTCCCGCGTGCGGTGTACGCCGAGTCGCTGATCGCGCTGGCCGACGCGGAGGTGGCTTCGGCGACGCGGCGCGCGATCGCCGGGTGGTCTGCCGAGATGCCGATCGCTGAGATCGATTTCGACGCCGCTCAGCTTCCCGGGTGGGTGAAGGCCTTCCAGACCCGGCAGGGATGGGAGGCGTGGCAGGCGCACGGCGCATGGATGGAACAGAACTGGGATTCTCTCAACGCGGACGTGCGGTCCCGCTTCGAAGCGGCGTCCAAGCGCACCCCGGAGGAACTGGCCGACGCCGATGCCGTCCTGGCCTCCGCACAGGCCACGATCGATGACGCGCTCGGTGATGGGGTGCTGATTCTGCCGTCGGCGTCGTCGGTGGCACCGCCACGGGACAGCGCCGCGCTGGGTGGCGCCGTCATCGAGGACATCCGGGCCCGGACGTTCCAGCTGACCTGTCTGGCGGGTATCACCGGCCGTCCGGCGGTCGGCAGCCCGCTGCCCGTCACCGGCCCACCGATCGGTATCTGCGCGGTCGGGCCGCGCGGCTCCGACCGTGCACTGGCGGCGTTGCGCGTCAACGGTTCCTGAGAAGCGCCCTCACTTCGGAACCGGTTGATCCTCAGCTGGCGTCGCGGTGTTCGCGCCGTTCACCCTTGGCTTTCGAACTCGTCGTCGCGTCGGAATCGCCGGCTGCGGTTTTCTTGCCGGCGGCCGGGGACGGGTCAGCGACCTCGGGTGCTGCCGCGGCGTCGTCGGACGCCTCAACGACCGGTTCCTCCTCGGCCAGTGCGGTGTCGATGGCATCGGTGTCGCCCGTCCCGTCCGTCGCCGGCGTGGTGGGCGGTGTCGGCGTTGTCGGCTCGGTGGCGACCGGGGCGGCGGGCCTGCTCGGCGCGGACCGCGGCTGCGCCACCGGACCGTCGACCGCATCGGCCGCCGGGATTTCGGCCCGCGTCGCGTTCCTCGCGGTCGACGAGTTCTCGGCGGAGCCGTTGGTGTCGGGGTCGGGATCGTTGCGGTAGTACCCGGCGTCGACGATCCTGCGCAACAGCGGCTGAAATGGCCTGAGCAACGGGAACACTCTGACCAAGGGCAGCGTCGTGGCCGGAACGAAGTACCTCGTCGTCGTGCCGCCCTCCGGGTCTTCGAACACGTCGACGATATCCGCGGGATTCAGCGCTTTGAACATGACCGGCACATGCACGAATATCTCCCCCACCACCGCGTTGGCCACCGAGATCAGATTCCACCACCGATCCGGAAAGTCAGCGAAGCCGTCGTATTCGCCGGTGACCACGGTGAGGTTCCACTTGGTCTGGGCGGGAGGACTGAAGGTGTAACCGACAATCGGGTTGTAGTAGCTGCGGGTCTGTTGACGAGTGGTGTCCTCGACGGTGTAGAACTCGAGGGCGCTCCGGGCGGTCGGGTCCGCCTCCTCGTCCAGATCGCGCATCACCTCGTCGACGACGAGGTTCCCGGCCGACAATCCGACGACCGTCACCTTCTCCCCGGGTAGGTAATTGCCATCGGCGCCCTTTTCGAGACGACCGAGGGCGAGTTCGAGCTGATTGGTGAGGCTCTCGATGCCGACCCTGACCGACTGGGACAACGTGTCGCTGAACAGGCCGGTGAACGGGCGCGCCTCGGCGGGCCAACTGACGCTGACGAGTTCCTCGCCGGCGAACCGTCCACCGAGAACACGGGACATGATCGCGTTGGAGAGGTCCGGCGTATAGATGCCACCGATGATCAACGTCGAGGACGCTGCATTCGCCTGCGTCGCACCGGTCACCGCCATCAGTGCGGAGGCAAACGCCGCGCCACAGAGGACACCCACCTTGCGTGCACCCTTTTGCATAGGAATCTCCGTCCGAGTTGAGACCAAGTATCTCGGCGGAAGCCGGGCACCAAAGGGACGGTATATCCACAAGCACCTGCGAATCTAGGTGCGAAATACGGTTTCGGCGTTTGCGCAAAGGATTCCAATGTCACTCATTAGACGGTGACAATTTCTGAGTGCAACCAGCTCGATCTGTATGCCGTGCTAGACCACAGTTCAGCCCGGTTTGATCATTGCCATCACAAATGGCGAGCTGCGCAACTTCCGACTTTATCAAGGTCAACGGTTTGCTTGATGTCGCGCAGATAAATCAAAGTTTCCTGTGAGCATGATCAAAAGAACTGCGACTGGAATAGACGGCTAAAGATTCATTTTTCCGTCATAAATGTTCCGTTGACTCCATTTCCCAGGAAAAGACTCCGGCAACCCTGTAGCAGCAACTCTGCAGGCGCTGTAAGAGCGAGCGGACCCGGGGTTCAGACCCGAGACAGCACTCTCAGTCGCGGGTAGAGGATCGCCGGGCCGAGCCAGCGGGCGACGAAGCCGCGTAGCGCCACCCCGTCCCGTGGCCGTTGGCCGGGATCGGTCAACAGGGATTGCAGAGTGCGCAGAGTGATCTCGGCGAGTTCATCGAGCGCCAGGTCATCGAAGCCGTGCAGCGGCCAGTCCACTTCCAAGCGGTGAAAGAACAACAGGCAGAAGGTCTTCGCGGTCTCGGAACTCAACGAGGTGAGCGCCTCGCCCTCGTGTCCCGCTGCCAACAGGCTGTCCAGTTGGGGGTCACCGGAGAGAGTTTGAACGGCGAACGACACGCATTCGACGAGAGCGCTGACGGGATCGTGGACGCCGCTGACGTGTTCCACGACTTGGTCGATGAACCCGTCGACCGCACGCATGGCGCTGGCGATCAGCAGCGCGTCGGCGTTGGGAAAGTAGCGGTACACCGTCTGGCGGGTGACCCCGAGCCTGCGGGCGACGTCGGCCAGGCGGATCGCGGGACCTTGTTCGGCGACGACGTCGTCGACGGCGTCCAGGATCCGCGCGATCGCCTCCTCGTCCGACGCCGGGGTCGAGCCGGCCCACCCACGACTACGCATCTGCGGCCACAAGCCTTTCGGCCTCGAACTCGATCGGCAGGGTGATCGGACCGGTCATGCCCAGGAGGGATTTCCACGGGGCCGGACCTGACCGTCGGGGCGCCGGGAGACGACGGGTGAGCACGACCATCGCTTCGGCCAGCTCGCGGCGGGCGAGGTTGGCCCCGAGGCAGTAGTGCGCACCGCCGCCGAAGGTCAGGATCGGCGGCAGGCTCTGGCGCGCGATGTCGAAGCGGTCCGCATCGTCATAGATCGCCGGGTCTCGGTTGGCCACAAAGGAATTCACCAGGACGAAGGTTCCGGCGGGGAACAGGTAGCCGCCGAACTCGGTGTCCTCCGCGGCAGCCCGAGGGACGATGGCCGCGGCCGGTGAGTGCCGCATGCTCTCCTCGACTGCCGGCATCGCAAGCTCAGGGTGGTCGCGCAGCTTCGTCCATTGGTCCGGATGCTCGCAGAGCGCCTGGACCGACGCGGCCAGCTGGTTGCGCGTGGTGTCCGTTCCCGCCATCAGGAAGCCGGCCACCAGCATGCGCAGTTCGTCGAGGTTGAGCCGCTCGCCGTCACTCTCGGCGCGGATGAGCTCGGAGAGCAGGTCATCGGTCAGGTTGTCGCGACGGGCCGCAACCATGTCGTCGACGTAGGAGTCGAGTTCACCCCACGAGCGCATGATCGAGGCTTCGTCGAACGTGACGTCCGGCTGGAAGTTGAGCGCTTTGAACACCTCTTCGGTCCAGTCGGCGAACAGGTGCCAGTCCTCGCTGGGTGCGCCGAGCAGCGCGCACATGATCGGCGTGGGATAGGGCCGGGCGATGTCGGTGACGACGTCGCACTGTCCGGCGTCCTGGACTTGGTCGATCAGCCCGTTGACGACCGCCTGGATCGTGTCTTGCAGTCGCGAGGTCGCCCGCGGGGTGAACGCTTTGGAGACCAGCTTGCGCAGCCGGGTGTGGGCGGCACCCTCGAGGCCCAGCAGACTGTTGGCCATCTTGTCGTACAACGGACCGGAGGTGATGCCCTGGGCCGCCAGGGTGATTCCGGGAGGAAGCCGGAATCTGTTGTCGCGCAGCATGTCACGTGCCAACTCGTAGGAGAGGATCTCCGGACCCAGGGGTCCGATCGCGATGGGCGCCTGCGACTGCGCCGCTCGGACCTCCTCGAAGATGTCGTGCGGAGTGGCGTCGAGGCCGTAGCTGAACTTGGGCAGGCCGGCCTCGAACACGTTGGGCGCAGTCATAGGTGTCTCGGCTTCCATTGGACCCGGCCAGCCGCCGAGGTTCGGACATCTTCGACGCGAGCGTATGACCACTGGAGTCTGAAGGTCAATAGTTCGGGAAATTCAGGGGGCTTTCTGCCGGTCCATCAAATGTCGTCATACGTTTTCTCTATTTGCGTCCGACCAGGCCAGACTCGGCGCCGGGCGGAGTCCGAGTCTCCGCTCAGACATCTCCTGAGGCTTCCCGGGCCGGATTCGCCGGCAGCCGCTCCCGAAGCTCGTCGTAGATGGGACGGGACCCAACAGCTTTGGCGGCCACCACCGCGGCGGCGGTGGTGATCAGCATGGGGATGGCCGCAGATGTCGTCGCGGTCATCTCCATGACGATGACCAGGCCGGTCAGCGGCGCACGCACGGTGGCGCCGAAGAAGGCGGCCATCCCAGCCAGCAGCAACGGGATCGCCAGCTGCTTCTCGTCATCCGGCCACACCGCTTGAAAGCAGCCCAGGAACAGCGTTGCCCACAACGCTCCGACTGCCAGCAGCGGTGAGAACAACCCGCCCGGCACCGCCGCCGAATAGCACACAGGGCCGGTGACGAACCGGGCGACGAGCAGACCCGCAGCGGCGAGTAGCACCGGACTGTGCCCGTCGAGCAGCATCTGGGTCAGCGCACTTCCGTCGCCCACGGTCAGCGGCGCCACCACCAGCAGCAGCCCGACGGCGGCGCCGATCAACCCGGCCGCGGCCGGGGTCGGAACCCGGCGCCCAGCCGCCAGATGATCCACGGCCAACAGGACCACGCGGTTGTAGGCGGCCCCGAGAAGTCCTGTGCACGCGCCGAATACGACGAACAACGGCAGCCAGGACAGCCCGACCACGGCGGTGTCGTCCACATGCAGGTCGGATTCGTCGCCCAACACCAGCCGGGAGCCGCCGATCGCCGCGGCCACCGCGAACGCCGATGCCAGCACGGTCTGCGCCCGCCACGACTTGGTGACTTCTTCGAGGGTGAACAACACTCCGGCCACCGGCGCGTTGAACGCCACGGCCAGGCCGGCGCCGCCGAGGGCCACCTGCATGTTCGTGGCCTCCCCCGCGCGGAGGCGGATCCGGCGCGCGGTCTCGGCGCCGATCGTCGCGCCCATGTGGACGGTCGGTCCTTCGCGGCCCAGGACCAGTCCCGACCCGATCGACAGCAGTCCGCCGCCGAACCGGGCCGGGACCACGCGCAGGCGCGGCGGCGGCGACTCGCCGAGAAAGGCCGCCTCCAGGCGGGGGATGCCGCTGCGGGCGGCCATCGGTTCACTGCGCACGATCAACCCGGCGACGGTGGCGCAGGCCGCGACGACGGCCACCGGGACGAGCCAGCCCGGTCCGGACAACTGGTGTGCCCATGCGATCAGGTCGGTCCGGATGGCGTCGGCGGCCTGCAGACACCACCGGAATGCGCCGCCGACAATTCCGACGACGAACCCGCCGACCATCGCCGCCAGACTGAAAAGGACCAACCGGGACACCGAGGTTGTGTTGCCCCCTGCGCCATGACCCACGGGCGGTGGTCCCCTTTCTCACCGGATGGCCGGACCTTCGTCCCGCGCGCAGAATTTCGGACGACAAGCGGTTTTCCGTCGATCGAGGAGGCACCGTGAGGACCTCGGATCCCACAGATTATCCGCAGCCGTTCGCCGACCGGGCCTCCGGTCGCAGTCAGCTCGTGGAGTCCGCCGCCGTCAGCAGCAAGGTGGCCTCGTTGTAGGGGAATGCGCGATAGAACAGTCGTGAGCCCGGATTGACGAGGGCCGCGGCCTCATCCTTGCCCACTAGCCGCGGGTCGGTGAGAGCGATGGCGCGGCCCCGCTTGTGCAGCACCGTCGGTCCGCCGGCCAGGACGTTCTTCACCCAGTCCGTCTGGGGGCCGTAGCCGATGAGAATGGCGTAGCCGTCGTCAGTCCCGAAGACCAGCAGAGGCGTTCGATAGCGCTTGCCGGATTTTCGCCCGACGTGCTCGAGGGTGCCGAGTAAGGGCAGCCAGGGCGTCAGCCCGCGGGCCGTCGGATTGGTGACCCGCTTGTTCAAGTTCGCAATTGCTCGGGGCATGCGCATGCTCGGAGTTTAGGGAATGGGCGAGCCGAGCTTCTGCGAGTCGAGCCACGGCTGTCGCGGCTAGAGGCGGTTCGCCTTCTCGGCCGCGCCGGCAGCCATCTGCTGGTGCCCCCAGTCGGACTCGAACCGACACTTGGCGGATTTTAAGTCCGCTGCCTCTGCCAATTGGGCTATGGGGGCTGTGTAGCGCAGAGCATAGTTATGCCATTTCGTCCGCGGTTCCCGCCCCGTGCCAGCGCACTGGCACCCGACCGCCAACTAGGCCTGTCAAGCGCATCGGCTAGACGCCATTTCCGTCGTCAATCCTGTGGAGGTGCGGTGCCGGGGTCTGGCCTGACGACCCGCAGCCATATCCGGTCAGCGATCTGTTCCAACCATTCGCCATACGTCAGCGGCGCGGGACCGTAGTCCACCCCGACTTGACGGACAAGGAATTCCTTCAGCTGTGGCTCCGGACGAGATGCGCGGAGCTCGTCAATCTCGTCAGCCAGCCGCAGCAGGGGTGCCGGAGTCGGGTCTTCGTCGACATAGTTGTCAACGATGCCCTGCCAGTCCTCAGCTTCGAGATCCCAGTCCTGGTGAAAATTGGTCGCGAGAAACTGGTACAGCTCGCGAGAGATTGAACCGTCGTTCATGGTCATCCGATGCTAACCACCGCATCACTGTTCTCACGCGGCAGGCGGGGTTGCACCGTCATCAATCGCAGCCGCGTGCTGGCGTAGCCGCGCAGCGACCTGCTTGAGCCATTCGTCAAAGAAGCTGCCCGCCGCTATTTGGCGCCATCGGATACCTGCTACGCCCTAGGCAGATTCAGCCGGCCGAGTGCGGCACCGGACTGTATTGATCCATGCTGTGGAAGTAGATCTCAGCACCGCATCCCGGGCAGTGGATCCAGTACTCAAACCGTGCATCGTCTGCGCCACTTCCCAGTTCACGGACTTCGATGAGCACATCGGCATCAGCATTCTTGGGGCAGACGATGCCATCCCACGAACCTGCGGCGACTCTGTTCGTAACCTCGACCCATTTTTTCGCGAGTGCTGCGTATTCGGACATGCTGTCAGCCTCCACCCTTAATCGCGTTCGCGAGCGAAATCAAATGCGCTCCTTCTCGCTCGCAGCACGCGTCGCATCGATGCCTAGGTGTACTGACCTGAGAGGTTCGAGACGCGGCTGGCTGGTGGTTGACCGCCGAGTGCGGTGTGACCGCGGTGGTGATTATAGGTGTGCAGCCAGCGGGGGTATTCCTGGCAGC
>JBNMQW010000025.1:0-61334 GCA_050205485.1 Mycolicibacterium vaccae | reverse complement strand
GGGTCTGCGTGGCGGGCACCGGTGGGGGCGGGCCGTGCTGGGCGAGGTACCGCTGGTGCGCCCCGTCCGGATCGCCGGCGACCGAGCTGAAGATGTCGGCCCAGTTGGTGGTGCCCATCGACGGCCCGATCTCGTCGGGCGGACCGTAGAACGCGGTCTTGCCGCCCGGGGCGAGCAGCAGCACCTGGTCGCAGACGTCGAGGTAGGTCAGCGAGTGCGTGACGACGAGCACGACGCGTCCCGCGTCGGCAAGCTGGCGCAGCATCGTCATGACCTGGCGGTCCAGCGCCGGGTCCAGACCGGAGGTCGGCTCGTCGAGGATCAGCAGCGACGGCCCGGTCAGCAGTTCCAGTGCCACCGAGGCGCGCTTGCGCTGACCGCCGGAGAGCTTGTCGACGCGGGTGTCGAGGTGCTTGGTCATCTCGAGTTCCTCGAGCACCTCGTTGACGACCTGTTCGCGGTCGGCCTTCGTGGTGTCCGGCGGCAGCCGCAGCTCGGCGGCGTACATCAGCGCCTGGCGGACGGTCAGCTGGCCGTGCACGACGTCGTCCTGCGGGACCATGCCGATCCGGGAACGCAGCGAGGCGTACTCGGCGTGCACGTCGTGGCCCTCGAAGGAGACCTGCCCGCTGGTCGGGTGGGTGTAGCCCGCGACCAGCCGCGCGAACGTCGACTTGCCCGCACCGGACGGGCCGATCACCGCGGTCAGCGTGCCCGGGCGCGCGGACATCGAGATGTTGTCCAGCAGCGTCTTGTTGTTCTCGATGGTCCAGGTGACGCCGTGCACCTCGAGACCGCCGGTGGCGGTGGCCGCCGCGGTCTCGGTGCGCCGGACCAGCATCGCGCCGCGGAAGACGAGGTCGACGTTGCCGATGGTGACGACGTCGCCCTCGTGGAGCATCGCCGAGTCGACGCGGGTGCCGTTGACGAAGGTGCCGTTGATGCTGCGGTTGTCCCGGATCTCGGTGCCGTCGACGGTCGGGACCAGGGTGGCGTGGTGGCGTGAGGCCAGCACATCGGGGATGACGATGTCGTTGTCGCTGGCGCGACCGATCCGGACGGACCCCGGTGGTGCCTCCGCGGGCTTACCGGGCCGCAGGATCTTGAGCATGCTGGTGGCGAGGTTGCCGTCACCGGAGGAGCGCGGCGCTGCGGCCGGACCCATCACGGTGACCGATTCCAGGTCCGGAGAGCTGATCGGTGTCGGCGCCGGCCGCGGCGGTAGCGGCTGCCTCGGCGGGGCGGTGGGCGGTGCGGTCGGCGGGGCGGTCGGCGGTGCGGTCGGCGGCCGGATGATCGGCCCGGTCGGCTGGTAGTGCTGCGGGGGCCGCGGCGGCGCGGGCCGGGTGGGAACCTGCTGGCTGGGCCAGGAGGCGCTGCGGGTGGGCACCGGAACGGCGGTCGTCGGCGGTGTCCCGACCGAGCCCTGATGGCGGCCGACCTCGAAGGACAACCGTGGCCCGTCCGGGTTGCCGAGGAAGATCTGCTGGCCGTCGGTGATGTCGGCCGCGGGCACTCGGCGCCCGTTGACGTACATGCCGTTGAGGCTGCCGTTGTCGATGGCCACCCAGCGGCCCTGGTCGGAGCGCAGCACCAAATGGGCACGCGAGATCAAGGGGTGGGCGATCCGGACGTCGGCGCGCAGATCGCGGCCGACGACGACGTCGTTGCCGGCCGCGAAGGTGCGGGTGGATCCGTCGTACCGAACCGTCAGCGCGGGGGATCCTGGGCGGGTCACGGAGCCGCTCCGGCGGCGACATTAAACATCGTCGGCAACTCTATAGGTAGCCGGGGTGGTGGGGTCGGCGCTACCTGCCCCGGCGGCGATGTCGTTGCCGCACCGTTACCGAGTTGTCGCCGAAGCTGCGACACGCCCGTGCTGTGCCCGTCCGTGCCGACTCGCCAAACCCACTGTGACCAAGCAGAATCGGTGCTGGTCGGGGTTCCGGGGAGGCGTCGCGTCCCACGTTCGGACAATTTTAGAGATGAGTCTCTACTTTAGGGTGGAGCAATGCCGCGGCCCGCCCGATACACCGTCGATGACCTCCTTGACGCCGCGGCGGAATTGCTCGCCGCCGAGGGCCCCGGCGCGGTCACCATGTCGGCGGTGGCACGGGCGTGCGGCGCACCCAGTGGGTCGGTGTATCACCGATTCCCGTCGCGGGCGGCGTTGTGCGGCGAATTGTGGCTGCGCACCGAGGAACGTTTCCACGCCGAGTTGCTCGTCGCCCTCGGTGAATCCGGAGACCCGCAGCAACGGTGCGTCGACGGCGCGCGCGGAGTGCTGGCCTGGTGCCGGGAGAACCCCGCCGAGGCTCAGGTTCTGTTGACCGGCCCCGCGCAGCTCGGGCTCAGCGAATGGCCCGACACGCTGGGCAACCGGCGGAAACGATTGCAGCGCAAGATCCGGAAAGCCTTCGGCGAACTCGCCGACGACGCCGGCCGGGTCAGCGCCGCGCTGATCGACGTCCCGCTGGCGATGGTGCGACGCGGTCAGCGCCCCCGACAGGTGGTCCCGGCCGGTGCCGACGCGATCGTCGAGGACTGCGTGCGGGCGCTCATCGCCCCAAGCTGACCGGTTTCTGCGTTCCCGGCGACCCGGTGCGCACGCAGTAGGTGTGGCTGTAGATCGTCGGCATGCACAGGTTGCAGTGGTCGCAGATCGACTGCACGGTGCTGTCGGCCTTGATGCGGTTGAGCAGATCCGGCTCGGCGAGCAGCGCACGTCCCATTGCGACGAAGTCGAAGCCCTCGGCCATCGCCTTGTCCATGGTCTCGCGGTTGGTGATGCCGCCGAGGAGGATGATCGGCATCTTCAGCTCGTCGCGGAACTTCTTCGCGTCGCGCATCAGGTAGCCCTCTTCGTACGGGTACTCCCGCATGAACTTCTTGCCGGTCATCCGCATGCCCCAGGACAGCGGCGGCTTGAAGTTGCGGGCGAATTCCTTGATCGGCGCGCCGCCGCGGAACAGGAACATCGGGTTGAGCAGCGAGCTGCCTGCCGTCAACTCGATCGCGTCCAGACCGCCGTCTTCCTCGAGCCACTTGGCCGTCTGCAGTGACTCCTCGATCGGGATACCCCCGCGGACGCCGTCGGACATGTTCAGCTTCGCGGTGACCGCGATCTGATCGCCGACTGCCTCCTTGACCGCGAGCACCGCGCCGCGGGCCACCTTGGCGCGGTTGTACAGCGACCCGCCGAACTCGTCGGTGCGCCGGTTGATCAGCGGAGACAGGAACGAACTCGCGAGGTAGTTGTGCCCGAGGTGGATCTCGACGGCATCGAACCCGGAGTCGATGGCCAGCCGGGCCGCGTTCGCGTGGGCCTCGGTCACCTCGCGGATGTCGTCGACGGTCGCCTTCTTCGCGAAACGCATCGACAGCGGGTTGAAGAACCGCACCGGTGCCAGCGCCGTGGCCTTGTTGGTCCTGGCGTTGGCGACCGGGCCCGCGTGGCCGATCTGCGCGCTGATCGCCGCCCCTTCGGCGTGCACGGCGTCGGTGAGCCGGCGCAGTCCCGGCACGGCTTCCGGACGCATCCACAGCTGCCAGCCGTCGGTGCGCCCACCCGGCGCCACCGCACAGTAGGCAACCGTGGTCATGCCGACCCCGCCGGCTGCGGGGAGGCGGTGGTAGGTGATGAGGTCCTCGGTGACCACCGCGTTCGGCGTCGCCGCCTCGAAGGTGGCGGCCTTGATGATCCGGTTGCGCAGCGTCAACGGCCCCAGCTTGGCCGGGGCGAACACATCGTGCGGGGCTGTCATATCGAGAGCTTCCCATGTCTGCTGTCAGAATGAACGCCGTGGGTGCGATCATTTTGGACGGTAAGGCAACGCGCGACGAGATTTTCGTCGATCTCAAGCAGCGCGTCGCGCGACTCACCGAGGCGGGGCGCACGCCCGGGCTCGGCACGGTGCTGGTCGGCGACGACCCGGGATCGCAGGCCTATGTGCGCGGCAAGCACTCCGACTGCGCCAAGGTGGGCATCAACTCGATCCGCCGGGACCTTCCCGCCGATATCACCCAAGCCGACCTCGAGGCCACCCTCGACGAACTCAACGCCAACCCGGACTGCACCGGCTACATCGTGCAGTTGCCGCTGCCCCGGCATCTCGACGAGAACGCGGCGCTCGAACGCGTCGACCCGGGCAAGGACGCCGACGGCCTGCACCCGACGAACCTCGGCCGCCTGGTGCTCAACGAGCCCGCGCCGCTGCCGTGCACCCCGCGCGGCATCGTGCACCTGCTGCGCCGGTTCGGGGTGGAGATCGCCGGCGCGCACGTCGTGGTCATCGGCCGCGGGGTGACCGTGGGCCGGCCGCTCGGGCTGCTGCTGACCCGCCGCTCGGAGAACGCCACGGTCACCTTGTGCCACACCGCGACCCGTCATCTGCCGCAGTTCACCCGGGAGGCCGACATCATCATCGCCGCGGCCGGGGTGCCGCACATGGTGACCGCGGAGATGGTGCGTCCGGGCGCGGCCGTCGTCGACGTCGGGGTCAGCCGCGACGAGGCCGGAAAGCTCGTCGGCGACGTGGCACCCGAGGTGTGGGACGTCGCCGGGCACGTCTCGCCGAACCCGGGCGGGGTGGGGCCGCTGACGCGGGCATTCCTGCTGACCAACGTGGTCGAGCGCGCCGAGGTGCTGGCCGGCCTGTGACCGTCAGGCAGTTCGTCCGCAGGGTAGGGAATGTCGTGACCGGGCAGTGGCCGATCCTCGTGGTCGGGCTCTTCCTGGCGGCGGCGTTCGCACTGGTCGCGGCGGGCTTCTGGCGGCGCGGGGCGCTGGTGATGGCCGTGGGTGTGGCCGTTGCGGCGGGTCTGCGTCTGACGTTGTCCGACGAGCGGGCCGGACTGCTGGCGGTGCGTACGCGCATGGTGGATTTCGTGACGACGGCGTCGGTCAGCGCGGCGATGCTCTACATCGCGTGGACGATCGATCCGCTGGGCACGAGTTAGCCGGTCCGGGTGTCGCTCTCGCGAAAGTGCACTCAGGGTCGTGAAATCCCCGCGATCACGACCCTGGGTGCACTCTCGCGAGAAATTCAGTGGATCCGCGGCATTCGACCGGCCACGATGGCCGCGTGGGTGACTTCAGCATCACAGTGATCCGGATCCGCCGCAGCTAGCGGCGGACCGCATTCCCGTACGGCGATCCGCCGCGTCGATCGTCCCGTCAGCCGATCCCGCGGAGCTTTCTCATGCCCACCCATGGTGGTGGCCGGCACGAGCACGGCCAGAACTTCCTCGTCGACCCCGCAACCCGCGACCGCATCGTCGGGTTGGTCGCCGCCACGTCCGGCCCGATCGTCGAAGTCGGTGCCGGCCGCGGCGCTCTCACGTTCGCGTTGCAGGACCTCGACCGTCCGCTCGTCGCGGTCGAGATCGACCCACGCCACGCCCGCTGGTTACGGGCCCGCGTCAAACCGTCGACGTCGATCGTCGAGGGCGACGTCCTGCGCTGGCCCCTGCCGCGCCACCCCCACGTCGTCGTCGGCAACCTTCCCTTCCATCTGACCACCCCGATCCTGCGTCGCCTGCTGCACGCACCGCACTGGACCGAGGCGGTGCTACTGGTGCAGTGGGAAGTCGCGCGCCGCCGCGCGGGGATCGGCGGTGCGACGATGATGACCGCGCAGTGGTGGCCCTGGGTCGACTTCCGGCTCGAGTGCCGCGTCCCGGCGGCGGCGTTCCGGCCGCGGCCCACGGTCGACGGCGGCGTGGTGGTCATGTCGCGTCGCGCGAAACCGTTGGTGCACCCGAAAGACCGCGATCGGTACCAGAGGTTCGTGCATGCGGTGTTCACCGGCAGGGGGCGCGGTCTGGTGCCCATCTTGTCGGCGGTGTGCGACCGACGGCGGACTCCCGGCGTCACGTCCTGGCTTCGGCGGGAGGGTCTCGCGGGCGCGCTGCCCAAGGACCTCACGGCGGCGCACTGGGCGCGGCTGTTCGCGTTGGCTCACCCGCCGCGCACGCGAAAGTGACACCACGGTCGTGAAATCCCCGCGATCACGACCCTGGGTGCACTCTCGCGACAGGCGAGCGAAACGCCCTCAGCCGAGCGTGGCGCGGATGCACACCGTGATGTACGGCAGCGCGAGTCCGGTGCTGTTGGCCAGCGCCGGGTGCGTGGCCAGCAGTTCGCGGACCTGCTCCAGCGTGCGGGTGCGCACCTGCTCGGGCAAGGTGATGCAGTAGCTGCGCGAGGCCACCAGGTCGATCAGCGCCTGCGGCGTCAGGTAACTCGTCCACTCCACCCGATGGCGTTCCAGACCCGTGAACGGTGCCGGCAGGTCGACGGTCTGGTTGAACGGATCGACCTCGTGACCGATGATGCGGCCCAGATCCTTGACCCAGCCCAGCCGTTCGTCGCGGTTGTTCCACACCAGCCCGAGGCGACCTCCGGGCCGCAGGACCCGTGCGACCTCTTCGACGGCGCGCTGCGGGTCGAACCAGTGCCATGCCTGCGCCACCAGCACGGCGTCGACACTGGCGTCGGGCAGCGGGATGTCCTCGGCTGTGCCCAGCAGCGCCGGGGTCTCGGGCAGCGACGAGCTCAGTACCTCGAGCATCTCGGGAATCGGGTCGACGGCCACCACGTCGAGGCCGCGTTCGACCAGCCGAGTGGTCAGCTTGCCGGTACCGGCGCCGAGGTCGAGCACATCGCGGGCGCCGTCGGGCAGCAGCCAGTCGATGGCCTCGGGCGGATACGACGGACGTCCGCGTTCGTACGCCGCGGCCTGGGCGCCGAACGACAGGGAACGCTCGCTCACCGCGACGCCAGGTCCAGAGTGCGCCGGATCAGCTTGCCGACGGCGTCGGATTCGAGCAGGAACCCGTCGTGGCCGAACGCCGAGTCCACGATGTCGAGGCCGTCGCAGCCGGGCAGCAGGTCGGCGAGTTCGGCCTGCAGCCGCAGCGGGTAGAGCCGGTCGGAGGTGATGCCGCCGACGACGGTGGGCACCGGGCAGCTGCGCAGCGCGGCCTCGACACCGCCGCGGCCGCGTCCGACGTCGTGGTGGGACAGCGCGTCGGTGAGGGCGACGTAGGTGCCGGCATCGAAGCGGCGCAACAGCTTTCGGCCCTGGTGTTCCAGGTAGCTCTGGACCGCGTAGCGGCCGCCGGCGCCCGGGTCCTCGTCGTTCTGCACGTCGTTGCCGAACCGCTCGTCGAGTTCCTCTTCGCCGCGGTAGGTCAGATGTGCGATGCGCCGGGCGATCTGGAGTCCGGCGTCGGGGCTGCGCCCGGTGCCGTGGTAGTCGCCGTCGAGCCAGTTCGGGTCGGCTTTGATCGCGGCCACCTGGGTGCTCTGGGTGCCGATCTGGTCGGCAGTGGCCCGGGCTCCGACGGCGAGCACGAGCGCGGCCCGCACGCCCTGTGGGTGGCCGACGATCCATTCCAGGGCGCGGGCACCGCCCATCGAACCGCCCATCACGGCGGCCACCTCGGGGATGCCGAGCCGTTCCAGGGTGGCGACGTCGGCTGCCACCTGGTCGCGGATGGAGATCATGGGAAACCTTGAGCCCCAGGGCCTTCCGTCGGGGGCCGGCGAGCTCGGGCCGGTCGAACCGCGGCAGCCGCCCAGCGCGTTGGTCGCGATGACGCACCAGCGGTCGGTGTCGATGGGGGCGCCGGGTCCGGCGATGCCGTCCCACCATCCCGGGGTGGGGTGGTCGGGGCCGGCCGGGCCGGTGATGTGGGAGTCACCGGTCAGCGCGTGCAGCACGACCACGACGTTGTCGCGGTTGGGGGACAGTTCGCCCCAGCGCTGCACCGCGATCGACACGTCCTCGAGCACGGTGCCGTTGTCCAGAGTCAGCGCGCCGATGTCGACGACGCCGGTCTCCCCTTCCGGGGGGAGCGTCGCACGATCGGTGATCACGTCCACGATTGTCACGTCACACGCCTCTAGAAGGACGCCACGGTGTTGGGGTCGGCGGCCGAGTCGCCGAGGAACGGTTTGGCCGCGGCGAAGCCCTGCTCGAGGTCGGCGATGATGTCGTCGATGCCTTCGATACCGACCGCCAGGCGCACCAGCCCGGGCGTGACGCCGGTGGACAACTGCTCCTCGGGGGACAGCTGCGCGTGCGTGGTCGACGCCGGGTGGATCACCAGCGAGCGCACGTCGCCGATGTTGGCGACGTGGCTGTGCAGCGTCAGTGCGTTGACGAACGCCTTGCCGGCTTCCACGCCGCCGGCCAGTTCGAAGGCCAGCACCGCGCCGGTTCCCTTGGGGGCCAGCTTCTTCGCCACGTCGTGCCACGGCGAGGACGGCAGGCCCGCGTAGTTGACCGACCGCACGTCGGGATGGTCTTCGAGGTAGGCCGCCACCCGTTCGGCGTTGGCGACGTGGCGTTCCATGCGCAGGCTCAGTGTCTCCAGGCCCTGGGCGATGAGGAACGCGTTGAACGGTGAGAGCGCCGATCCGAGGTCGCGCAGCAACTGGACTCGTGCCTTGAGCGCGTAGGCGGGCGGGCCGAGCTCGGCGAACACGACGCCGTGGTAGCTCGGGTCGGGTTCGGTGAATCCGGGGAAGCGGCCGTTGGTCCAGTCGAAGGTGCCGCCGTCGACAATCACCCCGGCGATCGCCGTGCCGTGTCCGCCGAGGTACTTGGTGGCCGAGTGCACGACGATGTCGGCGCCCAGGCTCAGCGGCTGGATCAGGTACGGGGTGGCGATGGTGTTGTCGACGATCAGCGGTACGCCGACCTCGTGGGCGACCCCGGCGACGGTCGGGATGTCGAGCACGTCGATCTGCGGGTTGGAGATCGTCTCGGCGAAGAACGCCTTGGTGTTGGGACGGGCGGCGGCGCGCCAGGAATCCGGGTCATCGGGGTTGTCGATGAAGCTGACCTCGATGCCGAGCTTGGGCAGCGTGTAGTGGAACAGGTTGTACGTGCCGCCGTAGAGCCGCGGTGAGGACACCACGTGGTCCCCGGCGCCGGCGATATTGAGGATGGCGAACGTCTCGGCGGCCTGGCCGGAGGCCAGCAGCAGTGCGGCCACGCCGCCTTCCAGCGCGGCGATGCGCTGTTCGACGACGTCGGTCGTCGGGTTCATGATGCGGGTGTAGATGTTGCCGGGTTCGGCGAGGCCGAACAGTGCCGCCGCGTGGTCGGTGTCGCGGAATGCGTAGCTGGTGGTCTGGTAGATCGGCAGCGCACGCGCGTTGGTGGCGCTGTCTGGCGTCTGACCGGCGTGGATCTGCTTGGTCTCGAATGCCCAGCTCGAACTGGGATCGGGTTGCGTCATCGGGGCGCTCCTCCATGAAACTGGGGCCCGTTTCATGGCGGACCCGCGCTTGCCTTATAGCCGGGAACGGCTACTCAACCTGGTCATCACCCGGGGCACCCCACCGCGAGTGGAGGGTTGCCGGCCAGCGAGCCGGGGCTTGACGCTGGCGCTCATGACCGAGACGAAGGTTATCGCACGAGATCGGAAATCTGCCACTGGGTTGGTGTCGTCCCAGGTGGACGCCGTTTTACTGGCCGTGGGCGGCGCTGGACTCCGGCGTGCTGTGCTCGTCGACGAACGAGGTGATCAGGTCGGCGATCGGTCCGGGCGCTTCGAGCATCGGGATGTGGCCGAAACCCTCCAGGCGGACCACTCTGGTGTCCGACGGGCAGTGCTGCAGGAAGTACTTGTTGCCGCGCGGGGTGGGGAACACGCGGTCCTTGCTGCACAGCACCAGCTGCGTCGGCGCGCCGAGGTTGGCCAGCTCGAGCAGCCCGGGCAGCCGCAGCGTCTTGATGAGCAGCTGCAGGTAGGCGCTGCAGTGGGTGGCGTCGACGACGAGGTCGCGCAGGTCGGCGTCGTCGGGCCCGTCGGCGGGACCGCTGACCGGCAGGGTGGCGATGCGCCGCGCGAACGGCAACTTCAGGATGCGCGGACCGACAAGACGCGCCGCGATGAGCACCGGGCCGCCGAGGACGAATTTCAGCACGGTCTCGTACTTGGTGAGCGAGTGCTGCGACCAGCCGCCGGCGGGTCCGATGGCGGTGACTGTGCGGGCGCGTCCCCGGCGCTCGAGTTCGAAGCCGACCCAGCCGCCGAGCGAGTTGCCGACGATGTGGGCGGTCTTCCAGCCCAGCTCGTCCATGCGGCGTTCGATGTCCTCGACCAGGGCGTGGGTGTCCAACAGCCAGGTGTCGGAGCGGCGCCCGCCGTGGTGGCCGACCATGGTGGGGGCGTACACCTCGAAACGGCCGGTGTCGGCCAGCTGGGCCGCGACGGTGCGCCACACGTTCTGGGAGCACAGGAACGGGTGCAGCAGCAGGATCGGTTCTCCCGAACCGCTGTGGATCGGTTCGCGTTCAGCCATGCGGCCGACAGTAAGGTGATACCGGCGGTACCGCAAGAACGGGGTGTTCTAGGGTCGGCGCCATGAGTGCGATCACGGTGAGCACCGTCAACGTCAACGGCGTCCGCGCGGCCGTCAAGCAGCGCTCGGCGGAGAACCTGGGCCTGCTGGCCTGGCTGGACGAGACGCTGGCCGACGTGGTGTGTCTGCAGGAGACCCGCGCCGACGACGAGCAGCTGGCCGACGCATTGGCGCCCGCGCTGGCCGGCGGGTGGCATCTGGCGTCGGCGGCGCCGCACATCAAGGGCCGCAACGGGGTGGCGGTGCTCTCCCGAACCCCGTTCGATTCGATCTGCATCGGTTGCGGCGACGACGAATTCGCGCTGCACGGCCGGTACCTCGAAGTCGAGACCGCCGGCCTCACTGTGGGCAGCGTGTATGTGCCCACGGGTGAGGCCGAAACCGAGCGGCAGGTGGAGAAGGAGCGCTTCATGGCCGCCCTGGGTGCGCGGATGGCCGAGTTGATGGCGAAAGCGGCCGCCGGCGGAAGTGAAGCAGTGCTGTGCGGGGACTGGAACATCGCCCACACCGAGAACGACATCAAGAACTGGAAGGGCAACCTCAAGAAGTCCGGGTTCCTGCCGCAGGAGCGGCAGTGGGTGTCGGATCTGCTGGCCGCCGGCTGGGTCGACGTGGTGCGCCAGGCGCATCCCGATGTTCCGGGCCCGTACGCGTGGTGGTCGTGGCGCGGGAAGGCGTTCGACAACGACGCCGGCTGGCGTATCGACTACCAGCTGGCGACGCCGCGGCTGGCGGCGCGGGTGATCTCGGCGCGGGCGGAACGGCCCAAGGCCTACGACCTGCGGTGGTCGGACCACTGCCCGGTCACCGTCGAATACCGGCGCTGAGGCGGCCTCTGAGAAGATGGGCGTCATCATGACCAGTACAGCCCGGCCCGTCGTGTTCTCCGGCGCGCAGCCCACCTCCGACTCCCTGCACCTCGGCAATGCTCTGGGCGCGGTGGCCCAGTGGGTGGAACTGCAGGACGCCAACGACGCGTACTTCTGCGTCGTCGATCTGCACGCGATCACCGTCGCGCAGAACCCCGAGACGCTGCGCCGCCGCACCCTGGCCACCGCCGCGCAGTACCTCGCCTTGGGGGTGGACCCGGCGCGGGCCACGGTGTTCGTGCAGAGCCACGTGCCGGCCCACGCCGAACTGGCTTGGGTGCTGGGCTGTTTCACCGGGTTCGGGCAGGCGTCACGGATGACGCAGTTCAAGGACAAGTCGCAGAAGCAGGGCGCCGACGCCACCACGGTGGGTCTGTTCACCTACCCGGTTCTGATGGCCGCCGACGTGTTGCTCTACAACACCGAGCTGGTGCCGGTGGGGGAGGATCAGCGTCAGCACCTCGAGCTCGCCCGCGACGTCGCGCAGCGGATCAACGCCCGCTTCCCGGACACCTTCGTCGTGCCCGAGGCGATGATCCCGAAGGCGACCGCCAAGATCTACGACCTGGCCGACCCGACCGCCAAGATGAGCAAGTCGGCCGCCACCGAGGCCGGCCTGATCAGCCTGCTCGACGACCCGGCCAAGACCGCCAAGAAGATTCGCTCCGCGGTGACCGACAGCGAACGCGAGATCCGGTTCGACCCCGAGGCCAAGCCGGGCATCTCCAACCTGCTGACCATCCAGTCCGCCGTCACCGGTGTCGGCATCGACACCCTCGTCGAGGGCTACGCCGGGCGCGGCTACGGCGACCTGAAGAAAGAGACCGCCGAGGCGGTGGTCGAATTCGTGACGCCGATCAAGGCACGGGTCGACGAGTTGCTCAGCGACCCTGCCGAACTGGAGAGTGTGCTGGCCACCGGCGCGGAACGGGCGCGGGAAGTGTCTGGACAGACGTTGCAGAGGGTATACGAGCGGCTAGGGTTCCTAGCGCCGCATCCACGCGCGACCGACTGAGCAGCGAGGAGGACGGATGACCACCCCGGAGAATCCGTCCGAGTCCGACGACAAGCCCGGACTCGTCGACCGGCTCCGCGCGCGGATGCCCTGGTTCGACCATGTCATGCGCGCCCAGGAGCGCTACAACGACTCCAAGGGCGACTTCTACGCCGCGGGCATCACCTATTTCACGATCTTCGCGCTGTTTCCGTTGCTCATGGTCGGTTTCGCGATCGGCGGCTTCGTGCTCGCCAGCCAGCCTGATCTGCTGGCGAGCCTGCAGGGCCGGATCCGCAGCTCGGTCAGCGGCGACATGGGGCAGCAACTGGTCGATCTGATGGACTCGGCGATCGACTCCCGCGCCTCGGTGGGTCTCATCGGCCTGGCCACGGCGGCCTGGGCCGGGCTGGGGTGGATGGCCAACCTGCGCGAGGCGCTGAGTCAGATGTGGGGTCTGTACCGGGACGAGCGGCCCGGCTTCCTGCGTACCAAGATCTCCGACCTGTTGGCGCTGTTGTCGGTTTTCGTCGCGATCGTGCTGACGCTGGCACTGACCGCGCTGGGCAACATGTCGGTGATGCGAAACGTGTTGGAGTGGTTCGGTTTGACCGAAGCTCCGGGGCTGTCCGTGGTGCTGCGCATCGCGTCCATCCTGGTGTCGCTGCTGGTGTCATGGTTGTTGTTCACGTTCCTGATCGCCCGGTTGCCGCGGGAGTCGGTGAGCTTCCGCAGCAGTGTCCGCGCCGGGCTCATCGCCGCCGTCGGCTTCGAGGTCTTCAAGCTGGTGGCGGCGATCTATCTGAAGTCGGTGGTCAACGGCCCGGCGGGTGCGACGTTCGGCCCGGTGCTGGGCCTGATGGTGTTTGCCTACATCACCGCGCGCCTGGTGCTGTTCGCCACCGCGTGGGCGGCGACGCTGCCCGAGAACATGGGCGAAGCGCTGGTGCCGGCGCCGGGACCCGCGGTCATCCGCAACCGCATCGCGGCCCGCCCGGGGCTGGCGCCCTGGCAGGCCGCGACCGCAGCGCTCGCCGGAGCTGCTGGCGCCGTAGGCTTCTCGCGGCTCCGGCAGAGCCGGGCGCTCAGCCGCGGTGTGGACGTCGATTGAGGGCGCGCGCGCCCATGATCAACGCGAATACGATGATCGAGCCGATCACGCCCACCCCGACGCGCACCGGCATGGCGTCGGTGTCGGTGAGCACCGCGTTGGCTTTGGTGGTGGTGGCCTCGGGGGTCACCGCCTGAGGTCCGCCGACCGCGGGATCCGGGTCCACGAGGGTGCCCACCTTGGTGCCCGGCGGCACCGAGAACCCGTAGTCGAGCAGGCGGGCGGCCTGCTCCCAGGGCGCGATGGGTTGGCGGGTTCCGCGCAGCAGTACCGCCACCAGACGGCGGCCGTCGCGTTGTGCCGCCCCGACGAACGTCTGCCCCGCGTCGTCGGTGAAGCCGGTCTTGCCGCCCATCGCCCCCGGATAGTGCTTGAGCAGCCGGTTGTCGTTCTCGATCGGATAGCTGCCCTCGCCGCGGCCGGGGAACGTGAACGATTGTGTGGCAACGATATTGGTGAACACCGGGTCATGCCACGCGTACCGGTAGAACAGGCCGATGTCGTAGGCCGACGTGCTCATGCCGGGGCCGTCCAGCCCTGAGGGGGTCGCGACGCGGGTGTCCTGGGCGCCGAGCTTGTGGGCCAGGCCGTTGATCTTGTTCAGCGCGGCGTCGAAGCCGCCCATCTGGCGGGCCAGGGCGAACGCGGCGTCGTTGCCGGAGTACATGAGCAGGCCGTGCAGCAGGTCGTTGATCGAGTAGAAGCCGCCCTCGCCGACGCCGACCTTGGTGCCTTCCTGCGCGGAGTCCTCCGCGGTGCCGGGCACCACCTTGTGCAGCGGTAGGTCGCGGATCGCCTGCATGGCGGTGAGCACCTTGATGATGCTGGCGGGCCGGTGCCGGCCGTGCGGGTCGCGCGCGGCGATGACGTCACCGCTGTCGAGGTCCGCGACCAGCCAGGCTTCGGCGGACACTTCGGCGGGTGCCGGCGGGGTGCCCGGCGCGGTGATGATGCCGCAGCCGGCCAGCGCGTCGCCGCCCATCGGTTTGGCCGGCACCGGGATCGGGGCCGGCGGCGGGTCACCCGGCTTGGGAACCTCGGAGGCGTCGACCGCCGGCGGGGTGGTCTCCCGGTACAGGCACGCATCCGGCGGAGCGCCGGGGTCGGCGACCGCGATCGGCGCGGTGGTCATCAGCGCCGCGGTCACTGGTGCGGCCAGCAGCGCCGACGCGCGAGTGGCGATCGTCCGGAAAGTGCCCATCGTGTGCGCAGATTAGGCGATTCGCGCGCCGATCTCGGGGAGCCACGCGGCGTCCCGGCGCCCCGGAACGTCGCGTCTAGGCTGTGATCACCCATGTTCATCGTGATTCTCGGATCGATCCTCGGCCTCATGCACGCCTACGTGTGGAAGCGCATGGTCAAGGACACCACCGCGCCGGGACGGTTCCGCATCTACTGTTCATTGGCGCTCGCCGCCCTGCTGATCCTGCTGATCGCGACGTTGATCGTGCCGAGGGTCTTCGACGTCACCGCGTCACGGTGGCTGGCGTGGCCCGGCTATCTGTGGTTCGGGGTGGTGGCCTATCTGTTCCTGACGCTGCTGGCGCTCGAGCCGGTGCGACTGGCTCGCCGCCTGTGGCGGAAGCGGCAGGCACCCTCGGAGCCGGAGCCGGAGTCGGACCCGGAGTCAGAGCCGAAGTCCCCGGAACGGCGCGTCTTCCTGTCCCGGGTGGCGGCGGTCGCCGCCGGTACCGCGACGGCCGGTCTGGTCGGCACCGGACTGGTCAACGCGCTCGGTCCGCCGCAGACGCTGCGGGTCCCGGTGCGGCTACCGCGTCTGGACCCGGCGTTCGACGGCTTCCGCGTGGCGGTCGTCTCCGACATCCACCTCGGTCCGCTGCTTGGCCGCGCCCACACCGAGCGCATCGTGCGGATGATCAACGAGACCGAACCCGATCTCGTCGCGGTGGTCGGCGATCTAGTCGACGGCACGGTCGCCGAACTGGGTGCGGCCGCGGAGCCACTGCAGGACTTGGTGGCGCGCGAAGGTGCTTTCTTCGTCACTGGCAACCATGAGTACTTCGTCGAGGACACCGCCGAATGGCTGCGCGAGCTCGAGCGCCTGGGTCTGCATCTGCTGCGCAACGAGAACACGCGGATCCAGCGCGGCGGTGCCGCGTTCCACCTCGCAGGGGTCAACGATCTGGCCGGGCGCTCCCATGCGGACCCGCCGGACCTGGACCGGGCGCTGCGCGGCCTGCGCAGCGACGACCCGACCGTCCTGCTAGCCCACCAGCCCGTACAGGTCGAGGAAGCCGCCGACCGCGGCGTGGCCTTGCAGATCTCCGGGCACACCCACGGCGGGCAGATGTGGCCGTTCCACTACGCCGTCGAGCTCGCGCAGCCCGCACTGGCCGGGTTGTCCACGGTGCGCGACACCCAGCTCTACGTGTCGCGCGGCGCCGGGTTCTGGGGCCCGCCGCTCCGCGTGGGCGCCAAACCCGACATCAGCGTGCTGACTCTGCAAAGTCGGTGATGTTTGCGGGGATGTGACCTTGGGCACTTCTGGAGGAGGCTCGTGGCGATTCCGCCGTCATTCCTCAGGTGTGCCCCGCATGCTGAAGGCCACCCCGTTTCGGAAGGTCGACGACATGACAACAGACACCGTTGGCGCCACCGTCATCGACTTGCAGTCGCACAGCGCGCGTCGCCGCGCCCGCTTCGAGGAAGCGATGAAGCGCCACCCGGCGTACCTGTCGCGGATCGCCGCCTCCGGCGAGGATGCCGCCGACATCGGGCGCACCGCGCCGGTGTCGACGTTCACCGCCCGCCGGCGGCAGCCGCTGCTACAGCCGCTTTGATGCTTCGGTGAGCACTCCGCGCAGCACGTCGTAGATCGCGTCGAACTCGGCCTGCCCGCTGATCAGCGGAGGCGCAAGCTGCACGACCGGGTCGCCGCGATCGTCGGCGCGGCAGTACAGGCCCGCTTCCCACAGGGCCGGGGTCAGGAAGCCGCGGAGCAGCCGTTCGGACTCCTCGTCGTTGAACGTCTCCTTGGTGGCCTTGTCCTTCACCAGCTCGATGCCGTAGAAGTAGCCCTCGCCGCGGACGTCGCCGACGATCGGCAGGTCCAGCAGCTGCTCCAGCGTCGCGCGGAACGCCGGGGCGTTCTGCTTCACGCGGTCGTTGAGGCCTTCCCGCTCGAAGATGTCGAGGTTGGCCAGCGCGACGGCCGACGACACCGGGTGCCCGCCGAAGGTGTAGCCGTGCCCGAACACGGTCTGCCCGTCGTTGAACGGCTCGAACAGCCGGTCGCTGGCGATCATCGCGCCGATCGGGGAGTAGCCGGAGGTCAGGCCCTTGGCGCAGGTGATGATGTCGGGGACGTAGTTGAAGTCGTCACAGGCGAACATCGAGCCGATGCGGCCGTAGGCGCAGATCACCTCGTCGGAGACCATCAGCACGTCGTACTCGTCGCAGATCTCGCGGACCCGCTCGAAGTATCCGGGCGGCGGCGGGAAGCAGCCGCCGGCGTTCTGCACCGGCTCCAGGAACACCGCGGCGACGGTGTCGGGTCCCTCGAACTCGATGGCTTCGGCGATGCGGTTGGCGCAGTATTCGCCGAAGGCCTTCTCGTCGTGCGCATACGGTTCGGGCGCGCGGTAGAAGTTGGTGTTCGGCGCGCGGAACCCGCCCGGCACCAGCGGTTCGAACGGCGCCTTGAACGCCGGGATGCCGGTGATCGACAGCGCGCCCTGAGGCGTGCCGTGATAGGCGATCGAGCGCGAGACCACCTTGTGCTTACCGGGTTTGCCGGTCAGCTTGAAGTACTGCTTGGCCAGCTTCCACGCGCTTTCGACGGCCTCGCCGCCGCCGGTGGTGAAGAACACGCGGTTCAGGTCGCCGGGCGCGTAGCCGGCGAGTCGCTCGGCGAGTTCGACCGCGGTCGGGGTGGCGTAGGACCACAGCGGGAAGAACGCCAGCTGCTCGGCCTGCTTGGCGGCGGCTTCGGCGAGTTCACTGCGACCGTGGCCGACCTGGACCACGAACAGCCCGGACAGACCGTCGATGTACTTGCGGCCCTTGTCATCCCAGATGTGGACGCCTTCGCCGCGGGTGATGATCGGCGGGGTGATGCCGGCGCCGTGGCGGGCGAAGTGCCCCCACAGGTGGCGGTTGGCCTTGGCCGACAGCCCGGAGGTCGAGGTGTCGGGAGTTTCGGAAACGATGCTCATCGTGTGCCCCAATTATATTGCTGCTTAATAAGTTTCAAGTAGACCAGGGTTTCGGTGGATATCACTCCCGGCAGTGCGCGGATCTGGGTGTTCAACAGTTCGAGCAGGTGGTCGTCGTCCTCACAGACCACTTCGGCAATCGCGTCGAACGATCCGGCGGTCAGGACGACATAGTCGACGGCGTCGATCTGGGAGAGCTTCTCGGCGATCACGGTGGTGTCGCCGGTGCATTTGATCCCGATCATGGCCTGGCGCGCGAACCCGAGCTGCATGGGGTCGGTGACCGCGACGATCTGCATCACCCCGGCGTCGACCATCCGCTGGACGCGCTGCCGCACGGCCGCCTCGGAGAGCCCGACGTCCTTGCCGATGCCGGCATAGGAGCGTCGCCCGTCCTGCTGCAGCTTCTCGATGATCGCCTTGGACAGCTCGTCGAGTGGGAACGCGGCGCCGGGTCGCGAGGTGTTCACGCGGAACGACACAGGGCCGACGGCGTGCGGTACCCCGAGGTTGGCCATGCCAGAGATTGTGCACGGAATCCGTCGTATGGGGCAACCAGAACCATGAAATCGTGCGCGAACCGCCGTTGACGGTTGCGTAATGCGTAGCCCGGGTTCCCCGGTCCGTTATAACGTTGACCCATGGGCATGGCAAGCAGTTGGATCGATGGCGCACCGGTGACGACCGCGGGCGCGACACACACGGTGATCAACCCGGCCGACGGCAACGCGGTCGCCGAGTACGCGCTGGCGCAACCCGCCGACGTGGACCGCGCGGTGGCCTCGGCGCGTGCGGCGCTGCCCGGCTGGGCCGGCGCGACCCCCGCGGAGCGCTCGGCGGTGCTGGCCAAACTGGCCCGCCTGGCCGACGAGGCGACGTCGGACCTGGTCGCCGAGGAGGTCAGCCAGACCGGAAAGCCGGTCCGACTGGCCACCGAGTTCGACGTGCCCGGCAGCGTGGACAACATCGACTTCTTCGCCGGCGCAGCCCGGCACCTCGAGGGCAAGGCCTCGGCCGAGTACTCGCCCGATCACACGTCGGCGATCCGCCGTGAGGCGGTCGGGGTGGTGGCGACGATCACGCCGTGGAATTACCCGCTCCAGATGGCGGTGTGGAAGGTGCTGCCTGCGTTGGCCGCCGGCTGCAGCGTGGTCATCAAGCCGGCCGAGATCACGCCGCTGACGACGCTGACGCTGGCGCGGCTGGCCTCGGAGGCCGGCCTGCCGCCCGGCGTGCTCAACGTGGTCACCGGTTCCGGCGCCGACGTCGGGTCGGCGCTGGCCGGGCATGCCGATGTCGACATGGTGACGTTCACCGGGTCGACGCCGGTGGGCCGGCGGGTGATGGCCGCGGCCGCGGTGCACGGTCACCGCACCCAGCTCGAGCTGGGCGGTAAGGCGCCGTTCGTGGTGTTCGACGATGCCGACCTCGATGCGGCCATCCAGGGCGCGGTCGCCGGCGCGCTGATCAACACCGGTCAGGACTGCACCGCGGCCACCCGCGCGATCGTCGCGCAGCCCCTGTACGACGACTTCGTGGCCGGGGTGGCCGAGCTGTTCGACAAGGTGGTCGTCGGTGATCCGCAAGATCCCGACACCGATCTGGGGCCGCTGATCACGCAGGCGCACCGGAGCAAGGTCGCGGGCATGGTGTCGCGGGCACCGCAGGAGGGTGGACGGATCGTCTGCGGCGGCGTCGCCCCCGAGGGGCCGGGCTCGTTCTACCGGCCGACGCTGATCGCCGACGTCGCCGAGTCGTCCGAGGTGTGGCGCGACGAGATCTTCGGACCGGTGCTGACGGTGCGGTCGTTCACCGACGACGACGACGCGATCCGCCAGGCCAACGACACCAAGTTCGGCCTGGCGGGCTCGGCCTGGACGCGGGATGTGTACCGGGCGCAGCGGGCATCGCGTGAGATCCACGCCGGCTGTGTGTGGATCAACGACCACATCCCGATCATCTCCGAGATGCCGCACGGTGGTTTCGGCGCCTCGGGCTTCGGCAAGGACATGAGCCAGTACTCGCTCGAGGAGTACCTGTCGATCAAGCACGTGATGAGTGACATCACCGGCGTGGCCGAGAAGGACTGGCACCGCACCGTTTTCACCAAGCGTTGAGCTTTCGCGGAATAGCATTCCCGGTCGCGATCTCGCAGAAATCGCAGCCGGGAATGCTATTCCGGCGCGCGGCGAGCCGGCGAAACTAGACTGGCGCCATGTCGTCCGTCGCGCAGTTCGAACAGCTGCGGCCGCATCTGCTCGCGGTGGCCTACCGGCTGACCGGCACCTTCGCCGACGCCGAGGACATCGTGCAGGACGCCTGGATTCGGTGGGATTCCCACGGCGACAACAGGATCCACGACACCAAAGCCTGGCTCACCACCGTGGTGAGCCGGCTGAGCCTCGACAGGTTGCGGTCAGCGGCGCACCGCCGCGAGAGCTACACCGGCCAATGGCTGCCGGAGCCGGTGGTCGCCATGCCGGGCAGCGACGATCCGCTGACCGCTGTCGTCGCCGCCGACGACGCGCGCTTCGCGGCCATGGTCGTCCTGGAGAACCTCACGCCCGACCAGCGCGTGGCGTTCGTGCTGCACGACGGGTTCGGGGTGCCGTTCGGCGAGGTCGGCGAAATTCTGGGCTCGACGCCGGCAGCGGCGCGCCAGCTGGCCTCACGGGCGCGCCGCATCGTTGCCGCCGCACCTCCACCGGCAGCCGAACACGACGATGTGCTGGCAAAGTTCCTGGCCGCCATGGCATCCGGTGATCTGGCGGCGCTGGTGGCGATCCTGCACCCGGACGCGACGTTCACCGGCGACGCGAACGGGCGGGCCCCGACCGCGGCCCGCACCATCACCGGCGCCGACAAGGTGGCCCGGTTCCTGTTGGGGCTCGCCCAGCGCTACGGCCCCCGGTTCCTTCAGCACGCGACGCCGGCTTCGGTCAACGGTCAGCTGGGGCTGTACGTGGTGGGCGCCGACGCCGACGGACAGTGGCCTGCGCTGACACCGCGGATCTCCGCGCTGACGGTGCACGACGGACGGGTGGCGGCGATCTACGACGTCGCCAACCCCGACAAGTTCACCGCGTCACCGCTGCGGCGCTGACTCGTCGGCCCACGGCACCCGGCAGGCATCACCGGAGCTGAAGCCCTGTTCGGTGATTCCCAGGGCGGTGTACATCCGGGCCCGCATGTTCTCCACGCCGACCTGATAGGTCAGCTCGAGCACCCCGGCGTCGCCGAACCGCCCCCGCAGATCGGCCACCTGCTCATCGGTGACCGTATGCGGGTCGGTGGTGATGGCCTCGGCGTAGGCGAGGGCGGCGCGGTCGTCGTCGCTGTAGAGGGGTGAGGTCGCGTACTCGTCGATGTGGGCGAGGCGGTCGGCGTCGAGACCGTCGAGGCGGGCGAGCATCGCGCCGAAGTCGACGCACCAGGAGCAGCCGATACGGCGCGCGGTCCAGTACACGGCGAGTTCGCGGACCTCGGCGGGCAGGCACTTCGAGGCGCGCTCCAGCAGGCCCTCGTGCACGGCGTTGGCCATCAGTAGCCGTGGGTGATGGGCGGCCACGGCGAACGGTTCGGGTACCTCGCCGAACCGACGCCGCGCGTAGCGGTACATCAGGCGGGTCAACAGTGAGGTGGAGGCCGGCGCGCGGGCCGGGATGCGTGGGGTCATACCGGTGAGACGAGACAGCCCCGCCGGGTGTGACGGCCCGCGGGTAAGCACGTGGGGAGTGGGTATGCGTCTCGGCGGACGCGCTTGACCGCGTTGCCGCCGGCGTCGTCAGAGAAGTCGGACCCATCCGCCGTGGCGACAGATCCGAATTGCTCCTGAGAGCGGCCGGGACCGACGGTCGAGCCGACCAGAAGGAGCAGCTTTGAACAGCGGTGAGTGGACGGGAGCGGCGGTGGCCGCTCCGAACCGGTGGCCGGAGGCGGACGCCCCCGCACTGGCGGTCTGGCGTGGCGACGTCCGGGCTGCGGTCCGCGCCCACCTGGCCGACTTCGTGCAGCAGGACTGCACCGAACGTCTCGGTGACACCCACGTCGACGTCGCCGCGGGTCTGCTGAGCGACTTCGTCGAGGGCGGTAAGTATGTGCGGTCGACCTATATGTACCTGGGTTGGTTGTGCGGGGCCGCCGAGGACGACGCGGCGTTGCGCGCCGCGGCGAGCCTGGAACTGCTGCACGCGTTCGCGCTGATCCAGGACGATGTCATGGACGCCTCGCCGATGCGGCGGGCGCGCCCGGCCGCGCACGTCGTCTTCTCGCGGTGGCACCGCGACCAGGGGCTTGGTGGTCCGGCGCCGCGGTTCGGGGAGTCCGCGGCGACCCTGCTCGGCGACCTGTGCCTGGTCTGGGCCGAGCAGATGCTGCGCAACAGTGGAGTGGGCGCCGACGCGCTGGAGCGGGTGTGGCCACGCTACGACGACATGCGCGTCGAGCTGGCCATCGGTCAGTTCGCCGATCTGGTCAACAGCGCGCAGGCGTTCCCGACGCTGGATGAGGTGTTCGACGTGCTGCGCCGCAAGTCGGGCAACTACACCGTGCGTCGTCCGCTCGAGATGGGCGCGGCGATGGCCGGGTGCGACCCGGACGTACTGCTGGCGCTGTCGGGGTACGGCGCCGCGATCGGTGAGGCCTTCCAGCTGCGTGACGACATCCTGGGCGTGTTCGGCAGCCCGTCGATGACGGGCAAGTCGGCGCACACCGACATGGAGGACGGGAAGGCGACCAGCGTCATCGTGGCCGCCTACGAGTTGGCCGGCGCGGGGCTGCGCGGTCAGCTGGCGGACCTGATGAGCGCCACCGACCCGGATGCGGCGTCGATCGAGCGGTGGCGGTCCCTGATCGTGGCGAGCGGAGCGGTGCAGTGGATCGAGGAACGCATCCACGAACGGCACCGGCGTGCCATGGCGTTTCTCGATCAGGTCGACATTCCGGGGCTTCCGCGCGCCGCGCTGGCCGAGATGGCCGTCGCCTGCACCCAGCGGGCGGCGTGATGCGCACCGTCACCGGAAAGACCGACCGCGTCGTCGTGGTCGGCGCGGGCCTGTCGGGTCTGTCGGCGGCGATGCAGTTGGCCGGACGCGGACGCGAGGTCACCGTGCTGGAACGCGGACGCCATCCCGGCGGCCGGGTGGGCCGCGCCGACATCCTCGGCTACCGCATCGACACCGGCCCCACGGTGCTGACGATGCCCGACATCATCGACGACGCCTTCGCCGCCGTCGGCGAGTCGCTCACCGATTCTGTTGCGCTGCACCAGGTATACCCCGCCTACCGGGCGAAGTTCGCCGACGGCAGTGAGTTGGCGGTGCACACCGACGGTGGCGCGATGGCCGCCGAGATCGAGCGTTTCGCCGGTCGCGCCGAGGCCGACGGCTACTTGCGGCTGCGGGAGTGGCTGACCCAGCTCTACCGCACCGAGTTCGACGGGTTCATCGCCAACAACTTCGATTCCCCGCTGTCGCTGCTCACTCCGCAGTTGGCGCGGCTGGTGGCGCTCGGTGCGTTCCGCCGCTGGGAACCGATGGTGCGGCGCTTCCTGAAAGACGAGCGGCTGCTGCGGGTGTTCACGTTCCAGGCGCTCTATGCGGGGGTGCCGCCGCAGAGCGCGCTGGCGGTGTACGCGGTGATCGCCTACATGGACACCGTCGCCGGGGTGTACTTCCCCGAGGGCGGGATGCGTGCGCTGCCCGACGCGATGGCGGCGGCCGCCAGTCGGGCGGGTGTCGAATTCGTCTACGATGCACCGGTTTCCGAGCTCGAGTTCAGTGGGCCGCGGGTGACCGGGGTGCGGACCGCGACCGGCGAGCGTTACGCCGCGGACGCCGTGGTGCTGACCACCGAACTGCCCGACACCTACGAGTTGCTGCGGCGCACCCCGCGTCGGCCCCTCAAACTCAAGGCCGCCCCGTCGGCGGTGGTTGCGCACGTCGGGTGTGCGCCGGTGGGGGACCTGGCCGGTCACCACACCATCCTGTTCGGCGGCGCCTGGAAGGACACTTTCCGCGACATCATCGACGACGGCCGCGCCATGCGTGATCCGTCGCTGCTGGTGACGCGGCCGACCGCCGGTGATCCGTCCTTAGCGCCGGCCGGCCGGGACCAGCTCTACGTGCTCGCGCCGGCACCCAACACCGAGATCGGCACCGTGGACTGGGATGCCACCGGCGAGGAATACGCCGAGGAGATGCTCAGCGCGGTGCGGACCCGGATGCCCGGGGTCGGCGACGACGCCGAGATCCTGCACGTGGTGACGCCGTCGGACTGGGGGCGGCAGGGCATGGCCGCCGGAACCCCGTTCGCGTTGGCGCACAACTTCTCTCAGACCGGGCCGTTCCGTCCGGCCAACACCGTCCGCGGCGTCGACAACGTCGTGCTGGCGGGTTCCTCGACCGTGCCCGGCGTCGGCGTTCCGACCGCGATCCTGTCCGGACGGCTGGCCGCCGACCGGATCACCGGGCTCACCGTTGTCCGCTCCAGCACGGAGGTGCACCGCTGATGATCAGCTCAGAGCTCGACGCCGCCGGTGTCCGCGACCCGTCGCTTCGTGAGGCGTACCGACACTGCCGCGATGTCAACGCCGCGCACGGCAAGACGTTCTTCCTGGCGACCCGCCTGTTGACACCGCGGCAGCGGCCCGCGGTGCACGCGCTGTACGGCTTCGCCCGCGGCGCCGACGACATCCTCGACGGCTTCGACGACCGCGACGTGGAGCAGCGCGCCGACGAGTTGCAGCAACTGTCGAAACGCTTGTTCGCCGGCCTCGTTCAACACGAACCGTGCGACGAGCACCCGACTTTGACCGCGGTGGTCGACACGGCCCGCAAGTACGACATCAGCTGGGATCTGTTCGACGATTTCCTGGCCTCGATGCGGATGGACCTGACCGTCACCGACTACCCGGACCGGAAGTCCTTGGAGCGCTACATGTACGGGTCGGCAGAGGTGATCGGCCTGCAGATGCTGCCGGTGCTGGGCACCGTCGGTTCGCGCGAGGAGGCGGCGCCATACGCGGCGGCGCTGGGGAAAGCGTTCCAGCTCACCAACTTCCTGCGGGACATCGACGAGGACCTCGACCGGGGCCGGGTCTATCTGCCGGCCGACGAGCTGGCCACCCACGGTGTGGACCGTGACCGCCTGCAGTGGTGCCATCGGGAGGGCCGTGCCGACGCGCGGGTGCGGTCGGCGCTGGCCGAGCAGCATGCGATCACCCGCAAGGTCTACGACGAGGCCCGCCCCGGGGTCGCGGCGCTGGCCCCGGTTTCGCGGCCGTGTGTGGCCGCGGCGCTGACGCTGTACTCGGAGATTCTCGATCGGATCGAGGGGATCGACTTCGAGATCTTCGGACGCCGGGCGACGGTCGGGAAGCCGCGCCGGCTGGCCGTGGCCATGGCCGGTCTCGGCAAGGCCTGGATGAGCAGAGTTCGTTCCGGAAACGCGTGAAAGGCCGACAGGAATTGACGTTCGATCAAGGTGCGATGACTGACCGGCACCGGCAGCGCTGGCCCGGGCAACCGGGATTGACCTCGGTGCCCTCGGACCGGCCGCAGCCTCGCGTGGTGGTGGTCGGCGGCGGGATCGCCGGGCTGGCCGCGGCGACCGGGCTGGCCGAACGCGGCGTGGGTGTCGACGTGCTGGAGCGGTGCGACTACCTCGGCGGCCGCGTCGGGGGCTGGTCGGACACCCTGGCCGACGGGTCCACCGTCGCGATGAACCGCGGCTTCCACGCGTTCTTCCGGCAGTACTACAACCTGCGGGCGCTGCTGAGGCGCAGCGACCCGACACTGTCGGCGCTGACGCCGGTGGACGACTATCCCCTGATCGACGGAGAGGGACGCCGCGACACGTTTCGCGGATTGCCGCAGACCCCGCCGCTGAACGCGCTGGCGTTCGCGCTGCGCAGCCCTACGTTCCGGCTGCGGGACATGGTGCGAATGGACGCCAAGGCCGCCGCCCCACTGGTGACGGTGTCGGTGCCGCAGACCTATGAGGCGCTCGACCACCGTGATGCGGCGGGTTTCCTGCGTGACATCCGCTTCCCGGACGCGGCGCGGCATCTGGCGTTCGAGGTGTTCGCCCGCAGCTTCTTCGCCCGCCCCGACAAGTTGTCCGCCGGCGAGCTGGTCACCATGTTCCACATCTACTTCCTGGGCTCCAGCGAAGGCCTCATCTTCGACGTCGCCAACTCGAACTTCGATGTGGCACTGTGGAATCCGCTGCGTGACTACCTGTCCTCGCGGGGCGTGCGGTTCCACACCGGCGTGGAAGCCCGGGAGTTGATGCTGGGGGAGCAGGTGCGGCTGAGCAGCTCGGCCGGCGAGTTCGTCGCCGACGGTGCGGTGCTGGCCACCGACGTCGACGGGCTGCAACAAGTGGTGGCGGCTTCGCCGACCCTGGGCGACGCGCACTGGCGCGAGCAGGTGGCCGGCATGGGCGTCGCCCCGCCGTTCGTGGTCCTGCGGTTGTGGCTGGATCGCCCCGTCCAGGCGGACCGTTCGCCTTTTGTCGGGACAGGAGGGCGTGAGCCGCTGGACAATGTCAGTGTGCTGCCACGCTACGAACGAGAAGCCGCGGACTGGGCGGCCCGCACCGGCGGGTCGGTCGTCGAGCTGCACGCGTACTCGGTGGCCGACACCGACGACACCGTGTGCACGGCGCTGATCAAGCGGATGCACGAGCTCTACCCCGAGACCGCCGACGCGAACATCGTCGATCAGCGGGTGCTGCGCCGCCAGGACTGCCCGCGGTTCGCCCCGGGAGACTTCGCGAACCGCCCGACGGTCGCGACGCCGGACCCGCGGGTCAAACTCGCCGGCGACGGGATCCGCGTGGACCTGCCGGTGGCGCTGATGGAGCGCGCCGCGACGACGGGCTGGACGGCGGCCAACCAGCTGCTCGCCGGGTTCGGTCTGGCCGGGCACGCGCTCTACACCGTGCCCAACCAGGGCCGCTCGCCGATCCTGCGGCGACTGGCCACCCTCGGTGGTGACCGCCGGTGAGTCAGTGGCGCAAACGGCTCGCGGAAGCGATTCCGTTTCAGGTCATTCCGTCGGTCGACTGGGCCGCACAGAAGCCGTCGTATCAGGACGCCAACCCGGCGGTGATCCGGTCGGCACTGCAGCGCGCGCAACGCCGACCGGGCGGCAACTGGTTCACCTTCGCCGCCAGCTCGTCGATCACCGGCAAGGCCTACGGCACCACGGTGGCGGGGCGTGAGCTGGTGGCGTGGCGCGGCAGCGACGGGAAGCTGCTGGTCGCCCCGCGTGCCTGCCCGCATCTGGGCGCCGACCTGGCCCACGCCCCGGTGGACTGCGGCACGCTGGTCTGTCCGTGGCACGGGCTGCGGCTCGGCGAGAAGCGGCACGGCACCTGGAAACCGTTGCCCGCCTACGACGACGGCGTGCTGTGCTGGGTGCGACTCGACGACGTCGGTGGCCAGGAACCCACCGATGCGCCGCCGGCGATGCCGCGGCCGCCGCAGCCGGCGCTCGCCGCGGTGACCCGCCTCGAAGGGATCTGCGAACCGCAGGACATCGTGTCCAACCGGCTCGATCCGTGGCACGGTTCGTGGTTCCACCCGTACTCCTTCACCCAACTGCGGGTGCTGAGCGCTCCACCGGCCGAAGACGATCTGCCCGAGGACGCCGACCGGTTCGTGGTGGAGGTGACGTTCCGGATGGGCCGCCTCGGTGTCCCGGTCGTCGCCGAATTCACCGCGCCCACACCACGTACGGTCCTCATGTGCATCGTGGACGGCGAGGGCAAGGGCAGTGTGGTGGAGACCCACGCGACGCCGCTGGGGCCGGGCCGCGATGGCCGTGCCCGCTCCGCGGTGGTGGAGGCGGTCGTCGCGCACTCCGACCGGCGCCATTTCGGCAAGGGGCTGATCGCCGCGCCGATGATCCGGCCGTTGATGGCTCAGGCCGCCACCCGGCTGTGGCGCGACGACCTGGCCTACGCCGAGCGGCTCTACGCGCTGCGATCCTGACTCACCGCTGATGTCGGGCTAGCGGGCCGCCCGGGAGGCGTCGCGGCCGCTGCGGCCGGAGGCACCTGCGCTACCGGTCGATCCGTCGCGTCCGTTCTTGACCATGTGACCGTTGAGCCCGCCGCTGCCGCCGGCGCCGCCGAGACCGCCGTTGCCGCCGTCGCCGGCCGAGCCGGACGGCCCGGACTTGCCGAACAGGCCGCCCCGTCCGCCCGAACCCGCGTCGCCGCCGTCGCCGCCGTCGCCGCCGGTTCCGCCGTCACCGCCGTTGCCGCCGCGCCCGAGATTGGGGTACGGCGGGCCGCCGGGTGCGTATCCGCCGTTGCCGCCGGTCCCGCCGGTGTCGCCGGCACCTCCGTCGCCGCCGCGTCCGCCGCTGCCACCCTGTCCGCCATTACCGGCGAGCAGGCCCCCGTTGCCGCCGGCGCCTCCGCGCCCGCCCGGCGCACCGGCCTCTCCTGCGGTGCCCTGACCACCGTCGCCGCCGTTCCCGCCGTTACCGGCCGGCCCGTAGGGTCTGGTCCCGTCGGGAGCGAAGCCCCGGCCGGGAAATTGGACCTCGCCGCCGTGGCCCCCGTTGCCGCCGCCCGGGGCGCCGTTGCCGCCGTTGCCGGCGTTTCCGGAAGCGCCGCCGGTGACGCCGTCGCCGCCGCCGCCGGAATTCCCGCCGTTGCCGCCGTTGCCGGCGTTTCCGGAAGCGCCGCCGGTGACGCCGTCGCCGCCGCCGCCGGAATTCCCGCCGTTGCCGCCGTTCTGCCCCGGCAGCTGACCGTCGGCGCCGTGGCCACCGTCGCCCCCGTGGCCGCCGTCCGCTCCGGCCTCGGTCGTGGCGGCGCCTCGGCCCCCGTTGCCGCCGGACTGGCCCGGGAGCGTGCCGTCGGCACCGTCGCCGCCGTTCTGGCCGGACCAGGGCGCGCCGCTGGCGCCGTTCTCGGCCGGTGCCGGCGCTTCGGGGGACGCCGGGTTCACACCGTCCGCGCCGACGGCACCCGTTCCGCCCGCGCCGCCGTTGCCGCCGCTGCCCAACAGCAAGGCGTACCCGCCCTTGCCGCCGTCACCGCCGGCGCCCCTGTTGACCGACGGGTCGCCGTCGCCACCCGCGCCGCCGTGGCCGCCGTTACCGAGAAGCCCTGCGCGACCGCCGTTTCCGCCGGCCTGCCCGAGGGCGCCGTCGCCGCCGTCGCCGCCGCTGCCCCACAGCAGGCCGCCGTTTCCGCCATCCTGGCCGACGCCGCCGTCCGCTCCGTTGCCGATGAGCCAGCCGCCGTGCTGGCCGGGTTCGCGGCCGTCGCCGATCATCATCGTGCCGAACGGGTCGAGCACGGTCAGGCCGTTGACCGGGTCGTAGGAGACGGTGAACAGGAAGTACACCGTGAAGGAGCCGTCCCCGACGCTGACCACGGCGGTGGAGGCAGGCTGACCGCCACTGCTCCGCGGTTCGGTTCGCAGGTCGTCGTCTGTCTGCAGAGCGAGTAGCTCGGGCTGATCGGCGACTCGCCGGGCCAACGTCTCGGCGACGGCGGCCACCTGTGCGGCGGTCGCGGCGTCGGCGCCGGGAATGGTGGCCCACCGCACGGTGTGCGACGACGGCTGGGGCACGGTGTGCGACGACGGCACCCATCCGGACGTCACCGCCGCGATGCCGGTGCCGTTGGCGGGCAACGGGATCGGAGAGGGTGCCGTGCTGGTGGTCCGCGCTGGCGGCGGAGGTGGTGATGCCGGTGGCACCGCCCCGGCGGCTCCGGCGCCCGTGGTCAGCATTCCTGCGGCGACCAGTTCGCCGATGCCCACCACCGACAGTGTCTTCACGATCCGGCTCACCGCAGTCTCCTCCACCAGTCATTGTGTCGTCAAGCAGACATTAGCTGGCGGAACGCGAATAGTCGCCTAATCAGCAGATATAAGCCGATCTTGAAATAGCTCCGGAAGGGCGGCGCAAATTTTGACGACGTCGGCAGCGTAGGTCTTTAGCAGGCTTTTCGCCGAAACTGCCTGCAGCGAGCGAAGATCAACGCGAACCTCACCTCCAGACGAATTCGGCGTGGAAACCCCCGCGTAGCGGTGGTTTCCACGCCGGAATCGACAGTGAAGAGAACTCAGCGGGCGAACATCAACGCGCGCTTGACTTCCTGGATCGCCTTGGTCACCTGGATGCCACGCGGGCAGGCCTCGGTGCAGTTGAAGGTGGTGCGGCAGCGCCACACTCCGTCGACGTCGTTGAGGATGTCGAGGCGCTCGGCGGCGCCCTCGTCACGCGAGTCGAAGATGAACCGGTGCGCGTTGACGATCGCGGCGGGCCCGAAGTAGGACCCTTCGTTCCAGTAGACCGGGCACGACGTGGTGCAGCACGCACACAAAATGCACTTGGTGGTGTCGTCGTAGCGGGCGCGGTCGGTCTGGCTCTGAATGCGTTCGCGCGTCGGCTCGTTGCCCGTGGTGATCAGGTACGGCTTGATCGCCTTGTAGGCGTCGAAGAACGGCTCCATGTCCACCACGAGATCCTTCTCCACGGGCAGCCCGCGGATCGGTTCGATGGTGATGGTCAGCTGCTTGTCCGGGTTCTTCGGCAGCATGTCGCGCATCAGCACCTTGCACGCCAAGCGGTTGACGCCGTTGATGCGCATGGCATCCGAACCGCACACGCCGTGGGCGCAGGAGCGGCGGAAGGTCAGCGTGCCGTCGAGGTACCACTTGACGTAGTGCAGCAGGTTGAGCAGCCGGTCGCTCGGCAGGCACGGCACCCGAAAGCTCTGCCAGCCGGCCGAATCCGGGTCCTCCGGGTTGAAGCGGGCGATCTTCAACGTCACCATCACGGCGCCCTCGGGCACCGGTGGGGTGTCTTGCTTGTCCAGAACAGGCGCGCTCATCAGTACTTCCGTTCCATCGGCTCATACCGCGTCATGACGACGGGCTTGTAGTCCAATCGGATGTCACTCAGAAGGTCGGTGCCTTCCTTGTACGCCATGGTGTGGCGCATGTAGTTGGTGTCGTCGCGGTTGGGGTAATCCTCGCGTGCGTGGCCGCCGCGGGATTCCTTGCGGTTCAGCGCGCCGACCACCGTCACCTCGGCCAGCTCCAGCAGGAAGCCCAGCTCGATGGCCTCGAGCAGATCGCTGTTGTAGCGCTTGCCCTTGTCCTGCACCGTGATCCGCGAGTACCGCTCCTTGAGCGCGTGGATGTCGGTCAGCGCCTGCTTGAGGGTCTCCTCGGTGCGGAACACCGCGGCGTTGTTGTCCATCGACTGCTGCAGCGCACCACGGATGTCGGCGACGCGTTCGTTGCCGTGCTCGGAGAGGATGTCGCCGACCCACTCGACGACCATGTTGGCCGGGTTCTCCGGCAGGTCGACGAAGTCATGGCCGAGTGCGTAGTTCGCGGCGGCGATGCCGGCGCGGCGGCCGAAGACGTTGATGTCGAGCAGCGAGTTGGTGCCCAGGCGGTTGGCGCCGTGCACCGACACACACGCGCACTCGCCGGCGGCGTAGAGCCCGGGCACGATTGTGGTGTTGTCCGAGAGCACCTGGCCGTTGACCGTCGTCGGGATGCCGCCCATGACGTAGTGGCAGGTCGGGTAGACGGGCACGAGTTCCTTGACCGGGTCCACGCCCAGGTACGTGCGGGCGAACTCGGTGATGTCGGGCAGCTTGGCCTCGAGCACGTCCTCGCCGAGGTGGCGGACGTCGATGTAGACGTAGTCCTTGTTCGGTCCGGCGCCGCGGCCCTCGAGGACCTCCAGCACCATCGAACGGGCGACGATGTCGCGCGGCGCCAGGTCGACGATCGTCGGCGCGTAGCGCTCCATGAACCGCTCGCCCTCGCCGTTGAGCAGCCGGCCACCCTCGCCGCGCACGGCCTCGGAGATCAGGATGCCCAGGCCGGCCAGGCCTGTCGGGTGGAACTGGTGGAACTCCATGTCCTCCAGGGGAAGTCCCTTGCGGAAGATGATGCCCAGCCCGTCGCCGGTCAGCGTGTGCGCGTTCGACGTGGTCTTGTACATCCGGCCCGAACCGCCGGTGGCGAACACGATCGCCTTGGCGTGGAAGACGTGGATGTCGCCGGTCGCCAGCTCGTAGGCGATGACGCCGGTGGCCACGGGGCCACCCGCGGTGTCGGTCAGGGTGATGTCGAGCGCGTAGAACTCGTTGAAGAACTCGACGTCGTGCTTGACGCAGTTTTGGTACAGCGTCTGAAGGATCATGTGGCCGGTGCGGTCGGCGGCGTAGCAGGCGCGGCGCACGGGTGCCTTGCCGTGGTCGCGGGTGTGCCCGCCGAACCGGCGCTGGTCGATGCGGCCCTCGGGGGTGCGGTTGAACGGCATCCCCATCTTCTCGAGGTCGAGCACCGCGTCGATGGCCTCCTTGGCCATGATCTCGACGGCGTCCTGGTCGGCCAGGTAGTCACCGCCCTTGACGGTGTCGAAGGTGTGCCACTCCCAGTTGTCCTCTTCGACGTTGGCCAGGGCCGCGCACATGCCGCCCTGGGCCGCGCCGGTGTGGGACCGGGTCGGGTAGAGCTTGGTCAGCACCGCGGTGCGGACCCGCGGACCGGCTTCCACGGCCGCCCGCATGCCGGCGCCCCCGGCGCCGACGATGACGACGTCGTAGCGATGTTCGTGAATCATCAGTGCTCTCCCTGGAAACCTCAGCTGATGGTGGCGTCGAAGGTCAGCAGCACGTAGGTGCCGAGCACCAGCGTGAAGACCACCGACACCAGCAGCAGCGAATTGAGCCAGAACTTCGTCGAGTCCTTACGGCTGTAGTCGGCGATGATCGTGCGCATACCGTTGCCGCCGTGCAGCTGGGCCAGCCACAGCAACAGCAGGTCCCACGTCTGCCAGAACGGCGACGACCAGCGCTCGGCGACGTAGTTGAAGTCGATGCGGTACACGCCGTTCTCCCACATCAACATGATGAACAGGTGGCCGAGGGCCAGGAACACCAGCACCACGCCCGAGAACCGCATGAACAGCCATGCGTACTTCTCGAAGTTGGGCATGCCACCCGGGCGCCGGGGCGCGCGGGGGTTGTCCAGGCCGGCCGGCCGGTCGTGGCTGCGCTCGAGGATCGGGGCCTCGGGGCCGCGCTTGTTGTCTGCTGCCGGTGCGGTCATAGGAATCGCTCCCACATGTGCATGCCGATGACGCCGACGGAGGCGATCAGGACGGTGAGGAAGATGCCGGCGACCACCCAGAGCATCTGGCGCTGGTAGCGCGGGCCTTCGGACCAGAAGTCGATGAGGATCACGCGGATGCCGTTGAGGGCGTGGTAGAGCACCGCGCCGACCAGTCCGATCTCCATCAGTCCGACGACGGGCGACTGGTAGGTGGCGATGATCTCGTTGTAGGCCTGCGGGCTCACCCGCACCAGTGCGGTGTCGAGCACGTGGACGAACAGGAAGAAGAAGATCGTGGCACCCGAGATGCGGTGCAGCACCCACGACCACATGGCCGGGTCACCGCGATAGAGGGTGCGGCGGCGCGGTTTGGATCGCGGCGCCGGTATGCCGGTATCGGGTGATGTCGCCGTACTCATGTGACCTCCAACGCCATCGGTGGACGCGTGGGGCACGGTGCGGTGGACCGGTGCCCCAAAAACCTCGGGGCGACTCTAATCCCCTTTGTACTGCCGAACGAACTAGCGTGGAGCCGAACTACCCGGTAAATAGGGTGAAGTTAGGGTGCCCTATCCAGAACCCGGGTCACGAAACGGGGTGCTCGGCATGGCTTCTGACTCAGTTCCGGTGGCGTGAAATGGCCTGCCAGATTGAGTGGGACCTGTTGCGCCGCAAGGCGATCGAGGTTTCAGAGCACGCATACGCGCCCTACTCCGGCTACCGGGTGGGGGCCGCGGCGCTGACCACTGATGACCGAATCGTGACCGGATGCAATGTGGAAAATGTCTCATATGGCCTAGGTCTCTGTGCGGAGTGCGCAGTGGTCTGCGCCCTTTTCTCCGGGGGCGGCGGACGGCTGGTCGCGCTGGCGTGTGTGGGCCCCGACGGTGAGGTGCTGATGCCGTGCGGGCGCTGCCGTCAAGTGCTCTACGAGCACGGCGGACCCGACCTGCTGATCGACCATCCGGCCGGTCCACGCCCGCTGCGCGACCTGCTGCCCGACGCCTTCGGCCCCGACGACCTCGCGCGCAGCGACCCCGGGCAAACGCCGTGACCCACGCCACATCCGGGGATGCGTTCGACGCTCTCCCGTCTGATGGAGCGTTCGACGCTCTCCAGTCCGATGGAGCGTTCGACGCTCTCCCGTCTGATGGAGCGTTCGACGCTCCGACGATTATTCGGACCAAACGCGATGGTGCCGCCCTCTCCGACGCCGCCATCGATTGGGTGATCGACGCCTACACCCACGACCGCATCGCCGAGGCGCAGATGTCCGCGCTGCTGATGGCGATCTTCCTGCGCGGGATGACCGACGCCGAGATCGCGCGGTGGACCGCGGCGATGATCGCCTCCGGCGACCGGTTCGACTTCAGCGACCTGCGCCGGAACGGCCGTCCGCTGGCGCTGGTGGACAAGCACTCCACCGGCGGCGTCGGCGACAAGATCACCATTCCTCTGGTGCCCGTCGTCATGGCCTGCGGGGGAGCGGTACCTCAGGCTGCCGGGCGCGGGCTCGGCCACACCGGTGGCACGCTCGACAAATTGGAGGCCATCCCCGGATTCACTGCGGAGCTGTCCAAAGCCCGTATCCGGCAACAACTCTCCGAGGTCGGGGCGGCCATCTTCGCTGCCGGTGACCTCGCCCCCGCCGACCGCAAGATCTACGCGCTGCGCGACATCACCGCCACCACGGAGTCGTTGCCGCTGATCGCCAGCTCGGTCATGAGCAAGAAGATCGCCGAGGGCGCCGGTGCGCTCGTGCTCGACACCAAGGTCGGCGCCGGGGCGTTCCTGAAGTCCGAGTCCGAGGCGCGTGCGCTGGCCCGCGCCATGGTCGATCTCGGCGCCGCCCACGGGGTGTCGACCCGCGCGCTGCTGACCGACATGAGCGTTCCGCTGGGCCGCGCGGTCGGCAACGCCGTCGAAGTCGCCGAGTCGCTGGAGGTGCTCGAGGGCGGTGGCCCCGCCGACGTGGTGGAACTGACCGTGACGCTGGCGCGGGAGATGCTCGACGCCGCCGGCCTCGACGCCGTCGACCCGGCGCAGACGCTGCGCGACGGTACCGCGATGGACCAGTTCCGGCGGCTCGTCGCGGCCCAGGGCGGTGATCTCGGGCAGCCGCTGCCCGTCGGTGCGCACAGCGAGACCGTCACCGCGCCGCGTGGTGGCACCATGGGAGACATCGACGCGATGGCGGTGGGGCTGGCGGTGTGGCGGCTCGGGGCAGGCCGTTCCGAGCCGGGCCAGCATGTGCAGTTCGGCGCCGGGATGACCGTTCACCGGCGGCCCGGGGAGACCGTCACGGCCGGCGAGCCGGTGTTCACGCTCTACACCGACACACCCCAGCGGTTCGGTGCGGCGCTGTCGGAGCTCGACGGCGCCTGGAGCGTCGGCGACCGGCCCCCGCCGGCACGGCCGTTGATCATCGACCGAATCAGTGAGTGAGGAGGTTCGCCGTGACCACACCGTTGACTTTGGAGACCATCGGCAAGGCCCCCAAGGCCCTGCTGCACGACCATCTGGACGGCGGGTTGCGGCCCGCCACCGTGCTGGAGCTGGCCGCTGAGACCGGCTACGACGCTCTGCCCGTCGACGATGCCGAGGAGCTCGCGACGTTCTTCCGGACCGCCGCGCACAGCGGCTCGCTGGAGCGCTACCTCGAACCGTTCGCCCACACCGTCGGCGTGATGCAGACCGCTGACGCGATCTACCGCGTCGCCTACGAGTGTGTCGAGGACCTGGCGGCCGACAACGTCGTCTACGCGGAGGTGCGGTTCGCGCCTGAGCTGCACATCGACGGCGGGCTGTCGCTCGACGCCGTCGTCGACGCCGTGCTGGCCGGCTTCGCCGCCGGCGAGAAGGCCGCGGCCGCCGACGGGCATCCCATCACGGTGCGCTGCCTGGTGACCGCGATGCGGCACGCCGCGCGCTCGCGCGAGATCGCCGAGCTGGCGGTGCGGTTCCGGGACCAGGGGGTGGTGGGTTTCGACATCGCCGGCGCGGAGGCGGGCTACCCGCCCACCCGCCACCTCGATGCGTTCGAGTACATGCGCAGCAACAACGCGCGGTTCACCATTCACGCCGGCGAGGCGTTCGGGCTTCCGTCCATCCACGAGGCGATCGCCTTCTGCGGCGCCGACCGGCTGGGCCACGGTGTGCGCATCGTCGATGACATCACCATCGACGCCGACGGCACCGCGAAGCTGGGGCGGCTGGCGTCGCTGTTGCGGGACAAGCGGATTCCGTTCGAGATGTGCCCGAGCTCCAACGTGCAGACCGGCGCGGTGGCCAGCATCGCCGAGCATCCGTTCGACCTGCTGGCGCGGCTGCGGTTTCGCGTCACCGTCAACACCGACAACCGGCTGATGAGCGACACCACGATGAGCCAGGAGATGCTGCGGCTGGTCGAGGCGTTCGGCTACGGGTGGAGTGATCTCGAACGGTTCACCATCAACGCCATGAAGTCGGCGTTCATCAGCTTCCCCGAGCGGCTGGCCATCATCGACGAGGTGATCAAGCCCCGCTACGCCGTCCTGATCGGTTAGTCGCGCCTCGTTTCGGCGAGCGCGCGTGTCTGTGCGCCGACACGCCGCAATCCCTGGCAGTCAGCGCGCGCTCGCGGCCGACCGAGTGCGACGTAACTGCCCGCGCCCCGGCGTGCCGGACAAACATGCGCGCTCGCGGGCCGCCGAGTGCGACGTAACTGCCCGCGCGGAGCGGCGTGTCGAGGTACAGACACGCGCGCTCGCGGGACAAGGGGAGCCGAGAAGCCTGGGGTTACTCCTGGCGCAGGCGCGACTCGACGAAGCGCTCCAGCGACTCCCACTCGGCGACAGCGTCGGCGTACGGCGGGTTGGGCCGCGAGACCGACTTCGGATCCAGCGCATAGGCGATGACGCGGCCCAGCGGTGTGTTGGGCGACAGCTTCGCCGCGACGCTGGGGTCCTCGGCGTAGTCGCCGATGTCGCGCAGCAGCTCCACGGCCAGTTCGAGCTGGTCGCGGTCGAGGGTGTCCGGCCCGTCGGCCAGGTCGTCGGCGATGTCGGTGAGCACGTAGACGTTGTCGTCGGTGACGTCGACACGTAGCGAGCCGTCGGTGGCGGCGGTGCGGATGTCGTCGTAGGTGGCCAGGTCCGACAGGTCGTGGTCGTGTTCGTCGGCCAGGTAGCGGGCCAGCGCGCGCTCCGAGCCGAACACACTGATGCGACCGTTGCGGCCGAGGAAGATCGGCTGGTCGTCGAGGTAGCAGCGCAGCGTGAAGTAGGTGCCGCCGCTGGTCATGATGCGGATCGGGTCGATGCCGACACGCGCCCAGAAGTCCTCGTCGGTGCCGAGCACCTTCTGCTCGGCCACCGCGGCGAGCTCGTCGGATTCCTCCTCGGTGTCGACGACGTCGTCGATCACCACGTCGTCGAAGTCCTCTGGTTCGGGCGCGGGTCCGTCGAGCTCCTCCTGTGCCGTGCGCACAGCGGCCGCGTCGACCTCGGGCGTGGTGACGATCTCGTCGATCGCGGCCACCACGTTGTCCCAGCCGCGCGCGATGATCTTCTCGATCTCGGCCCAGCGCTTACGGCCGGCGCGCCCGGCGAACGCCTCGACCCCGCCGCCGACGGTGCCCAGCACGGGGTTGCCGTTGAAGAACTTCGTGACCGCGGGCAGCTCGCACACCGAGCCGATCGACGACACCACCGCCAGCGAGCCGTGCAGCGTGTCCACGCCCTCCTCGGTCGGCTTCGCGGACAGGATCTCCTCGAAGGCCGCGAGGTCGTGCGTGTGCTCGTCGGTGGGGACGAGCCGGTGCGCGTTCTGCGTCGTCAGCTTCTCCCAGGCCGGGTGGTCGGCCAGGTCGTTGTCGGTGTTGGTGCGCACGAACGCCACCATGTCGGCGACCGTGTCGAAGACGTAGAGGTCCTCGTCCTTGCCGAGGAACGCCTCCCATTCGTCGCCATCGGCGCGCCACCGCGGCGCCCACAACGTGTACACGTCGCCCTTGGTCAGCCTCAGCCCGATCGGCACGATGTCAGCCATGGCGCACAGCCTAATGGGCAGTGATCATCGATATCGCGGCCCGTTACGCGGTGGGTCGCCAGAAACCTTGAAAGCCCTGAGCCAGGTTGGTGGTCCGGATCGGCGACAGTTTCACCGGGTCGCCGGCCTCGATCATGGCGCCGTCGCCGACGATCATCGCGACGTGGCCGTCCCAGACCGCCAGATCGCCGGGGCGCACGTCGCCCGCACCGATCGCCGCGCCGATGTCCTGCTCCTGCGCCAGCCGGGGAAGGTCCAGCCCGGCTTGGCCGTACGCCCACTGGGTCAGGCCGCTGCAATCCAGCCCGACGCCCGGCGTGGTGCCGCCCCACTGGTAGGGCACGCCGAGCTGGGTCAACGCGTGGCGTACCGCCGCGGCGGCGACGGGGTTGGGCGCCGTCACGACGGTGCCGTCGGGCAGCAGCACGGCCACGCCCTCGCCGAATGTCGCGGCGTCGGGGGTGTCCACGCCATCGGGGCGGACGAGGCCGGCCAGCTCTGCCAGTCCGCCCGATCCCGGCGCCCCGCCCGGAAACCCACCCGGGAACCCCGCCGGCGCGCCACCCGAAAGCCCGCCAGGCATCCCCGCCGGGGCGCCGCCACCCGATCCGGGTGCCCCGGCCCATCCCGCCGGCGCCGTCGTCTCGGCGGGTGGCGGTCCGGCCACCGACACCGCCGAGGCTTGCGCGTCCAGGTCGGCCTGTAGTTCCTCGACGATCGCGATGGCCCGGGCCAGCGCGTCGCGTGCCTCGGTCAGCAGTTGCTTGGCGACACCGGGGGAGTCCAGGCGCGGTTCCAGCGCGCTCGCCTTGGCCTCGAACTCGTCGACGAGGTCCTGCAGGCGGCGGTGCGCGCGGGCCACCGACCCGGCGGCCCGTTCCGCGGTGGCGCCCAGTGAGCCCGCACGGTCGGCGGCCCCGTCGAGCGCTGCGGCGGTGGAGGCGGCGAACTCGGCGGCCGCGTCGGCGCCATTGCCCGACCAGCCGGCGTCGAGGTCGCGCCACGCGCGCTGCGCGTCGTCGGCGATGCCGACGAGCATGTCCCGCACCCCGCCCAGCACCGCGGCAGGGTCGCCGGCGCCGTCGCTCGACCACCCCGGCCCGACCAGCGACTGCACCCGGCGGATCGGGGCGGCCAGTGCGGCGACGAGTGGGGTCGGCATCACCAGAACCCGGCGACGCGGACACCGGTGTCGGCGTCGACGGTCTCATAGGCCGCGGCGGCACCGTGGGCCGCAGCGCGGGCGCCGGCCAGTGTGCCGCTCAGCGCCCCGACCGCCGCGGCCTCGCCGGTCGCCGCCTGGGCCAGCGTCGCGAGGAAGCCGGCGCCGACGGGCCCGAACATCGCGGCGGCGCCGGCGCCCACCGCGGACAACCGGCGGGCGACGTCGTGCAGATCGACAGCATGTCCGGACGACGCGCTGCCGTAGCGACGGACGACTTCGGTTTCGACGGACAGACGCGCAGACATATGGATAGGACGCCGCGAGCCCGGACTCGGTTCCCACTAAGGTCGGCAGTCATGGATGTCCGCGTTGTCGACCACCCGCTCGCCGCGGCGCGGCTGACCACTCTGCGCGACGAGCGCACCGACAACGCGGCGTTCCGCGCCGCGCTGCGCGACCTCACGTTGATGCTCGTCTACGAGGCGACCCGTGACCTGCCGGTCGACGTCATCTCGGTGCGCACGCCGCTGGTGGAGACCGCGGGCGCGCGGCTGGCCAATCCGCCGCTGCTGGTGCCGGTGCTGCGCGCCGGGCTGGGCATGGTCGACCAAGCGCACGACCTCATTCCCGAGGCCCGCGTCGGGTTCGTCGGGGTGGCCCGCAACGAGGAGACTCACCAGCCCACGCCGTACCTGGAGTCGCTGCCCGACGATCTGAGCCGCCAGCCGGTGATCGTGCTGGACCCGATGCTGGCCACCGGCGGCTCGATGGCGCACACGTTGGAGTTGCTCTACAGCCGCGACGCGGTCGAAGTCACCGCGATCTGCGTGGTGGCTGCCCCCGAGGGGCTTGCGACCATCGAGAAGGTGGCCCCGAATCTGCGGCTGTTCACCGCGGCCGTCGACTCCGGGCTCAACGACTTCGCCTACATCGTGCCCGGTCTCGGTGACGCCGGGGACCGCCAGTTCGGTCCGCGCTGACCCGAAATCTGTGGATTGCTGACGAGCGGCGAATGCTCACAGCACATACACCACCAGGGACAGCAGCAGCGCTGCGAAGATCGCGGTTCGTGCGATGGAAAGCATTGTCCGCTTGAGTAATTCGCCACCGTTGTCGTTCTCGACGCCCATGGGACCAGCGTCGCGCTGCGTGGACGCGCTAACCAGGCACCGCTGCAACCACCTTGGGCCGCCTCACAACTGAGCGGATTCCTTGGCGGCGCGGTCGATCACGTCGGCGACGGCGCGGGGGTGGGTGAGGAAAACGACGTGACTGGCGTCGATCTCGGTGATCTGGGCGCCGATCCGTTCGGCGGTCTGGCGCAGCATCCTCGGATCGATCGCCTCGTCCTGGGTGGCGACGACGGCCCAGCTGGGCTTGCTCCGCCAGGCGGCCTGGGTGAGGGTGTCGTTGAAGATCGACATGTTGATCGGCACCTGTGAGTCACGCAGGAACGCGGCCACCTCGTCGCTGGTGTCACCGGCGAAGCCGGCCTTGAACTTCTCCATGTTCACGAATCCGAAGCCGTCCGAGCCGGTTTCGATGACGAAGCTGGGCGGGGTGGGGTAGTCGGCGTACTGCTGGCTGGTGGTCTCGCCGGCGTCGGGTGCCAGTCCCGAAACGTAGACCAGCCCGGTCACCTTGGGGTCGACTCCGGCGGAGGTGATGACGGTGCCGCCGTAGGAGTGCCCGACGAGCAGCGTGGGGCCGTCCTGCCGGTCGAGTACGCGCTGGGTGGCGGCGACGTCGTCGGCCAGCGAGGTGAGCGGGTTCTGCACGATGGTCACCCGGTATCCGCGGGTGACCAGTTCGTCGTAGACGCCGCGCCACCCGGATCCGTCGGCGAAGGCGCCGTGCACCAGCACGATGTTCTTGACCTCGGCCGGCTGTGCGTGCGCCGAGCCGCCCGGCGCGACGGTGGCGAGGAACGCCGCGGCTGCGGCGGCGGTGGTGGCGAGGCTGCGGAGTCGAAGGTTCATGGTGTTCCTTTCATAGGTGGGTATGGGTCGGCCGCCGGCGGTGCTGCCGGCCAGTCGTCGAAGGGGCCGGTCTCGGCCCGGACCTGCTGCAGCAACTCGGTGATCCCGTCGACGATCACGCCGAAGAGGGCTGCCCCGGCAGATGCGGTGGCCGACGTGGGCCGGCCGACGACACCGCTGTGGGTCGTGTCGGGCATCGGGTAGTTCAACACCCGGGTGCAGGTGCGGTCCTCTTCGTCGACCGCACGCGAGAGGGTGACCAGCTTCGCGTCGAGGTGCAGCACCATCGACGTTTCGGCGACGTTCGCGTGCGGATCGTCGGCGTCGCTGAAGTAGCCCGCGTGCGCCTGCGCGTTGACGTCGTAGAGCGACACGAAACATGTTCGCAACAAAGGGTGTTCGTGACGCAGCGTGAGAAGGGCGCTCTGCGCGGAGGGGCCGTTGGTCGCGTGGGAGTTGACCACCACGAGCTTCCGGAAGCCCGAGGCGGCGACCCAGCGTCCGATGTCGTTGACGACCGAGGTCAGCGTCGCCACCGACAGCGACAGCGTGCCGGGCCAGTGCGCGGTGTGCCCGAGCGAACAGCCGTAGGCGACGGGCGGAAGGGCGATGTCTCCGGTGCGTTCGACGGCCGCGTCGGCGACCGCGCTGGCCAGCAGGGTGTCGGTGCCGGTGGGAAGGTGAGCTCCGTGCTGTTCGATCGCGCCGATCGGCAATACTGCGACCGCACCCGACCGGGCCGCCGCGGCAACCTCGTCGCGGTCCAGTTCACCCCACTTCGGCATGCCGGCGTCCTCCGCTCCCGGTGGCGACCGTCACGGCGTCGGTCGTGAGCAGAAGCTATGTCGCCGAACAAGGCCCTAACCAGGCCTGACATGAAACTATGGACATGCTGCACGCAGACCTCGTCGACGGCGCCGGGTTACGTTGGCCGGGCCCACGAAACGCCGTCGATCCCGGCGCCGCGCAGCGCGCACACCGTTCCTTCGGAAGGAGATCGGTCATGACCGATGCACCGCCCGGAACCGCGCCGACCGATTCGACGAACGGACACGCGCAGCCCACGATGGACGCTGTCCGCGCACTGTTCGACCGCCATCAGATCTCCACGGTGCAGTTCGGGATGACCGACATCGACGGCCAGCTCCGGGGCAAGGTCGTGCCCGCCGACTTCTTCCTCGACTCGATCGCGCGACGGGGGTCGTCGATCCCCAACATCGTCTTCGGCTGGGACGTCACGGACACGTTGATGGACTGCTTCACCGTATCCGGTTGGCATACCGGCTATTCCGATGTCGTCCTGATGCCCGACCTCGCCACGCTGCGACCGTTGCCGTGGGAACCCGGCCACGCGTTGGTGCTGTGCGATGTGGTGCACACCGACGGCACGGAGGTGCCCGTGGTGCCGCGCACCGTCCTGGCCCGGCAGGTGCAGCGCGCCGCGGCGCTGGGCTACCGGTTCACCGCGGGATACGAACTCGAGTTCTACCTGTATAGCGAGACACCGGAGTCCGCAGCGGCGAAGGGCTACCGCGACCTCACGCCGGCGGCGCCGGGCATCGCGACGTTCAGCCTGAACCGGCACAGCGCCCTCGAACACGTCATCGGTGCGATCCGGGACGGCATGCGCGGCTGCGGTATCCCGATTCTGGCCTCCAACACCGAGTACGGTGCGGGTCAGCTCGAGATCAACATCGAACACGCCGACGTGCTGACGACTGCCGACCGGGTGGCGATCTACAAGAACGGTGTCCGGCGCATCGCCGAGCAGCACGGCTATCTCGCCACGTTCATGGCGAAGGTGACCACCGAGGCCGCGGGTTCCAGCGCGCACATCCACCAGAGCATGCAGCCGCTGGACAACCCGGCACGCAACGCGATGTGGAGCGGTGACGGCCCGGCGCCGTTGCTGCGGCACGCGGTCGCCGGCCAGCTGGCGACGATGTGCGACTTCACCGCGCTGTACTGCCCGACGGTCAACTCCTACAAGCGGCGGGTGCCGGGATCCTGGTCGCCGGTGTCGGCGGTGTGGGGCACCGACAACCGCACCGCCGCGCTGCGCGTCCTGGCCGTCGACGAACCGTCCTGCCGGATGGAGAACCGGGTACCCGGGGCCGACGCGAACCCGTATCTGGCGCTGGCGGCCTGTGTGGCCGGGGCACTGCACGGCGTCGAGAACGAATTGGAGCCACCCGCACCGGTTCTCGGCAACGCGTACGAGGGTGACGGTGCGCCGTTGCCGAGCTCGCTGGCCGAGGCCGTCGATGCGTTCGCGTGCAGCGGCCCCGCGCGTGCGGCGTTCGGCGACGCGTTCGTCGACCACTACCTCGCGTCCCGGGTGTGGGAGCGCGACCGCCACCGGGAGGCTGTCAGTGACTGGGAAACCGGACGCTATTTCACCCGGGTCTGAGTTGCCGCCGATGAGCCCCACCTCCGCGGCCGGCGAATCACCGTGGGCCATGGCCGATGAACCGCTGGCCCAGGTGGAGTTGCGGGCTGTCGAGCACATGGCCCGGGTCCTGGCTTCCACCGACGACGTGTCGGTGGTGGCCCAGGAGGTCGCCGTGGCGATCCAGGCGGGCCGGGACAATCGGGATGTCTACTCCTACGTCTACGACACCGCCGCGAAGGAACTCGTCCTGACCGGTGCCACCGAAAGCCCCGCCGCGGAGTTCGTGGGGGAACTCCGGTTGGCCTACGGTGACGGCGTCACCGGGTGGGTGGCCGCCACCAAGCAGAGCTACCTGGTGGCCGACGAACCTGCGCAGGATCCCCGCTTCCTGGCCTATCCCGGGATCGGTGAGGAGCGGTTCGGCGCCATCTTCTCGGTGCCGATCGTGTCGTCGCGCGCGGAGCCGCTGGGCTGTATCACCGTCTGGGCCACCACCGGTCACCGTTTCGATCCGGGGGAGGTGGCTTTCGTCGAACGGATGGCCGCACTCGTCGCGCCGGTGTTCGACACCGCCCGGGAACGTCGGACCAACAGCCGGCTGACCGTCGTGGCCGAAGGACTCACCGAGCTGGCCTCGATGGTGGCTTCCGGGACGTCGACGGGCTCGACGATGGACTTCGCCGTCGAATTCCTCACCAGAGCAGCCGAAGTCGACGTCGCGGTCGTGTTCGTGACGGATCCGTCGGGCGCGGATCGGATGCACATGAAGGTGCTCACCGATGCGGCGGGCACCGAGGCCGAGGCACTGCGCACCGAACTGCTCACCGTCGACAAGGATGTCCGCAACGGGATCACCGACTGGCGCAGCGCGGCGCAGCTGATCAACCGCGCGTTCGACGGAGTCGCCGGGGCGGTGACCAGTTGTCCGGTCCGGGTCGGTGCCGAGGAGTTCGGTGTCCTGGCCTGCTACCGGCTCAGCGCCCGACGGTTCACCACCGCCGAGACCGCGTTGGCCGGGGCGGTCGCACACCAGGCGGCCGTGGCGATCCGGCTGGCGCTGCTCACCGACGAACTCGCGTCCCGCAACAGGCTGAACTGGTTCCTGCGCGACCTGACCCTCGGCCGGCTCAACGCCGAGGAGTTGCGGCGCCGCGCCGCGGCGGTCGGGCTGGACACCGCCGCTGCCGGCCACGTCTTCGTGGTCGGCAGTGTCTCCACCGTGGCGATGCGCCGCGGCGAGACCCGCCCGCTCACCCCGGCGCTCGGGGAGTTACTGGCCAAGAGTGCGGTCCTGCCGCGGGGCAGCCTGTATGCGACGACGCCGCACCAGACGGTCGCGGTGGTGCCGTGGAAGGGCGACGACGAATCGGTCGACGGCCTGCGGGCGCCGTTGCTCGAGGTGTGTTCGCGGCTCCGCGCAGCCGGGCACGCGGTCACCTTCGGGGTGTCCAAACCGGTGTCCGCCCTGGCGGATCTGCGCAGCGCGCTGGCCGAGGCCCGCGAGGCGATGGCGATCGGCGGCCGTCTGGACAACCCCAACGGGGTGTTCACCCTCGACGACGTCGGGCATCACCTGCTGCTGATGCGGGTCTCCGGAGTCGACTCGATCCGGGACCGCTACGCCACGGCGATCGCGCGGATCGCCGAGTACGACCGGGTTCGGGGCACCGAGTTACTCGAGACGCTGGCGGTGTTCCTGCATTATCGCAGCCAGAGTGTCGCCAGCCGTGAGCTGTTCGTGCACCGCAACACCCTGACGCAGCGATTGACCCGCGCCGCCAACCTCAGCGGCATCGACGTGATGGAGCCCTCCGAATGGTTCCCGCTGCAACTGGCGCTGAAGGTGCATCAGTCCCGGGTGCGTCCGGCACCGGAGGACTGACCGGAGCTAGGGCCAGGTGCGCACGGCGGCCGCGACCGCGTCCTGGACCTCGGCGGCATGCCGCCGCGCCGGGCCGACCTCTCCGCCGCAGCGAACCTCGATGTAGCACTTGAGTTTCGGCTCGGTTCCCGACGGACGCACCACCACCCGCACCGATGTCGCGGCGTCACCACCGGTGAACACCAGCGCATCGGTGCGCGGCAGCAAGTCCTGGGCGGCAATGTCGAAACCCGCGACGGCTCTAGGGGGTTCGTCGCGGAGGAGTTGCATCAGCGTGGCCGCTTCGGCGGGAGAGTCCACCCGGCGGGTGACGGCGGTGGTGCTGTGGACGCCGTGCCGGCGGGCCAGCTCGTCGAGCGCGTCGAGGACGGTGGCGCCGCGCTCGCGCAGCGCCACCACCAGATCGCAGGCCAGCACCGCGGCGCTGATGCCGTCCTTGTCGCGCACCGCGTCGGGGTCCACGCAGTGCCCGATCGCCTCTTCGTAGGCGTAGAGCAGGGTGCCGTCGATGTCCTCGTCGGCGCGGGCCAGCCACTTGAAGCCGGTCAGCGTCTCGACATGCCGGGCGCCGTACCCGGCGGCGATCGCCACCAGCATCCGCGACGACACCACGGTGCTGGCCACCACCGCGGTGGATGCATCGCAGCGCGACAGTAGATGATCGCCGAGCAGCCAACCGGTTTCGTCGCCGGAGAGCATCCGCCAGCCGGCCGGGGTGGGGACGCCGATCGCGCACCGGTCGGCGTCGGGGTCCAGCGCTATCGCCAGGTCGGCGTCGACGTCGGCGGCCAGCGCCAGCAGCAGATCCGTCGCGCCGGGCTCCTCGGGGTTGGGGAACGCGACGGTCGGGAAGTCCGGGTCGGGGGCGAACTGCTCGGCGACGACGTGGACGTCGTCGATGCCGGCCAGCGCCAGCGCGTCGAGTGCGTAGTCGCCGCCCACGCCGTGCATCGGGGTCAGCGCAACGCGCAGCGGATCGGCGGTGCGCCGCACCGTGGCGGCGCGTTCGACATAGCGGCGCGCCAGGTCGGCTCCGGACGCCGGCACCGGGGTGCGGGCGATCTCGTCGGCGAACGGGGCCACGGCGATGGCCGCCTCGATCTCCCGGTCGGTGGGTGAGACGATCTGCAGCCCGCCCGACAGGTACACCTTGTAGCCGTTGTCGGTCGGCGGGTTGTGGGAGGCAGTGATCTGCACCCCGGCCGCGGCGCCCAGCGCGCGCACTGCGTACGCCACCGCGGGCGTCGGCACCGGCGCGAACATCAGCGTCACCGAGAAGCCCTGCGCGGCAAGCACTTCAGCGACCGCCCGGCCGAACTCGGCTGACCGGTGCCGGGCGTCGTAGCCGACCACCACCTCCGAACCGACCAGACCGCGCTCGGTGAGCACCGTGCCCAACGCCCAGGTGGCCCGCAGCACCACCGCCAGGTTCATGCCGTTGGGTCCCGCGCGCAGCGGGCCGCGCAACCCGGCGGTGCCGAAGCTCAGCGTGCGGGCGAACCGGTCGGCAAGCTCGGACTCGCTGCAGGCCGCCAGTTCGGCGGCCGCGCCGGGATCGGGGTCGTGGGCCAGCCACTGCTGCACCGAGATCATGCCGACAGTGTGCCCGGCGGGTATTCAGGACGGGTGCGAACGATCCTGGGCTGGGCCGTGCCGGCGTTGGCGACGGCCGCGGCGACGGTGCCGCTGACGTTGCTCGGGGTGCCGTCGGCGGCGCTGTTCGCCGCGCTGGTGGTGGGGATCGTCTTCGCGCTGGCCACGTCCGCTCCGCGCCGGGTCGCGCGCCCATTGGGGGTGGCCGCCCAGGGGGTGCTCGGCGTCTACATCGGCACGATGGTCGAGCAGGACGCGCTCGCGACGCTGGGCGCGGACTGGCCGATCGTGGTCGCCGTCGCGGTGGCCACGTTGGCGCTCAGTGTGCTGGCCGGTGTGCTGCTGGGCCTGCGCCGCGACGTCACCGCGCTGACCGGGTCGCTGGCGCTGGTGGCCGGCGGCGCGTCGGGGCTGGTCGCCATCGCCCGTGAACTGGGCGGTGACGAGCGGGTGGTGGCGGTGGTGCAGTACCTGCGCGTCGCGCTGATCACCGCGTCGATGCCGGTCGTCGTGACGCTGGTCTTCCACGCCGACACCTCGCGCGGCACCGTCGAGCGCGCGGGCGGCCAACCCTGGTATCTGAGCCTGCCGATGCTGATCGGTCTGGTGGTCGCCGGGGGCTTCCTGGCGCGCCGGGTCCGGCTCCCGGGGGCTGGACTGCTGGGTCCGCTGGCGCTGACCGTCGTGCTGGAGCTGACCGGCTACGACTTCGGGCTGACGGTGCCCGAGGTGCTGGTGCACGTCGCCTACGTGCTGATCGGGTGGCAGGCCGGGTTGGCGTTCACCCGGGAGTCGCTGCGCGCAGTCGGGCGGCTGCTCTGGCTGGCCGTGGTGCTGATCGTCGCGCTCGGCGTGGCGACCGCCGGGCTGGGTGTCGTGTTGGCTCACGTCGCGGGGGTCTCGCCGCTGGAGGGGTATCTGGCGACCAGCCCGGGCGGGGTCTACGCCGTGTTGGCCACCGCCGCCGAGACCGGGGTGAACGTCACCTTCGTGATCGCCGCGCAGGTCATCCGCATCCTGTTGATGCTGTTCTGCGCCCCGCTGCTGGCCCGTGGGGTGGCGTGGATCAGCGGCCGGTCTCAGAGGCGTTCGATCACCGACGCCAGCAGCGAGCCCATCCGCTCCGCCGACTGACGACCGGCCTCGAGCACCTCGGCGTGGCTCAGCGGCTGGCCGGTCATCCCGGCGGCCAGGTTGGTCACCAGCGACACCCCGAGCACCTCGGCGCCGGCTTCCCGTGCCGCGATCGTCTCGTGCACCGTCGACATCCCGACCAGGTCCGCCCCGAGTGTGCGCAGCATCCGGATCTCGGCGGGGGTCTCGTACTGCGGGCCCGGCAGCCCGGCGTAGACGCCGTCGGCGAGGTCGGGGTCGATCGTGCGGGCCACGTCACGCAGCCGCGGGGAGTACGCGTCGACCATGTCGACGAACCGGGCACCCACCAGCGGGGAGCGGCCGGTGAGGTTGAGGTGGTCGCTGATCAGCACGGGCTGGCCGACTCGGAAGTCGCTGCGCAGCCCGCCGGCGGCGTTGGTGAGCACCACGGTGTGCACGCCGGCCGCGCACGCGGTGCGCACGGGGTGCACGACGTGGCGCAGGTCGTGGCCCTCGTAGGCGTGGATCCGGCCGAGCAGGACCAGCACCCGGTGGTCTCCGATGCGCAGTGACAGCACCTGTCCGCCGTGGCCTTGCGCGCTGGGCGGGGTGAAGCCGGGCAGGTCGGCCATCGCGACCACCGCGGCCGGCTCCCCGAGCCGCGCGGCGGCCGGTGCCCACCCGGAGCCCAGGACGACCGCGACGTCGTGGCGGTCGATGCCGGTGCGTTCGGCCAGTGCGGCGGCGGCATCAGCGGCGAGTGCGTCCACGACCGGCAGCTTAGACGGGGTCGGTGTCACCGGACGGTCTCCAAGGGACGGCGGAGCGCGCCGGCCGGGGAGTGCGATACTGACCTTCATGCCCACTGCCGCCGCGCCCCGCGTCGAAGACGCTGTGCACCGGCGCCGCGGCGACCTGATCGAGCTCTCGCATTCGATCCACGCCGAGCCGGAGCTGGCCTTCACCGAACACCGCAGTTGTGCCAAGACGCAGGCGCTGGTCGCCGAGCGCGGCTTCGAGGTGGAGGCCGGGGTGGCGGGGCTGGACACGGCGTTCCGGGCGGTGTTCGGCAGTGGCCCGCTGGTGGTCGGGATCTGCGCCGAGTACGACGCGCTGCCCGAGATCGGGCACGCGTGCGGTCACAACATCATCGCCGCGTCGGCGGTCGGCACCGCGCTGGCGCTGGCCGAGGTCGCCGACGAGCTCGGTCTGACGGTGGTGCTGTTCGGCACGCCGGCCGAGGAGTCCGGCGGCGGCAAGGTGCTGATGCTCGACGCCGGGCTGTTCGACGACGTCGCCGCGACGGTGATGCTGCATCCCGGTCCGATCGACATCGCCGCGGCGCGTTCGTTGGCGTTGTCGGAGGTGACGATCCGCTATATCGGGCGCGAGTCGCACGCGGCGGTCGCGCCGTATCTGGGTCTCAACGCCGCAGACGCGGCCACCGTCGCGCAGGTGGCGATCGGGCTGCTGCGGCAGCAGCTGGCGCCCGGGCAGATGGTGCACGGCATCGTCACGCACGGCGGTCACGCCGCCAACGTGATCCCGGCACTCGCCGAACTGCACTACACGATGCGGGCGACGAACTCGGAATCGTTGCACGAGTTGGAATCCCGGATGGCGGGGTGCTTCGCTGCGGGCGCGGTCGCCACGGGCTGCGAGCACGTCGTCGACGAGACCGCCCCGGCGTACGCGGAGCTGACGCCCGACCCCTGGCTGTCGGCGACGGTGCGTGAGGAGATGACGCGGATGGGGCGCAACCCGCTGCCGGCGGAATTGGAGGCCTCGTTGCCCCTGGGCAGTACCGACATGGGCAATGTCACGCAGGTGATGCCGGGCATCCATCCGGTGGTCGGCGTCGACTCCGGAGGTGCGTCGATCCATCAGCCCGAGTTCACCGCGGCCGCGGTGTCGGCGAGCGCGGACACCGCGGTGGTGGAGGGCGCGGTGATGCTGGCGCGCACCGTCGTCGCGCTGGCCGAGACGCCCGCCGAGCGGGACCGGGTGCTGGAACGGCAGTACAGGCGGACCTCATGAGTGTGTTGGCGCACGCGGCCGCGCGGTGGCTCTCGGCGCACTACGACGATTTGGTCGGGTGGCGCCGGCACCTGCATCAGCATCCCGAGCTGGGCCGCCAGGAGTTCCAGACGACGCAGTTCGTGGCGTCGGTGCTGGCCGACGCCGGCCTGAACCCGAAGGTGCTGCCCGGTGGGACGGGGCTGACGTGTGATTTCGGGCCCGAGCATGGGCCGCGGGTGGCGCTGCGCGCCGACATGGACGCGCTGCCGATGGATGAGCGCACCGGCGCGCCGTTTTCGTCGCTGGTGCCGGGGGTTTCGCATGCCTGCGGGCACGACGGGCACACCGCGATCCTGCTGGGTGCGGCGATGGCGATGGCCTCGGCGCCCGAGCTGCCGGTCGGGGTGCGGCTGCTGTTCCAGGCCGCGGAGGAGTTGATGCCGGGCGGGGCGCTGGACGCGATCGCGGCCGGTGCGCTGACCGGGGTGTCGCGGATCTTCGCGCTGCACTGCGATCCGCGGCTGGCCGTCGGGCGGGTCGCGGTGCGTCCGGGGCCGATCACCTCGGCGGCCGATCAGATCGAGGTGACCCTGCACTCGCCGGGCGGGCACACGTCGCGTCCGCACCTGACCAGCGATCTGGTCTACGGGCTGGGCACGCTGATCACCGGGGTGCCCGGGGTGCTGTCGCGGCGGATCGACCCGCGTAACAGCACGGTGATGGTGTGGGGCGCGGTCAACGCCGGCGTCGCGGCCAACGCCATCCCGCAGACCGGCACGCTGGCCGGCACCATCCGCACTGCCAGCCGAGACACCTGGCTGACGCTGGAAGGCATTGTGCGCGAGACGGTTTCGTCGCTGCTGGCGCCGTTGGGCATCGAGCACACGGTGCTGTACCGCCGGGGCGTGCCGCCGGTGGTCAACGAAGAGGTGTCCACGCGGATCCTCACCCACGCGATCGAGGCGATCGGGCCGGACGTGCTGGCCGACACCCGCCAGTCCGGCGGCGGCGAGGACTTCTCCTGGTATCTCGAGGAGGTGCCCGGCGCGATGGCCCGCCTCGGCGTGTGGAGCGGTCGGGGCCCGCAGCTGGATCTGCACCAGCCGACGTTCGACCTCGACGAGCGCGCCCTCGGCGTCGGGGTGCGTCTGATGGTCAACATCGTCGACCACGCGGCCGGCTGATTTCCGCGAGCGCGCGTGTCTGCGCGTCGCCACGCCGGCATTTGCGGGCATTCAGCGCGCCCTCGCCGGCGGCGCCTAGGTCGTCGGGGTCACCGGCACGCACGCCCCCAGGAAGGTCTTCGTCAGACCCAGCAGGACATCGAGCAGCTCGGCATCGGACAGGTCGCTGATCCCGGGGTCGGTGACACAGCCGTGGATCCCGGCCGACAGCAGCGAGATCGCGACCCGCGTCGTCGTGTCGGGCTCCGGGCCGAGCAACACGTCGGCCAGGCGCTCCCCGAGACGCCGGAACCCGTCGTGGCTCTCCAGCAGGTGGTGCACGGTCGGGTCCCCGTAGAACACGCCGGAGACCCGCCGGTGCCGGATGATCAGCTCGACCAGGCCGCTGGCCGAGACCTCCCGCCGCGTCTGGACCGTCGGCAGCGTCTCGCTGATGCGCAGCAGGTGCTCGATGTCGTCGAACACGGGCTTGACCACGGCCAGCGCGATCTCGTCCTTGGAGTGGAACTGGTAGTAGACGGCGGCCTTGGTGACGCCGAGCCGGTCGGCGATCATCTGCAGGGAGGTGCCGCTGACGCCGTGGTCGGCGAACAGTTCCAGAGCGGCGTCGAGCACGCGCTCCCGCGCGAAGCCTCTCGTCGCGACCGGTTTGGCCATTCGATCCCCCTCGTGCCGCCCGGAACTGTAACCCAGATCACTGTGCTGTGTAGACCCGCCGCAGATCACTACTTAGCCGGTCGGCTTGTCATCAGTTAGCCGATTGGCTTAGTGTATCTAGATACTTTCCCGCGTACCTGTCGAAGGCGGCTGTGCCGTAACGACTTTCGAGTGAATCTCTGGAGGAGTCGCCGGTGGACGGGCCCAAGCCGCACTTCTACGGCATCGCCCGGATCATCCGACTCGCGTCCATCCCGCTGATCCTGATCTGGATCGCGGTCGCGGCGTTCTTCAACATCTCGGTTCCGCAGCTCGAAGAGGTCGGCAAGCTGCGCTCGGTTTCGATGAGCCCGGACGACGCGCCCGCGGTCATCTCGATGCAGCGCATCGGCGAGGTCTTCGAGGAGTACGAGTCCAACAGCTCGGTGATGATCGTGCTGGAGGGCGACGAGGCCCTCGGCGACGACACCCGCGCCTATTACGCCGACCTGATCGCCTCGCTGGAGGCCGACACCAAGCACGTCGAGCACGTGCAGGACCTGTGGAGCGATCCGCTGACCGCGGCCGGCGCCCAGAGCGCCGACGGCAAGTCCACCTACTTCCAGGTCTACCTCGCGGGCAACCAGGGTGAGGCGCTGGCCAACGAGTCGGTGCGCGCCGTGCAGGAGCTGGTGGCCGAAAGCCAGCCGCCGGAGGGGGTGCAAGCCCACGTCACCGGCGCGTCCGCGCTGGCCGCCGAACAGGAGGAGGCCGGCCACAGCAGCATGCGTTTCGTCGAGGCGCTGACATTCCTCGTCATCACGATCATGCTGCTGCTGTTCTTCCGCTCGATCGTCACCACGCTGCTGATCCTGGTGATGGTCGGGCTGAGCTTGATGACGGTCCGCGGCGCGGTCGCGTTCCTCGGCTTCCACGACATCATCGGGTTGTCCACCTTCGCGACCAGCCTGCTGGTCACCCTGGCCATCGCCATCGCGGTGGACTACGCGATCTTCCTGATCGGCCGCTACCAGGAGGCGCGCGGCACCGGGGCCACGCGCGAAGAGGCCTACTACACGATGTTCGGCGGCACCGCGCACGTCATCGTCGGCTCCGGCCTGACGATCGCCGGTGCGACGTTCTGTCTGAGCTTCACCCGGCTGCCGTACTTCCAGAGCCTGGGTGTGCCGCTGGCGCTGGGCATGCTGGTGCTCATCGCGGTGGCGATGACGTTCGGACCCGCCCTGGTGACCGTCGCGAGCCGGTTCGGACTGCTCGAGCCCAAGCGCGCGATGCGGGTGCGGGGCTGGCGCAAGATGGGCGCGCTCACGGTGCGGTGGCCGGGCGCAATCCTGGCGGCGAGCGTGCTGGTGTCGCTGATCGGGCTGCTGGCGTTGCCCGGCTACCAGACCAGCTACAACGACCGGAACTACCTGCCCGACGACATCCAGTCCAACGTCGGCTACGCCGCCGCGGAGCGGCACTTCTCACCGGCCCGGCTGAACCCCGAGGTCGTCATGGTCGAGACCGACCACGATCTGCGGAACTCGGCCGACTTCATCGTGATCGACAAGATCGCCAAGGCGTTGTTCGCCGTGGAGGGCATCGGCCGGGTGCAGACGATCACGCGCCCGGACGGCAAACCGATCAAGAGCACGTCGATCCCGTACATGATGAGCCGGCAGGGCGGCACGCAGGACCTCAACGAGAAGTACATGTTGGACCGGATGGACGACATGCTGCTCCAGGCCGAGGAACTGCAGAAGACCATCAACACGATGGAGAAGATGCAGTCGCTGATGACGGAGATGTCCGGCATCACCAACTCCTTGGTCGTCAAGATGCGCGACATGACGGTCAACGTCGTCGAGTTGCGGGACCACATCGCCGATCTCGACGACTTCGTGCGGCCGGTCCGCAACTACTTCTACTGGGAACCGCACTGCTACAACATTCCCGTCTGCTGGTCGATGCGATCGCTGTTCGACATGATCGACGGGATGAACACCATGACCGACAGCATTCAGGAGATGCTGCCGGACATGGAGCGGATGGCCGCGCTGATGCCCGAGTTGATCGCGTTGATGCCGTCGCAGATCGAGTCCATGCGCTCGCAGCAGCAGATGATGCTGAAGATGTACCAAACCCAGAACGGGCAGCAGGAACAGATGGCGGCGATGCGCGATGACTCCACCGCCATGGGTGATGCCTTCAACGACGCCTGGAACGACGACACGTTCTACCTGCCGCCGGAGGCGTTCGACAACGCCGACTTCCAGCGCGGTATCGAGCAGTTCATCTCGCCCAACGGGCACGCGGTGCGGTTCATCATCGCTCACGAAGGGGATCCGTTGTCCCCGGACGGAATCGAGAAGATCGACGCGCTGCGCACCGCGGCCAAGGAAGCGGTCAAGGGCACCCCGCTGGAAGGCTCGAAGATCTACCTCGGTGGTACCGCCGCGACCTTCAAGGACATGGCCGACGGCACCCGCTACGACTTGCTGATCGCCGGAATCGCGGCTATCGGACTGATTTTCATCATCATGCTGATCCTGACGCGCGCGATCATCGCCGCGGCGGTGATCGTCGGCACGGTGGTGCTGTCGCTGGGTGCGTCGTTCGGGCTCTCGGTGTTGGTGTGGCAACACATCGTGGGCATCGAGTTGCACTGGATGGTGTTGCCGATGGCGGTGATCATCCTGTTGGCGGTCGGCGCGGACTACAACCTTCTGGTGGTGTCCCGGCTGAAGGAGGAGGTCCATGCCGGCGTGCAGACGGGCCTGATCCGGACGATGGGCGGCAGCGGTTCGGTGGTGACCGCGGCGGGCATGGTGTTCGCGCTGACGATGATGACGATGGCGGTCAGTGACCTGACCATCATCGGCCAGGTCGGCACGACCATCGGCATGGGTCTGATCTTCGACACGCTGGTGATCCGGTCGTTCATGACGCCGTCCATCGCGGCCCTGCTGGGCCGCTGGTTCTGGTGGCCGCAGAACATCCGCTACCGCCCGGTCCCGGTGCCCTGGCCCAAGCCTCGTCCGCGGCCGGCGTCGGATGATCCCACCCCGGAGAACGTCCCCGGCTAGTTTCGGCGAGCGCGCGTGTTTGTGCGCGGACACGCCGTGCGGGGACGGCATTTTGCGCGCGCTCGCGCCGCGCACGTCATCCCCAGACGCGGATTGATCCCCAGCGGGACCGACTGCTGCGTCCCCGCCGCCCGCGGGGACCACAGCATGGAATTCGTGAACGACGAACTTCAGCGACTGTTCGCAGTCCAAGGTGGTGTGGCGACCTCCGGCCAGATCCTGCGGCACCTCACCCGCCGCCGCTTCGAGGCCCTCGCTGAATCCGGTGTGCTGGAGCGCATCTGGCATGGCGTCTACTGCCTCGGCGAGCCGACGGATCTGCACCGGCTGCGTGGACTGGACCTCTCGGCGGGCCGGCCGGTCGCGGCGTGTCTGGGCACGGCGGCCGCGGTGCACGGTTTCGACACCGAGCAACCCGCCGAATTGCATGTCCTCAACCCGCCGGGCTGCGCGCTGCGCGACGCGGACGGTCTGGTGGTGCACCGCCGCGACGGGTCGCCGCTGGTGCTGGTCGACGGGCGGCGCGTCACCAGTCCGGCATGGACCGCCGTCGAGGTCGCGCGCAGCCTCCGGCGCGGCCGGGCGATGGCCACGCTCGATGCGGCACTGCGCAGCGGCACCTGCACACTGCCGGACCTGTGGCGCGCGGCCATCGAGCAGAAAGGTCGCCGGGGGATCGTCGCGGTGCGTGAGCTGCTCCCGCGGGCCGACCCACGGTCGGAGTCACCGATGGAAAGCGAGGCGCGGCTGGTGATGATCGACGGCGGTCTGCCGCTGCCGGAGCTGCAGTACGAACTCATCGACGGAAACGGGGAGCTGCGTCGGCTGGACTTCGCGTGGCCCGACGTGATGGTGGCCGCGGAGTACGACGGGCTGGATTGGCATTCGGACCCGGAAGCGATGTTCCGGGATCGGCGCCGTCAGGCCGCGTTGATGGACGTGGGGTGGACGGTGGTGCCGATCGTGTTCGAGGACGTGCGGCTCCGTGCGTGGGAGTTGGTGGCGCGCATCGGTTGGCAGCTTCGTGACGCTCGGGCGGCGTGAGGGTGCGCAAAATGCGCGCCCCGTGCGGCGTGTCGAGGGGCAGACACGCGCGCTCGCCATAACAAGGTGAGCCACAACAAGTGAGCTAGCCCGACGAACCCGGGCCCACGTTGGTGGCCGGACGGGTCCGGATGTCGTGCACGTAATCGGCTGGCGCCCCGGCGATTTCGGCCGCGTCGGCCATCACTCCCAGATATCGCGCCGACGGCAGGCCGCCCTCCCAGGCGTCCACCACATACAGCCACGCCAGCACAGGGTCGGTGTCGGTGTCCGAGGACAGCCGCTCCACCCGGCAGCGGATCTTCTTGTGCACGCCGAGCTCGGAGCCCTCCCAGCGGTCGAGGTTTTCCTCGTCCTCTTTCGTCATGTCCCACAACACGACGAACACCTTGGAGTCGGGGTCCTCGACGATGGTGGCCAGGGCCCCCTCCCAGCCGAGGTCGGCCCCGCCGAACGTCAGCCGCCAGCCGTGCAGCCAGCCCGTTCCCGCCATCGGGGAGTGAGGAGCGCGCTGCAGCATCTGTTCGGGATGCATATTCGATCCGTAGGCGGCGTAGAGCGGCACGCGCAAAGCTTAATCGCATCGTCTTCGCGATAGGTTGGAGCGGTGGTAACGCGCATCGTGATCATCGGCGGCGGACCGGCGGGCTACGAGGCGGCGCTGGTGGCCGCCGGGCACGGCCGAGACGTCACCCAGGTGACCGTGATCGACTCCGATGGTCTTGGCGGCAACTGCGTGCTCTATGACTGCGTGCCGTCCAAGACGCTGATCGCCTCGACCGGGGTGCGCACCGAGCTGCGCCGCGCGGGCGGCCTGGGTTTCGACCTGAGCATCGACGACGCGCCGATCTCGCTGATGCAGATCAACAACCGCGTCAAGACGTTGGCCGCGTCGCAGTCGGCCGACATCGGCAGCCAGCTGCTCAACCAGGGCGTGACGATCCTGCAGGGGCGCGGCGAGCTCGTCGACGACGTGCCCGGCATGGCCAGTCACCGGGTGAAGGTCACCACCCACGACGGCAAGGTCGGGGTGCTCAAGGCCGACGTGGTGCTGATCGCCACCGGCGCCAGCCCCCGCGTGCTGCCCAACGCCGAGCCCGACGGCGAGCGGATCCTGACGTGGCGGCAGGTCTACGACCTCAAAGAGCTGCCCAGGCACCTGGTGATCGTCGGGTCCGGCGTCACCGGCGCGGAGTTCTGCAACGCCTACACCGAGCTCGGCGTCGACGTGACCGTGGTCGCCAGCCGCGACCAGATCCTGCCGCACGAGGACTCCGACGCCGCCGCCGTGCTGGAGGAGGTGTTCGCCGAACGCGGCGTCACGCTGGTCAAGAACGCCCGCGCCCAGTCCGTCACCCGCACCGACGATGGTGTCCGCGTCACCATGACCGATGGCCGCGTCGTCGACGGCAGTCACGCGCTGATCACCGTGGGGTCGGTCCCCAACTCCGCCGGCCTGGGTTTGGAGCGCGTCGGTGTCGAGCTCAAGCCGGGCGGCTACATCCCCGTCGACCGCGTGTCGCGCACGCCGGCCGCGGGCATCTACGCCGCCGGCGACTGTACCGGTCTGCTGCCGCTGGCCTCGGTCGCGGCCATGCAGGGGCGCATCGCGATGTACCACGCGCTCGGCGAGGGCGTGGCCCCGATCCGTCTGCGCACCGTGGCCTCGGCGACGTTCACCCGTCCCGAGATCGCCGCCGTGGGCATCCCGCAGTCGGCGATCGACGACGGCAGCGTGCCGGCGCGCACGATCATGCTGCCGCTGAGCACCAATGCGCGCGCCAAGATGAGCCTGCTCAGGCATGGTTTCGTGAAGATCTTCTGCCGACCGGCGACCGGCGTGGTGATCGGCGGCGTGGTGGTCGCGCCGATCGCCTCGGAGTTGATCCTGCCGATCGCGCTGGCCGTGCAGAACCGCATTTCGGTGACCGATCTGGCGCAGACGCTGTCGGTGTACCCGTCGTTGTCGGGCTCGATCGTCGAGGCCGCCCGGCGCCTGATGGCCCACGACGACCTGGACTGACACCGGTTCCGAAGGTGCGCGGCGCGCGTCCGGCACCTCTCAACACCGGCACGCCGTCGGTGTCCTCGTCTAGCCTGGTGTCATACCGGCGAGTAACGAGAGGGCCCGCGTGAGCAATCCTTCCCCGCAGACCTTCCTCAATCCTGCGCAACGGGCCCGCGCCTGGGAGCGGTTGGGCAGCGAGCAGTTCGACGTGGTGGTGATCGGCGGTGGCGTGGTGGGCGCGGGTGCCGCGCTGGACGCGGCGACCCGGGGCCTGAAGGTCGCCCTGGTCGAGGCGCGGGACTTCGCGTCGGGGACGTCGAGCCGCAGCAGCAAGATGTTCCACGGTGGCCTGCGGTATCTCGAGCAGCTCGAGTTCGGTCTGGTGCGCGAGGCGCTGCACGAGCGTGAGCTGTCGTTGACGACGTTGGCGCCGCATCTGGTCAAGCCGCTGCCGTTCCTGTTCCCGCTGACCAAACGGGTCTGGGAGCGGCCGTACATCGCCGCGGGCATCATGCTCTACGACCAGCTCGGTGGCGCGAAATCGGTTCCGCCGCAGAAGCATTTGACCCGTGCCGGGGCGCTGCGGTTGTCGCCGGGCCTCAAACGCAGTTCCCTGATCGGCGGAATCCGGTATTACGACACGGTTGTCGACGACGCCCGCCACACGATGATGGTGGCCCGCACGGCTGCGCACTACGGCGCGGTGGTGCGGACGTCGACGCAGGTGGTCGCGTTGCTGCGTGAGGGTGACCGGGTGACCGGGGTGCGGGTGCGTGATTCGGAGGACGGTTCGGTCACCGAGGTGCGCGGCCATGTGGTGGTGAACGCGACCGGGGTGTGGACCGACGAGATCCAGGCACTGTCCAAGGAGCGCGGCCGTTTTCGGGTGCGCGCCTCCAAGGGGGTGCACGTCGTGGTGCCGCGGGACCGCATCGTCAGCGAGGTCGCGATCATCCTGCGCACCGAGAAGTCGGTGCTTTTCGTCATCCCGTGGGGCACGCACTGGATCATCGGAACCACCGACACGGACTGGAATCTGGACCTCGCGCATCCGGCGGCGACGAAAGCCGACATCGACTACATCTTGGGCCATGTCAACAAGGTGCTGGCCACGCCGCTGACCCACGACGACATCGACGGCGTCTACGCGGGGCTGCGTCCCCTGCTGGCGGGGGAGAGCGAGGAGACCTCGAAGCTGTCGCGGGAACACGCCGTCGCGGTGCCCGCACCGGGGTTGGTCGCGATCGCCGGCGGCAAGTACACCACCTACCGGGTGATGGCCGAGGACGCGATCGACGCGGCGGCGGAGTTCATCCCGACGCGGGTGGCGCCGTCGATCACCGAGAAGGTGCCGCTGATGGGCGCCGACGGTTACTTCGCGCTGGTGAACCAAACCCAAAGTGTGGGAGCGCAATACGGTTTGCACCCGTACCGGGTCCGGCATCTGCTGGACCGGTACGGATCGCTGATCGGCGAGGTGTTGTCGCTGGCGGAGGATCGCCCGGAGCTGCTCGAGCCGATCGCCGAGGCCCCGGTGTACCTGAAGGTCGAGGCCGCCTACGCCGCCGAAGCCGAAGGGGCGCTGCACCTGGAGGACATCCTGGCGCGGCGGATGCGGATTTCGATCGAGTATCCGCACCGTGGGGTGGCCTGTGCGCGGGAAGTCGCCGAAGTGATTGCGCCGATCCTGAATTGGACCGCCGAGGACATCGACCGTGAGGTCGACACCTACTGCGCGCGTGTGGACGCCGAGGTGCGCAGTCAGCAGCAGCCCGACGACGAGTCCGCCGACGCGCTGCGCGCCGCAGCGCCGGAGGCGCGTGCGGAGATCCTCGAACCGGTACCGCTGAATTGAGGCCGGTCCCTGGGGGTAGGCGCGCAGCGACCTGGGGGAGGGCACAGCCGCCGTTGCCGGTCCGGGACGGGCTGGGCCCGGCTCGGGTGCGGCTGCGGGGTGGGGCGGTGCTGGTCGAGCTGGCCGACCGGTTCGGTGACGCGGCCGCGCAGAAGGTGCTCGCCGGGGAGGTCGTCACGGCTGACGGTTCAGCGGTGACGGCGGCGACGGTGCTGCCGCCGGGCGCGCACGTGTACCTGTATCGCGAGGTGCGCGACGAGGTGGAGGTGCCGTTCGACGTTCCGGTGCTGCACCGCGACGACAACCTCGTCGTCGTCGACAAGCCGCACTTCCTGGCGACGATGCCGCGCGGACGCCACGTCACCCAGACCGCGCTGGTGCGGCTGCGGCGCGAGCTGGACCTGCCGGAGCTCAGCCCCGCGCACCGGCTGGACCGCCTGACGGCCGGCGTGTTGGTGTTCACCACCCGACAGCAGGTCCGTGGCGCCTATCAGACTCTGTTCGCGCAGGGGCGCGTGCAGAAGACCTATCTGGCGCACGCCGGCGTCTCCGGGGGGCTGACGTTTCCGTTGACGGTGCGCAGCCGGATCATCAAGCGGCGTGGGGAGCTGCAAGCGGTCGAGGAGGACGGCGAAGCCAACGCCGAGACGCTGATCGAGCATGTGGACGACGGGTGCTACCGGTTGACGCCCCGCACGGGCCGCACCCACCAGTTGCGCGTGCACATGAACTCGCTGGGCTTGCCGATCCTCGGCGACCCGCTCTATCCGACGGTCGCCGACGTCCCCGCCGACGACTTCTCCACACCCTTGCACCTGCTGGCGCACGAGCTGGCGTTCGAGGATCCGCTGACCGGCGAACCCCGGCGGTTCCGAAGTGCCCGGCAGTTGCCCGACAAATAAAGTGTGCGCTCAGATCGCAATTCCCCTCGCATTTATTGCGATCTGAGCGCACACATTCCGAACCCGGGCGGGCCCGTACAAGAAGTGAATGTACGACATGAACGAATGGTTTGCGCCGCCAACTCCGGTGCTGTAATAAGCGTCGTGCAGTCGCGTATTTGCTGGCATTAATGCGTGTTTATCCGCGAACCGCATCAATTCGCCGATTTGCTCGGGTTTCGCCCGCGGAGGGCAAGTTACGGCAAAGGCGGCGGTGATGGGCGTCGCGGCGGGGTGGTCACAAGGGCGTGGCAGCCGGCGGTGTCGCCCGTCTCGTTGACGGCCCCGGGCCGGGGGTGACGGTGGTGCCTTCCCATAGCGGAGGCGACGAAAGACGAAGCGACCTTCGAGCTGCCGAACCGTGGTGACGACGATGCTGTGCCCGCCGACGCGCCGCTGCAATTACCCGCCACCGTGGCACCACCTGAAGTCCGGGATCGGGGCCGATTAGGCAATTCGAAAGCCGGTCTCTACGCGATTTGCGGCGCTGGTCGTGCAGATGTCCGTGGGCGGGTGGACAGGAAGTTGCCACGACAAGCAATTCGGCCGCGGGACCACCGGGCGGACTGTCACAATGTGACCGCATCGTCGGCGGCCAGGTGAAGGAGGATGGGTGCGCAAGGTCCTGCTGTGCGCGGCTACGGCCCTGATCGCGGGTTCGTTGGTGAACCTGAACCCACCGACTGCCGCGGCGACGCTCTGCGGCTCGGTGGGCGGGAGGTTCGTCGACGTCACCGGATGCTCGGATCCGCTGTCGTATCTCAACGTTCTGCATCCACCGCCAC
>JBNMQW010000024.1:0-71071 GCA_050205485.1 Mycolicibacterium vaccae | reverse complement strand
CTGCCAGGAATACCCCCGCTGGCTGCACACCTATAATCACCACCGCGGTCACACCGCACTCGGCGGTCAACCACCAGCCAGCCGCGTCTCGAACCTCTCAGGTCAGTACAATTAGGCGCGGAATAATTCTCGCCGCCGACGCACTTGGCTCAAGGGTCGCCCGTCCCCGACTCAGGAGCCATCATGACCCGTCCACTCCGCGTCGCCGTGCAGATCCAGCCCGGCGGTACTCCCGACTACCGCACCTGGCGCGACGCCGTCCTGGCCGCCGACGACCTCGGCGCCGACGTGATCTTCGGGTACGACCACTTTCACCGTCCGGCATTGGAGGCCATCGTCGACGGCAAGCCCGTCCTGTCCGACGACCAGCCTGACGTCGCCAACTTCGAGGGCTGGACTGCGCTCGCGTCGTGGGGCGAGATCACCTCACACGCCGAGATCGGGCTCCTCGTCACCGGCGTCGGTTATCGCAACCCGGACCTGCTCGCCGACATGGCACGCACCGTTGACCACATCAGCGGCGGCCGTCTCATCCTCGGCCTCGGGGCCGGCTGGTACGAAAAGGACTACACGACATACGGCTACGAGTTCGGCACCTTCGGATCGCGCTTCGATCTGTTCGACGAGAGTCTGATCCGCATCGAGAAGCGTCTTGCCGCACTGGTTCCGCCGCCTGTGCGCAAGCTGCCGATCCTCATCGGCGGCACCGGGCCCAAGCGGTCGCTGCCCGCGATCGCCCGGCACGCCGACATCTGGCACGCATTCCAGGAACTCGACGGATTCCGTAAGTCCAGCGACCGCGTCGACGAACTGGCTGCGACCTTCGGCCGTAACGGCTCTGACATCGAACGCTCCACGCTGTGGCAGGACCCTGATACCGCCGATGCCTTCCGCGAGGCAGGTGTCACGTTGTTCCAGATCGAACTCACCGCTGACGACGGTTACGACCTCACACCCCTCAAGCAGGTGCTCATGTGGCGAGACAACGGATGATTCTCACAAACATCCTGCTACAGTGCGTTTCCCTTCAGCGTGCCCCGGGTAGAGGTGATCAGCCGGTGTGACGACGATGGAGGTTCGGGGCCGATGACGCCTTCCGAGAGCACGGCAGCTCAATCCGCTGAGAGCCGGAAGAACACGCCGGGTCAACTGACCGGGGCGGCGGTTGTCGTCGCCTTGGTTTCGGCGGTATCGGGCATGCTCTATGGCTACGACACCGGCATCATCTCAGGCGCCCTGCTGCAGATCACCAGAGACTTCGAGATCGAGGAAGCCTGGAAACAGGTCATCACCGCCAGCATTCTCCTCGGTGCGGTGATCGGTGCGTTGGCGTGCAGCCATCTCTCCGAAAAGCGCGGACGCAAGGGCACGTTGGTGATGCTCGCTGTCGTCTTCGCGGTCGGGGCACTCTGGTGCGCGTTCGCCCCGAATCCGATCCTGCTGTCCCTCGGTCGTCTGGTTCTGGGCTTCGCCGTCGGCGGTGCGACGCAGACTGCTCCCATGTACGTGGCCGAACTGGCCCCACCCAAGTACCGTGGCCGGCTCGTCCTGTGCTTCCAGATCGCCATCGGCGTCGGCATCGTGATAGCGACCATCGTAGGTGCGTCGGAGTCGATTCCGTGGCGGTGGTCCATCGGTGCGGCTGCCGTTCCCGCCGTCGTCATGCTGGTTCTGCTGCTCCGCCTTCCGGAGAGCCCTCGGTGGCTCGTCAAGCAGGGTGAGCGCGACAAGGGCCGCGAGGTGCTCGAACGGGTCCGGCCGGAGAACTACGACATCGACGGCGAGGTCGAGGAGATGGCCGAGCTCGCCCGCGCCGAAGAGCAGTCGCGAACCCGGGGCTGGTCCGGACTACGCAAGGCGTGGGTGCGGCCTGCCCTGGTGCTCGGCTGCGGCATCGCAATCTTCACGCAGCTCAGCGGCATCGAGATGATCATCTACTACTCTCCGACGATCTTGACCGATAGTGGGTTCGACGAGTCTGTGGCCCTTCAGGTTTCGGTCGCCTTGGGGGTGGCCTACCTCGTCGCGCAGCTTGTCGGACTGTCCATCATCGACAAGGTGGGTCGTCGTCGGCTCACGCTGATCATGATTCCGGGCGCGGCAGTGAGCCTGTTCGTCCTGGGCACCCTATTCGTCACCGGCAACAGCGGCCGGGATTCGGTGCCGTTCATCATCGTCTGCCTGGTGTTGTTCATGCTTTTCAACGCCGGCGGTCTGCAGCTGATGGGCTGGCTGACCGGTTCGGAGACCTATCCGCTCGCGGTGCGACCCGCGGGCACGGCGGCCCAGTCCGCGGCGCTGTGGGGCACCAACTTGTTGATCACGCTGACGCTACTCAGCCTGATCAGCAGTATCGGCGTCGGACCGTCGATGTGGCTGTACGGGTTGTTCAACGTGGCCGCTTGGATCTTCGTATACATGCGCATGCCCGATCTGACCGGTCGCAGCCTCGAGGAGATCGAGGAGAAGCTCAGCGCCGGCCAGTTCCGGCCTGCCGACTTCGCGCGTTGACGTAACAGAAAGCCGAATCCGGCGCCCCTGGTGGGCTGCTGGCGGAATCGCGCACAATGAGCCGCGTGGCGGAGTTCGACTTCATCATCGTGGGTGCGGGCAGCGCGGGCTGTCTGCTGGCCAATCGGCTCAGCGCCAACCCCGGGCATCGGGTGCTCTTGGTCGAGGCCGGCGGCAAAGACGACTGGTTCTGGATCAAGGTGCCGGTCGGCTACCTCTATACGATCGCCAACCCCCGCACCGACTGGGGCTTCACGACCGAGGCCGATCCCGGTCTCGCCGACCGGAGCATCCTCTACGCGCGGGGCCGCGTGATCGGCGGCTGCTCGTCGATCAACGCCATGATCCACATGCGGGGGCAGGCCAGCGACTACGAACTGTGGGCGCAAGCCACCGAGGATGACCGGTGGCGGTGGGGTGGTCCCGACCGCCCCGGCGAGACCCTGGAGATCTACAAGCAGTTGGAGGACTACTTCGGCGGGGCCGACGAGTGGCACGGTGCCGATGGTGAGATCCGGGTCGAGCGCGCGCGGGTGCGCTGGAAGATCCTGGACGCCTGGCAGGCCGCGGCCTCCGACCTGGGCATTGAGCCGAAAGAAGAGTTCAACCGGGGTGACAACTCCGGCAGCGCCTATTTCCACGTCAACCAGAAGCGCGGCCGGCGCTGGTCGATGGCGGACGCCTTCCTGCACCCGATCTCCCACCGTCCCAATCTCACCGTCTACACCCGCACCCAGGCGCTCAAGCTGCTGATGGACGAGCAGGTCAACGCGGACCACCGTCGCGGCGCATGGACCACGGCGCGGCACCGCGCCACCGGCGTACGGCTGCTGAAAGACGGTGAGATCGTCGACGTCCGTGCCCGCCGCGAGGTGATCCTGGCCGCGGGCGCGGTCGGGTCACCGCATCTGATGCAGGTCTCGGGTCTGGGCCCGGCCGGACTGCTCGCCCAGCACGACGTGCCAGTGGTCGTCGATCTGCCCGGAGTCGGCGAGAACCTCCAGGACCATCTGCAGATCCGATCCGTCTACCGCGTGAAGGGCGCACGAACCGTCAACACGCTCTACCGGAACTGGATCACCCGGGCGGGCATGGGACTTCAGTACCTGCTGCTGCGGTCAGGACCTCTGACCATGCCGCCGTCAACGCTCGGGGCCTTCGCCAAGAGCGAACCGAGCCTGGCCAGCCCCGATATGGAATGGCATGTGCAGCCGTTGTCCCTGCCGAAGTTCGGCGAACCTCTGCACCCTTTCGCGGCCATCACTCCCTCGGTCTGCAATCTGCGGCCCACTTCGCGTGGTCATGTGCGACTGGCCGATGCGAATCCGTTGACCCACCCGAAGATCATGTGCAACTACCTGTCCACCGACGCCGACCTCGAGATCGCCGTCCACGGCCTGCGGATGACCCGGCAGATCATGGCGGCGCCGGCGCTGGCCCGCTATCAGCCGGAGGAGATGCTCCCGGGCCCGCAACTGGTGAGCGACGACGACCTGCAGGCCGCGGCCCGAGAGCTGGGCACCACGATCTTTCACCCGGTGGGCACGTGCGCGATGGGGGCCTTCGACACCCGCGGTCTACCGCGGTCGCCTGCCACCGTGCTCGACACCGACTGCCGTGTGTACGGCGTCGCCGGGCTTCGAGTGGTCGATGCCTCGGCGATGCCCACCATCACGTCCGGGAACACCAACGCGCCGGTCATGCTGATCGCCGAGCGCGCCGCCCGGGCGATTCTGGAATAACCCTCCTACACCGCGGCTTCGCTCGTCGTCTGTGCCGCTCAGTGGGACCGGCAGGGCGCCGTCAGCGGATCGGGATCGCGTCGGTACCTGCCCGAATCGGAGTCGACCGAGAACCCCTCCCGGGCCCAGTACTCGAACCCGCCGATCAGTTCCCTGACATCGGTGTAGCCCAGTCGGGTAAGTGTGAGAGCACCGCGGGTGCTGCCGTTGCATCCCGGACCCCAGCAGTAGACGACAATCGGCACATCCAGATCCGGAGCCACTTCGGCCGCACGACTGCGGAGATCGGCGTTGGGGACGTGGACCGCGCCGGGGATACGTCCCTGACTCCACGCCGCAGAATTCCTGACGTCGATCACCAGTGGTGCCTGCCCCTGGGCGCGGTCGGCAGCGAGATCCGCTGGATCAGTCTCGAACTCGAGTTTCGCCGCGAAGTACTCCGCAGCGCGTGAAGTCGATGCCATCCTTCTATCGAAGTGGATCGGGGCGGGCCGCGGAAGTCTGTTTGCGCGGTCTATCGGCGTCCTCACCGCTGAACCGCGGATATATTGCGGCCTATGCCGTCGAAATCACGAATTGCACTCGAGGCGACCGATCACGCGGTCATCGAACACCTCCACAACGACGGCCGCATGAGCGTGGCCGAACTCGCCCGCAACGTGAACCTCTCCCCCAGCGCCACAGCCGAACGGCTGCGCCGACTCACCGATGGGGGCGTCATCACCGGCTACTCCATCACCGTCGACCCTGAAGCGCTCGGCTACACGGTGATGGCATTCATCCGTCTGGCCTACCCGTCCGGCAACTACAACCCGTTCCATGAGGTGGTGGACGACACCCCAGAGATCATCGAGGCCCATCACGTCACCGGCGCTGAGTGTTTCATCCTCAAAGTTCTCGCCCGGTCTATGCGCGACCTCGAACGCATCACGGGCCGACTCGCGCGTCTGGGGTCGATCACGACGAACGTCGTCTACTCCAGTCCTGTCCCGGCACGCCGGATCACCCCGGCTACGAGCTCTCCACACCGCACCAGCGGGCGATGAACAGCGCGATGGATTTGGTGATGCGCCGAACCGACTCGATGTCGACACGCTCGTCGAATCCGTGGATGTCCTTCGAGACGGGCCCATAGACCAGCGCGGGCACTCCCCCGTACTGGACGAAAACCCGTCCGTCCAGGTAGCCCGGCGTGGTGAAGCTCTGCAGCGCGGCGCCGTCGAAGGCGTCCGAATGGCTGTCCGCCAAAGCTCGCTCGGCGTCCGAACCCTCCTCCAGCACATAGCCTTCGGCGTAGAAACCGGTGGGGATGGCCTCCGCCGAGATGGGGTGGCCGAGGGCGTCGTGCTCGATGGCGGCCAGCGCCGCCGTGAGCTCGGACCACGCGTCATCGGCAGTCGTCCCGGGATACAGGGCGACTCTCAGGTCGAGCTCGCACCAAGCGGGCACACTGGAGTTCCAATCCCCGCCTTGGATCTTGCCGACGTTCAGGTTGATGGGGTGCTCGAGATCCTCGAAGTACCGGTGCCGATCCTTCTCGGCGTTCCAGCGCTCCTCCAGTTCACGCAGTTTCTCGACGACGAAGTACGCGGCGTCGATGGCGTTGAACCCCGCGCTCATCTCGCGGGGGTGGCCCGGATGGCCCGCCACGCGAACGCGGAACCAGATGGTGCCGACATTGGCCCGGACCAACATGTCCTCTTCCGGTTCTGGGATCAGCACGGCGTCTGCGGTGTAGCCGCGCATCAGCGCGGACAGCGATCCGTTGCCGGTGCACTCCTCCTCGACGACGGACTGGAAGTGGATTCGCCCCAGCGGGGCCAGTCCGGCGGCGCGCAGTGCGTCGAAGGCGAACAGATTGGCTGCCAGCCCGGCCTTCATGTCACCGCTGCCGCGTCCGTACAGCCATCCGTCGACAATGGCGGCCTCCCACGGCGACCGCTGCCACTGACCTTCCGGGCCTTCGGGAACGACGTCGACGTGGCCATTGAGGATCAGAGAACGCCCGAGTTCACGACCGGGCCGGTAGGTCCCCACCACGTTGTCGACGCGCGCATAGGAGACCTCGACCTTGCCCGCGCCGGGATGCCCGGCCAGTTCCTCGGGATCGAGTTCCCAGCGGTCCATCTCCAGTCCGCGCCCGGACATCGCGCCATACAACAGATCCTGGGCCGACGCTTCGGCCCCCCGCAGAGACGGATGCCGAATCAACTCCTGGGTGAATCGCACCTGCCGGTCGAACTGCGCGTCTACGGCGGCGAGGATGCGGTCACGCTGCTCGGCGGAGAGATCGGCGATTTGGGTCGAGGTCATGTGATTCCTAAACATCGTGGGACATAGTTGATTTCGTGGCACTGGGTTCAGTCAGATCATCGCGCAGTCGCATCCGCTCCCCGACCAGCCCGCCGATGGCCGTGATGACGCAGATGCCGATCAGGACGAGAACCGCGGGCCACGACGCGTCATTACCGACCGCCAGCAGCGCCGTGGCGATCAATGGGAGGAAGCCGCTCACTGCGCCGGCGAGGTTGTAGCCCAGGGACACGCCGCTGTACCGCAGCGCGGGCGGGAACAGCTCGGCCAGAAGCGCACCCGTGACGGCGTAGGCGAGGGTGATCAGCGCGATCCCGCCTGCCACCGCAGCGGTGATGGCCCGGGCGTTGCGCGTGTCGATCAGCCAGAACAACGGAAACGCCGCGAGTGCCGTGGCCACTGCTCCGACAACTGTCATCCGTCCGGGACCGAACCTCTCCGCCAGCCGGCCGGCGAAGATCGTCATCGCGATCTGCAGCACCGCGGCCACCAGCGTGGCATTCACCATCACCTGTCGGTCCACGTCCAGAACGTTGGTGCCGTAACTGACCACGAACGTCGTCATGACGTAGAAGCCACCGACACCGAGCAGTGCCGCAGCGACTGCGACGAGGAGCCGGCCGCCCGCGGTGCGCAGCAGTTGAAGTACGGGCACCTCGGCCTCGGCTTCCAGCGCGGCGAGCCGCTCGAACACCGGAGACTCCTCCATCGTCATCCGGATCCACAGCGCGATACCGAGCAGCGGGAAGGCAGCCAGGAAGGGTAGCCGCCAACCCCACGAGTCGAATGACTCCGGCGGGAGCATGAGCACCAGCGCGAACGCTCCCGAGGAGAGCAGTGTGCCGACAGGCGAACCGATCTGGACCAGCGCGGCGAACCGGCCCCGTTGCGCAACCGGCGAATGCTCGATGGCCATCGTGGTCGCGCCACCCCACTCGCCGCCGACGGCGAAACCCTGCACCAGACGTAGGACGGCCAGCATGGCCGGCGCTGCGATCCCGATGGCGGCATAGTCGGGCAGAACGCCCACCAGGCCGGTGGCACAACCGATCATCACGATGGTCGCCAGCAGAGCGGGCCGCCTGCCATAGCGATCGCCGATGTAGCCGAAGACGGCCGCACCGATCGGCCGTGCCGCGAAACCGACACCGAAGGTGGCGAACGACGCCAGCATCGCCGCGGCCGGGTTCAGGTCGGTGAAGAACAATCGGTTGAACACCAATGCAGCAGCGGTGCCGAACAGAAAGTAGTCGTACCACTCCAGCGCGGTACCGACGAACGCGGCGAAGGCGATTCGCTTCGCGTCACGGCCGGACAGCTCCAACGATTCGGGTGCCTCGCCTGAGCTCATAGCTGTTCACATCCTTTCGGGAGTGGCTGAGCCGGCGTGCGACGACGGGCGCCGACGAAACGATTGACTCAAGTTTGGTGGGCGGATGATCCAACTGACAATCACATCGCACCTAAAGATCGCCCGATAGAGTGTGCAAGTGCACAATCGGCGTCAGATCCAGCCTGCGATAACCGCGTGCCTGGCTGACCTGGACCCCATAGCCGCCGCCTATGTCAGGCAGGTCCGCACGCTGACCGGATATGCAGATTCCATCGTCGACGACGACGACCTCCATCGGACGGCGCGCACGACCTTGCGCCTGCTCTTCGAGATGATCCGGGGCGAGGACCGGCTGGCGGAACTGCAGGAGTACTCCGAACGCATCGGCCGCCGGCGGGCCTTGCAGCAGGTGCCACTCGAATCGCTCCTGCGGGCGGTCCGGATGGATTTCCCCTTTATCTGGGAGGCGCTTTCGGCGCACACCGACGGGGGTGCGGCAGCCCTGTCCGAAGCGGTGACCTGGATTTGGAGCGCTGTCGAGCGTCACACCACCAATGTGCAAGCGGGCTATCTGGACGAGATATCGCGGGTCAACGCCGAACTCGAACTCGAACGAACGTTCCTCCTCCGACAACTGCTCAGCGAGGACACCAGTGATCCTCAACTGCACAGCCAGGCAGCCGCTGCCCTCGGTCTGCCCGCTGACGGTGAGTACCTCGTCGTCGTGTCAGGCGATCTACACCCCAACGAATTCGGCCGACTGATCCGGAGTTTCAGCCCTGACGCGGTCCTGTTGCGCCTGGAAGGTGTCGAGTTCGCCATCCTCGTCGCCGATGCGCTGAGCCCGAAGGCAGAAGAGCAACTGCTCACCATCCCCGCCGGGGTGTCCGTCCCCGCCGACGGCCTCTCCGAGGTCGCTGGGATGTGGCGCCTTGCAACGGAATTGTCGGCCTGGGCCGAACCCGGCCGCGCCGCGACGCTCGAACGGCACTGGGACAAGATTGCCGCACACCGTCTCGGCGCCATTGGTGTGGCGTTCGCGCGCAGAACGCTGGCACCGGTGTCGTCACTGCCGCCACGGGATCGGCAGGCGGTGACCGATACGTTGAGCATCTACCTCGACACCGGGTCGATCGCCGAAACGGCCGCTCGGCTCTACTGCCACCGCAACACGGTCATCAACCGGCTGGCCCGGATCACCAGCAGCACCGGACTTGATCCGGCAGTACCGCGAGACGCCGGCGCGCTGCGCCTACTGCTGGCCGTCGATGCTGCCGGCCTTGCCCGCGGCGAGTAACGCCAATTCCTGGAAGTAGGCCTCCAGCGTGCGTGGCGGTCGGCCGAGGACCGCGGTCAGCGTGACATCGGTACTCACCAGGCCGGCGTGGTCGTAATGGCTGAACATCGCTTTCATCGCAGGTTTGACGTCGTCGAGTTCGGCCGGATCGACTCGCTCGGCCCGGATCGGGCGGCCCACCACGCGACTGATCAGGGCGGCGACGTCGTGGCGATCGAGTTGCCCCGCCGATGCCAGCTCGTAGGTTCCGCCGACCAGTCGGTCCTCCGTCAGCGCCAGCGCGGCGGCATCGGCAACGTCGCGGTAATCCACACGCGAGAACCGGGTTTCGGCGGACCACGGCTCTGCCAACACGCCGCTCTGGACCATGCGCAGCCACGACGCTGCATAATTCTGGAAGAACAGCGCGGGCTGAAAGACGGCGTACTGCATCCCCGAGTCGTACAACGCGCGTTCGACCGGTGCTTTCGCCGCGTGATTGACGAGATCGAGACATGGATGGATCACCGACGAGAACACGAATCGACGCACACCCGCGGCTCGGGCCGACTCGACGAAGGCCACGCCGATCTCCGCTTCGTGGTCGATGAACGCGGGCGCGATGTAGAACACCGCGTTCACCCCGTCCAGCGCAGCCCCCACATGTGCGGGATCGCTCAGGTCGCCGACGGCCACCTCGTCCGCTCCCCTGTCCAAGACTTGGCGACGTTTGTCCGGGTCACGGACGAATCCGCGTATGCGCACCTCCCGCGCCGCCAGCGACGTCACCACGTTGCCGGCCGCGTTTCCGGCAGCACCGACGACCAGAACCGTCCCGGCGGTCATGTCGGCAACTCCTCGAGAGCGTGCGCACGAGGGGCGAGTCCGGCAAGGTAGATCTGCTTCTGTCGATGCAGCACGGCGACCCAGTGGGGATCGTCTGCGAGCGTATGAGCCAGCAGAGCGCCGAACCCGATCACGTCGGCGGCAGTGACGTCGTCGCGAATGGTGCGGTCATGACGGCCCTGTTCGAGGATGGACTCAGCGGCTTGCCAGATCTTCCGGCGAGTGACTTCTGCGGTGTGGCTCAGGCTCTCGGGACCGCCGTGAAGTGGCAGCACGAGCTCCTGGCGGTGCGCGATGGTGGCGTCGTAGAACGCCTCGAGGCGACTGACGGCGGGCACCTGTTCTTGCTGGGCGCGACGAATCGCGGCCAACACCATCTCGAACGACCGTTCGGTGAGGGCCTCGAGGAGCGACTCCCGCGTGGGATATCGGCGATACAGCGTGCCGACGCCGACTCCGGCTTCCTCGGCGATGGTGGCCATCGAGACGTCACGTCCCTGCCGCGCGAACAGCGCGACGGCCGCGGCGAGGACGCGTTCGCGGTTCTCCGCGGCGTCGCGACGCAACGGACGACCGTGGTGACCGGTTGCCGACCTGGGCGGCGCTTTCACTGGCACGTCGTTGACCTCGTGTCATTGCGACAAGTAAGTGGAAGCAAATCTATCACTTATTCTCTTCGTCCGTCATCGGCAATGTGCGACCCACCCACTCGGCGAGGTCCTCGACGTCGGGCACCCAGCGCCTCGTCGTCACGAAGTCGGCCTGATACGCCGGCGTTCTGGTGAACCAGCGGAACATGGCTTTGCGATCCTCGTCGTCGCCGAGCACGTCCAGCGGTGCTTCGGTGTAACGGGCCGCGCGCCCCAGGTGGGCGCCGACGATGTCGGCGATCTGGGAGCCGGTGATCTCGGCGCCGGCGATCTCCACACTCGAAGGGGCGTTGTTCGGCTCCAGCAGCATCGCCGCGGCCGCCTTCCCGATGTCGCGCACCGAGACCATTTGCAGCGGAACACCGTCCGGCAGGGGCATGGCGACCCCGGCGGGGTCGGACTCGGCGTCGATCATGCGAACCAGGTTGTCCATGAAGAAGGTCGGGCGCAGGAAGGTGACCGGCACGTCGGTATCGAGGAGGAACTCCTCGATGCGGCGCTTGCTCTCGAAGTGTGGGATGCCGCTGTGCCGCTCGGCTCCCCCGACCGAGCTGTAGACGAGATACGGCAGAGCCGCAGCGTCGGCCGCCCGGGCGAGCACGCGGCCTTGGTCGACCTCTCCTTCGGTTCCGTGTGGGCCGGAGTAGGTGGTCATGGCGAATGCCGCGTCGGCCCCGTCGAGTACGGCGCGTATCGAGGCTTCGTCGTCGAGGTTGGCCGAGGCGATCTCTGCTCCCTGCCTGGCGAGCTCGGTCGCAGCGGCACCGTGGACGTCGCGAGCGGTGGCACGCACGGATACCCTGCGCGCGAGCAGCGCAGAGACCACCGCCGATCCCTGTTGGCCGGTAGCGCCGATGACGGTGACGGTCATGGTGGCTCCTTTCTGTCGTACCCGTTACCTACCCATGAATCGGACGATTTATTCCGGATAGATCCTTGGGGTTCCGACGCCGCGTACGTCGTGCCAAGGTGCCGACATGACCACGTTCGTCATCGATGCGCAGACAGCCGTCGATCTGGCCACCGGCGGCGCCCAGATTCCGCCGCAGCACAGCCTCACCGCCTGCTCGGCGGCCGCGTGTTGCAGGCCCGCGCCTGGCGCATCGCCGCCGAGCTCGACTGGCGCGACACCTACCGTGCCGAATACATCGCGTTGACCCAACTCCAGGCGGACGCGCTGGCCACCGCGGATCCGACATTCGCCGAGGCGGCACGTCAGTTCGTCGAAACCGTCTCTCCGACCGATATTTTGCGTCCGTAGCAGCCGTAGCAGCCGTTCAACTACCGGTTGGCTACCCGGTTGAAAGATTGATGGGTCAGGCCATTGGGGGTGGTGACCGACTCGACGGCGAATCGCCCCCGCAGACCGCCCAGTCCGTCCCACAGAGCAACGCCGTGCCCCAGCACCACGGGCACAATCACCAGGTGCATGAAGTCCACCAGATCGGCTTCAAGGAACTGCCTTAGAGTCGACGGCCCCCCGCCGAGGCGAACGTCGCGACCGTCGGCCGCATCTCGCGCAAGATGCAGAACGTCTTTCGCCGACCCGTTGACGAAGTGGAAGGTCGTTCCGTTGGCGAAGTCAATCGGCGGACGCCTGTAACGGGTCATCACGAAAACCGGGGTTCGAAACGGCGGCTCGTCTCCCCACCATCCCTGCCATCCGTCGTCCGGCCATTCACCGGTGTGAGGACCGAATTTTCGCCGTCCCATGATCTCGGCGCCGATGCCCTGACTCCACATACTGGTCAGCGCGCGGTCGACGGTGATGGGGTCGTCAACCTTGTCGACGCCATGGATGACGCGACCGTCGAACTGCTCGAAAAGTTGCCCGGCATCACCGATCGGACGATCGAACGACACGTGGTCGCCGGCGGCATAACCGTCCAGCGAGACATTGAGGTTGTGGACCCGGGTGCGTGGCATGGACGCTCCTTTGGAAGCCGGATTGCTCGTACGGACAGTGTGACCTCCACCGGCGACCAAAGTCATCGATCTCTCCCCCGGTCGGCAGTCGGCAGTTTCGAGTGCTCGGTGTCCTGACGCTCTGCAGACGACCGATGCGTACGATCGTCAGTAATTGACAGTTCAAACAATGGAACGGCACGCGTGACAATCGAACCGGGCACGGCACTGCGCGTCGCCTCACTGTCCGAGCTCCCTGACAACACCCCGTATGCGACCGTCGTAGCAGGTGTCGACGTCGTGCTGGTCCGTCGGGACGACGACGTCTCGGCGTTGTACGGCCGGTGTGCGCACCGCGGGGCGCTTCTGTCGGACGGCCACGTCGAGGGCGGGCTCGTGGTGTGCGGCGTCCACGGGTGGCGTTACGAGATCGACTCCGGCGTGTCGCCGATCAACCCCGCAGTGGCACTGGCCACCTTCCCCGCGTGGGTGTCGGACGGCTCGGTGTACATCGATGAGTCGGCGGTCGCCGCGTTCGCGCGCAGCAATCCGCAGACCGACGCCGACGACGATTACCAGGGCAGGTGGATCAGCCCATCCGATACCGCCGAGGAACCGTTCGTGACACAGATTCACGAACTCGCCGCACATGGACTGAGCAGAGCTGGCGGGCATGGGCCGACGGCGGCCATGGGCGTGCCACGCGAGCACCTTCCGTCGTGGGATTCGATCCAAGTGGTCACCGCGCAGCTCGCCCGGCTGCCGCTGACCGACGACGAACCGGTGAGCACCGCGACGGTGATCGGCCCGAACGCGGCACGTCCGCTGGTGCTCGACATTCCGTTGTTCGTCAGCGACATGAGCTTCGGCGCCCTCTCCCAGGAAGCCAAGACCGCGCTCGCGGCAGGTGCTGAACTAGCCGGAACGGGAATCTGTTCGGGCGAGGGCGGCATGTTACCCGAAGAGCAGCAAGAGAATTCGAAGTACTTCTACGAGCTGGCCTCGGGCCTGTTCGGCTGGAGCTTCGAGCACATGAGCAAGGTCCAAGCCTTTCACTTCAAGGGCGGTCAGGGCGCCAAGACCGGTACCGGCGGGCACCTCCCCGGCGCCAAGGTGGTGGGCCGTATCGCCGAGGTCCGAGGCCTTCCGCCCGGCACGGCTGCGATCTCCCCGGCGCGGTTTCCCGAATGGACGTCCCTGGCCGAATTCCGAGATTTCGCCGCGCAGGTCCGTGACGTCTCCGGCGGAATCCCGGTCGGATACAAAATGAGTGCGCAGCAGATCGAGCGCGATATCGATGCGGCACTCGAGATCGGCGTGGATTACCTCATCCTCGACGGCCGCGGCGGCGGCACCGGTGCAGCGCCCACGATCTTCCGGGACAACATATCGGTGCCCACGATCCCGGCATTGTCACGCGCCCGGCGGCATCTGGACAAGGCAGGCGCGCTCCACGTGACGCTCGCCGTGACGGGGGGCATCCGGACACCGGCGGACATGGTCAAAGCACTGGCATTGGGCGCCGACGCCATCGGTCTGTCGAACGCGGCGCTCCAGGCCATCGGCTGCGTCGGGATGCGCGCATGCAACACCAACACCTGCCCGGCCGGCATCGCCACGCAGGATCCACGCCTACGGGCGCGGCTCCCCTCGCGCGCAGCCGCCGAGCGGTTGAACCGGTTCATGCGGGCGACGGTCGACCTGATGGTGGTCCTTGCCCGGGCGTGCGGCCACCACCGTCTCGCCGATTTCGAACTCGACGACCTCGTCACCTTCGACCGCGACTTCGCCTATCTGAGCGGGGTCCCCTACGCAGGAGCCATACCGCTGTGACTGATCAGGATCTGAACTGGCACAAGGCTGTCGACGCCGGCGAGCTCGACGACGGCGAAGTGACCACCTGCCCGGTCGGACTCAAGACGGTCGCGCTGACCAGACTCGACGGCCGTTACGGCGCCATCGACAACCGGTGTCCCCATCAGGGTGGCCCGCTCGGGCAGGGCACCCTCGAGAACGACAAAATCCGCTGCCCGTGGCACGGTTTCGACTTCGACCCGTTCACCGGCGAGGCCGCAGGTGGCCCCGACTTCAACGTCCGTACCTATCCCGTCGACGCCCGCGCCGACGGCGTCTACGTCGGTGTGCCCAAACCTGTCCCGCACGTGCGTACGGTCAGCGACGTACTGGTCGAGACCATGACCAACTGGGGCGTCGACACGGTCTTCGGCATGGTCGGACACTCGAACCTCGGCATCGCAGAGGCCATGCATCGGGCCGAAACTGCCGGGAGAGTCCGGTATTTCGGCATTCGGCACGAGGGTGCCGCAGCGTTCGCCGCTTCGGCCTACGGCAAGCTCACCGGCCGCCCTGCCGCATGCCTGGGTATCGCCGGCCCCGGCTCCACGAACTTGCTGACCGGCCTTTACGACGCGAAATCGGATCGTGCGCCGGTGCTGGCTCTGTCCGGGAACGTCGATTCCTCCGTCGCGGGCAAGGGCGCGTTCCAGGACATCGATCTGCTCGCGGCATTCGCCGACGTGTCGGTGTACTCGTCAATGGTGCGTTCAGGCTCCGACCATGCGGAGTTGATGACGATGGCCCTCAAGCACGCCATCATCGATCGTGGGGTGGGCCATCTCGTGCTTCCCGACGAAGTGCAGACCCTCGCGGCGCCTACCGCTTCGGCCTCCGGCCCTGAAGGCCGCATGCCCGACCTTCGGGTGTCTCCCCCGCCGGCCTCGGTCGACCAGGCCCTCGAGTTGATGCGCACCGCGACCAGGCCACTGGTCATCGTCGGTGCCGGCGCGAAGTTCGACATGCCGGCGATCATCGCGCTTGCTGAACGACTGAACGCGCCGGTGCTGACCACATTCAAAGCCAAGGGACAGATCTCGGACGCCCACCCGCTCGCCTGCGGCGTGCTGGGCCGGTCCGGTACTCCGGTCGCATCGTGGATGATGAACAAGGCCGACCTGTTGCTGGTTTTCGGAGCGTCCTTCTCGAATCACAGCGGGATTTCGCCGTACAAGCCGATCATCCAGGTGGACACCGACCCCATGATGCTGGGCCGGTTCCGCCCCGTCACGGTGCCGGTACTCGGTGATGCGGGAGTCAGCGCGGGCGCTCTTCTCGACGGGCTCGGCCCGAACTCCGCGCTGGTGGATCAGCGTCCGGAGGTTGCCGAACGCTGGTCGGTGTGGCGCAGGGAAAAGGCCCGGCGTGCGGTCAAGCAATTCGACGGACGAGTCGCTGCCGCAACGGTATTCGAGGAACTCAACCGACTGGTGCCGGCGAATGCGGTCCTGACGGTGGATGTCGGCAATCACGCCTACTCATTCGGTCGCTACTTCGAAGCCACCGAACAGTCGGTGCTGATGTCCGGGTATCTCGGGTCCATCGGCTTCGGATTCCCCGCGGCGATGGGCGCTTGGGCCGCTGCTCCGGACCGCCCCATCGTCGCAGTCACCGGCGACGGCGGCTTCGGTCAGTACCTCGCCGAGTTCACCACCGCCGTCAAGTACGACATGAACATCACGCACATCTTGCTCAACAACGGCGAACTCGCGAAGATCAGCGAGGAGCAGCGCAGCGCCGAGTACGCGGTCTGGCAGACCTCCCTGCAGAACCCGGACTTCGCCGCGTTTGCACGCGACTGCGGCGGCTACGGCAGACGCGTCACCGATCCACGGGATCTCGGTCCCGCGATCTCCGAAGCGCTCAGCCACCCGGGGCCGGCCATGGTGGAGATCCTGACCGATCCCGGCAGCCACTAGGACGAGGGCCGTCCGGCCGCCCTTTACATCCCCCGCGGGCGGTGTGACAGTGAACAGCGGGGACCACCGCTGCCGATCGCAGGTCACCCCTCGGCCGACCCCCGCGATGCAGACGGGGGTGCCGAGGTGCCGCAGGCCGACGACGCGTTGTCCACGATGCCGCTGGACCAGTTGTTGTCTGAGTTGGACAGTTCGGTACAGGGACTGACCAGCGCGGAGGCGCGGCAGCGACAACTGCGGTACGGAGCCAATGAGATCGCCGAGCGCCGCCACAATCCGGTGCTGGTGTTTCTCGGCTACTTCTGGGCGCCCATCCCCTGGATGATCGAGGCGGCGCTGGTGCTGTCACTGCTCGCACGGCACTGGGCCGACGCGGCGATCATCGCCGTGCTGCTGGTGATGAACGGCCTCGTCGGCTTCATCGAGGAACGTCAGGCTGCCAGTGCCCTCGACGCTCTCAAACAGCGGTTGGCCACGTCGGCGCGCGCGATGCGCGACGGTGATTGGGTGACGGTGGCGCTGCGGGACCTCGTCCCCGGTGACGTGGTCCGGGTTCGACTGGGTGACGTCGTACCCGCGGATCTGCGGGTACTCGACGACGCGACGGTCGAGGTGGACCAGTCCGCTCTGACCGGTGAATCGCTCGCGGTGTCCCGCAGCCGTGGTGACGGGCTCTACTCGGGGTCGGTGCTGGTGCGCGGCGAAACCGACGCCGTCGTCTACGCGACCGGGTCGTCGTCGTTCATGGGCCGCACCACCTCGCTGGTGCAGACCGCGGGCACGGTCAGCCACTTCCAACGCGCGGTGCTGCGAATCGGCAACTACCTCATCGTGTTGTCGGCGACCCTGGTCGCCCTGACGGTCGTCGTCTCGCTGATCCGCGGGAATCCGGTGCTGCAGACATTGGAGTTCGCACTCGTCGTCACGATCGCGTCCGTGCCCGTCGCACTTCCGGCCGTCCTGTCTGTCACCATGGCCGTCGGTGCCCGGAAACTGGCCCGCCACCAGGCCGTAGTCAGTCACCTGCCGGCGGTCGAGGAACTCGGCGGGGTGGCCGTGCTGTGTTCGGACAAGACCGGCACGCTGACCGAGAACCGCCTGACGATCGCGGAGTCCTGGGTTGGGCCGGACGTGGACCAGGCCGACCTGCTGCGGGCCGCCGCATCGGCTTCCCGCGCCGAGGACAACGACCCGATCGACATGGCGGTGCTGGCGGCCGTCGGCCCGGCGCCCACAACGGTCGTCGAGGATTTCACCCCTTTCGACCCGGTCAGCAAGCGCACCGAGGCGACGCTTCGCGGTGACGACGGCCGCCCGGTCAGGGTCAGCAAGGGTGCCCCGCAGGTCATCACGGCGCTGTGCGCACAAGACAGCACCACCGGCCAGGTCAACGAGGTGGTCGAGCGGTACGCCCGTCGCGGCTACCGGTCGCTCGGTGTCGCGCGCACCGACGACGACGGGCACTGGCATCTGATGGGGGTGGTCGCGCTGGCCGATCCGCCCCGCGAGGACTCCCCCGCCACCATTCGTGCGGCACAGCAGCTCGGCCTCGAGGTCAAGATGGTCACCGGCGACCAGGTTGCCATCGGCCGCGAGATCGCTCGGCTGGTCGGTCTGGGTGAGAACATCGTCGACGCCGCCGCGCTGGACTCCGCCGCCGACGACGACGCGCTGGCGGGACGGGTGGCGGATGCCGACGGCTTCGCCCACGTGTTCCCTGAGCACAAGTACCGCATCGTGCGACTGCTGCAGTCGCGCGGCAGCATCGTCGGGATGACCGGCGACGGGGTCAACGACGCGCCAGCCCTCAAACAGGCCGATGCCGGCATCGCGGTGGCCGGCGCGACCGAAGCGGCCCGCGCAGCCGCGGATGTCGTCCTGCTGACGCCCGGGTTGTCGGTCATCGTCGACGCGATCCGCCAGGCCCGGGAGATCTTCGCCCGGATGAGCAACTACGCGACCTACCGCATTGCCGAGACGATCCGGGTGCTGGTGCTGATCACCCTGTCCATCGTGGTCCTGAACTTCTTCCCGGTCACCGCGGTGATGATCGTCTTCCTGGCCCTGCTCAACGACGCCGCGATCCTGACCATCGCCTACGACAGGGTGCGCGGCTCGGACAAACCGGTCGTCTGGGACATGCGCCGTGTGCTGACCGTCGCCACCACCCTCGGCGTGATGGGCGTCGTCGAGACCTTCCTGCTGCTGGCGATCGCGGACAACGTGTTCGGGCTCGACGAGGACCTGATCCGCACGTTGATCTACCTGAAGCTGTCCGTCTCAGGGCACCTGACGGTCTTCGTCACCCGCACCCGCGAGGCGTTCTGGTCGCCGCCGGCGCCGGCATCCGCACTGCTCATTGCGGTGATCGCCACCCAGCTGATCGCCACCCTGATCGCGGTGTACGGAGTGTTGATGACGCCGCTGGGCTGGGCCTGGGCCGGAGTGGTGTGGGCCTACGCCCTGGCGTGGTTCCTCGTCGAGGACCGGGTCAAGCTCGTCACGCAGCACTGGCTGGACCGCCATCCAGCCGCCGACCGCACACGACGTCACAACCTCGAAACGTAGCCACAACGTCGGGGTCATCAACAGCGCCCACGATCGAGTTGTGATCACAACTACCGACCCGAGACGGTTGATATCACAACGACATGCGGATGCTGCGTCGCCGACGCTGGCCGAGAGCGTCTACCAACAGGTCCGGCGCAGCATCCTCGAGGGCCGTATCGCGCCGGGCACTCGGGTATCGATCCGTTCTCTCGCGGCATCGGTCGGCGTCTCGACAATGCCCACACGGGAAGCGTTGAAGCGCCTGGGATTCGAGGGTCTGGTCGAATTCGACCGTCGGGCCGTCACCATCACGATGCTCTCTCCCGATGCGATTGGTGAGCTCTTCACGATCAGACTTCGGCTCGAGTCGCTGGCCACAGAGTGGGCGTTGCTGCGACTCGATGCCGAGACAAGCGTGGCACTTCGATCAATCCTCGACCGGATGACGGTCCCCGGGATCGGTGCGCATGCCTGGCGGGAGCTCAACCGCGAGTTCCATCAGACCTTTTACGGCTGTGGCAACAGCCGATACCTGCTGGAACTGATTCACAACATCTGGGATCGCATCCAGCCGTACATGGCGATCTACGCGTCGGCGATGCACGACTTCACCGAAGCCGACCGGCAGCACGAGCAGATGTACCAGCTGATGCTCGCGCACGACCTCGACGGTCTTCTCGAGGCCACCAGCAGGCATCTCGAACACACCGCAGAAACCATCATCGGCGCACTGGGCGCCGGCGTCACCATCGACAAGGGGAAAAGCGTGAACTACGAAGAGCTCTCGATCAGTTCATTCCATCAACTGATCGAGGCCGGCGAGACGACGAGCGCCGACCTCACCGCGTGGTACCTCGAGCGCATCGCGACACTCGATGCCGCCGACAACCCCGACGGGCTCCAGTTCAACTCCGTGGTCACCCTCAACCCCGAGGCACTGGATGACGCGCGATCCATCGACGAACGATATGCGCGCACCGGCACCCTGGTTGGCCCGCTGCATGGCGTGCCGATTCTCATCAAGGACCAGGGCGAGACCAAAGGGCTTCCAACATCATTCGGATCAAAAGCGTTCGCCGACTACATTCCGGAGGCCGATGCCACCGTCGTTGAGCGGTTGCGAAAGGCCGGAGCCGTGATCCTGGGCAAGACCGCGATGTGTGACTTCGCCGCCGGCTGGTTCTCGTTCTCTTCGCGCACCGAGCATACGAAGAATCCCTACGACCTCGAGCGTGAGACCGGCGGCTCCAGTGCGGGCACCGCCGCTGCGGTGACTGCCAACCTCTGTCTGGTGGGAATCGGAGAGGACACCGGTGGATCGATCCGCCTGCCTTCGTCGTTCACCAATCTCTTCGGTCTTCGGGTAACCACCGGGCTGATATCGCGGACCGGGTTCTCACCGCTCCTGCACTTCCAGGACACACCAGGACCGATGGCCCGCAACGTATCCGACCTCGCAGCGATCCTGGACGTCATCGTCGGATATGACCCCACAGATTCCTACACCGCGCTCGCGGCCACAGGCTCCGACGTCGGCGGCTACAGCGAGGCGATCGACGGCGCCGACACCGAGACGTTGTCCGGCTTCCGGGTGGGCGTGTTGTCGGACGCGTTCGGCTCCGGCGACGATCAGGAACTCACCAATGGGACTGTTCGTACGGCCCTCGACAAGTTGCGGCACCACGGAACCGGCGTCGTCGACGACCTTGTCCTCGGTGATCTCGCCTCCTGGGTCGCCGACACGTCGCTGTACCTCATCCAGTCCAAGTCCGATCTCGAGAGTTTCCTCGGCTCGCGCACGCACAACGGACCCTCTTCGATCCGCGACATCGTCGACTCCGGGGACTTCCACCCACTCACCGATCTTCTTGCCGACATCGCCGATGGCCCGGCCCGTCCCGAGGACCACCCCGATTACTTCAGAAAGCGGATGCGCCAGGAGGAGTGGCGGCGCACACTGCTGGCGATGATGGCCGACGCCGAGGTCGACTTCCTCGTCTACCCGACGGTCCAGGTGCCCGCACCGACCCGGGCGGACCTTGCCGCAAAACGTTGGACCGCACTGGATTTCCCGACGAACACGGTCATCGCTTCGCAGACCTCGCTGCCCGCGATCAGCATTCCCGCCGGCTTCACAGACACGGGCCTGCCCGTGGGACTCGAGGTGGTGGGCCGGCCGTTGTCGGAACGCGCGCTGCTTCGCTTCGCCCGCGCCTGGGAAGTGGCCGAATCGCCCCGGCGCCAGCCGAACACCGACCTTCTGCGCGCAGGTGCGACCGCGTGACGATCCTCGATCTCAACGCCGACCTCGGGGAGAGCTTCGGTGTCTACACCTACGGTGCCGACGACGAGGTGATGCCGATGATCACCTCGGCGAACATCGCTTGCGGCGCCCACGGTGGCGACCCAGCTGTCATGCGGCGCAGCGTCGACCTCGCCCAGACGCACGGCGTGGCCGTCGGCGCCCATGTCGGGCTGCCGGACCGCCTCGGATTCGGCAGGCGGGAGATCCCCACCACGCCCCAGGAGGCCTACGACCTCTGCCTCTACCAGGTGGGGGCGCTGGAAAGCTTTGTCCGCGCCCGAGGATGCGTGATGCAGCATCTGAAACTGCACGGATCTCTCTACATGATGGCCAACCACGATCCCGGTCTGGCTGAAGCCGTGTGCGCGGCCGTCGCCGATCTCAATCCTGCGCTGTACGTCTATGTGCTCCCCGGTTCTGCGCTGCACACCGCGGCGATTGAGAGCGCTGTCTCGCCGGTGATCGAGGTGTTCGCCGACCGCCCGTACCGTGACGGCGTCGTCCAGATGTACGACCGCACAGCCGAACACATCGGTGGACCGGATCAGGTGATCAGACGCACCTTGTCACAACTGGACACGCTCAGCGAGTCCGATGCCCGGACCGTATGCCTGCACAGCGACACCCCTAGCGCCCCTGCACTTCTCGCCGCACTACGTCACGCCCTCGCCGACGCGGGCTACACCTTTCGCTCGCCCCGAGCGACCGAGCCTGCGTCAACGACGACGCGAGAACCCATCCTGGCCACCGCCTCGGCCGTGCCGACCACTTCGGAGAGTGCCTCATGACCAGTTCCACCCGCAGTACTTCAACCAATTCCACTTCCCGCGACACCGGACCCAGTGACAGTCCCCTGCATCTGGAATCAGAGTTCGAGGACCGCCCGGTCCCGCAGTCGCACCGCAGATCGACCTTGTCGGTATCGGCAGTGTGGTTCGGATTCCCGATGGTGCTCACCTGCGCCATCTTCGGCGGCACCATCGTCTACGGCCTGGGCTTCTGGAAGGGAGTACTGGCCATCGTGGTGGGCAATGCCGTGCTCTTCGGCTATGTCGGCGCGCTGTCCTTCCTGGCCGGGAAGACCGGAAAGAACTTCGCGCTCAGTGCCGCCGAGACATTCGGACGCTACGGATCCAAGATCGTCACCGGCTTTCTCGCCACAGTTGTGATCGGTTGGTTCGCCTTCCAGACCGGCCTGACCGGCGCGACGCTCAATGTGTCGCTGGGCTGGAACGAGACCCTGATCGTGCTGATCGCCGGACTGCTCTACATCGGGGTGACATTCATCGGCATACGGGCGCTCACCGTCATCGGCATGATCGCCGCACCCCTGTTCGTGATCCTCGGACTGGTCGCCGTGATCCTCGTGACCCGCGACAATGGCTGGGCCGGGATCACCTCATATGAAGGCGGGGCGAGCGGCGCGACCGTCCTGTCGATCGGCGCCGCGGTGACAGTCGTCGTCGCCAGCTTCATCGACTCTGGCACCATGACCGCCGACTTCACCCGCTGGTCCAGAGGCGGCAAGGAAGCGGTCATCGCCGCGTTCAGCGCGTTCCCGGTCGCCAACCTGATCGCCATGCTCACCGGTGCGGTGATCGTCGCCGCCGGAGGCGCACTCAACCCCGCCACCGACGGTGGCGACTTCCTCCCGATCCTTGTCGACCATGGCGCGGTTCTGACCGTCCTTGCGGTCGTCTTCGTCTTCGTCAACCTCGGCTCGGTGTGCGCGCACTGCCTGTACAACGGGGCAGTCGGGTGGAGTCAGCTCATCGGTTCCAGGATGCGCATCCTCACCCTCGTCCTCGGCGCAGCCGGTCTGGCGGTCGCACTGGCCGGCGTCTGGAGCCACTTCCCCACCTGGCTGAACCTCCTGGGGATCTTCGTTCCGTCGATCGGCGCGGTGCTGATCGTCGATCAACTCCTCACTCGTCGCGCTACCTCCCGTGAGCTGACGACATTCCGGACACAACCGTTCGCCGCCTGGATCATCGGAGCTGCCTGTGCCTACGCCGTGCACCACTGGGCACCTCACTTCAGTGAGGCGGTCGTCGGGATGGTCTGCGCCGCGGCCGCTTACTTCGTGATCGACCTGGTCTCACACCGCCGGGCCACACTGGCAGAGGAGGCCGTCGCATGAGCGGACTCGACGGACTGAACCCGACGGCGGGCGCGCTCGTACTCGGTCTCGTGCAGGCGCGGGTCCCTACCATCAGAGAGCCAGGCGACCTGAAGGCAACCGCGGAACGTCTCGCCGGCATCGTGACCGGCGCCAAGAAAGGCATGAACTCACTCGACCTCGTGGTCATGCCCGAGTACAGCATCAACGGTCTGGACCCCGACACCTGGCTCGACGATTCGCTCCTGTGCGACCGGGACGGACCGGAGATGGCGCTGCTGGCCGACGCCTGCCGCGATGCCGGCGTCTGGGGATGCTTCTCCATCATGGAACGCAACCCCTCGGGTGCACCGTGGAACTCCGGCATCATCATCGACGACCAGGGCCGGGAACGGCTCTACTACCGGAAGATGCATCCGTGGGTGCCTGCGGAGCCTTGGGCGCCGGGCGATCTCGGCATACCGGTGTGCGACGGTCCCTCCGGGTCGCGGCTCGCGCTCATCATCTGCCACGACGGGATGCTGCCCGAGATGGCGCGTGAAGCCGCATACAAGGGCGCCAACGTCATCCTCCGTACGGCCGGATACACCTATCCGATACAGCACTCGTGGCGGATCACCAACCAGACCAACGCGTTTCACAACCTTGCCTACACCGCGTCGGTCGCGCTCGCCGGACCCGACCAGAACCACATCTGGTCACAGGGCGAGGCGATGGTCTGCGATGTCGACGGCTCGATCCTGGTGTCCGGGGACGGCACCCCAGACCGGGTCGTCACCGCCGAGGTGATCCCGTCGCGCGCGGATGACGCCCGCCGGAGCTGGGGCGTGGAGAACAACATCTATCAACTCGGCCATCGTGGCTACACGGCAGTACCAGGCGGTGCCCGCGACTGCCCGTACACCTTCATGCAGGACCTCGTGGCCGGGACCTACCGGGTCCCGTGGGAGGAGGAGGTACACCACGTGGACGGCTCCGGGGCCGGCTGGGGTCCGCCGGAATCTGTGTGGGCCACCTGAGCCATCGCGGGCCGCGACGGCGGGTACCCTGACCCTCGTGCATATCCCCGAGACGCACTTGCTGCGCTGCGAGCCCCGGGGCTGACGAGTGGCGAAATCGGTGCTGGGGCGGGGTACCGCCCGCGGTCGAGTGCTGGAGGCCGCGGTAGCGCAGTTCGCTGAGCACGGCGTCAGTGGCACCACGTTCCAGATGATCGCCGACAGCATCGGCGTGGGTAAGGCATCGGTCTACTACCAGTTCCGCTCCAAGGAAGACATCGTCGCGGCAGCTGCTCAGCCCATGTTCGACGATATGGCTCGCGTGGTCGCGATCGCGGAAAGCGTCCCGGATACTGCCACCCGCCGAGAGGTCGCCATCAGCGGGCTCATCGAGTCCATCGTGCGGCACCGCCGGCTGGCCGCCGTCCTCAACGGTGATCCCGCCCTCGAGCATCTGATCCAGTCCCGCCCGGATCTCACCGATCTGGTCGAACGCCTTACCAACCTGCTGCTCGGCGGCGAACAGGGACCGGCCGGCCGAGTGGTCATCTCCATGGTCACGAACGGGATCTACGCCGCTGCGACCGACAAGTTCGTCGAGGACGTCAGCGATGACGACCTACGGAGCACCCTGCTGGACGCCGCGCAGCGATTGCTGCGCACCGCCTCGTATTTCGAATGAGATCGGTCGTCACCCTGACCCGGTCGACCGCAGCGATGACGGCCGCGCCGGCACCACCGAATCTACTGCGCGGCAAGGCGTAACCTCTCGGTCTGCTCCGGGCAGTAGGTGGCTACCGCCGCGCCGACGAACTGCCAGGCCTGTTCGGTGGTCGTGCCGTTGTCGAGTTGCGCGTGGACGAATTCCGCCGATTTGAAGGGGTCCGCGTCGTGGCCGATGCGCAGGCGTTTGCACATGATCTTGCCGATCCAGGCGTTGTAGTCCTTCTGCCCGTAGATGCCGTAGGTATGCAGCTGCGCGGCGAACGCCGTGTCGGGATCGGCGTGCGCGACAGGTGCACTCGCGACTGCCGAGGCCATCGCGCCGACGATGACCGCGGACGCCAACTTCGAAATCCTCATCACCGCAGTGCCTCCTGCGGTTGACGCTGAACAGGCGGCCAGGGCTGCGGTTTCGGCCGTTGCCGGACCTGTTGCGGCCACCAGAACCACCTGCCCAGAAGCGCTGCGACAGAGGGCATCATGAACGAGCGGATCACGAAGGTGTCGAACAGCAGTCCCAGGCCGATGGTGGTACCGACCTGCCCCATGATCGTCAGGTCGCTGACCGTCATCACCATCATCGTGAAGGCGAACACCATGCCGGCCGAGGTCACCGTCGAACCGCTGCCGCCCATTGTCCGGATCATGCCGGTCTTCAACCCGGCGTGTATCTCCTCCTTGAGGCGGGCGACGACCAACAGGTTGTAGTCCGCCCCCACTGCCAGCAGGATGATCACCGCCATCGGCAACACCATCCAGTGCAACTCGATGCCCAGGATGTGCTGCCACAGCAACACCGATACGCCGAATGATGCTCCCAGGGACAGAATCACGGTACCGACGATGACCGCGGCTGCCACGATCGCGCGGGTCAGGATGAGCATGATCAGGAAGATCAGGCCGACCGCGGCGATCCCGGCGATCAACAGGTCATATCTGGTTCCGTCGGCCATGTCTTTGAACGTGGCCGCCGTTCCGCCCAGATAGATCGTCGAGCCTTCGAACGGGGTGCCCTTGATTGCCCGCGAGGCAGCGGCCTTGATCGCGTCGATCCGCTCGATGCCGGCGGCCGACATCGGATCGCCCTCGTGGTTGATGATGAACCGCACCGCGTGCCCGTTCGGCGACAGGAACTGCTCCAAACCCCTGGCGAAATCCGGGTTTTCGAACGCCTCGGCGGGAAGATAGAACGAGTCGTCGTTCATCGCCTCGTTGAAGGCCTTGCCCATCTCGGTCGAGGTCTCCTGCATGATGCGCTGTTGCTCCTGCATACCCTGCTGGGTCTGCTGCATGGTCAGCATCATCTCCCGCATGCTCACCATGGTCTGCTTCATCTCGGGCATGATCGCGACCATCTGCGGCATCAGCTCGTTGAGCCGGTGCATGTGCGGCATCATCGCGTTCATATCCTGGGTCATCACGTCCATGCCGTCGATGACGTCGAACACCGAGCGGATCGATGAGCACATCGGGATGTTGTAGCAGTGCGGTTCCCAGTAGAAGTAGTTGCGAATCGGCCGGAAGAAGTCGTCGAAGTTGGCGATGTTGTCACGCAGCTCTTCGATGTTGAGCACCATGCCGTCCATGGACGACACCATTTTGCTGGTGGTGTCCGCCATCTGGACGGTGATGGCGTTCATCTTGTCCATGTTCTCGATGGTCTTCTGCATCTCTGCGACCTGCTTGGACATGTCGGCAGTGCGGTCGGCGTTGTACTTCTCGTTGAGCCGCTGCAGGGTGCCCTGCTGGCTGATCACATACGGGATCGAGGTGTTCTCGATCGGAGTGCCATCGGGCCGGGTGATCGTCTGTACCCGTGCGATGCCGTCGACCTGGAAGATGGCCTTGGCGATTTTCTCGATGACCAGGAAGTCGGCCGGGTTTCGCAGATCCCGGTTGCTCTCGATCATCAGCATCTCCGGGTTCAACCGCGCCGGGGAGAAGTGCCGCTCGGCGGCCGCGTACCCCTGGTTGGAGCTGATGTCATCCGGTAGGTACAGCCGGTCGTTGTAGCTGGTCTTGTAGCCCGGCAGGGCCAACAGACCGATCAGTGACACGGCGATGGTCGTGAGCAGGATGGGCCCCGGCCACCGTACGACCGCGGCGCCCACCTTGCGCCAACCCCGCACCCGCATCGAGCGTTTCGGATCCATGAACCGGCCCGCCACGGTGACCATGGCCGCACCGAAGGTCATGGCCGTGACGATCAGCACCAGCATGCCGACGGCCAGCGGCACGCCGAGGGTCTGGAAGTACGGCAGCCGGGTGAAGCTGAGGCAGAACGTGGCGCCGGCGATCGTCAGGCCGGAGCCGACGATGACGTGCGCGGTGCCGCCGAACATGGTGTAGTACGCCGACTCTCGGTCCTCACCACTGCCGCGGGCCTCCTGATAGCGGCCGACCAGGAAGATGGCGTAGTCGACGGAGATCGCGATCGCCAAGGTGACCAGCAGGCCGGTGGCGAAGGTGGAGAGACCGATGATGTCGTGGTAGCCGAGGAAGGCCACCGCCCCGCGGACCGTCAGCAGGCTGACCACCACCATGCCGATGATCATCACCGTCGTCATGATCGACCGGAAGATCATCAGCAACATGATGATGATGACGAGGAAGGTCAGGGCTTCCACCATCCGCATGCTGCCGTGGCTGGCTTCCTCCTGTTCGGCCGTCATCGCCGCGGCGCCGGTGACGAACACCGAGACCCCGTCCGGTGCCTGCATTTCCTCGACGATGTTCTTCACCGCGTCGATGGACTCGTTGGCCAGCGCTTCGCCCTGGTTGCCGGCCAGGTTCGCCTGCACGTAGACGGCCTTGCCGTCACCGCTCTGCACGCCCGACGCGGTCAGCGGATCACTCCACAGGTCCTGGACGTGCTCGACGTGGACGGTGTCGGCCTCCAGCTTCTCGATCAGGTCGGAGTAATAGCGGCGGGCGTCGTCGCCCAGCTTCTCCTCGCCTTCCAGCACGATCATCACCGAGCTGTTCGACTCGTACTCCTCGAACACCTCGCCCATGCGCTCGGTGGCGATGACGGCGGGCGCCTCTTTGGGACTCATCGACACCGAGCGCATCTCGCCGACAGCTTCCAGCTGTGGCACCGAGATGTTCAGGAAGGCGGCGATGGCGATCCAGGCCAGGATGATCGGGATCGCGAGTTTGCGGAAGACGCGGGCGATGCGCCCGAAATGTGCGGTCTGGTGGGGCGCCGGTCCTGCGGTGGCGATGGGCCCGGTGGACGCATCGGCGCTGTGCGCGCTCACGCGGACTTCACGATGCAGAAGGTCTGGACGTTGGTTCCGCGGACGCTGCGTTCGTCTTTCAGCTCGCCGTCGACGAAAACCCGGCAGCCGAGGTAGCTCGTCTTGCCCTGGGCCACGATATTCGCCGCCGCCGACGGCTTCATCGTCTCCAGCGTGAGCGTCCAGGGCAGGACCACACCGTCAACGCGTTGCGGCTCGCCCTCGAGGTCCACGTAGTTCACATCCACTGCCGCCCCTTCCGGGCCAAAGATCTCGTAGGTCACCACTTTTGGATCGAAGGGTTCGGGATCGTTCGCGAACTCGACCGGTGTCACCAGGGGTGGATCGGACCCGAAGACGCCTCGCACGCGGTCGACGGCGAACGCCGCGACTGCGACCACGACGACCATCACAAGAGGTAGCCACACCCGCTTGAGCAGTTGCATCCCGAGCTCCTCCTGCGCTGATAGGCCATAGGACCGACTCAAGTTATACAAATGGTCTACATCCCACAAGCCGATCGGCAAGGCGGCTGAGGTGACCGCGCTGGACGTCGGAGAACGTCGCAGCGCGGTTTTCCGTGGTGGCTACGCCGGCGGCCCTGCCGCGCCTGTGGCGGCTGCCTCGTCTGCTGCGAAACTATGAGTTCGGTCACCCGGCGGCTCAGCATCGACAGGCCCAGGGGTGAGGCGCACACTGGTGCCATGGAGGGACAGCGCCGCGTGCTCACCGGCCTGTCGGACATCCGCGCGTTCTTCCACACGAATACGACACCGCTGTATTTCGTCTCGCCGACGCCGTTCAACCTGCTGGGCATCGACCGCTGGGTGCGGAACTTCTTTTACCTGAACTACTTCGACTCCTACGAGGGAGAGCATCCGAGGGTCTTCGTGCCCCGGCGCCGCAATCGGGTCGACTTCGACTCGATGCGCGATGTGTGCAACTACCTGCTGCGAGATCCCGAGATCCTCGACTTCGTCGCGCGACGAGGCGCCGGCGGCAAGGTGTGCCTCGTGATGCTCGACGAAGAGACCCAGGCCCTCGCCCGCGAGGCCGGTCTGGAGGTGATGCACTCGCCGGCCGAACTCCGCCACCGGTTGGACTCCAAAATCGTCATGACGCGGCTGGCCGACGAGGCAGGCGTGCCGAGCGTGCCCCACGTGATGGGCCGTGCGGGCTCGTATGACGAACTGGCCGCTCTGGCCGAGGACGCCGGGCTTGGGGACGACCTCGTCATCGAGGTCGCGTTCGGCAATGCCGGCAGCGGGACGTTCTTCGTGCGTGGCCGACAAGACTGGGATGGCTGCGCCGCCCGACTCGTCGGGCAGGACATCAAGGTCATGAGGCGCATCCGCAACGTGGAGGTGTGCCTGGAGGGGACCGTGACGCGTCACGGCACCGTGGTCGGACCTCCGATGACGAGTCTGGTCGGCTATCCCGAGGTGACCCCCGGCGAAGGGACCTGGTGCGGCAACGACATCTGGCGGGGGGCGCTTCCGCCGGCGCAGACGCACGCCGCGCGCGAGATGGTCGGCAAGCTGGGTGACGTCCTGCATCGCGAAGGCTACCGAGGCTATTTCGAGGTCGACCTGCTGCGCGACCTCGATTCCGACGAGCTTTACCTCGGCGAGGTCAACCCCCGCCTGAGCGGCGTGAGCCCGATGACGAATCTGACCACCGAGGCCTACGCGGACGTGCCGCTGTTCCTCTTCCACCTCCTCGAGTACCTGGACGTCGACTATGAACTCGACATCGACGAGGTCAACGCACGCTGGGAACGGGGCTACGGCGAGGACGAGGTCTGGGGCCAGCTGATCATCGAGGAGACGGCCCCGGATGTGGAGATCCTCACCTCCACCCCGCGCACCGGGGTGTGGCGGCTCCACGACGACGGAGTTGTGTCGTTCGCCCGGCCCGGTAACGATTGGTCGAGTCTGCTCGACGAATCCGAAGCCTTCTACATGCGGGTAGCGGCGCCCGGCGAGATTCGTTGTGCCGGAGCGCAGCTGGGGGTGCTGGCGACCCGGGGGCATCTGCAGACCGAGGACTACCAGCTCACCGACCGTTGCCGGCGCTGGATCACCGGCCTCAAGTCGCAGTTCACCTCGATGCCGCTCTCGCCGGCCAACCCGATGGTGGCGCGGCTTGTCGCACGCGCATGAACAGCCCCCCGGCTGGTATCTCGCTGGCCAATTGGATGTCGGAACCGTTCGCGCACTGGTCTTTCCAGCATGTGGAGGACTTCGTGCCGACAGCGGTGATCTCACGCGGAACCGAAGGGGTCGCCGAGTTCGCCGCGGCCTCCGCCCCGATCGCCGACATCCGAGTGACCGACAGCACCGGCGCACCGGTCACCGTGGGTGGCGTGCTCGCCGCCACCGCCACCGACGGATGGGCTGTCGCCCACCGCGGTTCGATGGTGGCCGAAGGCTACGTCGACGGCTTCACCGCCGACATCCGTCATCTACTGTTCTCGATCAGCAAGTCACTGGTCGGTGCCGTCGTCGGTGCCCTACACGGAAACGGCGCGATCGAGCTGGAAGCTGAGGTCACCGCGTACGTGGCGGGTCTGGCGGACTGCGGCTATGCCGGTGCGACGGTGCGTCATCTGCTCGACATGAGGTCGGGTATCGCGTTCTCCGACAACTACCTGCACCCCACCGCGGAGATACATCTCCTCGACCAGGCCGTCGGTTGGGCTCCCAGGGACCGCGCGAACGTCCCCGCCACGTTGTGCGACTTCCTGCTCACCCTGCAGCAAAAGTCGGCTCACGGTGGGCCGTTCGAATACCGTTCGTGCGAAACCGATGTGCTCGGCTGGATCTGCGAGATCGCGGGCGGACAGCGGATGCCTCAACTGATGTCGGACCTGGTTTGGAGTCGCATCGGTGCCGAACACGACGCCACGATCGGGATCGACAGCGCCGGCACCGGCTTCTTCGACGGCGGGATCAGCGCCTGTCTTGCCGACTTGATCCGGTTCGGGACGCTGTTCCTGCGCGACGGAGTGTCGTTGACCGGCCAGCAGGTGATGCCGTCTGCTTGGGTCGGCGACACCCTCCAGGGTGGCCCCGACTCCAGGGCGGCGTTCGCGGCGGGACCCGGTGAGAACACACTGCCCGGCGGGATGTACCGCAACCAGGTGTGGTTCCCCTACCCCGGCAACACCGTCGTACTGTGCCAGGGCATGCGGGGCCAGATGATCTATATCAATCGCGTAGCCGACGTCGTCGCCGCGAAGGTGTCCACCCAGACCGACGCCGGCGGCCAGCGGATGTTCGCGGACACGCTGCGGGCGTTCGACGCGGTGGCCCGCGAACTGACCGAGGCGATCTGATTCTCGGTCAGAGCGCGAAGGCCTGGGGCGGGCCTACCAGCGTCTCCTTCGCCGCCTGGGCGAGCGGGTCCAGGATCTCGATCTGGCCGGCCTCGAGCCCATCGAGGGCCAACCGCACCAGATCGGCCGGATCGATCACCGCGCCTTTCCGGAATTCGATGCCGTTGCGTTCGGCGAATTCGAAAAGTGTTGTGGTGCCGACTAAGCCGGGAACGACGGCGGCGACCAGAGTGCCTTGTCCTTCGAGTTCGACACGTACGCCGTTGGTGAGACCCCACTGCGCGGACTTGGCCGCGGCATAGGCGGTGTTGCCCGCGACGGTATTCCACGCGGCCGCCGACAGGACGTTGAGGATGGCGCCCCCGCCGTTTCCGGCCAGGATCGGTGCGAACGCCCGAATCATCGCGAGCGTGCCGTAGTAGTTCGTGTCCATGGTCGAGCGGATGGCCGCGAGGTCGCCGGTGACCAGGTTGCCGCCGGCCGTGTCGGCGGCATTGTTGATCAGTACGTCGACGTCTCCGGCGCTTGCGGCGACCGCGTCCACCGAGGACTGGTCGGTGATGTCGAGCGGCAGCACCTCCGCGCCGGGCAGGTCCACGGACTCGGGCCGCCGCGCCGTCGCATACACCTTGGCGCCGCGGCGAAGAAGCTCGGCCGCGAAGTACTGTCCGATCCCCCGGTTCGCGCCTGTCACCAGGGCTGTGGCGCCATGCAGCTTCATCGGTCCTCCAACTGTCCTCGAACGACGGGCTTAAAATGACCGATTGGTCAGCTTGCACTTCCGAGCGTGGCATAAGATGACCAGTCGGTCAACTTGATAGCCTGAGTCGGTGAATCTACGCGCGGATGCCGCCCGCAACCGCGACCTGTTGCTGGCTGCCGCCGAGGAAGAGTTCGCCGAGCGGGGTCCCGCCGCGTCGGTGGCCGACATCGCCCGCCGGGCAGGTGTCGCGAAGGGCACGGTGTTCCGCCACTTCCCCACCAAGGAGGACCTGATCGCCTCCATCGTGTGCTCCCACACCGAGGCTCTCACCGCTGCCGCGCGGCGACTGGCAGACGCTGCCGACCCGGGCGCCGCGCTGCTGGACTTCCTGACCGTCGCCGCCGACCACCGCCAGCGGCACGATCTGACATTTCTTCAATCAGCCAGCGAGAGTGATCCGAGGGTCACCGAAGCCCGTAGCGATCTGCAGGCCGCGCTCGGGATCCTCGTCGAGCGGGCACACGACGCCGGCGCCCTGCGCCGCGACGTCACCATGATGGACGTCTTCCTGCTGATGTGCGCGCCGGTGCACGTTGTCGAAAACCTCGCTGCCCCAGCGCCTCTGCTGTGGCAGCGATATCTCGCGATCATCTTCGACGGCCTGCGGCCCGAGGGGGCGCATCCGCTGCCCCAGCCCGGCCCTGCGCTCCCTTAGAACGCGGGACGTCAGGTCAGCGGCGGCGGCGGCGGAGGCGGAGGGGTGACCGCCTGGTGGTACAGGTCATGGGCCTCGCCCATGGCGCGCTGAATGGTCCGGTAGTAGTGGGATCCGACGCCGCCGTTGCGCTTGCGCAACTGCGGATTCTGGGCGAGTGTCGCCGCCTGCACATGGTCGTCGGCGATACCGTACTTCGGGTACGCCTCCAGGAACCGCTTGATGAAGCGGGTGATCGCCGTGTTCGGGTCCTGACGTTCGGCGACGGTGCCGAAACTCGCCTTCTCCTGGAACAGGCCGATGACTTCGTCAGCGGCAGTCCCCGGACCGCCGTAGGCCTGGACACCCCCGGACACCGCCGGCCGGAAACCGGACTCGATCTTCGCGGTGGCGATCACGGTCTTGATCTGCTCTACGTTGAGGCCGGCAGCATGACCGTGGCCGACGATGGCCAACACGATGTCCTGCGGGCTGGACTCCTTGGTCACGATCAACGGACCCTTGGTCACCGGCGGTGGCGGCGGGACGGGGGGCGCCGGCGTGTGCGGGACGGCGACCGCCTGCCGCGTGGGTTCGCTGCTCGCCGGCGGCTGCTCGACGGCGACCTCTGCTTGCTGAGGCGTCGGCGGAATCAGCACGGTGGCGGCGCCGATGCTGGTCACAGCGAGAAGGGAAGCCGCAAGCTTCGTCACGCGCTTGCGATCGCCGTGGGTATTCATGAAACGGCCGAAATTCGGCATGGTCCTGCTCACTTCTTGTTCTGGACTTGTGGGCCCGTGCGCCTCACGACCCCGCCTCCTCTGCGCTCACAGGAGGCGGCACCGATTGCCTATCCCGCCGATTGCACGCCAAAGGAGGTTTGCTATATGTGTTATCGCTGCAATGGCCCGGGCTTCAGCTGCCCCTGACGCGCCACGTCTGTGGCGCCTACCGCACTGTCGTCACAGATGTGATCCAGAGCATCCACCTGCGCATATTGCTGCATAACGCTTTAATAACACTGTAATTGGTGATCTAGATTCTGCCAAACGAAAGCACTCGCATGACACGACGAGGTGCGCCCGCCTCCAAAGTCTGCACACCCGCGTGTTTGCTGGAGGTGTCCCGCGCGGGGCGGCGACGATGGGCGCGCCCATCGGATTCCGCATCCATGACGTTGTCCCAAGGCCGGTGCGGTGCGGTCGGTCAGAAGTTAGCGTGGTGGCATGCGCACGTGCGCTGCACCCGGCGCCGGTGGGCTCATGGATGAAGTCCCAGCCTTCTCGCCGTCGGTCGACTGGAGCGGTGCTCTGGTCGACTCCTTCATCTGGATCGGTCAGGCGTGGGTCGTTGCAGCGGCGAGTGCGCTCGCCGTCCTGGCGCTCATCGCCCGATTCACCATCTGGGGGCGGCAGTTCTGGGCGGTGACCGGTACCTACTTCACCGGACGGCACAGTGTGCGCCCCTGGCTCTCACTCGCCGCGATGCTGTTGTCGGTGATCATCGGCGTCCGGCTGAGCGTGCTGTTCAGCTACCAGGGCAACGACCTGTACTCCGCTGCCCAGACCGCCGTGGAGGGCCATGCCCTCGGCAATCAGGCGGTGAAAGACTCAGGAGTGTCGGGCTTCTGGCTGTCCCTGCTGGTGTTCTCGGTGCTCGCCGCGGTCCTGGTCACGCGAATCATGGTCGATCTGTTCATCACCCAGCGTTTCATGCTGGCGTGGCGGGCATGGCTGACCGATCGGCTCACCGACGACTGGCTGGACGGCCGCGCGTACTACCGACTTCGGTTCATAGACAACACGATCGACAATCCTGACCAGCGCATCCAATCGGACATCGACATCTTCACCGCCATCTCCGGGCCCCAGCCCAACACCCCGCATCAGACCAGCAACGGCACCCTGCTGTTCGGGGCGATCTCCTCGGTGGTGTCCGTCGTGTCGTTCACCCAAATCCTTTGGAATCTCTCGGGTTCGGTGTCGATTCTCGGCGTCGAGCTGCCACGTGCCATGTTCTGGTCGGTCTTCATCTATGTCACGTTTGCCACCGTCATCGCGTTCTGGCTCGGCCGTCCGCTGATCCGGTTGTCCTTCAACAACGAGAAGTTCAACGCCGTGTTCCGCTATGCGCTGGTCCGCCTGCGCGATGCCGCCGAAGCCGTCGCCCTGTACCGGGGCGAGAAGCCGGAACGTCACCAACTCCGCGTCCGCTTCGCGCCGGTGGTGGAGAACTACAAGCGCTTCGTCAACAAGACCATCGTCTTCACCGGATGGAATCTGTCGATGAACCACATCATCATTCCGCTGCCCTGGCTGCTTCAGGCGCCCCGACTCTTCGCCGGGCAGATCCAACTCGGCACGGTCGTCCAATCGGTCTCGGCGTTCGGCGCCATCCAGGATGCGCTCTCCTTCTTCCGGAACTCCTACGACGTGTTCGCCGGGTACCGAGCCTCGATTCTGCGTCTCCACGGATTGGTGACCGCCGACGACCAGAGCCGGGCGCTGCCCGCGCTGACCGTGCTCGCCGACGACCGCGGTGGGATCGCCCTCGACCGAGTCGAGGTCCGCGATCCGGCCGGACGCCAACTGGTCAGCGAGCTGGACCTGCGGTTGAGCCCCGGCGAGTCCCTGATCGTCACAGGGGAATCGGGTACCGGAAAATCCACATTGTTGCGCAGCCTCGCCCAACTCTGGCCGTACGCCTCCGGCACGATGCGCTGTCCGCCCGGCGAACACGAAACCATGTTCCTGTCCCAACTTCCCTATGTTCCGCTCGGCGATCTACGGACGGTGGTGTCCTATCCGCGAGAAGCCGGCGACATCTCCGACGATCGACTCCGCACTGTGCTGGAGAACGTCGCGCTGCCGCGCTACACCGACCGGTTGTCCGACGAGGTGGACTGGGCCAAGGTGCTCTCGCCGGGCGAACAGCAGCGCGTTGCGGTCGCCAGGGTGCTCTTGACCAAGCCGAAGGCGGTGTTCCTCGACGAAGCCACCTCGGCGCTCGACGAACCGCTGGAGTTCATGATCTACAGCCTCGTGCGCAGAGAACTCCCCCACACCGTGCTGGTCAGCGTCACCCACCGGAGCACCGTCGACCGGCATCACGAGAAGCGGTTGCAGTTGCTGGGCCGGGGGCAATGGCAGCTGAGCCGGGTCGACGGCGCGGCGCCCGTGACTCGGTAACGCCTGAGCCGACGACATCGACATGACGGGAGTGTCGGAACCGGCGTCGGTTGGCGCCGTCTCTGACATAGTTCTGGGCAGGAATTTCGGGGGGAAGTATGACCGCAGGGCGTGTAGCGGGGCGTCTGATCGGGGCGACAGCGTTGGCGCTGGCGGCGCTTCCGGTCATCATTCCGGTGGCGGATTCGGAACCATGTCCTGACATCGGCGTGGTGTTCGCGCGCGGCACCGCCGAGCCGCCCGGCGTGGGTGGAGTGGGCCAGCGGTTCGTGGATTCCCTGCGAGCGCAGTTGGTTCCACGGACCGTCGGTGTCCACGGCGTCGTCTATCCGGCCAGCAGCAACTTCAACGGTGGCACCGCGTTCACCATGAACGTCGTCGACGGTATGCGTGACGAGGCGAATCACCTGCGCAGTGTGGTCGGTGCGTGCCCGAACATCCGCATGGTCCTGGGCGGTTACTCCCAGGGCGCCGTCGTGACCGCGCTGGCGACCTCGGGCGTGGTGCCGACGGACGTGCCTTCCGCGGCTGCTCCCCCGCCGATACCCGGCGACATCGCCAGCCACGTGGCCGCCGTCGTGCTCTTCGGGATGCCGGCCGGGTGGTCCGCGACGAAGTACCGCGCGCCGGTGATCGACGTGGGCCCGTCGTACGCGGCGCGGTCGATCGAACTCTGCGCGCCTGGTGACACCGTCTGCTCCGGGGCGCCCGCGACCGGGTCCAGCGCCGCGCATCAGCAGTACGCGTCCAACGGCATGGCCGATCAAGCAGCAAGCTTCGCCGCCGGTCAGCTGGCCCACGGCGCCGCCGTCACCCAGATGGCACAGGCCGTTCCGTAGTCGCGGCGGGGGCGCCTGGTCGAGACCTATCGCCCGCTCACCTCGGCCTGAGAGCTCGGCGCCGACCCCGCCAGGTTCTCGGTCCTGGTCACCGTCGCGGCGAGGCACAGTGCCGCGATCACGAAACACAGCACGGCGTACCAGAGACTGCCGATGGGATCGCCGTTGGCGGTGAAACCGTCGACGGCCGCAAAGTACGCGGGCAGCGCAGTGATCCACAGCAGCGCCATGACGGCCAGATAGACAGCCCCGTACGCGACGATCACCTTGTCGTAGGCGACGCGACCCGAACCGGGCACGCTGCCGCGGCGCCACTGCGAGACCAACGCTAACACCGCGACGACCGACAGGATCACCAGCTCGACGACATAGACGACACCGGCGACAGTCGTGCTGCCCGCGATCCCGCCGGCGGCGGTGGCCGGCAACGGAAGGATCGCCGTCCCGATCGACGCGAGCAGGCCGACGACGATGGTGCGTCCGACGATCTGCGCGGCGGTGAATGTTCGGCCCTCGTCGACGTGCCGTCCGACGAAGAATTGCACGCACAATGCCAGCGACATCGGCCACAGGAACGCGAACACGACCACGCTGGACACCGGCACCGAAGCGAAGAACGGCAGCGCGAAGGGGTGATCGAGGGTCCACTCCCACCACCGCAGCTGCGGCCCGAGGTGGTCGAAGATCTCGTAGAACGCGTGGTGGACGAAACCGACGCACACAGCACCCACCACGGTGCCGTACCGGCGGAACACCCCGAGGCTGCGGACGACTTCGAAGGCGATCGTCGCCATCATCGGATAGATCGCGATGATGTACAGAGGCAGCCTGCCCCAGAGGAATTCGACGGTGAAGACGTTGTGGGCGAACATCGTGTCGACGTAGTCGTCGATGCCGAACGCTGTCGGGAAGTACAGCGGCGGCTCGATGATCATCAGATAGGCGATCGCCCCGAACCACAGGACGATGTTCGTCGGGTCGTTGTGCCGGCGGAGCCGCACGATCGCGTAGACCAGGGCCAGCACCGCGCCGAGGACGACCGTCAGCTCGAGGACCGGCAGTGTCCAGTTCTCCAGCGCGAACGGGTTGCGGAACTCCACCAGGCCACCGGCGGTCTCACACGAGAAGCCGAGCCTGTCGGCCAGGTCCGCGAAAGTCGGAGTGCACATGTCAGACATGGAGGGAATCGCTTTCGGCCGCGGTGTACCACCGGGTCACGTCGTAGCCGGCGTTGTAGCGGTCGAACCAGACCTGTGCCAGCGCGGGGAGTTTCTCGTGCGCCGGGTTGTGACCGGGGATCTGGCTACGCACGACCCCGTTGAGCGCCACGAGCTGCTCGCGTAGCGGCAGATCGCTGAACGCATTGGCGAACGGCCCGTCATAGGGCGCGTCGATGAACGGAATGCGTTGCAGTAGAGCTTTTTTGCGCCGATGAATACGGAAGGTGGACATGGCGTCGACCCTGCGTTCGGACAGCGGCACGTGCTTGTTGAAGTCTTCGGACGCGATCTTGATGATGCCCATGACGTGTTTGAAGATCGACGGTGCGACCCGCATGCGATACCAGGGGTCGTCGACGACCGCGTCGTAGATGGTCAGCGCCGAACTGCGGTGTTCGACCTCTTCGACGAAGTGCCACAGGAACAGCGATGCCACGCGGTCGTCACCGGTGGCGAAGAGCGTGTCGTCGTGGTCGAGCATCAGCTTGAACACCGGGGTGAACGTCGCCTCGAGGTCGGCGGTGTAGGCCAGTCGGTATTTCAGCGGCGTGTTCTCGGTCATGTCGTCGTAGGCGGCGACGACTTTGTCCAGCGTCTCCTTCAGACCCGGGTACGCCTTGATCAGCCCTTTGGCGTGCTGCCGGTGGGCCATCGCGTGCTGCCCCTCCTGCCGAACGAACGCATCGGCTTCCTCGGCGACGGCCGGGTCGATGATGAGCGGCATGGCCTCGGGAATCATGCTGCCGATCATCTTCTCGAAGCCGATGGCCAGAAACGACACGGCGTTGGCCATCGCCGAAAAGGCCGGGTTGGCCTCGTTCCACACAAAGGGGACGTGGTGGTTGGCGAAGGCGAATCGCAGCTTGCGCACTATCAACTCGGTCATACCGGTCCTCGGCGTCGTCGGTAATCATACAAAGATGCTGTGGCTTGTATGATTACTCTATCGGCGGCTGAGCCGTCAACGGCGTGCTAGCGTCGAGGCCACGATGGCACGCAAACGTCGAGGTTGGGGCGGTGATCCACCGGCCAGCGACGAGGAAGCCGCACAGCGCATCGTCGACGCCGCCGTCGACTTGATCGCCGAAACAGGTTCCGCGATCACCATCGCCGATGTCGCCGAATCGCTCGGGGTGATCCGGCAGACGGTGTACCGCTACTTCCCCACCGCCGACGACCTCATGCGCGCGGCCGCCATCGCATCAGTCGACGAGTTCCTCGACCAACTCGCCCACCACGTTGCGGGCATCCACGACCCGGCGGACGCCATGACCGAAGGCGTCCTGTTCACCCTCGACGCCGTTGAGCGAATTCCGCACCTGGGCATCCTGCTGTCCTCGCCGAGTTCGGCGGCGCGCCCCGGCGAGATGGCTTCCGCGCTGGCGAAGGACTTCGGCATGCGGATGATCACCCGCTTCGAGGTGGATTGGGCGCGCTACGGATACGACGACGGTGCGCTGCGTGATCTCGTCGAGTTCACGCTGCGCACCATGCTGTCCTTCTTCGTCGCGCCCAATGATCCGGCACGCTCGCCCGATGAACTTCGCCGCTTCGTGCGGCGCTGGCTCGGCAGCGCGATCCTGGCCCAGGGGTAGCGTGGCGACCGTGAATTTTCCCCGACTCGCCCTCGTCGCTCTCGCCGCCACCACCGTCGCCGCCTGCGGCTCGTCGCCCGTCGCATCATCACAGCCTCAGCTGAAGGGATGCCCGACAGCAGCACCGGACTCCGGTGTCGCGCCCGAGTGGACGCTGACCGGCGCCACCGGAGCGGTGGCCGTCACCGGATCGACGGACTCCACGGCGCCGTTGGTCGAGGTCACCGCTCCGTTCAGCGTCACCGAGACCCGGGTGCAGACCCTTCAGGGCGGGGACGGCCCCGTCGTCGGTGACACCGCCACGGTGTCGGTCTGCTACATGGGCGTCAACGGGCGCGACGGCAACGTCTTCGACAGCTCGTACCTGCGCGGCGATCCGGTGGAGTTCCCCCTCGACGGCGTCATCGCCGGCTTCCAGAAGGCGATCGCCGGCCAGAACGTCGGGTCCACGGTTGCGGTCGCGATGACCCCCGCCGACGGCTATCCCAGCGGTCAACCCGCCGCCGGAATCCGGCCGGGCGATTCGCTGGTCTTCGCCATCAAGATCCTCGACGTCACCAGCTGATCCGCAACCGACACGAAGGAGACCCCCGATGAGTGCACCTGAGGACTGGAACACGAAGATCGTCAACGAGTTCCGCGCCAACGGCGGACGGGTCGGGGGCAACTTCGAGGGCGCTCCCATGGTCCTCGTCCATCACGTCGGCCGAAAGTCCGGCAAGCACAACGTGACACCGATGATGTACCTGCCGGACGACAACGATCCCGACACCATCTACGTGTTCGCCAGCAAGGCCGGGGCCCCCACCAACCCCGCGTGGTACCACAACCTCACCGCGGCCGGCAGCGCCGAGATCGAACTCGGAACCGAGACCTTGCAGGTGTCCGTCAGCGAAGTCACCGGGGCCGACCGTGACCGCATCTACGGCGAACAGGCCCGGCGTTACCCGGGTTTCGCCGAGTACGAGAAGAAAACCGCCGGCATCCGCACCATTCCGGTGCTGGCACTCAACCGCAGCTGAGTCGCCCTAGCGGTCAGCGGGCTCGACGGGCACCAGTTCGGTCAGGCCGCTGACGGCGAACGTCGTCATCAGCAACGGGTTGGCGATCACCTTGCCGATGCGATCGGACAGAGTGAACAGTAGGTTGATGCCCGCGCTGTCGACGTACTCCACCCGGCTGAGATCGACGGTGAGTAAGCCCGCCGCCCCGTCAGCCGCCGCGGTCAGTGTCGACTGGAATGTATCGATATTGCTGAGGTCGACTTCACCCGCGGCAACCACCGTGAGAGCACCTGTGTTCTCGCGGGTGGTGTCGATGATGAGCGACGTGGACATCAGTTGATCCTCGTGGACAACTCCACGCGCGTCCCCGCCGTGTCGTGCTCGATGGTGACGTCGTGCATCAGCTTCCTCATCAGCACGATTCCCCGGCCACGATTCGACGCCGGGTCGGGATGTGGTGGTTTCCAGGACCCGGTGTCGACGATGGTCAGTTGCAGATGCTCCGGCGACGCGGTCGCCCGCAGGCTCACGGTGCCTCCCGGGGTGTGACGATGTCCGTGCTCGATGGCGTTGGCCACGGCTTCGCCGGCAGCCACGAGGACGTCGGTTGCGCGATCCGGTTCCACCCCGGCCCGGTTCAGCCAACCGCGCAGCGCCGCCCGCGTCGGCGCCAGGTTCCCGACGTCGGCCGAGAACTCGAGTTCCAGCGGAGCGGGTTGACGGTAGAGCAACAAGACCACGTCGTCCTGATACCCACCATCAGGCGCCAAACCCACCATCGTCTGATTCGCCAGATCCTCCAGTTCCGCGCCGCGCCGGTCCTGGACGTAGTCGGCGGCGCGGGCGATGCCGTGCTCCAGCGCGACCCGGCGACGTTCCACCAGGCCGTCGGTGTACAGCGCCACGGTGGCGCGCGGCGGGATCGTCACCCGCGCCTCCGGGCGTGGCCGGTCGACTCGCAGGCCAAGCGCGATGCTGTGGCCGCCTTCGAGGGTCTCGACGGTGCCATCCGGGTGCACCAGGATGGGCGGCGGGTGACCGGCGCTGGAATACACCATCTCACCGGTCTCGACGTCGAGTACCGCGCACACGGCAGTCGTGCACTGGGCGCCGGGGAGGCGCGCGGCGAACTGGTCCAGTCCCATCAGTGCCGCAGCCGGACTCGGGTTGGCGAACAGCAGCGCTCGGCAGGCGCTGCGCACCTGGCCCATGACCGTCGCCGCAGGCAGTCCGTGCCCGACACAGTCGCCGACCACCAACGCCACCCGGCCGTCCTCGAGGTCGACGACGTCGTACCAGTCGCCACCGACCTGCAGCGGTTTGCTTGCCGCCTGATAGCGCACAGCGAAGCCCTGGGGCAGGTCGGCCGGTCCGAGAATGGCGTGTTGCAGCGCCAGCGCGGTCTCCCGCTGCTGGTCGACCTGATAGACCCGCTGCAAACCCTGGCTCAGTCGGCCGGCCAGAACGGTCAGCAGCGTCTGGTCCTCGAGTGTGAACGGGCGCTGCTCGGCGAGGTCTATCCAGACGACGAGCACCCCCTCGGGGTGCTGAATGGAGATTCCGGCCGCCCCGGGCGTCGGGGTGTGCGGAGTCAGCAGGTCGCCGTCGCGCAGGGTCAGCAGCACCTCGCGCGTCCGCGCCGGAACGTTCTCCCAGTCCGTGTCCTCGCCCACCGACACCACCTGCGGACCGGCCCGAAGCGAGTCGGCGGTCGTGGGGAACGTGACGGCCAGTACCCGGCGGGCCCGCCACAGGCGGCGTAGTTCCTCCGCGGCGGCGTGCAGCGCCTCGTCGACCGAGTTCGCCTGCGCCAGTTCCTGATTGAGCGCGTGCTCGCGCCCCTCCGCGAGTGCCAGCGCGATGGCCGCGTGCCGGGCGAAATCACTGACCAGTTCGAGGTAGGCCTCGTCGAAATGGGGTTGCTCCATACGGCGGGCCACGGCGATGACACCGAGCACACGATCGTCGGCGGTCAGCGGCATCACGATCGCCGGCCGCTCCCCCACGTCGGTGAACCCTTCGATCGGGTACTGGAAGGAGTCGGTGATCAACGGCAGGCCGCGCCGGGCGACCCCACCGGTGGTCGAACCGTCCATGGGAACCTGCCGGCCGATGACCTCGGCCGTGTACCGGCCGGCGGCGGCGGCCACCACCAGAGTGCTGACGTCCTCCCCCGCCACTTCTGATTCCCGCGGCACCAGCAGAATCGCCTGCTCGGCGTCGGACAGCTCCAGCGCCAGGTTCACGATCAACTGGAGGGGACCCAGCTGCGGGTCGCCCGACAGCAGGGCCGTGGTGATCTCGCGGCTGGCCTTCGTCCACTTCGAAGCCTCGCGTTCGCGCTCGAACAACCGCGCGTTGTCGATGGCCGCCGATGCCGCCGTCGCCAGAGCCCGCACCGCGGCTTCCTGCTGTGGCGTGAACTCCCGACCGGGCTGCTCATCGACGAGGAACAAGGTGCCGAAGTCCCTGTCGCGCACCACGAGCGGGACGCTGAGCGACGCTCTCGGCTCCTGCGTCGGTAACGTGTGGACCAGTCCGCGGGCCGTGTCCTCGTCGACACCGGCGCCGACGACGGAGACGAATCCGCCGCTGGGCCCACGTACCGCCAATACGGCGTACTGCGCCTCGCCGAGATCCCGCGCAGCATGGACGACGCGACGCAACGTCACGTCGAAGTCGAGGTCGGAGCCGATGGTGATGACGGCGCGGACGAGGCGTTCCAGCGGATCTGATGTGTCACCACCCATTCGGGTGAGCGGGTCACCCAGGTGGTCGTCCATCCCTCCAACCTAGACCCCAGCCGAGCCGAATGCCGCCACATGGGCAGCGCAGGCCGATTCGCGGTGGCGGGCGGCGACGCGCTGAGTCGAGGTCGCGAAGCAGCCCCTCGAAGCGGTGGCGGCCGGGATCCGGACCGGCAGTCGTGCGCAAACCCGGTGGCACCGACGACCTCTGCGGTATCGCTGTTCCGCTACTGTGACGCGGCAGTCACAAGGAACCCTCCGGTAACCGCGCCGCATAGGGAAGACTGGTCTCGTGCCGGACCGAGAAGTGTCGCCGCCTGGACTGCGCGAGCGGAAGAAGCAGCAGACGCGGCTGACCATTCGCCGCGAGGCGTTCCGGTTGTTCCACGAGCAGGGGTATGCCGACACCACGATCGAACAGATCGCCGCCGCAGCCGATGTCTCACCCCGCACCTTCTACCGGTACTTCGGCAGTAAAGAAGCCGTCCTGATCACCGACGACCAGGTCGAACCGATTGTCACCGCCTTCGCGCAAGCCCCGGACGACATGCCCTACATCGAGGCCTACCGGCACGCCGTCCGCCATGTGTTCAGCTCGCTCACCCCTGCGCAACGTGAGGACGCCATCGCCGGCGAGCAGCTGATGTACCAGATTCCCGAAGCGCGCGGCTTGCTCTACACCGGATACGTGACGCTGATCGACTCGGTCGCCGACGTCCTCCAGACGAAGTTCGACGGTTCGGTCGACGATTTCGAGATCCGGGTCATCGCCGGCGCCATCGTCGGAGTACTGCTCGCGGCGGCGCACGACACCCCGCTGCCGGAACGGTCCCTGGACCGCGCCCTGTCCATCCTCGCGGGCCGGTTGTCGTGACCGAGTCGGCGCGGGTGGATCGGTGGCTGTGGGCGGTGCGGCTGACCAAGACCCGGCCCGACGCCGCCGAGGCGTGCCGGGGTGGTCACGTCCGTATCAACGGTCGCGTCGCGAAACCGTCGACGACGGTGGTCGCGGGTGACGAAGTACGCGCGCGACTAGGTGACCGCACCCGCATCGTCGAGGTTCTCCAACCGATCGCCAAACGCGTCGGCCCGCCGGTCGCGGTGAGCTGCTACCGGGACCGGACGCCACCGGAGCCGCGCATCACCGCGCTTCCGGTCGCGGTCCGTGACCGCGGCGCCGGGCGCCCCACCAAGAGGGACCGCCGGGTGCTCGACAAGTGGCTCGGCTCCGGCCGCTAGGCGCCGACCCGCTCGGCCCCGACCGAGGACTCCGCTTCCACTCGGCGGCGGCTTCCGTCGGGGTCGAAGTGGAGGTTCGCGATCGCCGTTGACAACCCCGTGCCGATCGGTCCATCCGCGTCGAACAGCGTGGTGCTGCCCGTGGCCACCCCGTCGGCGCTGTAGTGCGTGAGGGCGGCCAGTCCGATGTACGGACCGCGCGGTAAGCGGCTCAGCGCCAGCGTGAAGTCGGCGTTGATGAATGACAGACCAGCGGTGCCGAAGTTGGTCAGCGAACTCGTCACGTCCACGGCCATCGTCGCCCGGACGAACGGGGTGAGCTCCTCACCGTCGACTAGGTCGCGGATCTCGCGTAGCCAGGCATAGCGCGGACCGTCGTGCTGCCACGGAAACTCGCCGGGCTCCGCCAGCTCTCCGCCGTGCGGGATGATGAACATCGGAATGTCGCCGTCGAATTCAGCGGGATCTTCGGGCGGCGGCGGCATGTCGACGGGTGTGGTGAAGAACCGTCCTTCGGGCTGCTCGCCGCGGCGCAGGCACAGCGCCGAAGCCCGCGCGACGAGTTCACCGTGCTGGGTCATGGTGGCATCGACGGCGCGCATGCGGCGGCCCGAGCGGGTGACGTGCGCAGCGACCTGGACCGGTTCGGTGGCGACGCGGCGCAGGATCTCGACCGTGAATCGCGCGGGGTGGAGGTCCGGGTCGTCGAGGTGCTGTTCCACCGACCGGGCGAGAAGACCGCCGACGACCTGGCCGCCCAGCGTGGGACCCCACCCACCCTGCGCGACGGAATTGGGCACGAACCCGTCCGCGTGGGGAACGAAGAACGGGGTCAGAACGGGCGCTGCCATGCGCGAGAGCTTACTGAACCGCTTACGGTAACTCTTTCGCGGGCGTGGACCGGTCCCGGTTCAGCCGCCGAGTTCGTTCACGGCGGTCTCGAGAGCGCTTGCCTGGGCGGTCAACTCGGACTCGGACAGGGTCGTCGCTCCCCCCGTGCGTTCGAGCAACGCCGCGCGGGAGATGATCTCCAGCGCACCGCGGTTCTCGTCGGCGTGGGCTTCGCTCGGCGTGAGGATCTTCGTGCGCCCCTCGATGAGCACCAATGTCGCATCGGGTCCGGCGTCGAGCAGCCTGCGGAGATCGTCGGTGGAAATGGTCATGGCATGGGTTTGCCCGGTCGCTGCGGTCTCACACTCACCGGATGCGGAGTTTCTTCGCCGTCGGCGACCGGCTGATCCCAACTCGACCAGGTGTACCGCTCCTCGTGTGTCATCGCGCTGCCGAGCATGAACGCTCGGTGATAGCGGCTGGACCGCGCAATGGTGGCCAGCCACGTCGTCACGGTGGCGATCCTGTTGCTGAACCCGGTGAGGAAAGCGATGTGGATGAAGCCCCAGGCCAACCAGCCCAGGAACCCGGTCACCTTGACCGGACCCACCTGCAGCAGCGCCTGGCGCCGGCTGATGTACGCGGCGGAGCCCAGGTCGCGGTAGCGGTACGGTTTGCGGCTGCGGCCGGCGAGGTCGCGCCGGATGCAGGCGGCCACATGGAGTCCGCCCTGCATCGCGTTCTCGGCCACGCCCGGCAACCCCTCCCGGCCCGCCAGGTCCCCGACGACGAAGATCTCGGGGTACCCGGGCACCGACAGATCGGGCTCCACGGTGATCCGTCCGGCCCGGTCGGCCTCGGCGCCCAGGACCTCGGTCACGTGTCGTGCGAACGGGACGGCCTCCACGCCGGCGGTCCACAACACCGTCCGCGTCGCGTAATCCTCGGCGGGGCCGCCGTCTTTGGGGGTCACCGTGACGCCGTCCCGCCGCACATCGGTGACGCGGACCCCGAGCTTCAGTTCGACGCCGAGGTCGGTGAGCGTGTTCCCGGCTTTCTCCGAGAGGTCGGGGGCGAACGTCTTGAGTACGCGGGTGCCTCCGTCGAACAGCAGCACCCGGGCCTCCTCGGGCTGAATGCTGTGGAACTCGTTGGCCAGGGTGCGCGTCGCCATCTCCCGGATCTGGCCGGCCAGTTCGACCCCGGTCGGTCCCCCGCCGGCGACGGCGAAGGTCAGCCAGCTGTCCCGATCCGGGCAGGGCGGCAGACTCTCGGCGATCTCGAACGCCGTGAACAGACGCTGACGGATGGTCAACGCGTCGTCGAGGGTCTTCATCCCCGGCGCCCACTGCGCGAAGTGCTCGTTGCCCATGTAGGACTGCCGCATGCCCGCGGCGATCACCAGCACGTCGTAGTCGACTGTGAACGTCGATTCGTCGGGTCGTAACGCCGTCACCCGGCGAGCGGCCGGATCGAGGTCGATCGCCTCACCCAGCAGCGTCCGGACATTGCCCTGACCGGCGAACTGCTCGCGCAGCGGACGGCTGATGTGACCGATGCTCAACGTTCCGGTGGCGCACTGATACAGCAGCGGCTGGAACAGATGCCCCGCAGCCTGGTCCAGCAATGTGACCTCCACGTCGGCGTTCTTCAGGCGCCGGGTGCAGAAGAGACCGCCGAATCCGCCGCCGATGATGAGCACTCGAGTCTTTGCCATGGCACGCAGGCTATCCGCGCAACGTAACGTCGAATCGTCACATGACGATCTAACCGTCGCCATTTCCCGACGGAGCGCGACCAGGCAGGCGCGCCGGAAGAGGAGAGAAATGATTCGAGCAAGATCCAATCCAACGCTGGGGCGCCGACTGTTGGCGGGGCTGGCCGCGGTGCTGCTGCTGCCCGCTCTGGTGGCGGTCGCCGGCGGATCGGCCACCGCGGGGGCCTACTCGCGTCCGGGTATGCCGGTCGAGACACTGATGGTCCCGTCGGCGGCGATGGGCCGTGAGATTCCGGTGAAGTTCCAGGGCGGCGGCCCCAAGGCCGTCTACCTGCTCGACGGACTGCGGGCACGCGACGACAACAGTGGCTGGGACATCGAGACCGCCGCATTCGAGAACTACTTCGAGTCCGGGCTGTCGGTGGTCATGCCCGTCGGCGGCATGTCGAGCTTCTACACCAACTGGCAGTTCCCGGCCGTCGGCAACGGTCAGACTTACAACTACCAGTGGGAGACGTTCCTGACCTCGGAGCTACCGGCGTACCTGGCGGCCAACAAAGGGATCTCCCCCACCGGTAACGCCGTGGTGGGCCTGTCGATGTCCGGCAGCGCAGCCCTGATCCTGGCGGCGTATCACCCCGGTCAGTTCAGCTACGCCGCTTCGTTGTCGGGCTATCTGAACCTGTCCGACGGAATCTGGCCGACACTGGTCGGCTTCGCGATGCGCGACGCCGGCGGCTTCAACGCATCGGCCATGTGGGGCCCGGGCGGCGGCCCGGCCTGGAAGCGCAACGACCCGACGGTCAACGTCGGCAAGCTGGTCGCCAACGGCACCCGGATCTGGGTGTACTGCGGCACCGGCCGGCCGGGCGAACTCGGCGGTGGCGGTGACTTCCCGGGCCAGCTGCTGGAGGCCATCACGCTGAACAGCAACCGAGAGTTCCAGCGCCAGTACCAGGCGGCCGGCGGCAGCAACGGGGTGTTCAACTTCCCGGCCAACGGCACCCACGGGTGGGGTTACTGGGCGTCGCAGCTCAACGCGATGAAGGGCGACATCCAGCGCACCCTGGGCGTCTAGGGCAGGCCGCCTGCACCACGCTCCCGGAACGAGGAAAGGCCGTCGCGGGCTGCTCTGCCCGCGACGGCCTCTCTATCGACGATCAGGTGGCGACGATCAGAACGTCGGGACGAACACGCCGTTCAGCCAGACACCCCAGTGGTTCCAGCCTTCATCCCAGACCTGCTGGTTGCCCGCAGCCCACACCGGGTCGACCGGCTTCGGCGGCGCCCAGGCCGGCGGCTGACCGGTGTTCGGGCCGGCCGGCGGCAGCTGCGCGGCCGGAACGGCCGGCTGCCAGTTCGCGGGCTGGGCGGTGGTGGCCGGATCGGCGGGCTGCCCGTCGGCGGGCTGCGCGGGGGTCACCTCCGCGGGCTCGGCGGCCATCGGCGCGGGTGTCCCGTGGTCGGTCTGGCCTGGTTGGCCGGGCTGTCCCGGGACCGGCGGCCATGGCTGCGGCTGCGCGCCCGCGGTTGCCGCGGCGCCCACTGCGCCGGCGGCCATGCCGCCCACGACTGCGGCGCTGGCAAGGATCCGGTTGAACTTCATTGGTCATAACTCCTGTCCCGGGTTCGCTGAACCCGACTTGAGTGAGTACGGCTCACTACTAGCCGTCTCGACGGGGACATAAACCCGGAGGCGCAAGGTGAGGCCGGGAAGTGTGGCGCAGGACACACCCCGCAGATGCTGCTCGGGAGAGCGCCGGATGGCGTTCACTACACGGGTGAGTGACCGACTGCGCGCCGAGCTCCAGCGCGCGCTCGAGGGCGGTGGCCCGGGTGCCGACGCGGCCCGCACCGCGCTCGCCGACGGACCGATCCGGCGCCGCGTCGAGGCCGGTATCCGGGCCCTGGCCGAGCACCGGGGCCCGCGTAGCAGCACCTGCCCCTCCGACGCGGCGCGCGCGGTCGGCGGTGAGCAGTGGCGCGACCTCATGGACTGCGCCCGCGAGGTCGCTGCCGAGCTGGCCGAACGCGGCGACGTGCAGATCACCCAGCATGGTCGCGTGCTCGATCCCGGCGCACCGTGGAGCGGGCCGATCCGGATCAGGACCACGAGGCCGGACCGGTGACCGACGCGGACCGCACGCGCTGGGACCGGCGCTACGCCGCGGGCGGGCCGGCCCTGCCCGACCAGGCCGCCCTCCCGGACCCGTTCGGAGACTTCGCCGACGTCTTCCCGACCGCGGGCACGGCACTGGACATCGCCTGCGGCCGCGGCGGGGCGGCCGTCTGGCTGGCGCGGCGGGGCATGACGGTGCACGGCTACGACGTGTCCCCGGTCGCCGTCGCGCAGGCGCGGGAGCTGGCCACAGCAGCCCGATGTTCCGCGCGCTGCCACTTCGAGATCGCCGACCTGGACTCGGGGCTCCCGCCCGGCCCGCCCGCCGAGGTGATCGTCTGCTCCCGGTACCGCGATGCGCGTCTGTACGGCCCGCTGCGCGACCGGCTGTCTCCCGGCGGACTACTGGCCGTCAGCGCGCTCAGCGAGGTCGGCGCCGCGCCCGGTCCCTACCACGCGGCCCCCGGCGAACTCGTGCGGGCATTCGGGAGCCTCGACGTCGTGGCGTCCGGCGAGCGCGACGGTCTGGCGTGGCTCCTCGCGCGCAGGCAGTCTCTTGGCAGGATCAGTTCGTGGCCGACACCCCGCTGACCGTCGGTGCGCTGCTCGCACGCGCCGTTGCCGACCATCCCCAGCACACCTACGTCGTCAGTCCCGAGGACCGACTCACCTATGCCGAGGCCGAGCGACGCTCGGCCGAACACGCGCGCCGGCTGCTGGCCCGCGGCGTCGGTAAGGGCACCCGGGTCGGGCTGTTCTTTCCGAACGGCACCGAGTGGGTGACCTGGTGGTTGGCGGCGTCGCGGATCGGCGCCGTCGTGGTGCCGCTGAGCACCCTCTACCCGGCCGCTGAACTGGCCAAGGTGGTCCGGCTCGCCGACGTCGCCGTGCTGGTGGCGCCGAAACGCGTGCTCACCGTCGACGTGCCCACACTGTTCGAGCAGGCATGGCCCGGGCTGGCCGGGCAGAAGCCCGCACAGGTGATGCTGCCCGACGCGCCCTTCCTCCGCAGGATCGTGATCACCGGCGGCGAGCGGCCGCCCTGGGCCGACGCCGCCGACAATCCCGACGACGGTGAACTCGCCGGAACCGACCTGCTCGCGCGCGCCGAGATCGAGGTCACCGCAGCCGATTTGGCGATCATGGTGCACACCTCCGGATCGACTGCCGACCCGAAAGGCGTGCTGCACACGCACGGCACCCTGATCCGGCAGACGTCGACATGGCCGGACGCCATCCGCGTGGTCACCGGATCGACCGCACTGCCGGTCATCTTGACCGCCATGCCCTTCTTCTGGATCGGCGGTGTCCTGGCGATCACCGGCGCACTGCATCAGCCGGTCACGCTGCTGGTGCTGCCGCGGCTCGATCCCGCGGTGGCCCTGGACCTCATCGAAGCCGAGCGCGCGACCGGTGTGGTGGGCTGGCCGGCGTTCACCCAGCGGCTACGCGAGCATCCCGACTTCGCCGAGCGTGACCTGTCGTCGGCGCCGATGCTGCGCGACGGGCCGCTCGACATCGCGATGACCGATGTGCCCGACGGCTTTCCGGTGCACCGGACGATGTCGGAAACCGCCGGCGGCTTCGCCTTCACCGACATCGCGGTGGTCGGCGACGACGGTGCGCCCGTCAGCGACGGGACGGTGGGTGAGCTGTGGGTGCGCGGCGTCGGCGTGATGGCCGGCTACAACAAGCGCGAACGCGCGGACACGTTCGACGCCGACGGCTGGTACCACACCGGCGACCGGGTCTACCGCAGAGCCGGTGACCCCCGTCTGTTCTACGTGGGCCGCAGCACCGACCTGATCAAGACCGCGGGTGCCAACGTCTCACCGCTGGAAGTGGAGTCCGTGATCGAGGCATTCGACGACGTCGCCCAGTGCGTCGTCGTCGGGGTCGACCATCCCGACCGCGGCGAAGAGGTGTGCGCGGTGCTGGTGCCCGCCGACGGCGCGCTGGACACCGAGGCGTTGGCGCGACGCACCGCGGCGCAGCTGTCGTCCTACAAGGTGCCGACGCGATGGCTCACCGTGACCAGCGATCGGATTCCCACGTTGGGCAGCGGCAAGCTGGACCGGAAGACGTTGCGCGCCTGGGTTCGAGACACCGCCGGCCACCCACGATGACGATGACAGGATGACCCGATGAGTGAGCGTGTCAGCTTCCCCAGTTGCTCCGGCCCGGCGCTGGCCGGTGCGATCGAGGTGCCCGACGGTCCGGTCCGCGGCTGGGGCGTCTTCTCCCACGGATTCACACTCGGCAAGGACTCCCCCGCCGCCAACCGCATCTGCAAACAACTGGCCGCCGAGGGAATCGGTATGCTGCGCTTCGACAATCTCGGCCTCGGTGACTCCGACGGCGACTGGAGCGACGGCTCGTTCTCCCACAAGGTCGACGACACCGCCCGCGCCGTGGCGTTCATGAACGACTCCGGCCGCGACGTGCGGCTGCTCATCGGCCATTCCTTCGGCGGTGCCGCCGCGATCGCCGCCGCCCACGACTGCCCGTCGGTGGCGGCGGTGGTCAGCATCTGCGCGCCGTGCGAGCCCGCCCATGTGGAACGCGTCTACGACAACCTGGTCGACCGGATCGAGGAGGAAGGCGAAGCGCCGCTGCTGATCGGCGGCAAGGCGCTGACCCTCAAACGCCATTTCCTCGAGGACGTCCGCGAGGTGGACCTCCATGAGCTCATCGCCACGCTGGGGCGCGCCCTGATGATCATGCACTCGCCGACCGACAGTGTCGTCGGGATCGACAACGCCAGCAAGATCTTTCAGGCTGCCCGCCATCCCCGCAGCTTCGTGTCGCTCGAAGGCGCCGACCACCTGCTCGCCGGCAAGGACCAGGCGGCCCGGGCCGCCCGCATCATCAGCGCCTGGGCCGACCCCTACCTGTGAGGGTCAGCCTTCGCTGCTGCCCCCGACTTCGGCGGGCAACGGCGGCGGCAACGGCTTCGTCGGTGACGGTTTCGGCGCCGCAGGCTTGGGCGTCGACTGACTGTCCGGCGTCGCGGACGAGCCCCCGCGGTGGAAGTCGAGCATCGACTCCTCCCGGATGATGTTCTCGCCGGAACTGATCAGCAGCGAGTCCTCGCTCACCAGGTACTCGATGCCCTCCCGGGTGGCGGCGTAGGCACCGTCTGACGTACGCGCCGCCGAGGTGATGAGTCGGGCGCCGTCGCGGACGCGCACGCCGCGGTAGGTGAGATCGCCGTCGGGGCTCTGGCAGATCGCCACGCGCGACGACGCCGTGTACCCGAACACGACGGCGGTGGCAGGCGCTGCGCATCGCGCGGTCGAGTCGACGTAGCCGCGGCTGTCGGATTCCGGTGCGCCCCACGCCACCGGGGCGCTGAGCAGTCCGGCGCACGCGGCGGCCGCCGCGGCGACGAGCAGGCGCTGCGGTTTCGGGCGGGTCGGGAATCGGTGCGACAACATCACCTTCCACCAGACCACGGTCTGCGTGATCGCGCCAATACCGACCCTGGATGAGTGCGCATCGTTGGCCGTCTGAGACCGACCCGTAATAACTTCGACCGCCCCGGCGATCTAAGAACTGATGACTCTACGATCGCGTGCCCTGGTTGCCGTCACCGCCGCCCTCGTGGCGGCCACCATGCTGGTCGGTCCCGCCGGGACGGTGGCCGGCCCCGTGGGCACCGCGCAGGCCGCGCCGATCGTGGCCAAGGACTTCTCCAAGCCCGCCATCGTCATCCTCGGCTATGGGCTCAAGCCCGACGGCACGATGCGCACGATCCTGCACACCCGCGTCCTGGCCGGACTCGCGGTGGCGCAGATCTTTCCCCAGGCTCCGGTGATCGTGACGGGCGGGAATCCGCGTAACGGCAGAACCGAAGCGGGCCAGATGCGCAAGATGCTGCGTGCGCTCGGCCTGCCCGATCACCGCATCATCGTCGAGGACCGGGCCAACAGCACCGTGCAGAACGCCCGCTTCTCGGTCCCGCTGGCCAAGCAGGCGGGCACGTCCGGCATCATCCTGGTGACCTCCTCGTCGCACCAGGGCCGCGCCGACGGCAATTTCGCCGACGCCGGCGCGAATGTGCTGGCGACAGTCAGCTTCCCGGACAGCAACCCGACCATCAACGTCACCCAGTTCGTCCGCGACGTCATCAGTCCGTTCATCACGATCACCTGATCGGACGGCTCAGGCGAAGACGCCTCCGAGGTACTCCGCGCGGCATGCCCGCCGCGCCAGCTTGCCGCTCGTGGTGCGTGGGATCGCGCCCGCGGGCACGATGCGCACATCGGCGACGTCGAGGCCGTGCCGCTGCCGCACCGCGTGCCGAACAAGCTCGGCCGTGGCTGCCGGGTCGGAACGCCCGGTGCCCGTCGCCCGTTCGGCGATGACGATCAGGTGTTGCCCGTCGACGGTGAACACGGCGACATAACCGCGGCGCACGACCGGTGACGCGTCGGCGACGGTGGCCTCGATGTCGTGCGGGTAGTGCGCGGCATCGTCGATCTGAACGATGTCGGCGAGGCGGCCGGTGACGAACAGTTCGCCGTCGAGGTAGAAGCCGAGATCGCCGGTGCGCAACCAGTTGTCATGGACCTTGGCCCCGTCGGTGTGGCTGCCTTCGGAGAGAGGACAGTTCAGCCGGGCGTGGAAGGTGGACTCGGTCTCGGCCGGCCGGTCCCAGTACCCCCGGCCGAGATTGTCGCCCTGGAGCCAAATTTCGCCGACCGTCCCGTCGGGCTGCTCCGAGGCCGTCTCCGGGTCGACGATCACACACCACAGGCTGCGGGCTATCCGTCCGCAACACACGTGGCCGAGGGCCCGGGGATGATCGGCGGCGACGGGGACCACCCGACCGTGGCTGAGTTCCTCGCGATCGGTGAACAGCACGCGCGCCTGTTCCGATGGCGCGATCGTGGACACGAACAGGGTCGCCTCGGCCAGTCCGTAGGAGGGCTTGAACGCCGTGGGCGGCAGCCCGAACGACGCGAACGCCGCGTTGAACGTCGTGATCGCGTCGAAGCTCACCGGCTCCGAGCCGATGATCAGGGACACGTTGCCCAGATCGAAGTTGGCGCGGGCGGCGGGGACTCCCCGCGCGGCCGCCCATTCGTAGGCGAAGTTGGGTGCGGCGGTCACGACCCGGCCGATGCGACAGCCGGCCGACAGCGCTTTGATCCAGCGCAGCGGTCGGCGGACGAACGCCGTCGGCGACATCAGGGTGGTGTGGCCGCCGTAGACGGTCGGGAACCCGATCATCGACAAACCCATGTCGTGGTAGAGCGGTAACCAGCTGACGCCGTGGGTGTTTCGGTCGAGTAGATCGATCGACAGGATCATCTGGATCAGGTTGGTGCCCACGGCTCGGTGGGTGATCTCGACGCCGACCGGCGCGCGGGTCGCTCCGCCGGTGTACTGCAGGTGTGAGACGTCGTCGACGTCGATGGTGGTCGGGGTGAAGCCGTCCGCCGCCGAGTCCGGGATGTCGTCGATCGTGAGGACCTCGGGGGCCGGCACGGAGGTCATGGTGTGCAGGAACTTCTCGACCGCCGGTCGGGCCACTGCGGTGGTCAGGACGACGCTGGGGCGGGCGTCCCGCAACGCGACGTCCAGCCGCTCTGCATGGCCGGGCAGCTCGGGGGCGAACAACGGCACCGCGATGGCGCCGGCGCGGATCGCGCCGAAGAAGGCGGCGACGTATTCGAGGCTCTGCGGGGCCAGGATCGCCACCCGGTCACCGCGTGCGGAGACCTGCTGCACCCGTGCGCCGATCGCGCGCATGCGCACACCCAGCTCGTTCCAGGTGATCTCGCGCACGTGGACGTCGGCGGTGCCGGTGAAGTCCAGATAGCGGTAGGCGACGGTGTCACCGACGGCCGCGATGTTGCGGTCGATCAACGAGATGAGCGTGACCCCGGGCGGCAGGACGATGCTGCCGTCGGGAGCCAGGCAGTCCTCGATCTGCAGCAGACCCATGACCGCATCCTACGTGTGACGCGCGAAAGGCCATTGACCGCAACGGGTCCCGTTGATCAGGCGATGATGCGCACCAGGTACGGCGCCATGTTGTCGGTCCGGACCGCCGACACCGCGACGCCGGAGTCGGTGGTCTCGACCATCTGCCCGTTGCCGATGTAGAGCGCGACGCTCTGGGTGCCCTCGGGGCCGTAGAAGATCAGGTCGCCGGGCAGCGCCATCGCGGGCAGGACCTTCTGGCCGACCTTGTACTGCTCGCCCGAGGAACGGGGCAGCTTGACCCCGGCCCCGGCGTAGGCGTAGACCATCAGGCCCGACGCGTCGAAGCCGACGACCTCGATGCGGGGCGCGGGCGCCGGTGCCGGTGCAGGGAAAGCGGCGCGTGGTCCGACGGGCGACAGGTTCAGACCGGGCGCGACCCCCAGCGCCTCCGACTCGGGCTGGGTTTCGGGTTGCTCCGGGGTGGGTGCGGCCACGGTGCCCTTGCTCGGGCCCGACGCCCCACCGCCGCCGTAGGCGAACGGGACGCCGCGCTGCGACAGTGCTCGCGCGATGACGAGTTCGACGGCCTTCTGGTTGGTGGCTGAGCGCGTGATGTCGGCGGACGCGAGGCCGGGTGTGGCCACCAGCATCGTCAGGCCGATCATCAGGACAAGGATGCGTCGCATCGCAGTTCCACCGCTTTCCGTTTGTGAGCGCCATCCAGACGCCGAGCTCAAACCACAACAGTCACTATGACCACTTCTACACCACGGTGCAGACAGGTTCTGACGTCGTCGCAGGAGCCCGGCCGGACGGTTGCACAACCGGAATCGAACGGTGACCTACGTCGGCGTCCGGCCCCGTAAGGTGCCGGACGCCGTCGAGCAAATGGAGCGTAGGTGACTGAGAAGGGTGAATCAGCCCTTCAGCGCCGCGAGGGCGGCGTCGTAGTCCGGCTCCTGGCCGATCTCGGGCACCAACTCGGTGTAGGTGACGTTGCCGTCGGCGCCGACCACCACGACCGCGCGGGCCAGCAGGCCGGCCATCGGACCGTCGGTGATCGTGACGCCGTAGTCCTCGCCGAAGCTGTCGCGGAACGCCGAGGCTGTGGTGACGTTCTCGATGCCCTCGGTGCCGCAGAAGCGCTTCTGGGCGAACGGCAGGTCCTTGGACACACACAGCACGGCAACGCCGTCGCCGGCGGCGCGCTCGTTAAAGGTCCGCACGCTCGTGGCGCAGACCGGCGTGTCCACCGAGGGGAAGATGTTCAGTACCACCGGCTTGCCGCTGAACTGATCGGCACTGACGGTGCCGAGATCAGTCCCGGTCAGGCTGAAGCCAGGTGCCGCAGAGCCGACGGCGGGCAGTTCGCCGACGGTGTTGATCGGGTTTCCACGCAACGTTATCTGTGCCATGGGCACAGTCTGCCAAGTGCGGCCGCCACCGGCGCGCCGGGGTGGCCGGATCAGGCTCCGTCCGCGGGGCCGTACAACCGGGCGATGTCGGGCGAGTCCAGCCAGCCCGAGTACGTCGGCTGCCGCGGCCAGCCGTCGGGAGAGTCCTGCCACTCCTCCTGCCGGCCCCACGGCAGAAGGTCGATCAACGGGAAGGTGTGGCTGAGTTGTTCGGTGCCGCGCCCGTTGGTGTGCCAGGTGCGGTAGACGGTGTCCCCGTCACGCAGGAACACGTTGACGCCGAACCCGGTGTTGGGTGCGGCGTCCACATCGGTGGCGAAGTCGCTCTCCGCCGACGAGTACCAGTCCATCGCGTTCCCGACCTTGCGCCGGTAGGCCAAGGCTTCCTCGATCGGCCCCGAGGTGACGATGACGAACCGGGCGTCGTAGTTGGCGAGGAACTCCAACCGGGTGTACTGCGACGTGAACCCCGTGCACCCGCCGCACTGCCACTCGGCGCCGTCGGTCCACATGTGGTTGTAGACGATGAGCTGACTGCGACCGTCGAAGATGTCGGCCAACCGGACCGGGCCGTCGGCGCCGATCAGCGTGTAGTCGGGCAACTCCACCATCGGCAGCCGGCGTCGCTGCGCGGCGATCGCGTCGAGTTCGCGGGTGGCCGCCTTCTCCCGCTCCCGCAGATCGGCCAGCGCCGCGCGCCACGTCTGCGCGTCGGTTATCGGCGGAAGGGCGTTCGGTCGGGTCATCGCGGTACCTCCGTGGGGGATGTGTGACACCGATACTGACCGGATAGGCGACAAAATCTCATCGATTGGCAGGATGTCGGTCATGCCTGATTTCTGGTCGACACAGCTGTGGACGGCGATCACCCCCATCTTCGACGCGACGGTGTCCCATCCGTTCATCACCGGCCTGACCGACGGCAGTCTCGCGCCGGAGTCGTTCGCCTACTACGTCGCCCAGGACGTGCACTACCTGCGCGCCTACGCACGCGCACTGGCGGTCGTGGGCGCGAAGGCGCCCGGACTCGCCGAAACCGCGATGTTCGCCAGACACGCTGCCGACATCCTCGACGTCGAACTCGAACTGCACCGCGAACTGCTGCCCGCCCTGGGCCTGACCGCCGAGTCGGTCGACGCGGTCCCCGTCGGCCCCACCACCCAGGCCTACAACAGCTACCTGCTGGCCACCGTCTACGGCGGCAGCTTCGCCGACGGGCTGGCCGCGGTGCTGCCCTGCTTCTGGATCTACGCCCGGGTGGGCACCGCACTGGCCGAGCAGGGCTCCAGCGATCCGCGCTACCAGCGCTGGATCGACAGCTACGGGGGCGAGGAGTTTGCCGCGGCGGTCGCCGAGGTGCTGGAGCTCACCGACCGCATCGGCCCGAACCTGTCCCCCGAGCAAGAAGCCGTTGCCCGCGCACATTTCGTGACGACGTCCCGCTACGAGTGGATGTTCTTCGACGCCGGATATCGACAGGAGAAGTGGCCCATCTGAGCCCGACCCGCCGTAGGGTGAAGCATGGCCATCACCGAAGCTGACCTCCAGTCCGAGACGCCCTTCGACCGCGATGTCGCCGAAACGCAGCGCTACTTCGACAGCCCGCGCTTCGAGGGCATCATCCGGCTCTACAGCGCTCGCCAGGTCGCCGAACAGCGCGGCACCATCCCGGTGGACTACGCGGTCGCCCGCAAGGCCGCCGAGGAGTTCTACCCGCACCTGCGCAACCTGTTCGAGCAGAAGAAGAGCATCACCACGTTCGGCCCCTACTCCCCCGGCCAGGCCGTGGTGATGAAACGCATGGGCATCGAGGGCATCTACCTGGGCGGCTGGGCGACCTCGGCCAAGGGCTCCACCACCGAGGACCCCGGCCCGGACCTGGCGAGCTATCCGCTGAGCCAGGTGCCCGAGGAGGCCGCAGGTCTGGTGCGTGCGCTGCTGACCGCCGACCGCAACCAGCACTATCTACGGCTGCAGATGACCCCGGAACAGCGTGCGACGACCCCGGAATACGACTACCGGCCGTTCATCATCGCCGACGCCGACACCGGGCACGGCGGAGACCCCCACGTACGCAACCTGATTCGCCGGTTCGTGGAGGCCGGCGTGCCCGGCTACCACATCGAGGACCAGCGTCCGGGCACCAAGAAATGCGGTCACCAGGGCGGCAAGGTCCTGGTGCCGTCCGACGAGCAGATCAAACGGCTCAACACCGCACGGTTCCAGCTCGACGTCATGCGGGTGCCCGGCATCATCGTCGCCCGTACCGACGCCGAGGCCGCCAACCTCATCGACAGCCGCGCCGACGAGCGTGACCAACCCTTCCTGCTGGGGGCGACCAACCTCAAGATCCCGCCGTACAAGGCGTGTTTCCTGGCGATGATGCGCCGCTTCTACGACCAGGGCGTCACCGAGATCAATGGCCACCTGCTCTACGCGCTGCCCGAGGGTGAGTACGCCGCCGCCGAGGCGTGGCTCGAGCGTCAGGGCCTGCTCGCCATCATCGACGAGGCAGCCAAGGCATACCAGGATGGCGCCGAACCGTTCGTCGACTCCGCCTACGACAAGGTGGAGTCCAAGTTCGTCGAGCTGTGGGAGAAGGACGCGGGCCTGGACACCTACGCCGGAGCGGTCGCCGAGATCCTCGAGTTCCGTGAGCGCGAGGGCGAACCGTCGGTGATGAGCGTGGCCGAGTGGCGGGAGTTCGCCGAGCAGGCGCCGCTGTACACCGCGCGGGAGAAGGCGAAGGAACTCGGCGCCGACGTCGCCTGGGACTGCGAACGGGCCAAGACCCCGGAAGGTTATTTCCAGGTGCGGGGCGGGATTCCGTACGCGATCGCCAAATCGCTGGCCGCGGCACCGTTCGCCGACATCCTGTGGATGGAGACCAAGACCGCCGACCTGGCAGATGCCAAGCAGTTCGCCGACGCCGTGCACGCCGTTTACCCCGAAAAGATGTTGGCCTACAACCTGTCTCCCTCGTTCAACTGGGACACCACGGGCATGACCGACGAGGAGATGCGGGCGTTCCCCGAGGAACTCGGCAAGATGGGCTTCGTCTTCAACTTCATCACCTACGGCGGCCATCAGGTCGACGGCGTCGCCTCCGAGGAGTTCGCGACCTCGCTGCGCCAGGAGGGCATGCTGGCGCTGGCCCGGCTGCAACGCAAGATGCGCCTCGTCGAATCCCCTTACCGCACACCGCAAACGCTGGCCGGTGGACCGCGAAGCGATGCCGCGCTGGCGGCGTCGTCGGGACGGACCGCGACCACCAAGTCGATGGGCAAGGGGTCGACACAGCATCAGCACCTGGCGCAGACCGAGGTGCCCAAGAAGCTCCTCGAAGAGTGGCTGGCGATGTGGGCCGAGCATTACCAGCTCCCCGAGAAGCTGCATGTGCAGCTGCGGCCCCGGCGGGCCGGCTCGGACGTGCTCGATCTGCAGATCCTCGGCGACGGGGAAGAACCGCTGGCCAACGTCGTCGTCGACCCGATCAAGGACCGGCACGGCCGCAGCATCCTGACCGTGCGCGACCAGAACACCTTCGCCGAGCACCTGCGGCAGAAGCGGCTGATGGATCTCATCCACCTGTGGCTGATCCACCGGTTCAAGGCCGAGATCGTCTACTACGTGACGCCGACCGAGGACAACATCTATCAGACCGACAAGATGAAAGCGCACGGCATCTTCAGCGACGTGTACCAGGAAGTCGGCGAGATCATCGTCGCCGACGTCAACCAGTCGCGCATCGACGAACTGCTCGCACCCGACCGGGAGGCGCTGACCCGCCTGATCAACAAGCAGGACTGACCACGCTCAGAGCAGCGCGGCGGTCTTGTGCAGGAGGGTCCGCCAGCGGGTGACGGTCGCCGAATCGGTGACCGTCACCCGTGCCAGCCGGGCAGGGTCCGGCGCGGCCGGCATCGGGGCCGCGGGCAGCAGCCCGTCGGCCGGAAGCAATGTGCGCGCGGGCGAGACGACGTCGCCTTCGCGCAGCCACTCGGGCACCGGGCCGAGTGTGAAAGGCAGGTCGGGCAGCACCGCGGCCAGCGCGACGTCGGCAGCCAGACCGATACTCGTCGTGCCGGTGAACGCGACCAGACACGGCATATCGAGCCGCTCGGCCCGGCGCAGCGCGCGGCGCACTCCCCCGAGCGGCGCGCATCGGAGCACGGCGACGTCCGCGCACTCCGCGTCCAGGCCGGGTAGCTGGGCGTCGACGGCGACCGGAACGTCGACGCGCCGGCGGATCGCGGCCGCGTCCTCGGCGGTGCCGCCGAGGAGTTCGACGAGTTCCGTCGTCCCGCCGAGCGTCGCGATCCGAGCGACGGTGTCGTCGATGTCGCGGACCTCGACGGTGGCCCGGCCCCCAGCGTCGGATACCGGCACCCGCCCCCGGGCCGCGTCGGGCCACCCGACCGTGCTCGGTTCCATCGCCGCGGTCAGCCAGCGCGCGGCCGATGCCGGGTCGGCGCCCGGCGGGGGGCTGAACTCACCCCAGCCCTGCGGTCCGTCCAGCAGCGCACCCTCCCGAACGCCTGTGGCGGTCGGGACGGCGAAGACAGGGGCGACGTCGAAGTCGATCAGTGCTCTCACTGCCCGACAAGCTATCTCGTCGCTACTCTGGCGCTGTGGCCGACGCCCCGTTTCTGCTGCTGTCGATCCGCGCCGAGGACGAGGCGGCAGACGACGAGTACCGGTCCGTGATGCGCTTCGGCGGACTCGACGAGGACGGGGTGCAGCGGATCCGGCTGACCGAACGCGCGCTGGGCGACATCGACCTGCGCAAATGGTCGGGCATCATCCTGGGCGGTGGCCCGTACACCGTCAGCGACGATCCCGCGGCGAAGACGCCGACGCAGCGACGCGTGGAAGGTGAGCTCGCCGACCTGCTGGCGGCGGTGATCGAACGTGACTTCCCCTTCCTGGGCTGCTGCTACGGCATCGGCACCGTCGGCCGGGCGATCGGCGCGGTGATCGACCGGGTCCACACCGAGCCGGTCGGGCCGGTGAGCGTGACTGTCACCGAAGCCGGCCGACGCGACCCCCTGTTCGCCGACCTACCGTCGACCTTCGCCGCGTACGGCGGACACAAGGAGGCGGTGTCGACGCTGCCGCCCGGGGTGGAACGACTGGCCACCTCCGACGCGTGTCCGGTGCAGGCCTTCCGGGTGGGCGAGAACGTCTATGCCACGCAGTTCCACCCCGAACTCGACCTCGACGGGCTGTGTACCCGCATCGATGCCTACAAGAACCACGGCTACTTCGCGCCGGAGACCGCCGAGGCGCTCAAAGACGCTGCGCGCCAACATGATGTCACTCACCCGATGGCGATACTGCGCGCGTTCACCCGTCGCTACCGGCGACCGGCGCAGCTGTGACGATCTCCTCCTTGAGTGGCGCGAGTTTCTCCGCGATCGCGTCGACGATGGCCACATCCACACCCAGATCGAGCAGAGTCTCTCCCAGATGCGCCACCACCCGGTCGAAGTGCGCGGAGCCGATGTTCAACGGGGCGTGGGATTCTCCGAGCGCGCGGCCGAGGTAGGGCTCTGGGCCGCCGATCGCCGCGGCGATGAACGACCGTTGGTGTCCCTTGAGCCGTTTCATGTCCACGCCGTCGAAATACGTGGTCAGTTCGGGGTCGGCGATCACCCTGCGGTAGAAGTCGTCGACAGCGGCGGTGACGGCCGCCGACCCGCCGATCTGGTCGAAGATGCTCATGGGGCCAGCCTGCCCAGCGACGGTAACGCCGGGCCGCACCACTTTTACCGAGCCGGTTAACTTGTCCTCACCAGAGCCGGATGCCTCCGGTGAGGTCGCCCACTATGCGTCAGGGATCTCGAACTGGGCTCGCGCGATCTGCTCCACCATCGGCACCAGCCGCGCCCGCAGCGCGTTGTGTGCGGCGTCCTCGTCGTACGCGCGGTACGCGGCCACGTCGGCGAAATCCGCCACGATCACGTAATCCCAGTTGCCGTCCCGCAATCCGGCATCGGTGCCGCTGGTGATGCCCACGATCCCGGGGGTCGTCAACTCCCGCATACCCTGCTGGATCGCCACCAGCTCGGCGGCGTCGTAGCCGGGTTTCAGTTTCGCCAGCACCACGTTGCGGATCACCCGTGCACCGTAGCAGCGGCCTCAGTACGGGTTGAGCTGTGTGCTGATCAGCGGCGCGATCTTGCCCGCCATGTACGTGTGCCCCATGTCGGTGGGATGGACACCGTCCGCGCCGATCAGTTCGGGCCGGTCGACGAACCAGCGCGCCGCGATCGGGTCGACGAAGGTGGCACCGGCCAACTGGGCCTGATAACTGAGGACGTCGCGGATACGCAGGATCTCCGGCGGCGGGGACGCCGTCGGCCACGGTGGCCCGATCACCAGAAGCTTGGCCGACCGCGCGATCTGGCGCGCGAGCCGCAACGTGCCGTACATCGTGATCGACAGGCGCGCCGGTTCGACCTGCATGTCGTTGCGGGAACCGAAGAACACCACCAACGTGTCGCTGGGCTTCACCGACCGCACCGACAGGTCCTCGAAGACGCTGCCTCGGTTGCCTCGTGTGCAGTAGCCGGCGCCACCCTCGGCGGCCACCGTCGGGGTCACCGCGATGCCGCGATCGGACAGGTCGCGCCACACCTGCGGAGCCCACCCCTGAGGCCCGTTGCCGCCCTGGTCACTACCGGTGGTGTACGAATCACCGATCACCGTCACCCGATTGGCGACGAAGTTCAAATGCGCCACCTGATGCTGCTCGGGCATCCGGACAGCGGCGCTGCCGAAAAGCACCGCGGCAGCGAGCAGGTACGTCAACAGCCGACTCACCGGACCAGCCTAGTTTCGCGGCCCGTGGACCGCCGACGCGACGCGCCGCAGCGCGGGCGTCACCCCGCCCGTGCCACCGACTGGAGCCGGCCGCCGACCGCCTCGCCCGAGTGCGGGACGTCGGGCCGGCGCGGTTCGATCATGCGCCGCATCCACCGCCGCGCCGGTTCCTCGACGAAGTGGTACAGCCACGCCGCCCCGAGGCAGGCCAGCAACACCAGGCCCAGCACGGTCAGTTTCGCCGACCAGGTCGGGCTCAGCGTGAGCTCGAACTGCTGGACCGCCCAGTTCCATGCCGTGTGCACGATTTCGTGCAGCATGTACAGGCTGAACGAGATATGGCCCAGATACACGATGGGGCGCAACGACAGCAGCGACGGCAAGGTGCCCGTGCCGATGGACAGCGCGATGACGAACGGCACGAACAACACGTCGACGAGACCGCCCGCGTCGTAGATGTCGCCGGGCGGGTGCGCGTCGAGCAGATACAAGCCGCCGACGATCGCCGCCCCGATCACCAGGGACGTGACCCCGGCCGTCTGCCGGGAGCGGTCCGACAGTTGAAGTTTGCGCACCGCCGCGCAGGCCAGCGCACCGGCCAGGAACTGCATGACGATGCGCGGCAGCCAGCTCCATGGCGTGTAGAACACCCCGCTGGCCAGCAGCAGCAGCGTCGGTGGCAGGGCGGCCGCGAACGCCAGCCACATCAGACCGCGGGCCCGGGTGGCCGACGCGATCCGGAACACCACCAGGATCAGGCCGCCGAACAGCAGGTAGGCCAACCACTCCGCGCTGATCGACCACGCGGGACCGTCCCAGCTGGTTCCGTCGAAGTACGGCTCGAACCACAACTGGACCAGCAGCACCTGCTGCCACCACGCGGTCGCGTTGAGCGACTCCACGACCTCGGGCTCGGCGGGCACGCGGCCGACGTAGAGCGTGAAGATGATCCACGCCGCGGCCAGATGCATTGTCACCAGGTACACCGGCCAGACCCGCGCCAGCCGGAGCCACAGGAACCGCAGTGTCGCCCGGGTCGACCAGGATTCGCCCATCCGGTCGAGGTAGTTCCAGGTGAGTACGAAACCGCTGAGGATGAAGAACAGGTCGACGCCCTGCGCCCCGGCGTTGAGCACTGGTGCCAGCGCGCTGGAGAAGCCCGGTGCCGCCTCCGCGAGCATCGGGCGGAAGTGGAAAAGCACCACCCAGATCGCCGCGACGAAACGCAGGCCCGACAAGGCCCTGATCTCTCCGCTGCGCACGCCGCTCATTTCGTCGAATCGAGTTCCGGATGTCTGCTTCGTACGACGCCGTAGGACAGGAGGGTCTGCGTCGGACCTACTCCCCCGAGCTCAACAACGGCGACCGGTCGGAGATTACCAGCGGAGGGGCACACCCTCTGCGCGCAACGCCGCGTCGCGGTTGTCCCGGCGACTCGTACCCCAGGTATTGTCAAGAAATTGTCAATCGAACCGACAGGCCCGCCGGAACTGAGCGCGCCAACGAGAATGCCGGGGCCCATGAGCCTCCTGAGTGACGCCGAAACCTTGGCGTTGCTGCTGGTCGAGGACGATCGCGCCGACGCAATCCTGGTCGAAGAACTGATCGCCGACACCGGCGCGGACATCAAGGTTTCCTGGGCGCAGACGATGTCCCAGGCCGAGCAGTCGATCCTCGCGAACCGCCCCGATTGCGTGCTCCTCGACCTGCATCTGCACGACGTCGACGGGATGGACGGCCTCACCCGGATCTCCCGCGTGGATTCGACCATCCCGGTGGTGGTGCTCACCGGCCTCAACGACGAGCATTTCGCGTCGGTCGCGGTGGCCTCCGGTGCCCAGGACTACCTGGTCAAGGACCGGGTCGATCCGGAGACGCTGCGCCGTGCGGTGCTCTACGCGATCGAACGCAAGCGCGCTCAGCTGACCGCGGTGGACCTGCACGCCACCCGGCTGCGGGAACGGGAGAACGCGCGGCTGGAACGCGGACTGCTGCCGTCCCCGCTGCTGCTGGACAACCCCGGCGTCGACATCGTCAGCCAGTACCGCCCCAGCCGGGAGAACGCGTTGCTGGGCGGCGACTTCTATGACTTCGTGCAGACACCGGATCGCACCGTCCACGTGATGATCGGCGACGTCGCCGGTCACGGCCCCGACGAGGCCGCGCTGGGGGTGGCCCTGCGCATCGCGTGGCGAGCGCTGACGTTCGCCGGACTGCGCGGGTCCGATCGGATGCGTCAGCTGGAACGCATCCTGCGCGCCGAACGGGCGGGCCGCGGCATCTTCGCGACCGTGTTGAGCCTGGCCATTCCGCCGGAAGGGCCGCTGATCACCGCCGTGCGTGCCGGTCACCCCGGCATGCTGCTGCACGGTGGCGGCACCGTCGAATGGGTGGAGCCGCCCGGTGGTCCGGCGCTGGGCCTGCGTGCCGGCGACTGGACTCCCGCTCAGATCGAACTCCCCGAAGGGAAAGGACTGGTGCTGTTGACCGACGGCCTGTTCGAAGGACACATCGGACGCGGTAACGAACGTCTCGGTGAAGACGGACTGCTGGAACTCGCGCAGTCGCTGGCGGCGCTGCCGGGCCGGGCGTTCGTCGACGCGCTGATCAACGCCGTCGAAGACCGGGCGCAGTCCCAAGGCGGCATCGGTGACGACATCGCCGTGGTCCGTGTCGAGCGGGTCGCCCAGCGATGAGCGAACCACGCCAACAAGACCGGATGGCCGCCCGACTGACGGTGCAGGGCTGGCAGTACCTCGTCATGTCGGTGACGGGACTCGTCGTTCTGGTGGGTGCCGTGGCCATCGCGGTCCTGGTAAACCGCACCAATCAGGCGACGACCGACGTCATCGATCAGATTCAACCGTCGCGGATCGCGGCCTACCAGCTACAGGCGGCACTGCGCGATCAGGAGACCGCCGTCCGCGGATACCTGATCTCCGCGGACCCGCAGTTCCTGGACCCGTACGAAGACGGCCGGCGTATCGAGGCCGAAACCTCCGCTCTGCTGCGGATTCTCGAACAGGACCGGCCTGATCTGCTCGAAGATCTCGACGCGATCGAGCAGACGGCGGGCACTTGGCGAACCGACTTCGCCGAACCCGCCATCACGGCGGTGCAGCCCGGCAGTCCCGCCGTGATCCCGGCTGCGCTCGCCGACGTCGGGCGGAGCGAGTTCGACCGGCTACGTGCACTTTTCGACATCCAGAATCAACGTCTGGAAGAGGCCCGCGATGCCGGTGTCGCCGAATTCGAACGAACCCGCGAGTGGCGCAACATCGTGATGATCGCCCTGCTAATCGCGTTCATCGTCACCATGGCGGTGCTGACCCTGCTCTTGCGCCGCACCTTGATGCAACCCCTGTCCGCCGTGGCCGGTGCCTGCCGCCGCGTGGCCCAAGGACACTTCAACGAGCGGATCGTCCAGCAGGGCCCCAAGGACATCCGCGCGATCGCCGCCGACGTCGAGAACATGCGTCAGCGCATCGTCGAGGAGCTCGAGTCGTCGCAAGCGACCACCGCCTCGCTCGACGAGCACGCCGAGGAGCTGCGCAGGTCGAACGCCGAACTGGAACAGTTCGCCTACGTCGCGTCGCACGATCTGCAGGAACCCCTACGTAAGGTCGCGTCGTTCTGCCAGCTGCTCGAAAAGCGCTACGGCGACAAGCTCGACGATCGCGGCAAGGAGTACATCGGTTTCGCGGTGGACGGCGCCAAGCGCATGCAGGTGCTGATCAACGACCTGCTGACGTTCTCGCGGGTGGGGCGCCTGAACACCACCGAGGTCGACGTGGATCTGGACGCCACCCTCGACTCGGCTCTGGGCAATCTCACAACGTCGCTGGACGAATCCGGTGCGGTGATCGAGCGGCCGGCGGACGGGCTGCCCACCGTCAAGGGCGATCCGACATTGTTGTCGATGTTGTGGCAGAACCTCATCGGCAATGCGGTCAAGTTCCGACAGCCTGATGTCGAGCCCCGAATCGTCATCGCGACCCATACCGAATCCGATGCAGAGCAGCCACATTGGCTGATCTCGGTGACCGACAACGGAATCGGCATCGCACCGGAGTTCAGCGACAAGGTGTTCGTCATCTTCCAGCGGTTGCACGGCCGCGATGCCTACAGCGGGACCGGCATCGGTTTGGCGTTGTGCAAGAAGATCGTCGAGTACCACGGCGGCACCATCTGGATTGACAATGACTACACCGGTGGCACACGCTTTGAATTCACGCTGCCCATCCCGGTGGATGACACGGTGGCACCTGCATTGGAAGGATCAGCCACATGACACCCGCTGAACGCGCGATCGACGTGTTGCTCATCGAGGACGATCCCGGCGACGAGCTGATCACCCGCGAGGCTTTCGAGCACAACAAGATCAAGAACACGCTGCATGTGGCACACGACGGCGAGGAGGGCCTTGACTTCCTGTACCGCCGTGGGCCTTTCAGCGACGCACCGACGCCGGACCTGATCCTGCTCGACCTGAATCTGCCCAAGTACGACGGACGGCAGCTGCTGGAGAAGGTCAAGTCCGATCCTGACCTCAGCCACATCCCCGTCGTGGTGCTCACCACCTCGGCGGCCGAAGAGGACATCCTGCGCAGCTACAAGCTGCACGCCAACGCGTACGTGACCAAGCCGGTCGACCTGGACCAGTTCATGAACGCGGTGCGCCAGATCGACGAGTTCTTCGTTCAGGTGGTCCGGCTTCCCCAGTTCTGACGTGGAGCTGCCGCGCCCGGACCCGGACCGCCCGCATCTCGCGGACGTCACGCCCGCGGTGCTCACCGCGATGGGCGTCGGGGGTTTCCGGTCGCGGCTGCAGTTGCCCGGCGACGTCGCCGGTGCGTGCGTGCTGCTCGTCGACGGGCTGGGCGCGGACCTCCTGGAGCGGTACGCCGCTGACGCCCCGGTGCTGGCCGCGATGCGACGCCAGACCCTGCAGGTCGGCTTCCCGTCGACGACGGCGGCCGGTCTGGCAGCCGTCGGGACCGGATGCCGGTCCGGGGAGCACGGCATGGTCGGGATGTCGTTCATGCTCCCTGATGTCGGCCTGATCAACGCGCTGCGGTGGCGACCGCAGCCGTGGGGCGAGGATCTGCGCAGCACTGCCGTCCCCGAAGAGGTGCAACCCCGGCCCACGGTGTTCGAACGGGCCGAATCGGCCGGCGTGGCGGTCAGCGTGATCTCTGGCGCACAGTTCGCCGGGTCCGGACTCACCCGGGCCGTGCTGCGCGGCGGACAGTTCATCGGCGTGCACGCTCTGGGCGACCTGGCTGCCGCTGTGACCACCGTGATCGCCGACCGCGGCTTCTGCTACGGCTATCACGCCGACCTGGACCTGGTCGGTCATCTGCACGGCCCCGGCTCGCCCGCGTGGCGGTTCGAGCTTCGTCAGGTCGATCGGCTCGTGGAGTCGGTCGTCGACGAGCTGCCGTCCGGCGGCCTGCTGGCGGTGGTCGCCGACCACGGAATGGTTCACCTGGACCCGGACGAGACCGTGGACGCCGACAGCACCGACGCCCTCCTCGACGGGGTCGCCGCGCTCGGCGGTGAGGTGCGGGCCCGCCACGTCTACGTGCGTGATGGTGCGCTCGACGACGTCCTCGAGACCTGGCGGGCGGTGCTGGGCTCGCGGGCGTGGGTGGTCGGCAGAGACGATGCGGTGGCGGCGGGCTGGTTCGGTCCGCGCGTCGACGACGTGGTGCTGAAGCGGGTGGGTGACGTGGTCGCCGCCATGCGCGGCACCGCCGGGGTGCTCCGCAAGACGGTGGAGCCGATCGAGTCGTCGCTCGTCGGTCAGCACGGCTCGCTGACCGACGCCGAGCAGCAGGTTCCGCTGCTCACCGCTGTCGGCGACTGACGTCTCATCTCCGAAAGGGTGCGCTGATTTGTCGGTGGCCGACGGTAGTGTCGAACACATGTTCGAGTCGACGGTTTCGGGGGTGAGTGACCTTCGCGCGGCCAGTGCGGCGGTGTTGGTCGACACCGCGCGGGACTGTTCGCGTGCGGAGAACATCGCCGCGGCGCGCAAGCTGGCGGTGATGGCTGAGCTGTTCGACCGGCGCACCGCGCTGGCCACCGCTGCAGAGCGGGAGAGCTGGTGGGTCGACCCCGATGCTGCCGTGGCTGCGGAGTTGGCGGCCGCGCTCGGGGTCACCCAGGGGTTGGCGCTGGCCCAAACCCATCGCGCGGTGGCGCTGCGCGACCGTCTGCCCCAGGTGGCGGCCCTGTTCGCCCACGGGTTGATCAGTGATCTGCTGGTACGGGCGATCGTCTACCGCACCGGGTTGATCACCGATCCGGCGGTGATGGCCGAGGTCGATGCCGCCCTGGCCCGCCAGGTCGGGTTCTGGGGGGCGCTGTCTCAGGTCAAGGTCGAGCAGGCCATCGACGCCACCGTGATCAGCCATGATCCGGGCGCCCAACGCGTCCCGGCCACCGGGGCGGGCCGCGAGCGGCGCATCGAGTTCGGCGATCCTGCCGATCCGCCCGGGCTGATGAGTGTGCAAGCCCGCATGCACGCCGGGGATGCCGCAGCCCTGCGGGATCGGATCAAAGCCATCGCCGGCACCGTGTGTGCGGCTGATCCGCGCACCCTGAGGACTCTGCGCGACGACGCGCTGGCCGCCATCTGCTGGGGCTTCGACGCCTTGGCCTGCCGCTGCGGCCAGACCGACTGCGAGGGCGCCGCCCGACCTGCGCCCATGCCGAACACCACCGTCTACCTCATCACCGACACCACCACCCTCGACACCGCCACCACCGTCGGCGAGGCGGCCGAACAGTCCGAGTCCGAGTCCGCGCCTGATACAGAGACCAGCCCAGGCCCGCAGATCGACACCGACGCACAGGCTGCGCCCACCATCGAGGCCGAGCCCGACATCGAGGCCGAGCCCGCGCCGTCCCCGACGCCCGCGTCCAAGCCGGCGCTGCTGTTCGGGGCCGGGCTGATGCCCGCCGCGGCGCTGCCCCCGCTGCTCGCCAACGCCCGTATCCGCACCATCGTCCACCCCGGCGACAGCCCCGCCGAACCGCGCTACCTGCCCTCGCGCGCGCTGGCCGAGTTCATCCGCTGCCGCGATCTGACCTGTCGCTTCCCCCACTGCGGCATCGCCTCCACCGCAGCCGACATCGACCACACCGTGCCCTACCCCCTGGGCCCCACCCACGCCTCAAACCTCAAGACACTCTGCCGTTTTCACCATCTCCTGAAAACCTTCTGGACCGGACCCGGCGGCTGGTACGACCGCCAACACCCCGACGGCACCATCGAATGGACCAGCCCCACCGGCCACACCTACACCACCAAACCCGGCAGCGCCCTGCTGTTCCCCACACTGTGCAAACCCACCGGCATGCTGTGGACCAAAGA
>JBNMQW010000023.1:0-72990 GCA_050205485.1 Mycolicibacterium vaccae | reverse complement strand
GGCCACCATCGATGCTGCGGAGCGGCAGCCGGTCATGCCCCACAGCTGCGCGCGGTCGAGTTCGGCCACGATTTCCACCAGGCGCCCGTCGATCGCGTTGCGCTGCCCGCTGAGCTCGGCGAGCTCGTCGAACAGCTCCTCGAGCCGCTGCTGCGGCGAGGCCTGCTCCACCAAAACCTCAGTGGCCCTGCATGTGACGGACATGACCCCATCCTGCCAACAAGGTCCGACAACTCCGGGGCCTTACCGAAGGCTCTCCAACGGCGGTTCTTTGAGGGCTATCAGGAGCGCATCGAGAGCCACTCGGACGTGCTCTGTAAACAGTCTCGCGGAGTCCAAACGTAGCGCTTCGTCGTAAGGCCAGGATTTTGTGATCTGAATGCCTGGGCGGACGTCAAACTTGTCCATAGGAAGTTTGTCGGCCCACTCATCGAGTTCGTCCATCTCATCAGAGTTCGCATAACCGCGTTCCGTGAGCCACGAGCGGAATGCATGGTCACGCAGATCCTCTCGGGGACGCCGCCGCGCATGCTGCAATCCGAAGTCTTCCAGCCATTGCCTAATGTATTCGGGCCCAGGCGCATTGCCCTTCGGGTACCAACGTCTCGGAACGCTGGCCCGCCAGAACGACAAGTGAAAATTGCGGCGAATCTGCCAGGTTGGGTCGGCGGTCAGTGCGATCAGATTCTCCACCTTGCGGCGATCGGAGTAAACGCTTCTGTATTGAGGTGCGAGCTCGGCCGGCCAAACACTGAGCACGATGTTGGAGCTGTCCTGGTACAGGCTCGCTCGATCGAAGGCAGAAACTTGATCGACGGGAAACCTCACCCCTGCGTGGCCGAGGGCATCCCGGACTTCCGCGGGCAGGCCGGTGGCTTTCTCCAGAATTGTTCGGAGTCTCCGCACCCGGCGTGCCCGATTATCTCCACAACGTTCGAGATCCGTGTAGGGAAGCAAGTCCCCGAAGTTTTCTTCGGCATTGTCGAAGAAATCACTCAGCACACCCGCTTCGGCGGGTCCCAGTACACCGAGTTCGGTTAGATTCCACCAGCGATCCAGTAGGTCGTGCCACCTGACAAGGACGGTGCGTGACCGTAGCGCCGTCAGACCGCCTGTGTTGATCTGGAATGGTTGCTCGGTCGGGGTGGGATATAGCTTGCTCTCTATAACAGTGAGCAATGCGGTCTCATGCTGAATGACGCCGTCATATCGCGCCCTGCGCTGTGAAGCCAGGTTCGTTTCTTGTTCGTTGAGATTGTCATGGGGACCTAGGAGCACGCTTACAAGTTCCTCCACCTCGGCGTGCTCGGACTCCACGCCGAGCGGCGTCAGCTTCTCCGTCTGCATGTCGAATTTAGGTCTCGGCAATTCAGACAATCGACGGCTCTTGGTGAGGTCCAAGAAGGCGTCATGCGCCAAGGGGACCAGCTTCATCACTATTAGTGCGGCACGAGTTAGTTGGTCCTCGTGCTTAGCCTCGCGGTCGTACGGACGAAAAATGCTTAGGTGGGATTCCACGAATCTCGACGCTAGGTCAATTGGAGTTCCTGCAAATGGGTCATCGCTGATCTTCACGCCGCCCGACAGCAGGTTTGCTCCGCAGGGAAACCGATCGCCCCGAGCGAGGCGTCCCGCATGGTGTGGCCTCGCCCTAACCTGGGAACATCGGTAGATACCGCAACGTTAGGACAAACATGGCTACCCGTGACATCACCGCCGCAGAATTCAACGAGACCATCAACGACAACGACATCGTGCTGGTCGACTTCTGGGCGTCCTGGTGCGGCCCCTGTAAAGCGTTCGCGCCGACCTTCGCGGCTTCGTCGGACCAGCACCCCGACGTCGTCTACGCCAAGGTGGACACCGAGGCCGAGCAGCAGCTCGCCGCTGCGGCCGACATTCGGTCGATCCCGACCCTGATGGCTTTCAAGAAGGGCAAGTTGGTCTTCAACCAGGCCGGCGCCCTGCCTCCGGCCGCGCTCGAGGACCTGGTTCAGAAGGTCAAGGAGTTCGACATCGACGCCGCGATCGCGGCCCAAGAGGACGGCCAGGCGTAACTGCCCGCTACCGTGCAGGCGTGACCTCGCCTGAGCCGTTCGTCCTCGTCGAGCGCCCACGCCCGCACGTCGCCTTGGTGACGCTGAACCGTCCGGAGCGGATGAACTCCATGGCGTTCGACGTCATGGTGCCGCTGCGCGACGTCCTGGGCGAGTTGACCTACGACAACGACGTGCGCGTCGTCGTTCTGACCGGCGCCGGACGCGGTTTCTCGTCCGGCGCCGACCACAAGTCGGCCGGCGCGGTTCCGCACGTCGACGGGCTGACTCGTCCCACGTTCGGGCTGCGGTCCATGGAACTTCTCGACGACGTGATCCTCGGCCTGCGCAAGATGCACCAGCCGGTGATCGCGGCGGTCAACGGCGCCGCGATCGGCGGTGGACTGTGTCTGGCGCTCGCCGCAGACATCCGCGTCGCCTCCAGCTACGCGTACTTCCGGGCGGCCGGCATAAACAACGGTCTCACCGCCAGTGAGCTGGGTCTGAGCTATCTGCTGCCGCGCGCCATCGGCTCGTCACGCGCGTTCGAGATGATGCTGACCGGTCGCGACGTCGACGCCGAGGAGGCCGAGCGGATCGGCCTGGTGTCCCGGCACGTACCCGCCGATGTGCTGTTGGACACGTGCTACGACATGGCCGAGCGCATCGCCGGGTTCTCCCGGCCAGGCGCCGAGCTGACCAAGCGGACGCTGTGGAGCGGCCTCGACGCCGGCTCGCTGGAGGCGCACATGCAGGCCGAAGGCCTCGGCCAGCTCTACATCAGGCTGCTCACGAGCAACTTCGAGGAAGCGGTGGCCGCCCGCAAAGAGGGCCGGCCGCCGAACTTCACCGACGACAAGTAGCCGGATATCGATTGGCTTCGGGCCGGTCGGAGCCATTAACCTGGGAAAGGTCGACCGGCACGGGTCCGGATCGACAACCCCCACCCTCATGACTTCAGGAGTATCAGCGTGATCACCGCAACGGACCTCGAGGTCCGCGCCGGAGCGCGCACCCTGCTGTCCACCGAGGGATCGGCGCTGCGTGTGCAGCCCGGCGACCGCATCGGACTCGTCGGCCGCAACGGCGCCGGCAAGACCACCACCATGCGCATCCTGGCCGGCGAGGGGGAACCCTACGCCGGAACCATCACCCGGACCGGCGAGATCGGTTATCTGCCACAGGATCCCAAAGAAGGCGACCTCGACATGCTGGCCCGCGACCGGGTGCTGTCGGCGCGCGGTCTCGACACCCTGCTCTCGGACCTGGAGAAGCAGCAGGCGCTGATGGCCGAGGTCGCCGACGACGCCGCCCGCGACAAGGCCGTGCGCCGCTACGGCCAACTCGAGGAGCGCTTTGCCGCGCTCGGTGGATATGCCGCCGAGAGCGAAGCCGGGCGGATCTGTGCGAGCCTCGGGCTGCCCGACCGCGTCCTGACCCAACCGCTGCGCACCCTGTCCGGCGGTCAGCGCCGTCGCGTCGAGCTGGCCCGCATCCTGTTCGCGGCGTCGGATGGTGGATCCGGTGCCGCGAACTCGGGGACCACTCTCTTACTCGACGAGCCCACCAACCACCTCGACGCCGACTCGATCGGGTGGTTGCGCACCTTCCTGCAGAACCACAACGGCGGGCTCGTGGTCATCAGCCACGACGTCGATCTGCTCGCCGACGTGGTGAACCGCGTGTGGTTCCTGGACGCAGTCCGCGGTGAGGCCGACGTCTACAACATGGGGTGGCAGAAGTATCTCGATGCCCGCGCCACCGACGAGCAACGACGCCGGCGCGAACGTGCCAACGCCGAGAAGAAGGCCGGGGCGCTGCGTGCGCAGGCCGCCAAGATGGGCGCCAAGGCGACGAAAGCTGTTGCCGCCCAGAATATGTTGCGCCGCGCTGAGCGGATGATCGCGGAGCTCGACGCCGAGCGCGTCGCCGACAAGGTCGCCCGGATCAAGTTCCCGACCCCGGCGCCGTGCGGCAAGACCCCGCTGATCGCCAAGGGCCTGACCAAGACCTACGGCTCGCTGGAAATCTTCACCGGCCTGGATCTGGCGATCGACCGCGGATCCCGCGTGGTGGTGCTGGGCCTCAACGGTGCGGGAAAGACCACCCTGCTGCGGCTGCTGGCGGGGGTCGAGAAGCCCGACGCAGGCGGCCTGGAGCCGGGCCACGGGCTCAAGATCGGCTATTTCGCGCAGGAGCACGACACGCTCGACAACCTCGCGACGGTGTGGGAGAACATCCGCCATGCCGCACCCGACACCGGGGAACAGGACCTGCGGGGGCTGCTCGGCGCGTTCATGTTCAGCGGCGCCCAGCTGGACCAGCCGGCGGGCACGTTGTCCGGCGGCGAGAAGACCCGGTTGGCGCTGGCCGGCCTGGTCGCCTCCACGGCGAACGTGCTGCTCCTCGACGAGCCGACCAACAACTTGGACCCGGCCTCCCGGGAGCAGGTTCTCGACGCCCTGCGCAGCTACACGGGATCGGTCGTGCTGGTGACGCACGATCCCGGCGCCGCCGAAGCGCTCAACCCGCAGCGGGTGCTCCTGCTGCCCGACGGCACCGAGGACTTCTGGTCCGACGAGTACCGCGACCTCATCGAACTCGCCTGACTCGTCCCCCTGAACTGACGCCGAAGTGAATCTTCGGCAATTCTCCGGAGATGTCCGGATCCTTTGCTACAGTCGTCTGAGCTAAACAGATGAGCTGGGGGAATTCCTGTTTTGGCTGGTCCCCCGGTGTACCCGGGGGGGATTTGGAATGAATCGCGCGTTCGCTAACTCTGCTGCACTCGTTGGGGCCGTTACCGGCTGCCTCGCCACCGCGTCGATCGCGGTGGCCGCCACCACGGTCGTCACCGTGGCGGGCAACACCAACGTCGTGAGCACACCGATGTCACAGGAGCTGCGGGGGTCCCTGTGCCAGGCGCCGGCCTACACATGCGAGCGGCTCCCGTACCGGTCCGGGGCACTGGGCGCTGTTCCGCTGGACGAGGGCGCCGTGCTGCTTCAACGCCGCCTGGTCGACTCGGAGGGCCCGATGATCGTGCTCGCCTATTCGCAGGGCGGCATCGTCGCGACGACCTGGCTGAACCGATACGGCAAGGACTACGACGCTGAGCGGCGCGAGAACATCGTCCTGGTGCTGCTGGGTAGTCCCCAGAACGGTATGGGCGGCTTCGGGCCTGCGCTCGGCTCCAAGAGCCGTCCGGCAACGCCGACCGACACCGGTTTCGCGATCATCGAGGTGACCCGGGAGTATGACCTGGAATCGGACTACCCGAACGCCCGGTTCAACTTGCTGGCGATGGCCAACGCGTACGCCGGTTTCTTTGCGGTCCACACCGACTACACCGGGGTCGACCTGCTCGACCCGAACAATCTGATCAAGCAGGTGGGCGGCACCACCTACGTCCTGGTCCCGACCGAACACCTGCCGATCCTCAACACGCTGCGGCGGTTCGGCCTGACGACGCTGGCCAACTCCATCGAGGCTCGATGGAGGCCGATCATCGATGCGGGCTATGACCGCACGGGGTACATCACCCTCGCCGAGGCATGGGACCAGGGACTCGTCCTGCCCGACGTGCTGGCCGTCGGCGCGCCCGCGCCGGCACCGGCGCGTGAGATGGGGATGCGCACCGCACGCACCTTCACCCTCGACGTCGCACCGGTGAACGCTGACGCCGAGAACAGTGATGCCGCAGAGGATTCCGCGCACGGTATGGACTACGGCATCGACAACTCGCCGCGGGACGGGTGGCAGGATTCCGGGGACACGCTGGGGCTCGACGACCTCGAGGACGGTATCGAGGACGGTATCGACGACACGCTCGCGGACGACGAGATCTCCGCCGGCCTGGCCGAATCGGCCACCGAGGAATCGGCTGGCGAGGAATCCGGCAGCGAGGGCGAGGACTCCGGCGCTTCCGCGGACAACGGTGGCTCGCAGGGCCCTTCGCCGCGGGATGAGAGCTCCGATGACACCACGTCCTCCGATACCGGTGCGGAATCGGAATAATTACGCAGTCCCGACGTCGGGGGAGTACGGCTTGACCCGTGTGTCAACGGTTGCGTCTCGGGGTAACCCGTCCCGAGCACAACTGGGGAGGGCCGATGAAACGAGACAACAAAGACAGGGATCAACTGATCCACGACCTGCGCAACGCATACGAGAGCGGTGCGAGCATCCGTACGCTCGTGGCGTCGACCGGTCATTCGTATGGATCGATCCACAGCATGCTGCGCGAGTCCGGAGCGACGATGCGCAGCCGCGGTGGACCGAACCACCGAGGACGTAAATCAGCCTGACGAGCGCTGGCGCACCGAATCCTCGACGAGGTCGAGAACCGCGCTGAGCCGGGCCGGGTCGTCGCCCGACGCCAGCCGCGCGACCAGCCCGTCGAGCACCAATTCCAGATAGGTGCGCAACACCTCGCCGGGCACGTCGTCGCGGAGCCGGCCCGCCTGTTTCTGGCGGCGGATCCGTTCCGTGGTCGCCGCGGACAGCTCGGCGGACCGCTCCGCCCACCCCCGGCTGAACGCCGGATCGTTGCGCAGCTTCCGCGCGATCTCGAGTCGAGTAGCCAGCCAGTCGAATTGCTCTGGCGCAGCCAACATGTCGCGCATCACCTGAATGAGGCCCTCCCGCGCGGCCACGTCGGCCATCCGCTCGGCATCCTCACGCGCCAGCTCGAAGAACAGCGTGTCCTTGTCGCGGAAGTGATGGAAGATCGCGCCGCGCGACAGCCCGATGGTTTCCTCGAGCCGTCGCACGGTCGCGTTCTCGTATCCATACTCCGCGAAACACCGACGGGCGCCGTCGAGGATCTGGCGACGGCGCGCCGCCAGGTGATCGTCGGTCACCCGGGGCATACCCGCGGGACTACTGCGTCTTGAGCATGTTGCGCAGCACGAACTGCAGGATGCCGCCGTTGCGGTAGTAATCGGCCTCGCCGGGGGTGTCGATGCGCACCACGGCGTCGAACTCGATCGGGTCGCTACCGTCCTTCGTCGCCTTGACGTGCACGGTCTTCGGCGTCTTGCCGTTGTTGAGCTCCTCGATGCCGGTGATGTCGAACGTCTCGGTGCCGTCGAGCTTCAGTGACGCGGCCGACTCACCCTCGGGGAACTGCAGCGGGATGACGCCCATGCCGATGAGGTTCGACCGGTGGATCCGCTCGAAGGACTCGGCGATCACGGCACGCACGCCCAGCAGGCTGGTGCCCTTGGCCGCCCAGTCGCGCGACGATCCCGATCCGTACTCCTTGCCGCCCAACACGACCAGCGGGATGCCCTGCGCGGCGTAGTTCTGCGCGGCGTCGTAGATGAACGCCTGCTCACCGCCGTTGGTGAAGTCGCGGGTGTATCCGCCCGAGACGTCATCGAGCAGCTGGTTGCGCAGCCGGATGTTGGCGAAGGTGCCGCGGATCATCACCTCGTGGTTGCCGCGCCGCGAGCCGTAGGAGTTGTAGTCCTTCTTGTCGACTCCGTGCTCGTCGAGGTACTGCGCGGCCGGCGTGCCCGGCTTGATGCTGCCGGCTGGGGAGATGTGGTCGGTGGTGACCGAATCGCCGAGCAGGGCAAGGACTCTGGCGCCGGAGATGTCGCTGACCGACTCCGGCTCGGCGGGCATGCCGTCGAAGTACGGAGGCTTGCGCACGTAGGTCGAGTTCTCGTCCCACTCGAAGGTGTTGCCGCTCGGCGTCGGCAGGTTGCGCCACCGGTCGTCGCCCTTGAACACGTCGGCGTAGTTCTTGGTGAACATGTCCTGGTTGATCGCCTGGGCGATGGTGTCGCTGATGTCCTTCTGCGACGGCCAGATGTCCTTGAGGAACACCGGATTGCCGTCGGAGTCCTGACCCAGGCAGTCGGACTCGAAGTCGAAGTCCATGCTGCCGGCCAGAGCGTAGGCGATCACCAGTGGAGGCGAGGCCAGGTAGTTCATCTTCACGTCCGGGTTGATCCGGCCCTCGAAGTTGCGGTTGCCCGACAGCACCGCGGTCACCGACAGGTCGTTGTCGTTGATCGCCTTGCTGATCTCCTCGGGCAGCGGGCCGCTGTTGCCGATGCAGGTGGTGCAGCCGTAACCGACCAAGAAGAAGCCCAGCTTCTCGAGGTAGGGCCACAGGCCGGCCTTGTCGTAGTAGTCCGTGACGACCTGCGATCCCGGGGCCATGGTGGTCTTCACCCACGGCTTGCTGGTCAGCCCCTTCTCGACGGCGTTCTTGGCCAGCAGGGCGGCACCGATCATGACCTCCGGGTTGGAGGTGTTGGTGCACGAGGTGATCGCGGCGATCACGACGGCGCCGTGGTCGAGGACGAACTCGCCGTACTCGTCGGACTTCACCGTGATCGGGTTGGTCGGCCGGCCGTCGGCGCCGTTGGCCGCCGAGTGCACCGGGACGGCGCCGTCGTCGGCGAACTGCAGCGTCGCCGGGTCGCTCGCGGGGAACGTGCCGTCGATCGTCTCGTCGAGCTTGGTCTCCGGGGCCGGCTGACCGTTCTCGACGTAGTTGTGGATGTCCTTGCGGAAGGCGCTCTTCGCGTCGTCGAGGGCGATGCGGTCCTGCGGACGCTTGGGCCCGGCGATCGAGGGCACCACGTCGGCGAGGTCGAGCTCGAGGTACTCGGAGAACTTCGGCTCACGCGACGGGTCGTGCCACATGCCCTGCGCCTTGGCGTACGCCTCGACCAGCGCGAGCTGCTCCTCGCTGCGGCCGGTCAGCCGCAGGTAGTCGAGGGTGACGTCGTCGATCGGGAACATCGCGGCTGTCGAGCCGAACTCGGGGCTCATGTTGCCGAGCGTGGCGCGGTTGGCCAGCGGCACCTCGGCTACGCCCTCGCCGTAGAACTCGACGAACTTGCCGACCACACCGTGCTGGCGCAGCATCTCGGTCACGGTCAGCACGACGTCGGTGGCGGTGACGCCGGGACGGCGCTCACCGGTGAGCTTGAAGCCGACGACGCGGGGGATGAGCATCGAGACCGGCTGGCCCAGCATCGCGGCCTCGGCCTCGATACCGCCGACGCCCCAGCCCAGGACGCCCAGGCCGTTCTCCATCGTGGTGTGGCTGTCGGTGCCCACGCAGGTGTCAGGGTAGGCGACCCCGTCCCGATCCATCACGACGCTGGCCAGGTACTCGATGTTGACCTGGTGGACGATGCCGGTGCCGGGGGGCACCACCTTGAAGTCGTTGAACGCGCCCTGGCCCCAGCGCAGGAACTGGTACCGCTCGCCGTTGCGCTCGTACTCGATCTCGACGTTGCGCTCGAACGCGTCGGCACGGCCGAAGAGGTCGGCGATCACGGAGTGGTCGATGACGAGGTCGGCGGGTGCCAGCGGGTTGACCTTCTGCGGGTCGCCGCCGAGTTCGCCGACGGCTTCGCGCATGGTGGCGAGGTCGACGATGCAGGGCACGCCGGTGAAGTCCTGCATGATCACCCGGGCGGGGGTGAACTGGATCTCGATGCTCGGCTCGGCCGACGGATCCCAGTTCGCGATCGCCTCGATGTGGTCCTTGGTGATGTTGGAGCCGTCCTCGGTGCGCAGGAGGTTCTCGGCCAGCACCTTGAGGCTGTAGGGAAGCTTGTCGGTTCCGGGGACGGCATCGAGACGGTAGATCTCGTAGCTCTTGTCTCCGACTTCGAGTGTGTCGCGTGCTCCGAATGAGTTCAGGGATGAATTCTTGCTGCTCACATCAACTCCCGGCTATTGATCTATATCGCCGCGACGGGCTGTGCCGCGGCGCCCATACCCTAACAGTACGCTTGTCCTGTAAGTAATCCCAGGGTGGCTGGGCCGCCCATCGGGTACCCGGGCGCGGCCCGCCAAACGCGTCCGGTGCCGTGTCGCGCCGGGGCGTGTCGGGCGGTCGCGTACCTTCCTTGTCGTGACCGGACCGCTCTGGATTCCCCACCTGCCGGCTTACATCCCGCCGGAGATCGACATGGAACACGTCAAGGCGGACGTAGCCGACGACGGTGTCAGCGTCCCGCCCGCGCTGGAGGCGGACGTGCCCGCCCTGCGTGAGGTCGTCGACCAGGCTCGCGACGAGGGCATCGATCTCAAGATCGTGGTCATCGAGTTCAACCCGCCGATCGAGACACCGCTGCGCGACATCGCCACCGAGGTGGGCAACGCGTACCCGGGCTCGACGGTGCTGGCGTTGAGCCCGCACATGGCCGGCACGTACAGTCCCTCGTTCGACCGCATGACCCTCGAGGCGGGCCAGGACCTTGCCCGAACCGGCAACTCCGTGCAGTCGTCGAAGAATTTCCTCGGCGAGTTGACAAACTCGCATTTCCCCTGGACGCCATTCACGATTCTGCTTGTTCTCGCTGTTGCGTTGGCGGTCGTCGGAACGCGAATGCTGCAACAGGCAGGCAAACGCCGCGGGGCTGCAGAAATGCCCTCTGAACAGGGCTGATTACTCGTGACGCGGGTTCCGGCGAAACGCCAGGTCACCGTTTGATAACGCGAATCGCAATTACATTGTTGTAATTTGTTACAAAAGTTTCTTCAGCGTCAGATGTGACGTACGGTGCAATCGGTGCCGTTTGTTGCAGTTGTTCTTTTTGTGACTTCTGTGGCGGGTGGCGTGAAAGTGCCGACACGTTCGCGTGGAGCCTGAGGAGACTTGAATCGGATGAGACGCATCCCTGGCGGCGCCTCCGCTTCGCGACTGTGCGCGGTGTCGTTGGCGTTCGGAATGGTCGTCACGACCCCGCATCTGGCGCAGGCTCAGCCCAAGAGCAATGACGTGGCCGAGCTCGTCATCGAGGTCGCCGACGTCAACCAGAAGCTGCAGAACCTGGGCGCCGCGATCCAGACCCAGCAGGAGTCCGTCAACAAGGCGATCCTCGACGTGGCCAACGCCCGCGAAGCCGCCACGGCCGCCCAGGCCGAGGTCGACGCCAGCGCCAAGCGGGTCAAGGAGGCCGACGCCGCGATCGCTGCCGCCCAACGCCGGTTCGACACGTTCGCCGCGGCGATGTACACCCGTGGCCCGTCCAGCTCGTACCTCAGCGCCTCCGACCCGGCCGACATCCTGACCACCGCCGCCGCGGGCCAGACGCTGTCGATCAGCTCGCAGAAGGTGATGTCCGACCTGCTCAAGGCGCGCACCGAGCAGGTCAACAAGGAATCGGCCGCCCGGCTCGCCAAGCAGGAGGCCGACGAGGCCGTCAAGGCCGCTGAGAACAGCCAGCAGGCCGCCGTCGACGCGCTGACCCGGGCGCAGCAGACGTTCCAGGCGCAGCAGACCGAACTCGACAAGCTGTCCGCCGCACGCGCCGAGGCCCAGGCCAAGCTGCGGGCTGCGCAGTCTCTCGCCGCGCCGTCCCGGCCGCCCGCAACCGCCACGCCGACCACGCCGGCCGCGCCGGCCAAACCGACCGGCGCCAACACGTCCGCGGCGGGGAACACCCGCGGCAGCGCACCGGCCCCCGGCGGCGCGAACCCGGACTGGGACGTCGACCCGGCCACGGGCAACCGCGAAACCGCGTGGGACATGACGTTGCCGCAGATCCCGAGCGCTTTCGTCAGTGGTGACCCGATCCAGATCATCAACGCGGTCATCAAGATCATCACGACCTCGTTCGAGGTGACCCAGAACCTGGGCCGCCGCTTCCTGCAGAGCCTCGGGCTCCTGCCCACGCCGACCGGCATCACCAACGGCGCCATCCCGCGGCTCTACGGCCGGCAGGCCACCGAGTTCGTCATCAAACGCGGCATGGCGCAGATGGGCGTGCCGTATTCGTGGGGCGGCGGCAACGCGGCCGGCCCCAGCCGCGGCATCGACCGCGGCGCCAACACCGTCGGGTTCGACTGCTCGGGCCTGATGCTCTACATGTTCGCCGGCGTCGGCATCAAACTGGACCACTACTCGGGGTCGCAGTACAACGCGGGCCGCAAGGTGCCCTCGTCGGAGATGCGCCGCGGCGACATGCTCTTCTGGGGCCCCAACGGCAGCCAGCACGTCGCGATGTACCTCGGCGACGGCCAGATGCTCGAAGCCCCTTACACCGGTTCGGTGGTCAAGATCTCGCCGGTGCGGACCAGCGGCATGACCCCGTTCGCCGTCCGAATGATCGAGTGGTGATCCTGAAGTTGCGTCGTTCCCTTGTCTCTCTGACCGCCTCCCTGGTGACCGCGGCCGCCGTGCTCTTCGGTGCGGCGGCCCCCGCGGGTGCCCAGCCGGACGCCGGCCAATGGGATCCCACGCTGCCCAAGCTGATCAGCGCGGGCGCTCCCGGCGACCCGCTGGCCATCGCCAACGCGTCGCTGGCGGTCACCGCGCAGGCCACCCAGGTCACGATGGACCTCGGGCGCAAGTTCCTGCAGACCGTCGGGCTGGCCCCGAAGGACGCCCCGGCCTCCGTCGCGCCCGGCCGGGTCCGCGGACCGGCGGCCATCGAGTACGTCATCCGGCGCGGCGGTAGCCAGATGGGCACGCCGTACTCCTGGGGCGGCGGCAAGCCCACGGGGCCCAGCCGTGGCATCGACTCCGGCGCGAACACCGTCGGCTACGACTGCTCCGGGTTCACGCAGTTCGCCTTTGCGGGCGTCGGCGTGTTGATCCCGAAGTACTCCGGCGACCAGTACAACACCGGCCGCAAGGTCCCGGTGTCCCAGGCCAAACGCGGCGATCTGCTGTTCTGGGGTCCCGGCGGCAGCCAGCACGTGGCGATCTACCTGGGCAACGGTCAGATGCTGGAGTCCTCGGGTAGTGCCGGCAAGGTCACGGTGAGCCCGGTACGGACGTCCGGCCTGCAGCCGCACGTCGCCCGCGTCATCGAATCCTGAGTGCCTGCTGAGCCTTCGCTGAGCGCGGCTGGTGAAAGCCGCTGTGCGGGGCGGCACGCCGCCGGGCGGCGTCGACGGATGTGGACCCGCCTGGAATAGTTGACGACGAGTGCACGGCCTGTCGGCCGGCGCCGCGACACCGACATGTACTGCGCATGTGGAAGGAACATTGATGACCTCACCGAGTGGGCCGCCGCAAGGCGCTGGCGGATATCCCGGACAGGCCCCATCGCAGGGCCCCTCCGCTGGTGCGCACGCCGCCGCGCCGCCGGCCACGTCGGGGCAGCCGCAGTCCAACGGCCTGCAGAACGAGGTGCACACGCTCGAGCGGGCCATCTTCGAGGTCAAGCGCATCATCGTCGGCCAGGACCAACTCGTCGAGCGGATGCTCGTCGGCCTGCTGGCCAAGGGGCACGTGCTGCTCGAAGGTGTGCCGGGCGTGGCCAAGACGCTGGCCGTCGAGACGTTCGCCAAGGTGGTCGGCGGGACCTTCGCCCGCATCCAGTTCACCCCTGACCTGGTGCCCACCGACATCGTCGGCACGCGCATCTACCGGCAGGGCAAGGAGGAGTTCGACATCGAGCTCGGCCCGGTGGTGGTCAACTTCCTGCTCGCCGACGAGATCAACCGCGCGCCCGCCAAGGTGCAGTCGGCGCTGCTCGAGGTGATGGCCGAGCGCAAGATCTCCATCGGCGGCCGCACGTTCCCGCTGCCGAACCCCTTCCTGGTGATGGCCACCCAGAACCCGATCGAACAGGAAGGCGTGTACCAGCTGCCCGAGGCGCAGCGCGACCGCTTCCTGTTCAAGCTCAACGTCGACTACCCGTCGCCGGAGGAAGAGCGCGAGATCATCTACCGGATGGGCGTCAAACCGCCGGAGCCGAAGGCGATCCTGACCACCAACGACCTGTTGCGGCTGCAGGACGTCGCCGCCAACAACTTCGTCCATCACGCGTTGGTCGACTACGTCGTGCGCATCGTCACCGCCACCCGCGAACCGGAGAAGTTCGGCATGCCCGACGCCAAGGCGTGGATCGCCTACGGCGCCTCGCCGCGCGCGTCGCTGGGCATCATCGCCGCGTCGCGGGCGCTGGCGCTGGTGCGCGGCCGCGACTACGTCATCCCGCAGGATGTCGTCGAGATCATCCCCGACGTGCTCCGGCACCGCCTGGTCCTGACCTACGACGCGCTCGCCGACGAGATCTCGCCGGAGACGGTGGTCAACCGCATCCTGCAGACCGTGGCGCTGCCGCAGGTCAACGCGATCCCGCAGCAGGGGCATGCGGTGCCGCCGGTGGTGCCGTCGGCGGCCGCTGCGGCTAGCCGCTGACCCGCCGAGGACCGGAGTGACTTCACCTGCCGAATCCTCGGACGGCGCTCGTCCGCGCCGCGGGGTGGACCTGCCGTCCCTGAAGCGCGGCGAGATCCGTGACCCCGCGCTGACGGCCGCGCTGCGCAAACTCGAGTTGACGGTGCGCCGCAAGCTCGACGGGGTGCTGCACGGCGACCACCTCGGTCTGCTCCCCGGGCCGGGTTCGGAGCCGGGGGAGTCGCGTATCTACCAGCCCGGCGACGACGTGCGCCGGATGGACTGGTCGGTCACGGCGCGCACCACCCAGCCGCATGTGCGGCAGATGATCGCCGACCGCGAGTTGGAGACCTGGCTGGTGGTCGACGTGTCGGCCAGCCTGGACTTCGGTACCGCGGGTTGTGAGAAGCGCGACCTGGCGGTCGCGGCCGCGGCGGCCATCGCGTTCCTCAACAGCGGCGGCGGCAACCGGCTCGGCGCGATCATCTCCAACGGCGACGAGACACGTCGCGTGCCGGCGCTGTCGGGCCGGATGCACGAGCAGGAGGTGCTCCGCGCCATCGCCACCACGCCGCGCGCGCCGGTAGGGGTGCGCGGCGACCTCGCCGCCGCCATCGATGCGCTGCGGCGGCCGGAGCGGCGCCGGGGGATGGCCGTCATCATCAGTGACTTCCTGGGCCCGATCAACTGGATGCGCCCGCTGCGCGCGGTCTCCGGGCGGCACGAGGTGCTCGGCATCGAGATCCTCGACCCCCGCGACATCGAGCTGCCGCCGGTCGGAGACGTGGTGCTGCAGGACACCGAGACCGGGCGCACCCGGGAGTTCACCATCGACGAACAATTGCGTGAAGACTTCGCCAAAGCCGCCGCGGCACATCGCGCCGACGTGGCGCGCACCCTGCGCCGCTGCGGTGCTCCCTTGTTGACGCTGCGCACCGACCGGGACTGGATCGCCGACGTGGTGCGCTTCGTGGCGAGTCGCCGGCGTGGTGCCCTGGCCCGATAGAGACGAAAAGACAACTAGCACATGACTTTACCGTTGCTCGGACCGATGTCACTGACCGGCTTCGAGCACCCCTGGTTCTTCCTGTTCTTCCTGGTGGTGCTCGCCCTGGTCGTGCTGTACGTCGTGGTGCAGATGTCCCGCCACCGGCGCATGTTGCGGTTCGCCAACATGGAGTTGCTCGAGAGCGTGGCGCCGCAGCGGCCCAGCCGGTTACGCCATCTGCCCGCCGCGCTGGTGATCCTGTCGCTGGTGTCGTTCACCATCGCGATGGCCGGGCCCACCCACGACGTGCGGATCCCGCGCAACCGGGCCGTGGTCATGCTGGTGATCGACGTGTCGCAGTCGATGCGTGCCACCGACGTCGCGCCGAACCGGCTCAACGCCGCGCAGGAAGCGGCCAAGCAGTTCGCCGATCAGCTCACCCCCGGGATCAACCTGGGGTTGATCTCCTACGCGGGCACCGCGACCGTGCTGGTGTCGCCGACGACGAACCGCGAGGCCACCAAGAACGCGATCGACAAGCTCCAGCTGGCCGACCGCACCGCCACCGGTGAGGGCATCTTCACCGCGCTGCAGGCGATCGCGACGGTCGGTGCGGTGATCGGCGGCGGCGACGAACCACCGCCGGCCCGAGTGGTGCTGATGTCCGACGGCAAGGAGACGGTGCCGTCGAACCCGGACAACCCGAAGGGCGCGTACACCGCGGCGCGGACGGCCAAAGACCAAGGGGTGCCGATCTCCACGGTGTCGTTCGGCACGCCCTACGGCTACGTCGAGATCAACGATCAGCGCCAGCCCGTTCCCGTCGACGACGAGATGCTGGCGAAGATCGCCGATCTCTCCGGCGGCGAGGCGTTCACCGCGTCCAGCCTGGAACAGCTCAAGGCCGTGTTCACCGACCTGCAGGAGCAGATCGGCTACGAGACCATCAAGGGCGACGCGAGCGTCGGCTGGTTGCGGCTCGGTGCCCTCGTGCTGGCGGCCGGGGCGCTGGCCGCGCTGCTGATCAACCGGCGGCTGCCGAGCTAGCTAAGGCGATTTCTTAAGAACCGGGCGCACCGACTAAGTTGGCGATCATGACTACCACCGAGAATGCCGCTGACGTCGAAGGTGCCTCCACGGGTGGGCGCCCCGCCTTCGTGTCGCGATCGGTGCTGGTGACCGGCGGTAACCGCGGGATCGGCCTGGCGATCGCGCAGCGGCTGGCCGCCGACGGCCACAAGGTCGCGGTCACCCATCGCGGATCGGGTGCCCCCGAAGGCTTGTTCGGCGTCGAGTGTGACGTCACCGACAACGACGCGGTCGACCGCGCGTTCAAAGAGGTCGAGGAGCACCAGGGTCCCGTCGAGGTCCTGGTGTCCAACGCCGGCATCTCCAAGGACGCGTTCCTGATGCGGATGACCGAGGACCGGTTCGAAGAGGTCATCAACGCGAACCTGACCGGTGCGTTCCGGGTCACCCAGCGCGCGTCGCGGACCATGCAGCGCAAGCGGTTCGGCCGCATCATCTACATCGGCTCGGTGTCGGGCATGTGGGGCATCGGCAACCAGGCCAACTACGCCGCGGCCAAAGCGGGCCTGATCGGTATGGCCCGCTCGATCTCCCGCGAGCTGTCGAAGGCCAACGTCACCGCCAACGTGGTGGCGCCGGGCTACATCGACACCGAGATGACCCGTGCCCTCGACGAGCGCATCCAGAAGGGCGCGCTGGACTTCATCCCGGCCAAGCGGGTCGGGACGGCCGACGAGGTCGCCGGAGTGGTCAGCTTCCTGGCGTCGGAGGACGCGAGCTACATCGCCGGCGCGGTCATCCCGGTCGACGGCGGTATGGGCATGGGCCACTAAGAGTAGATAGGACTTTCACATGACAGGGTTTCTCGAAGGCAAGCGCATCCTCGTCACGGGGATCATCACCGACTCCTCGATCGCGTTCTACATCGCGAAAGTCGCGCAGGAGGCCGGCGCCGAGGTGATCTGCACCGGCTTCAATCGGATGCGCCTCATCGAGCGCATCCTCGACCGGCTGCCGGCCAAGCCGCCGCTGCTCGAGCTCGACGTGCAGAACCAGGAGCACCTGGACACCCTCGCCGACCGCATCACCGCCGAGATCGGCGAGGGCAACAAGCTCGACGGCGTGGTGCACTCCATCGGCTTCATGCCGCAGACCGGTATGGGCATCAACCCGTTCTTCGACGCGCCCTACGAGGACGTCGCCAAGGGCATCCACATCTCGGCGTATTCCTATGCCTCCCTGGCCAAAGCGGTGCTGCCCATCATGAACCCGGGCGGCGGCATCGTCGGCATGGACTTCGACCCGACGCGCGCGATGCCGGCCTACAACTGGATGACCGTCGCGAAGAGCGCGTTGGAGTCGGTGAACCGCTTCGTGGCCCGCGAGGCCGGCAAGGTCGGGGTGCGCTCCAATCTCGTTGCGGCCGGACCGATCCGCACCCTGGCGATGAGCGCGATCGTCGGCGGGGCGCTCGGCGAGGAGGCCGGTGCCCAGATGCAGCTTCTCGAGGAGGGCTGGGATCAGCGTGCGCCCCTGGGCTGGAACATGAAGGACCCCACCCCGGTCGCCAAGACGGTGTGTGCCCTGCTGTCGGACTGGCTGCCCGCCACGACCGGCACCGTGATCTACGCCGACGGCGGCGCCAGCACCCAGCTGTTGTGATGGGCTGACGTGGGATCCTCCGCGGCGTCGTTCGACGCACTGCTGCTCCTGTCCTTCGGCGGACCCGAAGGACCCGAGCAGGTGATGCCGTTCCTGGAGAACGTCACCCGGGGCCGCGGCATCCCGCGGGAGCGGCTCGAATCCGTCGCGGAGCACTACCTGCATTTCGGTGGCGTGTCACCCATCAACGGGATCAACCGGGACCTGATCACCGCGATCGAGGCCGAACTGGCCCGGCGTGGCCGGCAACTGCCGGTCTACTTCGGTAACCGCAACTGGGAGCCGTACGTCGAGGACACCGTCACGCAGATGCGCGACAACGGAATCCGTCGTGCAGCGGTGTTCGCGACGTCGGCGTGGGGCGGGTACTCCGGGTGCACCCAGTACCAGGAGGACATCGCACGCGGGCGGGCGGCGGCCGGCCCGGAGGCGCCCGAATTGGTCAAGCTGCGGCAGTATTTCGACCATCCGCTGCTGGTGGCCATGTTCGCCGACGCCATCGCCGAGGCAGCGACGCGGTTGCCCCGGGAGGTGCGCGACCGGGCCCGGCTGGTGTTCACCGCTCACTCGATCCCGTTGCGCGCGGCGTCGCGCTGCGGACCGGACCTCTATCAGCGGCAGGTGGCCCACGCCGCGGCGCTGGTCGCCCAGGCCGCCGGATTCGATGACTACGACCAGGTCTGGCAGTCGCGTTCGGGTCCGCCGCAGGTCCCGTGGCTGGAGCCCGACGTCGGCGACCACATCGGGTCATTGGCGCATGACGGTGTCGAGGCGGTGATCGTGTGCCCCGTCGGCTTCGTGGCCGACCACATCGAGGTGGTGTGGGATCTGGACAACGAGGTGGCCGAGCAGGCCGCCGAGGCGGGAATCGCCTACGCGCGCGCGTCCACCCCGAACGCCACCCCGCGGTTCGCGCAGCTGGTCGTCGACCTGGTCGACGAACTCGAGCGCGGGTCCGCGCCGCTGCGGGCGGGTGACCCGGAGACGGTGCCGAGCTACGGCTGCACCACCAACGGGGCGCTGTGTACGCCCGCGTGTGAGGCCTGAGAACTCAACCGCGCCAAGCCGAATACAAGATCGCCTCGACGGCGGCCATGCGGGCCGAGCGGACGACCGCGATCAGCGGCCGCAACGCATCGCCGGCCAGCTGGATGTCCGAGGAACTCTGCATACCGCTCGGAATCAGGCCGGAGCTGACGGTGATGATCGCATCGACGTGGGCGGCGTTCTCCAGCACGCGGACGGCCCGCGTCGGTGCGTGATCCGGGATGCGATGCACGAGAACGGATTCGAGAACCTGCTCGACCAGCATGCGGGGATCGGCCACGTCGCCGCCGGAGGCGCCGGCGCGCAGGGATCCGAACGTGTCCGCCGCGCTGCGCACCGCGTCGCGCAACTGGTACTCGGCTTCGCCGAGTTCGAAATGCGCGGCAGGTCCGATGGTGTCGACCGAGTACACCGTCCACGACAACGCCGAGGGCTCGATGTCGAACTCGTCGCCGGCCCCGGTGCCGCTCTCGTCCCAGGCGGCCTCGGGATACTGGAAGTCGGGTACCAGCCCCACCCCGCCGGCCGGGTTGGCCACGAGAATCGCCTCGCCCGCGGCGATCGCGTCCCGACCGAACTGTGTTCCCGGCGGCAGCCCGCGGACGTCCCCGGGGACGGGCAGAGCGACCGAGATCACGGGTGCGCCGGTGCGCGGTCCGGCCGCGGTACGCATGGTCTGCAGCAGCGACACCGAGCCCACGTCGTCGAGATCTGGCCAGGCCAGCCCGGTCCGCTCGGCGGCCGTCGAGTCGTATGCGGTCACCGAATGCCTTGGTGCCCATTGCGATAGGGCGTCCAACACATCGTCGGGCGCGGCGGCACCGGCCAACCAGGAGTTGGCCCACACCGACAACGAAACACTCGGACACCACATGATGGTCGAAGTGTAGTTGTTGGCCGCCCGCCAAGCCGGTTATGCGTAGGCTGGGTCACATGCCCGTTGCGCTGCTCTGGCTGATCGCCGCCCTCGCGCTCGCCGGTGCCGAAGCCCTGACCGGCGACCTGTTCCTGTTGATGCTCAGCGGCGGTGCGCTGGCGGCGGCGGGAACCAGCTGGCTGCTGAGCGCGCCGATCTGGGTGGATGGTCTGGTCTTCGCGGTGGTGTCGGTGCTCCTGCTGGTCGCGGTCCGGCCGGCGCTGCGCCGGCGCATGCAGGCGGGGACCGGCCTGCCCGAACCGGCGAAGGCGCTGGAGGGCCGCAGCGCGCTGGTGCTCGACCGGGTGGCCGCGCACACCGGTCAGGTCAAGCTCGACGGCGAGGTCTGGACCGCGCGGCCGTACAACGAGACCGATGTTTTCGAACCGGGGGACCAGGTGACAGTCGTGCACATCGACGGCGCCACCGCGAAGGTCGCCAAGATCGCCTAGCAAAGGAGAGCCGACGTGGATGGTGCCGTCGCAGGATTGATTCTGCTGGCCGTGCTGGTGGTGTTCGCCGTGATCATCGTGGCCAAGTCGGTCGCCCTGATCCCGCAGGCCGAGGCGGCGGTGATCGAACGGCTGGGCCGCTACAGCAAGACGGTGTCGGGCCAGCTGACGCTGCTCCTGCCGTTCGTCGACAAGATCCGGGCCCGGGTCGACCTGCGGGAACGGGTGGTGAGCTTCCCGCCGCAGCCGGTGATCACCGAGGACAACCTGACGGTGCAGATCGACACCGTCGTCTACTTCCAGGTCACCAACCCGCAGGCGGCGGTGTACCAGATCAGCAACTACATCGTCGGCGTCGAGCAGCTGACCACCACCACGCTGCGCAACCTGGTCGGCGGAATGACGCTGGAGCAGACGCTGACCTCGCGCGACCAGATCAACACCGCGCTGCGCGGCGTGCTCGACGAGGCGACCAACCGCTGGGGGCTGCGGGTCGCCCGCGTCGAGCTGCGCAGCATCGATCCGCCCCCGTCGATCCAGGATTCGATGGAGAAGCAGATGCGCGCCGACCGCGAGAAGCGGGCGATGATCCTGACCGCCGAGGGCAACCGCGAGTCGGCGATCAAGCAGGCCGAAGGGCAGAAGCAGGCGCAGATCCTGGCTGCCGAGGGCGCCAAGCAGGCGGCCATCCTGTCGGCGGAGGCCGAGCGGCAGTCCCGCATCCTGCGCGCCCAGGGTGAACGGGCCGCGCAGTACCTGCGGGCCCAAGGCGAGGCCAAGGCGATCGAGAAGACGTTCGCGGCGATCAAGGCGAGCCGGCCCACCCCCGAACTCCTGGCCTACCAGTACCTGCAGACGCTGCCGGAGATGGCCAAGGGCGAGGCCAACAAGGTGTGGGTGATCCCCAGCGACTTCGGGACGGCCCTGCAGGGCTTCACCAAGCTGCTGGGCGCTCCCGGCGAGGACGGCGTGTTCCGCTACACCCCGTCCCCGGTCGACAACGTGCCGACGGCCGACGACTCCGACGAGGTCGCCGACTGGTTCGACACCCAGACCGACCCGGCGATCGCCCAGGCGGTCGCGCGCGCCGAGGCCGAGGCACGCACGCCGGTCCAAGGTCCGGGGTTGCTGTCGTCGGCGCCGCCTCCGGTGCAGCTGGGCGCCCCGGCGCAGACCGAGCAGCCGGCGGACGTCACACGCGGGGAGTAGCCGGCGGGGTCTCGCACTCTCGCTGGTCCTCGCCGTCGGCTGTCCCCGCGGCGCGCCGGTGGCTGCGCACCTCGTAGAGCAGCCCGGCGATGCCGATGCTTGCCGTGGCCAGCGAGATCAGCACCAGCAGCGGGCTCACCCGCCCGGTCAGCGCGTCGCCCAGGACGACCACCGCGGCGGTCCCGGGCAGTAGGCCGGCCACGGTGGCCAGCGTGTAGGGCACCACGCGTACCGCCGACGCGCCGGCGGCGTAGTTGAGCACCGAGAACGGCACGGCGGGAATCAACCGCATGGCCAGCACTGCGGCCCACCCGCGCTCCCGTAGCCGCGCATCCAGCGCGTCCAACCGCGGATGTCCGACCAGCCGGCTCAGCTGCCAGCCGACCGCGCGAACCAGCAGCAGCGCGATGACGGCGCTGACGGCGCTGGCCCCGACGGCGATCGGGATGCCCAGATATGGGCCGAACAGCAGCCCGGCGGCCAGCGTGAACGCCGTACGCGGGAAAGGAAACACAGTGACCGCGATGTGCGCGGCCAGGAACGCCAGCGGGAACCACGCGCCCACCGAGGTGGCCCAGTCCCGCAGCTGCACCGCGGTCGGCAGCGGCACCCACACCGCGATTGCGACGAGAATCACAATCGCGGCCAGGATGGCCAGCAGACGGGTCCGCGGCACCGCTCGGGCTGTGGCCCGCACCGCCGCGGCGGCCGTGCGCAGCGTGCTGACGACCGTTTTCACGCCTACCCACCTTACGGTGCGCCGACGCCGAGGCAGTCCGGGCGAGGGAATGACTCAGGCCACCGGCGTACGAGGACGTGACGGGCATCATTTAGCCTGATGGCGTGCAGAAACCCAGCGCCGGCGCTGCCGGGGGAGTACTCGATTCCGATCTTGACCGCTGGCGCTCGGCGGTCGCGGGCGTTCTGGCCAAATCCATGCGGCGAGATCCCGCCGATCTGCCCGCCGAGCCCGAACGTCTCCTCGATTCGGAGACCTATGAGGGCTTTCCGATCCGACCGCTCTACACGCGGGTCGACGAGCTCGCCGAGCCGCCGCTGCCCGGGCACTGGCCGTTCACCCGCGGCGGCGACGCGCTACGCGACGTCAAGACCGGGTGGAAGGTCGCCGAGGCGTTCCCGGTCGGCGACGAGCCCGCCGACCAGGCCAACGGATCGGTGCTGCTGGGCCTCACCGAGGGCATCAGCGCGCTGACGCTGCGCATCGGCGACCACGGCCCCGGCCGTCCCGGCGTCGATCCCGCCGACCTGCCGCGCCTGCTCGAGGGCGTCTTCCTGGACCTGGTTCCCGTCATCGCCGACATCGCGGGCGACGGCGCCACGCTGCGCGCCACCACCGAGCAGCTGCTGGCCCTGCTCGGCGGCCTCGACGACGACCAGCGCTCTCGGCTGTCGGTCGACCTGGGGGTCGACCCCCTGACCGCGGCGCTGACCGGCCGTCCGGCTCCGGAGCTGGCCGATGTCGTCGCCGTCGCGCAGACCGTCGGCGACTACACCGGCCACCTGCGCACCGTCACCGTCGACGGTCCGACCTTCCACGACCTCGGCGCCAACGCGTCCTGGGAGCTCGGTGCGGCCGTCGCGGCCGGGGTGGCCTACCTGCGCGCGCTGACCGACGCGGGTCTGTCCGCCCGAGACGCGCTGGCACAGGTGAGCTTCCGGTTCTCGGTGGACGACGACCAGTTCATGGGCATCGCCAAACTGCGTGCGGCGCGCCAACTCTGGGCCCGCGTCGCCGAGGTCGTCGGCGACCCCGCCGCCGGCGCGGCCACCGTGCACGCGGAGACGTCGCTGCCGATGATGGCTCAGCGTGACCCGTGGGTGAACATGCTGCGCACCACGGTCGCGGCGTTCGCCGCGGGTGTGGGCGGCGCCGACACCCTGCTGGTGCACCCGTTCGATGTTGCGATCGAAGGCGGATTCCCCGGCACGGCGCGCAGTTTCGCGCGCCGTATCGCGCGCAACACCCAGCTCCTGCTGCTCGAGGAGTCGCACCTCGGTCAGGTGCTCGACCCGGCGGGCGGATCCTGGTTCGTCGAGGACCTCACCCGGGAGGTCGCCGAACAGGCCTGGGCGCACTTCCAGGAGATCGAGGCGGCGGGCGGTTTCGCCGCCGCCACCGACCTGATCAGCGCCCGCATCGCCGAGGTCGCCGACCGGCGCGCGACCGACATCGCGCACCGCCGTACCGCGGTCACCGGTGTCAACGAGTTCCCAGATCTCGCGGAAGTCGCTCTGCCGCAGGGGGATCCGCTGCCCGACGTCCGGCGCTACGCGGCGGCCTTCGAGGGCCTGCGGGACCGTTCGGACGCGTTCCTGGCCGCCCACGGATCCCGGCCCAAGGTGCTGCTGCTGCCGCTGGGACCGCTGGCCGAGCACAACATCCGGACCACGTTCGCGGCCAACCTGCTGGCCGCGGGCGGTATCGAGGCCGTCAACCCCGGCCCCCTGCAGGCCGACGGCGTCGCGGCCGCGGTTGCCGACGCCGGCGTCACCGAGGTCGCGGTGATCTGCGGCACCGACGCCCGCTACGGCGCCGAGGTGGCCGGCGTGGTCGAGGCCGCGCGCGCCGCCGGGGTGCGCCGCATCCTGCTGGCCGGTCCGGAAAAGGCTGTCGCCGAGGCGGCGAGCAAACCCGACGGCTACCTGACCGCCAAGATCGACGCGGTCGAAGCTCTGTCGGACCTGTTGACCCGATTGGGGGCATGACATGACTGCAACCGAACCGCGCAAGATCGACAGCTTCGCCGAGGTGTCGCTGTACGACGGCACCGACACCCCCGCGCCGACCGAGACCGAGGCGGGTGAGCTCTTCGGTGCGGCCGCGGCTGTGCACGGCTACACCGCCGAGCAGCTGACCTGGGAGACCCCCGAGGGCATCGACGTCAAACCGGTCTTCATCGCCGGTGACCGCGACGCCGCCGTCGCGGCCGGTTACCCGCTGGACAGCTTGCCCGGCGAGCCGCCCTTCGTCCGCGGGCCGTACCCGACGATGTACGTCAACCAGCCCTGGACCATTCGCCAGTACGCCGGGTTCTCCACCGCGGCCGAATCGAACGCGTTCTACCGGCGCAACCTCGCGGCCGGCCAGAAAGGCCTGTCGGTGGCCTTCGACCTGGCCACCCACCGCGGGTACGACTCCGACCATCCCCGGGTGGCCGGCGACGTCGGCATGGCCGGTGTGGCGATCGACTCCATCCTCGACATGCGCCAGCTCTTCGACGGGATCGACCTGTCCTCGGTGTCGGTGTCGATGACGATGAACGGCGCGGTGCTGCCCATCCTCGCGCTGTACGTGGTGGCCGCCGAGGAGCAGGGGGTGCCGCCGGAGAAGCTCGCCGGGACCATCCAGAACGACATCCTCAAAGAGTTCATGGTCCGCAACACCTACATCTATCCGCCGAAGCCGTCGATGCGGATCATCTCCGACATCTTCGGTTACACCAGCGTGAAGATGCCGAAGTTCAACAGCATCTCGATCTCCGGCTACCACATCCAGGAGGCGGGCGCGACCGCTGACCTGGAGCTGGGCTACACGCTGGCCGACGGCGTCGAGTACATCAAGGCGGGCCTGGACGCCGGCCTGGACATCGACAAGTTCGCACCCCGGCTGTCGTTCTTCTGGGGCATCGGCATGAACTTCTTCATGGAGGTCGCCAAGCTGCGCGCCGGGCGTCTGCTGTGGAGCGAACTGGTCGCTGAATTCGGAAGCCAAAGCCCAAAATCCAGGTCATTGCGCACTCATTCGCAGACCTCGGGGTGGTCGCTGACCGCACAGGACGCGTTCAACAACGTCGCCCGGACCTGCATCGAGGCGATGGCCGCCACCCAGGGCCACACCCAGTCGCTGCACACCAACGCCCTCGACGAGGCGTTGGCCCTGCCGACCGACTTCTCGGCCCGCATCGCCCGCAACACGCAGCTGCTGTTGCAGCAGGAGTCGGGGACGACCCGGCCGATCGATCCGTGGGGCGGCTCTTACTACGTCGAGTGGCTGACCTACCAGCTCGCCGAGAAGGCCCGCGGGCACATCCGCGAGGTCGCCGAGCACGGCGGCATGGCCCAGGCCATCAGCGACGGCATCCCGAAGCTGCGCATCGAGGAGGCCGCCGCGCGCACCCAGGCGCGCATCGACTCCGGTGCGCAGCCGGTCATCGGGGTGAACAAGTACCAGGTGGACGAGGATCACGAGATCGAGGTCCTCAAGGTCGAGAACAGCCGGGTCCGCGCCGAGCAGATCGCCAAGCTGGAGCGGCTGCGCGCGGAGCGGGACGACGCCGCGACACAGGCGGCGCTGGACGAACTGACCCGTGCCGCCGCGGCGACGGGCACCGCGGGTGAGGACGGGCTCGGCAACAACCTGCTCGCCCTGGCCATCAACGCGGCGCGAGCCAAGGCGACCGTCGGAGAGATCTCCGACGCGCTGGAGAAGGTCTACGGCCGCCACCAGGCCGAGATCCGGACCATCGCGGGGGTGTACCGAGACGAGGTGGGTATGGCCAGCAACGTCAGCAGCGCGACCGCACTGGTCGAGAAGTTCGCCGAGGCCGACGGCCGGCGTCCCCGCATCCTGGTCGCCAAGATGGGCCAGGACGGTCACGACCGCGGCCAGAAGGTCATCGCGACCGCGTTCGCCGACATCGGTTTCGACGTCGACGTGGGCTCGCTGTTCTCCACGCCCGACGAGGTCGCGCGGCAGGCCGCCGACAACGACGTGCACGTCGTCGGTGTCTCGTCGCTGGCCGCGGGCCACCTGACGCTGGTGCCTGCGCTGCGTGACGCACTGGCCGAGGTCGGGCGACCGGACATCATGGTCGTCGTGGGTGGGGTCATCCCGCCCGGCGACTTCGACGAGCTCTACGAGGCCGGCGCCACGGCGATCTTCCCGCCCGGCACCGTGATCGCCGACGCCGCGATCGGGCTGCTCGAGAAACTCGCCGAGCGTCTCGGCTACAGCTTGAGCTAGATGAACCAGCCCATCGGCGAGCTCGCGGCGGCGCTGCGCGGCGGGGACCGCTCGGCGCTGGCCCGCGCCATCACCCTCGTGGAGTCCACCCGCGCCGACCACCGCCAGAAAGCCCAGGAGTTGTTGCTGGAGCTGGCCGACGCCGCCGGCAGCGCCCTGCACGTGGGCATCACCGGGGTGCCCGGGGTCGGTAAGTCCACGTCGATCGAGGCGCTGGGCATGCACGTCATCGAGCGGGGCCACCGCGTCGCGGTCCTGGCGGTGGACCCGTCCTCGACGCGCACCGGCGGCTCCATCCTCGGTGACAAGACGCGCATGGCGCGCCTCGCGGTGCACCCCGACGCCTACATCCGGCCGTCGCCGACGTCCGGAACCCTGGGTGGCGTCGCGCGGGCCACCCGCGAGACGATCGTTTTGCTGGAGGCCGCCGGTTACGACGTCATCCTGGTCGAGACCGTGGGTGTCGGCCAGTCCGAGGTGACGGTCGCCAACATGGTCGACACCTTCGTGTTCCTCACCCTGGCGCGCACCGGCGACCAGCTGCAGGGCATCAAGAAGGGCGTCCTGGAACTGGCCGACATCATCGTCGTCAACAAGGCCGACGGGGAGCACGCCATCGAGGCCAAGGCCGCCGCCCGAGAGCTCGCGGGAGCCATCCGACTGATCTACCCCCGTGAAACCATCTGGCGCCCACCCGTTCTCACGATGAGCGCGCTGGAGGGCACCGGTTTGGCCGAATTGTGGGAGACGATCCTCAAGCATCGCGACGTGCTGACCGAGGCCGGGGAGTTCGAGGCGCGTCGGCGGGCCCAGCACGTGGAGTGGACGTGGTCGATGGTGCGCGACACGGTGCTCGACCGGGTGCTGTCCAGCCCGGGTGTGCGCGCGATTCGCGCCGATGTGGAGGCTCAGGTGCGCGAGGGCACGCTCACCCCGGCGCTTGCTGCGCAGGAGATCCTGGACGCCGCAGATCGCCCCCTGCCTGCAACGGACTAACGAATCCGTAACTCTCCGTGTGTTAGCCCCGCACCGAGGTAGATTGGTCGTACTGTGACGCATGTCAAATGACGCGCGGTCATGGGACGCAAGTCGACAGATGGGGAGCGCAACGTGGCGATCTCTGAGGAGCGGTGGGGTGAGCAACACCTCCCGCGCGGTGTCCGCGGTGCAGCGGACCCGAATTTCATGCTGGCCGTCCGTGCGTTCGCCCAGATGTTCCCGTACAAGCGGCTCGGCGGCGGCGCGTTGGCGGTCTACCTCGACGGTGAATGCGTCGTCGACGTGTGGGCCGGATGGGCCGATCGACGCGGCAGGCACAGGTGGGTCGCCGACACCGCCCCCATGGTCTTCTCGGCGACCAAGGGTGTCGCGGCCACCGTCATCCACCGTCTCGCCGACCGCGGACTGATCGACTACGACGCGCCGGTTGCGGAGTACTGGCGCGATTTCGGCGCCAACGGCAAGGCGGCGATAACGGTGCGCGACGCGCTCCGGCATCGAGCCGGGTTGTCACAGCTCAACGGGGCCGACAGAACGCATCTGATGGACCATCTGGTGATGGAGGAGCGGCTCGCCGCGGCGCCCGCCGGATGGCTGATGGGCAAGCCGGCCTACCACGCGTTCACCTTCGGGTGGCTGCTGTCCGGCCTGGCCCGGTCGGTCACTGGGAAGGGCATGCGTGAGCTGATCCGCACCGAGGTCGCGGCCCCGCTCAACACCGACGGCATCCACCTCGGCCGTCCGCCGGCCAGCGCACCCACCCAGCCCGCGCGGATCATCGGCCCGCAGACCCGGCTGCAGAATCCGGTGTTCAACTTCGTCGCACCGCACCTCGCCGCCCTGCCGATCTCGGCCGGGTTCGGCGCGATGTACTTCCCAGGTGTCAAGGCGTTCGTGCAGGGGGACACACCCCTGCTCGACGGCGAGATCCCGGCCGCCAACGGTGTGGCCACCGCGCGGGGGCTCGCCCGGATGTACGGGGCGATCGCCAACGGTGGGCGGATCGACGGCACGCAGTACCTGTCCAAGGAGACCGCGGCCGCGCTGACCGGACGGCGCAGCCTGCGGCCCGACCACAGCATGGGCATGCCGCTGTCGTTCCATCTGGGCTACCACGGACTGCCCATCCCGGGTCTGCTCCCGGGGTTCGGGCACGTGGGCCTCGGCGGATCACTGGGGTGGGCGGACCCGCAGACCGGTCTGGCGTTCGGGTTCGTGCACAACCGCCTGCTCACGCCGCTGGTGGTCAGTGACCAGGCCGGTTTCGTGGCGACGGCGACGCTGCTACGCCGGGGCGCCGCCGCGGCCCGCCGCAACGGTTACCGCGCGGTACCCGAGTTCGGCGCGCCGTTCGCCGACCTCGCCGCGGCCGCGGTCTGATCCGGCTCAGGAGTTCACGACTTCGCGCCGGTGAACCACCGCGTCTTCAGGCGCCAGGAGTGTGCCGAGGTCAGCGCGAAACCCGCGCCGCAGGCGCACGCGAAGACCCACACCAGGATGGTGCCGGTCATGGTCTGCAACTGGGGGACGAACGCCGTGGTGATGCGCACCAGGCAGGCACCGATCCCCATCGCCGACGCGAACAGGTAGACGTTGGCGATCGGCCGCGAACGCGGGTCGTGGCGCAGGATCAGCAGTGCGCGCGCGCCGTACCCGAGCAGGTAGATCAGCATCCCGCACAGCAGCAGCCAGTACAGGTTCAGCCAGAAATCGGTGGGCACGTCGAAGAAGTCCGGCCGGTAGATCGCGGCGCCGTTACCGGCCCAGAAGGCGGCCAGCAGCAGCGGGATGCACAGCGTCGCCGGCACCTCCACATGCGAGCGGAACCGCTGCTGCAGCGCGTGGTCCTGTTCGAGGCGGCCGAGAGCGTTGTAGACCACCGCCGAGGCGGCCACGATGTAGCAGTCGTGGCCGATGTAGTCCTCGAGGTTCCATTTGCCGGTCAGCGAGTACAGCCAGTGCCCGATGGTCTCGGAGGCCAGCGGGGACATCAAGAGCACGGCGGCGCCCTGCAACGCGATGTTCAGGGTGGCGGCGACTTCCCAGCGGCACGACCAGGTGACACGACGAATCCACAGGCTCCACGCGATACACAGGAGCGTGATCGCGATCAGTGTTGCCAGAGCCATGGGAGGGTGTTCGCTTTCGGGCCATGCGTGTCAGCGAAGTCTAGACGCTGACGGGTGTCTACAACGGCGGTGCGTCCAGGCGTGGCGTCAGCTCCGACAGCTTGGGGCGACGTCTGGTCTCGGTGCGCTCCGCGGACTTCGGCAGGGTGGCCACCAGCTGAGCCGGGCCGGCGGCCTCGACGTAGCTCCACACTTCTTGGCGACTCATCAACCCGAACTGAATCTGCAGGTCGGGATAGCTGAGCTCGAACCGGTCGGCGACACGACGCAGTTCCTCGGCGTTGGGGTAGTCGGCCTCTTTGATGCGCCGGTAATAGGTACTGCTCGAGATGCCGAGCGCGTCGAAGATGTCCTTCGCGTCGATTTCCCCGTCGAGCAGATAATCGAGCAGGGCTTTGAGCTGCCGGCCATTCTCATCAGTCCTGGGCACCCAACCACCATAAACCCAGTTCGCGGTATTGGGGAAACCCTACCGGCAAACAATCTTCGTAATCCTTATTGACACAGCCGTCACAGTTTTGGGAGCCCTCTCCCAAATCTGGGACATCCGCTGTACGGTTAGCTGCATGGTCGCTCCCCATATCGCTGACGAGGTCAAACCGCGGCCCGTCTTCGGCATTCCGGTAACGCTGGACGTCTTCGACCGCGCTTTCGCGGGTTCGTCGCAGCAGTTGCAGACGTTTGGCACCTTGCCCTCGAGCGAATTGTCCGTCGAACTCCATTCCGCCGCGGAATGGCTCGACGTGCCGACCGAGGACATTCTTCTCGCCGCTCTCGGACGCACTTTCGGACGCACCAGGGGAGAAGGTGCGGTGGCCGTCGACGTCACCGGTGGGCATCGCTGGTTGACCCATCCGGTGTCGCTGCTGTGCGCGGCGTCGCTGCCGATGGGTCCCACGGAGTTGCTGCAGGGCGCGCACAGCGCCCTGGCCGCGGCCCCGGGCCACCCCGCTCCGCAGTCCGAGGTGCTGCTCAACGTCACCGACCGTGCAGCGGCAGACGCGTCGGGCGGTTACGCCCTGGAGCTGCGGGCCCGGGTCGCCGACGGCGCGCTGCACCTGGACTGGTGGTATGACCCCGCCCGACTGGACGACTATTCGGTGCAAGAGATGGCCGAGCAGTTCCCGCTGGCGCTGATCGAGATCACCTCAGACGCCGCCGCGCCTCTTTGACCGGCACCGGCCGCGCGCGATTTCGGCGGCGTGTCATCACCGGCTAGAATTTCGCCAACGACACTGATCCGGCCATCACCGGGGAGTCTTCGGAAGAACGGCGCTCGCGCTCAGTAGACCCGGACGGGTAGGCCCGTGACAGCCCACAACGAGCGGCGCACATCGGTGCGCAAGCGGGGTGGTACCGCGGTGCTCACGCAAAACGCGTCGGCGTCGTCCCCGTGCCCGGACTCGAGGCACGAAAGAGACGTACCGTGAGCGCTTACCCCAAGCCGGCGAGCGGATCCCCGAGCTTCCCGCAGCTGGAGCGGGAAGTCCTGGATTACTGGAAACGCGACGACACCTTCCGCGCCACCATCGAGAATCGCGACGGCGCCGAGGAATTCGTCTTCTACGACGGGCCGCCGTTCGCCAACGGCCTGCCCCACTACGGGCACCTTCTCACCGGTTACGTCAAGGACATCGTGCCGCGCTACCGGACGATGCGCGGCTACAAGGTGGAGCGCCGTTTCGGCTGGGACACCCACGGGCTGCCCGCCGAACTCGAGGTCCAGCGTCAGCTCGGGATCACCGACAAAGCCCAGATCGAAGAGATGGGCATCGAGAAGTTCAACGACGCCTGCCGGGACTCGGTCCTCAAGTACACCGCCGAGTGGCAGGACTACGTCACCCGCCAGGCGCGCTGGGTGGACTTCGACAACGACTACAAGACCCTCGACATCGGTTTCATGGAATCGGTGATCTGGGTGTTCAAGCAGCTGTGGGACAAAGGCCTGGCCTATGAGGGCAACCGGGTGCTGCCGTACTGCTGGAACGACGAAACCCCGCTGTCCAGCCACGAACTGCGGATGGACGACGACGTCTACCAGAACCGGCAGGACCCGGCGCTGACGGTCGGCTTCCGGATCACCGGAGGGCCGGTCGACGAGTTGCTCGATGCCTACCTGCTGGTTTGGACCACCACGCCGTGGACGCTGCCGTCCAACCAGGCCGTCGCCGTCAACCCCGAGGTCACCTACGTCGTCGTCGAGGCCGACGGTCGCCGCTTCGTGCTCGCCGAGGCCAGGCTCGGCGCCTACGCCCGGGAGTTGGGTGAAGAGCCCACGGTCGTGGCCACCTACACCGGACGCGACCTGCTCGACGTGCGCTACGCGCCGCCCTTCCCGTATTTCATTGACTCGCCCAACGCGTTTCGCGTGCTGCCGGCCGAGTTCGTCAGCACCGACGACGGCACCGGTCTGGTGCACATGTCACCGGCCTACGGCGAGGATGACATGGCGACCGCGCAGGCCGGCGGTATCGAGGCGGTCACCCCCGTCGACGCCAAGGGCCGCTTCGACTCGACCGTGCCGGACTACGCCGGACAGCACGTGTTCGACGCCAACCCGCAGATCATCCGCGACCTGAAGAACGGCACCGGACCTGCGGCGGCCAACGGCGCGGTGCTGCTGCGTCATGACACCTACGAGCACTCCTATCCACACTGCTGGCGGTGCCGCAACCCGCTGATCTACCGGGCGGTGTCGTCGTGGTTCATCAAGGTCACCCAGTTCCGGGACCGCATGGTGGAACTCAACCAGCAGATCACCTGGTACCCCGAACACGTCAAGGACGGGCAGTTCGGCAAGTGGCTGGCCGGTGCGCGGGACTGGTCGATCTCCCGAAACCGCTACTGGGGCACGCCGATTCCGGTGTGGAAGTCCGACGACCCGGCCTATCCGCGGATCGACGTCTACGGCAGCCTCGACGAACTCGAGCGCGACTTCGGGGTGCGCCCGGACAACCTGCACCGGCCGTTCATCGACGAGCTGACCCGCCCCAACCCCGACGACCCGACCGGTAAGTCCACGATGCGGCGCATCGAGGACGTGCTCGACGTGTGGTTCGACTCTGGCTCGATGCCCTACGGGCAGGTGCACTACCCGTTCGAGAACCAGGACTGGTTCGATTCGCATTTCCCCGGCGACTTCATCGTCGAATACATCGGGCAGACCCGCGGCTGGTTCTACACGCTGCACGTTCTGGCGACCGCGTTGTTCGACCGCCCGGCGTTCCGCACCTGCGTGTCGCACGGCATCGTGCTGGGCAACGACGGGCAGAAGATGAGCAAATCGCTGCGCAACTACCCGGATGTGCGCGAGGTGTTCGACCGCGACGGCTCCGACGCGATGCGCTGGTTCCTGATGGCCTCGCCTATCCTGCGCGGCGGCAACCTGATCGTGACCGAGCAGGGCATCCGCGAGGGCGTGCGTCAGGTGCTGCTCCCGCTGTGGAACGCCTACTCCTTCCTGGCGCTCTACGCGCCGCAGAAGGGCACGTGGCGCACCGATTCGCAGCACGTGCTGGACCGCTACATCCTGGCCAAGCTGGCGATCCTGCGTGATGAACTGACCGCCTCGCTCGACGTCTGCGACATCTCGCAGGCCTGCGACCAGCTGCGCCAGTTCACCGAGGCGTTGACCAACTGGTATGTGCGGCGGTCCCGTTCGCGGTTCTGGGATGAGGACGCCGATGCGATCGACACGCTGCACACCGTGCTGGAGGTCACCGGACGGCTCGCCGCGCCGCTGCTGCCGCTGATCTCCGAGGTGATCTGGCGTGGTGTGACCGGCGAGCGATCGGTGCACCTGACCGACTGGCCCGAGGCCGGCCTGCTGCCCGCCGATCCGCAGCTGGTCGCCGACATGGACCTGGTCCGCGAGGTGGCCTCGGTCGGCTCGTCGCTGCGCAAGGCCAAGAAGCTGCGGGTGCGGCTGCCGTTGCCGAAACTCACTGTCGCGGTGGAGGATCCGTCGCGGCTGGAGCCCTACCGGGAGCTGATCGCCGACGAGCTCAACCTCAAGGCTGTCGAGCTCACCGACGACATCGCCGCGCACGGCCGGTTCGAGCTCACCGTGAACGCGCGGGTGGCCGGACCGCGCCTGGGCAAGGACGTGCAGGCCGCCATCAAGGCGGTCAAGGCCGGGGACGCCGTCGTCAACGACGACGGCACCCTGACCGCGGGTCCGGCGGTGCTGCAGCCCGAGGAGTACAGCTCCCGGCTGGTCGCCGCGGAGCCACGGGAGACGGAGCGCAGCGGAGCTCGACCCGAGGATCTGCACACCGCCGCGCTGCCCGACGGCGCCGGCCTCGTGGTGCTCGACGGCACCGTCACCGCGGAGCTGGAGGCCGAGGGCTGGGCCCGCGACATGATCCGGGAGTTCCAGGAGGCGCGCCGGAAGTTCGGGCTCGACATCGGTGACCGCATCGAGCTGGAACTGACGGTGTCGGCGCTGCCCGGAGGGTGGCGTCCCGAGCTGGCCGACCTGATCGCGGGCGAACTGCTGGCGACGCGGTTCACCATCGACACCGGCGCCGGCTCGTCGGCGGCCCCGTCGGAACAGGACGGATGGTTGACCGGCCGGGTCGGCGACGACTTCCCGTTCCGGCTGCGCCGGGTGGAGCGTGCGAGCGGCTAGCGCGGACCGATCGGGGCCCGTGCTCGCTGGTCGGTGTCGCGGTGTTCGTCGCGCCATCGCTTTTCGACGCGGTTGACGCGCTGGTGCTCGAGCGCGACCAGCAGCGCTCCCGCCGTCACGAGCGCACCCGCGAGGAGGCCGAGCACGAGAGAGAGGTCGCGGTTGCCGTAAGCGGTCGCGGCGACCGTGCCGGCGATCAGGGCGGTCCCCACCCCGATGAGGATCAGTCCGGGCAACCACAAGGTGTCGATGAACGATTCACCCGCGTGCTGAAAGGTGGTGCGTACGTGGTCCACCGGGTCACGATGAGCGCCCTTCATGGGTATCTCCCTCCTGCTTCAGAGATACCTCGACGGTACGCCCGCGGTGACCTCGATCACAGTGACGAGGCGCTGACGCGGGCGCCGCGTCCGTCGAATTCGACCTCGTCGCCGGCACGCAGCTGCCGCCCTCGGCGGGACTCGGTGACCCCGTTGACCGACACCAGGCCCTCGGCGATCACCGACTTGGCGTCGGCGCCGGAGTCGATGAGATTGGCGAGCTTGAGGAACTGGCCCAGCCGGATCGTGTCGTCGCGGATCGGCACGTCGTCCATGACCGTCACCGTAGCGCCCTAGCATCGTCACGATGGGCGCGCGATGGGTCCTGCACCTCGACATGGATGCGTTCTTCGCCTCCGTCGAGCAGTTGACGCGTCCCACGCTGCGGGGCCGGCCGGTCCTCGTCGGCGGGGTCGGCGGCCGGGGTGTGGTCGCCGGCGCCAGCTACGAGTCCCGAGTCTTCGGTGCGCGTTCGGCGATGCCCATGCATCAGGCGCGGCGACTGGTCGGCGCCGGCGCGGTGGTGTTGCCGCCGCGCGGTGTCGTCTACGGCCTGGCCAGCCGACGCGTGTTCGACACCGTGCGCCGCCGTGTGCCGGTGCTCGAGCAACTGTCGTTCGACGAGGCGTTCGGGGAGCCTGCGGAGTTGGCGGGCGCCTCGGAGTCCGATGTCGAGGTGTTCTGCGAGGAGTTGCGGGCAGACGTTCGCGACGTGACCGGGCTGGTGGCCTCGGTCGGGGCCGGTTCGGGCAAACAGCTCGCGAAGATCGCTTCGGGTTTGGCGAAACCCGACGGTGTGCGCGTCGTGCCGCGTGCCGACGAGCAGAGCATGCTGGCGGCCCTTCCGGTCCGCCGGCTGTGGGGCATCGGACCGGTCGCCGAGGACAAGCTGCACCGTCTCGGCATCGAGACGATCGGCGCGTTCGCGGCGCTCAGCGAGGCGGAGGCCGCCAACATCCTCGGCGGCGCGGTGGGGTCGGCGTTGCACCGCCTGGCCCGCGGGGTCGACGACCGTCCGGTCGCCGAGAACGCGCCGGCCAAGCAGATCAGCGCGGAGTCCACGTTCGCCGAGGACATGCGGACACTCGACCAGTTGCGGGACGCAATCGGGCCGATCGGCGAGCACGCCCACCGGCGGCTGCTCAAGGATGGTCGCGGCGCCCGGACCGTCACCGTCAAGCTCAAACGCTCCGACATGAGCACGCTGACCCGCTCGGCGACGCTGCCGTACGCGACCACCGACCCCGCCACGCTGATCGGGACCGCTCGGCGCCTGCTGCTCGACCCAGTTGACATCGGCCCGGTCCGGTTGGTCGGCGTGGGATTCTCCGGGCTCAGCGACGTGCAGCAGGAGCCGCTGTTCCCGGATCTGGAGTCGGTCACCGAGCAGACCCATGACGACGACGCGCCGGCCACGGTCAGCAGCCTCGCCGACACGGCGCCGGCGTGGCGGCTCGGCGACGACGTCGTGCACACCGAGTTCGGGCACGGGTGGATTCAGGGCGCGGGACACGGCGTCATGACGGTGCGCTTCGAGACGCGCAGTACGGGTCCGGGGCCGGCGCGCACGCTGGCCGTCGACGACCCGGCGGTGTCGCGGGCCAATCCCGTCGACAGCCTGGACTGGCCGGACTACGTCGACGAGGTGGCCGCCCACCAGACCGGGTCGTAGCGGCCGGGTGTCAGGCCCAGCGCGCGAAGACGGCCTCCGGCGCCGCGCCGGCCGCGAGCGTCGCCATGAGCAGGACCCGCGCCTGCGGGGGCCGCAGGTTCGGCACCATCACCGCGCCGGCGTCGAGCAGGTCGCGGCCGGGACCGTAGCCGGGACTGACGTGCCCGCCCGGCACGCGGGTCGACACTGCGACCACCACGCCGTTGCCGCAGTGCCGTCGCACCGCGTCGATCAGGGCGGATCCGGCGTTGCCCGCTCCCATCGCCTCCAGCACGATGCCGTGCGCCCCCGCGGCCACGCACCCGTCGATCGCGGCGGCGTCGGCGCCCGGATAGGCCGCGACGATGTCGACGCGCGGCGCGTCGGCGGCGCGGAGCGGACCGAGATCGGGCCGCAGCGGATCGGCGTCCGCGCGGTAGGTGTCATCGGCGACGGTGCCCACGGTGCGGCCGGTGAAGCTCTGCAGACCGGTGGTGGTGGTCTTGGCCAGCCCGACCGCGTCGAACACGGTGCCGGCGAAGCTCACCACGACGCCGAGGCCGCGCGCGGCGGGCGCGCCGGCGACGGTCACCGCGTCGCGCAGGTTGCGCGGACCGTCGGGGTCGGTGGCGTCGGCGCTGCGCTGGGCACCGGTCAGCACGACCGGGACGTCGCCGTCGTAGGTCAGCGCCAGCCAGAGGGCCGTCTCCTCCATGGTGTCGGTGCCGTGGGTGACCACCAGGCCGTCGGCGGTGGCCGCGGCGTCGCGCACCGCGGCTGCGATGAGGTCCCAATCGGCCGGGACGAGCGCGGAGCTGTCGACGCTGAGCACGTCTTGGACCGCGACGTCCAGGCCCGCGGCCAGGTGGGCGCCGGAGCGGGTGGGCCGTTTCACCCCCTGCGCATCGGCGCTGGTCGCGATCGTGCCGCCGGTGGTGATCACGACGAGTCTGGCCATGGGTGGAATTGTCGCGCATCCAGGTTTTGCGATGATGGACGCGTGACAGACGAAACCGCCGGGTCGACTGCCGAGGATCAGCATGTGCAGCCCGCGCCGCGACGCCGGGTGCGCCTCCTTCTCGGGGTGGCCGCGGTGGTGCTCCTCGTGGACGTCGTCACCAAGGTGCTCGCGGTCGAACTGCTGACTCCCGGCCAGCCGGTGTCGATCATCGGCGACACGGTGACGTGGACTTTGGTGCGCAACTCTGGGGCGGCGTTCTCGCTGGCCACGGGCTACACCTGGGTGTTGACGCTGATCGCGACCGCGGTGGTGATCGGCATCGTCTGGATGGGCCGCCGCCTGGTCTCGCCGTGGTGGGCGATCGGGCTGGGGATGATCCTCGGCGGTGCGATGGGCAACCTGATCGACCGCTTCTTCCGCTCGCCCGGACCGTTGCAGGGCCATGTCGTCGACTTCCTGTCGATCGGGTGGTGGCCGGTGTTCAACGTCGCCGATCCGGCGGTGGTCGGCGGGGCCATCTTGTTGGTGGTGTTGTCGTTGTTCGGGTTCGAGTTTGATTCCGTCGGGAGGCGCCAGCCGGACGACGGCGACAATTCCGTCGGGAGGCGCCGGCCGGACGAGCCGGACGTACCGGGCCAGCCGGCGGGCCGGCAGGACGACGGCGGGGCTGACAAGGCATGACGACGCGGTCGATGCCGGTTCCTGAGGGCCTGGCCGGTATGCGGGTCGACGCGGGGCTGGCGCGGCTGCTGGGCCTGTCGCGGACCGCGGCGGCCACGCTGGCCGAGGACGGCGGCGTCGAGATCGACGGCGCGGTCGCAGCCAAGTCCGACAAGCTGACGGCGGGGGCGTGGCTGGAGGTCCGGCTGCCCGAGCCGCCGGCGCCGGTGGAGAACACGCCCGTCGACATCGAGGGCATGGAGATCCTCTACGCCGACGACGACATCGTCGCGGTCGACAAACCGCCCGGTGTGGCCGCGCACGCCACGGTGGGGTGGCATGGCCCGACCGTGCTGGGCGGGTTGGCCGCCGCGGGTTTCCGGATCAGCACGTCGGGCATCCACGAGCGGCAGGGCATCGTGCACCGGCTGGACGTCGGCACGTCCGGGGTGATGGTGGTGGCGCTGTCCGAGCGCGCCTACACCGTCCTCAAGCGCGCGTTCAAGCAGCGCACGGTCGAGAAGCGGTATCACGCACTGGTGCAAGGTCATCCGGATCCCTCCAGCGGAACCATCGACGCGCCGATCGGGCGGCACCGCGGCAACGACTGGAAGTTCGCGGTGGTCGAGGGTGGCCGCAACAGCGTCACGCACTACGACACGCTCGAAGCCCACCGCGCGGCGAGCCTCCTCGACATCGAGCTCGAGACGGGACGCACGCACCAGATCCGGGTGCACTTCGCCGCGCTGCACCATCCCTGCTGCGGTGACCTGACCTACGGCGCCGATCCGACCCTGGCCAAGAAGCTGGGTCTGGAGCGGCAGTGGCTGCATGCCCGCTCGCTGGCCTTCGCCCATCCCGCCGACGGGCGCCGCGTGGAGATCGTCAGCGACTACCCGGCCGATCTGCAGCACGCGCTCGATGTGCTGCGCAATCACGAACTGTGAGGTCGGGACTGCTCTTCGGAGTGGGCGCCTATGGGATGTGGGGGCTGTTCCCGGCATTCTTCCCGCTGCTCAAGCCGGCCGGCGCGGTCGAGGTGCTGGCACACCGCATCATCTGGAGTTTCCTGTTGATGGTCGTGGTGGTCGCGCTCGTCCGGCGGATGGGCGACCTGCGCCGGATCACCCGCCGGGAGTGGCTGCTGCTCACCGCGGCGGCCGCCCTCATCTCGGTGAACTGGCTGATCTACGTCTACGCCGTCAACAACGGTCACGTGGTCGATGCGGCGCTCGGCTATTTCATCAACCCCCTGGTCTCGATCGCGCTGGGGCTGCTGATCTTTCGGGAGTCGCTGAACCGCTGGCAGTTGGGCGCGCTGGTGATCGCGGTGCTCGCGGTCGTCGTGCTGACGGTCAACGTCGGGGAGCCGCCGCTGGTGGGCCTGGGGCTCGCGTTCTCCTTCGGGCTCTATGGCGCGGTGAAGAAGTTGGTGACCACCGACCCGCGGGTCAGCGTCGGGGTGGAGGCAGGGCTGGCGACCCCCTTCGCGCTGGCGTACGTGATCGTGCTGCAGATCACCGGGCACGCGACGTTCACCGCGTACGGCGGCGGGCACGCCGCGCTGATGGTCTTGTCGGGCGTTCTGACCGCGCTGCCGCTGCTGTGCTTCGCGGCGGCCGCGCAACGCCTGCCGCTGGTGACGCTGGGGCTGTTGTTCTACATGACACCGGCGATGCAACTCACGTGGGGTGTGTTCGTCGGCCACGAGCCGATGCCTCCGGCGCGGTGGGTCGGATTCGCCCTCATCTGGGCCGCATTGTTGCTGTTCACGGTCGATGCGGTGCGCCGCGCCCGTACCGATCGGCGCACCGCGCGGGCTGCCGACGCGGCGGTCTGAAGACACGCACCGACGACACGCCGAACGCTGTCGGTGGGCGGCCATAGACTGACGTCCCTATGAGCGCCTCGTTCGTGCACCTGCATAACCACACCGAGTACTCGATGCTCGACGGCGCCGCGAAGGTCAAGCCGATGCTCGCCGAGGCGCAGCGTCTGGAGATGCCCGCGATCGGCATGACCGACCACGGAAACATGTTCGGCGCCAGCGAGTTCTACAACGCGGCCACCGACGTCGGCATCAAGCCGATCATCGGGATCGAGGCCTACATCGCGCCGGCGTCGCGGTTCGAGACCAAGCGTGTGCTGTGGGGCGATCCCAGTCAGAAGAGCGACGACGTCTCCGGCAGCGGGTCCTACACCCACATGACGATGGTCGCGGAGAACGCGACCGGGTTGCGCAACCTGTTCAAGCTGTCGTCGCTGGCGTCGTTCGAGGGTCAGCTCGGCAAGTGGGCGCGGATGGACGCCGAGATCATCGCCGAGCACGCCGAGGGCATCATCGCCACCACTGGCTGCCCGTCGGGGGAGGTGCAGACCCGGCTGCGGCTCGGTCACTACGACGAAGCGGTCGCCGCAGCCGCCAAGTGGCGCGAGATCTTCGGTCCGGAGAACTTCTTCCTGGAGTTGATGGACCACGGCCTGGACATCGAGCGCCGGGTGCGAGAGGGCCTGCTCGAGATCGGCCAGAAGCTCGGCATCCCGCCGCTGGCCACCAACGACTGCCACTACGTCACCCGCGACGCCGCCCAGAACCACGAGGCGCTGCTGTGCATCCAGACCGGCAAGACGCTGTCGGACCCCACCCGCTTCAAGTTCGACGGTGACGGTTACTACCTGAAGTCCGCCGCGGAGATGCGTGCGCTGTGGGACGGCCAGGTGCCCGGAGCGTGCGATTCGACGCTGCTGATCGCCGAGCGGGTGCAGTCCTACGCCGACGTGTGGGCGCCGCGCGACCGGATGCCGATCTTCCCGGTGCCCGAGGGACACGACCAGGCGTCGTGGCTGCACCACGAGGTGATGGCCGGCCTGGAGCGCCGCTGCGCGAACATGCCGGGCGGCGCGGTACCGCAGGAGTACATCGAGCGCGCCGAGTACGAGATCAAGGTCATCTGCGACAAGGGCTTCCCGTCGTACTTCCTGATCGTGGCCGACCTGATCAACTACGCGAAGTCGGTGGACATCCGGGTGGGGCCGGGCCGCGGCTCGGCCGCCGGTTCGTTGGTGGCCTACGCGCTGGGTATCACCAACATCGACCCGATTCCGCACGGCCTGCTGTTCGAGCGGTTCCTCAACCCCGAGCGGCCGTCGGCACCCGACATCGACATCGACTTCGACGATCGTCGCCGCGGTGAGATGCTGCGGTACGCGGCCAACAAGTGGGGCAGCGACCGCGTCGCCCAGGTCATCACGTTCGGCACGATCAAAACCAAAGCGGCGCTGAAGGACTCGGCGCGGGTGCACTACGGCCAGCCCGGGTTCGCGATCGCCGACCGGATCACCAAGGCGCTGCCGCCGCCGATCATGGCCAAGGACATCCCGGTGTCGGGCATCACCGACTCGACCCACGAGCGGTACAAAGAGGCCGCCGAGGTCCGGGCGCTCATCGACACCGACCCCGACGTGCGCACCATCTACGAGACCGCGCGCGGCCTGGAGGGGCTGGTCCGCAACGCGGGCGTGCACGCGTGTGCGGTGATCATGAGCTCCGAACCGCTGATCGACGCGATCCCGCTGTGGCGCCGGCCGCAGGACGGCGCGGTGATCACCGGGTGGGACTACCCGTCGTGCGAGGCCATCGGCCTGCTGAAGATGGACTTCCTCGGGTTGCGGAACCTGACGATCATCGGTGACTGCATCGAGAACATCAAAACCAACCGCGGTGTCGACGTCGACCTGGAAACGCTGGCCCTCGACGACCCCAAGGCCTACGAACTCCTGGGCCGCGGTGACACCCTCGGTGTGTTCCAGCTCGACGGCGGGCCGATGCGGGACCTGCTGCGCCGCATGCAGCCCACCGAGTTCAACGACATCGTCGCGGTGCTGGCGCTGTACCGGCCCGGCCCGATGGGCATGAACGCCCACAACGACTACGCCGACCGCAAGAACGGCCGCCAGCCGATCAAACCGATCCACCCGGAACTGGAGGAGCCGCTCAAAGAGATCCTCGCCGAGACCTACGGTCTGATCGTCTACCAAGAGCAGATCATGTTCATCGCCCAGAAGGTCGCGTCGTACACGATGGGCAAGGCCGACGCGCTGCGCAAGGCCATGGGCAAGAAGAAGCTCGAGGTGCTCGAAGCCGAGTACCAGGGCTTCCGTGAGGGCATGACCGCCAACGGCTTCTCCGAAGGCGCGGTGAAAGCCCTGTGGGACACCATCCTTCCGTTCGCCGGGTACGCGTTCAACAAGTCGCACGCTGCCGGCTACGGCCTGGTGTCCTACTGGACGGCCTACCTGAAGGCGAACTATCCGGCCGAGTACATGGCCGGTCTGCTCACCTCTGTCGGTGACGACAAGGACAAGGCCGCCGTGTATCTGGCCGACTGCCGGCGACTCGGCATCACCGTGCTGCCCCCCGACGTCAACGAGTCGGTGCAGAACTTCACCTCGGTGGGCGACGACATCCGGTTCGGTCTGGGCGCGGTCCGCAACGTCGGCGCCAACGTCGTGGCCTCGCTGGTGAACACCCGCAGTGAGAAGGGCAAGTACACCGACTTCTCGGACTACCTGAACAAGATCGACATCGCGGCCTGCAACAAGAAGGTCACCGAGTCGCTGATCAAGGCAGGTGCGTTCGACTCGCTCGGGCACCCTCGCAAGGGCCTGTTCCTGGTGCACACCGACGCGGTCGACTCGGTGCTGGGCACCAAGAAGGCCGAGGCCATGGGGCAGTTCGACCTGTTCGGCGGCGGAGACGACGGCGGCGGCGAGTCCGTGTTCACCATCAAAGTCCCCGACGAGGAGTGGGAGGACAAGCACAAGCTGGCGCTGGAGCGCGAGATGCTCGGGCTGTACGTGTCCGGTCATCCGCTCAACGGCATCGCCCACATCCTGGCCACCCAGGTCGACACCCAGATCCCGGCCATCCTCGACGGGGACGTCGCCAACGACACCCAGGTGCGGGTCGGCGGCATCCTGGCATCGGTGAACCGCCGCGTCAACAAGAACGGTCTGCCCTGGGCCTCAGCGCAATTGGAGGATCTCACCGGCGGTATCGAGGTGTTGTTCTTCCCCCAGACGTACTCGATGTTCGGCGCCGAGATCGCCGACGACGTCGTCGTCCTGATCGGCGCGAAGGTGGCCATCCGCGACGACCGCATCTCGCTGATCGCCAACGAGCTGGTGGTACCGGACTTCTCCAGCGCGCAGCCCAACCGGCCGCTGGCGGTCAGCTTGCCCACCCGGCAGTGCACTGTCGACAAGGTCAGCGCCCTCAAGCAGGTGCTGGCGCGCCACCCCGGGCCGGCGCAGGTGCATCTGCGGCTGATCAGCGGGGAGCGGATCACCACGCTCGAACTCGACCAGTCGCTGCGGGTGACGCCGTCGTCGGCGCTGATGGGTGATCTGAAGGAACTCCTGGGTCCGGGCTGCCTGGGGGGATGACCGGTCGCCCGCCGGTGCGGCTGAGCGCCTGGCGGTTCGTCACCACGTTCGGCGTCGTCAGCCTCCTCGCCGACGTCGTCTACGAGGGCGCGCGGTCGATCACCGGCCCGCTGCTGGCGTCGCTGGGCGGCACCGCCGTCGTGGTGGGCGTGGTGACCGGGGTGGGGGAGGCCGCCGCACTGGTGCTGCGGGTCGTGTCGGGCCCGTTGGCAGACCGCACCGGCAGGTTCTGGGCGTGGGCCATCGCCGGGTACTTCCTGACCGTGGCGACCGTGCCGTTTCTCGGCGTGGCCGGCGTGCTGTGGGTGGCCGCGGCGTTGGTGATCGCCGAGCGCGTCGGCAAGGCGGTGCGCAGCCCCGCCAAGGACACGCTGCTCTCGCACGCGACCGCGGTCACCGGCCGGGGCCGGGGGTTCGCCGTGCACGAGGCGATGGACCAGATCGGGGCGTTCGCCGGCCCGCTCGCGGTGGCGGCGATGCTGGTGGCCTTCGACGGCGACTACGCGCCGACGTTCGCGCTGCTGGCGATCCCGGGGGTGTGCGTGCTGGCGCTGCTGTTCTGGCTGCGCTCGGCGGTGCCGCAACCGGCGCTCTACGAGATGGCCGCGCCGGTGCGGCCACGCGGACCGACGCGCTCCTTCGTGCGCTCGCTGCCGCGCGCGTTCTGGGTGTACTCCGGGTTCTCCGCCCTGACCATGTGCGGCTTCGCGACGTTCGGTGTGCTGTCCTTCCATCAGGTCACCACGGGCCTGCTGCCGGTGGCCGCGGTACCCCTGATCTATGCGGCGGCGATGGCGGCCGACGCGGTGGCGGCACTGGTCACCGGGTGGCGCTACGACCGCGTCGGACCCCGCATCCTCGGCTGGCTGCCGGTGCTGGCCGCGCTGGTGCCGGTCCTGGCGTTCGGTGACCGGGTAGCGATGGTCGTCGCGGGTGCTCTGGTCTGGGGGGCGGCCGTCGGCATCCAGGAGTCGACGTTGCGCGCGGTGGTGGCGGATCTGGTCGAACCGGGCCGGCGCGCGACCGCTTACGGCATGTACGCCGCGGTCATCGGTGCGGCGGCCGCTGTCGGTGGGGCCCTTACGGGATTCCTTTACTCCCAATCGATTACAGCTCTGATCGGCGTGGTGGCAGCGATCCAGGTCGCGGCGCTGGGACTGCTTCCCGCGGTACGCCGCGCTGCGGTGCGGTGAGAAACCATTAACACGGCGGGGCAGCGGGGGTAACACTTCTGAAACAGGCGCTGCATCTAATCCCTGCATGCGTTGTATACAGGACACAACAGGTCTGCTGACCGTTGTCGAGCGGCACGGTGTGGCCTCCGATGAGGCCTTCGAGAACTTCGACGGCGTGCTGAGCCGTCGGCTGCACATCGCGGCCGGATCCGGCCGGCAGTGCTGCGCGTCGGAGACCGAACTGGTCGCGGTCGCCGCCGACGACGTCACCGTGCCGGCCGCGGTGCGTGACGCCCTCGCCGTGCTGGCGCCGGGCAGCGCGGTGGCCTCCACCGATGTCGCCGAACTGGCCGGCGGCTGGATCGCGGTGCCGGGCTTGAATATTCGCGTCGTCGCCGTCGCCGACCTGGGCGGCCCGGCCATTGCCATATCCTATGACGACGCCGCGGCGATGCTGGCCTCCGATCGGGACGGCCGGCTCGTGGTGCGTACCGTCGCGGTCATCGCCGGTACGCAGCAGCCGGCGGAGGGCTGGCGGGTGGTCGGCAGCGGCCACGGCGAGGTCGCCGTGTCGACCGCACTGGTGGGCGGGCACCGCGCCGGGTGTGCCGCATGAGCACCCAGACCCTCGTCCTCACCCACGGCTGCTCACTGTCGAATCTGCCCCTGTTCGTCGCCGTCGGCGAAGGGTTCTTCGCCGACGAGGGACTGCATGTCGAAGCGCCCTACTTCGACGACATCAGTTCCACCGCAGAGCTTCTCGCCACCGGGGTCGCCGACCTCGGCACCGCCGGGTTCACCCAGTCGCTGATCGACTCGGTGCGCCCGGACCCGCCGGTCCTGGTGGCCGGCAGCGGTCTGATGGGAGTCTTCGTACTCACCCGCGAACCGATGTCCGACGCCGCCCCGCTGGCCGGCCGGCCGGTCGGGACCTTCCGCACCGACCCGATGGAGGTGCTGCTGCACGACGTCCTGGCCGCCGCCGGGCTCGCCATGAGCGACGTGGAGATCCGGTACTTCGACGTGCTCAACGACGCGATCGAGGCGTTCAAGGCCGGCGAACTGGCCGCCCTGACACTGGCCGAGCCGTACGCGGGCCGCGTGCGCGCCGCGGGCGGGCACGTCCTCAGCGACGGCACCGATGTGTGGGGCGACCCGTTCCCCGACACCACCCTGGTGGCCTCCAGCCGGTTCCTGCGGGAGCGCCCCGAGCAGGTGCGTGCGGCGATCCGCGCGATGCTGCGCGCGTACGACCTGATCGTCGCCGACCTCCCGGGAGCAATCCGGCACGCACAGAAGTACTTCCCCGGCTACACCGTCGACGAACTGATCGACGCCGTCGGCCGTCAACCCTCGATGGTCGACATCCGTGACCTCACCACCACCGTCTACGACCGGTGGGACACACTGCGGTCCCTGGCACTGGTGCCCGAGGACGCCGAACTGCCCCTACACGCCGTCAATCTCGACCTGCTCAACGCCGAGCTCGCCGCCGTAACCGCCGCCAAGGAGAACGCCCGATGAGAGACAAGATCAACGCACCCGTAAGCCGCCGCATCTTCTTCCGCAACACCGCGATCGCCGGCGCGGCGGTCGCGGTGCCGGCCTGGCTGCTCAGCGGCTGTTCCAGCGGTGGCGCCACCGGCACCGCCCCGAACGCGGCCGGCATGACCACCCTCAAGGCCACCCACGGAACCGGGCTGTGCAACCTGGGCATCTTCCTGACCAAGGAACGCAAGCTCAGCGAACCCGGCGGTACCACAATCGACTTCGTCGTCACGCCGACCAACGCCGACATCGTCACCCTGTTCGGCGCCGGGCAGGTCGACATGTCGCTGGTGCCCTACACGCAGTTCCTGACCCTCTACGACGCCGGTGCGCCGGTGACCGTGGTCGCCGGTGGCGGTGTCGAAGGGTGCTCGATCGTGGCCCAGGAGGGCATCAACTCCGCGGCGGACATGAAGGGCAAGACGCTCGGCACCTTCCAGGCCGACACCCTCGAGATGCTGCCTTACGACTACCTGAAGAAGGCGGGAATGTCGTTCGGCGACATCGAGGTCCGATACTTCGGTACCTCGCCCGAGCTGGCGCAGGCGTTCATCAGCGGGTCCATCGACAGTATGTGCCACATCGAGCCCTACGCCACCCAGGCGCTGAACTCCCGGCCCGGATCGGTACTGCTGTCGGACGGCAAGGACGTGTACGGCCCCGGCTACACCGACTGCGTTCTGGCTGTGCGCAATCCGCTGCTACAGGAGAACCCCCAGGCCGTCAAGGCCGTCATCAAGGGCTTGTTCGAAGCGCAGCAGCAGACCGAGGCCGACCGCAAGGCCGCCGTCGAGGTGGCCGTGGGCAGCTACTTCAAGACCAGCCTCGAGGACGCCCTGGACGCCTCGACCAAGCAGCCCAACGTCGTCGACCAGCGCAACAAGACCCAGTTCATGCTCGACCGCGCCGTCGGCATGAAGGATCTCGGCTACCTGAAGAAGCTGCCCGACGAGAAGTTCGCCGACTGGACGCTGCTCGAAGAGGTCATCAACGAGAACAAGAGCCTGTACGACTCGCTGAAGGTGAAGACCGCATGACCGCCATCACCCACATGGACCTGCCGGCCCCGCGTACCGCGACGGCGACGCCCCGGCGCAAGTCCGCACGCTACCGCCGCCTCGGGGTGGCGGCGGGCTGGTGGCTCGGGTCGGTGGCCCTGTTCGCCGGGATCTGGGAACTGGCCTGGCTTTTCGGCCTGGCCCCCGAGTTGCTGCTGCCGCCGCCGCACATCTTCCTGCAGAACTTCAGCAGCCAGGCCCAGTTCTTCGACACCGCGACGATCGGCGCCGAACAGGCCACCCCCGTGGTGGCGGTGGCGACCACGGTGCTCGCCACCGTGGGACGGGTGCTGGCGGGTCTGGCGCTCGGGTTTCTCGCCAGTCTCGTCACCGGTGTGCTGATCAGCCAGTTCCTGGTGGTCCGCGGGCTGGTGCTGCCGACGATCACGCTGCTCGCGCCGATCTCACCGATCGCATGGCTGCCGGTGTCGATCTTCCTGTTCGGTATCGGCAACGCGCCGGCGATCTTCATGGTGTTCATCGGTGTCTACTTCGTCATGACCCTGGCCACCATCGGCCTGATCAACGACGTTCCCAGCACCTACATCAACGTGGCCCGGACGATGGGCGCCTCGCGACGGCAGATCCTGTTCCAGGTGACGCTGCCGGCGATCCTGCCCGGACTCCTGCAGAGCTTGCGCCTGAACCTGTTCGCGGCGTGGATGGTCGTGCTGCTCGCCGAGGCGGTCGGTGTCGGCAGCGGCCTCGGCCAGGTGGTCATGTTGGCGCGCAACACCTTCAACTCGAGCCTGGTGTTCTTCTCGATGACCGTCATCGGGGTCGCCGGTTACCTGCTCGACGTCCTGTTCCGCCAAATGCAGAACCGGTTGCTGTGGTGGCAGCCGGCCGGGAAGGGAGCCCTCCGATGACCCCCGCAACAGCAGAAGCGAAGCTGGCCACCGGTGCGGTGCACTGCCGCGCCGTGAGCAAGGTGTTCGGCGAGGACGGATCCGAGGTCATCGCCGTCGACTCGGTCAACCTCGACGTGGCGCCGGGGGAGTTCGTCGTCATCCTCGGTCCCAGTGGCTGCGGCAAGAGCACCTTGCTGTCGATGATCGCGGGCCTGGAGTCGATCACCTCCGGTGAGATCACCGCCGACGGAGAGCCCGTCGTCGGACCGGGCCCGGACCGCTGCATGATCTTCCAGCAGTCCTCGCTGTATCCGTGGATGTCGGTCGCCGACAACGTCGGCTTCGGCCTGAAGCTGCGCGGCGTGCCGAAGTCCGAACGGCGCGAGACCGCAAGGGACCTGCTGCAGACCATGGGGCTCGGCGACTTCGCCGATGCGCATCCGGACGGGCTGTCCGGCGGTATGCGCCAGCGCGCCGCGATCGCGCGGGCGCTGGCCATGCAGCCGCGGGTACTGCTGATGGACGAGCCGTTCGCCGCGCTGGACGTGCAGACGCGGGCCAAGCTGCAGAACTACATCGGTCAGCTCCGCGATGAGAGCGGCGCCTCGGTGCTGTTCGTGACGCACAGCATCGACGAGGCCGTCGCCCTCGCCGACCGGATCGTGGTGTTCACCGCGCGCCCCGGACGCATCAAGGCGATGGTCGAGGTCGACATGCCCCGTCCCCGGGACCCGCGTTCTCCGGAATATCACTCGCTGCACGACCAGCTCGTGGACCTGCTGGCCGACGAAGTGGACCGTGCGTTCGCCCAGCAGGAACGGGCGCGGAAGTGACCACACTGACCGTGGCGGCCGCGCAGCTTCCGGCGTGCACCGACGACGTCGAGAAGAACCTCGCGGTCGTCGAGGCGGCCCTGCACGACGCCGCCGCGGCGGGGGCCGACCTCGTGGTGCTGCCGGAACTGGCGGCCACGCCGTACTTCTGCGGTGAGCCCGTCGGCGCCTACCGGGAGTGGGCGGAGCCGGTTCCCGGTCCGCAGACCGGCCGGATCGGCGCGCTGGCCGCGGAGCTGGGCATGGCGGTGGTCCTGCCCCTGTTCGAGCGCGACGCCGATACCTTCCACAACTCGGCGGTGGTGCTCGACGACGGCGAGGTGGTGCCCAGCGTGGACCGGGCGGGGACGGCCCACCCGGTCGCGCGCAAGCTGCATCTGCCGGTCGGGGACCACCCGGCGCCCGGCTTCGACGAGGCCGCGCACTTCACCGCCGGAGGATGGCTCGGCGTGCACAGCGTGCGCGGTGCCCGCATCGGAATCCCCATCTGCTACGACCGGCGCTTCCCGGAGTGCTGGCGCGAATTGCGCGCTCTGCGCGCCGATCTGGTGACGGTCCCGGTGGCCGGCAGCGGAGGCGACAGCGTCGACTTCTTCCTCGCCGAACTGCGCACCCACGCGCGGGAGAACGGAGTCTTCGCCGTCGCCGCCAACAAGATCGGCATCGAGTGGGTGGGCGGTCACCCGATCGACAACTACGGCGAATCGTGCGTCGTCGCACCCGACGGGGAGATCATCGCGCACCGGCCGGGCGCCGACGGCCCCGGCCTGGTGATCGCCGAGCTCGACCTCGACGTGATCGCCGAAACCCGCCGGGCGCTGCGCTATTTCGACCACCGCCGCACCGACCTTTTCCCCAGTGCCGAGGAGATCTCATGAGCACCAACCTGTTCCGTAATGCGCTCGTCGTCGCGATGGACGACGTCAACCGCAGCAAGCCCTTCCGGTCCGACGTGCTCGTCGTCGACGACCGGATCACCGCGGTGGCACCGGATCTGCCCGTCCCCGACGGCGCCGAGGTCATCGACTGCACCCACCGGCTGCTGATGCCCGGCCTGGTCAACGCGCACGTGCACTCCTGGGAGGCGCTGTTCAAAGGCCGCTACGACAACCTGCCGCTGGAACTGTGGATGCTGCTGTCTTATCCGATCCTCGGTCTGGAACCGATGTCGGAGCGGCTGATCTACCTGCGCACCCTGCTGGTGGGGATGGAGTCGCTGCGTAACGGCGCCACCTGCCTGCTCGACGACGTCATCGAGTCGCCCACGCAGAGCCTGACCGCACTGGAGGCCGTGTTCCGCGGGTACGAGGACATCGGGATCCGGGCCAACTGCTCGGGCAACATCGTCAACCGGCACTACATCGACACCATCCCCTTCGTCGACGAGATGGTGCCCGCCGACCTGCTCGCCGAGGCCCGCGCCGTGGCGCCGCGGACCACCGAGGACTACCTGCAGTTCAGCAAGGAGGCATTGACGCGCTTCGACGGCCGCGCCGGCCGGCTGCGCTATGTGATCGCCCCCAGCGGCCCGCAGCGGTGCACCGACGAGCTTTTCGTGGCCGCCAACGAGTTGTCCCGCGAACACGACACCACCTTCCATGTGCACGTCCTGGAAACCAAGATGCAGGCCGTGACCGGCCGCGAGTTCTACGGCTCCACACTGGTGGAGTATCTGAACTCCCTCGGGGTGCTGACCGACCGGGCCACCCTGGCGCACGGCATCTGGCTCACCGACGGTGACGTCGAACTGCTCGGCGCGGCTGGGGCGTCGGTGGCCCACAACCCGATCTCGAATCTGAAGCTGGGCTCGGGCATCGCCCCGTGGCGCGCCCTGCTCGACGCCGGAGTCAACATCGGACTGGGCTCGGACGGGTTGTCCAGCAACGACTCGGCGCGGATGTTCGACGTCGTCAAGTCGGCGGCCCTGCTGCACAAGGTGACCCAGCCGGACTTCGACACCTGGCCCACCGCCGACGAGGTGCTGTGGGCGGCCACCCGCGGCGGCGCCCGGTCGGCGCGGCTGACCGATGAGGTCGGCGCCATCGCGCCGGGCCGCAAGGCCGACCTGGTGCTGCTGGACCTCAACGCGCTGAACTTCACCCCGGTCAACGACGTCGCGCAGCATCTGGTCTACGTGGAGAACGGCGACTCGATCACCGAGGTGTGGGTCAACGGCGAGGTGGTCGTGCGCGACCGGCGCTGCCTGCACATCGACGAGGACGCCGTACTGGCCGAGATCCGAGAGCTCGGCGGGGAGTACCTGGCCCGCTACGCCGAGATCGAGCAGCGCAACCACGCGCTGATGCCGCACTTCCGCGCGATCTACCAGCGCTGCTGCCGAGAAGCCATGGCCATCAACAGATTCAGCGATGACGAGCGCGCGTGGGTGGGTGTGCTGTGAGCCTTCTGATCAAGAACGCACGGGTGGTCACCGCCGCCGACGACTACGTCGCCGACGTGTATGTCGCCGACGACAAGGTCACCACGATCGGCGCCACGCTGGACATCCCGGCCGACCAGGTGATCGACGCCAGCGGGTGCTACCTGCTGCCGGGCGGGGTGGATCCGCACACCCACCTGGCGTTCAGCATGGCGAGTACGACCACCGCCGACGACTACGCGTCGGGCACCATCGCCGCCGCCGCCGGCGGGACCACGACGGTGGTCAACTTCGCCCAGCAGCGCAAGGGTCAGCACCTGCGCGCCGCGATCGACGACGGTCTGGCCGCTGCCGAGGGCAAGGCCGTCATCGACTACGCCCAGCACATCGTGATCACCGACCTGGCCACCGAATCCCTCGGGGAGATCGACCAACTGGTCGACGAGGGCGTCACCAGCATCAAGATGTTCATGGCCTATCCCGGCGAGCTGATGGTCGACGACGCCACGCTGTTCCAGGTCATCGAACGGGCCGGGCAGGTCGGTGCGTTGTGCTGCATCCACGCCGAGAACGGACCGGTCATCGACGTCCTGGTCCGGCGCGCGCTGGCTCAGGGCCGGACCAACCCGTCCTGGCACGGCCGGACCCGCCCGGAACTGGCCGAGGCCGAGGCCACCCACCGCGCCATCGCGTTGGCCGAGATGGCGGACGCGGCAGTGTACTTCGTGCACCTGTCGTGTGCCGAGGCGCTCAGCGAGGTGACCGCGGCGCGTGACCGCGGCCGGCCGGTGTACGCCGAAACCTGCCCGCACTACCTGTTCCTGGACTCCAGCGTCTACGACGACGAGAGCTTCGACACCGCCAAGTACGTGCTGACCCCGCCGTTGCGGCCGGCGCACCACCAGGAGCACCTGTGGCGTGGGCTGCGCACCGACGACCTGCAGGTGGTGTCGACGGATCACTGTCCGTTCTGCCTGAACGGGCAGAAGACCATCGGCGCCCACGACTTCTCGCAGATCCCCAACGGCGGTCCGGGCATCGAGCACCGGCTGCAGCTGCTGTACTCGGGTGGTGTGGTGCCGGGTCATCTGTCGCTGCGCCGCATGGTCGACGTGTTCGCGACCACGCCCGCGCGCCTGTTCGGGTTGTTCCCGCGCAAGGGGACCATCGCCGTCGGGTCGGACGCGGACCTGGTGATCTTCGACCCGAACGGCTCGACGACCGTCAGCGCCGAGACGCACCACATGAAGGTCGACTACAGCATGTATGAGGGCTGGAATCTGACCGGCGCCGTGCGGACCGTCATCGCCGCGGGCCAGCCGGTGGTCGTCAACGGGCTGTTCGTCGGCAAGCACGGCTCTGGCCGCTACATCCGGCGCGGACCGAGCGGCCAGTCGTGAGGACCGGGGGGAGCAGACGATGAGTGAGACCGAACGTCTCCAGGGGGTGGCCTCGCTGTCGGTGCCGGCCCGGCGCAAGACCTACGAGCACGTCTACCGCGCGCTGCGGCACGCGCTGATCACCGGCCGGATTCCGAACGGCACGCACCTGGTGGAGACCGAGCTGGCCGCCCAGCTCGGGGTCAGCCGGACCCCGGTGCGCGACGCGCTGCGGCGCTTGGAAAGCGACGGCTTCGCCGAACGTGGCAGCGCGGGCGGACTGTGGTCGCGGGGCATCGGTGTGGACGAGATCGAGGATCTCTTCCTGGTGCGCACCGAACTCGAGAAGCTGGCCGCGCGGCTCGCGTGTGAACGGGCCAAACCCGAACAGTGGGCCGAACCCCGCGCGCTGCTGACGAGCATGGCCGAGGTGATCGAGGCGCACGGCGTCGGCTCCGAGGAGTTCTCGGAGATCCATCTGGCGTTCCACAGCTCGATCTACCGGATCGCGTTCGGTGACCGGTTCGCCGGACTGCTCGACGGCTATCTCCTGCAGTGCCTCGACGTCGCCGCCGAACTGAGCTACCGCGATCCCGGCCGCACGCTCCCCGCGGTCGAGCAGCACCAGTTGTTGCTCACCGAACTGTGCAGCGGGGACGTCGTCCGTGCCGTCGCGGCCGCCGAATCCCATTGCCGCCGTGGCGCCGACGACGCGCAGCACGCGCACGTCGACACCGCGCTGTCCTGAGCAATCCCTTCGCAATACCCGAAAGGTTTCTTCGTGCAACACATGTTCCTCAATGGCACCGCCATGTCCGGGCAGAAGGACCACGGCTGCATCGCCGGTCTGGCCACGCTGCTGGGCCCGGCCACGACGGCACCGGACTTCCGGTTCTTCGCGGTCCGTGACGAGTTCCCGGGACTGTTCCCCGTCGAGAGCGGTGGGCTGGCGATCACCGGCGAGCTCTACGAGATGACCGACGAGCTCCTGTTCGACGTCCTGTTGCCGCAGGAGCCCAAGGAACTCGAACTCGGCTCGATCCGGCTCGCCGACGGCCGCACGGTGCGGGCGATGATCCTGGAACCGAACCGGATCGCCACCGGCGACAAGGTCGTCGACATCGCCGATTTCGGTGGCTGGCGTGCCTACCAGGCGCACCTCGATGCCAACGCCCGGGCGCATGACGTCCTCGGCTTGTGACCTGAGGATCGCCGCGGGCCTCCTGACGGAACGGTTGGCCGAGCTGGCCGCGATCGGTACCGACCCGGCCGGCGGGGTGACCCGGCTGGCCTACACCCCGGAGGACGTCCGCGCGCGCGACACCGTGGCCGGGTGGATGCGGGCCGCCGGTCTGCAGGTGTGGGTGGATGAGGCCACCAACCTGTTCGGCCGGCTGCCGGGCAGCGATCCGCAGGCCGGCGCCCTGCTGAGCGGCAGCCACCTCGACAGTGTGGTCCGGGCGGGTGCGCTCGACGGGCCGGCGGGTGTGCTCTCGGCGCTGGCGGCCGCGGAGGCACTGTCCGAATCCGGTCGTCGCCTGCGGCACGACCTCGTCGTGGTGGCCTTCGGGAACGAAGAGGGCACCCGCGGCACACCCGGGATGGTGGGGTCCAAGGCGGTCGCCGGGTTGCTCACCCCGCAGGATCTGGCCCGGCCCGGCGACGGTGGCGTCACGCTGGCCGAGCGGATCCGCGCGGCAGGCGGTGTGCCGGAACGGATCTCAGACGCGGCGTGGTCGCGCGACCAGGCGGCGGGCTTCGTCGAGCTGCACATCGAGCAGGGCCCGGTACTCGACAGTGCGGGCGCACGGATCGGGGTGGTCAGCGGCATCACCGGCCAGGTCGGCGTCACCGTGACCGTCAGCGGCGCGGCCAACCACGCGGGCACCACGCCGATGGGTCACCGGCGCGACGCAGCGGTGGCCGCCGCGCAGATCGTCCTCGCTGTGCAAGCCCTGGCCGTGCAGGACCGCGTGCGGGTCGCGACCACCGGCATTCTCGGCGTCGGCCCCGGCGTCCGGAACGTCATCGCGGGGGAGGCGGTGGTGGGCATCGACATCCGCGACGACGACAGCCGCCGCCTTGCCGAAGCGCTCGAGCACCTCGAGCAGCAGGTGGCCGACATCGGTCGCCGCACCGGCACGCTGATCGAGTGGGAGCCGACGGCGCTGCAGCCTCCGGTCCCCACCGACCGTCGGCTGGCCGGCCACATCGCCGATGCCGCCGACGCGCTGGGCGCGCAGTGGTTGGGGCTGTCCAGCGGCGCCGGCCACGACGCACAGGTCATGGCGGCGATCTGTCCTACCGCGATGGTTTTCGTCCCGAGCCGGGGCGGAGTCAGTCATGCACCGGAGGAGGCGACCGATCCGGACGACCTGGTGCTGGGCGCGGACGTCCTGGTACGCGCGCTTCTCGCCGCCGACGCGGACCTACCGTGACGGCGGACGGCGGAGCGCCCCGCAGGCCCAGATGACGGTGGCGACGCCGGTGGCGGTCAACACCGCGGGCGCGGCCGCGGAGGCTGCGACCCCCACCAGCGCGAACGTGACGAACCCCACGACGAGGGCCACCACCTTGTACAGCGGCCACGGCACACCGGCGACCGACACGGTGCCGGCGCGGGGTGCGCTGACAGAGTGAGCGTGTTCGGCGGTGGTCATGACGCCACGATAGCCCTCAGGAAAGATTTCGGCCACCCGAAACACCGGGTTTGACCAACCTCTTTAGGTAGTTTGGCTACACATTGTGGTGTACAGAACACCCTGGTCAGGCGATTTCATTTCCGCTGAGACCCCGCGCGGTGGCACCATTGTTCGGTGTCCACCGAGCTGAGTCAGCAGTTCCGCATCGATCCCGCCTCGCCGCTGTGCGCCGCGGTCATCGACGGGGCGGCGCAGCGAATTTCGGCGGTGGTGGCGAAGACTCCGCTGCAGTTCAGCGACCGGTTGTCCGACATCACCGGAGCGCAGGTCTATCTCAAGCGCGAGGACCTGCAGGCGGTGCGGTCCTACAAACTGCGCGGCGCCTACAACCTGTTGATGCAGCTGACCCCCGAAGAGACCGCCGCCGGGGTGGTCTGCTCGTCGGCCGGCAACCACGCCCAGGGTTTCGCGCTGGCCTGCCGGTCGATGGGGATCCACGGCCGGGTCTACGTGCCGGCGAAGACGCCGAAGCAGAAGCGCAACCGGATCCGCTACCACGGCGGCGAGTTCATCGACTTGATCGTGGGCGGCAAGACCTACGACATGGCCGCGCAGGCAGCCATCGACGACGTCGCCCGCACCGGCGCCACGCTGGTCCCGCCGTACGACGACCTGCGCACGATGGCCGGCCAGGGCACGATCGCCGTGGAGATCCTCGACCAGCTCAGCACCGAGCCCGACCTGGTGGTCGTGCCGGTCGGCGGCGGAGGCTGCATCAGCGGCATGACGACCTACCTGGCCGAACGAACCACAGCGACGTCCGTGCTGGGCGTGGAGCCCGCCGGCGCCGCGTCGGTGGTGGCCGCGCTGGCCAACGGGGCACCGGTCACCCTCGAGCACGTCGACCAGTTCGTCGACGGCGCCGCTGTCGCCCGTGTCGGCGCCCTGCCGTTCGCGGTGCTGTCCGCCGCCGGTGACATGGTGTCGATGACGATCGTCGACGAGGGCGCAGTATGCACGGCGATGCTCGACCTGTACCAGAACGAGGGCATCATCGCCGAGCCCGCGGGGGCGCTCTCGGTGGCGGCGCTGCTCGACGCCGATCTGGAGCCGGGCTCGACCGTCGTCTGCCTGATCTCCGGTGGGAACAACGACGTCTCGCGCTACGGCGAGGTGCTCGAACGGTCACTGGTGCACCTCGGGCTGAAGCACTACTTCCTGGTGGACTTCCCGCAGGAGCCCGGCGCGCTGCGCCGGTTCCTCGACGACGTCCTCGGCCCCAACGACGACATCACGCTGTTCGAGTACGTCAAGCGCAACAACCGGGAGACCGGGGAGGCGCTGGTCGGCATCGAGCTCTCCTCGGCCGCCGACCTGGAAGGGCTGCTGGAGCGGATGCAGGGGTCGGAGTGCCACATCGAACTGCTCGAGCCGGGCTCGCCGACGTACCGCTACCTGACCTGATCGCGGTCCCGCGGTCAGCCGACTTTGCGGAGCACCGCGACCGAGTGGCCGCCCAGGCGCGACGCCTCGCCGGCCGCGTCGACGTCACCCCAGGACAGCACCACCTCACCGGACGCCGGGACCTCGGCGGGCTCGGTGCCGAGGTTGCACGCGATGTCGAAGGCGCCGCGGTGCATGACGATCCAGCGCTCGGCCTCGTCGAAGTCGAGGCGCAGATGGTCCAGCCACGGGTCGGCCAAGTCGGGTTCGTTGTGGCGCAACGCGATCAGATCTCGGTAGAACGCGTACAGCTTGGCGTGGTCGCCCTCGGTGACCTCGTCCCAGTTGAGCTTCGAACGTTCGAACGTCGCGGGGTCCTGCGGGTCGGGAATCTCGTCGGCGTCCCAGCCGTGGTCGGCGAACTCCCGCTTACGGCCCTCGGCGGTCGCGCGCGCCAGTTCGGGTTCGGGATGCGAGCTGAAGAACTGGAACGGCGAGGACGACGCCCACTCCTCGCCCATGAACAGCATCGCCGTGTACGGGGACGCCAGTGCCAGTGCGGCTTTGATCGCGAGCTGGCCGATGGTCAGGTTCTGCGAGGGCCGGTCCCCGATGGCGCGGTTGCCCACCTGGTCGTGGGTCAGGGTGTAGGCCAGCAGGCGCGTCGCGGGGATCTGCGCGGTGTCCAGGGGACGGCCGTGGCGGCGCTCCCGGAACGACGAGTACGTCCCGGCGTGAAAGTATCCGTTGCGCAACGTCTCCGACAGCGTCTCCAGCGAGCCGAAGTCGCCGTAGTAGCCCTGGCGCTCTCCGGAGACGGCGGTGTGGATGGCGTGGTGGATGTCGTCGTCCCACTGCGCCGTCATGCCCAGCCCGCCCTGGTCCCGCGGTGTGATGAGCCGCGGGTCGTTCATGTCGCTCTCGGCGATCAGCGACAGCGGCCGGCCCAGTTCGGCGGAGAGCGCGTCGGTTTCGGCCGACAGTTCCTCGAGGATGTGCACGGCCGTGGTGTCGACGAGGGCATGGACGGCGTCGAGGCGCAGCCCGTCGGCGTGGAAGTCGCGCATCCAGCGCAGGGCGCAGTCGAGGATGTAGCGCCGCACCTCGTCGGCGCCGGCGTCGGCGATGTTGATCGACTCGCCCCACGGGTTGGAGCCGGTCGACAGATAGGGACCGAACATCGGCAGGTAGTTGCCCGACGGTCCGAGGTGGTTGAACACCGCGTCGATGAGCACGCCCAGGCCGCGGGCATGGCAGGCATCGATGAGGCGGATCAGTCCGTCGGGTCCGCCGTACGGTTCGTGCACGGCGTACCACAGCACCCCGTCGTAGCCCCAGCCGTGGGTGCCGCCGAACGCGTTGACCGGCATGATCTCCACGAAGTCGACACCCAGGTCGAGCAGGTGGTCCAGCTTGTCGATGGCGGCGTCGAACGTTCCGGTCGGGGTGAAGGTCCCGACGTGCAGTTCGTAGATCACCGCGCCTTCGATCGACCGGCCGCGCCAGTCGTGGTCGTTCCACGCGTCCGGTGCGGGCTGCCAAAGCTGTGAGCGTTCGTGCACGCCCTCGGGCTGGCGTGGGGAACGGGGATCGGGCAGGACCTTCGGGTCGTCGTCGAGGACGAACCCGTAACGGGCCTGCGGGCCCGCGGCCACCGCAGCGCGCCACCAGCCGTCATCGCCGCGCTGCATGGGGTGCAGCTCCCCGTCGACGTCGAGGCGCACCCGCTCGGGGCGGGGTGCCCACACCGCGAACTCGCGTTCGGCGCGACCGCCGGGATCACTCATCGTCGCGCACCAGCAGGGCCACCGGCAGGGCGGCGAACAGTCCGGCGGCGCCCACCGTCCCGCTGTACACCGCGCCGCTGAGCCGATCGGTCCACGTTCCCGGTGGCAGCGTCAAAGTTGTTTCCCCCCAACCTTCGTCGGCGATCCGGACGGTCCAGCGGCTGACCACGGCCAGCACGTCCTCGCCGCGCCGGAACGCCACCACATGCTCGGCGTTGTCGCCGTCGGCGAGCACCGGCCGATACCCGCCGGTGAGGAAGGTGTCGGGCCGATCCCGCCGCAGCTGCAGCGCCGCGCGCACCACCCGCATCTTCGGGTGCGACATTTGCGTCAACTCGGTCCGACGCGCGTCGTAGTCCACCCGGCGCCGGTTGTCGGGGTCGACGAGACTGTCCTCCCACATCTCGGTGCCCTGATAGACGTCCGGTATACCGGGGCCGGTCAGGTTGATCAGCTTCTGTCCCAACGCATCCGAGTGAGCGTGTGGCGCCAGCCGCGCCACCAGGGCGGTCATCTCCGTGGCGATGGGGCCGTCGAGGACGGCGTCGATCCAGGCGTGTACCGCCGACTCGAAGTCCTCGTCGGGATCGTTCCAGGTGGTGCGCAGTGCGGCCTCCCGGATCGCCTTCTCGGTGTAGGCGTGCAATCTCGAGCGCAGCTCGTCGCTCACCGTTGTGTCCACCGGCCAGACACCGAAGATGTTCTGCCACAGGAAAAGACCGGTCTGAGCATCGGGGGAGGGGTTGACCCGTTCCCAGCCGCGCACCATCTCGGCCCACAGGCTCGGCACCTGCGAGAGCACGCCGATGCGGGCGCGGACGTCCTCGCCGCGTTTGGTGTCGTGGGTGCTCAGCGTGGTCATCGCCCGCGGCCACTGCTCGGCGCGAACCTCGGCGCGGCGGTGGAACTCGGCGGCGCTGACGCCGAACCGCTCCGGCTCACCGCCGACCTCGTTGAGCGACACCAGGCGCGGGTCGCGGTAGAACAGACAGTCCTCCATGGACTTGGCCGTCGCCGCGCCGCACAACTGCTGCAGGCGCACCTCGACCTCGGGCGCCTCCGACAGCGCCGCGGTCAGCAGGCTCAGCGGCTCGGCGAGCTGCGGGTGGCGTGCCGCGGTGTCGGCGAGCGCGCCCGGCAGCACCGCCGCGAGGGTGGGGTAGTCCGACCGGTAGACGCCCACGTGGCTCAGCAGCGCGGCCACCGAGTCGGCCAGGTGGGGATGATCGCGGCCGGTCACGTTGACGACGGTGCGGCACACCCGGGCCAATTCGCTTGCCAGCGTTGCGGTCACGGTCTGCACCTTGAGCCGGCGGGCCAGCTCCGGCATGCCGGCGTAGTCGACGCCGGCGGACGCCACGAGCTCGGTGAGCGCTTCGGCGCCGGCCGGATCGACGAAGATGCCGCCGGCTTCGCGCAGCGCGTCGTAACCGGTGGTCCCGTCGATGGGGAGGGTGACGTCCAGCGCCTCGTCGACGGCGAGGATCTTCTCGATCACCAGCCACGCCTGCGGCCCGATCAACTGCCGCAACCACGCGAGGTAGCCGGTGGGATCGGACAACCCGTCCGGGTGGTCGATGCGGATCCCGTCGACCAGACCCTCGGTGAACCAGCGCTCGACCTCGGCGTGCGTGGCGTCGAACACCGCACGGTCCTCCTGGCGCAGTCCCGCCAGCGACGTGATCGAGAAGAAGCGCCGGTATCCGCAGACGCCGTTGCGCCACCCGATCAGCTTGTAGTTCTGGCGTGCGTGCACCTCGGCGCCGGTGGCGCCGTCGTCGGCGGTGCCCGGGGCGATCGGATAGACCAGGTCGCCCAGCCGCAGCACGTCGCCGTCGACGGTCAGGTCGTCGATGTCGTTGTCGGAGCCCAGAACCGGGAGCACGATGCGCGCGTCGGGGTCCAGCGTCCAGTCGATGTCGAAGTACGCGGCGTACTGCGACGCGCGGCCGTGGGTCAGCACGTCCCACCACCACGGGTTCTGCCGCGGCACGTCGACGCCGACGTGGTTGGGCACGATGTCGACCACCAGACCCAGCCCGGCAGCCTTCGCCGCCGCGGCGAGCCGGGCGAAGCCCTCGGGGCCGCCGAGTTCGGCGGACACGGTGGTCGGGTCGGTGACGTCGTAGCCGTGCGTGGACCCCTCGGCGGCGGTCAGGATCGGGGACAGGTACAGGTGCGAGACGCCGAGCTCGGCGAAGTAGTCGACGAGTTTCTCGGCGTCGGCGAAGGTGAACGCCTCACCGCTGGCGGCGCCGCGCATCTGCAGGCGGTAAGTCGACAGAACGGCCATGCTCACGCCGTCTTGCGCAGCACGAGCAGGGACCGCGGGCTCAGCGAAATCGTCTCTCCGGCAGCGACTTCGCAGTACGTGTCCCCGCTGGGGTGGGCGGTGTCCAGCGCGCCCTGCCACAGCCGGCCGTAGATCCCGGCTGGGATGACGAAGTCCTGCGCCTCGGCGTGGGCGTTGAAGCACAGCAGGAACGAGTCGTCGACGACGCGTTCACCGCGCTCGCCGGGCGCCACGATGGCTTCGCCGTTGAGGAACACCGCGACACAGGTGTCCAGGCCGGAATCCCAGTCCTCGAGCTCCATCTCCTTGCCGGAGCGGGTCAGCCACGCGATGTCGCGCACCTCGTCGCCGCTGCGGATCGGCTTTCCGTCGAAGAAGCGCCGCCGCCGGAACACCGGATGGCGCTTGCGGAAGGCGACCACCTTGCGGGTGAACTCGAGCACGTCGGCGTTGGTCTCGCACATCGACCAGTCCATCCAGGACAGCTGCGAATCCTGGCAGTAGACGTTGTTGTTGCCCGCCTGGGTGCGGCCGATCTCGTCGCCGTGCGAGATCATCGGCGTCCCCTGCGACAGCATCAGCGTTGCCATGATGTTGCGCATCTGCTTGCGCCGCAACGCGTTGATCTCGGGATCGTCGGTCGGTCCCTCGACGCCGCAGTTCCACGACCGGTTGTGACTCTCGCCGTCACGGTTGTCCTCACCGTTGGCGAGGTTGTGCTTCTCGTTGTAGGACACGAGGTCGGCCAACGTGAAACCGTCGTGACACGTCACGAAGTTGATGCTCGCGCTCGGCCGCCGGCCGGTCGCCTCATAGAGATCGGACGACCCGGTCAACCGGGACGCGAACTCACCCAGGGTTGCGGGCTCGCCCCGCCAGTAGTCACGCACAGTGTCGCGATACTTCCCATTCCATTCGGTCCACAAACCTGGGAAGTTGCCGACCTGGTAGCCGCCCTCGCCGATGTCCCACGGCTCGGCGATCAGCTTCACCTGACTGACCACCGGGTCCTGCTGGACGAGGTCGAAGAACGCGCTGAGCCGGTCGACGTCGTAGAACTCGCGCGCCAGGGTGGCGGCCAGGTCGAACCGGAACCCGTCGACGTGCATGTCGAGCACCCAGTAGCGCAACGAATCCATGATCAGCTGCAACGTGTGCGGGTGCCGGGCGTTGAGACTGTTGCCGGTGCCGGTGAAGTCCTTGTAGTACCGGCGGTCTCCGTCGAGCAACCGGTAGTAGGCGGCGTTGTCGATGCCGCGGAAGTTGATCGTCGGACCGAGGTGGTTGCCTTCGGCGGTGTGGTTGTACACCACGTCGAGGATGACCTCGATACCCGCTTCGTGGAACGCCCGCACCATCGCCTTGAACTCGGCCACCGCCCCGCCCGGGGTGCCGGTCGCGGCGTACTCGTTGTGCGGCGCGAAGAATCCGAAGGTGTTGTAGCCCCAGTAGTTTCGCAGTCCGAGGTCCAGCAGCCGGTGGTCGTGCATGAACTGGTGCACCGGCATCAGCTCGATGGCGGTGACGTTGAGCGACTTGAGGTGGTCGATGATCACCGGTTGCGCCAGCCCCGCGTAGGTGCCCCGCAGCTCCTCGGGGACGCCGGGATGGGACTGCGTCATGCCTTTGACATGCGCCTCGTAGATCACCGTCTCGTGGTACGGGGTGCGCGGGGGCCGGTCCGAACCCCACTGGAAGAACGGGTTGATCACGACGCTGACCATGGTGTGGTTCAGTGAGTCGACGCGCGGCGGGACGCCGCCACTGGCGAGGTCGTCGGCCTCGAGGTCGTAGGAGTACAGCGCCTGTCCGTAGGTGAAGTGCCCGTCGAAGGCCTTGCCGTACGGGTCGAGCAGCAGCTTGCTGGGGTCACAGCGGTGTCCGGCGGCAGGATCCCAGGGGCCGTACACCCGGAACCCGTAGCGCTGGCCCGGGGTCACCGTCGGCAGATAGCAGTGCCAGACGAAACCGTCGACTTCCTCGAGTTCGATGCGCCGCTCGGTGCCGTCACGGGCGATCAAGCACAGCTCGACCCGCTCGGCGACTTCGGAGAACAGCGAGAAGTTGGTGCCCGCCCCGTCGTAGGTGGCGCCCAACGGGTACGGGTCGCCGGGCCACACCATCGGGAATGACGCCGGCTCGGGCGCGGACATCAGCCCGTCCACCATCCGGTGGCTTTGCCGACCTGGCGTCCCAGCTCATTGGTCATGGTGCGCATGTAGGTGGACGAGATGTGATGGGCATCGTGATAGATCAGCACGTTTCCCTCCACGGCGCGGCAGTAGTCGGCACGGCACACCGCGTCGCTCATGTCCAACGGGATCAGCAGCGGGAACCGCGCGGTGTAATCCAGTGTCGGGTTGGAATCCGACAGTACTTCGGACCGTTCGATCCCGCAGGAGATGGCATCACCGGAGTCGGCCAGGCAGTCCTTGGGCAGGAACGGCTCATTGTCGCGAACCATCCACGGGGTGTCGCGCATCGCGAGTACCGGGATCCCATTGTCGTTGAACGCTTCCCAGATACCGACGTAGCTGGCCGGCATCACATCGCCGGGTTTGATGTTCCAGGGCCGCGTCGAGGTGGTGAACACGTAGTCCGGTCGGTCGGCGATGATCCTGGGCAGCACGCGTTCGTTCCACTGGCGGCAGTTCGGGTAAGGGTTGTTGTTCCCCATCACCAGTGGTGTCTCCGAGGTCGTCAGCGGGCAACCCATCTTCAGATAGGTGACGATCTTGAAGTTGTGCAGGCGGCCGAGGATGTCCAGCGCGGTGATCCAGTGTTCGGCGTGCGAGCCACCGGCCAGCGCGATCGTCCGGGTCGCGGTGCGGTCACCGTAGGTGCAGTTGATGATGCCCGCGTTGTCGAAGTCGCTGATGCAGCCGTCGACGGTGGTCTGCGGGATGTCGTCCTTGGCCTCGAGCACGGTCGGGCGCATCGGCAGATCGGGCACCTTGGCCTTGTCGACCAGCGCGCGCGCCCCGGGGTAGTCGCGGGCGGCCAGGCCGGACAGTTCCTTGCCGTTGGCGCGCAGCACCATCACATGCTCGCGCCAGGTGAACGATGTCGCGGTCAGCGCCACGCCCAGCAGCGCGACCGTCGAGCCCAGCACGATGGTCGGCCGGCGCAGGCGGGTGCGCAGCGGCACCGAGGTGACCTGTGCGGTCGAGGCCGAGGAGCGGGCCCGCAACGGATCCTCGACGAAGCGGGTCGTCAGCCAGGCCAGCACCAGCGAGACCGCGAGCACGCCCGCGCCCTCGAGGAAGTTCACGCGCGAACTCCCGGTGTAGACCAGGTAGAAGATCAACAGCGGCCAGTGCCACAGGTACAGCGAGTAGGCCATCGCGCCCAGCGTGACGAAGGGCTTGGTCGCCAGCAGCCGGTTCGGCGCGGGGATCCGGCCGCCGGTGCGCGGGTCGGCTTGGCGGTTGGCCGCCGACAGGATGAACAGCAGCGTCGCGCCCACCGGCACCAGCGCCCAGGGGCCCGGGAACTCGCGCACCCCGTCGATCAGGGCGCCGCAGGACAGGATCGCCGCCAGCGCGACTGTCGCGGCGAGGGTCCGCAGCCACATCGGGGCGCGCACGTAGGGCACGATCGCGCCGACCAGCGCCCCCAGCAGCAGCTCCCACGCGCGGGCGAAGCTGTTGTAGTACGCGGTGGCCTGGTCGGTGTTGTGCGCGATGATCGCGTAGACGAACGAGGCCACCGTCAGCGCGGTCAGCAGCACCACGAACGCGACCCGCATGTACTTGCCGAGCGGCCGCCGGAACAAGAGGGCCGACAGCAGGATCAGTGCCAGGAAAGCTATGTAGAACTGCCCCTGCACCGACATCGACCAGATGTGCTGCAGCGGGCTGACCGACTCACCCGCACGCAGATAATCCGACGCGGTGCGCGACAACTCCCAGTTCTGGTAGTAACCCAGACTGGCCAGGCTCTGGTCGGCGAAGGTCTCCCAGCGCGTCTCGGGCTGGATCAGGATCGTCAGCACCGCCGACGCGGCCAGCACCACCACCAGTGCGGGCAACAACCGCCGCACCAGCCGGGTGACCTCCCGGACGGGCCGCAGCGACGCGCCGGGCGTCAGCGCACCGCGCAGCAGGCGGCCGCCGAAGAAGAAACCCGACAGCACCAGGAAGACGTCGACGCCGCCAGAGACCCGGCCGAACCACACGTGGAACACCGCCACCAGAGCGATCGCGACACCGCGCAGACCGTCCAGATCGTGCCGGTAGAACCCCGAATTTCGGGTGCCCATGCCAGGTGCCGACGGTTTCGCGGCAGTCCGGACGGAGCCCGGAGCGGTGCGAGAACCCGGCCGGGCGGGGCTGAGGGTCAACATGATCGGGGCTAATCTACCGAAGATGAGTGCGTTGACGCCCATCGAGATCAGCGCCATCGACACAGCCCACATCTGGCATCCCTACAGCGCGATCGGAACCGACGCCGTCGAACCGCTGGTCGCGCTGTCCGCCCACGGACCCCACATCACCCTGTCCTACCAGGGCCGGGAGGTCGAGGTGCTGGACGCGATGGCGTCCTGGTGGACGGCCGTGCACGGCCACGGCCACCCGGTGCTCGACGCCGCGATCACCCGCCAACTCGGCTGCCTGAACCACGTCATGTTCGGCGGCCTGACCCATGAACCGGCGGCCCGGCTGGCCCAGCTGCTGGTCGACATCACCCCGGCGGGCCTGGATACGGTGTTCTTCAGTGACTCCGGCTCGGTGTCGGTGGAGGTCGCGGTCAAGATGGCGCTGCAGTACTGGCGCAGCAGCGGCCATCCCGCCAAGAGCCGGCTGATGACCTGGCGGGGCGGCTACCACGGCGACACGTTCACCCCGATGAGCGTGTGCGATCCCGACGGCGGCATGCATCAGCTCTGGCGCGGCGCGCACTCACTGCTCGCCGAGCAGGTCTTCGCCCCGCCGGTACCCACCGCCTACGACCCCGACTACGTCGTGGCTTTCGGAGACCGACTGGCCGAACACGCCGACGAACTGGCCGCCGTGATCGTCGAACCCGTGGTCCAGGGCGCCGGCGGGATGCGGTTCCACGACCCCCGCTATCTGCGGGACCTGCGCCGTCTGTGCGACGAGCACGGCGTGCTGTTGATCTTCGACGAGATCGCCACCGGATTCGGCCGCACCGGCGAACTGTTCGCCGCCGACCACGCCGGCGTCAGCCCCGACATCATGTGCGTGGGCAAGGCGCTGACCGGCGGCTACCTCACCCTGGCGGCGACCCTGTGTACGCGCGACGTCGCGGCGACCATCAGCGGCAACGACCCGGGCGCGCTGATGCACGGCCCGACCTTCATGGCCAACGCGCTGGCCTGCGCGGTGTCGGTGGCCGCGGTGGAGCTGCTGTTGTCGGAGGACTGGCGGGCCCGGGTGCGTGCGATCGAGGCCGGCCTGACCGAGGGGCTCGCGCCGGCGCGGGCCCTGGCCAACGTCGTCGACGTCCGGGTCCTCGGCGCGATCGGCGTGATCGAGGTCGACCGGCCGGTCGACCTACGCGTCGCGACGCCGGTGGCCGTCGAGAACGGTGTCTGGCTGCGTCCGTTCCGCAACCTCATCTACGTGATGCCGCCGTATATCTGTACGCCGCAGCAGATCGGCGTCATCACCTCGGCGATGATCGCCGTCACCCGTGCTCTAACCTGAACGGTGTTCAATACTCGGCTCGCCGAGGCGTTCAATACTCGGCTCGCCGAGCCGGAGGTGTGGCACCCGAAGGAGCACCCATGACCCGCGTCGGTACCGACCCGCTGGCATGGCTCGCCGACGTCGAGGCGCGCCGCCGCGCCGAGGGGCTGCGCCGGAGCCTGCGCGTCCGCCCGCCAGTCGGGGTCGAGGTGGATCTGGCGTCCAACGACTATCTCGGGCTGTCCCAGCATCCCCGGGTCATCGAGGGCGGCGTCGCCGCGCTGCGCACCTGGGGGGCGGGATCGACGGGGTCGCGGCTGGTCACCGGCAACACCGAGTTGCACGAGCGTTTCGAGCAGGAGCTGGCCGCGTTCGTCGGCGCCGAGTCGGCACTGGTGTTCTCGTCCGGATACACCGCCAATCTCGGTGCCGTGGTGGCGCTGTCGGGACCGGGATCGCTGCTGGTGTCCGACGCGCTGACCCACGCCTCGCTGGTCGACGCCTGTCGGCTGTCCCGAGCCCGCGTGGTGGTCACCCCGCACAACGACGTCGCCGCCGTCGAGGCCGCCCTGGCCGCGCGCGACGAGGCGCGCGCCGTGGTGGTCACCGACTCCGTGTTCTCCGCCGACGGCACTCTCGCGCCGATCCGCGCGCTGCACGACGTGTGCCGTCGGCACGGCGCGCTGCTGCTCGTCGACGAGGCGCACGGCCTCGGTGTGCGTGGCGAGGGCGGCCGCGGGCTGCTGCAAGAGGTGGGCCTGGCCGGAGCGCCCGACGTGGTGATGACGACGACGCTGTCCAAGGCGCTGGGCAGCCAGGGCGGTGTGGTGCTGGGCCCGAGGGCGGTCCGCGCCCACCTGATCGACGCGGCGCGGCCGTTCATCTTCGACACCGGGCTCGCGCCGTCGGCCGTCGGCGCCGCGCACGCCGCGCTGCAGCTGCTCGTCGAGGAGCCGTGGCGCGCGCAGCGGGTACTCGACCGGGCCGCCGAGCTCGCGGCCATGTGCGGCAACAACGAGATTCCGCCGTCGGCGGTGGTGTCGGTGATCCTGGGCGATCCGGACGTTGCGGTCGCCGCCGCCGCCGCATGCCTGGACCGCGGTATCCGCGTCGGCTGCTTCCGGCCGCCGACCGTGCCGCCCGGCACCTCGCGATTGCGCCTCACCGCGCGCGCGTCGCTGACCGACGACGAGATGACCGCGGCCCGGCAGGTCTTCACCGAGGTGCTCTCGCCCGCGTGAGCGCCCTCGTCGTCACCGGAACCGACACCGGCGTCGGGAAGACCGTCGCGACCGCGGCGCTGGCATGCCACGCCCGACTGGCCGGCGTCGACGTCGCGGTGTGCAAACCAGTGCAGACCGGCACGGCCGACGGCGACGACGACCTCGCTGAGGTCGGCCGCCTGTCCGGCGTGGGGGAGCTGCACGGGTTGGCCCGCTTCCCGGAGCCGCTCGCGCCCCTGGCTGCCGCCCAGCGCGTCGGTGCCACGTTGCCCAGCCGCGCGGACCTGGTGGGGCTGGCGACCGCGGTGGACCGGCCCGGCCGGCTGACGCTGGTCGAGGGTGCCGGCGGACTGCTCGTCGAGGTCGGTGCCGCCGGGACCACGTTGCGCGACGTCGCGGCGGATCTCGCCGCGCCGGTGCTCGTGGTCGTCCGCTCGGGGCTGGGCACGCTGAACCACACCGCGCTGACCCTGGAAGCCCTGCGCGGCGCGGGCCTGGACTGCGCGGGTCTGGTGATCGGCGCCTGGCCGGGGTCACCGGGGGTCGCCGAACTCGACAACCGGGGCGCTCTCGCACGGCTGGCGCCGGTGCGTGCCGTGCTACCCGCCGGCGCCGGCGCGCTGGCCGCCGCGGAGTTCGCCACGGTCAGCGAAACCGCGTTCGACACCTCGTGGGTGCGGGCCCTGGTGGGCTGACATGGTCCATTCGGTCGAGTTGCTCTTCGACGAGGACACCGAAACCGCGGTGCGGGCGGTGTGGCAGGACCTCGCCGACGCCGGCATCCGGAGTCTGGCCGGACACACCTCACCCACCAACCGCCCGCATGTGACCCTCACCGTCGCCGACGGCCTCGACGCCGCCGCCGACCAGGCGCTGCTGCCGCTGCTGGACCGGCTGCCGCTGCCGTGCGTGATCGGCGCCCCCATGCTGTTCGGTTCCGGGCGCGCCCTCATCCTGGTGCGGTTGCTGGTGCCGACGGCCGAACTGTTGGAACTGCAGGCCCAGACCTACCGGCTGACGCGGCCATACATGCCGAACGGCCCACTGGCGCACGCCGATCCCGGGCACTGGACACCCCACGTCACGCTCGCCCGGCGGGTACCGACCGACCTGCTGGGCACCGCTCTCGGGCTGCGCCGGGTCACCTGCGACATCCGGGGCACCGCGGTGGCGTTACGTCACTGGGACGGCAACACCAAGGTGGTCCACCCGATCGGGTGAGGTCAGGAACCGGCCCGGCTGTGCGCGGCGATACCGTCGACCAGCAGCTGGAGCCCGAAACCGAAACGCGCGGTGGGATTCTCGGTCCACACCGTGTGCGACACCGCCGCGCCTGCGGCGTCCCACTGCATACGGGACTGCTCGTCGGCGGTGAACCCGAGGACGTAGTAGACGATGGTGCGCGCGGCCAGTTCGGCGTTGTCCGAGGCGATTCCGGCCTCGACCGCGGCCGCGCCGAGCAGCGCCAGCACGTCGTCCATCGTGGCCGACTGGCCGGCGGCGAAACTCGCCGACACCAGCTCGGCGCCGTCGGTGTGCGACAGCAGGGCGTCGCGTAGGGCGTGGCAGATCGCGGTGATGCGCTCGTGCCACCCGCCAGCGATGTCGTCGAACTCCGGCAGCAGGTGGTCGGCCACCGCGCCCAGCAACTGCTGTTTGTCCTCGAAGTGCCAGTACAACGCGCCGGGGGAGACCTCGAGCTCGCGGGCCAACCGCCGCATGGTCAGGTCGGCGATGCCGTAACTGTCCAGCAGCTTGGTCGCTGCCACGACCACGTCGCGTTTGTGGAGCTGCACACCATTACCCTAACCTGAACGGTGTTCAAGGGTCGGCTCAGCCGACGTGTTCAACTGTCGGCCCGGCCGACGTGTTCAACTGTCGGCCCGGCCGACGCATTCATGGGACGGAAGGCATTCGGTGAGCGACATTCTGGCGGTGGCCCGTGAGCAGGTACTCGAACGCGGCGAAGGCCTGAACCAGGAGCAGACCCTGCAGGTGCTGCAGCTGCCAGACGACCGGCTCGACGCGCTGCTGGAGCTCGCCCATGAGGTCCGGATGAAGTGGTGCGGACCCGACGTCGAGGTCGAGGGCATCATCAGCCTCAAGACCGGCGGCTGCCCCGAGGACTGCCACTTCTGTTCGCAGTCCGGCCTTTTCGCCTCCCCGGTGCGCAGCGCCTGGCTCGACATCCCGAGCCTGGTCGAAGCCGCCAAGCAGACCGCCAAGACCGGTGCGACCGAGTTCTGCATCGTCGCGGCCGTGCGCGGGCCCGACGAACGGCTCCTCGCGCAGGTGGCTGCCGGCATCGAGGCCATCCGCAACGAGGTCGACATCCAGATCGCCTGCTCGCTGGGCATGCTCACGCAGGAGCAGGTCGACCAGCTCACCGCGATGGGCGTGCACCGCTACAACCACAACCTGGAGACCGCGCGGTCGTTCTTCACCAACGTCGTCACCACGCACTCGTGGGAAGAGCGCTGGGAGACCCTGCAGATGGTCCGCGAGGCCGGCATGGAGGTCTGCTGCGGCGGCATCCTCGGGATGGGCGAGACGCTCGAGCAGCGCGCCGAGTTCGCCGCGAACCTCGCCGAGCTGGACCCGCACGAGGTGCCGCTCAACTTCCTCAATCCGCGGCCCGGCACACCGTTCGGTGACCTCGAGGTGCTCCCGGCGAGCGAGGCGCTCAAGGCGGTCGCGGCGTTCCGGCTGGCCCTGCCGCGCACCATGCTGCGCTTCGCCGGCGGCCGCGAGATCACCCTGGGCGACCTGGGCGCCAAGAAGGGCATCCTCGGCGGCATCAACGCCGTCATCGTCGGCAACTACCTGACCACGCTGGGCCGTCCGGCCGAAGCCGATCTGGAGTTGCTCGACGACCTGCAGATGCCCATCAAGGCCCTCAACGCCACGCTGTGATGGTCGCGGATCTCCCGGCCCCGGTCGGCGCGGGAACTTTCAACGTGTACACGGGGGGACCGGCCGGCAGCTCGGTTCCCACGGCCGCCGAACTGGGGCTCGAGCCGCCGCGGTTCTGCGCGTCGTGCGGGCGCCGGATGATCGTGCAGGTGCGGCCGGACGGTTGGTGGGCCAAGTGCTCCCGCCACGGGATGGTCGACTCGACTGATCTGGACCTCTACCGATGACCCGGGCGATGGCTCCGTCGACGGTGTCGCGCCGCGGTGCGCTGCTGCGCGTCGTCGCGGCGCTCGTCGGCGCCGGAGCGGCCGTCGGGGCGGTCTGGGCGCTGCTGGCCCCGCCGATCCAGGGTGTCGTGGCGCTCACCCGTAGCGGTGACCGCGTCAAGGCCGCGATGGGCAGCGACGCCGATCTCTGGTTCACCTCGGCCGCGCTGTTCGTCGGCATGATGTCGGTTCTCGCCGTGGTGGCCGCTGTCGCCGCGTGGCAGTGGCGGGCCCACCGAGGTCCGGCGATGATCGGAGCGCTCAGCGCCGGCGCCGTGGCGGCGACCGCCGTGGGAGCCGGGGTCGGAGCGGCGGTGGCCCGATTGCGTTACGGCAGCGTCGATGTCGCGGCTGCGCCGGTGACCGAGGAGCATCGGTTCCACTACATCGTGGAGGCGCCGTCGGTGTTCTTCGCCCACACGCCCCTGGACGTGGCGCTGACGCTGCTGATGCCGGCTGCCGTCATCGCGGTGGTGTACGTGCTGGCGGCGGTGTCGACCCCGCGTGACGACCTCGGCGCGTGGCCACCGGTGGACTACCCGGTGGTGCTCACCGATCGAATTGCGACAGGGGCTGACGTTCCACCCTCCGTCCCGTGAGGACCTTGGCGGCGATCTTGCCCAGCGTCAGCATGCCCCGGTAGGTCGACGGGTTGAGCAGCGTCGGCCACTTGGTGCGGGTGATGTGCGTCCCCAGCGGGCGCCCGGCGAACCGGTCCCGCAGCCAGCGCAGCGTCATCGGCGCCGACATCGGGTGCAGCAGCAGGTGCTCGCTGAACATGTCGCGGTGGTAGGTCACGGACGCTCCGCCGCGGGTGTAGGTCTCGGTCAGCACGTCGATGTCGTTGACCGAGACGATCCGGTCGTGGACGGCCTGCACGATCAGCACGGGTGTCTTGGGTGCGGCGGTGCCGAGCTTGATCGAGTCGAAGACTTTCTGCACCTCGGGGGTCAGCAGGATCTCCTCGAGCGGACGGTCGACCATGTTGGCCATGTCGCGGCCCACCAGGGTCAGCATGGCGTGCGCGGTGGTCATCTTCTCGATGCGGGCCAGGGTCGCCTTGCCCTCGACGGTGGCGTGCTGGTCGATGATGCGGTGCAGATCGGGGTAGACGTGCGTCAGCGCGGCCACGACCAGCGCGGGCAGGCCCGAGTAGATGCTGCCGTTGAGCCGCTTGAACGCGTGCCCGAGATCGCCGACCGGCGAGCCCAGCACCGCGCCGACGAGATTGAGCTCCGGCGCGTAGTCGTCCTGTACTTCGGCCGCCCACGCCGAGGCCAGGCCGCCACCGGAGTAGCCCCACAGACCCACCGGGGAGTCCGGGGCCAGGCCGAAGGACTCGTGGTTCAGCGCCGCGCGGACCCCGTCGAGGACGTGGTAGCCGGGCTCATACGGCGCCCCCCAGATGCCGGTGGGGCCCTCGTGGTCGGGCACCGACACCGCCCAGCCCTCCGCCAGCGCCGCAGCGACCAGCAAGAACTCGAACTGGGCCACCGCACCGATGGCCTTCGCGCCGCGGCGCAGGGCATAGGACGGGAAGCAGCGGCCGGCCACCGCGTCGATGGCGCACTGGTAGGACACGATCGGCAACGGCCGGTCGGTGGCCCGCTCGGCGGGGATCAGCACGGTGGTGACGGCGGCCTGCGGATCGCCGTTGAGGTCGTTGGTGCGGTACAGCAGCTGGGTAGCCACCAGCTTCTGCGGGATCAGGCCCAGGAACGCCAGCTCGACCTCGCGGGACCGCAGCACCGTGCCCGGACGGGCGTGCTCGAAGCCCTCAGGCGGTGCGTAGAAAGGGTCTTGGCCGGGGATGACGGGGCGGGCACCACGCCGCAGCGGCTCGTGGGGCGTCTGACCGATCCACTCCGCACCGGTCGACGGGGCCGCACTGCCGAAGTCCATCCCCGCATTCTTACTTAAGAAGGGATTAAGAATCCAGTCGACTCACCCGGGTGGACGCAGTGCCGCGAACTCGTCGGTGACGCGGTAGCGCGCCTCGGTGAACCGGAACAGGGCCGCCGGACGCCCGCCGCTGCGGCCCGAGCGGGCCGTGGTGCCGGTGCGCGTGATCACGCCGCGGCGTTCCAGCACGCGCTGCAGGTTCGTGGCGTCGACTTGGTGGCCGAGCGTCGCGCTGTAGATGTCGCGAAGCGTCGACAGGGCGAATTCCTCTGGGGCCAAGCCGAATCCGATGTTGGTGTAGGACATCTTGGCGACCAGGCGGTTGTGGGCGTGGCGCACCATCGGTCCGTGGTCGAAGGCCATCGGTGGCAGTTCGCTGACCGGGTGCCAGCGGGTGTCGGGGGGCAGTTCGGGGG
>JBNMQW010000022.1:0-75836 GCA_050205485.1 Mycolicibacterium vaccae | reverse complement strand
CCCCAGCCCCGACCGCCCCGGCCGCCGTCGCAGAACTGGGTCGGCAAGCTCCTGGCCGTCGCCGGTGTCGGCGTCACGCTGATGGGCGTCGTGCTGCTGCTGGTGCTGGCCGCCCAAGCGGGCGTGCTGCGCCCCGAGGTTCGGGTCATCGCGGGTGCTGCGCTGGCCGCAGGCCTGGTCGCGGTGGGACTGTGGCTGTTTCACCGACCCGGGGGCCGCGTCGGCGCCATCTCCGCAGTCGCTACCGGGGTCGCGGCCGCCTACATCGACCTGATCGCGGTGACGTCGATCTACGGCTGGGTCGCGGCCCCGGCCGGACTTCTGCTCGCGTCCTTGATCGCCGGTGGCGGCCTGACGCTGGCGCGCCGCTGGGACTCCGAGCCGCTCGGACTGCTCGTCATGGTGCCGGTGCTGGTGCTGGCGCCGATCGTGACCGACGGAATCACGTTCCTGCTCATCGGGTTCATGCTGGCGTTGGCGGCGGTGTCGCTTCCCGTGCAGATCGGCCGGGACTGGATCTGGCTGCACGGGGCGCGCACCGCGGCGCTGGTGTTGCCGCTGCTGACGGCGTTGGCGGTGCGACACTTCGACTCTCGGCAGGATCTGGCGCTGGCCGGCGCGTGCGCGCTGGGCGCGGCGCTCGCGATCGTCGCCGCGCTGGTGCTGTTGCCGGGCACGGCGCACCGGGCGGTGATGGCACTGCTGGCCGCGGTGGGGGTCACGCCGCTGCTCTGTGTCGGGTTGGTCGTCGACGACGTCGTCGCGGCCCTGATGGTGGCAGCCCTCTCGGCGGCGCTGCTGGCGGTGGTCCTGCTGGCCGACCGGTTGCCCGGAGTGCCAGGGCCGGCTCGGGCGGTGTTCATCGCGACCTCGGCGGTGGCGGCCCTGTTCGCGGTGCTCACCGCGTTCGACGGCTCCGTCGCCGCGCCGGTGCTGCTGGCGATGGCGGTGCTGGTGCTGGTCACGGTGCGCGGAGACCGGGCGGTGCGGCGGGTGGCGTTCGGTTTCGCCACCGTGGGTGCGCTCATCCATCTGGTCACCGCGGACCTGGTCGGCTTGCTGGCGCCGTCGCTACCCGATACCGCGACGAGCGTGTCGTCCCTGGTGTGCAGCGTCCTGCTGACCGCGAGCGCGGTGGCCTGGGCCCGGACGGCGCGGTCACGCACCGCGGCTCTGTGGGGGGTGACGGCAGGGGTCGTCGTATACGCGGTCACGCAGTTCAGCGTGACGGCCGCGACGTTGATCGCGCCCGGAGACCGGGGCTTCTATGCCGGGCAGATGGTGGCGACCATCTGCTGGATCGCGCTGGCGGCCGCGGTGTTCTGCTACGCCCTGCGGCTGGCTCGCTCGGAACGCTCCGCGGCGATCAGCGGGGGACTGGGACTGGTCGGCGCCGCGGTCGCGAAGCTGTTCCTGTTCGACCTGAGCGCGCTGGACGGCATGTTCCGGGTCGCGGTGTTCATCGTCGTCGGGCTGGTCCTGCTCGCCATGGGTGCCGGGTACGCGCGTCTGCTGGACCGCCAGGACGACCTTGTTGTGACGAAGGACTCATGATAAATTGGACTCAATCCAAAAAAGGAGGCGTTCCGATGAACATGACCACAGTGAACAACCGCAAGAGCGACGCCGAGGTAACCGGCTTCCAGGCGTCGCCGGAACTCAACGCAGCCCTGCAGCGCGTACTCGTGGACCTGATCGAGCTCGCCAACCAGGGCAAGCAGGCCCACTGGAACGTCGTCGGCACCAACTTCCGCGACCTACATCTGCAACTCGACGAACTCGTCGACTTCGCCCGCGCCGGTAGCGACACCATCGCCGAGCGCATCCGCTCGGTGTGGGGCATCCCGGACGGCCGGACCGACACCGTGGCCGCGACGACGTCACTGCCCGAGTTCCCGGCCTACGAACACAGCACGGCCGATGTCGTGGACCTGATCGCCACCGGCATCTACGCGGCGGTGGAGACCCTGCGCGAGGTCCATGACGGCGTGGACGCCGAGGACCCGGTGACCGCCGACATCCTGCACGCCTTGATCGACGGCCTGGAGAAGCAGGCCTGGCTGATCAAGTCGGAGAACCGGAAGGTATGACCTGCCCGTTGCGGCGGCCGGTCAGGTACCACGTGGCCATGAGGCCCTTGCCCTTCACGTCGACGAGCCCGCGCTCCTCGAGCACGAAGGCGTGCCGCAACCGTAGGTACACGTTCTCCGGAACTTGAATCCGGCCCTCGATGTCGGTGCTCTCCATCCGCGAGGCGACGTTGACCGCGTCACCCCAGACGTCGTAGAAGAACTTCTTCGCGCCGACGACGCCCGCGACCACCGGTCCCGCTGCCATCCCGATGCGCAGCGGGACCGCCCGCTGTTGCGGGTCTTTCAGATCGGCCACGGCCACGGTGATGTCCAGCGCCAGGGCGGCCAGCGCCTCCAGGTGATCCTCGCGGGGCGTCGGCACGCCGCTGACCACCATGTAGGCGTCCCCGGTGGTCTTGATCTTTTCCAACCCGTGCCGGTCGACCAGCAGGTCCAGATCGGTGTACAGCCGGTCGAGGAACCGGACCAGCTCACCTGGCGGGATTCCCGCGGCGCGCTCGGTGTAGCCGGCGATGTCGGCGAACAGAATCGACGCGTCGTCGTACTTGTCGGCGATCACCGTGCGCGTCGGCTCCTTGAGCCGCTCGGCGATCGCCTCGGGAAGGATGTTGGCGAGCAGCCGCTCCGAGCGCTCATACTCGGCGTCCATCGCCTCTTCGGCGCGGTAGATCTCGCGCATGTTGTACCAGAGGGTGGCCACGAGCATCACCCCCGATGTGACCACCGCGGTGACGAAACCGGCGGTCAGCACCCAGGACGGGCCGAGGCCGCGGTCGCCCGGAACCGCCACCTCCAGCCAGATCGTCAGGGCCGCGCCGGCGGCCGCCACCACCGAGGCGAGCACGATCCGTTCGATGCCGAGGACGAGGACCAGCAGCGACACCGCGACCAGGAAGTAGAACTGCAGTCCGGAGTCGGTGCCGACGTGGTAGCAGACGAACCCGACCGAGACGTAGGCGAAGGTCACGAACGTCAACGGGGCGATTAACTCGCCGTAGCGGCACAGCCGCGGAATGGCCAGAAACACTGCCGCACACGCCAGGTTGATCGCGCCGATCCACCACATCGACCCGCCCAGCGCCATCTGGAATGCGCCGAACAGCGCCGACACCGCCGACGCGATCCAACTCGCGATCATCAGCACCCGCTGCCGACGCCGGATCCGCTCGACACGATGACGGTTCGGTGACCACCTTTGCCCATCCGCCACCTCGGGAAGGCAGATGGGGCGAAGGTTCACAGGCCGAAACAGTACGCGCCAGGCACCGGGATCGACTGCGCATTGGACTGACCCGGCGTAGCTTGGCGCCAGGGGGCTGGTTGGGGGTGATCGTGGCGAACACCGTTGACGACACGGCGGTCACCGACGCCGCCGACGCCGGTCACGAAGTGCCGCGCGGTCCCATGCGCCAACGCTCCCTGTGGCGTTGGCACGCACAGGTTTCGTCGGTCACGCTGAAGTTGGTCATGGCGCTCACCGGGGTGGTGTTCGCGCTCTATGTGCTGGTGCACATGATCGGCAACCTGAAGGTCTACACCGGCGCCGCGCACTTCGACGACTACGCGCACTGGCTGCGCACGCTCGGTGAACCTCTGCTGCCCTACGAGGGTGCGCTGTGGCTCTTCCGGTTGGTGCTGATGCTCTGTCTGATCGCGCACGTGGGCGCCGCGGTGCTGCTCACTGTCCGTGGGCACCGCGCCAGGGGACGGTTCCGGCGGACCGGGATGCGCTCGGTCCGCACCTTCACCGCTCAGACGATGTTCGTCGGCGGCGTTGTGTTGTTGCTGTTCATCATCTTTCACATTCTCGACCTGACGACCGGCACCCGCCCTGCGGGCAGCGCCGAGTTCCGCGCGGGTCACGCGTACGACAACCTGATCGCCAGTTTCGAGCGCCCCGGGGTCGCGGTCTGGTACTTCCTGGCGATGGTGGTGCTGGGTTCGCATCTGGTGCACGGGTTGTGGACGGTGGTCAACGATCTCGGCGTTACCGGCCACCGATCCCGGCAGGTGCTCGTCACGCTCGGTGGACTGCTCGCGCTGGCGGTCACCCTTGGCAACATGTCCATCCCCGTCGCGGTTCAGCTAGGTGTGCTGTGACCGTCCCGGAATCCCTGCGCGTCGTCGGTGACACCGTCGACGGGGGAGTGCCGATGGGGGATCCGGCGACGGCGTGGGAGCGCCGTATGCTCGACTACCGGCTCGTCAGCCCGCTGAACCGACGTAAGTTCACCGTACTGGTGGTCGGCACCGGACTGGCCGGCGCGGGCTGCGCGGCCGCCCTGGCGGAGCTCGGTTATCAAGTGCAGTCCTTCACCTATCACGACGCGCCGCGCAGGGCGCACAGTGTTGCCGCCCAGGGTGGGATCAACGCCGCGCGCGGGCGCAAGGTGGACAACGACAGCGTCGCCCGGTTCGTCAAGGACACCGTCAAGGGCGGGGATTTCCGGGCGCGGGAAGCCGATTGCTTCCGCCTGGCACAGGAGTCGGCACGGGTCATCGACCACATGAACGCCATCGGCGCGCCGTTCGCACGCGAGTACGGCGGCAGTCTGGCCACCCGCTCGTTCGGTGGAGTGCAGGTGTCGCGGACCTATTACACGCGCGGGCAGACGGGCCAGCAGCTGCAAATCGCAGCGAGCCAGGCGTTGCTGCGCCAGGTCGACACCGGCAACATCACGCTGCACACCCGCTGCGAAATGCTGGACCTGATCGTCGACGACAGCGGGGTGGCGCGCGGGATCGTCACCCGTCATCTGGTCACCGGGGAGGTGCGCGCGTTCACCGGGCACGCCGTCGTGCTGGCCACCGGCGGATACGGGAATGTGTTCTTCCGTTCGACATTGGCGAAGAACTCCAACGCCAGTGCCACCTGGCGGGCCTATCTGCGGGGCGCGCTGTTCGCCTCCCCGGCCTTCATCCAGTTCCATCCCACGGCGCTGCCGGTGAACTCGGTGTGGCAGTCGAAGACCATTCTGATGAGCGAGTCGCTGCGCAACGACGGACGGATCTGGGTGCCCAAGAAGCCGGGCGACGAGCGGGCGGCCAACGACATCCCCGACGACGAACGGGACTACTACCTGGAACGCATGTATCCGGCGTACGGGAACCTCTCGCCGCGCGACGTCTCCTCGCGGGCGGCGGTCGCCCAGATCAACAGCGGCCACGGTGTCGGCCCCCTGAAAAACAGTGTGTACCTGGACTTCCGGGATGCACTGGCTCGGGTGGGGCGCGCCAAGATCGCCGAACGCTACGGCAACCTGTTCTCGATGTATCGGGATGCCACCGGCGAGGACCCCTACACGGTGCCCATGCGGATCGCTCCCGGCGCGCACTTCGCGATGGGCGGGTTGTGGTGCGACTTCGATGAGATGACCTCGATCCCCGGTCTTTTCGTGGGCGGGGAAGCGGGGTGGACCTATCACGGGGCCAACCGGCTCGGTGCCAACTCGCTGCTCTCGGCGTGCGTCGACGGCTGGTTCACCCTGCCGTACGCCATTCCCAACTACCTGGCCGGTCTGCTCGGCACCGACCCGCTCCCCGCGGAGCACCCTGCGGTGACGGCCACCCTCGAGGACGTCCGTCGCCGTGTGCACGCGCTACTCGCGATCGGTGGCACCCAGGGCCCGGACCGCTTTCACCGCCGGCTCGGCGAGATCCTCTACCGCGGCTGCGGGGTGGCGCGTTCGGAATCCGGTCTCAAGACGGCGATCGCCGACATCGACGCGCTGACCGCCGATTTCTGGTCGGATCTTCGGGTCACCGGCAACGGGGCACAGTTCAACCAGGAGTTGGAGAAGGCGGGCCGGGTGTCCGACTTCCTCGGGCTGGCGCGGCTGATGTGCATCGACGCGCTGGACCGCGACGAATCCTGCGGCGCGCACTTCCGGGTGGAACACCAGACCAGCGGCGGGGAAGCCCAACGCGACGACGCGCACTGGTGTTTCGTGTCGGCCTGGCAGTACGGCGGTGACGGGCCCGTCCTGCGCCACGACGAGCCGCTCACGTTCTCCGCGGTCCCCCTGCAGACGCGCAATTACGCGTGACCGGCACTTTCGGGAAAGGTGGGCCGTGGAACTGACTTTGGAGATCTGGCGGCAAGCCGACGCGACGGCGCCGGGGTCCTTCCAGACGTATGTGGTGCACGACGCCGCCCCGGAGATGTCGCTGCTCGAACTGCTCGACCGGCTCAACGACGCGCTGGTCGCCGAGGGCCGGGATCCGGTCGCGTTCGACTCGGACTGCCGCGAGGGGGTGTGCGGGTCGTGCGGGATCACCGTCGACGGGCAGCCGCACGGCCCGCTGCTCAACACCCCGTCCTGCCGCCAGCACGTGCGGTCGTTCCGCGACGGCGCGCGGGTGCGGTTGGAGCCGTTCCGCTCGGCGGCGTTCCCGGTGGTGCGGGATCTCGTGGTGGACCGGTTCGCGCTGGACCGGATGATCGTCGCGGGCGGCAATGTCGCCGTCGATGCCGGTACCGCCGCCGACGCCGACGCCGAACCCCTCCCGCACGACGACGCCGAGTATGCACTGGATTTCGCGGCGTGCATCGGATGCGGGGCGTGTGTGGCGGCCTGTCCCAACGGGTCGGCGCATCTCTATGCGGGCGCCAAACTGCTGCACCTCGGCGTCGTCACCCGCGGCCGGGAGGAGCGGGGCCGGCGGGCCAAGGCGGTGGTCAGCCAGATGGAGTCCGACTTCGGTCCGTGCTCCAGTTACGGCGAGTGCTCTCGGGTGTGCCCGGAGAGCATCCCGCTGACCGCGGTGGCCGCGGTGAACCGGGAAGTGGTGCGGTCCCGCCTGCGTGGGCGACCGGACTGACAGCGGAGGAGCGCCGGTGAGCAGACCCTGGGTGCCTTACCTGTGGAAGGCCGGCATTCCGGTGCTCGTGGCGGTGGTGGTCTACTTCCTGCCCGTGCCCGACGGGGTGGAACCGACGGGGATGCGCATGCTCGGTATCTTCCTGGGCACCATCATCGGGCTGATCCTGCAGCCGTTGCCCACCGGATCGGTGGCGCTGATCGGGATGTCGGCGGCCATGCTGACCAAGACCGAGACGGCCGCTCGGGCGCTGGCCGGGTTCGCCAACACGACGGTGTGGCTGATCGTCGCGGCGTTCTTCATCGCCGAGGGTTTCCTGATCACCGGCCTGGGTCGGCGCATCGCGCTGCTGTTCGTCACCCGGCTGGGCCGCTCGACGCTGGGACTGTCCTACGGCATGGCACTGACCGACCTGATCCTCGCGCCTGCCACGCCGTCGAACACGGCGCGCTGCGGGGGAGTCGTGTTCCCGGTGGTGGCCTCGCTGAGCCGGCTCGAGGATTCCCATCCCGTGCCCGAGGAGTCCCGCAAGCGGCTCGGCGCATTCCTGACGCTGACCGCGTTGCAGGTCAACGTCGTCACCTCGGCGATGTTCCTCACCGCGATGGCCGGTAACCCCGTCGCGCAGCGGGTCGCCGAGGACATGGGAATCGAGATCTCCTGGGGCCGATGGGCTTTGGCGGCGGTCGTGCCTGGCCTGGTCAGTCTGATCGTCGTGCCCTGGGTGATGTCGAAGGTGTATCGGCCGACCGTGACCAAGACCCCGAGAGCACCGGACGAGGCGCGGTCCCAGCTGCGTGAGGCCGGTCCGATGTCGCGGCGCGAATGGATCATGACGGGCACCTTCGTGCTGCTGCTGGTGCTGTGGTTTCTCGGTGACGTACTCGACATCGACGCCACCACCGCTGCGTTCACCGGCATCGCCATCCTGCTGATCACCGGTGTGCTGACGTGGAAGAACCTGGCCGACAACACCTCGGCGTGGAGCACGCTGGTGTTCTTCGGCGTCCTGGTCGGAATGGCCGCCGAACTCAACGAACTCGGCGTCATCGCCTGGATCGGGGACACCGTCGCCGGATCGGTCGACACCCTGCCCTGGCTGGTCGCGTTCGCGATCCTGACGACCGTCTACTTCTACTCGCACTACCTGTTCGCATCGAACACCGCGCACATTGTGGCGATGTACGCAGTCTTCCTGGGCGCCGCGGTCGCCACCGGAGCGCCGCCGCTGTTCGCGGCCCTGGTCTTCGGCTTCATCGGCAACCTGTTCGGTGGACTGGCGCACTACTCGTCTGGGCCCGCCGGGGTGATCTACGGTTCGGGTTACGTCAAGACCGCCGAACTGTTCCGGATCGGGTTCATGATGAGCGTGGTCAACATCGCGATCTGGACGACGGTCGGAGGATTGTGGATGAAGCTCATCGGTGTCTGGTGAACCGTCCTTCGCGTCCGCACCCACGTGTGTCCCATCTCACCCCAGCTGTAACGGCGAGGAAACAGCCAGCGAACATCGCCGTTGTCCGCCTGTAGTCGACTGACTTCCGACATCGCAGACGTGCGTGGACGGAGACGGACGGATGACTTGTACGGACGCCGGCACTGCTGATTTCACCGCGATCGCGACGGCGATGGCCTCCACCGACGCCGACGTGCGCATCCGCGGTGCCATCGACTTCCTGCGGGTGGAGACGGGCTGCGACACGTTCCTGGTCGCCTACAAGCCGCCACAGAGCAAGGGCTTCGCACTGGTGAAGTCGGTCGGTTATTCCGATTCGGTGGCAACGTATCTGAGTTCGGACATCCAGTCGATGCCCGAATTTCAGACGCAGTTCTCCGACCACTCCCGCATCACCGACTGGGTCGACGTGCCCGAGTTCGCCGACTCCTACAGCGGCGCGGAAGTTCTACGCCCGGAGGGCTTCACCAATGGGTTCCTGATGGTGCTGCACGACGGCGCCGGCGAGATCGTCGGCATGTGCCAGGCCAACATGGAGCGGCCGCAGTTCACGGCACGCAGCCGCTGCATGATCGAGACGACCCGCCCGCTGTTCACCAAGTACGTGACCCGGATGCGCGCCGAGGCCCGTGCCCGACTGACCCCGCGCGAGCAGGACATCCTGGCGCTGCTGCGCCGCGGAATGTCCAACGCCGAGATCAGTGAGCGGCTCTACCTGTCCCCACGCACCGTGGGCACTCACGTCGAGCGGGTACTGCGCAAACTCGGTGTCGCCAACCGGGTCGCCGCGGCGGTGCACGCCACCGAACTCGAACTCGGCTCCCCGTAACATTGCGGAAACCGTTTGGTTCCAAAGAAATACGTCAGATGACGGATACCGCTGCCGTCACCGCGCTCCTACTGTGAGTTGAGAAGTCGCCGCGAGACACACTGCCCGCCGGGGTGCAGGGTCACGACGCGGCGGATGGCTTTTCGACGCCCGGAGGTTCTGCACATGACAGCCCGACCGTCAGGTGGCCAGCGGTGAAGCGGCTCGCATCGCTGTGCGCAGTCGCCCTGCTCGTGATTGCCGGCGCCGTCGCCTGCGGCAGAGGGCCCGCGCAGACGGGCAACATCTTCGTGATCGCGATCGAGTCCGAGGCCGACATCCTCGACCCCCAGGTCGCCGGGGGATGGGTGACCTGGCGGATCAACCGGCAGATCTTCGAACCGCTCGTCGACCAGGACCTGACCATCCCGTCCGCCGAGGCCACCATCCCGCCGCTGAAACCGGGCCTGGCCGAATCGTGGGACATCTCCGACGACGGCCTGGATTACACGTTCCACATCCGGCAGGGGGTGCGCTTCCACGACGGCACCCCGTTGGACGCCGAGGCTGTGAAGTACAACATCCGCCGAATGTGGGACAAGGAGTCCCCGATGTACTCGGCGCGGGCGGGCGGCCAGACCGGATTCGTCTGGAAGTTCGTGGAATCGGTTGACGTGCTCGACGAGTACACGCTGAGAATCCATCTCGAGCAGCCGTTCTCGGAGTTCCTGCGGATGCTCACCCAGGGCGGTAACGGATCCGCTGCCATCATCAGCCCGACCGCGCTGCAGACCTACGGCGACGACATCGCCGACCACCCCGTGGGCACCGGGCCGTTCAAGTTCAAGGAACGCATCCGCGGTGAACGCATCGACCTCGTCCGCAACGACGACTACTGGGGCAAGGTGCCCAACATCGACGGTGTCGTGTTCCGGCCGCTGCCGGACCCGTCGGCACGCACCGCGGCGCTGCGCTCCGGCGACGTCGACATGATCGCGGTGCCCAACCCCGACAGCATCGACAACCTCGTCAGTGAGGGATACCAACTGTCCGAGGGCATTCCGCCGCACACCTGGTACCTGTCGTTCAACATGAAGGACCGCTACACCTCGATCCCCGAGGTGCGGCAGGCGATCAACCTGGCCGTCGACCGGGACGGGATGGCGCGCGACCTGCTGCGCGGATCGGTCACCCCGGCCTACGGAGTCCAGGCCATCTCGGCCGGCGGCTACGTCGAGCGCAGAGACGTCTACGAACGCAACCTGGACAAGGCGCGCGAACTGCTCGCTTCGGTCGGTCTGGAGAACGGTTTCAAGACCACCCTGATCACCTCGACCGACGGCTCTGGCCAGATCATGCCGGCGCAGATGGCCGAATACCTGCAACAGAACCTGGCCGAGATCGGCATCGACGTGAACATCCAGACCCAGGAATGGATCTCGTACCTGGGCGTGTGGGCCCGCGGTACCCAGGAAGGGGTCGGAATGGCCCAGATGTCCTGGGGGATGACCAGCCCCTACTGGCTCTACATCGTCACCTCCTCGGAACTGCAAGCACCCAACGGGCCCAATGTCGGTTACTACGCCAACCCCGAGCTGGATGAGGCGATGAACAACGCGATCACCGCGCTGGACCCCGCGGAGGCCGAGAAGTGGTGGCGGGAAGCCAACAACATCGTCAGCGACGACGCCGCCCTGGTCCCGATCGTCAACGACAAGGCGCCCTACGTGCTGGCCCCCTACGTCTCGGGGTTCGTGTCGGCCAGCGAGGAGTGGTACGACCTGACGGAAGTGAGGCTCGAACAATGACCCGTGTCGTCGGAAGTCGGTTCCTGTCAACAGTTCTGGTGTTGTTCGGCGTCAGCCTGATCGTGTTCCTGCTGCTGCAGATGGTCCCGGGTGATCCCGCGGTCACCATCTTGGGCACCGGCGCGACCGCGGAGACCGTCGCCGCGCTGCGCACCGAGCTGGGCCTGGACCGCGCCCTGCCCATCCAGTTCGTCGAGTATCTCGGCGGGTTGTTGCAGGGCGACCTGGGCCGGTCCCTGACCGTCAACGCGCCGGTCACCGACATCATGGTGCCCCGGTTCGCCAACACGCTCATCCTCACCGGGGCCGCGCTGCTGCTGTGCATCCTCGTCGCCGTCCCGCTCGGGGTGATCGCCGCGCACAAGCAGTACAGCATCTTCGACCGCGCCTCCATGGTCATCTCCCTGGCCGGCGCGAGCGTCCCGGTGTACTGGTTCGGCCTCCTGCTGATCGGCGTCTTCGCGATCACGATCGGGTGGCTCCCCACCTCCGGGATGTACAACCCGCGGTTTCCCGGCGGGCTGACCGACCTGCTGGCCCACCTCGTGCTGCCCGCCATCGCGGCCGCGCTGGTGCCGCTGGCGGTGATCGCCCGGATGACGCGCAGCGTGATGGTCGACATCTTGGCCCAGGACTACATCCGCACCCTGCGAGCGTCCGGCCTGTCGACCGCGTCGGTGCTGTGGCGCCACGCACTGCGCAACGCGCTGCCCCCGATCGTCAACGTGATCGGCCTGCAGGTCGGCTACCTGCTCGGCGGTGTGGTGTTCGTCGAGGTCGTGTTCGGCTGGCCCGGTCTGGGACAGCAGCTCTACACCTCGATCACCCAGCGCGACATCCCGGTGGTGCAGGCCGGGGTGCTGTTCATCGCGCTGGCCTTCGTGCTCATCAACCTCTTCGCCGACACCGCGGTCGGCCTGCTCGATCCGCGAACCAGGAGAAGGGCCGCAGCATGAGTGCAATGACCGATGCCGCAGTCGGCATGGGACGGTCGCTGATCGGCGCCCGTCGCGCCCCCGCGGGCGGCGACATGCGCACCGAATCGGATGCCGCACAACCACAGTGGCGCCTCGCGGTCCGCGCGTTCGGGCGCGACAAGTGGGCGGTGGTGTCGTTGGGGGTGCTGGTCCTGGTGGCACTGGCCGCGGTCTTCGCACCGCTGTTGACGCCCTACAACCCCGTGGCGGGCGACCCGGTGAACCGGCTGGCCGGCATCGGCACCGACGGTCATCTGCTCGGCCTGGACGGGCAGGGCCGCGACATCTGGACCCGGCTGCTCTACGGGGGCCGCAACTCGCTGACCGTCGCGGTGGTCCCGGTGCTGGTGGTGTTCCCGCTGGCACTGATGATCGGACTGTTCGCCGGTTACCGGCGCAGCCGCGCCGGTGAGACGCTGATGCGGATCCTCGACGTGCTGTTCGCGTTCCCGCTGGTGCTGCTGGCGATCGCGTTGTCGGCGGTGCTGGGCGCCGGCCTGGGCAACGTGATGCTCGCGATCGGCATCACGCTGGTCCCGTACATGGCGCGGGTTGCCTACACCGCCACAGTGCAGGAGTCCTCGAAGGACTACATCGAGGCCGCTCGCGCCTACGGCGCCAACCCGATCCTGCTCATGGTGCGTGAGCTCATGCCCAACGTCGTGGTGCAGCTGCTGGTCTACGCCACCACGCTGTGCGGGTTGATGATCGTCGTGGCCTCCGGCCTGAGCTTCCTCGGCGTCGGCGTCATCCCACCGACCCCGGACTGGGGAATCATGACCGCGGACGGGAAAAACGTTCTGCTGGAGGGCATCTATCACGTCGCCACCATCCCCGGCCTGCTCATCCTCGTCGTCTCCCTGGCGTTCAACCTCGTCGGCGACGGCATCCGTGACGCCCTCGACCCACGAAAGCAGACCAGCTGATGCACAACGCACTGGAGATCAAGAACCTGTCCGTGGACTTCCACACCGACGGCGGGGTGGTGCACGCGGTCAAGAACGCGGACATCACCGTGCGCGACGGCGGCGTCCTCGGTTTGGTGGGGGAGTCCGGCTCGGGTAAGTCGGTCACCTCGCTGGCGGTGCTCCGGCTGCTGGGCACCGCCCGCGCTCGGATCACCAGCGGGGAGATCCTGTTCCGCGGCGAGAACCTGCTGGACAAGACCGACAAACAGATGCGCGCCATCCGGGGACCGCACATCGGGCTGGTCTCGCAGAACGCACTGTCGGCGCTGGACCCGTCGTTCACCATCGGCGCGCAGCTGATGGAGGTGATCCGGCTGCATCAGCGCGTCGACAGAACCGCCGCGCGGGCCAAGGCGCTCGAGGTGCTCGACCTGGTGGCGCTGCCCGACCCGAAGCGCCGGATGAAGTCCTACCCGCACGAGCTCTCCGGTGGCCAGCGGCAGCGCGTCGTCATCGCCATCGCGCTGTCGTGCCGGCCCGAACTGCTCCTGGCCGACGAGCCGACCACCGCACTGGACGCCACCGTGCAGAAGCAGATCCTGGACCTGCTCGTCGAGATCAACCGGGAGCTCGGCACGTCGATCCTGCTGGTGACCCACGACTTCGGCGTGGTGGCCCACGTCTGCACCGACGTCACCGTCATGCGCCGCGGTGACGTCCTCGAATCCGGAACCGTCGACCAGGTACTGAACTCACCGCGCCACCCCTACACGCAGGGTCTGATGCGTGCGGTGCCGCGGTTGCGGCTCGACGACGCGACCCGCGGGGTGCCGCGCGCCGACCGGCGGCTGTTCGAGTTCCACGGCGACACCACGAAGGAGACCGCCGATGTCGCGTAGCGAACCGCTGATCCGGGTGACCGACCTGACCAAGGTGTTCTCCGTGCGCGGCGAGGACGGCAAACGCGGTGACTTCGTCGCCGTGGACTCGGTCAGCTTCGCCATCGAGCGCGGCGAAACCTTCGGTCTGATCGGTGAATCCGGCTCCGGGAAGACCACCACAGGCCGGATGGTGATGCGGCTGGAGACCCCCACGTCGGGGTCGGTGACTTTCGACGGCAACGAGCTGGTCGGCTTGTCGGACCTGGACATGCGCCGTTTCCGGCGCCACATCCAGATCGTCTTCCAGGACTCGGGTTCGGCGTTCAATCCGCGGCGCAGCGTCGGCGCGCAGATCGCCTATCCGCTGACGCTGTTCCGGCTGGTCTCCTCGCCTGCCGAGGCGCGGAAGAAGACGCTGGAGTTGCTGGACCGCGTCGGCATGCTGCCGTCGCACTACGACCGCTACATCCACGAGTTCTCCGGTGGCCAACGGCAGCGCCTGGGTATCGCCCGGGCGCTGGTCACCGACCCGGAGTTCGTCGTCCTCGACGAACCGACCGCGGCCCTCGACGTGTCCGTGCAGGCCCAGATTCTGAATCTGCTGAAAGACCTTCAGCGCGAGCGCAAACTGACGATGTTGCTGATCACCCACAACCTCGCACTCGTGGAGCACATGTGCGAACACGCCGGCGTCCTGGACCACGGCAGGCTCGTCGAGTCCGGGCCGGTCGACCAGCTGTTGACCGACCCGCGCACCGAGATCACCCGCAAGCTCGTCGACGCCGTCCTCGAGCCCGACCTGTCGGCCGCGGGCTGAGAGGACAACGTGACCGAACTACTCACCACCGAGCAGGCGACCGCAGACCCCGTGGGTGCGGTACGCGCCGCACTGGCCCAGATCGCGCGCACCGAGGACAAGGTGCAGGCCTTCGCCGCGGTGTTCGCCGACGAGGCTCTCGCCATGGCCCAGAGCCAGCAGGAGACCGGTCCGTCCGGGCCCCTGGCCGGACTCCCCGTGGTCGTCAAGGACATCTACGACGTCGCCGGGTACCGCACCGGCAACGGATCGCTGGGCGCACCGGAGCATCTGGCGACCGAGGACTCCGAGGCGGTGCGGCGGATCCGGGCAGCCGGGGCGATCATCCTGGGCAAGACCACCACCCACGAGTACGCCTACGGGGTGAGCACACCGCCGACGCGCAATCCGTGGTCGTTGGACCGCATCCCCGGCGGTTCCAGCGGCGGCACCGGCGCGGCCATCGCGGCCGGCGTCACGACCGCCGGGCTCGGCACCGACACCGGCGGCTCGATCCGCATCCCCGCCGCGCTGTGCGGGGTCACCGGCCACAAGCCCACCTTCGGCACGGTGAGCCGGCGCGGGGTCAGCGCGCTCAGTTCCACCCTCGACCACACCGGCCCGCTGGGGCGCACCGTCGCCGACACCGTCGCACTGCTCGAGGTGATCGCCGGGCACGACCCAGCCGATCCGTACAGCAGCCCCGCTCCCGTGCCCGACTTCCGCGCCGAATTCGACCGCGGGCTGCACGATCTGGTCATCGGGGTCGCGGAACCGTACTTTTGCGACCGCCTCGCGCCCGACGTGGCCGCGGCCTTCGACGACGCCGTTCGCACCCTCGAAGCTGCCGGCGCCACCATCCGTCGGGTACGGTTCGCCGACGTCGAGTTGTGCCCGCACGTCGTCAACGTCGTCTGCGGGGTCGAGGCCGCAACCTGGCATGCCGCCCAGACCGGCATGAGCCCGGACAGGTTCGGCGACGACGTGCAGCAGGCCCTGGCGGCCGGCGCGGCCTACACCGGCGTCGAGTACCTGGAGGCGCTGCGCGCCCGCGCCGCCGTCATCGCCGGTATGGAGGCGATGTTCTCCGAGGTCGACGTGCTGGTGTCGGCCACCATCGCGATGACCGCCCCGCCCTACGGCGCCGAGGAGGTCGAGCTCGGCGGCAAGACGGTGCGGATCCTCGACGGCATCAACGCGCTGACCGTCCCCGCCAACGTCACCGGGATGCCGGCCCTCACCGTGCCCGCCGGCTTCGGCAGCGACGGGCTCCCGATCGGGCTTCAGCTCATGGCTCGCCCGGGCGCCGACGCGACCGTGCTCGGCGCCGGCCGCACCTTCGAGACCCTCACCGGCAGCGTCGACCTGCCGATGTGACCGATCCCGACAACCACGAGGAGATCCCATGTCCCACAAGAACCCAGAACCGTCCGCGGAGGAGATCGCCGCGGTCTTCGAGTACGCGGGGCTGACGATGCCACCGGAGCGCCTTGCCGAACACCTCGAGACCTACGCGTCCACCCTCGCGCTGATCCGGCGCGCCTCCGTCGACGGGCTGGGCGAGACCGTCCCCGCGGTCGGATTCAACGCCGGCTGGTACTGAGAAAGGCACATACCGATGGAACTGTACGAACTCCCGATGACCGAGGTCGCCGCGAAGATCGCGGCCAAGGAGGTGTCGCCGGTCGAGGTGACCCGCTCCGCGCTGCAGCGGCTGGAGGAAACCGAACCCACCCTGACCGCCTTCGTGACGACCACGCCCGAACTCGCGCTCGAGCAGGCCAAGATCGCCGAGAAGGAGATCACCGACGGCAACTACCGCGGACCGCTGCACGGCATTCCACTCGGCGTCAAGGACCTCTACGACACCGCCGGGGTCAAGACCACCTCGAGCTCCGCGCAACGGGACACCTATGTCCCGGATGCCGACTCGGTTTCGGTCGCGAAACTCTTCGACGCCGGGATGATCCTCATCGGAAAGACCCATACCCACGAATTCGCCTACGGTGCAACCACACCGACGTCCGGCAATCCGTGGGCACCGGACCGGACGCCGGGCGGGTCCAGCGGCGGGTCGGGTGCGGCCGTTGGCGCCGGGGTGGTGCACGTCGCGCTGGGCAGTGACACCGGCGGGTCGATCCGCATCCCGGCCGCGTTGTGCGGCACCGTCGGGCTGAAGCCGACCTACGGGCGGGCCTCGCGGGTCGGGGTGGCCTCGCTGTCCTGGTCGCTCGACCACGTCGGGCCGTTGAGCCGCAACGTCATCGACTCCGCTCTGGTGATGACCGCGATGTCGGGATACGACCGGCGCGACCCGGCCACCGTCGACCGGCCGGTGCCCGACATGGCCGACGGAATCGACGCCGGAGTGGCCGGCAAGAAGATCGGCATCCCGACCGACTACTACACCGAACAGATCGACCCGGAGGCCGCCGCCGCGGCCGCGACCGCCGCCTCGATCCTGGAAGGGCTGGGCGCCGAACTGGTCGAAGTGCAGATCCCCCTGGCCGAGCACATCATTCCGACCGAGTGGGCCATCATGATGCCCGAAGCCGCCGCTTACCACCACGACCATCTGCGCCACTCGCCGGAGAAGTTCACCGACGAGGTGCGCACGCTGCTGGAGGTCGGCGCCGCGGAACTGGCCACCGACTACGTCAACGCGCTGCGGCTGCGCACCCTGATCCAGGGCGCGTGGCGCGACATGTTCGACGGCATCGACGTACTGCTCGCTCCCACGCTGGTGGGTCCGGCGACGCTGCGGTCCGATCCGTTCATCACCTGGCCCGACGGCACGGTCGAGGCCGCGACCGCGGCCTACGTGCGGTACTCCGCGCCGGCCAACGTCACCGGCCTGCCATCACTGTCGGTGCCCGCCGCCTTCACCTCCACCGGTCTGCCGCTCGCCGTGCAGATCCTCGGCAAGCCGTTCGCCGAGCCGGAGATCCTGCAGGTCGGCTATGCGTTGGAACAGAATTCGGATGTCGTCGGCCGGATCGCCCCGGTCACCGGCGAGGCGGCCTAGCGTGCGGTTGCTGGACGGCATCGTCGGATGGGTCGACGACGAGGCCGTCGCCACCCGACTGCAGGAGCTGCGCCACCTGCACGCCGTGGAGTACGTGCACCTCGACGTCTACGACCTGGATCGCAGGCGGTTACGGGTCACCTCCGATGCCGGCGTGGACTACGCCGTGGCGCTGACCGGTGACACCGGCCTGGCCGACGGGGCGGTGCTGCTGCTGGAGCCGGACCGCGCCGTCGTGGTCCGCGCCGGAGCGCCGACGCGGATGACGTTGCGGGCGTCCGATATCGGGGCTGCGCTGCAGCTGGGGTTCCTGGCCGGCCATCTGCACTGGAAGGTCGACCGCCACGACGACGCCCTGGTGGTGCACCTGGAGTCGGCGGAGTCGGACTACACGGCGCGCATCGCCGACCTGTTGGACAGCGGCCGCGTCGTGCGTGCCGATGACTGACACCGCACAGCTGATCTCGGCAATCCGGTTTGCCGACAGTGCTTTTCCGTCCGGCGGCTTCGCGTTCTCGTCCGGGTTGGAGGGTTCACACCGCGAGGGGCTGGTACGCGACGAGGACGACGTCACGGCGTTCACCGCCGAGCAGCTCCACGGTCGCTGGCACCACTGCGACCGGGTGCTGCTGCGCGGCGCGTGGTCCGCAGACCCCGCGGGAGTCGACCTGCTCGCCGAGGCGGTCGCCACCATGTCGGTGCTTCGGGAGGCGTCCCGGCGCGCGGGCGCGGCCACCCTGGCCACGTTCACCGCGGTCATCGGTGGTGCGGGGGAGGTGGCCGACTACCGGGACCGCGTCCTGGCCGGAACCGCACCCGGTCATCTACCGGTCGTGCAGGCGGTGTGCTTGCGCGCGGCGGGGCTGACCCTGGGCACCGCCGAGACGGTGGCGGCGTGGCAGGTGCTCTCCGGAATCACCGGCGCCGCGCTGCGGTTGGGGATCGTCGGCCACCTCGGCGCGCAGCGGGTCACCACCGCGCTCCTGCCCTGTGTGCTGGAGGTGCTGGCCCTGCGGCCACGTAGCCGCCCCGCCCCGTTCACCGCCTACGCCGACATCGCGGCACAACGCCGCGGCGACGGCGTGCGCCTGTTCGCCAGCTGAGGAGAGACGCTGTGAATCTGACACCCACCGAACTCGAGCGCCTGACGGTGTTCACCGCCGCGGAACTGGCACGGCGCAACCTGCGCGAGGGGGTGCTGCTCAGCCACCCGGAGGCGGTCGCGCTACTGGTCGACGAGGTGCTTCTTGCCGCACGGCGGAACCTGGCCTACGACGAGGTGATCGACCACGTGACGGGGCTGCTTCACGCCAGGCAGTGCGAGCCCGGCGTACCCGCCATGGTGGGCATCGTCGCGGTCGACGCACCGTTCGCCGACGGAACCAAACTCGTCACCCTGATCGACCCGATCGCCCCGGGACAGGACGCGATTGTGCCCGGTGAGGTCATAGTCGGCGACGAACCGGTGCGCCTGTTCCCGGGTGCACCGCGGATCGTCCTCACCGTCGTCAACCGCGGCGACCGCGACATCCAGGTGCGCAGCCAGTCGCACTTCTTCGAGACCAACGCGGCGCTGGAGTTCGACCGGCGCGCAGCCTGGGGGCACAAGCTCGACATCCCGTCTGGATCCGGGGTGCGGTTCGAGCCGGGCATTCCCGTGGAGGTCAGCCTGGTTCCGATGGCCGGCGACCGTGTCATCCAGGGGTTCTCTGGCACCGTCGACGGCCCGCTCGACGACTCGGACGCCTTGCAGCGCGCGGTCGGGGGACGGTCATGACCGCGATCGACCGCAGGGCGTATGCCTGCGCGTTCGGGCCCACCACCGGGGACCGGGTGCGCCTGGCCGACTCCGAGCTGTTCGTCGAGGTCGAGCACGACCACACGGTTCCGGGTTACGAATTGCTCAGCGGCGCAGGGAAAAGCGTGCGCGACGGTGAAGGCTACCGCCCGTCGACGCTGGTCGCCGACGGGGCGCTGGACTACGTCATCATGAACGCGCTGATCGTCGACGCGGTGACCGGGATCGTCAAGGCGGACATCGGGATCCGCGACGGACGCATCGTGGGCATCGGCAAGGCCGGCAACCCCGACACGATGCCGGGCGTCACCGAGGGCATGGTGGTCGGCACGGCGACGACGCCGATCCCCGCGGAGGGCATGATCGTCACCGCCGGTGCCATCGAGACCCACGCGCACCTGATCTCGCCGCAGCAGACCGAGCACGCGCTGTCCACCGGGACCACCACGCTGATCGGCGGCTCCCTGGGGCCGACGTTCGAGGTGGCTACCGGCGGGCCGCGCAACCTGGGGCTGTTCCTCAAGGCCGGCGAGTACACGCCGATGAACTACGTGCCGTTCGGACGCGGGTCCTCGGATCCGGCGGCGGTGCTGGAGATGGTGGCCGCCGGGGCGGGCGCGGTGAAGATCCACGAGGATTTCGGCGCGTCCCCGGCGATCATCGACCAGACCCTGGTGGCCGCCGACTCGGCCGACTTCGCGGTGCATCTGCACACCGACTCGATCAACGAGTTCGGCTTCTCCGAGACCACGATGGCCACCATCGGCGACCGGACCATCCACCTGTACCACGTCGAAGGTGCCGGCGGGGGACATGCACCGGACCTGATCCGCTGCGTGGGCTACGACAACGTCATCCCCGGCACCACCAATCCGACGAACCCTTACACGCTCGGCGGCCTCGACGAGGGGGTGCCGATGACGATGCTTGCGCACCTGATGAATTGGGACGTCCCGGAGGACGTCGCGTTCGCCGAGGCGCGGATCCGGCCGCAGACCATGGTCGCCGAGGACCTGCTGCACGACATGGGTGCGATCTCGATCTTCGGTAGTGACACCCAGGGGATGGGCCGGGTCGCGGAGAACATCGCGAACTGCTGGCAGTTGGCGTCGGTGATGAAGCAGCGGGTCGGGCGTCTTCCGGAGGAGACCACTGTCGCCGCCGACAACGAGCGGGTCAAACGCTACATCGCCAAACTCACCATCAACCCGGCACTGTCGGTCGGGGCGGCAACGCACATCGGCTCCGTCGAGGTCGGTAAGGTCGCCGATCTGGTCATCTGGGATCCGGCGTTCTTCGGGATCAAACCGAGGACCGTGCTCAAGAACGGGTTCGTCGCTTGGGCGGCGCTCGGCGACGCGGCCGGGTCCATCTCGTCGTCCGAGCCGGTGATCCAGCGCGCGAACTGGGGTGCACTCGGGGATGCCGCCGCCGAGTTGGGGTTCGTGTTCATGTCGTCGCTGGCCGTCGAAGCCGGCGTCCCGGAACGGCTCGGGCTACGCAAGAACGTGGTGCCGATCTCCTCGGTGCGGGGTCTGCGCAAGAGCGACATGGTGCGCAACAGTGCGCTGCCGTACGTCGAGGTTGACCCGCGCACCTTCGAGGTCCGGGCCGACGGGGAGCTGCTGACCGCCGAACCCGCTGTGACGGTGCCTTTCTCACGTAAGTACCTGCTGCGATGAGGGCCGCGAGGATCGGTATCGGCGGCCCGGTCGGGTCCGGGAAGACGGCGCTCGTCGAGGCGCTGCTGGCCGGTTTCGCCGCCCGCGGGCGGGTGCTGTCGGTGATCACCAACGACCTGGTCACCGCCGAGGATGCCGAGCGGGTACGCCGGTCCGGGCTGATCGACCCGCGGCGCGTCCGTGCGGTCGAGGCCGGGGGTTGTCCGCACACCGTGATCCGGGAGGACCCGTCGCTGAACGTCGCCGCCGCGGACGCGCTGGAGGCCGAGTTTCCCGACACCGAGATGATCCTGCTGGAATCGGGCGGCGACAACCTGGCGTCGACGTTCTCGCGCGACCTCGTCGATTATTGGCTGTTCGTGATCGACGTGGCCGGCGGGGACGACATCCCGCGCAAGCGGGGACCGGGCGTGCTGCGCTGTGATCTGTTGGTGGTGAACAAGGTTGACCTCGCGCCGCACGTCGGTGTGGACCTGCCGATGATGCTCAAGGAAGCCGACGAGGTGCGCGTCGGCCGGCCGGTGGTCGCGATCAGTGCCCGCGGTGGCGACGGGCTGGACGCGGTGATGGACATGCTCGAACGCGAGGTGCTGTTCGTGTGACGGACACCGTCCGCAGATCGCTGGATCTGGAGTTCGCCGGTGTCGGCGGTCGCACCGCGTTGACCCGGCGCCGGTACCGGTGGCCGTTGCTGGTCGGCCGCGTGTTCGCCGACAGTGCGCAGCCGTCGGTGGGATCGGTGACGGTGCAGAACGCGGCGGGCACGCTGATCCCCGGGGACGCGGTCGCCCAGCGCATCGGAGTGCGCGACGGCGGGACGGCGATCGTGCGCGGACAGGGAGCGACGATGGTCGCCGGGGTGCCGGGTGGGGACGTGGCCGTCGAGGAAACCGAGGTGCGGGTGGACGGCACCGGCCGGCTGCTGCTCGACGCCTCGCCGCGCATCCTCAGCCCGCACGCGCACTACCGCCAGCGGACACAGGCCTGGGTGGCGCCTGGCGGCCACGCGGTTCTGGTCGACGCCGTGGTGCTGCACCCCGACCTGAACGACGGGGTGTTCGGCAGCTATGAATCTTGCGTCGAGATCTATGCGCATGACGGACGGCTACTCGCCCTGGATGCGCAAGTACTCGACGGGATGCCACGGGTCCGCCGTGCGCCGATGGCCTTCGCGACGGTGATCGTGATCGGCGACGACCTGGACATCGCGATGACCGCTTTGGTTCCGGACATCGAAGCCGCAGCCGCGCCGGTGCTGGCCGGCGTGAGCGACCTGCCCAACGGGGCCGGCTGGATGGTGCGGCTGGCGGCCGGCGACGGGGGTGCGCTGCGCGCGGCACTCATGGCGGCCACCGCGCTCGTGCCCAGCCCGCGGTCGCTCCTCAGTGGGTCAGCCACTCCGTGAACTGTGCCGAGGTGATGACGGGCGCGAAGAAGTCGTTGATCCGCCGGAACGCGGCGGGTTCCTGGTCGGGGTGAGCGGCACCGGTGGCGTCGCCGATGATGATCGGCAACAGGCCGTGGTCACGGGCGGCCCGCGCGTTGCCCTCGACGCACCAGTCGAGGTGGATGCCGGTGATCACCACGACCTCGACGCGCTGCCGAAGCAACGTGCCGGGCAGGTCGGTGCCGACGAAAGCGGTCTGCAGCGCCTTCTCGTAGAGCTCGTTGTCGCCCGGCTGTACGAGAGCACGCAACTCATCGACGAGGGCATCGTCCCAGGCGATCTGCTCGGGTGTGGCGTCGATGTGGCCGGTCCAGCCGTCGTACTGCACGCGGTCGAAGTCCGTCTTCGGATAGTTGTCCCGGAACACCGAGAAGCCGATCCAGTTGAAGGACCGGAAGTTCGGTGCTTCGCGCGCGGCCTGCACGGCCTTGACCGTCGCCTCGAGGCTGCCACGCAGGGCGTGCCCTTCGGCGTACTGCACACCACCGGGCTTGTACAGCGAGTTCGACTGGCTGACCGAGAGGAACGCCGCGGGCCTGCTCAAGATCTCGCGGAAGTCGAGTTTCTGCCAGTGCTCGGCCAGTGGGGGAATGGCGGCGACGTTGCTGGGCGGGTAGTTCAGCGCCGCGGCTTCGAGTTCGACAGGTTCGAGCGGGGTCAGCCGGGAGCCCGTCCCGAGAGTGGCTGTCATTGCGCGCCTTTCATCGGTGATCCGGCTTCGACGCTGCCACGGCTAGGCCCCTGGCGGGGAGGCTAAAAATCAGGGCGAATCTTTGCCGCACAAGTACGCAGATTGGCGTAGTCCGCTACTCGCCACATCCCGCTCATGCCGTCCGAGACTCGGTGTGGCCGGCACCTCCGCCAGCCGCCTCATGAGGGAAAGGACAATCGACATGGACGCGGAACAACTTGCACGCGCACTCGACGAAATCGGACGCATCGCGGCAGAGGCGACCAAGCAGAAGTCGACGATCACCCCGGATGGGCACCACACCGAGGATCCCGCGGCGGATATCGCTTGCGGTATCAAACGCCTTCCGGCTCGACTGAATGAGCAGGCGGCGAAGGTGAGCGTCCGGATGAACCCTGCGAACGCACCCCTGGCCGAGTTCCTGGGGGTCAACGCGCCGTTGCCTGATTCGCCGCTGGCTCTCACCATCACGACTGCCAAGTACTGGGGGCCGTCGCGGCGCACACTGTCGGTGAGTTTCATGGAGTCGACACCCAGCGATCTTCGCACTCGGATCGTCAGTCACCTCAACGCCTGGAGCACATGGATCGGGATCTCCTTCGCGGAGACCGCCGGCCAAGGCGACGTGCGCATATCCCGGGGACCGGGCGGCTACTACTCCTATCTCGGCACCGATATCACGCTGGTGCCGGCGAATCGCCAAACGATGAATCTGGAGGCGTTCACGATGAACACGCCGGAATCGGAGTTCCGGCGAGTGATCCGTCACGAGGCCGGTCACACCCTCGGGTTCCCCCACGAGCACATGCGTCAAGAACTCGTGGCGCGGATCGATCCAGCCAAGGCATATCCGTACTTCTTGGCCACGCAAGGATGGCCGAAGGAAGTGGTCGACCAACAGGTACTCACACCCTTGAACAACGCGACGATCCTCGGGACGGCCGCCGACCAGGACTCGATCATGTGCTACCAGCTGCCCGGCTCGATCACGTTCGATGGCCAGCCGATTCGCGGAGGAACCGATATCAACGCAAGCGACTTCGCGTTCGCGTCTCTCCTCTATCCTCAGTCGGTATTCGGGCCAGAACAGGTCACGGGCTCGACAATGGCTGACAGTGACTGGGGAGTTGAGGAGGACGTGGACGTCCCCGTGTGACGGCGGCGCCCAACGAGCAATGGCACGCTTCGTCGATCTGTCCGGTGAACCGGGACCACTGCCGTCGCGGCTGATTCTCGGTGTCGGAGATGTGCTCCTGATCCCGGGATCCGGAGCGATCGTGCAAGAGGGGGCCAGTGTCGAGATCGTCGGCATCATGTGCGAATCCGTTCTCACGGCCAAGGGTGAGGTGCTTGCACCGCAGGGCGCGCCGAACGTGATCCTGGTTCGCGCCTGTGCACCCGGCACCGCCTCGCTGGAAATCGTGACCGGCGGTCTTTCGCGGCAATCTCATGCGTCGCACACAGTGGTTGTCATGTGACGCAGATCAGGCGGTCTCGGGTTCACGCCAGCTTGATCACCATCTTGCCCGTGCCGCTCTCGGCCAGCGCATGTGCTTCCCGGATGGAGGCGAGCGGCAGCACGCGGTCGACGCGCGGCGTGTAGAGACCGCGCTGACCGAGGTCGGCCGCACGGGCGAGGAGTCCGGAGTCATTGACGGCGTCCACGGCGCGGACACCCAGCCGCTCGGCTCCCGCCTTGTCGATGACGGTCACGACACGGGTAGCGTCGCCGGCGATCTCGACGAGGTCCGGTAACGACGCGGAGGGTGCCGCGTGCAGGGCAACATCGATACCGTCGGGCGCCAGCACGTCGACCCGCTCGGCCAGCCCCGGGCCATAGGTGGTCGCCAGTACCCCCAGGTCGGTCAGGTACTGGAGGTTGGCGGGTCGGGCTGTACCGATCACGCGAGCCCCGGCGGCAAGCGCGAAAGCAGCTGCGGCACTTCCCACGGCGCCTGAGGCGCCCTCGATCAGCAGTGTGCTACCGCTGAGGTCTCCCAGCACGTCGATCGCACCTGCCGCCGTCACGGAGGCCAGCCCGGCGGCGGCCGCTTCCTCGACGGACCAGGTGGCCGGGACGGCGCTCCACGCCGTCAGCACTGCGAACTCCGCCGCGGTGTCAGCCAGGCCGCCGAGACCGAAGACCAAGTCACCCACGCTGGCGTTCGACACGCCCTCGCCCACTTCGTCGATTACTCCGGCGGCGTCGCGTCCGGGGATTGCGGGTAGCTCGAGCGGAAGGACGTCTCGGACGGTCCCGGCGCGCAGCAGGTAATCGATCGGGTTCACACTCATCGCGCGCACCTTGATGCGAACGGCGTCCACGCCGGCGTGAGGTTCGGGAGCCTGCTCGACAACCAGTACGTCGGGCTCTCCGTAACGGTGAAAGCGCGCGGCCAGCATGCGACCTCCGATCTCGTCTGACTTCCGAATCATCCTGGCATGCAAGCAGTCTCGCGAACAGGCAGTGATACAGAGCAGGACTCTGTCGTCAGCTGGAACGCAGCGCGATGACCGAGGTATTCCGCCAAGGCTCATATTCACAGGAATCGACCATGAAACTCCGCGGCGTTCAGGATGGCGCTCGATGGGTCACCTGACACCTGCACTGATGACCTGCATGGCGATTGCCCGTGCAAAAGCCGCATCGATCGGTTCGCGGGAAAACCTGCGACGGTAGTACAGCGGGCCGACCAGGGCGGTGACCAGCTGAGGGATATCGCTGTTCGGTGGTAGTTGGCCGCGCTCGACGGCTCGGTTGAGCAGGTGGCGCAACGGTTCCGAATGACCCCGCTGGATCGCGCCGTGGACCATCGCGAAGCCTTTGTCACGCTCGGCGACGTCCACGATCGACGGGACCACCGACGGCGTCGAGCACCAACGCCTCTCGGGAGGGCCAGTGGCGGTAGATGGTCGTCTTGGCGACCCCGGACCGGCGGACGACCTCATCGACGCTGAAGCCGCCCACCCCGCTCTGCGTCAGGATGTCGAAAGCGGCAGCCAGCTACAGTAGAGCTGGGTCGTCGAGAAGGAGTCACGATTGTGAACCTCGTTTCCATTCGCATGATCACCGACGACCTCGACCGCCTCGTCGACTTCTATGAACGGGTCACCGGCGTCAGCGCGGTGCGCTACCTGCCCGTGTTCGCCGAGTTGCACTTCCCGTCGTTCACGTTGGCCATCGGACATACCCAGACCACAGCGCTCTTCGGCGAAGGTTCGGCCGTACCGGCCCAGAACCGTTCCGTCATAGTGGAATTCAAGGTTGACGATGTGGACGCCCAGTATGAGCTCCTGTCGTCGTTCGTCGACGAGTTCGTGCAGAGGCCCACTACCATGCCCTGGGGCAATCGTTCGCTCCTGCTTCGCGATCCAGACGGGAACCTCGTGAATCTCTTCACCCCCGTCACGGAAGAGGCGATCACGAGAACTGGCGGTCAGGGGCGATGACCGATGCGCCGGCGTCCTTCACGTGGCGCGCCACCGACGAGCAGGTCGCCGACCTCCGCCACCGTTTACTCGCGACACGATGGCCCGACACGCCTGACGATGCGGGGTGGTCGCTCGGCGCAGACACGTCCTACCTCCGGGAGCTGGTCGACTACTGGGCGCGCGGCTTCCGCTGGTCGGAGCAGGAAGAGGCACTCGCGAGGTTGCCCCGCTTTCAGGTGCCGGTGAACGGACTCGACATCCACTTCGTGCATGCTCGTGCCGTCGCGGGGACGCCGGATCCGCTCCCGTTGATACTGACGCACGGCTGGCCAGACTCATTCTGGCGATACACGAAAGTGATTCCGCTGCTGACCGATCCCGCTCGCTACGGCGGCGATCCCGCCGATGCCTTCGACGTCGTGGTGCCCGATCTGCCCGGCTTCGGCTTCTCTGCGCAGCCGCAACGCACCCTGAACACGATGCAGGTGTCGGAACTGTGGGCCCGCCTCATGGACATCTTGGGCTACGACCGGTTCGGGGCGGCCGGCGGCGATATCGGCAGTAGTGTCAGCCGATTCCTCGCCCTGGACTTCCCGGATCGTGTCGTGGCGGTGCATCGCATGGATGCGGGCCTGCCCGCCGTCGATCCAGCGACGCTCGAGCTGACACCGGAGGAGCGTCGATGGATGGCGGGAGCGGCGAAGTGGGGAGCGGAAGAAGGTGCATACTCCGCGATCCACCGCACCAAACCGCAGACCGCTGCTACCGCCCTCAATGACTCGCCGGCCGGTCTGGCCGCATGGATCGTGGAAAAGCTGCGCGCCTGGAGCGACTGCGGCGGCGATGTCGAAAGCGTCTTCACCAAAGACGAGATCCTGACCAACGTGACGATCTACTGGCTGACGTCGACCGTCGGCTCGTCGATGCGGATGTATCGCGCGAACGCCCAGATCGATCCCGAGCAACTCATGCGCCGCGTCGAAGTCCCTTCGGGCTATTCGCTGTTCGCGGGTGACATCGTCCGACCGCCGCATGCCTGGCTGCACCGTGTGAGCAACGCCGTGTACATCAGCGAACCTCCTCGCGGCGGCCATTTCGCGCCCTTCGAGCAGCCCGAGCTCTACGCGACCGAGCTACGGGAATTCTTCCGGCCCTATCGTTGAACAGGCGTGCGCACGCCCGCTACACCGGATGTCTACCGCCGGCGTAGAAGCGTAAAACCGGCAAGCAGTTCCCAGGCGATGATCGGGTACACCGAACCTCTCTCCACGAGGCCGGCCGGTAACACGCGGGAACCGTTGGCGCCGTCGACGATCAGCGTGATCAGGCACACCAGGCCGAAGGTCCCGAATGCGAAACTCGCCCACCGCGCCCAGGGAGGCGCCTGGAGCGCGCGGCCGGCGAAGCCCGCCGCGATCACCGCGACGTTGCCGCCGACGATGGCCAGACCCGCGCCGACGACGTGCCAGCGCGCGTCGGGCGTCCCGCTGTGAAACGTGCCCACCAGGATGTTGCCCACGGTATTCGCCACTGCGGCAACCAAGAACACCCGCGCCGCCGTCGTCGCGCGGCCCCGGGCCAGCACCGCAGCTGCGATCCCGAACAGGATGCCGTGCACCATGAACGCGCCGACGTTCATCACGTCGCTGACGCCCAGATCGCTGATGTAGTCCGCAGAGTAGCTGTAGCCAGGTAAACCCGCCGCCGCGACGGCCTCGCACACCAGATACACGGTCGCGCCGAGTATCCAGATCACCGCGGCGGTGCGGACAGAACCCACTACCAGTTGCCCGGCGAATAGTCCTTCAGGAAACAGCCGTACAGGTCCTCGCCGGCCTCCCCGCGCACGATCGGGTCATAGACGCGCGCGGCTCCGTCGACCAGATCCAGTGGGGCGTGGAAGCCTTCGTCGGCCAGGCGCAGCTTCGTCGGATGCGGGCGTTCGTCAGTGATCCAGCCGGTGTCCACCGCGGTCATCAATATGCCGTCCTGCTCCAGCATTTCGCCGGCGCTGGTGCGCGTGAGCATGTTCAGCGCGGCCTTGGCCATGTTGGTGTGCGGGTGACCGGGGCCCTTGTAGGCCCGGCTGAACTGCCCTTCCATCGCCGAGACGTTGACGACGTACTTGCGGCGCGCCGGCGAGGCGGCCATGGCAGGCCGCAGCCGGCTGACCAAGATGAACGGCGCCGTCTGATTGCACAGCTGGACTTCGAGGAGTTCCATGGCGTCGATCTCGTGGACCCGCTGGGTCCAGCTGTTGACCGGCGCGGTGTCGGGCAGCAGCCCGCCCGCGTCGATGGCTGTGCCCGCCGCGATCCGTTCCGGGGAGGCGCTGCGCGCCGCCAGGGCGAGCTCGGTGACCGCGTGCGGGGTGTGTTTCTCGGCCAGGCTGCCGGCGAGAGCCGCCGGGTGGGCGTCACTGACACGGTCGAACGAGACGACGTCGACGAGTTCGAGTTCGGCCGGTGGGGTGCGCTCGGCCTCGACCAGTGCCGCGTACGAGCCCGGTGAGCGGCGCACCGTCTGGGCGGCGTTGTTGATCAGGATGTCCAGCGGACCCTGCGCGGCGACGGTGTCGGCCAGCGCGACGACTTGCGCGGGATCGCGCAGGTCGATGCCCACGATGCGCAGCCGGTGCAGCCAGTCGGAGCTGTCGGGCATCGCGGCGAAGCGCCGCACGGCGTCGTGCGGGAAACGGGTCGTGATGGTCGTGTGCGCGCCGTCACGCAGCAGCCGCAGCGCGATGTACATACCGATCTTCGCGCGGCCACCGGTGAGCAGGGCGCGCCGACCGCTCAGGTCGGTGCGGGCGTCGCGCTTGGCTCTGTTGAGTGCCGCGCAGCTCGGGCAGAGCTGGTGGTAGAACGCGTCGACCACGGTGTGATGGGTCTTGCAGACGTAGCAGGCCCGGGAGCGCTGCAGGGTGCCCGCGGTGGCTCCCTCGGCGGTGGACACCAGGGGCAGCCCGGCCGTCTCGTCGTCGATGCGGCCCGGTGCACCCGTGGCGGTGGCGGCGATGACGGCGCGGTCGGCCGCTGCGATGGCGTCGCGTTTGGCATGCCGACGGGCCTTGCGGACCGACTTGAAGATGCCGGCCGTGGCCCTGCGCACGGCAACGGCGTCGGGGTGTTCGGGCGGCAACGCCTCAATGTCGGCCAGCACCTGCAGGCAGGTTCTCAGCTTGTCGGGGTCGATGGCGCTCACGGGGGAAGGGTACGGAATCAACTGCGCATCGGTGAACTTCACACTCCGCGCCTTCAAATTACGGCGCTCTCAAACGACGGTGCGCTACACGCCGCCGCGCCGCAGCATCCGGCCCTGCGGGTTCTTGAAGTCGATCTTCTTCCCGCGCAGCCAGGTGCCCGTGACGACGCCGGCGACTGCACGGCCGTCGTACGGGGTGATCGGGTTCTTGTGATGGAGTTTGTGCACGTCGACCACCTGGGCGGACTCGGGCTCGAAGATCGCGAAGTCGGCGTCGTAGCCCAGCGCGATCTTGCCCTTGTTGGTCAAGCCGGCGAGTTCGGCGGGCTTGGCCGCCATCCAGTCGACCACCCGGGTGAGCGCGATGCCACGTCGCTTGGCCTCGGTCCAGATCAACGACAGCCCGAGCTGCAGCGAGGCGACGCCGCCCCAGGCCACGCCGAAGTCGCCGTTCTCGACGTCCTTCAGGTCGATCGTCGACGGGGAATGGTCACTGACGATGCAGTCGATGGTGCCGTCGAGCAGGCCCTGCCACAAAAGCTCGCGATTCGAGGCCTCCCGGATCGGCGGACAGCACTTGAACGCCGTCGCGCCGTTGGGGATCTCCTCGGCGAGCAGTGTCAGGTAGTGCGGGCACGTCTCGACGGTGATCCGGACTCCGTCGCGCTTGGCGGTCGCGAGCATCGGCAGGGCGTCCGACGACGACAGATGCAGGATGTGCGCGCGGGCTCCGGTCCACCGTGCGCGTTCGATCACCTCGGCGATCGCCACATTCTCGGCGCCGCGCGGCCGGGACGCCAGGAAGCGGCTGTACCGGTCACCCTCGGCGGTGGGGGCGTGATCGATGGCGCGAGAGTCCTCGGCGTGCACGATCATCATGGAGTCGAAGCCGGCCAGAACGGCCATGTCCTTCTCCATCTCGTCGGCGTCGAGATGCGGGAACTCGTCGACCCCGGAGTGCAGCAGGAAGCATTTGAACCCGAACACGCCGTCGTCGTGCAGGCCGCGTAGATCGCCGGTGTTGCCGGGGATCGCGCCGCCCCAGAAGCCGACATCGATGTGGCACTTGCCCGATGCCGCCGCACGCTTGGCGTTGAGTGCTTCGACGTTGACCGTCGGCGGGATCGAGTTCAGTGGCATGTCGATCAGGGTGGTCACTCCACCGGCGGCTGCTGCGCGGGTGGCGGAGTCGAACCCCTCCCATTCGGTACGGCCCGGCTCGTTGACGTGCACGTGCGTGTCAACCAGCCCGGGGATCATCACCTGCTCGTCGGTGAGTTCGATGATCTCGGCGGCGGGGAGGTTGCTGCCCAGCGGCTCGATCGCGACGATGCGACCATCGCGGATACCGATCTCGCGCTCGACGATTCCCGCCGTCGTCAGCGTGCGTTTGCCGCGCACCACCAGGTCGAGGTCGGAGTGGTTCGGCTGCTCAGGGGTGTCGGCGGTCATGGGTGTCTCCGTTGCTGCCGGATTAATTCCTCATCGTGGAACTGATAGTCCACTCAAGGGGACTCTAGATGCGGCGGCAAAGGCCAGTCAATCACCCTGGAGGGTTGACAGCCGACGTCTCCATGCGAGTTACTTAGCCCACTTGTGGAACACTTCTTCCGCAAGGTGGAATTCTAGCGGCGACGCGGCGCGTCGGCGCTCCGACCGTGACAGGCATGTTCATGAGCACAGAGTCCACCGGGCTGATCGGCGACTCCAGCCGCGGCGATGCAACCGCGCTCGCCGGCGTGAGTCCGCATCTCTACAACCCCGATCTCGCCCCCACCAAGCGCGAGGGCCGCCGGTGGGGTGGCTACAACATCTTCACCCTGTGGGCGAACGACGTGCACAGCCTCGGCAACTACGCGTTCGCCATCGGCCTGTTCGCCCTCGGCCTCGGTGGGTGGCAGATCCTGCTCGCCTTGACGCTCGGCGGTGTCTTCCTCTTTCTGCTGCTCAACCTGTCCGGGTTCATGGGGGAGAAGACCGGTGTCCCGTTCCCGGTGATGAGCCGCATCGCGTTCGGCACCAGCGGTGCGCAGATCCCGGCCCTCATCCGCGGCGCCGTCGCGATCGCGTGGTTCGGCATCCAGACCTACCTGGCGTCGGTGGTGCTGCGCATCATGATCATCGCGCTCGCGCCGTCCGCCGATGCCCTCGACTCGAACAGCTTCCTGGGGCTCTCGACGCTCGGCTGGATCTCGTTCGTCGCGCTCTGGGTGGTCCAGGTGATCATCGTGAGCTACGGCATGGAGATGATCCGCAAGTACGAGGCGTTCGCCGGCCCGGTGATCCTGTTCACCATGATCGCGCTCGCGATCTGGATGCTCAGCAACGCCGACTGGGGCATCGCCTGGAGCACACCGGACTCGCTGACCGGTGTGGACATGTGGTTGAAGATCATCGGCGGTGCCAGCCTGTGGGTGGCCATCTACGGCACGTTCGTGCTCAACTTCTGCGACTTCACCCGCAACGCGACCTCGAAGCGGGCCATCGTGGGCGGCAACTTCTGGGGCATCCCGCTCAACATGCTGGTGTTCGGCGCCATCGTGATCGTCATGGCCGGTGCGCAGTTCCGCATCGACGGACGCATCATCGAGGCACCCGCCGACATCGTCCAGGAAGTGCCGAACACCCTGCTGCTCGTGCTCGCAGCACTGGCGCTGCTGATCCTGACCATTGCCGTGAACCTGATGGCGAACTTCGTCGCGCCGATCTATGCGCTGAACAACCTTTTCCCGAAGCACCTGAACTTCCGTCGCGCAGCGTTCATCTCGGCCGTCATCGGTCTGGTGATCCTGCCGTGGAACCTGTACAACACCCCGGCGGTCATCAACTACTTCCTCGGTGGGCTCGGCGCGATTCTCGGCCCGCTGTTCGGCATCATCATGGCCGACTACTGGCTGGTGCGTCGCTCGAAGATCAACGTGCTGGACCTGTTCACGACCGATGAGAACGGTGAATACCACTACACGAAGGGCGTCAACGTCCGGGCTGTGGCTGCCCTCGTCGTCACCTCGGTGGTGGCCCTGCTGCTGGCGTTCGTCCCAGCCTTCGCGGTGGTCGCGGAGTTCTCCTGGTTCATCGGTGCCGGACTCGGTGCGATCGTGTACCTGGTGGTTGCAGACCGCCGCGGACCGTTCAACGATGTCTCCGGTGAGCCGATCGCCGTGGACAGCACGCACTAGGGGAGCGTCATGAGGATCCTCGTCGCCAACGTCAACACCACTGCCTCGATGACCGAGGCGATCGCCGAGTCAGCGCGCGGCGTCGCCTCGGCAGATACCGAGATCGTCGGCATCACACCGAGGTTCGGCGCCGACTCGTGCGAGGGAAACTTCGAGAGCTACCTCGCGGCCATCGCCGTCATGGACGCGATCACGTCATACCCCGAACCGTTCGACGCGGTGATCCAGGCCGGCTACGGCGAGCACGGCCGCGAAGGTCTGCAGGAGTTGCTCGACGTCCCGGTGGTCGACATCACCGAGGCGGCCGCGTCGACCGCGATGTATCTCGGACACAAGTACTCGGTCGTCACCACGCTCGACCGCACCGTCCCGCTGATCGAGGACCGGCTCAAGCTCGCCGGACTCGACGCGCGCTGCGCGTCGGTGCGGGCGTCCGGACTCGGTGTGCTCGAACTCGAATCAGATCCGGAACGCGCCGTCGAGGCGATCGTGCGCCAGGCCCGAGAGGCGGTCGAGCACGATCACGCCGAAGTGATCTGTCTGGGCTGCGGCGGCATGGCCGAACTCGAGGAGAAGGTCCGGGCCGCGACCGGCGTCCCGATCGTCGACGGCGTCCGCGCGGCGGTCACCATCGCCGAAGGTCTGGTGCGGATGGGGCTGTCCACCTCCAAGGTGCGTACCTACGCGACCCCGCGGCAGAAGAAGGTCATCGGCTGGCCTTTTCCGTTGTAGGCCAGCCGATTCCCGTCAGAGCATGATCTGGCGGTTGACGTCCTTGTACAGCAGGTAACGGAAGTTCGACGGACCGCCCGCGTAGCAGGCCTGCGGGCAGAACGCGCGCAGCGCCAGAAAGTCGCCTTCCTGAACCTCGACCCAGTCGCCGTTGAGGTGATAGACGGCCTTGCCTTCGAGCATCAGCAGGCCGTGCTCCATCACGTGGGTCTCGGCGAAGGGAATGACCGCGCCGGGCTCGAACGTGACGACGTTGACGTGCATGTCGTATGCGAGGTCCTGCGGGTCGAGCATGCGCGTCGTGCGCCATTTGCCGTCAGTCCCCGGCATGGCGGACGGCTCGATGTCCTGCTCGTTGCCGAACTTCACCGATGGGGCGTGGCCCTCGATGGCCTCGTAGCGCTTGCGGATCCAGACGAACGTCGCGTCGGAGTCACCGTTGTTGTGGGCCGACCAGTCGGTGCCCGCCGGCAGGTAGGCGAAGCCGCCCTCGGTGAGAGTCTGCGACTGGCCTGCTGCGTCGACGGTGAGCGCACCCGAGGTGACGAACAGGAAGCTCTGCACCTCGGGCTGGGGCTCGGGTCGCTGCGCCCCGCCACCCGGCTTGACCTCGACGATCGCCTGGAAGTACGTCGTCGCGCCACCGGCGACCGGCCGGTTGAGGATCCAGGCACGGGTGTCGGTCCACTCCGGGAACACCGAGGTGACGATGTCGGAGAGCACGCCGCGGGGGATGACGGTGTAGGCCTCGGTGACGATGGCGCGGTCGGTCAGCAGATCGGTCTGCGGGGGCAGGCCGCCGCGGGGCGTGTAGTACTGCGCTGAGGTCACGGATGGCTCCTTGTTGGGCGGCCGAGCGCGATATCGCGCACGGTGGACAGGGGAAGGTCGATGGCCGTCTCGATCTCGTCGACGGTGAGGGCGCCGCACACACTGCCACGATGGATCCCGTTGGCCAGTGCGCGCGCGGTGGCCGGCTCGTCCATGACCGACGAGTCCAGCCGGTGGACGTAGTTGCGCAGGCGCGTCGCGGCGGGCGCGAAGGCGCCCCGGTAGAACGCATACGTCGCCAAATAACGGGTGACGAGCTGGGCGGGGTGCATGTCCCAACCCTGGTAGATACCGCGCTCCAGATGGCGGCGGACCAACCGCGCGTGCAACTTCCACGCCGCGGCGACATCGTCGCGGTCACCGGCCGGGACGATGTTCGTCGAGCCGTCGGACATGTGCACACCGGTTCCCGCCACGGCAAGCTGCATGACGCTCTTCGCGTGATCAGCGGCCGGGTGCTCCATCGACTGGTAGGCGGCCGCGATACCGAGAGAGGCCGAGTAGTCGTAGGTGCCGTAGTGCAACGAGCTCACACGGCCCTGCCCGGCGTGGATGAACTGGGCCACGGGTGCGCGGCCGTCGGCGCCGAGGATCGCCTGCGGCGTCTCGACCTGCACTTCGAAACGGATGCGGCCATCCGGCAGACCGTTCGCGGTTTCCAGCGCGCTCGCGACCGCGACCATGGCCTCGACCTGGTCGACGGAGGTCACCTTGGGCAGGGTCAGGGTCAGACCGTCCGGGAGACCGCCGGATTCGACGAGTCCGCTGACGAACATGTCCAGCGTGCGCAGCCCGCGCGCGCGGGTGCCGGCTTCCAGGCACTTGAACCGCGTACCGACGAACGGCGTCGAGGTACCGGCGTCGAGCGCCCGGCGCAGTTCGGCAATTGCCCGCGTGACGTCGGCGTCCTCGGTCGCATCGTCGAAGGTTCCGTAGCCGTCCTCGAAGTCGATGCGAAGGTCCTCGATCGGCTCGGTGGTCAGCTTGTTCTCGACGAGGGCTGCGAGAGTCTCTGGCTCGCAGTCGGTTTCGCCGGTCACGCCGACGAGTGCGGCCACCGTGTCGAGTCCGCCGGCGTCGTTCGCGGCGGTGAGCGCGGTAACTCCCCACTCGGCGGGCATCGTCGCCGAATACCGGTTGCCCGGGATGTAGACGGTGTGCACCGGCTGGCGGCGCCCGTCATCGCCGGGGTATCGGCTCGCCAGTTGGGCATCGGCGGTCGCAAGGCGACGGTCGATGTGGGCCAGCACGGCGTCGTTGAGGCGGCGTGTCACGTGTTGCCCCCTGGTCGGACACGGCACTGAAATTCCACATTGTGGAGTTTAGTGGGCTTGCTGTGAAAAGTACACGTCGAGCGACCGTTCGCCAGCAACTTCCATATTGTGGAATCCATTCTCGTTATGTTGAATGGAAACGACATCGGCGGCCGGGAGTGGACGTATGGCGGAGAAATCAGGCGGCGTGCAGTCGGTGGAGCGCGCGTTCGAGTTGATGGAGTTGATCGGCCGCGCGGGAGGGGAGTGCTCCCTGACCGAGCTGTCCGCGGAGTCTCCGTTGCCGCCGCCGACGATCCACCGTCTGCTGCGCACCCTGGTCGGCCTCGGATATGTGCGTCAGCTACCCAACCGCCGCTATGCGTTGGGTCCGAGGTTGATCCGGCTCGGTGAGGTCGCCAACCGCCAGCTGGGCGCCGTCGCGGGTCCGGTGCTGCAGTCGTTGGTCGACGAACTTTCGGAGACGGCGAGTCTCGCGGTGCTCGACGGTGACATGGTGATCTACACCGTGCAGGTTCCGTCTGCCCAGACGATGCGGACGAACAACGAGGTCGGCAAGCGCGTCGGTCTGCACACGTCCGGTGTGGGCAAGGCCGTCCTGGCCGAACTGGACGATGCGCGCATCCTGAAACTGGTGACGCAGTCCGGACTGCCGGCGCCGACCGAGAACAGTGCCTCGACCCTCTCCGCAGTCTTCGCGAACGTCGAGCGCGTGCGCGCCGACGGTTATGCGATCGACGACGAGGAATGCGAGGTCGGCGTTCGCTCCGTCGCGATGGCGGTTCCGGGTGCGCCGACTCCGATGGCGATCGGCATCTCCGGCCCCTCGGGGCGGATGGGCAAGGACCTGATGGCCCGTGCCGTTCCCGCCCTGAAGAACGCGACCGGCGTCATCTCCGAAGCGCTGATCGGGGCAAAGGAGCCGTAGGAGCGCGACCGTTAGGGTGTCCGGCATGACCGAACAGCTCGACGCCACCCATCCGGACCTCGTCACCGTGCAGGTGCCGACGCACTGGTACAACCTGGCGGCCGAGCTCTCCGAGCCCATCCCGCCGCATCTGCATCCCGCGACCAAGGAACCGGTCGGCCCCGACGACCTCGCGCCGCTGTTCGCCAGCGGATTGATCGCGCAGGAGGTGGCCACCGAGGCCTACATCGAGATCCCGCAGGAGGTGCGGGAGATCTACTCGATGTGGCGTCCGTCGCCGCTGATCCGTGCCCGGCGCTTCGAGCAGGCCCTGAACACCGGGGCGCGCATCTACGTCAAGTACGAGGGTGTCAGCCCGGTGGGCAGCCACAAGACCAACTCGGCGGTCGCGCAGGCCTACTACAACTCCCTCGACGGTGTGCGGAAGCTGACAACCGAGACCGGGGCCGGCCAGTGGGGAAGCGCCTTGTCGTTCGCCGGGGCCCAGTTCGGCCTGCAGGTCGAGGTGTGGCAGGTCCGCGCCTCCTACGAGTCCAAGCCGTATCGCGGGCATTTGATGCGGACCTACGGCGGCACGGTGCACTCGAGCCCGTCGACGCTCACCGCGGCGGGGCGCGCCATCTTGGCCAAGGATCCGGACACCAGCGGCAGCCTCGGTATGGCGGTCAGCGAGGCGGTCGAGGTCGCCGCGGCCGACCCGGACGCCCGCTATGCGCTGGGCAGCGTGCTCAACCATGTGGTGCTGCACCAGACCGTGATCGGCCAGGAGGCCGTCGCGCAGCTGGCACTGGTGGAGGCCGACGGCGCCGACGTCGTATTCGGTTGCGCCGGTGGCGGTTCCAACCTCGCCGGGCTGTCGTTCCCGTTCCTGCGGGAGAAGATCCACGGCCGTTCGAACCCGCGGATCGTGGCTGCCGAGCCGGCCGCGTGCCCGTCGATCACCCAGGGCGAGTATCGCTACGACCACGGTGATGTGGCCGGACTGACCCCGCTGCTGAAGATGCACACGCTCGGCATGGATTTCGTGCCGGACCCGATCCACGCGGGCGGGCTGCGCTACCACGGCATGGCGCCCGCGCTCAGCCACACCGTTGAGCTCGGCCTGGTGGAGGGCGTGGCGATCTCGCAACACGACGCGTTCGCCGCCGGAGTGCAGTTCGCGCGGACCCAGGGCATCGTGCCGGCCCCGGAGGCGACGCACGCCATCGCCGCCGCGGCCGCGCACGTCGCCGATGATCCCCGGGAGCAGGTCGTGGTGATCGGGCTGTCCGGGCACGGCCAGCTGGATCTGCCGGCATATGCCGAGTACCTCGACGGCTTCTGAACAGGCGGTTTGTGGGCGCGACTATCCTCGACACCAGGCTTTTCGTCAGGAGGTGAGCCCCGTGTTCGGTCTGAGATCGCGCGACCAGTCGATCGAGGCGACTCTCAGGCAGATCGGACGCCGGGTGCTCGACGAGGTCTATCTGCCCAGCTGGGCACGTCGCGTGGCGTGGACTGCGACGACGGTGTTGATCATGACGGCGATCACCGCGTGGGTCGTCGGCGGGGGCGTGCCGCTGGTCGCGTCCGTGTTGGGCGCCGGCGCTGCGGTCTGTTCGGTCATCAGCCTGCGCCGTCGCCGGTTCGGTTGGTGCGTCGCGGCCGCCTACCTATCCGGGGTGTCGACGGTCGCCGGGGTCGGCGCCTTCTGGTGGTCGCGCACCAGCCCGGCAGACCCCATCCTGGCGTTCTCGAGCGCTGCGTCCGCGGTGGCGGCGGCAGCGCTCACGGCGGTGTGGGTCTCGGTGGCGATCACCCCGGTGACGGATTCGCACCCGGACATGCGGCAGCCCCCGAAGCGCAAGTGGGGTGTCCGCGAGAGCGGCGACACGATCACCTGGCCGCCGCCGAGCGCGGGACCGCACTTTCCCGACAGCAAGTAGCGGGGTCGCCGCTACTACCGCCGGCGAGTCTTGGGGTGGCGGGACATCACGAGAATGAGACGCCGCGGACGATTCTGTATGATGGCAACTAGAACGTGTTCTAGTAATTGACGCGAGCGTCTCTCAAAGTCGTTCCCTGCCTATGCTTCCGCACGCGAACGTGAAAGGGCATTGATGAGCTCGGCAACCGAGTCGACCCCCCTCAGTCGGGCCGGAGACGCATTTCCGCCCTTCCCATACAGCTGGTACGCAGTAGCTTTCGCCCATGAACTCGCTCCTGGCGCAGTCCTGACGAGACGCTTCCTGGACGGTGAGATCATCATCTTCCGGACGAAGTCGGGAAGACTGTCCGCTGCCGAGCCCTACTGCCCCCACCTGGGTGCGCACATCGGCAAGCGCGGTTGGGTGGACGGTGAGACGGTCGTGTGCCCGTTCCACGAGTTCAAGTTCTCCCCATCGGGTACGTGCGTCTCGACTCCCACCGGCGAGCCGCCGCGCGGCGCCGCCCTCAAGACGCTGCCAGTCCGCAATCACCTGGGCATGATCATGGTCTATCACGGTCCGCCCGGGCAGGAGCCGGCATTCGATCTCGGGCTGCCTGAGTCTGATCCCGATTGGCATCCCATCGCAACGAAGAAGCTGCATTTCAAGACCCACCCACAGGAGGTCAACGAGAACGGGCTGGACCACGCGCACTTCGCGACAATCCACAAGTTCCGGAACTTCGTGGTGCCCAAGCCGATGCAGATCGACGGTCCACGTATCTATACCGAATACGGCGGCACGAAGCCGGTCCCGGTGATCGGAGGCGTCAGCTTCCACTTCGAGTCCGTCCTCATGGGGCTCGGCTTCTCACTGGTGGAGATCGCCATCCAGGGTGGGTGGAAAGTCCGTCAGATGGTGCTCCCGACGCCGGTGGCCGAACGAAATGTCGACATCTACATCGGCATCAGCGCCAAGAAGCGGGCGCGGAACAAACTGTTGCACACCATCTTGGCGCCGGTCGAACGTCTTCTGGGCTGGATCGTGCTTCAGGTCGTGGCCTACGAAGTGCAGCAGGACCAGCGGATCTGGGATGACAAGGTGTATCTGGAACATCCCAAGCTCACCCCGGGCGATGGTCCGATCGGCAAGTACCGGCACTGGGTACGACAGTTCTACAGCGCCCCGTGACCTCCGTAGAGGCCGCCCGTGCTGAGCGGGTCAGCGGCATGGACGCCTGGCAGCTCTACCAGGAGACCAACCTTCAGGTTGGCAACGGCATGTCCCTCATCCTGGTCGACCGCAGTTCGGTGACAGGCGATCTGCGTGAGTATGTGATCTCTGCGCTCGCCAACCGGATGCACCTGATGCCGGCATATCGCAAAGTGCTCTACGACCCGTGGTTCAACCCGGACCGGCCGATGCTGGTCGCCCACCCCGAAATCGACATCTCGGCTCACGTGACGGCGCTGCCGATGCCTGCTCCCGGCGGTGCTGTCGGCGCCGCAAAGGCGCTCGCGCACGTCCGCGCCATGCATCTGGACCGGCGGGAACCATTGTGGCACATGTATGTTCTGGACGGAAAGGACACCGAAGAGTCCTACATCATCTCGGTCGTTCACCATCTCCTCGTCGACGGCGATTCGACGATGGACGTCGTCGGATGCTTGATGACCCCGGGCGACCTGAGCGACCGGCCGGCCAAACCGATCCCCGAGTCCTCGACCTTCCCTGCGCAGCCGTCGGCAGTGGTGCGTGATGCCATCACGCGTAAAGGCCGTCGCCTACGTCGACTGCCGCGACTCCTGGCCACCTCGGCCCGGGTTGCCCGCAGCAAAAGGGCGGCTCGACATCTGAATGTGAAGGCACCCAAGACGGCTCTGAATTGCTCGCTGTCAGGGGACTCGACAGCCGCGGTGGCCGTCTTGCCGATGGCCGATCTGCAGAAGGTGGCCGACAAGTACTCGGTCACCATCAACCACATCCTGCTCAGCTGTGTGGGTGCCGCGTTGGATGACGTACTGCGCCGCCGGGGTGAGCGTCCAGCCAAGCCCTTGGTGGCTGCAGTGCCGTACGCGATGCGCAGCGCGGATGCCTCCGACTACATCACCGAGGGCGTCGGCACCACTACGGTCCTGCGGGTCAATCTCAACACGACCGAGGATGACCCGGTGGGGCGCCTGCTCGCAATCGCCGAGCACGCCCGCGCGGTGAAAGCGGTGCAGGAACAGCAGGGTGTGAACCTCTTTCGACACTGGAACGAGTACGCGCCGGGGCGCGGGGTGAATCTCATGTTCCGGCTCATCGAGCGTTTCGGTCTGGCCGAACGCATCTCGTGGCCGTGCAACGTCATCGTGTCCAATGCCAGCGGGATCACGGTCAAAGATCCGGTGTTCCTGAACCTGCCGGCGTTGCGGTTCCACCCGGCCGGACCGCTCTATCACGGCATGGGGCCGAGCGTCATCGCGATGTCGTGGGACAGCAATCTGTGTTTGTCGGTGACGGCGGATGATCGCCATGTCAGCGATGCCGCCGTGATCACCGACGGGATCGCCGCCGAGTTCGCGACGCTGTTGGCCTCGGTGGTGTAGGGGAGCGGTGTTCACGCTGCGGTTCGACATGCGGGCGCCCGCCAGTGGCGCGCCGGCGTCGTCGCTCTACCCAGCCGCGCTCGATATGGCCGAGTGGGCCGAGACCCGCGGGCTGATCCTGCTCGTGGTCTCCGAACATCATGCGGCCGAGGACGGATTCCTGCCGAGCCCCCTGCCGATGGCCGCTGCGTTGGCGGCTCGGACCAAATCGGTTTCAATCGCGGTCAGTGCCCTGATCCTGCCGTTGTACAACCCCGTCCGGCTGGCTGAAGACATCGGCGTGCTGGACCACCTCAGTGGTGGACGGATCTCCTACACGCTGGGCATCGGGTATCGCCCCGAGGAGTTCGAATCCGTTGGGGTGGAATACCATTGCCGCGGCGCTCTCGCCGATGAGCACCTGGACGTGCTGCTGAAAGCCCTTGGCGGCGAACGGTTCGAGTTCGACGGACGTGAGGTGCTGGTGCGGCCCGCCCCCGAAGGCAAGGTGCGAATCTCCTATGGTGGGGGAACAGTGCAGGCGGCCCGTCGCGCAGCGCGATTCGGGCTCGGATTCAATGCTCAAAATGACCGGCCCGAGTTGGCGCAGGCCTATCACGACGAGTGCGCCCGGCTCGGCCACCTGCCCGGTCGAATTCAGCAGCCACGGCCTGGGTTTCCGACCACAGTGTTCGTGGCCGACGATGTCGACCGTGCGTGGGCAGAGATCGGACCGTACCTTCTGCACGACGCGATCTCATATGCCGGCGGCCACCACGACCCGTATGTCGTCAGCCTGTCCAGGGCGACGACCGTCGACGCGCTGCGCGCCGAGAACGGCAGTCACCGCATCTACACCGTCGAGCAGGCGATTGACGCGATCGCGCGGGACGGCATCCTCTCGCTGCATCCGTTGTGCGGGGGATTGCCACCGGAGATCGCATGGACGTACCTGCGTCGGGTGGTCGACGAGGTTCTGCCGGGAGTACCTCGCTAAAACTTCACGCCGGTGCGTGATTCGGCGATCTCCCAGAGTCGGCTGGCGATGAGCGGGTCGCGTGCGCTTTCTGACGGTTCGACCTTCACCGGTGCGCCGGTGGTCTGGAACCGCCCGCCCGGGCCGTAAAAGTCACCGGCCACCGCGGCGGGGTCTGTCGCCGCGCGCAGGATGGGAAGCGCGCCCGCGTCGGCGTCGTGAACGAACCACGAGGTGCTGAAGCGTAACCATCGGTGGTATACCAGCTTTTGCCAACCCTGGTCGCGCAGAATCGAAGTCCGCGCGCTACCGGGGTGGGCAGCCAAGCAACACGACCCGTGTCTGCGGTTGAACTCGTACATGAAAAGCAGTTGAGCCAGTTTTGAATTGGCGTACGCGCGAGCACTGCGGTAACTCTTACGGCTGTCGAGGTCGTCGAGATCGATGCGACCGCGCCGATGCGTAACGCTGCTCACCAGGACAGTGCGTTGCGTGATGTCGTGCAGCAGCCCGGTGAGGGCGAAATGGCCGAAGAAGTTCACACCCATCGTGGCCTCGAAGCCGTCCCGGGTCTCGGTACGCACGGGATGCATGACACCGGCATTGTTGACCAGCAAGTCGATGCGGCTGTGATGCCGGCGCAAACTGTCGGCGCAGCGCCGCACTGAGGTCAGATCAGCTAGATCGAGGTGGGCGAATTCGGTGACGGCCTCGGGACGGCGCTGGGCAAGGGCTGATCGGGCTGCGGCCGCGGCGTCGGCGCTGCGGCAGGCCAGCACGACAGTGGCCCCGAGTTCGGCGAGACCGTGGGCGACCTCCAGGCCGACACCGCTGTTGGCGCCGGTGATCACGGCGACACATCCGTCCTGGCGGCTTGCGCGGCGCAGTGTCCATGGCTGGTTGGTCATAGCTGGGACAGGATATCCGTGGCGGCGTGACGTGGTGCTGGGCGGCATCAGGACGAGCGCACAACGCCAACCCTTCATTCCGGCAACAAACATCGTGCACGCTGGTCAACTCCGCACATCGAGGTTGCCGCAGCCGGGTGACCGAAGCCAGATCGGGCGATCGGTACGACAGCATCACCTGGCCGCCGCGCTGGTCCGCACCGTCCCGACGGGGAGCCGTGAGCGCGAAAGCCAAAGCGGCGGTGCGTGATTGAACCTCCCGCCCTACCATCGGGAGTTCATCACTGTGACGGAATATGAGTGCGGGGACGGGGAAGGGCGGGGGCGACCCTGACACTCCGGAGCGGTCGTCGACTGGCTCTGGACGCTTCGCCAACCGACCAGGTCGTGCAACCACCCGAGACGAACCATGGCTGCACATTGCGGCAACGGGCGGTCGCCAGCGATAGGCGGAGGGTCGTCGACTGGACCCGGTGGTGCATGATGTCGGCCACAGACCTGTATATGCGGGTGTCCGATCCGGAACTAATTGAGAGGGGGAATGCGCATACCTGGGCACTGTCAAGTAGTTCTGGACGGAATCGTGGCCGTCTGTCCAGAACCAACAGAGAGTGTCGGACAGAATCCAGAACGACACGATAGTGCCGGACAAAAGGATAGTTTCAATGGATCAGAATTCTGCCCCGGTTCGAACCGGCATGTACGCGGCTCTGCCAAGGGCGATGGAACTGGCGACGGAATACCTGACGGGTCTCTCACACCGGCCGGTCGCGGCGAGTACCAGCTACGACGAAGTAGTCGATGCCTTGAGCGGGCCGCTGCCCGACCAAGGCACGAATGCGGTCTCGGTAGTCGAGAAGTTAGCCGCCACTCTCGGTCCGGCAACGATTGCGTGCGCCGGTCCCCGCTACTTTGGACTCGTCGTCGGGGGAACGCTACCCGCGGCGTTGGCTGCCGACTGGCTGGTATCGACCTGGGACCAGACGGCGTACAGCCGGATGTCGTCGCCGGCGGGTGCTGCGATCGATGCCGTCGCCGAGCGCTGGGTTCTTGACGCTCTTGGGCTGCCCACGGACGCATCCGTGGGTTTCGTGACCGGAGCCACGGCGGGAAACGTCGTCGGGTTGCTTTCCGCACGGCACGTGCTGTTAGCGCGGCAAGGTTGGGACGTCGAGGCCGATGGGCTCGCGCAGGCACCCAGTGTTCGCGTGCTGGTGGGCGACGAGGTCCATCCCTCGGTACTGCAGGCGTTGCAGATGATTGGTTTGGGAGCGCGCCGCGTCGAGCGCGTAGCAGTCGACGCACAAGGAGCCATGAGAGCGGACGCGCTCGCCGACGTGCTCGCCGCTGATTCCGAACCCGCCATCGTGTGCGCACAAGTCGGCAACGTGAACTCCGGAGCGTGCGATCCGATGTCAGAGATCGTCGCGGCAACCCACGAGCACGGCGGATGGGTTCACGTTGACGGCGCGTTCGGACTATGGGCTAGCGCATCGCCGCGACTGTCGACACTGGTTCAAGGTGTCGAGCTGGCCGATTCATGGTCGACCGACGCGCACAAGTGGCTCAACGTTCCCTACGACTGCGGCCTGGCCATCGTTGCCGATCCCCAAGCTGCCCGCTCGGCGCTGGGAGCCAACACCAGCTATCTGCCCACGAGTAGCGAGCGCGAACCCGGTGTCCTGGTGCCCGAGATGTCCCGGCGTGCACGGGCGGTGCCCGTCTACGCAGCGCTCGCCTCGCTAGGCAGGGAGGGGCTGCGACAACTGATCGAACGCTGCTGCGACCATGCCGACCGTCTGGCCCAGATGATCCAGGGCACGCACGGCTTTGTGGTGTGCAATGACGTCGTGCTCAACCAGGTCCTGATCCGTGCTGACGACAGCGACGAGCGCACTTGGCTTGTAGCAGAACTCGTGCGACGCAGCGGAGAGGCGTGGGTCGCGGGAACCGAATGGCACGGTCGAGCGGCGATACGCGTGTCCTTCTCCAACTGGACGACAGCGGATAACGACGTCGACCGCCTCGCTGAAGCGCTGCGGCAATCGCTGGCGGCGGCGCGAAAGGCTCAACAGGAATAAGGCCACTGCTGCGGCTCAGCGGAGCCGCAGCAGTGGACGGCCTTTCCTGGACGATTGCGCAGACAAGCGCCAAAGCGGTGGTGCCCCCGGTCACGCCAAATCCGCCATCAGACGCAACGCTCGGCCACGTCCAGTGACAGCTCAGCCACAGTCGGTGTATTCGGAGCACCAGTACCTTAAAAGGTCTATCACCCAGGGAAATCCGGGTGAGGTCAGGACTGTCCTTCGGCGTGGCCCCGACCCCTTCGTGCCCTAGGCCCAGCGGACGGTCAGCGCGCTGTATTTACCGGAACGGGGGACGTGCGGAGAAGAGAAATGTCATCGGCACGCAGAGGCGAGGGACGAAGCCGGGAAGCTCCTCAGCAGCCATCGTCGCCTCCGTGTTGACGACGGTCGAAAAGTAGGTCAGAAGCGACGGTGAAAAGTAGGCCACGTGGTCGTGGTTATTGTGCCGTGTTGTCGGCTCTGGCGGAGGGCAAGGTGTCGATTCCGGTGTCCTTGAGCCGGTAGCTGGAGCCTTTGAGGGTCAGGACGTCGGCGTGGTGGACGATGCGGTCGATCATCGCCGCGGCCACGACTTGGTCTCCGAAAACGTCGCCCCAGCGGGCGAAGGGCAGGTTGGAGGTCAAGATCAGTGAGGCGTGTTCGTAACGGCTGGAGACCAGTTGAAAGAACAGGTTCGCAGCGTCCTGCTCGAACGGGATGTAGCCGACCTCGTCGACGACGAGCAGGCCGATGCGCCGCAGCCTGACGAGTTCGGCGGGGAGTCGGCCTGCGTTGTGGGCGGCCTTGAGGCGGGCGACCCAGTCCACCGCGGTGGCGAACGCGATGCGATGACCGGCTTGGGCGGCTTTGACCGCCAAGCCAATGGCGAGGTGGGTCTTGCCCGTCCCGGGCGGCCCGAGCAGTACGACGTTGGATGCCTTGGCCAGGAACGCCCCGGTGCCCAGGTGGGCGATCATGTCCCGGTTCAGCGCGGGTTGGTGATCGAAGTTGAAATCCTCCAACGACTTGCGAGTCGGAAACCCGGCCGAACGGATGCGAGTCGCCGCACCGGAAGCTTCCCGGGCCGCAACCTCCCGCGACAGCACCGCCGCGAGGTATTCCTCGTGGGTCCAGCCGGCGTCGCGGGCCTGCTCGGCCAACCGGGCCGCCGAGTCGCGGATGCGTGGGGCCTTGAGGGCCTGGGCGTAATGCAGGACGGCCTTGAGCGGATCCTCGGTCATGATCAGGCCACCTCGCCATCAGAAGTGACTGCAGCAGTGGTGAAATCAACCCCGAACGCGCGGTCGTAGTCGGCCAAGTCCCGCACCAGTTGATCACCTGCCGCCGGTGGCGGGCTGGCTTGGAACTGCGACCGCAGCGCCGCGGCGGTCGCGACGTGCGCGGGATCGGTCAAGGTTTGTCGTGCCGCCCAGCAGCGATCATGGGCCGCCAGCAGACGTCCTGATCGGGTCACCCTCACCTGGGCCAAGGTGGTGCTCACCTCGACGAGTTGGCCGATCGCACTCGGGTCCACGGAGTAGTCGTTGCCGGCCACCCGCACGTAGTAATCCCGTCCCAGCCGCACCGAGGTCACCGATTGCACGACCGGGGGCACCGGCGGCAGTGCCAGCATCTGGGCGCGGTCGGCATCGAGAAAGTCAACGGGACGACCATCGAGGACCCGCACCCGACGCGTGTTAGCGGTCGGAAGCCATTGCCCAAGTTGATCATTGAAGTCTTGCGGCGAGGTGAAGCTGCGGCCCGGCAGAAACGACGTCTCCAGATAGCGGTTGGCTCGCTCCACCATGCCCTTGGATTCGGGGTCATAAGGTTTGAGCTGCACCAGCCGCGACCCCAGCGTGCCCACCAGAGCAGTGACCGGCTCGGTCAACCGACCGCGACGACCGATCCCAGCCTCGTTGTCCCACCACATCTCATGGGGCACCGCGGCGAAGTTACCCGAGAGCAGCTGCCACATCCCGGCCACCAAGTCCATGGTCTGACGGGAAGGCAGCATCACCGCGGCAATGAACCGGGAGAACGCCGCGACCATCACCAGCACCGGCAGCATCGCTTCTTGGCCGAACCCGACCGCGATCTTCGGCGCCGGGAACCACAGGTCACACTGAATTACCCGACCCGGCGGATGCTCGAGACGATCCACCGGATCGGCAGGCAGATACTCCGGCCGGATGGCCCGGACCCGCTCCCGGAACCACGAGATCGAACCCGTCCAGCCGACCCGCTCAGCGATCACCGTCGCCGGCATCCCGGGATAGACCGATAGCAACGCCCGGATCCGCGGCTCGAACTCGCTGATCGCCGACGGCGCCGACGCCCGCACGTACTTCGGCGGCCCATCGCTGGCCAGCGCACTGGCCACCGTGTCTCGCGCGATGCTCAGCTTCCGTGCGATAGCCCGCTGCGACATCCCTTCGCTGAGGTGAAGATGCCGGATCAAGGCCCAGTCTTCCAAGGAGATCACCCATCCAATCTGATTGGGTGGCCTACTTTTCAACCGTCGCGACTGGCTGGGATCTCAACCGTCGTCAACACTCCGCCTGACAGCCGATCTAACCATGTGGGTGCCACTCGTAACGTCGCACGCTGAATGGTCAATGACCCAGCGGGACATATCAATTAGTCACTGTGACGCTTTGATAGGGCGGCCGACTGACGGAGTGGCGCCGGACAACAGCGATTCGCACGCTGTGCGACCACTGAGTCGCGCGGCCTGCTGGGCCGAAGATCCGCAGGTGCATTGGCAGGGACCTGGGGCGGGTGTCACTGTCAGATAGTTCTGGAACGGAGGGCGAGAAATCGGACAGCTACCGAGAAATCGGACAGCTACCAGGTTTTCCCGGATTACTCCCAACTAGTTCCGGATCGGACAACATACGGGCGGACCCGAGCCGGCAGGACATCGTCCGCCCACGTCAGGTTTGTACCGATAAGCGACATTATGTCACCTTAACCACTGCATATTGCATCAGATGAATTTATGGCCCGGCCGCTTGCCGGCCACTACTGCTCCTGTCGTGCTCAGTTGCGTTGCAACACTTTCCGCGCACCGGCCCCGATCTGGGACTCGTATCGGCAGCCATCCCCCCGAGGTAGGTTGCGCACTATGTCCTCCGGGACTCCGCTTCCGACCAGCCACGTGTTCCATCGTCCCTTCTCGGCCTGACAATTGGTCGGACTCATTCAGTGGGAAAACGCCAAGACGCGAGGAGAATTCATCCGGAACTGGTATGTCCGTTATCCACCTCCAACGCATCTTGCAGCAACTGGGTTATCAGGCGCCTGCTTGCCGCTGGCTAGGATTCCCTTCCTGCGGCCCGCGACCCCTGCAGCTTCAGCCCTTCGAACCGTTCTGTAGCCCACCAGCGTTCGATCATCTCCCAGTAGTCGATCTCGCTGGCCGCATAGACGTCGTTGAAGAAACCGTGCGTGACATCGCCCTGACCGTTGTAATACCCCGGCGTGCAGGTGGCCAGGTAGAACATTCGCGCCAGCCCCGAGTTGCGTGTCGCTTCCACCCACTGATCCTGCGCGTCCTGCTCTGGCTCGATGGTGCCGACATCGTTGCGTACGGCGTGGGCCACGATGCGTGCGGCGTGGCGAGCCTTGCGGTCGAGCATGTAGGTGTAGTTGACGACGTAGGCATTCTGGCTCAGACCCAGCTCCAAGAAGTTTGGGAATCCACGGGTGTAGAAACCGTGCAATGTCTTCGCGCCGTCGGCGAAATATGCACGCATCGACAAGTCGTCGCGGCCGATGATGTCGTATCCGTAGCGATCGGCGGTACCACTACCGGTTTCGAATCCGGTTGCGAAGATGATGCAGTCGAGCTCGTAGTGTGTGCTGTTGGCGCTCAAGCCAGTGGCGGTGATGGCTTCGATCCCGCCTGGCGCCGAAACCAATGTCACAGAGGGCGCATTGAACGCTTCGAGGTACTCATCATTGAATGTGGGCCGTTTGCAGATGAAGCCGTACCACGGCTTGAGCGCCTCGGCGGTCGACGGATCGGTGACGATCTGTTCTATGCGCTGATGTATGTGCCGCATCATCGACATATCGGCTATCTCGGTCAGCGCGATTTGATCCTCGAGCGCCAGGGTTTCCACGGGGGTTTCGACAAGGTGCTGCCCGGCCATGTCGACGAATACCCTTGTCCAGACGTCGTCGACGAGGTTTTCGTCTGCACGGCCACCGTTGCAGAACGTCAAGAAGTTCTGATGGCGTGCCTGTTGCCAACCCGGCTGCAGGCTTGCTGCCCACTCGGGATCGGTGGCTCTGTTGTCGCGCGCGCCGACGACGCTGGGCGTTCGCTGAATGACGAACAGATCCTCGGAGTCCCTGGCCAGGAATGGAATTGCCTGGATCGCCGTCGCCCCGGTGCCCACGATCGCCACCCGCTTATCGCGCAGCCCTTCCAGGCCGCCGTCCGGTCCGCCGCCGGTGTAGTCATAGTCCCACCGGCTGGTGTGAAATATCTTCCCCTCGAAATCTGCGATTCCGCGTACTTTCGGTAGCTGTGGCTTGTTCAGCGGACCGTTGGCGCGCAGCACGAATCGGGCCTGCAGCGTGTCGCCGCGGTCGGTGCGGATCTCCCATCGCTCCAGATCCTGCCGCCACTTGACGGTGGTGACTGCGGTGTGGAACATCGCAGTGCGGTAGAGGTCGTAGTGTCGTCCGATGCGTCGTGCGTGTTCGTAGATCTCTGCGCCGTCGGCATATCGCTGGGTGGGGATGTAACCGGTCTCCTCGAGCAGTGGCATATATACGTACGATTCGACATCGCACTGCACCCCTGGGTAGCGGTTCCAGTACCAGGTGCCGCCGAAGTCGCCACCCTGCTCGATGATCCGGAAGTCGGTGATTCCCTCGCGTGTCAGATAGGCGCCGGCCAGTAGACCCCCGAATCCGCCGCCGAGGACGGCAACCTCGACCTGCTCGGTCAACGGATCGCGCGCCACCCGTTCGGTGTACGGATCGTCTGCGCCGTGGAGCTCGCGCACCTCAGACAATCCTTGGAACTGGCCCAGGTTCTCGTCTTTGATCCGCTTGGCGCGCTCCTCGGCATAGCGCTGGCGAATCTGTGAGGGGTCGAAGTCGATTTCGATGGGAATGCCGGAAATGGGCAGTGTGACGGTCATGGCAGCCTCTCTTGGAAGTTGGGTGACCTGACGGCCGGTGACTCCACCGCGCTGCAGCGGAGCAGGGCTGCAGGAACGTCGTTGAATGCGACTTCTGCGAACTGCAGTGCCTTCATCGGGGTATGACCTCGGCTTCGTTGACGGATTGACCGTTTCTGTTGGACAGCAGAGTTCGAGCCTGTTCACGCATCTCGACCTTGCGGACTTTGCCGGTCACGGTCATCGGGAAGTCGTCTACGACATGTACGTAGCGCGGGATCTTGTAGTGGGCGAGCTGACCGGTACAGTATTGGCGCACATCGTGTTCGGTCAGAGAGGGTGCGCCTTCTCTGAGGCGGATCCAGGCCATGAGTTCTTCGCCGTAGTGTGCGTCGGGGACGCCGATGACCTGGGCGTCGAGGATATCGGGGTGGGTGTAAAGGAATTCTTCGATCTCCCTGGGGTAGATGTTCTCCCCGCCACGGATCACCATGTCCTTGATACGGCCGGTCACCGCAATGAAGCCGTCCCCATCCATCAGGCCGATGTCGCCGGTGTGCATCCAACCGTCGCCGTCCACCGCCTCTGCGGTGATGTCGGGTTGGTTCCAGTAGCCGGCCATCACCGAGTAGCCCCGGGTGCACAGCTCTCCGTGGGCCCCGCGCGGCGCGATCTCACCCGTGTCGGGGTCGACGATTTTGACTTCCAGATGTGGCCCGGCTCTGCCGACGGTCATGGTGCGTTGAACGAAGGAGTCGTCGGTCCGAGTTTGCGTCGACACGGGCGAGGTTTCAGTCATGCCATAGCAAATGGAGACCTCGCTCATGTGCATCCGGTCGATCACCTGGCGCATCACTTCGGCTGGGCACGGGGATCCAGCCATGATCCCGGTGCGCAGACTGCGCAGGTCGAAGTCCTCGAACGTCGGGAGTGCCAGTTCGGCGATGAACATCGTCGGAACCCCGTAGAGCGAGGTGCACCTTTCCGCCACAACTGCGCTGAGCGTGGCAGCCGGATCGAAACTGGGCCCGGGAATCACCATTGCGGCACCATGGCTGGTGGCGGCAAGGTTGCCCATCACCATGCCGAAGCAATGGTAGAAGGGCACCGGTATGCAGATCCGGTCGTCGCTGCTATAGCCGAGCAGTTCTCCGACGAGGTAGCCGTTGTTGAGGATGTTGCGGTGGGTCAGAGTGGCACCCTTAGGAAATCCCGTCGTGCCCGAAGTGTATTGGATGTTGATCGGATCGGAGTTCGATAATGCTGCCGCAACCTCGTCGACTGCCGCATCGTCGGCAGGGTTGGAGGCCAAGGTGTTCCATCGCTGTCCGCCGACTATTACCACTTCCTCGAGGTGCGGACAGCGGGACCGCACTTCTTCGAGCATGGTCGCGTAGTTCGAGGTCTTGAAGGAATCCGCGGCGATCACCAGGCGTGCTTCGGATTGATTGAGCACGAATTCCAGTTCGTGCGTCCGGTATGCGGGGTTGATGGTGACCAGAATGGCGCCAATCTCGGCAGTGGCGTACTGGGTGATCGTCCACTCGGGGGTGTTCGGTGACCAGATCCCCACCCGGTCACCCGGGCGGATACCGGCGGTCAGTAGGCCCGTGGCCAGTCGGCGGACGGCATCGTGGAATTCACTGTACGTCCACCGGCGGCCCGAGGGCAGGTCGATCACAGCGTCGTTGCCGCCGTGGACTGCCACAGTGGCGGCCAGGTTGGCGCCGATGGTGGCCTCCAGCAGCGGCGGCGACGTGGGACCGTGCTCGTAGGACAGGACGGAGTCAAGGGTCACGGGATTCTCACTTCCAGACGGGCGGCCAGGGTACGAGTTCAAATCAGCAGCGCTACAACGTGTCAACGCGCTTCAGAGAGCGCGTCGTCGTACCCAAGGTTCGCGTCGAGGATCGGGCCCCATTGCCGACGCACGCCCTCGAAGATGCCGATCGTGATTTCGGGGCGGATCGCCGTCAGCACCGCGAGGGGTCGGGCCGGTGTGGCGCTGACCACGAGCTCGCTCTGTCCGGTCCGCAGCCCCTTGACGACCGCCGCCCCGACTTGCTGGGGGGTCTTGGTGGTGAGCTTCCGGTACCGAGGCGGCACCAGCCAGTCCGTGTATCGCGCACCCATGCCCGCGTCACGGACCAAACCGGGAAAGACCGTGGTGACGCGAACGCCGTGCTCTCTGACTTCACCTGCCAGGGCCCGGTTGTAGGCCGCGATGCCATGTTTGGACGCGGCGTATCCGAGTAGGTACGGCAGTGCGAGCATCCCCCCGATCGAGGAGATCGTGAGGATATGCCCCCTCCCCCGGCTGACCATGCCAGGAAGCGCCGCCTGTGTCAGGAGCATCGGAGCGATGAGATTGAGTTCAATTTCGGCGCCGATGTTCTCCGGGGTCCTCTTGTTCCACGGGCTGATGACTTCCATGCCTGCGTTATTGATCAGTATGTCGAGGGGGCCTAGCTCCTCTTCGGCAGCGCTGATCAGGTTTGGTGAGGCACTGCGGTCGGTGAGGTCGGCCTCGACTGTCGCCACCGTGACGCCGAACTGCTGAAGCGGAGGAACGAGCGCGGAGAGCCCCTGTCCCGGACGGTCACTCAACACGAGGTCGACACCTTGCTGGGCCAAGGCGAGCGCGATGGCTCCGCCGAGGCCGCCCTTTGCTCCGGTCAACAGTGCTCGCCGTCCACTGAGGTCAGTCTTGGGTCGAAACGTCATTGCGTCATTGCCTTTCGCTTAGTCGAGCCCCTAGACGTGTCGCTGTCCACGGCGCGGGTGAGGTCGAGAATGGTGCGCACCACGGCAGCCGGGTCGTCATGCATCGGAACGTGTCCCGCACCTGCAAGCCGAATGAACTCAGCATTGGGAAGCGCAGCCCGTAGCCCTGGTTCGTTACCGTGCGGCGGCAACAGTCGGTCCTGCTCACCCCAGGCCACCACGACGGGGGTGGGGTCGTCCGGACGGATGTACGGCAGCCGCTCGGCGACCACGGCATCCATTACCGCGGAGAAGCCGTCGCAGCGAGCCAGCCCGCGCAGGAAAGTCCTGACAGTGTACGAGTCGAGTTTCGCCGGATCGGCACAGAGGTCGGCGAGAATCACACTGCGCAGCTGGGGATTTCGCGTCAGTAGCTGCATCACGGGTTCGGCATACCGGGCCAGTCGTTGACTCGCCTTCATCCGCACACTGAGCGATTTCTCGAACCGGCTGCCACGTTGCCATCCGCCCGCCGGGCAGAGCGCTACCACCGACCGCGCTCGCCCTCGTGTTAGCAATTCGATGGCCAGCCACCCACCCAGCGAATTGCCGACGATGTGCGCCGTCTCGACGCCGGCGGCATCTAACTGGGTCTCCAGCCAGTCGACGAGTTGCGCCATCCGAACTGGTGATGTGGTGTCCAGCGGAGGGCCCCCGTAATGACCGGGCAGTGTCGGCACCAGCAGCCGGTGCCGCTGGGCCAGCGGACCCACTACCGCGCGCCATGCACTGGAGGTGTCGCTGATGCCGTGGATACACAGCAGAGGTGAAAGTGCACCGGTGCTCATCGGGCTGCCACCGCCTCCCGGGCAGGTTCGAGGTCGAAGTCGGTGGGGTCGAAGTTGCCCACCCGGCGCCGCAGCTCACCCGTCGACCAGGGCCACATAGTGGTGTTCTGGCCATGCTTGTCCAGGAACCAGCTCGAACATCCGCTCGCCCATACCGTCGTCGACAACGCGCCCTGGAGCTCGATGTTGTAGTTGGCCTGGACCTGCTCCGATACCGACATCGATCCGATGTTGTTGTGGCGCGCGAAGCTAAGCGCTCCGGCGATGCGCTCGACCTGCGCTTCAATGACATCGACGATCGACGAGTACACAAAGGAATTCGGCCCGGTCAGAACGAACAGGTTGGGAAATCCCGCAACATGGGTGCCCACGAAGGCTCGCGCTCCGCCGTCCTCGAAAAGCTCACTCATCGTGCAGCCGTCGGCATCTACAAAGAGATCGGCGACCGGCGGCGAAGCCGCGTGGTATCCGGTGGCGAGGATCAGCGTGTCAATCGGGTGTTCGATACCGTCGCCGTCGACGATCGAGTTCCGTCGCACCTCGCGGACATGTCCATCCACCACGCGGACGTTGTCCCGTGCAAGGGCCTGATACCAGCGGTTGGACAGCAAAATCCGCTTACATCCCAGCGCGAAGTCGACGTGCATGCGCTTGCGCAGTTTTGGATCTTTGATGTGCCGGCGCATGTAGGTACGGGACACGCGTTCCAACGGGCGCAGGACCAGCGGATGGCGGACCCCGAACATCGCAAACGCGAAGGCGGCGTGCATGACTCGACGCATCGCTCGCTGCGTCGCCGGCACACGCCGATACAGAAAACGCTCCGTTCGACTCACCTTCCAGTCCGGTTTCGGCAACACCCACTGCGCAGTCCGCTGCAGGACGATGAGGGTTTCGACCACCGGTTGAATCTCGGGGACGAACTGGATCGCCGACGCACCCGTTCCCAGCACGCCTACACGCCGCCCTGTCAGATCGTGGCCGTGATCCCAACGTGCGCTGTGGAAGATCGTGCCCTCGAAAAGGTCCAGGCCCGGTATGTCCGGTAGCGCGGGATGATGCAACGGTCCACACCCGGCGATCACCCAGCGCGCTGTCAAGGTCCCGCCGGAGGTGTGCAAAACCCACTGCTGGGCGCCCGGGTTCCACCGCGCCGATTTCAGGTGGGTGCCATACCGGATCAGACCGCTCACACCGAGATCGCGCGCCGTGCGCCGCAGGTACTCGTGAATCTCGGCATGCCCTGCATAGGTCCGGGTCCAGTCAGGGTTCGGTGCGAACGAGTACGAGTAGAGCGCCGAAGGCACATCACACGCGCACCCGGGATAGGTGTTCTCCCGCCAGGTCCCGCCCAAATCCTCGGCTTCTTCCAGCACGACAATGTCTGTCAAACCCAGCTGGCGCAGCCGTGACGCGGCGGCGATCCCGCCGAACCCAGCCCCGATGACGACAACCTCGGATTCGGCCGTTCCACCCTTCAACATGCCGCGACCATAACAGATATTCCCATCTCTGGGAATATCTGTTGATCTGCGATAGTCATCCCATGGACCAACGACCGACGCAGGAAGAACGGGTACGAGCTTCAACCGAAGCCCTGCTCGACGCCGCCCTGGAACTGGTCGCCGAACGCGGTTACGCAGGAGCAAGTCCCGCACTGATCGCCGCCCGGGCCGGGTACGACCGCAAGATGGTCCACCACCGGTTCGGTTCCAAGGTGGGGCTTTTTCGCGCCCTCTTGGAACGCAGTTTCCAGCGCCCCCTGCTCGCCCCGACCACCAACCCGGAGCTCACCGGACTCGAACGCGCAACCAGCGCGATGTCCGCGCTGGTGAAGCTCTACAAGGACGATCCACGATTCCTTCGTGCCGTCTTCACCATCGCATTCCAGGTCGCCGGCGCTCACTCAGAACTCGGGGCGATCTATCATTCGTGGCTTCTCGACGCGCGCGATGCCGTCACGCTGGCACTCCAACAGGGGCAGAATGACGGGTCGGTCAAACGCAGCCTCGATGCCCACCACGCAGCCCAAGCGGCCGTGGACGCCACGACCGGACTGGTCTTCCGATGGTGCCTCAGCCCCAACGAGGTCGATCTCGAAGCCGAGCTGCGAACCTGGACGGAAACCGCACGGAAACTGCTGGGATCCTGATCCCCCGCGAGATCGGGCGCCCCTTAAGAGTGGTCTTAGACAAGACTGCCCGCGCCGCTAGCGCCGCGCCCCTGCGAAGCCAGTGCCAGGTGTGGTCATCACCGCACCGGCGATCCTTAGCCGGCTTCGAAGCTCGGACGAATATGCAGGAATCGAATATGCAGGACTACCAGTACGGTACGCCGTACTGCCGCCCTAAAGTCCAGGTGCGGGACGACGCTCATGTTGAAGTTTGACAAGCCTTCTCTTGGCGGCCAGAAGTGTCGCCCTCGCCGGCGACCGTCTTCGCCCAGGTACTCGGATCCGAGAGCAGCCAGACCCTCAATTGCTGCGTGTGGTGCGCTTCCCGGTTGCACGCCGATGAGGATGTCAACGATTGGTTTGGCGATGAGTCCAGGTACTGCAGTACTTCCGAAGTGCTCGATTCCAGATACATAGTCGCCCAGCGCAGCACTAATCGCAGCTGACTCGGCTTGGTAAGACTTCGCCCAGCGTCTGTCATAAGGTACGACCCGAGCCTAGGACGCGGCCGCCGCCACCCACGCAGGAAGATTATGGCGAGATTCATTATGGCGGGTTACCACTACACGTCGCCGGTTTATTGGGAGCACCAACCAGTAAGTGTCTCAACGTGTTTAATGTCGAAAGATTGACTCCGCCCTTCGCTTCTTTGAGTTCGTCTAGGCTGAGAGCTAGTAATCGCTGGAGGGTAACCATGGGCTCACGCGGGCCAACTAGCTCGGTGGCGGCATTCTGCGTTGCGTCGGAGGCATGTGACGTTGACGGGATGGTCGCCACCTTGGCTCCCGACGCGGAACTGGTGTCGCCGATATCCGGCCGAATGGTGTTCCGAGGGCGAGACGACCTGCGGGTCTTGTTGGCGGCGATATACGGAAGCCTGCACGAGCTGAGATGGACCGATGCACTGGGTGATGGCACGGTGCGGGTCGCGGTGAGCGAGGGCAAGATCGCCGGCGTTCGGTTTACGGATGCGATGGTGTTTGAACTCGACGGGGTCGGGCGGATCCGGCAACTCCGGCCGCATCTACGGCCGTTGCTTGCCATCATCGTGTTCGCGGCGATGCTAGGGCCAAAGATGGCCCGACGCCTCGCTGTCGTGCGCCGGGCGCTGTCTCATCGATAGGCCGCTCGGCCGGCCATCCCGCGCCGGCATTCGTCACGGGATCCAGAAAGACTCCCGGAACGGTGGTTACTGGCCGCGTTCGTCGACCATTCGCGGCAACCAGCAGGGTGCTCCCCGCAGCGGGCGGTAGTCGGCGGCGGCAACGTCTGCTGCTCCCCTCCACGGGGTGTTTCCCGCCTTCACCAACGGCGGCTTGCTCCCCAAGATCTCGCCGTATAACCGGCGCCGATGCCGCGGCACTCGGCGCCAGCGGACGTCGCCTCTCTGCCACTCCCCTGCACGCCGCAGCAGCAAACCCCGAATACTCGGCACGACGCGTAACGGAGGGACATCAAGGTGTCACAACAACACTGACCTCGTCCCACCCGCAAGGGGGATTTATTGCTCGCAACTTATTCGAAGCGTTTACGGACTGTTCAGGCGACTCAGATACCGAGAACGTCGCGAGCCCGATCTATCTCCTCGGGATCGGCGGTGGTCGGGATGAGCCTGAGCTCGTCGAGGCCCGCTTCGCGTGCGCCGTTCACGGCGGCACGGAGCGCGGACGCCCCACAGTTGAGAATCCCTGTGGTGGGAGCCGTCAGATAAGAGCCGGCCGGCCCGGTGACGACGACCTCCTGGTCCCAGAAATCCCGTACATGCTCCCGGAGTTGGTTCTCCGGGTCTGGGCCGAGCGCGAACCAGATCGGGGTGGAGAAGTGGGGCTTTTCTGTTCTGCCGGCCGCCTGCCAAGCGTCGATGACGCGTTGACGCTGCGCAGCCAGTCCCTCCGCATCGAAGTGAAGCGAATTCGCCGGATCGCTCACTCCCGCGGCCCATCGGGCGGCCCGCGCGAGCGCCTTCGGACCGACCACGCCGGCGACGAGGGGGATTCCCGCAGCCTGGGCTGGCGCCGGTCCCACGGGATGGTGTCCCGCGACGGGGGGTTCCTGTGCCCACACGCTGCGCATCGCCGCGACCGATTCGTCCATGCGCTGACGCTTCCGATCGAGCGAACTGCCTACAGCGATGTAGTCCTCATCCCATGCGCCGATGCCGACCCCGAGCGTCAGGCGCCCGCCAGACAGTACATCGATGGTCGCCATATCTTTTGCAAAGATGACCGGATCTCGCATGGGGAGTGTGACTATGTCGGTCCAGAGCCGCACGCGTTCGGTCACCGCGGCCGCGGCGGCAAGTTGCGGGACGACCGACCAGCTGTGCCGGTAGAGCAACCGTTCGTAGGTGACGAGACCGTGCCACGGCCCTTCGTCGATCTTGCGGTACCACGCGAGTTCCGTTTCGCGCCCGTGAGGAAAGAGGGTAGGAAGTCCCATGCTGATATGCATTCGAGGTTTACATCCCTTTCGGGTGAGTGTTTCCGCGCCGATCCATAGTCCATCAGGCCAACGACCTAGACATCGTCGTTGGACCACCCAGCGGGAGGAGCGGTGCCGTTTCGATCGGCATCGCAGCAGCGTTGGCAGTGGTGAGGTGAGCCCGTCGTAGTGGTCCAGTCGCTGTGCGACCCTGTTGCCCGGTGTTCGGGCAAGGAAGAACCGACAACGACATGGCATCGAACGACCGCCGGCGGCATACGCCGGATCAGATCATCCGCAAGCTCGCCGAGGGCAACAAACTCGTCGGGGCTGGCCGAGAACTGGCCGAGGTGTGCCGACACCTGGAGATCGCGGAGTCGACGTGGCATCGCTGGCTGGCCCAGTACGGCGGCATGAAGGCCAATGAGGCCAAACGGCTCAAAGAACTCGAAGCCGAGAACGCCCGGCTCAAGAAGTTGGTTGCCAACCAGGCCCTCGACATCGACATGCTCAAGGAGATCTCGGCGGGGAACCTTCTGACCCCGAATCGCAAGCGCCGCGCCGTTGAGATGCTGCGTGAGCGGTTCGGAGTGTCCGCCCACGGCGAACTCACCCCAACCGAGTTCGCTCTACAGTGGACCACGAGACCCACCAACCCCAAGCCGTATAGCGACTCGACTACCAAACGGGTCCCCCTCAGAGCGATGGCGGATCCGCCAAGTGCGTGAGCCGCGCGGCGTTAATCGTCAATGCCGCCGTTCTTTCCGTGCACGGGCACGGGCACGGTTGTTTCATCGGCGAGCTCCGCTGTGGAAGTAGGGAAACTTCGGAATAATTCGCACCGCGGTCACGTAACTCACTGTCAAGGGATCCCAGGCGCTTCGAGGAGTCACTCAAGTGGGAACGTTCGTTATTTCCGGTGGTACTGACGGCATCGGTAAGGCGATCGCGGTGAACCGGCTGCGGCTGGGGCACGAGGTTGTGGTGATCGGGCGGGACGCCGCGAAGGGCGAAGCGTTCCTCGAATCGGCAGCCGACAACGGTGCTGGCGGTCGCGCGCACTTCGTCCTCGCGGACCTCAGCGTGGTGGCCCAGACCAGGCAAGCAATCGATGAGATCAGGCGCCGCGTGTTGAAGGTCGACGGGCTGGTGCTGTGCGCTCGTCATTATCGGACCGCGCGGGCGGTGACCTCCGAAGGCCTGGAGCACACCTTCGCGCTGTACTACCTGAGCCGCTTCCTGCTCAGTTACCGCATGATCGACCTGCTGGACGCGGCCGACGCTCCGGTCATCCTGAACGTGAGCGGTCCTGGCAGTGGCGCGGATTCGATTCACTGGGACGATCTCGGCGGCGAACGCAACTACGATCCGCAGCGCATTCTCGCGCAAGGCGGACAGCTCAACGACCTGCTGGGAATCGGCTTCGCTCGCCGACGTCCATCCCCGAAGGTCCGGTACGTGTTGCTGCATCCGGGCGTTGTGGACACCGCGTTCTCCGGTGAGTACGACGCGGATGCGGAGGCGCAGATTGAGCAGATGCGGGCGACCGCGCAACCCGTCCAAGACGCCATTGTGCCGATCCTCGACATCCTGGACCACCCTCCGGCGGACCCGCTCACCGCGGTCGCGGCCGGCCAAACCCTCGACGTGCACGGACCCGCGTTCGACGCTGCCTTGGCCGATCGGCTGTATACGGAAACCACGACTCTGCTGGGGACATTTGCGTCGGCAGCCATGGGTGTGTCGCCGACCCGGCTGCGTCAGGTGCTCGACGCGCCGGTGTTCGCTACGGTCGCCACCGTTGACCCAGACGGGCGGCCACACCAATCCGTCGTCTGGGTAACCCGGGACGGGGAGGACGTGCTGTTCGCCATCGCGACCGGCAGCCGCAAGGAACGCAACTTGCGTCGTGATTCGCGGGTGAGCATCCTGCTCAGCCCACCCGACGAGCCCTACACGTACGCCGCGATTTATGGCACCGCGACCCTGCGTGCCGAAGGCGGGCACGAATTGCGTGACGCATTGGCGGTCAAATACACCGGCCAGACCTACGCCACGGGCAACGCGGACGCCGCCGCCCGCTACGGGGATACCGAGATGACCGTCGTGCGGGTCACCCCTGACCGTGTCGTCGGTCGCCTGTGAGGCCAAGGCGACTGCAGCCGTCCCCGAGTGGGTAGAGCACTCCGCCCACCGCGAACTAACCCCAACCGAGTTCGCCCTACAGTGGACCAGGGCCACTAACCCCAAGCCGCATAGCGACTGGACCACCCAAACGGGTCCCCTCAGCGGAGGAAGCGTTCACGCACCGGCGCACGGCCGCCCCGATCGGCGGCTCACCTTTTCATCCGGTTGACCGGCGCGCCCCAGGAGTCAGTGCAACCGATGCCGCCGATCAACTGGCTACCCATCCGCCATCGACGTGAATGACCTCGCCGTTGATGTACGCGGCACCGGCGCTGGCAAGAAAGGCGATTGTCGCTGCGATTTCAGAGGGTTGGCCACCACGGCCGGCCGGCACGACCGTGTCGAGGAAGTCCGCGTTGGCTGCATTGTTATCGCTGTCTGTTGCGGCGGGGATCAGGTCGCCGAGGATCTCCCGCGACGTGGTTTGGATTGACGTATCGATCACGCCGGGAGCGACAGCATTGGCGGTGATGCCGTACCTACCCAGGTCTACGGCCAAGCGCCGGGTCATCCCCTCCAAACCCGCTTTGGATGCGTCATACGAGAGGCCGTCGGGAAGTGCGCGGGAAGCGGCGATCGAACTGATGGTCACGATCCGTCCGGATTTCTGGCGAAGCATGATCTCCGAGACTGGCTTGATGACATTGAACGCACCGGTGAGATTGACGGCGATAATCCGGTTCCAGAGTTCGTAGGTGGTTTCCTGGATGCCTGCGAGGCCGTCGAATATGCCTGCGTTGCTGACAAGGACGTCGATCGAACCGTACTCGGCATCGATGTCCTCGATCTCCGCGCGAATCCTGGCTGCATCGACGACGTCGACCTGATGGGTGGTGACCCGTTCCAGCTGATCGGCAATGCTGTTCAGCCGTTCCCGGGAGAGGTCGAAGAGGTGAACACGATCGCCGGCCTCGGCGAATGCCAGTGCCGTGGCGGCCCCGATTCCACTGCCGGCGCCGGTGATGACGACATTGCGAGGTTGGGGTGTCATGGTGTCTCCCGTCGACAGGCTGTCACGACCAAGGTGGATAATTGTAAACAGTCTACAGTGTGTGTCCCTGGGCTCTATCTAGGGCGAAGGCTCGTTACGGTTGATGCTCGCACCACCGCCGTATTGGTCTGTGGCACAGTCATAGTGAGCATGTGTGATAGCTGCGGGAAGGCGACAGCTCGCCGCCACGATGCCGTTGGCCGGTCGTCCCCCAGCACATGTCAGCGGCACGGTCGGGGCCTACCAGTCACGGTCCCTCGAGCGTGATACGACCGGCAGCGCGGCGGTCTGACCTCCCGAAGGGGCCTGACTATTCGAGGAACCCCACCAGGGTGGACACTATGACGTGGCCCTTTCTGCAACAGTGTTCAAAGTCGAGCTCGGCATCTCCGATGTCGATCACGGTTACTACGCCGATCACGCACTGACCGTGGCCCGTCATCCCAGCGAGACCGACGAACGGATGGTGATGCGGTTGTTGGCGTTTGGCTTGCGCGCACATCGGCTCAGCGAAGTCGACGGCGAGTTGGCGTTCGGGCCGGGCCTGTCCACCCCCGGCGTGCCGGACCTGCGGTTCGCGGACTACACGGGCCGAACCCTGGAGTGGATCATGGTCGGCCAGCCCGATGAACGAGCCTTGGGCAAGGCAGCCGGCCAGGCCGACCAGGTACTGCTGTTCCCATTCGCCGCCGGCGTGGCCACCTGGTGGCGCACCGTGGGACCCAAGGTGGCGAAGCTGCCGAATCTGTCGGTGGTTCAGATACCGCATGCACCGGTGCAGCAATTGGCCCAGAATGTGGATCGGCGGGTGTCGGCGCAGGTGATGGTGATGGAAGGTGAGGTGACGATGACTGTGGGCGGTATCGACGCCACTTTCACGCCCGAGCCCTTGGAGTAAACGCGGAGCCCGAGGTGCTGCGCTCCCCCATCCCCCTCACACGGAGTCGGTACAGCGCCGAATTGGTGATCTCGGGACGCCCGTCACTGCCACGCCAACGTGTTGCTTCTGACGCAAAATCTGGACGGCAGGATAGTCGATGGCCGGAGCGGAAGAATGGACTTCCCAGCGGTACCGTCCGCAGTAGGTGGTTTGAAGGAGGTCCGATGGCGCCTCCGAGGCCGCGATGACGGTGAAGCTACAACGCCAATGTCTTGACCTTGCCCCGAGGTCAAGGTGGATGCTGATCGCATGATTCGATCGCCCGCCTCGCCGAGGAAGTGGATGGTGCCTGTCGACGACACGGCGTTGTCGGTGACCGACACGCGTAGCTCCGGGCCACCCATTCTTTATCTCAACGGTTCCTACGCCAGTCAGCGTTCGTGGAGCCGCGTCGTAGCCGAACTGGGCCCGGAATGGAGACACATCACCTACGACGAGCGCGCCCGCGGCAGGTCGAAGCGTTCTATGGACTATTCCTTCGAAGGGTGCCTCTGTGATGTCGACAGCGTCGTAGCCGCGACGGGTGTTGACCGGCCGGTGTTGGTGGGGTGGTCGTACGGCGCGGCGCTCGCCGTGCACTGGGCCGACCGCAACCCCGACCGGGTCACCGGTGTGGTCTCGGTCGACGGCGCGGTTCCCTTCGGACTGACCGGACAGGCGAACCGGGAACGGATCCGGCATGCGTTTCGCGCGATGCGGTGGTGCCTTCCGCTGGCGCGACCCTTCGGCCTGGCTGCTTCGATGAGTGCCGCTCAGCACGCCGAGGTCAATATCGAGATCAACGAAGTCTGTGCCGCGATAGAGCCAGTGCTGGAACGACTATCCTGCCCGGTGCGCTACGTCCTGGGTTCGGGTTCGAGTCTCGGCGGGGCCGCAGAAGAGATGCAGAAGATGCGTGCCTCCCTCGCTCCGGTGCTCCGCCGGAAATCGAATCTGCGTGTCAGCGCGCAGGTCGACAGCAATCACACTCAGATCTTGCGCAAGGACTTCCGGGCAGTCGCCGCCGCTGTTCGAGAGGTCGCTGCGCTGGGGTCAAGAGGATCGCTAGGTCGATGGCAGTCGGGGTGACCATCGGGCAGGCGGCCGCGTTCGCTGACATCACGGTCAAGACGGTGCGGCACTACCACAAGCTCGGCTTGGTCGACGAACCCTGCCGAGATGGTTCGGGCTACAGGCGATACGGATCGGCAGACTTGTTGAAGTTGGTTCAAGTGCGAACGTTGGCAGCCGCCGGAGTGCCCTTGGCTGATATCGGAGAATTGCTTGATTCCGGAGACGCCCGGTTCGCTGAAGAAGTCGCCGATGTGGAGCGGCTCCTCACTGCACGCATCGCCAAGCTGGTCCAGCAGCGGAGTATGCTCCGCCGAATGACGTCTGGTGACCGAATGTTGTTGCCCGACAGTGCGATCGCCCTGTTGGAGAAAATGCCGAGCGTCGGCTTCACCCCTGACGACGTGAAGACGGCCCGAGAATCTTTTATTCTCGCCAAAGCGCTGGTCCCTGAGAGTTTCGATGAGTACATCTCCGACATCGAGGACGCGCTGCGCGACCAGCGGTTCGTCGTTCTCGTCAAACGCAGCGCCGAAGTGGCGACGTGGGCACCGAATGATCCCCGTGTCGCTGAGCTGGCCAACGATATGGCGGCGCACTACCTCGCCAACCCGGTGCACCTGAGGATCGTCACCGGCTTACAGGCCAGGACCGAGACGGCCGCCCGGTACCGGCTTGTCGCCCACCACAGAGAGGAACAAGACTCTGCCGTAGCCCGCTTGTCGTCGCTCGTCGAAACCACCCTTCGTGCAGCCGGGATCGAGATACCTAGAACAGACGAACTCTGAAAACCTCGTTTCCGGCCCATACTTCGCGTCGCCAATTCTCGATTGGATCGCGCTTGGGTCCGCGATACGCCTGCGCGGTTCCGGGGTGCCCAGGATCAAAACCCGGGTGATTCCCCGCCTGCGATGACCCGACTTGCTTCCGGATGCGACCTGTTTCACATGGCGATACTCTGATTCTCACAAAGAAACTTCGTCCTGAAAGAGGATTATGACCAGCACGCTCGACCCGGACACCAGCACCGCGCCCCGCTACGCCGAAACCTTGGCCGAGGCATTGCCCGATGACGCGAAGATCGCCGCGGTTCGTGCCGAGCTGGAAGCCGCCGGCGTCAAGTACGTGCTGTCGTGCTGGATCGACCTGTTCGGCGTCCCGAAAACCAAACCCGTGCCGATGAGCGACTTCGAGGCGCTGTGTCAGGGCAAAGGTCCACAGTTCGCCGTGCACTCGGTGTCCTTCGTCCCGGATCTGACCGCCGCCGACTCCGATCAGATCCCGGTCCCCGACCTGGACGCGGTGTACATCTGCCCGTGGGACACGACTACGGCGATCATCTTCGCCGACCTGTTCTGGGAGGACGAGCCGTACAACGTGTGCCCGCGGCAGGCGCTGAAACGCACCATTCACGAAGCGGCCCAACAAGGGTACGTCGGCTACGCCGGTATCGAGCCCGAGTTCATCGTCATGCGCTATGACGAGAACGGCAGACCGGTCAAAGCCTTCGACACCGATCCCCAGCAGGTCGGTGGCCTGCGTCCGCGCCGGCAGGCCTACGGCTACGACGTCGAACACTCCTTGGATGCGATGCCGTTCCTCAAGGACATGATGGACATGTTGGAGGGGCTGGGCTGGAACCTGCACGACGTCGTCGCCGAGGGCGCCTACTCCCAGTTCGAACTGGACTTTCATTACACGAATGTGCTGGAGATGGCCGACCGGCTGGTCTTCCTGCGTCTGGCACTCAAAGAGGTCGCCAAGCGGCACGGCATGTTCGTCACCTTCATGCCGAAACCCACGACGGGCGACTGGCGTTCGGGTGCGCACATCAACTTCTCGCTGCGATCCCTGGACGCTCCGGCCGAGAACCTCTTCGAACACCCCGATGGCGGATGGAGTGATGAGTCCCGCTACGCCGTCGGCGGCCTGCTCGCCCACTCTGCGGCGCTGACTGCGATCACGTGCCCAACGGTCAACTCCTACAACGGGCTTGTGCCACGGGTGGGCGGGTTCGAAGGCGGAACGGTCACCTGGGCCCCCACCAACATGACGTATGGCCATAACAACCGCGCTGCCCAGTTCCGCCTCCCGCAGAGCCGCTACTGCATTGAGAACCGTGCCGCGGATATGTGCATGAACGTCTACCTGGCGCTGGCCTGCACGCTCGCGGCGAGCGTCGAGGGCATCTTGGCCAAGGCAGACCCGGGTGAGCCCACCGACCGCGACCTGTACTCGATGACGCCTGAAGAGGCCGAGGCCCTGGGCATCCGCCGACTCCCCCGCAACCTCCTGGATGCCGTCGGTCATCTGCAGAATGACGCGTTGGTCGCAGCGGTGTTGGGGCCGACCATGCTGAAGCAATACGTTGCGTACAAACTCGACGAGTGGGAGCGGTATCACCAGGCCGTCACCGACTGGGAGGTCGAAGAGTACCTGCGGCTCTACTGACCTATGGAGAGCTTCGACCTCGGTGATGTACCCCTCCTCGGCGGTGAGACGCTGTCGAATGCGGTGCTGGCGTACAAAACCTACGGTCGACTGAACGAGGCAGGCGACAACGTCGTCGTCCTGCCTACGTTCTTCACCGGAACCCACGTCCGCAACGAGGGCTTCTTCGGCCGGGGACGTGCCATCGACCCCGAGCGCCATTTCGTGGTGTCGGTCAACATGTTCGGCAACGGGCTGTCGACCTCGCCGTCCACCGCGGCGCCGTCGCAGCGGGGCGCGGCATTCCCGCGCGTGACGCTCTACGACAACGTTCGGTGCCAGCACCGGCTGCTGTTCGACGAACTCGGCGTAAAGCGGATCGCCTTGGTTGCCGGCTGGTCCATGGCAGGCTGTCAGGCCTATCACTGGGGCGCGTTGTATCCCGACGTGGTCGACGCGATCGTCCCGTTCTGCGCGTCGGCCAAGACCTCACCCCACAACGTCGTGTTCCTCGAGGGCGTGAAGGCGGCACTGCGGGCGGACCCACTCTGGGAGAACGGGTCGCCGACCCGAGGATTGAAAGCGTTCGCCCGGGTGTACGCCGGATGGGCGTACTCGCAGACGTTCTTTCGAGACGGGCTCTACCGCTCGCTCGGGCACGACACGATTGAGGATCTGCTGGTCGATTGGGAGAACGACCACGTCGACAACTGGGACGCCCACGACCTGTTGGCCAAGATCTGGAGCTGGCAGCACGGCGATATCAGTCTGAACCCGCTCTACGGCGGCGACTTTCAGGCTGCGCTGCAAGGGATCTGCGCCCGCGCCATTCTGATCCCGTGCACCCAGGACCTCTACTTCCCGCCTGAGGACAACCAGCTCGAGGTCGCGCAGATGCCCAACGCCGAGCTTCGGCCCTACGACTCGCCGTTCGGGCATTGCGTCGCCAATCCCGGCAATGACACCGGGTTCGCACGGTTTCTGGATGTCGCAATCCGCGACGTGCTGGCTTGACCAACCGTCGTCTTCAGGCCGAAACCGCTATCCCCTCAGGGCTGATTCCCCCTTGCGCATGCTGATCGCCAACTCTTCCAGCTCGTGTTCGGTCGGGGCTCGTAGCGGCAGTGGCCGCGAACCGTCCGGGCTCGGTGTCAACGCGTCGAACACCAATTCCAGATAGCGCCGCCACAGTTGGGGCTGGCTCGGGGTGTGCATGGTGCTGACCACCATCATGAGCGCGCCGATGTCCAATGGTTCGACGTCGGCGCGAACTGAACCCTCCCGCTTGGCGCGATCCAGCAGGCTCGCCACCGCGGGCTCGATCCGACGGCGCACCCGCGCCAGGCGCTCATCGCGAAATGAGCTGCCGGCCACCAACTCCTGCAGGCCGCGATCCTCGACTTGCATCTCCACTGCCCGCTCCAGGAACCATCGCAGACCGCCCAGCCCGTCCGGCTTTTCCAGCGCGGCGTCCGCCACGTCGACCAGCACATCCACGCGCGACTCGAACAACGCGATGACGAGTTCGGCACGTTCGGGAAACCGGCGGTACACGGTGCCCACCCCGACCCCGGCGCGCCGCGCGATCTCCTCGTAGCCGACGTCCAGCCCCACCTCGGCGAACGCCTCGGCCGCGGCGTCGAGAACCCGCTGCCGGTTACGGGCGGCGTCACGTCGCAGCGTCTTCCCGTCCGAGTCGGCGGTCGGTCCGGGGCGCGGCACGCCGCCAGGATACGAGACGTCGTCACGGCGCCGGTCCCCGCGCGCTGTGTTGAACGCCACGTCACTGCCCCACTCTTCGAAATGGAAAGGCCCTTCCGGATAGCCTACATTGAAACGGAACAAGTTTTCCGTTTTGGAGGCCCAGTGACCACTCTGAACTCAGCGCGCCCGGCAGAACCGCGCGCCGGCGGTCGGCACCGCGCACCCGAACCCAGCGCGCAGCGTTCCCTCGGCGGTTCGAAGTGGTTGATCCTGGGCGTCATCGCGCTGGCCCAGTTGGTCGTGGTGCTCGACGCCACCATCGTCAACATCGCCCTGCCCTCGGCGCAGCTGGACCTGGGCTTCTCCGATGACGCCCGGCAGTGGCTGATCACGGGGTACGCCCTGGCCTTCGGATCTCTGTTGCTGGTCGGTGGCCGCCTCGGTGACCTGGTGGGACGGAAGCCGATGTTTCTCATCGGGTTGATCGGTTTCGCGTCTGCGTCGGTGATCGGTGGCGTGGCGGCCGGCGTCGAAGTGCTGATCGCCGCCCGTGCGCTGCAGGGTGTCTTCGGCGCCATGCTCGCCCCGGCCGCTCTTTCTCTGCTGACGGTCACATTCACCGAAAAAGACGAGCGGGCAAAGGCATTCGGTGTCTTCGGCGCCATCTCCGGTGGTGGCGGCGCGATCGGCCTGATCCTCGGCGGCGCCCTGACGGAGTACCTGTCCTGGCGCTGGTGCCTCTATGTCAATGCGCCGTTGGCCCTCATCGCCGTCATCGGCACCATCGTCCTGGTCCCGGCACTGGGCCGCTCGGAGACTCGGGCCCGCCTCGACCTGCCCGGTTCACTGGTCATCGTCGGCGGCCTGGTCGCACTGGTGTACGGCCTGGGCAACGCCGAAGCAGACGGCTGGACCAGCACTGTGACGCTGACCTGCATCGCCTTGGGCCTCTCGCTCATCGGCATCTTTCTGCTCATCGAACGCGACGTCGCCAATCCCCTGCTGCCGCTGCGCATCCTGGCCGATCGCACCCGCGGCGGCGCCTACGCGGCACTGCTGGTCTGCGGCGCAGGAATGTTCGCCGTCCTGCTGTTCCTGACCTTCTACCTGTCGACAATCAAGCAGTTCACCCCGCTTCAGACCGGGTTCGCGTTCCTGCCGATGATCGCGGCGCTGGCCGTGTCGGCTACCGCCCTGGCGAAGGTCACCGCCGCGCTGGGACCCAAGCTCTCGGTGTCCACCGGAATGTTGTTGGCGGCCGTTGGCCTGCTGCTGTTCACTCGGTTGGGATTCGACAGCTCGTACCTGATGCACGTGGTGCCGGGTCTGGCGATCACAGGCCTCGGGCTGGGGCTGGTGATGGCGCCCGCGATGGCGGCTGCCACATCCGGGGTGCAAGCCGAGGACGCCGGTGTCGCCTCCGCGGCGGTGAGCACGTTCCAACAGATCGGCGGGTCGATCGGCACGGCCGTGCTGAGCGCGCTGGCCGCCGCGGCGGCGTCGGACTACCTGCAGGGCCGCGAACCCAGCCCCGCGACCCAGGCGATGGCCGCGATGGAGAGCTACACCACCACCTTCTTCTGGGGTGCGGTGATCTTCGCCGCCGGCGCGCTGGTCTGTGGCTTGCTGTTTCCGCCCGGCCCCATCGAATCCGATCCTGCGGTCACCCCCCTGTCGGCGCACTGACGCGCTGTCGGTCACGGCTTTGGGGCGTCGCCCGAGCCTTTCATTCCGACTCGCGTCAGGCGACGTAGCGCAGCCCGTCGAGCAGGATTGCGACCATTTTCTGGCGGTCCTCGGCAGGCTCGCCTGCGGCGGGCAAGCACAGCTTCGCGACGGCGTACAGGAGTTGTCGGGGGCCGACGTCACGTCGGATCTGGCCGGCGGCTGTCGCGGCGTCGAGCAGCGCTCCCAGGGTGGGTTCGAGTGTGTCGAGAATGTGGTTACGCAGGGTGTCGAACGAGGTGCTCCCCGAGGCGAGGGTCGAGGCCAGGCCGTCCTTGGTGGCCAGGAAATCGATGTACCGCAGTAGCCACGCCTGCAGCGCGACGCCGGGTGGGTGCTCAGCGCTCAGGGCTTGGCCGGCTTGGGCGCAGTCGTCGATTTCGCTGTCGAGGACGGCCTTGGCCAGATCGGAGCGCTGCGGGAAATGCCGGTACAGCGTTCCGACTCCGACTCCGGCCCGGTCGGCGATGTCCTTGGCCGGCGCGTCGACGCCCGCCGCGGCGAAGACGACCTTCGCGGCCGCGAGCAGCGCCGACCTGTTGCGTTGTGCGTCGACGCGCGGACGGCGCGACGCCGGTTCGGCTGGACGCGACGGTGTGCCCTCGGCGCCGTCGTCCGTACTCACCCCCGCCTCAGGCATACCGTCCCCTTCCCTGCAGCATCACGACGAACTTTGACCGTTGTAATCCGGAACAGCATTCCGTATCGTCGAGTAAACGGAAACTCATTCCGTTTTGATGGTACGGCACCGCGAGACGAGGACAGGCGCATATGAAGTACCGACCCCTGGGACGCACCGGAATGCACGTCAGCCCCTACGCACTCGGCACGATGCTGCTCGGCGCAGCGATCGGCAATCCCGACCATGACGACTCGATCCGCCTCATCCATACCGCGCTCGACGCGGGCATCAACTTCATCGACACCGCCGACGCGTACTCGATCCCGCCGCACGGCGCGTCGGAGGTGGTTGTTGGCAAGGCCCTCAAGGGTCGTCGTGACGAGGTCGTCCTCGCCACCAAGTTCGGCCGCCCGATGAGCGAGGCCGCCAACCACGCCGGCGCCTCGCGACGCTGGATCATGACTGCGGTCGAGGACTCGCTGCGCCGCTTGCAGACCGACCACATCGACCTGTACCAGGTGCACCGCCTCGATCCCGACACCGACGTCGAGGAGACGCTGTCGGCGCTGTCGGACCTGATCCACAGCGGCAAGGTCCGGGCGATCGGGACCTCGACATCACCGGCCTCCGAGATCATCGACGCCCAGTGGGTCGCCGAGCGTCGCGGACTGGCGAGGTTTCGCACCGAGCAGCCGCCGTACTCGATCCTCAATCGCGGCATCGAAGCCGAGATCCTGCCGCTGGCACAACGTTTCGGGATGGGCGTGCTCGTGTGGGGTCCCCTGGGCCAGGGCATGCTGACCGGGCGCGTGCGCAGAGGGCAGGAGACCGACGTACGCCGGGCGAGCTTCTTCACCGTGTTCAACGACGAGCGACGCCTTGACGCTGTCGAGCAGCTCGTCGCGCTCGCCGAGGAATCGGCGCTGCCGTTGACCCACATGGCGATGGCGTTCGCGATCACCCACCCCGGTGTCACCAGCGCACTCCTGGGGCCCCGCACGGTGGAGCAGCTGGAGGACCTGTTGGCCGGCGTCGACGTCGTCCTGTCGGACGACATCCTCGACCGGATCGACGAGATCGTCCCCCCAGGAACCGACGTCGGCACCCTCGACCAGGCATTCGTTCCGGCGGCCCTGTGCAGTGTGGACATGCGCCGACGCCCTGCCGATACACGCTGCGCAGCGTGAGCTGACGCCGACGGGCGCGGCTCCCCTACGCCACGCGCGGCGGAATCGCGACGGTCTCGCCCGCTACGTCGATCGCGACCTTGCCGCGCAGTCCATACGCCCGCCTGTTCTCCAGGAGTTCGTGAGCCTCGCCCACCCGCGCGAGCGGAAGAGCCGCACCGATGACCGGCTTCACGAGGCCGCGCTCGACGAGCGTGGTGAGCGCGTCCAGTTTCCCACGATTCTGCCGGGTGAAGACGAAGTGATAGGCGGCGTTCTTGCCCCAGGCCTCGATGAGGTTCTGCGGCTGCGCGATGTCGACGATGCTGACGACGCGTCCGGCGTCGGCGAGTGTCAGAGGGCTCCGGGTGAGCGCATCACCACCGATCGTGTCGAAGACGACATCGACGCCGTTGCCGGCAGTCAGCTCGGTCACGACGTCGACGTAGTCCGTCGACGTGAAGTCGATTGCGGCATCTGCTCCGAGGGAGCGCACGAAGTCGTGGTCGGCGGGTTTCGCGGTGGTGATCACCTGTGCTCCGATCGCCTTCGCGACCTGGATTGCGATGGTGCCGACCCCGCCCGCGCCGCCATGGATGAGGATGGTCTCCCCCACGGTCAGTTGAGCCCGCGTCACCAGGGATTCCCAAACGGTTCCGCCGACGAGGGTCAGGCTTGCTGCCTCCAGGTGGCTGAGGTTCTCCGGCTTGCGGCCGACGAGGTCGACGTCGACGACGTGTTGCTCGGCGTAGGAGCCGGGGCCACCGAAGATCTGCGGCGTGTAGTACACCTCGTCGCCGACGCCGAACTCGGTCACGTCGGACCCGACTTCCTCGATCACACCGGAGATGTCATGCCCGATGATCGCCGGCAACGGCACATGCTGCGGGTAGTCCCCCCGACGGATCTGATAGTCGAGTGGGTTGACGGCGGTCGCGTGGACGCGCACCCGCGCCTGGCGAGGCCCGACCTGCGGTACGGGGACGTCACGCACGTCGAAGGCATCGGCCCCTCCGAAACGAGTAAGCACAACGGCTTTCATCTGGTCACCCATTTCGGTCTCCTCACGGGCAGTTTTCGCTGAGTGTGGCGGTCCAACGCTGCGCGTGCGGAATTCCTTCCCAGGCACTTCCGCGGCGAATCGGCATTCGAAATTGCCTATTACAAACCGCGTTCACCCAGCCATCCGCCGATGTGCTCGGCGACAGCGAGCCACCTGACGTCCTGCATCATGTTGTGGCCCATCCGAGGGAAGATCGTGGCTGTCGTGCCGTACGCGCGGGCGGTCAAGTGCACCTCGTCGACAGTGACAGATCCATCGTCCTCAGCGCCGAGGACCAGAAGCGGCGTCGACACGCGCTCAGGATTCGGGAGCCCGAACATGACATCGACGAAGACGGCCCGTCGGCTCTCCGGCCCAATTCGCGCCACGGTGGCATCGATGACATCACCAGGGGTGCCGGCGCTGAACACTCGCTCGCGCCGTGGCCGCGCAAACTTACCGCAGTCGCGCGAAAGCCTTGACTGGCAAAGGGATCGAGGAAGTGATCATCCCAGCACCACGCCCCGTGGCACGCTCCGTGAACGAACAGCAGGGGCACTGGATGCTGCGCGGTGATCTGGCCCTTATCAGATGTCGGTCACGCCGCGCGCCCGCAGCCATGCGGCGGCACGGTCTCTGTACTTGTCGATACCTTTGTACTCGGCCATGTCGGCAGGCAGTTCTGCCAGAACCTCGGCGGTGCGCCGCCGCCACGGCTCGATGGTGGCTAGCACCTCCAGTGGCATCAGGTAGGTGCGGATCAGGAACATCACTGCTCCTGAGTCGGGCAGTCGGATGAGGTGCTGGAGTTCGACGCGCAGATGCACCAGGCGACCGAAAGTCTCGTCGTCGACGGTCTGGATCATCTCGCGGTCAGGACCCCACTCTGGGTAGCGTTCGGTCGAGACGTCCAGTCGGTGGCCGATGGTCAAGGTCCAGTTCGTGCGCCGATAAGGCTGGTGCGGCTGGAGGCGCTTGAGAAACTCATGGGCCCGGGTGATGACGCCTTGCTGGTGAATCCGCGGGACGGGGCCATGGATCTCCAGGAAGCTCATTCCGACGTCGAACCCGAAGCTCCAGTCTGCCGCGAAGGTGACCACCCCGGCGTCCCCGTAGAGCTGGTCGCGTTGGTCCAGCAAGACGATGTCCTCTTGGACTTGGCCGGCGACCCAGCGCAAAGGTTCGTCGGGCAAGGAGGTGTCGTCGCCGTAGATGAAGAGGATGTCGATGTCGAGTAGCCGATTGATCCAGTGCCAGCGGTCATCTGGCAGCCGGGTGAGCGTGCAGTCATCGGCGTAGGCGGTTGCCAATTCGCGCAACAGCGTCAGACACGCATCCCAGGCGGCGGGACGCATGTGTGGCAGCACCGCATGCCTGCTGGGGTCAGCGGTGAGGATGGCGGCTCGTTCCGCGAGTTCGGCCGCGTAATCGCTGTCGATAGCCAGGACTGACTGCCCCCACTGCCCGACGGGCGTGGTCACGGGCTTCCCGGCGGGCTCGACGTTGGTGGAGTACCGGTAGAGATCATCGGTGAACGGCAGCGGAAAGCCGGCGTAGCGTTCGGCAGCAGTCGTGTTCATAGCGCCACCTCCAGAGCCGGGCCCTCGCAACGTGATACACAGGCCATCAGCGCAGTGCCGCTGCGCTTTTCGTCATCGGTGAGGAACAGGTCACGGTGCAGAGGGCGGCCGGACACCACGGGGACGCGGCATTCACCGCAGACGCCCTGGCGGCAGAGGTTGGGCACCGGTACGCCGGCCTGCTCGAGCGCCTCCAGCAGACTGGTCCCGGCGGCCACCTCGACGGTTCTGTCCGACTTGGTCAACTTCGCGGTGAAGGGCTCACCCGGCGCCAGTGCGTCGAGGGCGAATCGTTCAAAGTGGATTCGCGACGGCGGCCAGCCGCCGGCGGTAGCCGCCGCGACCACAGCATCGATCATCGCTGCGGGGCCGCAGACGTAGAGGTGGGTCCCCAGCGGCTGATCGGCCAGCGTCGGGATGAGGCGCTCCATGAAATGCTCTGGACCATCGGTGATCAGCTCCGCATCGGGCGCCAGGACCTTGATGTCGTCGAGATGGGCGCCATGCCCGTCCCGAAAGCTGTAGAGGACCTTGGTCTCGCGGCCCCACCTCCGTGCGGCGCGCAGGTGCGACACGATCGGGGTGACGCCGATGCCTCCGGCGATCAGCAGATGGCGCCGTGCACGTGCGATGGGCGGAAATGCACTGCGGGGCAGTCGGGCAATGAGGGTGTCGCCGATGTCGAGTTGTTCGTGCACGTATGTCGATCCGGCGCCGTCGGTGACGCGCAGTACCGAAATGGTGTACTGGCGCGGCGCCACTCCGCAGCCGGTCAGACTGTAGGCGTTGACTTTGTCGGCCACTTCGATCGCGAGATGGCTACCGGGGACGAAGCCGGGTAATTCCTGTCCCCCCGGGTCGGCGAAGGTCACCGATCGAATGCCGGGGGTGCTGTCGTCGATCGCGGTGACGACAAGTTTGAGTGTCATGATCGCGCCTCACTGACCAGGGCATCGCACTCGCCGGTGGCGGTCTCAGCGTCGACTTGGAAGCCGAGGTATTTTCCCAGCCGTCGTGAGACATGGTGGTAGACGATGAGGGTCTTGGCGCACCCGCTGCAGACCACGAGGCTGTCAATTCCTGTCGTGGTCGGAGTGCTGGCAGCACAGTGCGCGCAATGGATATCGATAGGACCGGATTCGGTTGCCTGGATGTGGATTTCGTCATCCTCGGCGCCGGCGGCCAACGCAGCAGCGCGCAGCTGGAGACACGCTCCGATGGCGCCGGTGAGCAAGATTCTCACCCCGACCCGCGCGGTGCTGAGATGCTCGGTGAGCCGAGCGGTCGCATCGTCGATCTCCTCGCTGCTCACCATGGTGACCTCAGGCAGTTGCAGCGCCCAGCGCCGCGCCACGGCCTGACCGGATCCGACGCCGACAACGATGTGGCTGCTCCCGCCGTAGGGCAGGGGACCCCCCTCCCCTGCCATGCGAGCCCACGCCGGGACGCTGGTGGACGCGGGGTCGATCATCGTGCGATCCCTTTTCCTAGCGGGAAATCCGGTTGCCTGTCAGTAGACCCGAGGGTCAGTTGCCGATCCGTTAACTCCGGTGAAAGGTGCGTTTCGATCAGCCCTCGGAATCGACCCACGCACTCGCATGAGGAAGGGCGCGTATCGCCCCATCGGGGCCGTCGAAGGCGGACACTGGCGCTATGTCCACTGCTTTTTGGATCATCGCGGGCGTGATCGCCGTCGGCTCCGTCGCGGGCGGCCTGGTGCGGATGCGGGCGTGGCTTCAAAAGCCGGTCCCGCCCGAGGTGATCGAGGCTGCGCACCGCGACGACGAGGACGAGAACGAGGATTAGGTGTACTGACCACGGACGTTAGGTACGGCGTGGCGTGGTGACATAGCGAAGACCCCCGAGTGAAGTGCGAGCTGCTGAAGAACGCACAAGTCACTCCGGAGGTCTTCGTGTC
>JBNMQW010000021.1:0-76620 GCA_050205485.1 Mycolicibacterium vaccae | reverse complement strand
GTCCCACCCTGTCCCGGACCGACCGGCGAACGCGCCGACTGGTGGTGGTACACCCCCTACCAACCCAAAGCCCCACCCACCACCAACTAGGTCGGGTGAGGCACTTCGTGTCGGACGCAACAATGCGCGACACGAACTACGGCAGACGCCGCCGTCCCACCATTCTCGGTGGTCACTTTGGTAACTTCGCGCCGTGCAGGTTTCCCGGCGTGACGCATTGCGCTATGCCACCGCGGTGTCGGGGGCGCTGGCCGGCCTCGGTGCGGTGTCCGCGGCGCAGGCTCCCCAGGCGACGGCCGCGCCTCCCACTCTGATCGACTTCGCGATGCGGCAGATTCCCGCGCAGGACATCAAGGCCGCCGGCCACGCCGGGGTCATAAACTACGTCTCGACCTCGCGGCCCGGCTCCAACTTCGGCGCCAAACCGATCACGCTGCCCTACGCTCAGTCGCTCACCGCCGCCGGCCTGGTGATCGTCAGCAACTACCAGTACGGCAAGCCGGGCGGGACGGCGCCGTCGGACTTCACCCGCGGGTTCGCCGGTGGTGTCGCCGACGCGAAGACCGGGTGGCACCTGCACACCGCGGCCGGTGGCGGCCGCAGCGCCCCGATCTACTTCAGCGTCGACGACGACATCGACCGGCAGGCCTGGAACGATCTCGCCCTGCCCTGGTTCCGCGGCATCAACTCGGTGATCGGGGTGCAACGCACTGGCATCTACGCCGGTATCCGGCCCTGCCAGTGGGCCGCCGCCGACGGTGTCATCGGCCAGTCCCGCACGCCCGGTCACGTCTGGGCCTGGCAAACCCGGTCCTGGTCGCAGGGCCAGATCTATCCCGCCGCGGTGCTCTACCAGCGGATCATCGACACCGCCTCGAACCCGGGGCCGGTGGTCGGTGGGGTGCGCGTCGACGTCAACGACGTCCTGGCCCGCGACTGCGGCCAGTGGAACTTCCACCCCTAGGTACTCGACTACCTCATTTCAGCGCGCGGCTTGACCTTCCTTGACCGTGCCGTCAACGGCTGAAACCATTGTGATCTGCGTCATAGGACCGCTCGGTCCGACCTGAACGAGGGACGGCAACGCATGAGCACCAGGGACAAGTACACCGACGTGCCGGAGTCCAGTTCGTGGGCAGTTCCCAGCGCCGGAGACGCGCGCTTCAACTGGGAGTACGACGAGGGCCGGGCCCGGCTGCTGTCCCTTTACCAGAAGGGCAAGGACAAGCAGTGGGATGCCCAGTCGCGCCTCGACTGGACCAAGGACGTCGACCCGCTGAACCCGATCGGGCTGCCCGACGAGTTCCATCCGCTGTTCGGCAGCCCGATGTGGGAGGCCGCCGACGACAAGAGGCGCGCCGAGATGCGCCAGCACTCCCAGGCGTGGCAGTTCTCCCAGTTCTTGCACGGCGAGCAGGGCGCCATGGTCTGCGCGGCCAAGATCGTCGAGGTCGTACCCGACGTTGACGCCAAGTTCTATGCGGCCACCCAGACCATGGACGAGGCCCGCCACGTCGAGGCGTTCTCCCGGTTCCTGCACGAGAAGGTCGGCATGGTTTACCCGATCAACAAGAACCTGACGGTGCTCCTGGAAGACACGCTGCGCGACTCACGCTGGGACATGCCGTATCTGGGCATGCAGGTGCTCATCGAAGGGCTCGCCCTCGCGGCCTTCGGCGTGCAGCGCGACCTGGCGCAGCCGGACTCACTGGCCAAACAGCTGCTGGCGTACGTCATGCAAGACGAGGCCCGGCATGTGGCGTTCGGACGGATCTCCCTGAAGGACTACTACTCCGCGCTGACCGACGCCGAACGCGACGAGCGTGAGGAGTTCGTCGTGGAGGCCTGCTACCTGATGCGTGACAGGCTCCGCGGCGACGAGGTCTTCGAGACACTCGGCCTCGACGTGCAGTCGTGTGCCGATTGGGTGGAGAACTCACCCATGATGCTGCAGTTCCGGTCTCACCTGTTCAGTCGCATCGTGCCCATCGTCAAGGACATCGGGCTGTGGGGCGACAAAGTGCAGAAGGCGTTCCGGGACATGGGTGTTCTCGACATGGCCGGCTTCGACATCGAGTCGCTGATGAAGGCCGACGAGGACCAGGCCGAAGAACTGGACAAGGCGCACGCCGAGATGGCCGCGCGCGCCACCGAGGTAGACCAGGTGATCGCGGCGGGCGCCGGCTGACCGTCTAGTGCTCGGTGAGCGCTGGCTAGCCCGGGTACGTGGTGATGTGCACGTGGTCGAAGTGACCGTAGCCCGTCGCCTGCGGTCCGGCCGGGGTGTAATAGGTCCCCCGCCAGATCACGTCCTGCAGTTTGAACCGGCCGGCGTTGGCCATCGCGAACGCGAGGATCTCGTTGCCCAGCGCGATGCCCTCGGGGCTGTTGTGGTTGGGGATCATGATGTCGATCGCCAGACCACGGGGATGCCACGGCTTGGAGTCCGGCCGCACGCCGCCGATGTGGCCGATCTGGGGGAAGCGCGCGCTGATCGCCCGCGCCGCCAGAATCGTGTTGGGCTGTAGACCGGCCTCCGATGCGACTCCTCGGGGCAGCGCCTCCGGGAGGTCGACCTGGGCAGCCGTCAGCGACGGGACCGGCGGGGCCGGCGGCTGGCCGGCGGCGGGGTCCTGTGGCGGGGCTGCGCTCGGCGGCGGGGGCGGGACCGCACTGTCGAACGCCGCCTGCTGCTGCGGGGTCAGCGCGGCGTACCGCGCCTCCGCCTCGGCGATCTGCCCGAGCAGCGCACTCCACTTGACCTTCAGCTCGGCGCCCACCGCGGCGGCCTGTTCGGCGGCGGTGCGGGCCTCGGCTGCGGAGATCTCGGATTCGGCGGCTGCGGCCGCGGCACGATCACGGGTGGCGTGGAACGCCTTGAGCTGATCGGCGGCCGTTGCGCCCACTACCCGCTGCAGCGCGAGCCGGTCGATCAGCTGCTGGGGTGACTTGGCGGTCAGGACCGTCGCCATCTGACCGTCGCGGCCGCTCATGTAGCTCATCGCCGCGAGCCGGTCGACGCCTTGCTGGTAGTGGCCCAGCTCGGCGTTGACCGCCGCGAGCGCGTCGAGGTCCGCGCGGTGCCGGTCATCGGCCGCCTTCTGGGCGGCCAGCTTGGCGTCGGCTTCGCGCTGCGCGGCCGTGACTTCCTGGCGGGTCTGCACGGCCTGACTCGACAACTCGTTGAGCTTCGCCAGCGCGTCCGCTGCGGGGTCCGCCGCCACATCGGCCATCGGCAGCACCGACACCAGCGCAGCGACCGCTGAAATGCCCACCATTCGTCGCAGGGAATGGCGCGCCCCGGTCATACGGATTGTCACGATCCTTCGTCTTGCGCGGACCGATATCGGTCCAGCTGCTACGTCCCGGACAGGTTACGAACTGCTCACGCCGGTGTCCACTCGTCTGTCCGGTTGGCGGAAACTGCCAGCAGACAACCCCTGTCACAACAGATCGAGCCGCAGCCGTTCGAGGCGGCGCACCAGCAGACTCTGCAGCCACGGCCCGGCCTCCGCGGCGGTGACAGCCGACGTCCGCTCGAGCAGCTGCCCGATCACGATCCTGGCTTCGAGCCGCGCCAGCGCCGCGCCCACGCAGAAGTGCGCACCCCGCCCGAACGCGAGGTGATCTTTGGCGCTCGGGCGGTCCAGCCGGAATTTGCCAGGTTCGTCGAAGCGCGCCGGATCTCGATTGGCCGCACCCCACAACAGCAGCAGCCGTGACCCGGCGGGCAGTTCGACACCGCACAACTCGGTGTCGTTGCGGACGTGGCGGTAGTGACCGCGGAACGGCGGCTCGTAGCGGAGCACTTCTTCCAGGAAGTTTCCCAGGTGCTCGGGACGGTCCCGCAGCTCCTGCTGGACGTCCGGTTGCGTGGCGAGGACCCACGCGGCGGAGCCGATGAGCGACGCGGTGGACTCTCCCCCGGCACTGAACAGCGTGATCATCATCGCGAGTGCCGCGATGTCGTCCACCGTCCCGGCGGCACATGCCGACGCCAGGTCGCCGAGCAGATCGTCGCGTGGCTCCCCTTTCGCCTGCGTGAACTTCTCGGCGATGTACGCCCCGAGTTCCATCACGTGGGTGCCTGCGGCGCTGAGCTGGTCTGCGGTCACGAGTCCCTCGACGAACTGGGTGGCCGAGTAGCCCCAGCGGATGAGCTGGTCGACGTCGGCGTCCGGGACGCCGATGATCCGGCAGACGATCATCATCGGCAGCCGGTTCGCCATCGCGTCCATCCACTCGATGCCGCCGCCGTGCGCGGCCGACCGCCAGATGTCGGTGGCCGTGTCGGCGATGTACGGCTCGAAGGCCTGTATCCGTTTGGCGGCCAGCTGCGGCAGCAGTGTCTTTCGGTGAATGCCGTGCGCCGGTGCGTCGGCGGTCGCCAACACCTGGGTGGCGCCGTTGAGTTCGCCCATCGGGAACGGCGCGACGGTCCCGTCCTGATACGTCATGGTGGCGGTCAGGTTCGACGAGAAGTCTTCGGTACGGGTGATGGCGTCGTTCACCGCGTCCCAGCCGCTCACGGCGAAGAACCCGGAGTGACCGATCGGGTGGACGGGTCCGGTCTGGTGCATCTGCGCGTACAGCGGATGGGGGTCCTGGATGAACCGGTCCTCGAACAGGGCGATGCCAAGCTCGCCGTTCCCCAAGGTCATGCCGCAACGCTGACCCAGACGCCGCTTTCGCGTCAACGGAAGCGGCCGAAGTCGCGACACCGCGCGTGTTTGTTCGGGCGCAGCCGTCTCACCAGCGCGCAATGAGCTGCGGTGATGCTGATACGTGGCCCCGAAGTTGTCTCACAACTGAGAAGATGGCGATTCGGTGTGATGGAGGTGGTGCCGGTGGCCGACGACTGGGTGATGGGCGGTGATCGCCGCACCGCCGCGGCGGAGCGAATCCATGCCGCCGCCACCGAGATCGCCACCACCCACGGTTTCGACGCCCTGGACATCGACACTCTGGCGGAGCGGCTGCACTGTTCCAGGGCCACCGTCTACCGGTACGCCGGAGGTAAAACCGCCATCCGGGATGCCGTGTTGATGCGACTCGCGGCCCGCATCGTCGAGACGGTGCGGGCGAGCGTCGACGGTCTCCGCGGCGCGGACCGGGTCATCGCCGCGATCAACGTCGCCCTGGAGCAGATCCGTTCGGACCCCATTCGCAAGCTGGGGCTCACGGTGACGAGTCCCGCCAGCATGACCGAACTCCATTCGTCCCCGATGCTCGCTCAGCTGGCAGCGGACCTCACCGGCATCACCGATGACGACCCAGAGGCAGCGCAGTGGATTGTGCGCGTGGTCGTATCGCTGGCGTTCTGGCCACCGCCCAGTTCCGAGACCGAGCAACAGCTCATCCGCCGGTTCGTGGCCCCGGCGTTCGATCACCCGTCCAGTACCTGACGCAGGACCTCAGCTTCGCTGATCTCCGGATTCTTCGTCGCGGTGAGCAGCGTCAGCGGCGCCTGCGCCGCCAGGGACTTGAGGTGGGCCAAGGCGGCGGCCGGCCCGGGCTGGTCGAGTTCGTCGGTGTAGCGGCGGGTGAACTCCTCGAAGAGCGCAGGCTCGTGGTGGTACCACTTGCGCAGGTCCGGCGAGGGGGCGACGTCCTTGCACCACTCGTCGAGGTGCGCCCGGTCCTTGCTGATTCCGCGCGGCCACAGCCGGTCGACCAGCACGCGGGTGCCGTCGTCGGGGCTGGGGTCGTCGTAGATGCGGCGGATTCGCACGTGGGTCCGGTCGGTCATGGTCTCTCCCGCGGTGGTGCGTCATCTCAGGCTATGCGCGGTCGGGGCGGGCTGGCCCAGAATGGGGTGGTGACCGACGCCGTGGGAGACCATCCGCAGTACGACGTCTTCGCCGACGAGTATCTCGACCACGCCGAGGCTGGGTTCTTCAACGCGCACTACGACCGACCGGCCTGCCTGGACCTCCTGGGGAAAGTGGATGGCATGACGATCCTGGACGCCGCGTGCGGCCCGGGTCTGTACGCCGAGGAGCTGACCACCCGTGGCGCCGAGGTGATCGGCTGTGATCAGAGCACGCGCATGGTCGAACTGGCCCGGCAGCGGGTGCCCGCAGGCACCGTCAACATCCACGACCTGGCCCGCCCGCTGGACTGGCTCGGCGACCGCAGCATCGATCGCGTGTTGTTCGCCCTGGCGCTGGAGTACCTCGATGACAGGGTCGCGGCGCTCCGCGAGTTCCGCCGTGTCCTGCGGCCCGACGGTGCCCTCGTGCTGTCGCGCCCGCACCCGACCGGCGACTGGATCCGGCACGGCGGCAACTACTTCGAACCACGCGTCATCAGCGAGACGTGGAGCCGGGGCTGGCGGCTGCGGTACTGGCTGACGCCGCTCGAGCAGACCTGCGAGGAGCTCCATCAGGCCGGGTTCCTCATCGAACGGCTCCTCGAACCCCGCCCTGCTGCCGCGGCCGCGGCCCTGGACGCCGACAAGTACGAGCGGCTGCACCGCGAGCCTCTCGGATTCCTGACCATCCGAGCCATTCCGGATCCTCGCCTCGGTAGTTGAGACTCATGGGTCTTTTCGCGGGTTCCGCCGCCAGAATATTGACGATTCCGAGCGCTGACCTGCGACGAAACGACGATGTGCACCGCCGACGGGGTGAAGGGGGGTGTGTCCCACCCTGGTTGGGCCTGCGGACCCGGCGGAGAGTTGTTGGTGCGAAGGAAGAGACCTTCCCCCGCAACCTACGAACTGCCACCGGCAAGGAGGAAGAATGGACACGATCATCGCAGGGACGCCGTTGGCCGGCCGAGTAGCGGTCGTGACGGGAGCCTCCAGCGGTATCGGAGCCGCGACCGCGGCACGGTTCGCCGAACTCGGCGCGAAGGTGGCGCTGCTGGCGCGCCGCAAAGACCGCCTCGACGCGCTGGCGGAGCAGATAGGCGAACAGGGCGGTGTTGCGCTGGCGCTACCCACCGACGTCACCGATCGCACCGCGGTACGTGCGGCCGCCGAGCGGATCGCCGTCGAGCTGGGTCCGGTCGACCTCGTCTTCGCCAATGCCGGCGTCCAATTGATCTCTGAGATCGGCGATCTCGAGGTCGAGGACTGGGACGCCCAGATCGACCTGAACATCAAGGGCGTGATGAACACGATCGAGGCCTTCGTCGGATCGCTCGAAACGGTGGCCGGTGAGGGCCGACCGGCAGACCTGATCACGACATCGTCGATAGCGGCGACGCGCGTCCTCGAGAAGTTCCAGGTGTACTCGGGCACGAAGGCATTCATCAGTCACATCACCCGGTTGCTGCGCACGGAACTCGGGCGCAAGAACGTGCGGGTGGCGACAGTGGAGCCGGGCATGGTCGACACCGAGCTACCCAGTCACGTCACCGATCCGGATGCGAGCAAGCTGATGGCCGATCTGATCGATCAGATCGACGTGCTGCAGTCCGCGGACGTCGCCGAGACGGTCGCGTTCGTCGCGGCGCTGCCCAGGCACGTCAACCTGACCGAGATCACCATTCTGCCTACGGCGCAGTCGATCTGACCGGGGGCAGGCGTGGTTGTCACACCCGCGAGCCGAGGTGCCGGCCGAGAAAGTCGACGATGCGTTTCCACATCGCGATGACGTTCTCCGGGTTGACGGCACCGTGGCCCTCGTCGGCCTGGATCAGGTAATCGACCTCCACCCCGCGGCCGCGCAGCGCCTCGACGAGGTTGTCCGACTCGGCCTGCACGACGCGAACGTCGTTGGCGCCCTGGATCACCAACAGTGGTGTGCGGATCTGGTCAACCCTGGTGATCGGCGAGCGGGCCATCATGTCGGCGAGCTGGTCGGGGTCATCAGGATCGCCGACATAGGTGTGCCAGTTGTTGGCCAGTTGCGGACGGGCCAGCGGCGGCAGCGTCCGCATGAAGTTCGCCAGATCGGAGATGCCCACGTAATCGACTGCCGCCGCGAAGACATCGGGCGTGAAGGTCACGCCCACCAGGGCCGCGTAGCCGCCGTAGGAGCCGCCCAGGATCGCGACCCGGTCCCGGTCGGCGATGCCCTGCCGCACTGCCCATTCGACGCCGTCGATGAGGTCGTCGTGCATCTTGCCTGCGAACTCGCCGATCGCCGCTTTCAGGAACGCCTTGCCGTACCCGAGCGAGCCCCGGAAGTTGACCTGCAGCACCGCATATCCGCGGTTGGCGAGCAGCTGCACCCCGGCATTGAACTCCCAGGCGTCGCGGTACCAGGGGCCGCCGTGCACCATAAGAACCAGCGGCAGATTCTTCGGCTCCACTCCCACCGGCAGCGTGAGGTACGACGGGAGGGCGAGGCCGTCGCGCGCGGTGATGGTGACCGGCTGCATCGGCGCCAGTTGCTCGGGATCCAGGTGCGGCAGCGGCCGGAACAGCAGCCGGCTCTCCCCGGTCTGGTGGTCGTACAGATACGTCGGACCCGGGTCGCGGTCATGGTTGAACGCGACGACCCAGCGTCGACCGTTCTCGTCGGACGACAGCCTGCTGATGTCCCCGTCGGAAAGTTTCTCCAGGTTGGCGAGCACCTCGGCGAAACCGGGGTCCAGCGCCTGAATGACCTGGCGCTCACCGAGATAACGCACCGCGAGCAGATCACCGGTTCGGCGATCCTGGATGAGCGGTTGGGGCAGGTGCGGGCTGACGGCCGCCCGGGGATCGATGTCGAGGCTCGGGTGACTGTCGACGTCCGTCTCCTCGCCCGTCGTGAGGTCCACGCGCACCAATCGGGTGTGGTCGGCGTCGCGGTTGGACCCGACCCACAGGCCCTTGCCGTCCGGGGTGACGACCATCGGGTGGATGCCTATGGGGAAGTCGCTGCCGTCGAAACGCGTGAGCGGGTGCAGGGCCGTTCCGTCCCAGCGCGATATCTCGAGATCCCCCTCGACGGACAACGAGGTGGCGAACACGTCGCCCGAGTCGCTCACCAGCCAGCCGGCGACGTAGCCCGGGTTCTGCGCGATGAGAGTCAGATCGCCGGTGATGATGTCGAGTTCGTACACGTCGAAACGCGTTGCTTCCCTGTTGTTCAGCATCACCGCGGTCTTGCCGTCCCGCACCTCGCGCAGCATCGCGGCCATCGCGCCCGGGAACGGGGTGAGATTCACCGCGGCCGCCTCCGGGTCGTGCAGGTCGATGCGGTAGATGTGCCAGTTCTCGTCCCCGTCGGTGTCCTGCGTATAGATCAACCATCGCGGATCGTCGGTCCACTCGAAGTGCAAGACGCTTCGCCGCTCATCGGTGGTGACGCAGCGCGGCTCGGCCGAGCCGGGCTCGAGCTCCTGCACCCACACGTTCAGGCGGTTGCGCCAGGGGGCGAGGAACGCGATTGCGGTGCCGTCGGGAGAGATGGTCGCCGCGGCGCGCGTGGGTGGGTTGAACAGGTCCTCGACGGAGATTGGTTGCGGCAGTGCCATGACGGTCCTTTCGGCCTGGATTTCAGGTAAGCGGTGGCCACCCGCCCGACTGCTGTTCGCCGGTGGGGGTGGTTGTTATGGGATTGTGGGGTAACACGTTTCGTTTCAGGCGGGCACGGGTCCGCCGAGGCGGCCGTTGGTCGCGTCGTGGATGGCACGGTCGATCAGCGCCAGCGCCTCCTCCTGGGTGACTTTCTCCTTCTCCACAATGGCCCGGCGGCCGACGTCCTCGTCGACGATGCGGAACGCCGCCGTCACCGCGGCCGCGCACAGCCGCGCGGTGAGGTCGTTTTCGGGCAGGTGCAGACGCTTGGCGACGACGGGGACGAAATCGCGCTCCATCTCGTCGTGCACCATCAGGTAGGCGGTGCGCAGTGCGGGTTCCTCCACCGAGAGGGTGGCGATGCGCAGCGCGGCCATCTCGTCCGCGAGTTCCTCTTCGGCGAGCGGATTCTCGGCCATATCAGCTTTCATGTGGTCGGCCAGGGACAACTCGGCCGGCCACCGGTGGGCCAACGCGATGAACCGCTGCGCCGTCCGCGCGAGGACCGGTTCGACGCAACTCTCCTTGGTGCGGAAGTACCGCCAGATGGTCCGAGTCGAGAGCCCTGCGGCGGCCGCGATGTCGTCGCCGCTTGTGCTCGAGACGCCACGCTCCCAGAACAACGCGCAGGCATGCCGAGACACCCGCAGGCGGGCCTGCGCCTGCTTGTCATCACTCGACGCCGCGGTCACGATCCGAACCTCCTGTCACTTAGTGACAGGACCACTGTGTCACTAAGTGACAAGACGCGCAAGTGGCGGCGGTCCTGGCGTGATTGACCGGCGCGGGAGGCCGTCTTATCCTCTCGCCGGGGATCCGCGACGCAAGGGGGATGCGCTTGGGGCTGGCGCACGGCGGTTTTCGAGATGCCCACGCACGCGATACCTACCTGGAGATCTACCGCGGTCTTCACGCGTCGGGTCCGCCGCCGACGTACGTTTACGACATTGCCACCGAGTTCGGCACCAACCGGGTGTACCGCTACGGGGACGGCCGAGGCATATCCGTCGTTCTGATTCACGGGTTCTTCCTGACCTCGGCCATGTGGTGGGCACAGATCGAAGGATTGGCCGACGAGTTCACCACCGTCTACACGATCGACATGTTGGGCCAGCCGGGGGCGGGTCTTCAGACCAGGAGGATTGCCACCCCCGCCGAGGCCGCACGCAACATCGACGCGGTGATGGCGGAGCTGGATTTGCGGGATGTCCACCTCGTCGGACATTCCTACGGCGGCTGGCTGTCGACGCACACGGCGGCCGAGGCACCACAGCGGCTGGCGACATTGACGCTGGTCGATCCCGCCCAGACAGTTGTCGGTCTATCCGTCCGATTCTGGCGTGACCTCGCACTCCTGTTGACCCGGCCGCATTCGCCGGCAGCTCGGCGAGCCGCCGCCTGGGTGACCGGCAACCCGACCGCGGGCAGTCCCATCGCTGATCTGACCAATCTGTTCACTGCCGGATTCGCCTACTTCGCAGCACCTCTGAACACTCCCCCGCTGCGGTCCTCGGGGAACCGCCTCTTGGCGGCGGTGTCCATACCGGTTCAGGTGCTCCTGGCGGGAACTTCGGTTCACGACACCGTGAAGGCGATCGAGCGGGTCAGCTCCGTCGTCCCGGCGTGGCAGATCGAAGTGTGGCCTGAAGCGGGCCACATGCTGCCCGTCCAGCTCCCCGACGAGGTCAACGCTCGTATTCGCCAGTTCGTCGCCGGGCACCACCCTCGCTGAAACTGTCCGGGAATCGTCACCGGGCTTCGGTCGTCGGCGCGCCGAGGTGGGTACCCGCATGGGATCGGAAGCGGCGAAGTCAGCGCCGGGGGCAGACAGACGGAAAAGGAGGCCACCATGCGCGGAGTGGTGATGGAGCACCCCGGTGACGTGCGCGTGGAGGAGCGCGACGAGCCGCGGATCGTCGAGCCGACCGACGCGGTCATCAGGTTGGCTGCAACCTGCATCTGCGGGTCGGACCTGTGGCCGTACCGCGGGGTCGAACAGGCCGATCACCAGGTGATGGGCCACGAGTACGTCGGCGTGGTCGAGGAGATCGGATCAGATGTCGCCACGCTGAAGGTCGGCGACTTCGTCATCGGGTCCTTCTTCGCCTCCGACAACACCTGCGAGATCTGCCGCTCCGGCTACCAGAGCCGCTGCGTACACGCCGTGCCGATGGGAGCCGTGATCGGTACGCAGGCCGAACGGGCCCGGATCCCGCTGGCCGACGGCACCTTGGTCCCCACGCCGGGCCGGCCGGACCCCGACCTGATCCCGTCCCTGCTGGCCGCATCCGACGTCCTGGGCACCGGATGGTTCGCCGCGGTGGCGGCGGCGGCCGGACCGGGCAAGACGGTCGCGGTGGTCGGCGACGGCGCCGTCGGCCTGATGGGTGTCCTGGCGGCCAAACAACTTGGGGCCGAGCGCATCATCGCGATGTCCCGGCACGCCGATCGGCAAGCGTTGGCGACCTTCTACGGCGCGACCGACATCGTGGAGGAACGCGGCGACACCGGCGTCGCCCGGATCAAGGAACTCACCGGCGGGCTGGGCGCACACAGCGTCATCGAGGCCGTCGGCACCCAGGAGTCGATGCTCCAGGCCATCCGCTCCACCCGGCCCGGCGGGCACGTCGGCTACGTCGGGGTCTCGCACGAAGGCGTCACCCTGCCCGCCAACGAATTGTTCTTCGCCGCAATCCACCTGCACGGCGGGCCCGCGCCCGTCCGTCGGTTCCTGCCCGACCTGATACAGCTCATCTGGGACCGCAAGATCGATCCCGGCAAGGTCTTCGACCGGACCCTGCCGCTCGACCAGGCCGCCGAAGGTTACGCGGCGATGGACGAGCGGCGGGCCGTGAAGGTCCTCCTGACCGTGTGAGTGCTTACTGCGCTGCTGCGATCACCCGTTCAGATTGGTGGTGTGCTGATTCCCGAGGAACGAGCCGCCGTCGGCGCGGGCCATCGGCACGACGTCCCACGTCGTCGTCCCGATCTGCAAGCAGCCGTCGAACCGTTCGAAGGGATCAACGTAGACGCGGGGTCCGTTGTTATCACCCCACCACGTGCCGTCGCCGGCGTGGGCGTAGTAATACAGGTAGCGATTTTCGCTGTAGATGACGGTCTTCGTCTCCCCGGGGTTGAGGTTCCACCATCCGTGGCTCGCCCATCCTCCGCCTTCGCCTCCACACGCGTCGTCGTCGCGCTTGAGGACCGCGACCGCCACCAACCGGTTGTAGTTGTTCTTGAACTTGAACCAAGGCATGGCACTACTTCTCACGCTCGACGTCGACGGTGTCCTCTGTCGCCGTCTGACCCTGCATGTGCTCTGCGAGTCGTGACGGCGCTTGCGCCTTCTCGGCGGCATGGTCTGCAGAGGTCTGCGTGACCGATTCGTCGTCGAGCGCTGCGGCATTGAAGCTCGTGTCGAGCTCCGATTCCTTTGGCATGGCAGCACTTCTCCTTCCACGTGAATGGCGAGGCGGCAGCACTTTTGCTGGACCGCAACCTCACTATTCGCCCGTGGCAGGGAACCAACGTGAGTACTCAACTACCTGAATGAGGAGGTACGCGGCCCACTGGTCGACCGGCACTCGCTCAACGCCCGCAACGCCGTCTCCGACGGCGAGCCGGGGTCCGCCCAGTAGACCACCATGACGTACTCGCTGCCGCGCAATGCGAGGTGCTGGAAATGCAGATCGAGCGGTCCAACCTGCTGATGGTTGACCAAGAGCAGGCCGCGACCGTGCCGCCGAACGTCGTATCCGGCCCACAACGTTTGGAAATGTGAACTCGCCGTGCGCAGTTCTTCGATCAACGCGTCCAGTTCCGGCTCGGGGCGGTGGCCGGCGAAGTCACGCAGCCAGCGCACCGCCCACGCAGTCAGGCCGTCCCAGTCACGGAAGAACTCGCGCGAGCGCTCATCGAGGAACAGTCTGCGCAGTGGATTCCCTCCCACCCCGAAGCTCTCCGACAATGCGGCGGCGCAGCCGTTGGCCATCACCACGTTCACGGCGCCGTCGTAGATGCTCACCGGAGAGAGGTGCCAGGTGTCGATCAGGACCTGCAGCGCGGGATTGATCGGACGCTTCGGCTTGACGACTGCCCGGCGGGATGCGCAGCCCTCCACCAGATTCCGCAGATACCGTACGGCGTCGGGATTGAGCCGCAGGGTGTGCGCGATCGCGTCGATCACCTGGTCCGACGGCCGTTCCCGTCCTTGTTCGATGCGGTGGTAGTAATCGACACTGATTCCGGCCAGGCTCGCGACCTCTTCCCTGCGCAGCCCCGTCACCCGCCGGCGGCGTCCCGCCGGCAGCCCGACGTCGGTCGGCTGAATCTTCGCCCGATGTTGCCGAAGAAACTCTGCGAGCGGGGTGTTCCTGCTTACCACTCGATCAGGGTAGGTCGCGCACCGTCGGTCCGTCAGCAGCAGAATCCACAGAGTCTCATGTGCGAATGGCACGCTCTCACGGTGACTGTCGGACAACATGATTGGTACGACGATTCGCGAATGGCGATGGCTTCCGCCAACTATGTGCGGATCGCCCACAAAGTATCCACACTGTGGGTAGCTCTCCTGGTGCTAGGAAAAGTGCGGCCTGGGCAGGTCGTCACGGCGCAACCACGATGGCTTCATGAACGTGCACACGATCAGCGATCGCGGCGGACATACCCCATTCCGGCTGGATGCTTCGTTCATCCAGAACCCTCACGCGGTGTATACCGAGCTGCGGCGGCGCGGCGCGGTACACCGGGTGCGGATAGGGAGCGGTCTGGATGTCTGGATGGTCACGGGCTACCAGGAGGCGCGGCGGTTACTCACCGATCCCCGGCTACACAAGCACGGCCCAACCGCCAGCAGTCTCTTTCCGGCGAGCCATCCCACCACGATCGGTACGGTGTTGGGCGACAACATGTTGTTCCGAGATCCGCCGGAACACACGCGGTTACGCCGTATGGTCGCGGCGGCATTCACTGCACGCACGGTGCGTGGGTTGCGCCCGTCCGTAGTCGGCATCGCCGACGATCTGCTCAACGCGATGAGCCGGCAGGCACCGGGACGCGTCGACCTCCTACAGTCGTTCGCTCAGCCGCTGCCGCTGCGCGTGATCAGCGAGTTGCTCGGTGTCCCAGTGGGATCACGCGAACGGTTCTCTTCTCTCGTGATGCCGATCTTCAACACCAGCGTCCCTGACGAGGTGGACCGCGCACAGCGGGAGCTGAGGCAACTCCTGCAATCGATCCTCAGCGCCAAGCGGAAGGCGCCGGCCACAGATGTACTCGGCCATCTGGTCCATCTGCGCGACGACGGTGATCGGCTCACCGAGGACGAGCTGCTCGGCACGGCGTTCCTGTTGATCGTCGCCGGCTACGAGACGACGGTGAACCTGATCGCCAGCGGTGTACTGGCTCTGCTGCGCAACCCGGCACAGATGGCGGCGGTGCGCGCCGACAGAACCCTGCTTCCCTCCGCAATCGAAGAGATGCTGCGTTGCGAAAGCCCACTCAATACCGCGACGGTCCGCTTCACCGGTGAACCCGTCCGCGTCGGCGACATCGAGATCCCGGCCGGTGAGTTGGTCATCATCGCGCTACTGGGTGCCAATCACGACGAACTTCAGTTTCCCGACGCCGACAGATTCGACGTATCCCGGACGGAGAACCGACATCTGGCGTTCGGTCATGGCATTCACCATTGCCTCGGAGCGCCGCTGGCTCGGATGGAGGCCGAGATCGCACTCGACGGTCTACTGTCGCGCTTCGACCATATCGAGCTGGCTGCCGACGACCCGCTCGCCTATCGCCCGAGCATGTTGATGCGCGGGCTGCTGAGCCTGCCGGTCGAGATCGGTCATGCACACTGAAGGCCGCCCTTAGAGAACATTTAATTTGTTCTTACTATTCTTATGTCGGTGCTAGCGTCGGTCAGACACGCGAAGAAGGATGGGCACGACATGACCGAGCCGATGATGCTGGACCTGACCTACCGGGACGCCCGCGACCGCGTCATGGATGTCGCCGGCGCCCTGGGCGATCACCAACTGCGCACCCCCGTTCCGGCGACACCCGGGTGGACGGTGCACCTTCTCCTCGCGCATCTCGTCGGTGGCGCGGCCGACGCCGCGGCCGGACGTATCGACGGCGCGCCTGGCGACGACTGGACCGCTCGCCATGTCGCCGAACGTCAGCACACTCCCGTCGAGGAGTTGTTGGCCGAATGGCGGCAAGCCGGACCGATTGTGGAATCCCAACTGACCGGTGTGCGGTTCACCGGCCCCAACCTCGCGGCCGACCTCATCTGCCATGAAGCCGACCTGCGCGAAGCGCTCGGACTGTCCCCGGTCGAACGTGAACACTGGAATCCTTTCCTGGACAACATGATGCGGGTGCTCACCCGGCGCGTCCGGCCCAGCGCGTCGCTCCTGGTTCGCGACGAGCTGGGCAACGAATGGGAGTGCGAATCGGATCAGCCCGCGCTGACGCTGCACGCCGAGGGCTACGAGCTGCTCCGCGCGATGTTCAGCCGCCGCTCCCGCGCCCAGATCCGCGGGTGGCAGTGGAGCGCCGAGCCGCCCCCCACGGTCCTCGACAGCTTCGGCGTCTTCGGCTTCCGCGACGACGACCAACCGGTACCGGGCGCGACAACCGACATGGATTGAGTCGACTGGGCTTGACTCCCGCCCTTCGTGGCTTTGCTACTGTCCCGGGGTGATTCGCGTCGGGGCGCTACTGGTCGCCAGCATCGTCGGAGCTCTCACCGCCTGCTTCTCCGCCGGTTCGGCCCACGCCGAAGATTGGTACCCGGTCTACAACGAGGACCGGTACACCGCTTTCTACACACCCCCGAATCCGTTGCCGGACATCGCCGCCGGTGAACTCATCCGCACCGAACCTTCCCGTCTGGTCTTGGAGCCGTCCGGGCAACTGGGGGTGATCGAGGCTACCGGGACGCGCCTGATGTACCGCAGCTCCAACGCCCACGGCGAACCCAACGTGGTCACCGGAACATATTTCGAGCCGTTCGCCCCCTGGCCCGGCGAGGGGCCTCGGCCGCTGATCGTGTACGGCCCCGGCACCCAAGGCCAAGGTGACCAGTGCGCACCGTCCCGGCAGTTCAACCAGGGCATCCACTGGTCCCCGTATCTGGACTTCATGCTCAACTACGAGATGGGTTTCGTCGAGACCCTCGTGCGGCGCGGGTTCGCCGTGGTGATGACCGACTACGAGGGCCTGGGCACCATCGGCGTGACCCACACCTACGTCAACCGGCTGTCGCAGGGTCACGCGATGCTCGACGCGGCCCGCGCTGCCCGTAAGCTTCCCGACACATCGCTGAAACCCGATGGCCCGGTGGCGTTCTGGGGCTACTCCCAAGGCGGCGGTGCCGCTGCCTCAGCGGCGGAACTGGCGCCGGCCTACGCCCCCGAACTCGACATCGTGGGCACCTATGCCGGAGCACCGCCGGCAGATCTGCTCGAACTGTTGCCCTATGCCGACGGCAGCGCGCTGGTCGGGGTGATCGGCTACGCACTCAACAGTGTCTTTCAGTCCTACCCTGAGGCCGAGCCGAAGGTGCGGGCACTGCTGACCGCGCGCGGTCAGGACTTCGTGGACAAGACCAAGAACCAATGCGTCGGGGAGTCGGTCACGAAATTCATGTTCCGACACCTGCAGCCCTATTTCAATCAGCCGATCCCAGAGCTGTTGACCGACCCCCAATTCCGGGCACTGTTCGAACTGCAGAAACTCGGCACCCTCAAGCCGAATGCTCCGGTGCTGATCAACAGCAATCGCTACGACCCGCTGGTGCCGTATGAGCCCGCAGCCCAGCTGGGCCGCGACTGGTGCGCCCACGGCAGCGACGTCGAGTTCCGCACCAACGAAGCGCCGCCGATCTTCAACAAGCTGGTGATCAACCACGCGCTACCCATGGTGGTGGACGGCGAACCGGCCATGCAATGGATCGCGGATCGTTTCAACGGCGTGCCGACGACGCCCAATTGCGGCCGCTTCTAGCTTTGCCCTGCGTTCAGCTGACTCAGTGCCTCGCCCACCTTGGTGATGAGACCCGGCGTGTAGCCGTGTGTCGGCAAGTTGATGATGATCCCGTCGACCCCCACGTCGAACACGCGTCGCTGGATCTCCTCGGCGACTTGTTCAGGTGAGCCGTAAACGGCGCGACCACCGGTGGCTTCGTCCATGTCGATCGAGGCTTCGCCCTCGATCACGACGGTCAGAAACCCACTCGTCTCCAACGTCGCCGGATCACGGCCGACTTCGGCACATCGCTCCTCGAGTGCACGCAGCTTGGCCGGAAGCTCATCCATGGACGCGACGATGTTGAGATGGTCCGCGTACTGGGCCGCCAGCCGGAACGTCTTCTTCTCGCCGCTGCCGCCGAGTAGCACCGGGATGTGGTCGCGGTACCGGGGCTCGTTGATGGCGTTCTCGGTGTGGTACCACTTGCCGTCGAACGACGGCCGCTCTCCGTGGATCATCGGGATCATGATCTGCAGCGCTTCTTCGAGCTTCTCGAAGCGCTCGGTGAATGTTCCGAACTCGTACCCGAGCTGCTGATGCTCCAGCTCGAACCATCCGGCTCCGACACCCAGGATCGAGCGGCCGCCGTTGATCACATCCAGTGTGGTGATCTCCTTGGCGAGCAGCGTGGGGTTCCGGTAGGTGTTCCCGGTGACCAGCGTCCCCAGTTGCACGCGGTCGGTGACGGCGCTCAACGCGCCCAACGTCGTGTAGGCCTCCAGTATCGGTTCCTCCGGCGCACCCAGACCCGGCAACTGATAGAAGTGGTCCATCAGCAGCACGGTGTCGAAGCCGGCAGCTTCGGCCTCCTGCACCTGAGACTTCACCGCCGCGAAGAGTTCGCCGACCGGCAGTCCATAAGAGAAGTTCGGAATCTGTAATCCAAGTCTCACAGTCACGAACAGCACGAACGGAGCCTGGACCGGGCGTATTCCCGGCGGTCGCGACCACGTCCGTTTTACGGTCGCCAGTTGTCCAACCCGAACCTGACGAGGTTGGTCATCGCAGTCGATCCCGCGTAGACGTCGCGTGTCGGGTCCAGTCCATCCTTCTCGTACCCGCTGGTGACACCGACGGCCAAGGGAGAAGAGCCCGCGAAATACCAGAGCGGCCCGCCGGACCACCCGTGCGAGACATGGTGCACCGTCTCGTACTCCCGGCCGGGCGAGTCGCTGTCGATGTCGCGGATACCGAGACTGAAGTTGACCGCGGGACGGCCTCCGAAGGAGTCGGGATAACCGGACGACGTATAGCTACGACTCTCGATATCGCTGTCGCCGGCGCTGCGCGTGCCCATCCATCCGAGCGCGTTGCCCAGCGGTTGATACAGCCTGCACAGGGCGTAGTCGTAGCCGAAGGGCGAGCCGCCCTGCGGCCGATAGCCCCGGTATTCGGACACGTACGACCACCCGAACGGTGTCGGGTTCGGGTCACCAGCGCGATACCCGGGGATGAACTGCACCCACCAGTTCGCCTGATCCCAGGGCATGACATGCCCCGCCGTCAGGACGAGATTCGGTCCGACCAGAAACCCGGTCCCGCCTGCTGTCGGGGTGTACACCTTGCCGATGGTGCGCCATGGGTACGGGAAGCGTTCCCCCTCTGCAGCAAAGGCTTCCAGAAACATCCGATCCTCGTCGAGGCCGGTCCGCCCGGCTGCCAGCGGGTACGGCGCCAAGTCCGGGAGGTACCGTTGCTCGACCCACGGTGGGCGGTAACCCTCCGTGTGGATGTCGTGGTCCGGCGACGGCACGTTGGGATCGAGTTCAGTCCGCTCCAGTCCCGGAATGGTCGACCTGATCTGCCCATCCGATTCCAGCACACGCCAGTCACCGGTTGCACCCGGCAGTTCGGCGACCTGGAATGCCGTGTTCGGGGTGTAGTTCGACCGGATGTAGATTCCGCTGTCGGGCTGGATCAGGGCTGCCATCTCCGGTGGCATCGTTTCCGTGGCGGGAAGGGGTGCGGCCGCGCGCATCTCCTCCATCGTCAGTGCGCTCGCCGGCGCGGTGGTCGGTGTCGTCATGGGATGCTCCCTTGCGATAGATGCCGTCTCTGCAGAGGGCGCGACCGTTACGCATGCGCCCACTGTCCGCCGAAAGTGACTGTGCTTCCGGACTATTGAGGCTAGATGTGTTGCGCTGTAGTCGGCTCGAGTAGTCGAGTGCTCTAATTTCCGGCGAGCTACCGCACCGTCTTCTCTCAGCCCTCCGTGGACAGCACCTTGTCGACGAATGCGCGCACCTTGCGCCGCAATTCCTCGACCCGTTGTACGCGGATGAGTTCGAGGTCGGTGTGCTTGTGATAGGCGGGCGGCAGTTTCCGGACGTTGCGGGAGCAGCTGAAGTCGGCACAGATCAGTGAGCCGATTGTGTCGCCTTTGCGGCCTGCTGCGCCGCCTCGGCGCACGATGTACAGGACCGCCTCATGGGCGAGGGTGACGTCGCTGCACCACGTACACATGGCCCGTCCCCGCGGCTTGACCGCAGCCCGGGTGAGCAACAGCGCGACCGGTACGTCGGGCCGGTCGACCAGAAGATACGCGCGGCGTGGGATCTTGGCGTCGGTCCAGCCGTAATAGTCCAGGCTGTCGAACGCGACGGCATCGAAGTCCGCGGCGAAGGTGACCCTTTTGACCTCGCTACGTGTGGCGCCGCGGAAGGCGCGGAGAATCTCGATACGGGTGTAGGAGCGCATGAGTGAACCATCCTGAAAAGCGGCACCGCAACCTCGTGCGTGCCGGTGAGTGAGGGTATGACGGCGCCGCCGGCCCGAGGGGTCGGCGGCGGGGCGGCGTCATCTGATGTCGGCGCGAGCGCCGACGACCCCCTCGACTCGGATGTTCATGCACGCGACGATAGCGAGCGACTCCATCTCGGGCCACCCATTAAGTGGTCCCCTACGGGCACCGGGATCGATCATCAGGAACTGGCGCACCCCATAGCTCATATCCGTCAACGCACCGATCCGCGGAATCCCCGGCACGGGCACTGAACCGAACGCATCCTGCAGGCCCTCAGTGAAGAGCTCATAGAGCACGTCGACGTCACCGGTATCGACCAGGCAGCCATGCGCGGAGGTCAACGGATCGAACTCCTTGTCGCCGTAGAAGTTCAGCTCGATCCCCCCACGTCTGACACTCAGAAACTGGTACGGCGCGACCTGTCTGTACGTGATCTCGAACCCGAGCGCCAAGTAGAAGTCTGCCACCGGGTCGATCGAACGGGCCATCAACCGTGGGATGGTCCTCTCCGTCATGCGTCCCGACGATAGACAACGACTTCTACGCGCAGCCACGAATGTGAAAACGTCCACTTTCCCTGGTCTTGGGCGATGCAGTGCTATCTACGGTTCACCTCTGGTGCGCCTGGCTGGAGTGCGCCGGTACTCACTCATCCAGAAGGTAAGCGGCCTGGAGCGCATCCGTTCCGAGCTTCCGGAGTTGGGCAGCGTTCATATACAGATAGCCCTCGATGACGTTGTCGTCGAAATCACCGGTGGCTGAGACAAGGACCTTGGCCATGCGCGTCAGCTGCGTACCCGTCTGCCCGTCGATCCGAATGGCGACGTTTGGCGCGTACCCGTCTGGCTCGACGTATTGGATGTTCGGATCATCGGTACCGAAGGTGTAGCCGTAGAAACTGTCTTGCGCCTCTTTGTTCATCTGTTCTCACCTTTGCTGAATCCGGCTCGTCCGGCCGGGCTGAGCCCAGACGGTACCCACAGCTGTTTCCGCCGTCAACACCTGGGATCTATTGCTGCTAAGTGTGTTTAGCTTCTTGGGCTGGCCCTTACGCGCGCGCCTCTGCTCCTTAACTCGCGCGCCTAACCTCTTAGCTCTAGGCCTTAGGGCCTTAGCTCGCTCCTTAGCGCCTAAGCCTGGCCCTTAGCGCCTTAGCTCGACCCCTTAGCCGCTGAGAACCGGCGGTTAACGTCGTCGGTAGACACCAGTCAGCACGCCGTGAGCCGTCGCGTCCAGGCGTATCGCCGGTAAGAGTTCCTCGACGGTATCGACGGTCTCGGGCACCGGCTTCTTCAACGCAAACAGGTGAAAGCAGTAGTGGTGCCAACCGTGACCGGGTATGGGGCGTGGTCCTGAATAACCGCGCCCGAGAGCTGTTTTGATGAACCGGATATCGGGGTTGTTCGGCTGCAATGCCCCTTCGCCGACGTTATCGATCCTGGCATCGAGGATCGCGATCGTGTGTATCAGCGGCCGGGGCAGCGGTACGTCGTCGTCTTCGACGATCAGCACCAGCGCAGCTGTGCGGTCGGGAACACCGGACCACCGCAGCGCCGGGGATAGGTTGTCGCCCACTCCTTTACCCGCGTACTTGACCGGGATGATCCCGCCGTCAGGAAACGCATCGCTGGTGACGACGATCGTCTCGGGAACGTCGATCCTCGCCAGTCTGCTGCGGTGGCCGCCGGCCCGCACTCTGCGGAGCAGGCGACCGGGTGCGGTCTTCACCTCGAGCACCGCGTTGTCGTCATCAGTCCAGCGCCCTTCCCACCGGGCCGGAAAGAAGGTCGACGAGCGGTGCGACGTCGTCGGCCTCCGGTAGCGCGAGCACCGTGCGGCGGATGGCGGCGGCACGATCGGCGGGCATGACGGGCTGGACCAGGTTGTGGAACTTGCCCACCACCTCGTCGTTGGTGAGGGGGTCCGCCGGGTTGCCGTGCGGGGCGATCACCGAGGCGGTCTCGGTGCTGCCATCGGTGAAGGTCAGGGTCAGGTGCGTCTGAAAGCGTTCTGTCGGCGGCAATGCGTCGATGCCGGCGTCGAGTTCGACGTGGGTGCGCTCCAGCAGCTGCCACACGTCGTCGGCATCGAGCCGTTCGGCGGTGAACTGTTGCGGGAGCGCGACACCGTCGAGCAGCGTGACCGCGGCGGCGTAGCCGATGTTCATCTGAGCGCCGATCGCCGTCAGCGGCCGTTGCGGTTGCCACCAACCATGGTGGTAGACAACGTCGCCGACGCGGATATCGATGCGATCGATCGCGTGGCCGTCGAGGCGGTCGCGGAGGATGCGCGCGGCCTCGACCACGCCGTGCAGCCCACCCATCACCGCCCAGGACTTCACCATGATGGCGGTGGTTTCCCAGTGGTCACCGAGGCCGCGGGTGATCGCCGCGGCGTCGGGCTGGTGGCCTTCGCCGTAGACCGCCAGGAAGCCGCCGTAGGGACGCTCCAGGACCTGATCGATCCCGGTGTAGCCGGACTGCGCGAGCGCGGCGGAGTAGAAGCCGTTGCGGGCGGCGAAGCCGTGTTGCATCCGCTTGCCCATCGCCTCGTACTGGGCCGACATCAGTCCCGCGGATTGGGTGGCGGCGAAGCCGACCGCGTCCTCGAGCTGTTCGCCATCCAGACCGCGAAGCTTGCCACAAGCCAAGGCAGTGGCGATGCCGCCGAAGATCGGACCCGAATGCCAACCACGGGAGAGCATCTCGCTACCGCCGAGTGCGTACCCGATTCGGGGACCGGTCTCGAATCCGACGATGGCGGCGTTGATCAGCTCCTGCCCGCTCACCGGTCGGTCCAGGTGGGCCGCCGTGGCGAGTAACGCCGGGATGAGCAGTGACGCCGAGTGCAGCGGCGCCAGGGGATGGAAGTCGTCGAGCTCGAAGCCTTGGATGAAGGTGCTGTTGAGCAGGGCCGCGCCGACCGGTGTCGTGGTGCGCCCGGTCCCGATGACGGGAACGGCCCCGTCGCCCTCGATGCCCAGCACCGCATCGGTGGCCAGACGCGACCACGGCAGCTGCGCCCCGACCAGGGCGCAGCCGATTCCGTCCAGCACCAGGTGGGTGGCCCGCACCCGGACCGGGTCGGGCACCTGATCCCATTCCAGGGCAATCACCCAAGTGACCAGCCGGCCCGTCGGACCGTCGGGGGCGCTGGGGCCGTGGCTGGTCGTGGGCGTGTGCTCGGTCAATGTGGTCATGTACCCAGTGCAGGGAACGAGTCCGGTTGATGCCAGTCAACTTGCGTATTCGGCAAGTACGATCGGGCCTGTGGCTTCGACCGCGCTGCGCGGGCTGCAGGTGCTGGAGACCCTCGCCGGGATGCGCCAACCGGCGACGCTGCGTGATGTCGCCGCCCGAGCCGGGCTCTCGGAGTCCAACGCGTTCCGCATTCTGCAGGCACTGGAGAACGAGGGCTACCTGCACCACCTCGGCCGGTCCGGCTACCGGTTGGGCAGCCGAGCGCTGGCGCTGGGCACGGTCATCGGTCCGCGACCGGCCATGCTGCGCTTGATGCACCCGATCGTCGCGCGGCTGGCTGCCGTCAGCGGTGAGGCCGCCGTGGTGCACCTGCGGGCCGGCGACTTCCGGGTGCTGGTGTTGGGCGTGCCGGCGCGCTCCGGGCCGCTCCTCGACCCGGCGGGCGTCCTCGGGGAACGCTCACCGCTGGCCACCGGCGCCAGCGGCCGGATCATCCTGGCCTACCTGCCCGAGAGCGAGCTCGCCGGAATCGAGCTCCACGGCGTCACGCCCGCGCAACTCGCAGCTATTCGCGCGCAAGGCTACGAAGCGTCCTACGGCGAGAACCATCCGGGCATCAGCGGCATCTCGGTACCCCTGCTTGCGACCCCCGCGGACCCGTCGGCTTCGCCGATTGCGTTGGGGTCCATGACGATCGCTGGGCAATCCGAGCGATTGCCCCCTCAGGCCGTGGCGCGCCTGGTGGGACCGCTACTGGCCGCCTGTCGCGATCTCAGTCCGCGACTGGCCGCACTGCTGGGGCCTAATCCGGGGACTGCGATCGAGGCTCTTGATCTCTAGCTTTCGTCAGACCGCGGCGCTTACTGGCGGCTTGGAAGTTCTGGGAGGTCTAGCGTGGGCGGCATGGGTTTGTTCAGTCACGAGGAGTTCCGGGACCCGTCCGACGGCGGTGGCGGCTCTGGTGGAGGGGCTATCGAGCGAGCTCGGGCTGCTGAGCTGAGCGAGTACGGGGTGGATGAACCCGTGGTGGTGGGGCCGGGGTCGCCGCCTGAGGATGGTTCGTGCGGGCAGTTCGCTGTGCAGTTTCACGTGTCGACGTCAATGCTGGTCGGGCTGAACCGTATTGCGAGACTGCGTGGGGTGAGCGTGCCGGAGGTTTGCCGGCACGTGGTCGGCGTGTTTGTTGCCCAGCAGGAGGGTGAGCTGGGTGCATTGCTTGCTGCCGAAGCCGAGGCAGCTGATTATCGGCCGAGCTTGGGTGAGGCGTAGTCGCGCCCGCCGCGGGACCGGATGTGGTTGATCCACCCGGCGCGGTGTGGCGTCCGTCCTGGGGGCACCGAGTTCGATCACCGGGACGTCATCGCTCTCCTCAAAGTCCTTGGCGACTACGTTGATCCGTTCGCGCTCAAGCAAAGCGGGACCGCGTCGATGTAGACGGCTCTCCCAATCTGGTCATTTTTGTGTCACGTGGGAGCCGGGCTGGATGCCGGCTTCGGTGCGTAAGCTCGAAAGGCACTATGGTGGCCACACTCAGCGCCCGGCGATCGGCACTCCCGCTGGTCGTGGTGCTGGTCGGTGTGGCGCTCGGATCAGCCACCGCTGCGGCTGCCGGACTCGATGACCATCGCTGGAAACATCGTCCCCTACTGGTGTTTGCTCCGACGGACACCGATCCGCGCCTCGCGGAAACGCTGAGCCGAATCGAGGCGACCCGATGTGATTTCCTCAGTCGTGACATGGTTCTCGGCCAGGTGGTGACCGAGGGCACCAGCATGTTGGACGGTCACGTCGTCGACGCCGAGGAGTCCCAACAGCTGGCGGACCGGTTCGCGATCCACGGGGGCGACTTCATCGTGCTGTTGATCGGGAAGGACGGTGGGGAGAAACTGCGCGTGACCGACGTACCGGATCTGCGCACCATCTATGCCGTGATCGATGGCATGCCGATGCGAAGCCGAGAGATGACCGCCGACCCGAGTGAGTGTTGATCCGATGCGCCAAGACCGCCCGTCCCTACGCCGGCTCGCCGGCATAGCCGTCGCCTGCTCGGCACTGCTCGTAGTGTCCTGCGGAGGCGGCGAGCAATCCGCCAACGCCCAGGAGACACCGTCCACTCCGGTAGGCGCATCGGAGGGGGCTGACGTCGTTCTCGTCAACCTCGACGATCCCGGCGAAGTAGCCACCTGGAGGACCGTCAACGACCCCGTCATGGGCGGCGCGTCCACCTCGAAGGTCACCTTCGGAAACGGTGGACTCGTGTTCTCGGGCAACATCTCGCTGGAGAACAACGGCGGTTTCGCCTCGGCCCGCAGCCCACAGGATCCCGGACTCGGGCGACTGGCAGCAGGCGCGACGTCGCTTCGCGTGCGCGGACAGGGTGACGGCAAGAACTATGTCTTGGAGGCCGGGATCGAAGGGCAGCCGTGGTCCTACATCCAGCGCTTCACCACTGATGCCGGCGTTGAGCGCACGTATGACCTGCCCATCGCGGGCTTCCAGCCGGTCGGCATGCGATTTGATCCCGCACCCGATGCGCCGCAGGCACTGGACCCGTCGCTCATCAACCAGGTATCGGTCTTCATCCTCGACAAACAGCAGGGCCCGTTCGAGCTCACGATCAACGGCATCGCCGCCGCCCGCGGTAGTCAGTCCTGAGGGAAAGACTTGCGTCGAGAAGGGCCGGACGTTGCGAATGCCGCCGTCGACCATTGCTCCCGCCGATCCGCGTTGCATCATGCCCAGCGCGATGAACTCACCGAAGTAGCACGCCCTGGCCGCCACCGCTCCACACCGAGACCTCATCGGTGCTGATTCCGTTGCAGGCCTGCATCTTCAGTGTGTCACCGGTGCCCGAGTAGGGGCCATCTCACCTTGGATTGTGTACGCCCACCCTGCGAGCCAACTGCCGGTGTGCAGGGTCAGCCGCGGCGATAGCCCTCAGTCGCGATGCCCCATGTCATCGAGGACGTCTCCGACATTGGCGGTGTCCACCGCGAGAAACCGTTGCCGGATCTCGCTCGATTGTGCTGGTGTGCGCTGGATGTCAGTGCTCTTCTGTTCTGGAGCTGTCCTCGCGGGCATCGGTCCGCACCAGACCACCGCCTTCGTCTAAAGCCGCCCCGTCGCTGGACCGCAACATCCACGATGTGCTTATCGCCGGCACCGGCAAGGATGACACGCGAGCACTCCATGCCGTTCTCGCGGTGCATCGTCATCACCGGCGGCCATACTCGTGCACGTTCCGGTGCAGCCACTGCGATCAGTTCGGTAGTCGCTCGTCCACTCCTCATGAAGTATGAGAAGTCACAACACCCGTCGCGCTACCGCGCCATGTTCGAGAAGCGCGACAGGTGCAGCTGGTGGGCCACGGTGACCGTGCGGGTCGGGCCGGCACGGTGCTTGGCCACGATCAGGTCGGCTTCGCCGCCACGCGGGTCGTCGCTTTCGAAGGCGTCGGGGCGGTGCAGCAGGATCACCATGTCGGCGTCCTGCTCGATCGAGCCCGACTCACGAAGGTCCGACAGCATCGGCTTCTTGTCGGTGCGCTGCTCCGGCCCACGGTTCAGCTGGCTCATCGCCACCACCGGCACTTCCAGCTCCTTGGCCAAAAGCTTGATCTGCCGGGAGAATTCGGAGACTTCCTGCTGGCGTGACTCGACCTTCTTGCCGGAGGTCATCAGCTGCAGGTAGTCGATCACGATGAGCTTGAGATCCTTCTTCTGTTTCAGCCGTCGGGCCTTGGCGCGGATCTCCATCATCGTCAGGTTCGGCGAATCGTCGATGTAGAGCGGGGCTTCGCTGATCTCGCTCATGCGCCGCGCCAGCCGGGTCCAGTCGTCGTCGGTCATCCGGCCCGAGCGCATGTCGGCCAGCTTGATCTTCGCCTCGGCCGACAGCAGACGCATCACGATCTCGGTCTTGCTCATCTCCAGCGAGAACACGATGCTCGGCAGCTGGTGCTTGATCGAGCAGGACCGCATGAAATCCAGTCCCAGCGTGGAGTTGTGGGTCGGGATCATGGATCGGCTCGCCAGGTACATGTGGTCGTCGTTGTCGACCTCTACGCACCGCACCGGCACGCTGGGCACCGGACGCACGTCAGTGATGAACCGCGAGCAGGAACGCGCCGTGCTCGTGGTACGGCGACGTTCCTTGTGCACCATCGCTTTCCGATGCAGACCGAAGACCTCGTCATCGGTGCTGAAGTTGATCGTGTGCGCAACGGAAGACTCCACGCTGCGGCCCTTCACGGCCTTCGTCGCCACCTGGCACCGGTAGCCGAGAGAGGTGATCAGCTCCGCCACGTCACGGACAAGTCGGACGTTGGTGCCGGTGTACTGCACCGCACCGCTGACGGTGACGGTGCCGTCGGTGTCGAGCAGCCCCGCCAGCAGAGCGCGCCGCTGCTCCTCCGACGCGCGCAGATACGCGGTCGGGATGTGCTTGTCGCCGAGAACGCCGATCGTCCGCAGGCGCGCCTGCACGGAGCCAACCGTATTCCGGCAGTGCTGGCACATCCGCAGGCCGCACGACGGACCGCCGCAATGCGTGCATGCCGGCGCGGGAACCGGGTCGGTGCTGAACCGCGCTCGTCCGCCGCAGGATCGGCCGCAGGTCCGCACCTGGCTGGTCTGCGGTACGAATAGCTTGCCGCACACTGCGCAGGCGCGGGCTTCGATCGGATCGGGTTCCGGCAGGAGAATCTGATACCGCATCGTGGCGCTCTGCGAGGCCACCGTCACGAGGCCCTCGCCCTCGATGCGCATGAGCACACCCGGGTCTGCCGTGGTGATCTGAGCCGCCGCCGATGTCCCGTCACCGAGCCACGCGCCCAGCGTGTAGGGCGGGACGAGGAACTCCTGATGGGTGCCCTCGATGGGCGCGGTGTTGACGACCGAGTGGTTCAGGCGCCGGTCGCCGGTCGGACAGCGCAGCGTCTCGGCGATCTCCCAGGTGGTGCGCACCGCGGCGAACGTGCGCTGGTTCTTGTAGCGGTTGTAGCCGGCGGCGGCAGCCTGCGCGGACTTCCGCGAAGCCCGGGTCTCGGTCAGCCACTGATGCTCGGCGTCGGCGACAACGACCGTGCCGTCGGAGAATTCGACCTCGAAGCAGGGCCGGCCGGTCATCACCTCGGTGGCGGCGACCACGCGGGTCGGCTTGCCGTCCGCGCCGATGAGCAGGTCCCCCACCGCCACGTCGCCCATGGTGGTCCATCCCGACGGAGTCGGCAGCGGGGTGTCCAGTGCCAGCGCCTTGCCCATACCAGGCCTCGCCGCGACGACGATCATCTGACCGGGGTGCAGACCGTTGGTCAGCTCGTCGAGGTCGGTGAAACCGGTCGGCACACCCTTGGAGATGCCGCCCTCGGAGGCGATGGCGTCGATCTCGTCCATCGTGGGCTGCAGGATCTCCTCGAGCACCACGAAATCCTCGGCCGTGCGGCGCTCGGTGACGTCGTAGATCTCGGCCTGGGCGCGGTCGACGATCTCGGTGACGTCGGCCCCCTCAGCGCCGGCGTAGCCGTACTGCACCACACGCGTGCCGGCCTCCACCAGACGCCGCAGCAGCGCCTTCTCCGAGACGATCTCGGCGTAGTAGCCGGCGTTGGCCGCGGTGGGCACCGTGGAGATCAGCGTGTGCAGATACGGCGCCCCACCGACACGGCGCAGCAGCCCGCGCCGGTCCAGCTCGGCGGCCACGGTGACGGCGTCGGCCGGCTCGCCGCGGCTGTAGAGGTCGAGGATCGCGTCGTAGACGAGTTGGTGGGCGGGCTTGTAGAAGTCGCCGGGGCGCAGCTTCTCCAGGACGTCGGCGATCGCGTCCTTGCTCAGCAGCATGCCGCCCAGCACGGCCTGCTCGGCCGCGGCGTCCTGCGGCGGCTGACGCCCGAAGTCCTCACTCGGCGGTGGCTCCATCGCTCGGGTGTCACCGGAACGGCCGAGATCATCTACGACTGCCACGCAGCGCCGCACCCCCTCCATATTCGGTTCGAAAGTCTTTTCGAGGAACTGTAGGTGCCGGGTCTGACAACCAAGATCGACGCACCCGGATCGGTTCCTGCGACGGCCAACGCTAGACGTTGCTGGCGGAGACGCAAGCGGCGCTTGTTAGTCAAGGTGTGGATGGCGTGTGGATATCTCTGGTGAGCCATGTTGAGCCCTTGGGGACAACCTGTGGATCAACGACCTTGTCGAACCGGTTTCTGCAGCTGAAGGCACCATAAGTCGTGTTCACAGCTGTGGATGACAAATTGCTCGGCGTGTCGTGCTCGGCGACCGTTTCGGGCGTGTTGCGTGACCCCCGGGAGGCGCGCAGGTTAACAGCCGATGATGTTCGCTGCGTCTACTTTGCCCAGAAAACGTTCGCCACAGCCGGCACCCGGACACAGCAACGGCCGGGTGGGACCTCTAGGGTCCTCACCCGGCCGTTACGGAGTTGGTCGGTGCTACCGGCGACTAGCCGGCAACCACGTTCAGCGACACCGTCGCGTTCACGTCGGGGTGCAGACGCACCGTGACGGGATGGCTACCGACGGTCTTGATGTGCGCCTTGGGCAGCTGCACCGTGCGCTTGTCGAGGTTCGGGCCGCCGGCCTTCTTGATCGCTCCGACAACGTCGGACGCGGTGACCGAGCCGAACAGCTTGCCCGAGTCGCCGGCCGTCTTGACGGCCAGCTCGACGCTCTCGAGCGCCTCGAGGGCCTGCTTGAGCTCGTTGGCGTGCTCGAGGCCCTTGACGCTCTTGAGCTCCTGGGCACGGCGGATGTCGTCGGCCTGGCGCTGCGCGCCACGGGTGGCCACGATGGCCAGGCCGCGCGGCAGCAGGTAGTTGCGGCCGTAGCCGTCCTTCACCTCGACCAGGTCACCGGCCGTACCGAGGTGCTCGACCTCTGCAGTCAGAATCAGTTTCATCGTTTCGTCCTGTCCTGGCTCAACGCGCCGACGAGCTGAACGGCAGCAGCGCGACCTCACGGGCGTTCTTCACGGCGATCGCGATATCACGCTGGTGCTGAACGCAATTGCCGGTGACGCGGCGGGCACGGATCTTGCCGCGCTCGCTGATGTAGGTGCGCAGCAGCGCGGTGTCCTTGTAATCGATGGCCTGCCCCTTCTTGGAGCAGAACACGCACTTGCGTGTCTTGACCGGCTTCTCCGGTGCTGGGCGACGCTTGGTGGATTTCGCCATGTGTCTTTCTCTTTCTCAAAAATCGCTAGGAAAAGTGTTCAGAAGGGCGGCTCGTCGTCGGCGCCACCGAACGAACCCGACGCGGGCGCACTGCCCCACGGGTCCTCGGCCGGGCCGGAGTTGGCCGCGGCGCGCGATCCGCCACCGCCGCCGCCACCGAATCCGCCGCCTCCGCCGCCGCTGCGGCTGGCCTTGTTGACCTTGGCCGTCGCGTAGCGCAGCGAGGGGCCGATCTCGTCGACCTCGACCTCGACGACGGTGCGCTTCTCACCCTCACGGGTTTCGAAGGACCGCTGCTTGAGCCGGCCGGTCACGATCACACGCGACCCGCGGGTCAGGCTCTCGGCCACGTTCTCGGCAGCCTCACGCCAGATGTTGCAGCGGAGGAACAGCGCTTCGCCGTCCTTCCACTCATTGGTCTGACGATCGAACATCCGGGGTGTCGACGCCACGGTGAAGTTGGCCACCGCAGCCCCCGAGGGTGTGAAACGCAGTTCCGGATCGGCGGTCAGGTTTCCGACGACGGTGATTGTGGTGTCACCAGCCACGAGTTCCTCCTGTGCTGTGCTAGTCGGCTCTTCGCGCACGCGGTCTTCGCAGCACGCATTGCGCGCGAGCCTACGCAGCGGTTCCGACGAGCGGCGGCTTTCAGTGCTTGTCGGTCCGCATCACCTTGGTCCGCAGCACGGACTCGTTCAGGTTGAGCTGACGGTCGAGCTCGGACACGGTCGCCGGCTCGGCCTTCACGTCGACGATCGCGTAGATGCCCTCGGCATGCTTGGAGATCTCGTAAGCCAAACGGCGCCGGCCCCAGATGTCGACCTTGTCGACAGAGCCGCCGTCCTTGCGGATGACGTTCAGGAACGTCTCCAACGACGGTGCAACAGTGCGCTCGTCGAGAGTGGGGTCGAGAATGACCATGATTTCGTATGGACGCATAAGGAACCCATCACCTCCTCTGGTCTTGTCGGCCACGGCGTGTCCGTGGCAGGAGGGTCGCCTGCGTCGGCAACCGGCCCAGGCTACCTGAACGGCCCCTGATCTGCGAAATCCTGGCGGGCTAGCTGCTGCTGAGCACCTCTTCGCGCACTGGGGCGGCGGCGCGGGGCCGCAGCCAGTCCGGCAGCCACTGCGGCGGGGCGTCGGGCGCGCGGTCGAACACGCCACCGGCGGGGTCGTCGACGCCGCCGCCGCGGACGTGAGAAGCGATCGAGGAAGAGCGGACCAGGTCCTCGGCGGGCCGATAGATCTGGCGCACCACCAGCGCGCACAGCACGACCACCGCGATGTCGCGCAGCAGCACCGTCGCGGTGAACCACTGCTCGGGCAGGCCGCGGTTCTGCTCGCCGAACAGGTAGAGCATGCGCGGCACCCACACCAGCATGTCGATGGTCATCCAGGCCAGCAGGATCCGGCGGTGCGGCAGGGCGAGCACCGCCAGCGGCACCAGCCACAGTGAGAACTGCGGGCTCCACACCTTGTTGGTGAGTAGGAACACCGCCACCACCAGGAACGCCAGTTGCGCGACGCGCGGACGGCGCGGCGCGGTCAGCGCGATGTAGCCGATCGCGATGCAGCCCGCGGCGAACAGCGCGGCGGTGAAGGCGTTGAGCACCGACGGCGGTTCCCAGAACCCGAGGCCCGGGTCGAAGCCCTGCCAGCCGGTGAAGGACTTGATGACGTTGTAGATGGAGTCCATGTCGTCGCCGCGGCGGGCGTTGAGCCGGAAGAACTCCGACCAGCCGCGCGGGAACAGCAGCAGGATCGGCAGGTTCACCACCAGCCAGGCCAGCAGCGCCGTCCCGGCGGTCTTCCCCACCTCCCGCATCCGCCCGGTGCGGATCGCCAACAGCGCCAACGGGATCAGCAGCAGCAGTGGGTACAGCTTGGCCGCCACGCCCAGGCCGATGAGGACACCGGCCAGCGCGGGTCTTCGCCGCGCCCAGGCCAGTAGCGCGCCGGCCGCGAAAGCCGTTGCCAGCGCGTCGAAGTTGGTGAAGATCTGGAAGATGACGATCGGTGACCCGGCCACCAGCGCGGCGTCCCAGATGCGGCGCGGACCGGCCAGCATCGCGGTCGCCCACAGCGTGATCAGCCAGGCCAGCGCCAGCCCGAACGCGGAGATGTTGAAGAACATCACCACCTCGGCGATGATCGGCGCCGACATCGTCTTCGTCAGTGCCGTATAGGTTTTCGCCAGCGCCATGGACAGGTACTGGTAGAGGCCGGTGAGCACCGGATACTCCATGTACCGCACCGCGGGCTTGCCGTCGTAGGTGGTGTGCGGGTTGCCCTCGGCGTCGGTTTCGATCCAGCTCGACTTGTACGGGAACTTGCCCAGATTGAGCAGTTCGGCGGTGTAGAGCGGGACCGTGTCGGAGTAGCAGAGCTGGTAGTAGGCGCGGTTGTTCTCCCAGTTCCCGACGCGCTGGTCGGCGGTGCCGGTGCCGGTGGTCTGCAGGCAGGCGGCCTTGGTGGAGTAGCCCAGCGCCAGGAAGATCAGCGCGATGACCATCATCACGCGCAGCGGGGTCATGAACCGGGTGCGGCCGATCAGGGCGTGCCGGCCGACGGGTCCGCCGATGGTGCCCGCCAGCGCGGCGCCGAGAGTGTCGGTGCGGCTGGGGAAGTCGCGGTCGTCGAGACTCCGGAGATCTTCTGCGAGGGGCGCCGCCGAGTCGAATCCTGCCGGCGACGTCGGGGAGTCACGCCCCGGCTGGTCAGCGCCCGCTGTCACGGGGGCGGCAGCGGACCGGGCGGCACTCCAGGCGGTGGCGGCGCACCCGGTGCCACCGGAACCGGCGCACCCGGAGCCGGCACACCCGGCTGCGGCGGCGGGATCACCTCAGGGCCGGGCGGGACTCCGCCGACCGGTGCCGGCGGACCCAGCGGCACCGTGGTGGGCGGACCCCACGGGATCGTGATGCCAGGGGCGACCTCCAGCGTCGGCTGGATCACCGTCTCCGAGGGCGTCGGCGGGGCCGTGATGGTGGGCCGCGGCGGCGCCTGCGGGACCCCGGCGTAGCCGCCGATCTCGGCCGGCTTGGGGAAGGACTCGTTGTCGGTGCCGTCGAGGGCGCCGTCCATGGTGGCTTTCCAGATGTCGCTGGGCAGGCCCGAGCCGTAGACCGGCGAGCCCCACTTGTTCTCCAGCGGCTTGGTGCCGTCGTTGGTGCCGACCCAGACCGCCGTCGACAGCGACGGCGTGAAGCCGACCATCCAGGCGTCGCGGTTGGCACCGGTGTCGCCGAGTTGGTTGGTGCCGGTCTTGGCCGCCGAGGGCCGTCCGCCGGCCAGCGCGTGGCCGTTGGAGTACGCGGCGATCGGCTGCATGGCGGCGGTCACGTTGTCGGCGACGTCCTTGTCGATGCGCTGCTCGCCGGCGTTGTCGTCCTGCCCGGCGTCGAAGAGCACCTTGCCTTCGCTGTTGACGACCTTCTGCACGAAGTGCGGCTTGCGGTAGACGCCGGACGCCGCCAGCGTCGCGTAGGCCGAGGCCATGTCGATGACGCGGGACTGGTACTGCCCGAGCACCACACCGTTGTTGGGCGGGCCGCCCTGGCCGTCCTCGGACAGGGTGTGTTCGACCCCGGGGAAGCTCTCGGCGATGCCGGCCTTGTGCGCGGCGGCGGCGACGTCGGCCGGGCCGTTCTCCAGCTCCAGCATCAGCCGGTAGTAGCTGGTGTTCAGTGACCGCTTGAGCGCCTCGGCGATGTTGCAGCGCCCGCAGCTGTTGCCCTCCACGTTGCCGATCTCGATGCCGTTGACGGTCAGCGGGGAGCTGTCGACCTGATAGCCCAGCCCCATCCCCTGTTCGAGCGCGGCGACCAGGGCGAACACCTTGAACGACGACCCGGTCGGCAGCCCGGCCTGGGCGAAGTCGAAGCCGTTGGCGTCGGTACCGCCGTAGTAGGCCTTGACCCCGCCGGTCTTCGGGTCGATCGACACCACCGCGGCGCGCATGTCCGGGTCCTGCCCGTCGAGGTACTCCTCGACGGCTTCCACCGCGGCGGCCTGCGCCTGCGCGTCGATGGTCGTGGTGATCTGCAGGCCCTCGGTGTTCAGCGTCTGCTCGTTGATGTCGAACAGGTTGAGCAGCTCGTTGATCACCTGCCGCTCGATCAGCCCGTTGGGGCCGGTGGTCTGGTTCTGGGTGAACGCGACGTCCGGCGGGATCGTCGCCGGGAACACCTGCGCGGCGCGGTCCTGCGGTGACAGCGCACCGATCTCCACCATGCCGTCGAGCACCCAGGACCAGCGCCGCTCCGAGGCTTCCGGGTCGACGGCCGGGTCCAGCACCGACGGGCGCTGGATCAGCGCCGCCAGCAGTGCGCCCTCGGAGACGGTGAGCTCCTCGACCGGCTTGTTGAAGTACGCCCGCGACGCCGCGGCCACCCCGTAGGCGCCGCGACCGAAGTAGATGATGTTCAGGTACGACTGCAGCACCTGGTCTTTCGACCATTCGCTGGACATCTTGGTGGAGATGACCAGCTCCTTGGCTTTTCGGATCAGGCCGCCGACACCGGAGCGGGCGTCACCGACCAACGCGTTCTTCACGTACTGCTGGGTGATCGTCGACCCGCCCTGCAGGTCGCCGCCGAACACGTTGTTCTTCGCCGCGCGCAGGAAGCCGGTGAACGAGAAGCCGGGGTTGGAGTAGAAGTCCCGGTCCTCGGCGGCCATCACCGCGTCGCGGACGTGCACCGGAATCTGGTCGATGTTGACGTCGACGCGGTTGCCCTCCGGCGGGACGATCTTGGCGATCTCGCTGCCGTCGCTGGCCAGGATCGTCGAGACCTGCGCTGTGCGGATGTCGCCGGGCTTGGGGACGTCGACGATCATGTAGGCCATGCCGAACGTCACCATCGGCAGCACGATCAGCACCGCGACCATCGCGATCAGGCCGCGGCGCAACCACGTCCAGTTCAGCTGCTGACGCAGGCTCGGCCGGCCTGAGGGGCCACCGCCCGACGGTCCCCCACCCGACGGACCACCACGGTGGCGGGGCGCCCGGCCCGGCGGAGGCGGCGGGGGTGGCTTGCGCGGGCCGCCGTCGAGCGCGCGCTTGACCGCGTCGATCGGGTCCCGCAGCTGCGGCTGGTCGTCGCGCACCGGCGGCAGGATGGCGGTGCGGCGGTCGTCGGGAGTGTTCGGGCGCGGCGGGCCCTGCAGCGGGCGCTGCCCCTCGGGCCCGCGCCGCGGCTCCGGCGGGCGCCGTTGGCCGGGCTCGGGCCGACGGGGCTGCTGCGGTCGCGGCTGGTCGGGGCCGGGCTGGTGCTCGGGTCGCGCGCCCACGCCGTCAGCCCGGCGCCCGTCCTTCGGGCCGTTGACTGACCGGTCGTCGCGCCGTTCGCTATTCACTGGCCGTCCGCGCGTTGGAGCGCGCGGTCCCGGTCCGGCCCGAACCCCGCGAGCCCTTCTTCGGCGGTGGCACCGCGCCCAGCACGTAGGACTTGACCAGGTGATTCCAGCTGCACGTGCGGCATACCTCCACAACGTGGACAGAGAACTCGTCGAAACGGGTGGCGAGCAGGACAAGCTCCTCGGCGGTGCGCGCGGAGCCCGAAACGGCGCCGAGGTGATCGCCGAACACCCAGGACACCAGCGTGAGCTGTTCCTTGCGGCAGATCGGGCACATCACCGAGCTCGGCTTGCCGTGGAACTTGGCCGCGCGCAACAGATAGGGGTTGGCGTCGCAGACTTCCGCGACGCCGGTGCGCCCGGAGTAGACCTCGGCGAGCAGGGACCGCCGCCGCAAGGCGTAGTCCACCACTTGTCGCTGCAGTCGCACGGAGACCAGAGTACGTCGGTGCCCTCGGCGCCGAGGCGCGACATCAGCGTCTCGCGCCGTTGGGCTGCCTCCGGCGGGGTGCTGCTCTTACGATCTAGCGCGTGGCTTCGGGCAGCTCAGGGCGTCGGACGTCGTGGATGCGCGCCAAGGACAGCGACCGCAACGAGACCTGCCAGATTCTCGACACCGCACTGGCCGAAGGTCAGCTGTCGATGGCCGAGCACGGCGAGCGGGTCAAGACCGCGACCTCGGCGACCACGCTGGGCCAGCTGCAGGACCTGGTGTCGGATCTGCAGAGCGACCAGGAGATCAGCGACCGCGCAGCCGGGGTGCCGGTCATCACGAAGATCGTCAACCGTGGGGTGCCCGGCTACCGCGCCGGCTGGGGCATCAAGGCCGCGATCGCGGCGGTGCTGGTGGTGTTCGGCATCGCGATCGGGTGGGGGCTCTACGGCAACACGCCCTCGCCGCTGAACTTCACCTCCGATCCGGGCGCCAAGGACGACGGCATCCCCGCCACCGTGCTCACCCCGCCCCGGCAGCTGCTGTCGCTGGGCGGGTTCACCGGGCTGTTCGAGCAGATGCGGCAGAAGTTCGGCAGCACCCTGGGCTACGAACTCGACATCCACGCGAACATGGCCTACCTGGATCGGCCGGACCCGCAGGACAACCGGCGCAGCCTCACCTATTACTACCGGGGCGGCTGGGGCGCGCCGAGCGGTTCGCCGTCGACCGTCGACGCCGACGCGCGGCTGGTCGATCTGGCGAAGTTCGACTTCGAGAAGACGCTCGGGGTGGTGCGCGGCGCACCGGAAACCGTCGGCATCAGCCAGGCCGACGTCAAGGACGTCTGGCTACGCGTCAGCCCGTCGGAGGACCCCGCCACCCCGGACACAATCACCGTCGAGATCGTCGTCAACAGCGACTTCGGTAACGGGCGGATCGAGCTGTATCCGGACGGCTCGACGCTGGCAATCTGGCCCGCGAACGCCTGACCTGCACAAACCCGTGGCCGCTCGGTCTTGTTGTGACATCCAATATATCGGCGCGATACTATTGCCCGAGGTGTTGGACTGTCCTAACGGAGACGACGAAAGGGGTGCGGCGGATGCTTGAACTGGCAATCCTGGGCCTGCTCCTGGAGTCGCCCATGCACGGTTACGAGCTGCGCAAGCGACTGACCGGCCTGCTGGGTGCGTTCCGCGCGTTTTCCTACGGGTCGCTCTACCCGGCGTTGCGGCGCATGCAGGCCGACGGCCTGATCGTCGAGGACGCCGCCCCGGAGGGCACCGTGAAGGTGCGGCGGGCACGCCGCGTGTACCAGCTCACCGACGCCGGGAAGCAGCGCTTCACCGAGCTGGTCGCCGACACCGGCCCCCAGAACTTCTCCGACGACGGCTTCGGCGTCCACCTGGCGTTCTTCAATCGCACGCCGGCGGAAGCACGGATGCGCATCCTCGAGGGTCGCCGCCGTCAGGTCGAGGAGCGTCGAGAAGGTCTGCGTGAAGCCATCGCGCGGGCAAGCAATTCGTTCGACCGCTACACCCGCCAACTGCACCAACTCGGACTGGAATCCAGCGAGCGGGAAGTCAAGTGGCTCAACGAGTTGATCGCGGCGGAGAAGTCGGCTCAGGGCCGCGCCGAGCAGACCTGAGTACGCCGCGGAGTCACAGCTGTGAGTAACCCCGAAAGCACTGAAGAAGGACAAAGAGGAGAAGCCGTCATGACCGCAAGCAATGACGTCCGGGTCGCCATCGTCGGCGTGGGCAACTGCGCGTCGTCACTCGTACAGGGCGTCCAGTACTACAAGGACGCCGACGAGAACGCCACCGTTCCCGGCCTGATGCACGTCAAGCTCGGCCAGTACCACGTCCGCGACGTGAAGTTCGTCGCCGCGTTCGACGTGGACGCCAAGAAGGTCGGCTTCGACCTGTCCGAGGCGATCTTCGCGTCTGAGAACAACACCATCAAGATCGCCGACGTGCCGCCCAGCGACGTCATCGTGCAGCGTGGGCCGACCCTCGACGGCATCGGCAAGTACTACGCCGACACCATCGAGGTCTCCGACTCCGACCCGGTCGACGTGGTCAAGGTCCTCAAGGACGCCGAGGTCGACGTGCTGGTGTCCTACCTGCCGGTGGGCTCCGAGGAGGCCGACAAGTTCTACGCGCAGTGCGCGATCGACGCCGGCGTGGCGTTCGTCAACGCGCTTCCGGTGTTCATCGCCTCGGATCCGGTGTGGGCCAAGAAGTTCGAGGACGCCGGTGTGCCGATCGTCGGCGACGACATCAAGAGCCAGGTCGGCGCGACCATCACCCACCGCGTGATGGCCAAGCTGTTCGAGGACCGCGGCGTCACGCTGGACCGCACCTACCAGCTCAACGTCGGCGGCAACATGGACTTCCTGAACATGCTGGAGCGTTCGCGTCTGGAGTCCAAGAAGGTCTCCAAGACCCAGGCCGTGACCTCCAACCTGTCGGGCTCGCTGGCCGGCAAGGTCGAGGACAAGAACGTCCACATCGGCCCGTCGGACCACGTCGCGTGGCTCGACGACCGCAAGTGGGCCTACGTGCGCCTCGAGGGCCGCGCCTTCGGTGACGTGCCGCTGAACCTGGAGTACAAGCTCGAGGTGTGGGACTCGCCGAACTCGGCCGGCGTCATCATCGACGCGGTGCGCGCCGCCAAGATCGCCAAGGACCGCTGTATCGGCGGTCCGATCGAGGCCGCCTCGGCGTACCTGATGAAGAGCCCGCCGAAGCAGCTGGCCGACGACATCGCCCGCGCGCAGCTCGAGAAGTTCATCGAGGGCTGACGCCGCTTCAACGCTTCACACCGAATCGCCTTCCAGCAGAAGACTGCTGGGAGGCGATTCGGTTTTCTGGGTCGCTCAGTGCGGTGACGGTGGCGAGATCTGCACCGCGCGGATCTCCCGGCCGGACCGTGCGTCGGTCTGCTCGTAGCGTGTCGCCGCGTCATGCAGGTTGGCGCCGTAGCCGCGGGCAGCGGCCGCCAACGCGGCCATCTCGGTGGCCACCGCGGTCTGCGCGTGCAGGCAGGCTTGCCCGGTCTGCAATCCGGGGACCGCCGCAGCGGCCGCACCGAGTGGCGCGTCGGCCCGGGCGGTGACCAACCGTTCACCGGCAGCAGTAAAAGAGGCAGCGGCGCTGCGCAGTTCGTCGGTGTTGACCTTCAGCGTGCCGGCCATGAGACGTCTAGAACCTCAGGTTGCGGAGCAGGTCGTAGACGCCCGCGATCCACAGCAGCATCGGAATGACCGCCGCGATGGCGGCCCCGTCCAGCAGCTCGAAGATGCGTTTGGTCACCGGCGACAGTCGGCGCGCGCCGTCGGTCGCCCCGATCACGATGACCGCGCACACCCCGACCACGGTGTACCCGGCCAACACCATCCACGCCCGCTCCGGGAACCAGACGCACAGCCGCACGGCCACACCGGTGGGGATCGCCACCGCGGCCGCCATCAACGCCCAGGCGCACCACCGGTCGGCGTACAAGCGCGACCGGAAGCCACACACGACGGTGACCAGGAGCGCCACGATCAGGGTGTGGCGGAAGAAATGGCCCTGCACCACCACTGCAATCGCGCCGACAGTGAGGGTCAGCGCGCCGGCGGACAGAAACCCGATCAGCAGGCGCTTGGCCAGTTGACTCCGCTCGGTGAGGCGGGCTGCGGAGTCCGGCACGGACGCGATGATGGCCTGCCAGGTCTCGGACTCCTCCGAGGTGTCGCCGGCCGTCACCGGGTCGAGGAGTTCGTCGTTGGTGACCGTCTCCCCCGGCGCGGGGATGGGCGGCAGCGCGATGCGCGCGACCGCGACGGTGAGTTTGGCCGCATTGGTCACGACGATCAGACCGAACGCGATCGCACCGGCGGGAACCCAACTGCCCCAACCGTATCCGTAAGCCACCGCCGCGAATGTCACGGCAGAGGCCGCGACCGCCAGAAAGCCGCCGACCTCGGCGCGCCGGCGCGGTCCCCCGCGGGTGGCCAGCACCATCAGCAGCACCAGCGCCCCAGCCGCCGCGATCTGCGGTGCACCGAGGGAGTCGACACCCCGCGGTAGCGGTACCGCCAGGGTCACCGCCCCGGTCAGGGTCACCAGCGACGACACCAGCAGGCTCTCCGCCATGTCTAGGTGATGGAACCGCTTCTGCGCGAGCATGCTTGCGCTGAGCAGTCCCGCGCCCAGCACCTCCAGGGCGACCGCCCACCACCAGTCGCGGCCCGTCTGCGCCCAGGACAGCATCGCCACCGCGGTGACCACGGCCGCGGCCGCGGGCACCATCAGGCCGACGAACCGGTAGAGAGCGCTGCGGTCGAACTCCGGCGTCTCGTCGAGGACGGCGATCGCGTCGATGACATCCTCGACCAGCGGTCGGTAGCGTTCGGTGCGGCTGACCGGGACCAGCGTCAGCAGGGACCCGTCCACCACACCAGCCTCGTCGAGCGAGGCGGACTGCTTGATCGGCGCGGCGCCCGGCCGCGCGAACGACCACACCCCCTGGGCCTTGAAATCGAAGCCGGCCAGGACATCCGGGGGCGTGTCGGTCAGGATGTCGGCGAGCACCGAAACGGTCTCGTCGACATAGGTCTCGATCGGGGCCGCCGACGGCAGCACCAGGTCGGTCATCCGGCGACCCGTCAGGATGGTCACCCGTGTGGTCGTGGGCCGGCCCGCGGCGACACCGGCCGGCGTGGGTGACGGAGCGGTGGCGGTCACCGCCGCTCGAGCCGGTCGAAGTCGTCGGACAGCGCGGCCGCCAACTCGACGATCCGCCGGCTGAACGTGCTTCCCAGCAGCCCGATCTGGATCTCGGTGCCGGAGGCGATGTGCTTGTCGTAGGGCAGCACGATCACCCGTCCGGGCGTGACGTGTCGCTCGAACTGCTGCACCAGATCCTCGACGTCGATGTTCGGTTTGCCGGGGACGACATGGTTGATCACCACGCAGGACCGCCCCAGCAGATCCTGGTAGCCGTTCTGCCGCAACCAGTCCATCGTGATCGCGGCCTGCCGGGCCCCGTCGATCGAGGCGCTCGCGACGATCACCAGCCCGGACACGGTGGACAGCACGCCCCGCGCACCGGGCTGGAAGAGACCGGCCCCGCAGTCAGCCAGGACGAGGTTGTAGTAGCGCGACACGATGTCGGTCGCCGACTTCCAGTCGTGGTCGTTGAACTCGCGGCGCGCCGCGCTGTACTCCTCCGACGACAGCACCTCGAGGTTGGCGCCATTCATGCTGGTGTAGGCGCGGATGTCGTTGTAGCGGTGGAGTTCCTTGTCCGACAGGAGATCGGCGATGGTGGCGGCCGACTGGCGGCCGGCACGGTCGGCGAGGTTGCCACCGTCCGGATCGGCGTCGATCGCCAGGATGCGGTCACCGCGGATGGTGCTCAGCGCCGATCCCAGCGCGACGGTGACAGCTGTCTTGCCGACGCCGCCCTTCAACCCGAACACCCCGATCTGGTACGAGTCGCGGGCGTTCCGGCGGATCCTGGCGTGCAGGTCCATCTCGTACAGCTCATCCGGTGACAGGCCCAGGTTGATCCGGGTGAGTACGTACAGCCAGTGCCGCCAACCGCGTTGCGGGGGCAGCTTCACCGCCGAGCGCACGCCGACGTGGGAGAGCGCATCGATGGCACGGTGGTTGCCGATGGCCGCTGCCGACGTGGCCGCCTGCTGCGGTACCTGCCGCCGGTCTGGGGTGTTGTCGGCGAAATGCTGGCTGGGGGCCGGCGGCGGTGCCGGGCGCGGCGCCGGCGCAGGGGCCTGGTGGGCGCGCTGGTGCCGCGCCCCGGAGTTGTGGTGCGTCTGCGGTACCCGCATCAACCCGTTGTCGGGCAACGCCTGTGGAGCGGGTCCCGGCGTGGTCGGGATCTGAGTCGTCACCTCGGTCGGGTGCGGCGGCGGCGCCGTCGCGGTCTGGACGCTCATGGGGTTGAGCGGAATGGACGGTGGGGCCTCGCCCTGTGCCGGGCCGCCGTGTGAGTTTGGTGAGGCCTGTGAGGTCGACGCCTCGTGTCCGGCCGGTGGCGTGTCCCGATCCTGGTCCTCGCCGACCGTTCGCAGCGCATCCGGGGAGTGGAAAAGCCGGTCATAGTCGGCCGACATGTGCACCTCTCATGGTCGTTGTCGATGGGGGCACACGCGGTGGGCGATCATCGTCTGTCCGGTCGATCGCCCACCGGCGCGCGGGTTTTCAGTTATGTGAAGGTTCCGATGACGCCGTTCTCGGTGGTACCCATGTTCTGTCCCGAGTTGCTCACGGCGTGTCCGAGGCTCTGCAGGGCCTGGTTGATCTCCATCGAGTTGTTGTCCCACCGCTGCTGGACAGCCTGGTAGGACATCGAGCCCTCGCCGACCCACGCGGCCTGCAGGCGTGCCAGGGAGCCCTGACCCTCCTCGAGCAAACCCAGCGTGCGCTGCACCGCTGCCTGCAGTTCGCCGGCACCGCTTTCGATTCCGGCGAAGTTGTATTCGATCAATCCCATGTCTGTTCTCCTTACGTCTGTCGGTCAGAGCATCTGGTGTGCGAGTTCGTCGGCGTTCTGCGCATCGGTGTTCTGATACGACTGCCCGCTGACGTTGATGTTCTGCGAGATGTCCTCGAGCAGACGGATCTGCTGTCCCGCCGCCTCGTTGAAGCGCACCAGCGCCGCCTGCGCGGCAGCCCCCGCACCTTCGCTGTTCATGCTGGCCTGCAGGCCGGTCGCCGTCGACTCCACCTGCGCGAGAACCGATACGAGCTCTCCGCAGATGCGGTCGAAGTTGGCCGCCTCCGCCATCAACTGCGGGGTGTCCGCATTCACCAATCCCATTGCTGACCCTTTCTTTGTTTACCTGTGCCTCGTCGATCGACGAGCTCCCCGACCCAGGCGGCCGGCAAGTTGATATGTGCGACGACTACCAGTCGTCTTCGTCGTCCTCGTTGAGGTCGTGCGCCAGGGGAGCGGGCGCGTTCAGTCCGTTGCGGTGGCCACCGCTCTGTCCGCGTTGGCCCAGCATGCCCATCGGTCCCCCCATGCCGCCGCCCCCCGCGACGGGTGCCGGTCCGGCGGCCGGGCCGCCTGCGGCGGCACCGACACCCACCGCGACCGGGTTCATGCTCGGCGCCAACTCCTTGCCGACCAGGTTGGACATCAGCGGGGTACGGGCCGAGGTGCCACCCGCACCCGGCAGCGACGCCGCCCGGACCAACCCAGCGCCCGCGGCCGCGCCGTTTCCGCCGAGGGCCGGATGGTTGGAAAACGGTGTCGCACCGATCATTCCGACCTGCGCCGCCTTGTCACCTCCCAGCGCCCCTCCCATCTGCCCGAACAGCGAGGACACCTGCTGTAGGGGCTGCGCCAGCTGCTGGAACGGCTGCGTGACGCCCTGCATCATCTGCTGGGGCATCTGCCCGATGCTCGATCCCAGCTGTGAAGCGATCTGCATGCCCATCTGCATCGGGTCCTGGCCGAGCGGCGAATTGCTCTGGGAACGCGCCTGATTGGCGGCCTGTGCAGCGCCCTGCTCGGCCCGGCCGGCCTTGAGGTTCGCCTCGTCGGCCTTGCCCTGCCCGCTGACGTGGGCGAACACGGCGTTACGCACGGCGGCGCCACCCATCAGCGGTGCCGCCCCGGCCATCCCGGCGGCCAGCGTCGCCTCGGCGGCCCCGGGAAGCACGATCGGCTTCGGCATCGCGACCGGTTCGAAGGTGGCGTTGAGCATCGTCTCGGACTCGTAGAGGCCCATGACGGTGGCCGCCTGATCCCACATGCGCACGTAGTCGGCCTCGTTGAGCCCGATCGGCACGGTGTTGACGCCCAGGAAGTTGGTGGCTTCCAGGACGCCGTGGGTGATGTGGTTCAGTTCGATCTCGGCCAGTGGCGGCGTGGTCGCCATCGCGGTGCTGTAGGCGGTGGCCTGGGCCGTGGCCTGCGCAGCCCGCTTGTGCGCCTGCAGCGACAGCATGCGCAGCCACAGCACCATCGGCATCGACGCAGTGATCGCGCGCTCACTGCCCATGCCCTGCCACATCTGCGCGAGCGACGCCAGACTCGCGGTCAGTTCGTCGGCCTGCGTCTCCAGCGAGATGGCGAATGCTTCCCACCCGGTGGCGGCCTGCAGCATCGGGGCGGCGCCCGCGCCGGCCATCAGGCGCGCAGTGTTCACCTCCGGGGGGAAGGCCCCCCAGATGGGCGGAATGGGCAGAGTAGGTACGGCCATGGCGGACTCGGCGTCGTCGGGCGCTCTGGCTCAGGCCAGGGTCGCGCCGTTCTCCCCGTCGACGGCCTGATAGATCCCGGTGACCTCGACGACCGTCGCGCCGGCACGGGCGAGTTCCTCCTGCGCCATCGCGTTGATCCCGAGGGTCTGGACGCCCTCGGCGATGAAGGCCGCCGACGCCATCACCGACACCTCGTCTGCACCGGCCGGGGCCAGCGCGCTGACCTGCGCGGTGGCCGCCGTGCCGGCCGCCAATCCGCGGGCTCCGTTGGCGACGACCTGACCTCCGACACCGGCCGCACCGGCGTTGTGACTCAACGGCTGCATTTGCTGTCTCCTGGCATGGATGTAGTGATCGACCGGTGATTTTGTCGATCGATTAGTCCCGACAGCCGGTGACTGCTTGTTGAATCCCCCGACTCAATTACTCGGGCAAGCTCTGCAACTTTGCTAGATCGCCCAGAAACCCATCCTAACCGGGATCGGAGGGTGCTCGAAACACTTCTTCTGCGGGGGGATCGACGTAGGCGGCCTGAATGACCTCCTTGCCTTCCGGCGAGACGTAAAAGGCCTGGCCGGGTGGCCGCTTCTTGACGATGATCTCCCGGGACGGAAAATCCTGCTTCTCACCGGAGAGAAACATCGTCGGCGTCCCGGCGCCGTAGGCCGCGCCGACGAACTTGTCCATCGTCGCGCGGTGCGCCTGGCTCATCTGGCACGTCACGATCAGGTGCAATCCGATGTCTGCGGCCGCCGGTAGCAGCGGAGTCAACGGCGCCATCGGCGACATCATGCCCCCGGCCGCCACGATCATGTGCCAGTCATCGACCAGCAGCACGATGTCCGGACCGCTCCACCAGGACCGGGCCCGCAGCTGTGCCGGCGTCAGGTCGGCCGGCGGCAGTCGTTTCGTGAGATTGATCGCCAGCGCCTTGATCGACGTCTCCAGCGTGGCGTGGTTGCGGTTGATGGCGCCCGCCCGCAGCAGGTGCGAGTCGGGAACGGCCTCCAACAGCCCGGACCGGTAGTCGGCGATCATGAACCGCACCTGGTCGGGACTGTTGCGGGCGCAGATCGCCCGCGCGACCGCGGTGGCGATCGTGGTCTTGCCCGACTTGGGTGCGCCGAAGATGAGCTGGTGCGGGCTGGTGTGCATGTCGTTGTGTGCAACGGTGAGATCGGCTTCGCGCACCCCGACCGGCACCGTCCAGCGCGTCCGGTAGTCCGACTCCGGGCCCGGCGGGGTGGGGTCCAGCTGGTCGAGACGTATTCGGCTGGGCAGCACCCGAACTCGCGGCGCCTCGTCGGTGTGGCGGGCCGCGATCTCCTGAACCGCCGCGGTCATGGCCGACACCAGACCTTCGGCGCTGTGCACCCCGTCCATCCGGGGCACACCGATCATCAGATGGTGCTTCTCGGTCGACACGGCGCGCCCCGGCCGGTTGATCGGGATCTCGCGGGTGATCCGGTCGATCTGGGTTTCGTTGACGTCGCCGAGACGGAACTCCACCTTCGTCCCGAGATAGTCGCGGATACGCGCCTTGAGTTCGGTCCAGCGTGGCGTGGAGATCACCGTGTGCACGCCGTAGGACAGGCCCTGACCGGCGATGTCCTGAACTGTCGCCTCGAGGTCGGGGAACTCCGCGGCGAACGCGGGCCACCCGTCGATCACCAGGAAGACGTCGCCGAACGGGTCTTCGGACGCGGGGTGAGCCGGGTCGTCGCGCAGCTGCCGATAGTCGGCCATCGACCCGACGCGCAGTTCCTTGAAGGTGTGTTCCCGTTGCCGCAGCACCGCTTTCACCTCGGCGACGACCCGATTGACGCGGTCGGGTTCGGCGCGGGTGGCGACGCCGCCGACGTGCGGCAGGTCCTCGACGTACATCAGTCCGCCTCCGCCCATGTCCACGCAGTAGAACTGGACCTGGCGCGGGGTGTGTGAGGCCGCCGCCGAGAGGATCAACGTCTGCAGGAAATTCGACTTGCCGGTCTGCGGTGCGCCGCCGACAGCCACGTTGCCCGCGGCGGTGGACACGTCGATCCCCCAGACCTCCTGGCGGTGCCGCCGCGGCTCGTCCATCACGCCCAGGCCGATGCGCAGCGGGCGGCGCGCGTAGTCGCGAGCGATCAGTTCGTCGACCGGTGTCGGATCGGCCAACGGCGGCAACCACATCCGGTACGCGTGGTTCTCGCCGGTGGACAGCTGCTCGAGCACCACCTCGCGCAGTACCTTCTGGCCGGTGTCGATTGTCATGCGCGATCCGCCTCCGGCTCCTCGCTCATTGTCATGCGCGATCCGCCTCCGGCTCCTCGCTCGGCGTCATGAGACCACCGTCGCGTCCAGGATCGGTGCCGTCGTGAACCGGTGTATGCGGATGCTCTTGTCGGCGTGCGCGCCGGGAGCCGAATCGTCGTCGCCCGGGTCGGCGACGGCCGGTACGTACGGGTTGCCGGTGTAGACCGTCTGGAACTTCACCGGGTCCTCCATCCCGACGCGCAGGAAGCCGACGCCGCTCTCCTTGTTGGAGACGTATTGCGCCTCGGGAGTGCCGATGACCGCCTTGGACTCGGCGGAACTGGTGGTGCGCAGCGCGATCCGGTAGGTGAGGTTCGGCTCGAGCTTGTCGATGCGGGTGCCTCCGGTGTTCAGCGACTGGGTGGCCAGCAGCAGGTGCACACGCAGCGAGCGCCCGACGCGGCAGATGCGGTCGAACAGACCGATGAAGTCCGGGTGGTTCTGTAGCAACTCGGCGAATTCGTCGACGACGACGAACAACGTCGGCAGGGGCGGCAGGTCCGCTCCGCGTTCGCGGTACTTCTCGTACTCGGCCACCCCCGACAGCGCACCCGCGGCACCGACCTGGATGCCGGCCTGCCGCAGGATGGACTGCCGGCGGTCGAGCTCGCCGGTGAGCACCTCACCCATCCGGCTGACCAGTTCGGCTTCCTCTTCCATGTTGGTCACCACCGCGGCGGTGTGCGGCAGCTTCTCCATCCCCAGGAACGTCGAACCGCCCTTGAAATCGGTGAGCAGCAAGTTGATCTGGTCCGGGTGATGTGTCGCGGCCAACGACAGGATGAGCGTCCGGAGGAACTCCGACTTGCCCGAGCCGGTGGTGCCGATCAGCATGCCGTGCGGTCCGGCGCCGAACTCCGCGCCCTCCTTGATGTCGAGATACATCACATCGCCGGTCTTGAGTTCGTGCCCGAACGGGATGCGCAGCCGGTCGCGGTCGGTGTCGGCGAACATGCGCCACCGCGCCGGGGTGACCTCCTCGACCGTCTGCGCACCGACGATCTCGTGCCACTCGGTCGCGACCTTCTTCTGGACCCGGGTGCTCTTGTCGATGATCGTCCCGGTGATCGACCAGCCGGCGAGCTTGCGCGCCACCCGCGCCGCCTGGTCCGGCGTCATGCCGTCGACGCGGTTGGCCACCAGCCGGAAGGTCTGGTTGGGCAGCTTGTCGTCGGCCGTGCCGTCGGCGTCGACCCGAATCCGGTATGCGGACCGGTGATTTCCCAAGGTGATGACGGTGACCCCGGCCCGACCGTCGACCGGGAAGCCGGCCCGTCCGCCGGTCAGATCCACGACGACGACGTACGGCCCGTTGGGTGCGGCGTCGGCGGTGTGGGGTCCTCGCGCGGTCAGGTCACTGAGGCCATCGGGGCGGGTGAACACCAACCGGGTCGAACCCGCGGCGTCGGTGTCGGACTGGTGCTGGGTGTGCGGCAGCCACTTCACCCACGCCCAGTCGGGATCCTCCGGGTTGTCGGTGACCACCCGGATCTGCAGTAGGTCCGGGGGATGGAACACGGCGAGGTGACACACCATCGCCCGCAGCAGGGCCGCCGCACCGTCGATGTCCCCGCCTACGGCGATCGTCGGGAAGGTACGCAGCTGAACGAGTTTCGGGCAGTCATGGATCAGGCCGTGGGTCCGGAGGAACTTCGTCACCCACATGTGGCTCACCGGCTCCAGGTGCGGTTGTGGAGCACCGGTGGGCCCGGCGAGCTCGCCGCCGACCGCGGGCTTGAGCAGACGGTCGACGGCCGGTTCGGAACCGAGCCCGATCCGCGTGGCCGCGTAGAAGTCCGCGTTCGCCGGGCGTGACCACTGCCGGTGTGTCCCGATGATCGACAGCAGGTCGTCGGGATGGGGTGCGTGGTAGTTGAAGAACGTCACCTGCGCCGCCGCCGAGGACGTCACGCGGGTCCGCAGGTTCGCCAGGTACCGCAGGTACTCCTTGCGGTCGGCGTTGATCTCCGGGACCTTCTTGCCACCGCTGCCGCCGCTGGCCACCAGTCCGACGGCGGCCATCACCATCATCAGCGGCATCATCAGCATGTACGGCGACAACTGCCGGATCCCGCTGAAGATCATGATTGCGATCATCCCGAGCATGCAGCCGCCCAGCACCCAGGGCAGCGCCTTCTGCATCCCCGAGGGCGGGATGTCGATGCCGAGGTCGTCCGGCGGGGTCACGTTGATCTCGCCCGGTGTCAGGCGCGGTCCCCGCTTGATGATCGGGGTGAACTTCCTGGTCGTCATCGGCCACCTCCGGTGGTCACGCCGGCCGGTACCGCACCGTCGCCGTCGACCCTGCGCGGGAACGGATTCGGCGGCAGGGTGTCGTGCTCGACCAGTGCCGCGTCCTTGGACAGGACCGGGCCGTCGACGAGCAGGCCGACGACCTGCCAGGGCGCGGTGCGCGGGGCGCTCAGACCGAGGTCGGCCGCGGTGTCCTCGTCGGGCAGGCCGTAGCGCACCCCCTGCGGGTCGATGTAGTAGAGGCTCTCCCCGTGGTCGGGGTCCGGCGACTGCAGCCGGACATACTGCCCGCCGTCGACGTACACCGTGTTGTCCCCGGTGATCTGGTCGATTCCGTGACCGCGGGCCGTGGTCGGCAACGGCAGGCGCCGCCCGGCGATCACCGTGGTCTTCGGCGCCTGATCCCCCGCCTCCCGCATCCAGGACCAGCACAGTGTCGGCGTGTCCTGACGCGCCAGCATGGTCATCGCAGAGTCGGGCAACGGTGACTCGTACACCCGCTCCGGGATGCGCGCCACCGCGCTGGGCTCCATCGACGGCGGGGCGACCAGTCCGTGAGAGGCGGTGGCGCGCAACGCCGCCGCGGTCGTGTCGTTGACCTTGGCCACTCCCTCGGGCAGCACGACGTAGTGCTGCTGGTCGGTCTCGGTGACGGTCTTGAACACGCTGCCTACCACCAACTCCGGCGGCAGTCCCACCGTGTTCGGCGAACCTGCTGCCGCGACAGCCGGCAGCCGCCACGGACCGGCATCGGGCAGGGCGTTGAACAGTCCCTGCGAGATGGGCGCCGAGCGGGCCGTCACCGGGATGCCCACCGCGGAGGTCACCGCCCGGTCGGAGAGGTCGATGGCGTGCCGCCCCGCCGCGGTGACCAACCAGTCCTGCTGCTCGAACCTGACCAGCATGCCCTGCTCCGGGCGCATCGCCCCGACCGAGGTGTCCAGCGCCAGCGGTGTGATCAGCACCGACGAATCCACCTGAGGTGCCACACTTTCCGGTTTGACCACGGTGTCACACAGACTCCATTGGGATTCCGGCGTCGCCCCCACCGGGGTGGCGTATGGTGCGCCGGGGATGCCCAGGGTCTGCCCCTTGGGCATCCGGTCGAGTTCCTCGGACTTCACCGCCGACGGTGTCCCGGCGCTGCCGAGGATCAGACGCGCCGACGTCAGGTTGTAGACCGGGCGCAGCTGGCCGCTGTCGGGCAGCACCACGTACAGCTGGTTGGTGGCTCGGTCGACGATCAGGGTGTCGCCGCCGCGCTTGCCCAGCGGTTTGAAGTACGCCAGCAGCGCCGCGCCCAGACAGATCAGCACGGCGACGACGATGCCGGCGGTGACCGCACGGCTGTAGAACTGCAGCGGGTCGTCGAACATGCGGGTGTCGCGGCGCACGATCGCGTGCTCGACTCGGCGCAGCAGAAACCGCCAGCCGCTGACCTGCACCTTGGTGGTGAGCCGGAAACCTGCCATGGCTAGGCGTCGATGTTCAGTCGGGCGTGCACCGAGGTGATCGCGGCGGCCATGTCCTCACCGCTGATCTCGCTGAGCTGCTCGACGTCCAGCGCGTCGATGTCCAGCGAGCGCGTCAGGCGCATGTCGCGGATCTGTTCGCCGGCTTCCACGAGTTGCCGGGCGTAGCGGCCGTTACCCGCGACGTCCAGTGCCGGCTTGCCGTTCACCGCGCTGGTGCCCAGGAGTGTCGCTGCTTCCAGCACCTGCTTGGCGGCGTCGTCGCTCAGCGAGGAATCGGTGCCGGCAGCAATGACTTTCGCGATGTCGACGATCTCCTCCGGCGAGTAGGAGTCGAACTCGATGCGGGTGGAAAACCGTGACCGCAGGCCATCGTTGCTCTCCAGCAGCCGGTCGATGTCGCTGCTGTACCCGGCGATGATGACCACCAGACGGTCGCGGTCGTTCTCCATCCGCGCCAGCAGGGTGTCCAGCGCCTCGGTGCCGAACGGGTCGGCGCGACCGTCACGCTCCTGCACCAGGGTGTAGGCCTCGTCGATGAACAGCACGCCGCCCATGGCGCGGTCGATGGTACGGGCGGTCTTGACCGAGGACTGCCCTTCGTATTCGGCGACGAAGTCCTTGCGGGACGTCTCCACCAGTTTGGGTTCGGCGATCACGCCGAGCCCGGCCAGGATGTTGGCCACCACCCGCGCGATGGTGGTCTTACCGGTGCCGGGCGGACCGGTGAAGATCATGTGCTTGGACGCCTGAGCGACCTTCATCCCGCGCGCGGCACGCACTTTGGCCATCTGGGTGGCGGCGCGGTACCGCTCGATCTGCTCCTTGACCCGGGTCAGTCCGATCTGGCGGTCCAGTTCCGCTTGCGCCTCGGCGAGCAGTTGCTCGCGGCCGGAGGTGTCGGCCTCGACGCTGTCGGGGTCCCAGACGTCACGGCGGGTGGCGATCTGCTCGGCCGTGGTGGTCTGCAGCCGGTGGTTCGGATCCTTCAGCGCGGCGGTGACCTGCGGGGTCGGATGGGTGGCCTGCAGCCATTCCAGGAGCGCAACAGCTGCTTCCTCGTTGCCCTGGCCCCGGCGTGTCATGGCCAGGAACCACGCGATGGCCTGGGCGCAGGCCTCCCCGGCCGGTGAGGCGTTCGATTCGACGAGGCGGCGCTCGGCTTCGCTGAACAGGCCGAGGTTCGCGGCGGCGACACCGTGCGCCACGCCCGCCGCAGCCGCCAGGAACTTGTCGGGCCACGTGCCGGCTCCGCGGACCTCGTCGATCACGTCCGTCCAGCGCTGTGCCGCACCGTAGATGACGGCTTTACCCCACGACACCAGGTGCTCGGCGCCGGCCGCGGGGATGCCCTCGAGCGCCTCCATGGCGTCGGTGTAGTTGCCGACCGCGGCCTCCTTGACCGCGAAGCCCATGGTGATCGCCAGCGGTGAATTCACCGGATAGGTGATGTCTCCGTAGAGCCCACCGATCGGTACGCGCGCGCCGAGTGTGATGATCGGGACCTCGGCCGCCCCGGCCAGCTGGCCGAAGTTGTTGCGGGAGTACCACGCCCGGAACATCGTGACCCGGTCGGTGTCACCACAACGGATGCGTCCCACCCAGGCGTCGCAGGCGGAGTCGTCGAAATCGGTGATCTCGGTGAACAGTTGGAGGGAACGTGCCGGCGCTGTCGGCAGCATGCCGACCGCGGTGCCGAACAGGGCGGCCAGTTGCTCGGTCATTCCTCTCCTGCGTATCGGGTCGTGAACAGCTCGGCACGCGCAGCCCGCGCCTGTTCGGGAGTGGGCAGATCCAGGTCTCGGGTGAGGAAGTCGCGGGTGGCGACGTGGTCGTGGCCTTGCGCCCGCATCTCCTCGAGCATGAAGGTGTACTGAGCCGAACGGGCATCCTGGGTCGCCAGTCCCGCGATCACCACGATCTCCTCGGCCAGCCCCGCTTCGGTCATCCACACCACGTTCGGGGCCAGATCGATCTGGTGGACACGACCGTCCATGAGGGCGGTGACGGTAACGGTCCCCGGTGGATTGGTGACGGTGAAGGTCGGCGCCGGGTCCTCGCCCGGCCCGGCGTCGCTGTGGATCGCGAAGTCGACACGGGAATCCCCTGGCCCGGCGGTGTTGTCGGCGGCGGTGTAGTCGCCGAGGATCATCCCGAGGTCGGTTTCGCCCTCGGGGGCGCCGACCGGTCCGAAATCCAGTGCGGCCAAATCGTCGTGGTCCCCGTCACGTGGGGAACCTGCCGGAGGGAGGGCCACCGTGGTCTCGCCTTTCTCAGTCGTTGAGTGCCGGGTCGACGGGCGCGCGGTCGAACCACCGTGCCGAAGGCAGGAATTCGAGCAGTCCGTCGAGCGCCCGCTGCAGGTTCTCCGGGGTTCCGGGAAGGAAACTGCCATACAACTGCCCGTTGACCCGTCGTGGAATGGACACGATCCGCCCGTGGGGCGAGTCCAGTACACCGGCGCCGACACCGGCCTGTGAGTACGTACCGCCCGGATGCCGTTCGTTGGCGGTGATCTCCACCCAACTACTGGGCCGCGCCGTCGCCTCGGCGTAGATCCGCGCCGAACTGGGTGGCTGTCCGTAGGCGAGCAGGCGGTCGACCCCGCGGACGCCGGCCAACTCGGCGGCCAGTCCCGTCAACGGCTCCACCGGGGCCGCCGGCTCGTCGCCGATCACCACGTTGACCATGGCCGCGAGACCGATCTGCGGCGCGACGCGCTGCAGCACCAACATGTCCTCATCGCGCGCGGCGACGACATGACGCTCCCCCTTGCGACAGACCACGAACCGCACCATCCTGCCACCGGCATCACGCCTCCACCAGCGGCAATCGAGCGTGCGGTCGGGTCTGCTGAGCGCGTCGACCATCGCCGCGACCTCGGGGTGCGGATCGCCGAAGGCCGTCAGGACACCTTGGGCGGTCAGGTCCCGGGTGACCTGATCCCAAACGATCCGCCGTTGGTCTTCGTACGGGATGTTGGGCCGAATGCCCAGGGAGAGCGGGAATTCGACGAGGTGCAGCAGATCCGCGACCACCAACATCCCGTCGATGGTCAGCTCGGCGCCGACGACGTCGTCATAGTGGGTCGGCTCCGCGTCTCCGAGGTACGGCCCGGCGGTCATCGCGGAACCCACCGGGGCATCTGCCGCGCGACGTCCGCACCGGAGTTGTCGTCGGCGCTCCGGTAGCGGATCGCAGCCCACAGCAGCCCATCGGACAGTGCCTCCGACCGTGCCGCGAGACGCTCGGCCGCGCGCTGTCGCGACTGCTGGAGGGTTGCGACAGCGCCTGCGGTGGACCACGCGATGACACCATGCGTGGTGCGCAGCCGGGTGTCCACCGCACCGACAAGCCCGCCTGCCGCGGTGAGTTCGGCAGACGCCTGCTCGTGCCTGTCGGCCAGCGTTCGCAGGTGTTCGGTGGTGACGTGCAGTGTTTCGTTCGACATCGTGGTTCTCCTGCTCGTCACTGCGGCGGACGGGTCGGCGCGGGTGGGGTGGCTGCAGGTACGTCGGGCGCCCCCGTGTCGGCGGTCACCGGTGCACGCGGCCCATCGGCGGCCGGGACGGTGCCGTCGTCGGCGGGCGCCGGGACCACCGGGCCGGCTCGGCCGGTGCCGTCGTCACCGGCTGCATCAGTGCCGGCTGCGAGTTCCTTCGATTCAGTTCGGGATTCGTCACCGACCTCGTCGAGCAGCCTTTCCTTGTCGGCATCGGCCATGTCGCCCCCGCTCAGCCCCGACGCCGACTGCACCGCGGCGCCGACGGCTCCGGTCAGTACGGCAGAAAGCGGTGCGACGACCGCGCCGATCATCCCGCCGACGGCCCCGAAGGCCGACGTCAAGCCCGCCGCCGGGTCACTGGGCGCGGCACCCGCCGCTGCGGGTGGCTGCGCCGAGCCCGGCGAGTACGGGGTGGTGAGCGCGGGCGCAGGGGGGAGCGGTGACGACGGCTCCGGTGCCACTGTCGGGATCGGCCCGGCGGCCACGACGGGAGCTGTTGGCGTCAGTCCGGTTTCGGGTGGCGTCTCGTCATCGGCCGCGCCGGAATCCTGCTCGTCGGGCCGGTCGCTGCCGGGCACCGGATCGCCGTCGAACGTCGGCGGGCTCTCGGGAACCGCCAGCGCGTCGTAGCTCGCCGCCAGCTGGTTGAGTTCGACGGCGTTGGCGGAGACCTCGTGCGAGAGCAGGCGCAAATCCTGTTCGGACAGCTGCACAGCGGCGGTGACCGCAGCCACCTCGACCGTCGCCTGCACCGCGCGACCGACACCCGGGATGGTGCCCAACGCACGGGTGACATGGCTGAGATCGGCGAGGAAGTCGGATTGCTCGTCGATGTTCTCACGCCGGACCGTCACCTGGTGCGCTTGACGCGAAACGACCTGGTGGACACGGCGATCGAGCGCTCCGATGGCATCCGTGCGGCCAGTCTGGCGGTGGTTCGCGGCCGCGTAGGCGTGCGCGCCGGCGCCGGCCCAGTCGTCGCCCGGGTGCGCCGTGGTGAGGGTGCGACCTGCCGAGTCGAAGCGCACTGCGGCGTCGACGAACACCTCTCCTTGGTCGGGATCTCCCCATCCGGTCGTCGAGCGCATCCCGGCCAGGACGGTCTGGCCGGCCTCGAGGATCGGAGACCCCAACGCCCGGCGATGCCCGCCTTCCGATGACGATTTGCCAAATTGCCCGAAGCGGTCGCTGGACCCCATCCCGTTCACTCCCTCCCCGGTGCAGACTACCAGCGGGTCCGCGACCTTTCGAACACAAATTTCCTGCGCGGATCCGCCGCCAACAGCCGGGGAGGACCCCGCCTGCAGCAAGTACTGGACTCGCTTCCAACAGCGCATTACATAGACTGGCAAACTGTTGGCAGTGCCTGCCGTAGCCGAGACGGGACTCGATACTGCATGGCTCCACGCGTGCCCACGACCCCGATACGGGTGACCGGAACTCGTCAGAGCTTCCGGTTCCGACGTCCCACTGGGCCCCTATGCGATTTGCTGGACGAGAGCTTCCACCGCTTCGGCATCGGCATCGGGAACCGGTTCGCCGGCCTCCACCTGGCGGATCACCTGCTCGGAAACCCCTGCGGCTTGCGCGATCTCGGCGATCGTCAGGTTCGCATGCCGCCGGACGGCGTAGAGCCGCTGGCCGAGCGTCGCACACGGGGCCGAAGCCGCGCGCAACATCAGCTCGTCGTAGAGGCTGCGCACCGCGCCGAGCGCCCTGATCAGCGCCGGCGTGACCCGGCCGATGCGGGCCGCCCGGGAGGCGACCGCCTCGAGTTGACGCAGATCCGCCAGCACCGCGCCGGCCCGCGGAGTGAAGGACTCGTCGTCGGCGGCAGGCAGCGCGGCCACGGTCGACCTCAGTGTGTTGGCCGCGGTGGTGACCGCCTGCGCCAGCAGGGAGATCTCGTCGCCATCCGGGGCCGGGGCGGGCGGAACGGCCGACTGCGGGGTGGCGGGCACCGATTCTTCGCGACGCAGGCGCTCGATCGTTCCCGGCGGCCAGCGCAGTACTTCCTCGAGCCTGGCCCTGGTCCGCTGTCGCGGCCAACTCCGGCCCTTCTCGAACGAGATCAGCGCGCCGGCGTTGATGATGCCCTCGGCCGCCAGCCTGCGCTGGCTGATGTTCAGTTCGCGGCGGCGCGCCGCGGCGGCGGCGCCGGCACGCATCATTCCCGGATCCGGTGCGTCGGCCGATCTCTCGATCGACTCCGCGTTCGTCATCTCGCCCGGATACCTCACGCTTGCAGGGAGCGGTGTGCTCGTTCGAACGGCGCCGTCATCGTATCGACCGCACCCGGGCCCGCTACGACTTGGGTGGCGAGACCGAGCCGATTTCCGTGTCAAAGCTACACCTTCACCACGACATTCTCGGCTCCGCGAACAACGTGTCACAACTCCCGTCATTTCAAGATCACGGCACGCACCGCCTTGCCATATTTGCATGTGAAGGTATGTTTCGGCGCCGATCGGGTTTCTCGACCGAACCACCCGAGCGCGACGGCCATCCACAGATCCGTTGCACAAACTGTTGCGACGCTACGGTTTGTTGGTTAGCTTGTGCACATCGCGGTGCCACCGACGCCACCACCGCCGCCGATCGCAGAGGAGCGACAGATGACCGTATTGCCGCTGGACGAGACACCTGTCGGTGCGTGCACCACGGATCCCGAGCGCTGGACCACGACCGCCGATGACGAGGCCAAGGCCATCTGCCGGTCCTGCCCTCGCCGCTGGCTGTGCGCGCGGGACGCGTACGAATCGCCCCGGGCGGAGGGATTGTGGGCCGGCATCTATGTGCCCGAGGCCGGTCGCGGTCGCACCTTCGCGTTGCGTCAGCTCAAGTCGCTGGCCGAACTGAACGGCTACCCTGTGCGGGCGCGGCGCGTGTACTACGCCGAGACCGCCTGAACCGGAATACCCGCCGCCTCGCCCCTGTTACATCTTGCGACGGTGCCGGGCATGCCCCGGGCCCCAATCACAAACAGTCGCTTCGAGCGACCACTCGCCGAGAGGCGCAGGCGGCACCGTCACTCAACTTTGACCGCCGGCTCGTTCTTGCTCTTCTTGTCCGCGTACATCAATTCATCAGCGCGGGTGAGCAATTCGTCCAGCGAGCCGGCATCCGCGGCCGACACCGCGATCACCCCGACGCTCACCGACAGCTGGTGCTCGACCTTCTCGAGGTCGTTGAACCGTGCCACCGCATCGAGCATCTGCGCCTTGAGGTCGGCCGGCTCCTGCACCGCATCGGTGACCAGCACACAGAACTCGTCCCCGCTGAGCCGCGCGATCAGCGCCGCCGGCTCCAGCACCGAGCGCAGCACCCGCGCCACCGCGGTCAACAGCGCATCACCCGCGTCGTGGCCGTGGGTGTCGTTGACCCACTTCAGGTTGTCGATGTCGAGAAACGCGAGCAAGCAGCGGCCCCCGGCCGCACAGGAGCGTCGCAGCTCCTCCTCGGCGCGATGGAAGAAGCCGCGCCGGTTGCTCAGCCCGGTCAGGTCATCGGTCAGCGACAACTGCCGGATCTCCTCGGTCACCAACTCCAGCGCCGCGGTGCGGTCGGCCACCCGCTGCTCCAGTTCGGTGTAAAGGGCCACATTCTCCATCGCGACCGACGTCGAATCGGCCAGCCCCTGCAGCAGCGCGACCTCGTCGGCGCTCGGCAGCCGGTGCTCGGCCCAGTACACGCCGATCGCGCCCACCGGCTCCAGACGCCGAATCGGCACCATCGCCAGGCTCTGGACGAAGGTCGGCTGATACGCGTCGTGCGGAATCCGGGCGTCGGCGTAGATGTCGGGGATCACCACGGCTTCCCGGTGCAGCATCGCCCACCCACTGATGCAGGCCTCCAGCGGGAACCGGCTGCCCTTCCACAGCGGCGCGATGGCGTCCTCGTCGGCGTAGAAGCACTGGTCGCCGTCCCGCAGGACGAACGTCGCACCGTCGCTCCCCACCAACTGGCGGGCCGCCTGCCGGACGATGAGTTGGATCTCCGCCAGACTGCGCACCAACGACAGCTCCTGCACCGCCTGCAGTAGACGGCCCACACCCGCAGCCTGCGCCGGTTGTGCGCCGCTCATCCCTACCTCCGGTGGTCCCCCCCACTACCGGAAGGCCGCAGACCGGCAACCCGACCGACCCGCACCGAAGTGGACTGCCTGCATAGTAGGCAGAACGATCTTGTTCGGCTATACGAATCGGCGCAGGTCACCACGTGTCGACGAAGCGGCGCCCCGGCCGCGGTGCCGTCGCGGCCGCGGCGGTCAGCGTCGAGGCGATCACCGAGCGGGTGTCGGCGGGGTCGATGACGTCGTCGATCTCGAAGAGCATCGCCGCGTTGAGGGCCTTCGCGTGCTCCTGCGCCGCGGCTGTCGCGTCGCGCACCCGCTGTTCGCGTTCCTCGTCGTCGGCGATGGCCTCGAGCTCCTTGCGCATGCCCAGTCGCACAGCACCTTCCAGCCCCATCGGGCCCAGATGCGCGCCCGGCCACGCCACCGTCAGCACCGGTTCGTGCAGGCTGCCGCCGGCCATCGCCTGCGCGCCGAGGCCGTAGCCGCGCCGCAGCACCACCGCGATCAGCGGCACCCGCAACGCCGCCCCGGCCACCAGCATCCGGGAGGCCCGCCGCACCAGCGACTCGGCCTCCGCCGCTGGGCCGACCATGTAGCCCGGGCAGTCGATCAGCGAGATCACCGGGAACCCGAACCCGTCGCACAACTGCAGAAACCGGGCCGCCTTGTCGGAGGCCGCGGCGGTGATCGCGCCGGCGGTGAAGCGGGTGTCGTTGGCGATCACCCCGACCGGCCGGCCCTCGATGCGCGCCAGCGCGGTCACCATCTCGCGGGCGAAGCGCGGGCGCAGGAACGTCACCGAGCCTGCGTCGGCGAGCGTCTCGATGACCGGTGCGACGTCGTAGGCGCGGCGCGCGCGTTCGGGCACCGCGGTGCGCAGCGCGGTCTGGTCGGGCGCCCGCCAGTCGGTGGTGCCGCCCTGGAAGTAGCCGAGCAGCTTCCTGGCCACCGCGACGGCCTCGACTTCGTCGGCGACGACGACGTCGACGTTGCCGTTGGGTTCCTGCACGTCCATCGGGCCGACGGCGTCGGGGTGCACGTCGCCCAGTCCCCCGCCGGCGATCATCGCCGGACCGCCCATGCCCAGCGATGCGTTGCGGGTCGCCACGATCAGATCCGAGGCACCGGCGATCACGGCGTTGCCCGCGAAACAGCGGCCGTGCACCACCGCGATGCGCGGAACCACCCCGGAGAGCTTGGCCCACAACGCGAATGCGCGGGTGTCGAGCGCGGAGACCACCGGATGGTCGGTGTCCCCGGGCCGCCCGCCGCCGCCTTCGGCGAAGAACACCGTCGGCAGCTTCATCCGCTCGATGAGTTCGAAGAGCCGGTCCTTCTTGCGGTGCCCGACCGCGCCCTGGGTGCCGGCGAGCACGGTGTAGTCGTAGGACAGCACCGCGCACGGGGCGCCGTCGACGCGGGCGGTGCCCGCGACCAGCCCGTCGGCCGGGGTGCGGGCGATCAGGTCCTCGACGTCGCGCCGCATGCGCTGCGGCGCGATGGCGAACCGCCCGTACTCGACGAACGAGCCGGGGTCGACGAGGTCGGCGACGTTCTCGCGGGCGGTGCGGGCGCCGGTGGCGTGCCGGCGCGCGACCGCGTCCGGCCGGGCGGCGTCCTCGGTGAGGGCGCGGCGCCGCCGCAACTCGGTCAGGTCGGCGCGCGGCTCATCCATCGAGAGCGGCGATGGCGGTGGCGATCCGCTCGAGCAGCGCGTCGACCTGGTCGGGATCGATGCCGCGTCGGCCGATGCGGGCCTTGGTGAAGTGCACATGCCGGACGTCGTCGGCGCGGAGGTGGCCGCGCCCGTCGAGGCGGCGCGCGGCCAGCGCGAGGAAGTCCCGAACCGGCTTCTCCTCGTAACCCCGTTTGTTCCACGGAGGTTTGTCGAACGTGACGGTGCGCAGATCCTCGGCGACGAGATCGCTCATGGCGCAGACCTTATACGTGTTATCCACAGGCCTGTGGATAACACGGCAGATCCGTCGGGGGACCGGCATAGCGTGCGGTCATGACGAATTGGATCATCACCGCCAGCCGCGACCACGTCCTGCGCGGCGTCGCGGGCGGATTCATTCAGGCCAATCACGGCCGGCCGCACCCGGTGCGCGCGATGGCACGTGGCGACCACGTGATCTGCTACTCGCCGCGCACCGAACACCCCGACGGCGATCGGCTGCAGGCGTTCACGGCCCTCGGCCGGGTTGCCGACGACGAGTCCTTCCAGGCCGAGCTCACCCCGGAATTCCGGCCGTGGCGGCGTCGCGTGGACTTCGAGGACTGCGTCGAGACCCCGATTCGGCCGCTCATCGAGCAGCTCGACTTCATCGAGGACAAGACGCACTGGGGCTACCGCTTCCGGTTCGGCGGGTTCCGCGTCGACGACCACGACGCCGGGATCATCCGGGCCGCGATGCAGCCGCTGGGTGCGTCCGCGTGACCGCAACCGCGTGAACTCGACCGCGCCGAGGGGTATAGAGGGACGCATGACCACCGACAGAACCGGCGCACCCACCGAGGTGACCGCGGACGCGGACCGCTTCAGCATCACCGTGGACGGCCGCACCGTCGGCTACGCCGACTTCTACGATCGCGACGGCACGCGGGTCTTCCCGCACACCGAGGTCGACCGCGCCTACCAGGGCCGCGGGCTGGCCACGATCCTCGTCCGCGAAGCCCTGGAAGCGACCCGGGAGGCCGGACTGCAGGTGCTGCCGCAGTGCTGGATGGTCGCCGAGTTCATCGACAAGAACCCCGATTTCGCGGGTCTCGTGCAAAGGAAGGCGTGATGACCACAGACAAGACCGGCGCACCCACCGAGGTGAAAGCCGAAGCCGACCGCTACACCATCTTCGTCGACGGGGAACGTGCCGGGTTCACCGAGTTCGTCGACCACGAGGGGCAGCGCATCTTCCCGCACACCGAGGTCGACGAGAAGTTCGGCGGCCGCGGACTGGGCACGATCCTGGTGCAGGAGGCGTTGCAGGACACCCGCGACGCGGGCAAGCGCGTGGTGGCGGTGTGCTCGATGGTCGCGGCGTTCATCGACAAGCACCCCGAGTTCGGCGACATCACCGACCCGGTGACCGACGAGGTCAAGGCCGTCCTCTCCGGGAGCTGAACCCCGGCTGCGCTATCGTCCCCGCGGTGGACAGCACCGCGTTCTTCATTCCTGACGGTGACGCGTTCCGCCCCACCGACTGGGCCCGCGGCCCGTGGGGCCAGACGATCAGCGGCAACTACGTCGGCGGGCTGCTCGGCCACGTCATCGAGCGCGACGCCGGCGATCCCGATCTGCAACCCGCCCGGCTGACCGTCGACCTGTTCCGGCCGGCGTCCATCGCCGAACCGGTCCGGGTCGAGACGACGGTGGTGCGTGAAGGCCGCCGCCTCAAGCTCGTCGACGCGTTCATGACGCAGTCCGGCACCGTCGTCGCCCGAGCCAGCGCGCTTTTCCTGCGCCGCGGTGAGCAGCCACCCGGGGAACGGTTCACCACCGAGGTGACGATGCCGCCGCTGCCGCCGGCCACCGAACCCGTTCCCGCGCACGTGGTCACGCTCGTGTGGACCTACGGCAAGGACGGCGACACCCCCAGCCTGGGCCTGGACGCCTGGGCGCACAGCGGGCCCAAGTACATCTGGACACGCGAACTCGGGCCGATGGTGGCCGGCGTCGAGTTGACGCCGTTCGCACGCGTCGCCCTGGCCGGCGACATGGCGAGCTCGCTGACCCACTTCGGCGCCGACGGGCTGCCGTTCATCAACGCCGACTACACGTTGACGTTGAGCAGGCTGCCCCGCACCGACTTCATCGGGCTCGCGGCGCTGACGCACCACAGTGAGGAGGGCGTCGCGACCGGGACCGCACTGGTCGTCGACCAGGACGGTCCGATCGGGACGGCCACCGCCACGGCGCTGGCCAACCCGGGCTTCGCGCAGCCGCGCTCGTTCGGCTAGAGGTACTGCGCCGTGCTGCCCGACAGCGGCATGGCGGCCATGCCGAGCTTGCGGTGATCCCAGCTGCGCATGCGTGACGACACCACCCGCACGCAGATGCGGTTGTTCATCATCTGCTCGACGAACGGCTTCATGTCCTCGGAGTAGGGGCCGGTGTACCGCTCCCACACGCTGATTCCCACGCGCATGGAGGTTTCCGGGTCGTCGTAGATCTCGGCGGTGCCGTCGATCGACACCCCGCGCAAGGTGTCGTAGGTCAGCCCGTCCTCGATCATCACCGTGACCGTCGGGTCGCGGCGCAGGTTGACCGCCTTCTGCGACTTGGCCTTCGTCTCGAACCAGATCTCCCCGTCGAGCACCGCGTACCACATGGCGACCAGGTGCGGACGGCCGTTCGACAGCAGCGTCGCCATCGTCGCGGTTCGGCTGTGGTCGATGAATTCGGCGACCTCGCCGTCGGTCATGACGATTTTCGAGCGTTCGTTTTTGCCCACGGCATGCATGTTGGCAGGTGATCGCAGCCCGCAACACTCCGGCCGCAGGTTTCGAACATATTTGCGATGGGCATCCGCTGGGACGGAGGTGACACGACATGACCGACAACACGACCGACAACGTGGGACAGGCCCCCAGCGAGAACGCCGAGAAGGACCCGTCGACCTGGGTGACCGGCGAGGAGCCGATGACCGGTCCGCAGCGCAGCTACCTGCAGACGCTCGCGCAGGAAGCGGGCACCGAGGTCGACGAGAACCTCACCAAGGCGCAGGCTTCGGAGCTCATCGACCAGCTGCAGCAGCAGACCGGGAGAGGCGCCTAGTCAGTAGAACAGGATCGGGGGCAGCGCCCGGATACCGCCGCCGCTGTTGGCGCCGGAGAACCGCACCCGGGTGTCGGCGACGCCGGTCAAGGTCAGCGTTCCGATCCGGCGGAACCGGCCGGCCGGCGCGCTGACCAGAAAGCTCAGTTCGTCGCCGACGCCGAACCGCAAGTCCCGGCCGGTGATCCGCGGGCGCACCCCGAACAGCACCGGCTCCCACCCCGCCAGGTAGAGCCACAGCGACGAGTACAGCGGCGCGACCGGAGCGCTGGGCAGCACCGCATGGTGCAGCGGTGCGCCGTCGCCGGAGGACGCCAGCAGGAAGTCCTGATCGCGGCCGGGGCCGTAGACGTCGGGCAACTTCAGGCACAGCTTGCGCGGATGCGAACCCCGCCGGTCCGGTCCAGCGGCGATGACCGCGCGGTGTTCGGCGCCGGATCGGCACAACCGGCCCGGCACCCTGGGGTCGTCGTCGATGCGCAGCAGCGCGTCGAAGATCTCGTCCGGGCCACCGAAGAGGTCGCCGGGCTGTCCCAGCGCGGCTCCCGCGGTCGCGCGTACCGCCTGGGTGTCGGTGGTCAGCGCGACGGCGTCTGTGATCTCCATGCCTGGACGGTGCCCGTTCCTTTCGATTCGTTCCGGTCAGCTCCGCGAGCAGACGCGCAGTCTCCTCAAAGTAGCCCGAAATGTGCGACTACGTGTCTGCTCGCGGGAGGATCTCGAGGAGGCCGCAACGGGTGGCGTCACCCGTGCTCGAGCCCATCACCACGTCCATCGCCAGGGTGCGGTACCCGTAGTCGTCGAACAGCACCGTGATGCGGTCGTCCTCGCCACTGATGACCACACCACGGCCCCACTCCCGATGCCGCACAAGCGTTTCCGGCGGCAGGGCCGGAGCCGTCGCCTCGTCGGGTTCACCCGCGGCTTCGTGCGCATCGCACCGGTCGCAGTTGCCGCAGGGTTCGGGCAGCGGCTGTGCGAAGTAGCCGAGCAGGAACCGGCGCCGGCAGTCGGTGGTCTCGGCGTAGCCGCGCATCATCTCCACCCGCGTGCGGGGTCGACGCGTTCGGTGGCCTCGGTGATCGCCACCGCGCGCGCCACGACAGCATCCGGATCGTCATGGCCGTTGTCGCGCCGGGTGAATCCCCGTCGGCCGGACGTCACCCCGGCGGCCTGTTCGAGCAGGTTCAACGCCTGGGTCAGGGCGCGCCCGGACAGCCCCAGCTCGTCCCGTAACTGCTTGAGCCGCTTCGGTTTCCCCGGCGACAGCGCACCCAGGACAGCGCGCAGCTGCTCCTCGTCAGCATGCCCGGAACTGAAGAACCGCGCCAGCGACAGATCCTCGGGCCGGTAGAACAGGCGCGCCAACGCCTTCTCGCCGTCACGACCACCGCGCCCGATCTGCTGGTAGTAGCTGTCCACCGAATCCGGCACCGCGGCATGCACCACGAACCGCACGTTCGGCTTGTCGATGCCCATACCGAACGCCGACGTCGCCGCCACCACCGACACCTCACCGTGGTGGAAGCACCGGTGCACCTCGTCCTTCTCGGCGGCCTTGAGCCCCGCGTGATACGCCGCGGCGACCACCCCGCAGTCGCTCAGCTCGTCGGCATACGTCTCGGCATCCTTGCGCGTCGCGGTGTAGAGCAGGCCGGGCCCGGTCAGTCCGCACACCGCCTTCACCACGGCCGCCCGTTTGGAGTGGTCGTCGAGAAAGTGCTCGACCTCCAGCCGGATGTTGGGCCGGTCGAAGCCCGTCGCGATCACCAGCGGGTCCTCCAAGCCCAGGTGCTCGATGATGTCGGTGCGCACCGTCGGCGACGCGGTGGCGGTCAGCGCCACCACCGGCGCCCGTTCGGCGCCCAATTGGCGCACCGCATCACCCAGGCGGAGGTAGCCGGGCCGGAAGTCGTGCCCCCACGCCGACACACAGTGCGCCTCGTCGACCACGATCATCCCCAGCTCCACGTCCGCCAAGCGGGCCCGCACGTCGTCGTTGAGCAGCTGCTCCGGCGCCAGGAACAGGTAGCCCACGGTCCGCTCCCCCACCGTCTCCCAGTTGCGGCGGTTCTGCTCGGCGCTCTGCGCGGAGTTGATCGCCACCGCCTCCGGAGCACCGCGCGCCCGCAGCGCGTCGATCTGGTCCTGCTGCAACGCCAGCAACGGGGACACCACCACCGCCAGGCCGTCACGCAGCACCGCGGGCACCTGGTAGATCGCCGACTTGCCCGAACCCGTCGGCATCACCGCCAGCACATCGCGACCCTCGAGCACGGTCTCCATCGCCTCGAGCTGCTCGGCGCGCAGATGCGGCCACCCGAACAGCTGCTCGGCCACCGCCTGCAGCTCGTCGCGTCGCGTCACCGCAGCCCTGTACCCGGTCGCGGAATCCTCAATCGGTGTGTCACACGCCGCTGCGCGGGTACCCGCGCGGGTGCGGTCCGAGATCACCCGCGGACCGGCAGGAAGGTGAGAGCGATGCCGAAAACCACGAAGTCCGGCAAGGCCAAGCAGGACGAACTGCCCAGCACGCTGCAGAAGTCCGACGCCAAGGCCCAGCGCACGTTCGCCAAGACCCACGACGCGGCCGCCGAGGAGTACGGCGAAGGAGAACGGGCCCACCGGGTCGCCTACAACGCGCTCAAACACAGCTACGAGAAGGTGGGCGACCACTGGGAGCCCAAGGATCAGCGCGGCCCGTCCGACGAGCGCGCCGAGAGCGGCGGTCCGAACCCCAGCGGCGAGAGCCATGAAGGCGTCGACGCCAACGCCAGCAAGAAACATCTGCTCGATGTCGCACGGCGACTGGACATCTCGGGGCGCTCGACGATGACCAAGGACGAGCTGGTCTCGGCGATCGAGAAGGCCAATCGGCGGGCGTCGGCCCGCAACCGTTAGGGCTTGCCGGTCCGTTCCCGGTGCTTGCAGCCAGGCCAACAGCAGGGGCGGCGTTTGCCCTCTTCGAGTTCCTCCTGGGTGCGCCGGATCCGGCGTTCCCGCGTCTTGAGTTGCTTGGCGTCCTCGACCCAGCAGATGAACTCGTTGCGGGCCAACGGCGTGATGTCGTTCCACGCGTCGAGTGCCGTGGCATTGTCGAGCAGTGCGTCCCGAAGGTCGGCGGGCAGTTCGTGCACGACCCCGCCGAGGATCTGCTGCGTGCTCACGTGACGAGAGTAGCCGTTTGACGCCTTCGGCGAATGGCAACATGGTCCGGCATGCGGTCCGAGTTCGGGTGTGCGCCATAGGGACGCACAGAGCGCGCGGCATCGACGCCGCCGTGGTCGGGCTGCTCGCCGCACTGCTCAGCATCATCGGGGCCGGCCGCCCGTCGTTGTGGGTCGACGAGGCCGCAACCCTTTCGGCGGCGACGCGGCCGACCGATGAACTGCGCGCAATGCTGGCCGAGGTCGACCTCGTGCACGGTCTCTATTACCTGCTGATGCACGGCTGGTTCAGCGTGTTCCCGGTGACCGAGTTCTGGCTGCGGCTGCCCAGTGCGCTGCTGGTCGGCGTGGCCGCGGCCGGTGTGGTGGTGCTCGGGGCACAGTTGTCGGGACGCGCCGTCGCGCTGGCGGCCGGGGTGGTGTTCGCGGTGCTGCCGCGCACCACGCTGGCCGGAATCGACGGCCGATCGTATGCCCTGACCATGGTGTGCGCGGTCTGGCTGACGGTGTTGTTCGTGTGCGCGGTGCGGCGCGGGCGTTGGTGGTGGGCCGGCTACGCGGTGCTGCTGGCGTTGTCCGCCGTGGTCAATGTGTTTGTGCTGCTGGTGATCACCGCGCATGCGGCGATGCTGTTCGCGCTGCGGTCCGCGCGGACGGTGGTGGCGGCCTGGGCCGCCGCGGTGGGGGCGGCGGTGCTCGCGGTGTCGCCGTTCCTGGTGGCGGTGGTCGCGCAGCGCGGGCAGGTCGGCTGGATCTGGCCGATCAGCGCGGTGACGCTGGGACAGATCTTCGGGGAGCAGTACTTCCCGTCGGTGTACGCCGACGGGGTGCGCGTGGTGGGACCGGACCAGCAGGAGTTCACCGCCGAGCAGTTGGGGTTCGCGGTGCAGGCCTGGGCGCGGGTGGCGCCGGTGATCGTCGTACTCATCGGGATCACCGTGCTCGGTGTGCTGCGCCGGCGACACATCGCGAAACCCCCGCCGCGGGTGCTGCTGTGGGGGTGCGGCACCTGGGTGGTGGCGCCGACGGTGCTGCTGGTCGGGTACTCGCTGGTCGACGATCCGCTCTACCAGCCGCAGTATCTGTCCTTCACGGCGCCGGCGCTGGCGCTGCTGGTCGGCTACGGCGTGGTGGCCGTGGGCGCCAACCGCGGGCGGATCGCGCTGCTGCTCCTGCTGATCGTGATGGCCGCGGTCCCCAACTACATCGCGCAGCGCACCGCCTACGCGAAGTTCGGGTCCGACCTCAGCGAGGTCGCCGCGCTGCTGTCGGCCCAGGGTTCGCCCGGCGAATGCCTCGTCGTCGATTCCGGCACGTCGCCGTCGGCGGTGCACGCTCTGGAGGGTGCGCGCCTGGCACACCCCGACGATCTGCGCGACGTGGGCGTGGAAAAGACTGCGCGCCAGGATGACTCGCTGTGGAGCGCGCGCCGGGCGGTGTCCGCGGCGGACCTACGGGACTGCGCAGGGGTGTGGATGGTCGGCGAGACCGCAGAGATGTTGCCGCCCGAGGGGTTCGCGCCCGTGCAGCGGTGGCACCTCAACCGCAGCCAGGTGCTGCACGCGAAACGATCGGATGGCTAACCCGTCTCCTGCAAACCCAGGCTCGGCAGGCAGAGACGAGCGAGGTCGTCGAGCGCGACGTCCAGCACCACCGCCAGCGCGGCGACGGTGGTGAACGCCGGGGTGGCCAGGCGTCCGGTCTCGATCTTGCGCAACGTCTCCGGCGAGATCGCCGCGGCCTGCGCCACTTCGGCTAGCGTGCGTTCGCCGCGGGCATCGCGCAGGTAGGCGCCCAGCCGCTTCCCGGCGGCGAGCTGCTGCGGCGTCAACGGAGAGCGGACCATGTCCGACAGCCTACGCCGACCGGTATGAAAATACCTCCGCAGCGGCTACTCTGGTATTTCTATACCGCTAGGAGTGAACGTGGTGGAGCTGAAGACAACATCGGAAATCGCGGCGATGCGCACGACGGGCGCGTTCGTCGCCGAGGTGCTCGACGACCTGCAGGCCCGCGCGCAGGTCGGGGTGAACCTCCTCGATCTCGAGCATCGGGCCCGCGACATGGTCGCCGCGCGCGGTGCGCAGTCCTGCTACTGGGATTACGCGCCGTCGTTCGGGCGGGGCCCGTTCCGCAACGTCATCTGCCTGTCGGTCAACGACGCTGTGCTGCACGGCCTTCCGCACGACTACACGCTGCGTGACGGTGACGTGCTGAGCATGGACTTCGCCGTGTCGATCGACGGCTGGGTCGCCGACGCGGCGCGCACCGTGATCGTGGGCACGCCGCGCCCCGACGACGCGCGGCTGATCGAGGCGACCCAGCGGGCGCTGGCCGCCGCCATCGACGCGGCGCGGCCGGGCAACCGGCTCGGCGACATCTCCGCGGCGATCGGCGCCGTCGCCGCCGACTACGGCTACCCCGTCAACACCGACTTCGGTGGACACGGCCTGGGCCGCACCATGCACGAGGATCCCCACGTGCCCAACGTCGGCCGGCCCGGCCGCGGGCTGAAGCTGCGTCCCGGACTCACGCTGGCACTCGAGCCGTGGCTGGCCGCCGGCACCGACCGCATCGTCTACGACCCCGACGGCTGGACCATCCGCTCGGCGGACGGGTCACGCACCGCGCACAGCGAGCACACCATCGCCGTCACCGACGGTGCAGCGCTGGTCCTGACCCGCCCGGCGGACCGGTAGCCGCTGCTCCACCAGATCCGCGGCGCGCGCCACCCCGCCGCACGCGGCGAAGCCCTCGGCGACCTCCGCCGCGCCGTCGCCCATCGTCATCGCGGTGTGCACCGCGTCGCGCAACCGGGACGTCGTCAACCGCCGGGCCGGCAACCGGGTGCCCGCACCGGCGACCTCGACGCGGCGGGCGACCTCGAACTGGTCCCGGCCATACGGCACCGCGCACACCGGGATCCCCCGCGCGAGCGCCTTCTGGGTGACGCCCAGCCCGCCGTGGGTGACCACGCACACGGCCTTCTCGAGCAGCGCCGCGTGCGGGATGAATCCCGAGAACGTCACTCGTTCGGCGACCCGGCGCACCCGGTCCCCGGCGGTGGGCGCGGTGATCACCACATGGACCGGCTCGTCGCGCAGGGCGTCGATCGCGGTGCGGATCAGGGCCTGGTCGGCCTGCGGCACCGAAGAGGTGGTCACCAGCACGATCGGCTCGGCGATCTCGTCGAGCCACACCGGCCGCACGTAGGGCGCATCGAACTCGGCGGGACCGATCATCTCGACCGACCCACCCCAGTCGGTGTGGCGGTACTCGAACGGTTTGGCCGTCGCCACAAGCACATTCGGGGCGCGGCGCATCAGCTCGTCGGCGGAGCGCACCGGCGGCAGACCCAGGGACCGGCGCAGCGGACCCAGGCCGCGGCGCAGCGGCCGGTCGAACACCCAACTGGTGACCGCACCGACCCCGAGGTTGCGGATCGCGCCGAGCGGGCCGGGCCACGGCCGCGCCCCCGACCCGAACGCCGCCGAGCCCGGGGACCGCAGGTACGGGATGAACGGTGACAGCGCCAGCCAGGGCCGGTCCTGAGTCTCGGCGACCGACATCGCGCCCCAGCAGTTCGCGTCCACAACGACGACGTCCGGGTCGACGTCGGTCAGCGCCAGACTGAAGTCGTCGACCTCCAGCTCCGCGCGCCGGGTCAGCACGCCCACGGTGTCGCGCGCGGACTTCAGCACCTTCGTGGTGGTGTCAGCGGTCTGCAGCCCCTCGATGCGGCTGTCGACCGGATGCGTGTCGAAGCCGTGCTCACGGCACAGCGCCACACCTGCGGCCAGCGTGCGGACGTGCACCTCGTGGCCGCGCCGGGCCAGCTCGGACAGGACTGCGCAGAACGGGAACAGATGGCCGAGTGCCGGGGACATGTAGGCGAGGACGACGGCCATCGTCACTGCCCTGCCATGTGGTGGTGGTTCAACTGCGCCCCTCGTATTACCGATCCGTCACCTGGCATTCGGAGCGGCGCGGCGACCGGATGGGGACGATCGGTGCTCAGACGTGGGCCACCCGGTGCTCGATTCGCCGATGGAACCGCGCCAGGGGTGCGGGCGCCCACCAGTTCCACCGTCCCATCAGCTGCATGAGCGCCGGCAGCAGCACCATCCGCACCAGCGTGGCGTCGACCAGCACCGCCACGGTCAGCCCTACGCCGAACATCCGCATGAAGGACACCTCGGCCGCGATGAGCGCGCTGAAGGAGATCGACATGATCAAGGCCGCGGCGGTGACGACGCGCCCGGTGTGCGCCAGGCCCAGCGCGACGCTCTCCTCGTTGTCGGCGCGGGTGCGCCCGCTGCGCAGCCAGTACTCACGGATGCGGGACAACAGGAACACCTCGTAGTCCATCGACAACCCGAACGCGATGCAGAACAGCAGCACCGGCATGTTCACCACCAGCGTTCCGGTCGGTGTGGTGCCGAACGCGCCGAGATGACCGTCCTGGAAGATCCAGACCAGCGCGCCGAACGTCGCGGTCAGCGACAAGACGTTGAGCAGCAGCGCCTTCAGTGGGAGCACCACGCTGCCGGTCAGCACGAACAGCAGCAGGAACGTCACCGCCGCGATGGCGATGAGGACGGCCGGCAAGCGGTCGGTGATCGACTCGACGGTGTCCCGGTTGACCTGCGTGCTGCCCGTCACCAGGACTTCGCGGCCGCCCGGCGGGGCGAGTGCCCGTAGCTCGTCGAGCTGGCGGTCCGCGTCCGTGGACAGCACCTGCGCGGTGCTGCCGATGGTGAACACCGCGACCCCGGGATCGGCCGGCGGCGGCCCGGGCGGTCCGACCTGACGTCCGGCGGCGTAGAGCCCGGTCGGCCCGGTGACGGTGGAGACGCCGGTGACCCGGGACGCGTCGGCCGCATAGCGCGCGGCGTCGGCCGGCGGTAGCCCCGTCGCGTCGGGGACCACGACGGTCACGGTGGACTCCAGCGCCGGGAACTGCTCGCGCAGGATGTCGCCCACCTGGTGCGGGGACGACGACGCCGGCAGCACGCGGTCGTCGGGCAGGCCCCACCGCACCCCGGCGAACGGCAGGCCCACCCCGATCAACAGGATCGCGCTCGCCAAGCCCACCGGCAGCGCCCGCCGGGTCACCGCTTTGGTCCACCGGTACCAGAACCGGCGGTCCACCGGGCTGTCGGTGAAGTGCCGCGGCCGTGCGTCGACGCGGTTGCCGAGCAGCACGATGGCCACCGGCGTCAGGATGATCGCGGCCAGCGCGCACAGCACGACCGTCGCCACTCCCGCGTAGGCGAAGGACTTCAGGAAGTACATCGGGAACAGCACCATCGTCGCCATCGACAGCGCGACCGTGAGCGCGGAGAACACCACGGTGCGCCCGGCCGTGCGCATGGTGGTGCGCAGCGCGGCGTCTCGTTCGGCGCCGGCAGCGATCTCGTCGCGGAACCGGCTGATGATCAGCAGGGTGTAGTCGATGGCCAGCGCCAGGCCCAGCGCGGTGGTCAGGTTCAGCGCGAAGATCGACACGTCGGTGCCCATCGAGATCAGCCGCAGCACCGCCATCGACGCGGCGATGGTCAGGCCCGCCACCGCGATCGGTACCGCCGCGACCAGCCACCCCTTGAACACCCAGACCAGGACCAGGAAGCTGAGCGGGACCGCGATGGCCTCCATGATCAGCACGTCGCGCAGGGTCTGGGCGGTGATCTGGGAGAACACCATCGCCGAGCCGCCGGCCAGGATCTCGACATCGCCGAACCGCGGTGCGACGGTGGCGCCGACGTCGTCGGCCACTGTCTGGGCGTACGCCGACGCGTCGTCCTCGGTGCCGGTGAAGGTGACGACGACCAGTCCGGTGCGGCCGTCCTCGGAGACCAGTCCGGCCCCGGGCGGTGCTGTCCAGGGAGACTGCACGTCGGCGACGTGCGGGTCCTGCCGCGCGCGATCGACCACCGCGGTGCCGGCGGTGCGGCCCTGCTCGAAACCGCCCGGGTGGGTGACCGTGAAGATCAGGGGGACGTCGCTGCGTCCGAGCGCCTCGGTCAATGTTCGGCTGGCGATGGTGGATTCGGCGGTCGGATCCTGAAAGCCGCCCGCGGACAGGCTCGTTGCTGCGGGCACCCCGAAGGCCGCGGCGGCGATCATCACCAGGACGGCGATGGCGGCCACGCGGCGCGGGGCGGTGGTGGCCCACGCGGTCGCTCGCTGTAGCAGGACGGCAGACCCCTCTCGGGCTGATGCGTCGGGGCCGGCGCACCGTGGGCGGTTTACCCATCTATTCGGAACTACCGCAGGTCCGGCTTGGCCCCGTCTTTTCAGAACGCGAAGTAGAACCCCAGCAGCAGCCCGAACAGCCCGATCAGCCAGCCGTTCGTCGTCACCTTCAGCCACCGGGGTGCGTGCCGCACCTCCATGAAGTGCCAGATCACCAGTTGGGTCTTGACCGCGGCGATCAGCAGCACGACCAGCGTCACCGTGATGTCCACGTGGTGCACGGCGGCGGTGTCGCGGGCGGTCAGCCATGAAGCCACGGTCACCGCGGTCAGCACCGCCCACACGATGGTCAGCGGATGGCGCAGATAGACGGTCACGTCGTCACCTCATCAGGTAGAGCAGCGCGAACAGGATGATCCACAGCAGATCGACCATGTGCCAGTATGTGGCGCCAGTCTCCAGCAGCGACATGCGCGGTTGCCCACCGCGCACGTTGCGCACCATGAAGGCCAGGATGGCCAGCCCCAGCAGGACGTGGCACAGGTGCATGCCCGTCATCACGAAATAGAACATGAAGAACAGGTCGGTTCCCGGCGTCAGACCGGCGAGGACTTCGGGGATGTACTCGAACGCCTTGAGCACCGGGAACAGCGCGCCGCAGCCCAGGGCCAGACACAGCAGCCGGTCGGCATCGGCGGTCTTGCCGGCTCGCGCCGCCCAGATCCCCAATGCCACGAACAGCGAACTGGTCAGCAGCACAACCGTATTGACGGCACCCAGGTCGGTGTTGAGCTTGGCTTGACTGTCCAGGAACAGCTCGTGGTTCTGACCCCGGTAGTACATGTAGGCCACGAAGTAGAAGGCGAAGATGAGCAGGTCGCCGATGACGAAGAACCACATGCTCGCCTCGCCGGGCAGATGCGCGGCCGCTTTTCGGGCTGCGGTCGGCACCGGGGTCGTCACGTCGGTCATGCGGGCGCCCGGGTGTCGAGCTCGTCCTCGGGTTGGTTCTTGATGGCACGGAAGATGCAGAGATAGACGATGATCTGCCACGGCACGTACAGCGCCATCGCGAACCAGAACGTCATCAGGCCGTTCCACGCGAACGGGCCGGACTTGGCGATCCAGACCGGCGCGGCGATCAGCTCGGTCACGTACTGCCAGACCGTGTAGTAGCCAAGCCATTTCGGCAGGATGTTGTTCTGGTCGAGGATGATGGCCAGCCCGAACGCCATCCACATGATGCAGAAGCAGCCCAGCGAGCCGATGAAGGCCAGGTAGCCGAAGTCGTAGAGCATCGCCAGGATCGCCGGGTCGTAACCGGGCCGGAACGCCCCCAGCCCGAAACAGAACATCGGGAAGAGCATCCCGACGATGGTGCCGGTGGTCGCTCCGGCCATCAGGCTGTAGCGCAGCACCGGGCTGACGCTCATGCGCCGGATCTGGTTGAGGTAGCAGGCATTCGCGATCGGCGCCATCCCGAACGCCAAGGTCAGGATGACGCAGGCGATCAGCAGGTTCGGTGACTGCATGAACTCGACGATCTCGGCCGGCGAACTGCTCGGCGAGCGGGGCGGCATCATCCAGCTCAGCGGAACGAAGACCAGTCCGAAGAGGCTGAAGAAGACCGGCACCGTCCAGAACGCGATCCACTGGTCCAGCTTCGGTGAGTCGCGCCAGCGTCTCCTGGCGGGCGCCGACGGCGGAGCGGTCGCGCTCTGGGTCATACCAGGGCCTCCTGCTCCTGGCCCTGGCGGTTCACCACACCCACCAGCACGATGAACATCACCACGATGTAGCAGGCGAACACACTGAGCCGCAGCGTGAATGACAGTGCGCCGTCCCAGGCCAGCGGCCCGGTCTTGTACAACAGGGAGAAGGCGCTGGGGATCATCAGCACCGCGGTCGCCACGTTGAAGTGCGCCACCCAACGCGGGAAGATCGGGTCCGGCCGTTCGTCGAGGTAGATGCTGATCGCCAGGCAGAGGTTCTGCACCACGATGGTGCCGACCGGCGCGATGAAGAAGAACCACGCCATGTCGTTGAGCAGGCTGATCAACTGCGGATCGCGGTCGGGCCGGAAAGCGGCCATCCCCCAGCAGTAGTCGGCGAGGATGAACGCGGTCAGCCCCACCCCGACGCACAGCATGTAGGCGTAGGTGAACACGTTGCTCGACGTGCCGATCCGGGAGATCTGCACGGCCGTGACGGCGAACAGCGGGACCAGTGAGCACGCGATGAGATTGCAGAGGATCGCGACGCCGATGATGCCGGTGGCGTTGTCGCCGAAGAACACCGCGACTTCGTCGGGCGTCATCGTCGGGGACAGCGGCGGCGAGAACACCGGGAACAGGAAGTAGGCCAGGACGAAGAGTCCGGCCGCCGGCGGCACCGTCCACAACAGGATGCGCTGGCCGCGGGTGTTCAGCGCCTTTGTGGTCGTCATGGGCTTCCTGCCTGTCTGGGGTCGGCCGGTTTGCTCAGGTCTAGCACGCTCGCTGACAGATGACAACGAAATGTTTGTCAGTGGCCACTCGAACTGGGGATATATGGCTGCCGGGTGCACTATTTGCACGACATTCGTCAGTGAGTTGGCCCGGTGCGGCACAATGGGCGCGTGGCCGAGACTGCGACCCGGCGGGATGCCCAGCGTCAGTTGACGCGTGCGCGGCTGCTCGATGCCGCCATCGTCGAGTTCCGGCGGTCCGGCTCGCAGGGTGCGGACATCAACGCGATCGTGAAGGCGGCCGGCGTCGCGCGCAGCACCTTCTACTTCCACTTCCCCACCAAGGAACACGTGCTGCTCGAGTTGATCCGGCGCGACGAGGCGCAACTCGCCAACGAGCTGGGCCGCTTCCTGGACACCCCGCACGACTTGCCGTCGGTGTTGACGAGGATCGTCCAACTCGTGCTCGATCTGGAAAGCCGTTGGGGCTCAGCGCTGTTCCATGACGTCATCAGCCTCTACTTCTCGCCGACCCACCCGGAGCGGGAACAGTGGGCCAACCATCCGATGTTCGTGCTGCTGGCCGCCGAGATCGAGCGCGCCCGCATCCGCGGCGAGCTCTACGACGATGTCGACGCCTACCACAGCGCGGCGTTCTTCTTCCTCGGCGTCTACGCCCTGCTGACCACCGTCGGTGAGTCCCGCGCCGAACGCGACGTGGCGCTGAAGAAGTTCGTGACGAGCACCTTGCGCAGCCTGCAGCCCGTGCGCTGAGGTCGGCCGGATTTGTCGGTGCCTGTTGGCAGGATGGGGTCATGTCCGTCACATCCAGGGCCACAGGGGTTTTGGTGGAGCAGGCCTCGCCGCAGCAGCGGCTCGAGGAGCTGTTCGACGAGCTCGCGGAGTTGAGCGGGCAGCGCAACGCGATCGACGGGCGCCTGGTGGAAATCGTGGCCGAACTCGACCGCGCGCAGCTGTGGGGCATGACCGGCTGCCGCTCCGCAGCATCGATGGTGGCCTGGAAACTAGGCATCACCCCACGCAACGCCGAAACCATGGTCGCCGTGGCCGACCGCCTCGACGAGTTTCCCCGCTGCAACGAGGCGTTGCGCGAAGGTCGGCTCTCGCTGGACCGCGTCGGGGTGATCGCCGAAAACGCCGCCGACGGGTCTGACGAGCACTACGTCGAGTTCGCCCAATCAGCGACGGTCACCCAGCTGCGCACCGCGGTCAAACTCGAACCCCGCCCGGTGCCCAAGCCGCGCCCCGAGCGCGGCAGCTCCATCGCCAAGACCGTCGGCCTCGACGGCTACACCACCTGGCACATCCGGCTCTCGTCCATCGAATCCGCGAAATTCGACGCCGCCCTGGCCTCCCACAAAGACGCCCTGGTCGCCGACTGGAAACACCACCACGACAGTGCCGACACCGCCGGTTCCGGCAGCAACGATGGTGCGCCGCCGTTCCCCGACACCGTCGACGCCTTCATGGGGCTGATCGAGGCGGGCTGGGACACCGAGGTCGCGCGCCGCCCGCACGGACAGCACACCACCGTCATCGTCCACCTCGACCTCAAGGACCGCCTCGCGTCGCTGCATTTGGGGCCGCTGCTGCCCGACGCCGACCGCCAATACCTGACCTGCGACGCCACCGCCGAAATCTGGTACCACCGCGACGGCCAACCCCTCGGCGCCGGCCGCACCACCCGCACCATCGGCCGCCGCCTGCGCCGCGCCCTGGAACACCGCGACCGCTGTTGCGTGGTCCCCGGCTGCGGCGCCACCCGCGGCCTACACG
>JBNMQW010000020.1:0-79390 GCA_050205485.1 Mycolicibacterium vaccae | reverse complement strand
GGCGGCGGCGGGGCCGGCGGGATGCCGTTGGACACCTGGATCGTGATGATCGACCCCGGAATCGTCTGCCCGCTCGGGGACGTCCCCACGACGGTGCCGCGCGAGGAGGTGCTGTTGACCGAGGAGACCCCGTCGGCCACCTGGAAACCGGCCTCCCGCAGGCGCTGGCGCGCGGTGTCCTCCTTCAGTCCCGCGACGCTGGGGACCCGGGATCCCGGACCGCCCTCCACGTAGCGCGGGTCGGTGGGGGGCAGGGTGACCTCACCGAAATTGGTGGCGATCGGCTTCATCGCGCTGAACCACGTCCGCGCCGGTTCGTTACCGCCGAACAGGTTGCCCGACCCGCACTGGCGCAGCGGGAACGAGCACAGCTCGGTCGGCGCCGGCGAATCGTCGTAGATGTAGCTGGCCGCCGCCAACTGGTTGGTGAAGCCCAGGAACGCCGAGGAGCGGTTGGCCTCGGTGGTGCCCGTCTTGCCCGACATCGGCAGATCCCAGCCCACCGAGCCGGCCGCGCCGGCCGCTGTCCCGGCGCCGGTGTCGTCCTTGCTCATCGCCACGGCCAGCGTGTTGGCCAGGCCCTCGGGCACCGCCTGCTCGCACGTCTCGGTGGTCACCGAGACCTGCTCGCCACTGCGGTCGTAGATCGCCTCGATCGGGTTCGGCGGGCACCAGGTGCCACCCGAGGCCAGCGTCGCCGCCACGTTGGACAGCTCCAGCGCGTTCACCTCGATCGGGCCCAGCGTGAACGAGCCGATGTTCTGCCGCTTCACGAAGTCGGCGAGGCTCTCGTTGCTCTCCGGGTCGTAGTCGCGGGCGGTGCCGGGCAGCGCGTAGGACCGCAGGCCCAGCCGCACCGCCATGTCCACCGCGCGCGGCACCCCGACCTGGGCGATGAGCTTCGCGAACGCGGTGTTCGGCGACTGCGCCAACGCGTCGGTGACGCTCATCGAGCCGCGGTAGTTGCCGGCGTTCTGCACGCACCACGTCGCCGGCGGGCAGCCGCGCGCTCCGCCGCTGCCCAGCCCCTTGGCCTCGAACCGGCCCGGCGCGTCGAGCTGGGTGTCGATACCCATGCCCATCTCCATCGCCGCGGCCGTGGTGAAGATCTTGAACACCGACCCGGCGCCGTTGCCGACCAGCGAGAACGGCTGCGGCTGCATGGTCTCCCCGGCGTCCAGGTCCAGGCCGTAGGTGCGGTTGCTGGCCATCGCCAGGACCGGGTGGTTCTCCTTACCGGGGCGGACGACGCTCATCACGCTGGCCACACCGGGCAGGGTGGGGCTGGCGAAATTGTCGATCGCCGACTTCACGGTGTTCTGCACATCGGGGTCCAGCGTCGTCTTGATCATGTAGCCGCCCTTGGCCACCTGATCCTTGCTGATGCCCGCCCGCGCCAGATAGTCCAGCGCGTAGTCGCAGAAGAACGCGCGGTCACCGGCGGCGATGCAGCCGCGCGGCAACTCCTTGGGCTGCGGCAGCACGCCGAGCGGCTGCTGCTTGGCCACCCGCAACTCGTCGGCGTGCTCCGGCAGGTTCTCGATCATCGTGTCCAGCACGATGTTGCGGCGCGCCAGCGCGCCGTCGGGATTGGTGTACGGGTTCAGCGCGCTGGTGGACTGCACCATCCCGGCCAGCAGGGCGGCCTGCTCCCAGTTCAGTTCCGAGGCGTTGATACCGAAGTAGGTCTGCGCGGCGTCCTGGATGCCGAACGAGTTGTTGCCGAACGACACCAGGTTCAGATAGCGGGTCAGGATCTCCGGCTTGGTGAACGTCTTGTCCAGCGTCAGCGCCATCCGGATCTCGCGCAGCTTGCGCGCCGGGGTGGTCTCGATGGCCGCGCGCTTCTCCGCGTCGGTCTGCGCCAGCACCAGCAGCTGGTAGTTCTTCACATACTGCTGCTCGATGGTGGAGCCGCCGCGGGTGTCCAGGTTTCCGGACAGATAACCCGACAGACCGGTCAGCGTGCCCTGCCAGTCCACACCGTTGTGTTCGGCAAACCTCTTGTCCTCGATCGAGACGATCGCCAGTTTCATCGTGTTGGCGATTTGATCGCTCGGAATCTCGAAGCGCCGCTGCGAGTACAGCCACGCGATGACGTTTCCCTTGGCATCGACCATCGTCGACACCTGCGGCACCTGGCCCTCGACCAATTGGGCCGATCCGTTGGCCACGACGTCGGACGCGCGGTTGGACATCAGCCCGATCCCGCCGACGACCGGGAACATCATCGCGGCGGCGATCACACTGGCAAGAAGGCAGCACCACGCCAACTTGATGACCGTCACCGACTTCGGCGGTGGCGGCGTCGGCCGCGTATCGGACTGCTCCGGCATGCGTATAAGAGTAACGACGGCGCAAAGCCGGCCACCGTCCGAGCAGCGTCAACCGTTTGCGGCACCCCGTGCCAAATGCCTGGAAACGGCACTGTACCGGCATGACGGCACGGTCGTCCCAAAAATGTGGTCACGAACGTATTGCGCAAACCCGGCCTGACCACCTAAATTGAGCGCACAGTGCGATACAGGTCACACCCAGTACTCGCAGTGTGGCGCAGATCGCACCCGCGATCGTCGCCTGCTTCCATCGTCTGCGTTGTCGGGGCGCGGCCAGAACGAAGGGGATCGCTGGTGTCAGTTACAAAGCCCGCCGTGCGCAAGGCCACCGTGAATCCGCCGGTTAACACCACCCTCAAGGGGGCGGAAGCCGAAGCTCGAATCGCGTGGGTCTCCCAGGCGCGCTGCCGGCAGACCGACCCCGATGAATTGTTCGTCCGCGGCGCCGCCCAGCGCAAGGCCGCCGTGATCTGCCGCCACTGCCCGGTCATCGCCGAGTGCGGTGCCGACGCCCTCGACAACCGCGTCGAGTTCGGCGTCTGGGGCGGCATGACCGAGCGTCAGCGCCGTGCCCTGCTCAAGCAGCACCCCGATGTTGTTTCGTGGGCTGACTTCTTTGCCGCGCAGCGCAAGCACCGCAGCGCTGGCTAAGCCCAACCCTTTCGGGCCCCAACTCTTTCGGTCGGCTGCGGCTCAGCCCGCGGCCGACGCCGCTTCGCCGGTGATCTGATCGGCGATCGCCTGCAGCGCCGTCAGATCCGACACGTCGAACGGCAGCGACGGCACACCCACCAGCGGCACATGCGGGTTCGCGCCGGTGAACCGCGACAACAACCGGATCTCCCGCTTGGCCGTCGTCGCGCGGGCCGCGTGAATCCGCAACGCTGCGGCCGCCACCGAATCCGGCCGCGTCCGCTCCAGCGCCTCGGCGCCTTCGGACGCCTTCTCCGACGTCAGGTCGCACATCGTCGGGTGGGTGCGGTTCAGGATCAGACCAGCCAACGGCATGTGCTCGTCGGAGAGCCGGTCGACGAAGAACGTCGCTTCCCGCAGCGCGTCCGGTTCAGCCGCCGACACCACCACGAACTGCGTGCCCCGGCGCTTCAACAGGTCGTAGGTGCGGTCCGCCTTCTCCCGGAAGCCGCCGAACGTCGAATCCAGGGACTGCACGAAAGCCGCTGCGTCCGAAAGCATCTGCGAGCCCAGGATCGTCGACATCCCCTTCATCGCGAGCCCGACCGCGCCCGTCACCAGCCGGCCGAACCCACGCCCCGGGGCCAGCAGCAACCGCCACAACCGGCTGTCCATGAAGCTGCCCAGCCGCTTCGGTGCATCCAGGAAGTCCAGCGCATTGCGCGACGGCGGGGTGTCGACGACGATCAGATCCCACTTGTCCTCGGCCAGAAGCTGTCCCAGCTTCTCCATGGCCATGTACTCCTGCGTGCCCGCCAGCGAGGTGGCCACCGTCTGATAGAAGGTGTTCTCCAGAATCGCGTCCGCGCGGTCGGCGCCCGAATACTGCACCACCATCTCGTCGAAGGTGCGGCGCATGTCCAGCATCATCGCGAACAGCTCACCGGTGATCTCCGGCGCGAGCGGCACCCGCTGCGGGGTGTTGCCCAGGTCCTTGATCCCCAGCGCCTGCGCGAGCCGCTTGGCGGGATCGATGGTCAGGACCACCACGGTGCGCCCGTACTCGGCCGCCCGCAACGCCATCGCCGCGGCGGTGGTGGTCTTGCCGACACCGCCGGCGCCGCAGCACACCACGACGCGGTTGGTGCGGTCTTTGAGGATCGAGGCCATGTCCAGGGCCGGTGGGGTGGTGCTCATCGTTGTCCTCCGCTCACCGCACGCCCTGGCGGGCGAGCTCTTCGGCCAGTTCGTACAGGCTTCCCAGATCGACCCCGTCGGACAGGGTCGGCAGCTCGAGGCGCGGCACGTCGATCTGCACCAGCTGCTCGGCGCTCTCGGCGCGCGCCGCGATGCGCGTCGCGTGCTGGATGGTCTCGGTGAGCAGACCCGCGAAATCGGCGTCCGACAGCGTGATTCCGACCTGCTCGAGGTCCGCACGCACCGCGTCGGCGTCGATGTCACCCTCGGCGGCCTTGGCCAGCGCATCGGGCGGCAGGTAGGCGGGGATGTTGCGGTTGACGAAGACGCTGCCGATCGGCAGGTTCATCTGCCGCAGCTCTTCGATGGCCTCCACCGTCTCCTGGATCGGCAGGGCTTCCAGCAACGTCACCAGATGCACCGCGGTCGCATCGGAGTGCAGCAGCTTGACCACACCCTCGGCCTGCGAGTGCACCGGTCCGCCCTTGGCGAGCTCGGACACCGCCGAGGTGACGTCCAGGAAGCGCGCGATCCGGCCCGTCGGCGGAGCGTCGACCACGACCGCGTCGTACACCCCGTGCTTGGCGTGATGCTTGTCTTTGTCCGCGCGGGTGACGATCTCCTTGATCTTGCCGGTCAGGAGCACGTCGCGCAGGCCCGGCGCGATGGTGGTGGCGAACTCGACGGCGCCGATGCGGCGCATCGCCCGGCCCGCCAGACCCAGGTTGTAGAACATGTCGAGGTACTCGAGGAACGCGGCCTCGGTGTCGATGGCCAGCGCGTTGACCTGTCCGCCGCCCTCGGCGGTGGCGATCTTCACCTCTTCGTACGGCAGCGGCGGCACGTCGAACAGCTGCGCAATGCCTTGGCGCCCTTCGACTTCCACCAGCAACACCTTGCGACCGTTGGCGGCCAGCGCCAGCGCAAGAGCGGCGGCGATCGTCGTCTTGCCCGTGCCGCCTTTGCCGGAAACGAAATGCAGTCGGGCTTTGGTCAGGCGGGAGGGCCAGCCGGTCGCCTTGGGAACCGTCGCTGTCCCGTTCGGTGTGGTTGCCACCAGTGCATGCTAGCCATAGGTGCCCGCGCGCCCGATAAGCTTCGGGGCATGAGCGAACCTGCCCGCTGGGAGTACGCGACCGTCCCGCTGTTGACCCATGCCACCAAGCAGATCCTCGACCAATGGGGTGAGGACGGGTGGGAGCTCGTCTCGGTGCTGCCCGGCCCCACCGGCGAGCAGCACGTCGCCTACTTGAAGCGGCCGAAATGAGCACCTGGTCGGCTCGGCTGGACGAACTCGGTATCGAGCTGCCCGAAGTGGTGGCCCCGCTAGCCGCCTACGTGCCGGCCGTCCGCACCGGCAACCTCGTCTACACCGCGGGCCAACTGCCGCTGGTGGCCGGCAAGCTGCCCGCGACCGGCAAGGTCGGCGCCGACGTGACGTCCGAGAAGGCCGAGGAGCTGGCCCGGCAGTGCGCGCTCAACGCGCTGGCTGCCGTCGACTCGCTGGTCGGGATCGACGCCGTGGTCCAGGTGGTCAAGGTGGTCGGGTTCGTCGCCTCCGCACCCGGATTCAACGGTCAGCCCCGCGTCGTCAACGGTGCGTCGGACTTGTTCGACGTGATCTTCGGCGAGGCCGGCGCGCACGCCCGCTCCGCGGTCGGGGTGTCCGAACTGCCCCTCGACGCACCCGTGGAAGTGGAGATCATCGTCGAGGTCAGCGACTAGCCGCCGACGTGAGTGGTCTCGAGCATCCGTCCTACGGCCTGTTGCGGCCGGTGACCGAGACCGCTTCGGTCCTGCTGTGCGAAAACCCCGGGCTGATGACGCTCGACGGCACCAACACCTGGGTGCTGCGCGGACCGGGCAGTGACGAGATGGTCGTCGTCGACCCCGGGCCCGACGACAAGGACGAGCACATCGAGCGTCTCGCCGAACTCGGACCCATCCCGCTGGTGCTGATCAGCCACCGGCACAGCGACCACACCGGCGGCATCGACCGCCTCGTCGACCTGACCGGGGCCGTGGTGCGGTCGGTCGGCAGCGGTTTCCAGCGCGGTCTCGGCGGCCCGCTCACCGACGGCGAGGTCATCGACGCGGCCGGCCTGCGCATCACCGTGCTGGCCACGCCGGGTCACACCGCGGACTCGGTGTCGTTTTTGGTCGACGACGACGACGGCGGGGGCGCCGTGCTGACCGCCGACACCATCCTGGGCCGCGGCACCACCGTCATCGACGCCGAGGACGGCGACCTCGGCGACTACCTGGAGTCTCTGCGCCGCCTGCGCGGACTGGGACGACGCCGGGTGCTGCCCGGCCACGGCCCGGAACTCGACGATCTCGCCGAGATCAGCGACACCTATCTGACGCACCGGGAGGAACGCCTGGACCAGGTGCGCGGCGCCCTGACCGCGATCGGTGAGGACGCCAGCGCACGCCAGGTGGTCGAGCACGTCTACACCGACGTCGACGAGAAGCTCTGGGATGCCGCCGAATGGAGCGTGCAGGCACAGCTGAACTACCTGCGCCGCTGAGTTACCTCGCTCGGCGCTGGATGCTCGCTCGCTACCTCGCTCGGCGCTGGATGCTCGCTCGTTACCTCGCTCGGCGAGCCAGCCGTTCGCTGTCGCTGATCAGCACGCTCTTACCCTCGAGCCGGATCCAGCCGCGGTGGGCGAAGTCGGCCAGTGCCTTGTTCACCGTCTCGCGCGAAGCGCCGACCAGCTGAGCGATCTCTTCCTGCGTCAGGTCGTGGGTGACGCGCAGCGCGCCGCCCTCCTGCGTGCCGAAACGCTGCGCGAGCTGCAGCAGCTGCTTGGCGACGCGGCCCGGCACGTCGGTGAAGATCAGGTCCGCGAGGTTGTTGTTGGTGCGGCGCAGACGGCGGGCGAGCACCCGCAGCAGCTGCTCGGCGATCTCCGGACGGTCGGCGATCCAGGCGCGCAGCGCGTCCCGGTCCATCGACACCGCACGTACCTCGGTGATCGTCGTGGCGCTCGACGTCCGCGGGCCGGGATCGAAGATCGACAGCTCGCCGAACATGTCGGACGGCCCCATGATCGTCAGCAGGTTCTCGCGCCCGTCGGGGGAGCGGCGGCCGATCTTGACCTTGCCGGAGATGATGATGTACAGCCGGTCCCCGGGCTCGCCTTCGGCGAACACCGTGTGTCCGCGCGGAAAGTCGACCGGTTGCAGTTGCTTGGTCAGCGCGGAAACGGCGCTGGGTTCCACCCCCTGGAAGATTCCGGCCCTGGCCAGGATCTCGTCCACGTTGTCCCTCATAACTGTTCAGTGAATAGACATGCGCAAGCCGACCTCAGAAGCGCGGTCGTGTGACCCAGTCTAGAGGTACAGCGGTTTGTGACCAGCCCACGCTACACAGTGTTGGCGTGGCGGGTCTGCTGAAATCCAGTATTGCCGACGTGCTGGGTGTGCTGCTCGAAGAACTGTCGGGTCGGCAAACCCGAGGCCGGGGTCACCGCCGACAGCGCACCGGTCGCCGAGTCCACTTCTCCGCGACGCTGAGCGACGTTGTGCAGCGCACTGTCGATCCCGTCGCGGGCAAGCGTGCCGACGTCGCTGGCCTCGGCCTCGTCGAGGAACTTCGCCACGTCAGCGGCCGAGAACGAGTCCTCCCGCAGGCCGGCCTCGACGCGCTCCAGCCCGAAGGTCACCAACATCAGCAACCCCGGGATCAGCGCGACGAGCAACCACGACACACCGCAGAAGTAAACACGGTGAAAGTCTCAGCGGGATTACGAAAAGCCGTCGGTAAGAACCAGTGCGTCGGCGGCGCGAATCGGCGCCTCGGGTGCCGCTGCGTACCCTGGCCTGGTGAGCGTGCGTGAGTCGACGAGCGGTAAGGCCGCCCCGGCCCGGCGGGCGTCAGCCAAGAAGTGGGACCGCGAGACCCACCTGGGACTGGTGCGGCGCGCCCGGCGCATGAACCGCACCCTCGCCAAGGCCTTCCCGCACGTCTACTGCGAGCTGGACTTCACCAACCCGCTCGAGCTGACGGTGGCCACCATCCTGTCGGCCCAGAGCACCGACAAACGTGTCAACCTGACCACTCCGGCGCTGTTCGCCAAGTACCGCACCGCGCAGGACTACGCGCAGGCCAACCGCGCCGAACTCGAAGAACTGATCAGACCCACCGGGTTCTACCGCAACAAGACCACCTCGCTGATCCGGCTGGGCCAGGAACTCGTCGAGCGGTTCGACGGCGAGGTGCCCCGCACCCTCGACGAACTGGTCACCCTGCCCGGGGTGGGGCGCAAGACCGCCAACGTCATCCTCGGGAATGCCTTCGACGTTCCCGGCATCACCGTCGACACCCACTTCGGCCGGCTGGTGCGCCGCTGGCGCTGGACCGCCGAGGAGGACCCGGTCAAGGTCGAACACGCCGTCGGCGAGCTCATCGAGCGGTCCGAGTGGACGCTGCTGAGCCACCGGGTGATCTTCCACGGCCGCCGGGTCTGCCACGCCCGCAAACCGGCCTGCGGGGTGTGCGTGCTGGCCAAGGACTGCCCGTCCTACGGGATCGGACCCACCGACCCGCTGATCGCCGCACCGCTGGTACGCGGCCCCGAGACCGAACATCTGCTGGCGCTGGCCGGGCTGTGAGCCGGCGCGACCATGAGCACATCTGTCCGTTGGAGCATCGCCGCGCTCGTCATCGTCCTCGCGCTGGCCGCCGCCCTGTGGACCGAACTGGGCGGTGACCGGGACACCGCGCAGCCACCGTCGCCCGACACCACCTCCGAACGCGACCGCCGCGCCGCCGACACCCCCGAGACACTCGCCGAACCGCGCCGCCGCGCCGACCTCGCCCCCTGCCCGCCTGCCGGTTCCGGCCCCGGCCCCGAGGCGCTGCGCGGTCTGACCCTCGAATGCGCGGGCGACGGCAGCCGCGTCGACGTGGCCTCGGCCCTGGCCGGCCGGCCCGCGGTGCTCAACCTGTGGGCCTACTGGTGCGGCCCCTGCACCGACGAACTGCCCGCGATGGCGGAGTTCCAGCGCCGCGTCGGCCCGGCGGTGACCGTGCTGACCGTGCACCAGGACCCGAACGAGGAGGCCGCCCTGCTGCGCCTCGCCGAACTGGGCGTCCACCTGCCCACACTGCAGGACGGGCGCCGCACCATCGCCGCGGCGCTGCGGGTCCCCAACGTCATGCCTGCCACCGTCGTCCTGCGGGCGGACGGTAGCGTGGCCGAAATCCTGCCTCGGTCATTCGCGACCGCCGACGAAATCGCCGAAGCGGTACAACCGACGATCGGAGCGGCATAGGGATGGGCGCGTGAGCTGGGACGGCAGGCCCGAAGACACTGCCGCCGCCCTGAGTCCCGAGGCCGCCCCGGCGTGGCTGGGGCCGCTGGTCGACCGGCCGGACGCCGTCCGCAACGCCTACCGCCGCCGGGTGCCCGCCAAGGTGCTCGCCGCGCTGAGCGCGGCCAACAGCACCGCCGCGGTCACCGGACGCCGCCGCGACGCCGCCGTCCTCGTGTTGTTCTCCGGCCCCCGCGACGGCGCGCCCGGCGAGCTGCCCGACGACTCCGACCTGCTGGTCACCGTGCGCGCCTCGACGCTGCGCCACCACGCCGGCCAGGCCGCCTTCCCCGGCGGCGCCGCCGACCCCGAGGACCGCGGCCCCGTTCACACCGCCCTGCGTGAGGCCACCGAGGAGACCGGTATCGACGCGACCCGGCTGCAACCGCTGGTCACCCTGGAGAAGATGTTCATCCCGCCGTCGGGCTTCCACGTCGTCCCGGTCCTCGCGTACTCGCCGGACCCCGGGCCCGTCGGCGTCGTCGACGCCGGCGAGACCGCACTGGTGGCGCGGGTCCCGGTGCGCGCTTTCGTCAACCCCGAGAACCGAATCATGGTGTATCGCAAGGAGAACAGCCGGCAGACCGCCGGGCCGGCGTTCCTGCTCAACGAGATGCTGGTGTGGGGATTCACCGGCCAGGTCATCGCCGCGATGCTCGACGTCGCCGGCTGGGCCACCGACTGGGACGCCGACGCCGTCTACGAACTCGACGAGGCAATGCAGCTTCTGGACCTCGACGGCAGCTACGGTGAAGCCCAACGATGACCGCGTCACAGTGGCTGGACATAGCCGTACTCGCAGTAGCGCTCATTGCCGCCGTGTCCGGCTGGCGATCTGGGGCGCCGGGTTCCCTGCTGGCCTTGATCGGGGTCGCGCTCGGCGCGGTGGCCGGCGTGCTGCTGGCACCGCACATCGTCGACCACATCGACGGGCCGCGGACCAAACTCTTCGTCACGCTGTTCCTGATCCTTACCCTGGTGGTGATCGGCGAGATCGCCGGCGTGGTGCTCGGGCGGGCGGTGCGCGGCGCCATCCGCAACCCCGCGCTGCGCGTGGCCGACTCCGTCGTCGGGGTCGCGCTGCAGCTGGTCCTGGTGCTCACCGCGTCCTGGCTGCTGGGGACCGCGCTGATGTCCTCGCCGCAGCCCAATCTCGCCGCGGCGGTGCGCGACTCCCGGGTCATCCAGGAAGTCGACTCCGTGGCACCCGACTGGCTGCGCTCCACCCCCGACCGGCTGTCCTCGCTGTGGGAGACCGCCGGCCTGCACGACGTGCTCAAACCCTTCGGCCCGACCCCGGTCACCGAGGTCGACCCGCCCGACGCCGGCCTGGCGTCCTCGGCGGTCGTCGGCGTCACCCGGCCCAGCGTCGTCAAGGTGCAGGGGGTGGCCAACAGCTGCCAGAAGATGCTCGAAGGCAGCGGCTTCGTCGTGTCCCCGCAACGGGTGATGTCCAACGCGCACGTCGTCGCCGGGTCCGACAGCGTCACCGTCGAAGTCGACGGCCAGTCCTACGACGCCAGCGTCGTCTCCTATGACCCGCAGGCCGACATCTCCATCCTCGACGTCCCGAACCTGCCGGCCGCGCCGCTGCAGTTCGTCGAGGACGAGGCCCCGTCGGGCACCGACGGCATCGTGATGGGCTACCCGGGCGGCGGCGACTTCCGCGCCACCCCGGCACGCATCCGCGAGGTCATCCAGCTCAACGGCCCCGACATCTACCGCACCGAGACGGTGACCCGCGAGGTGTACACCATCCGCGGCGAGGTCGCGCAGGGCAACTCCGGCGGCCCCATGGTCAACCGCGGCGGCAAGGTCCTCGGTGTGGTGTTCGGCGCGGCCGTCGACGACAAGGACACCGGCTTCGTGCTGACCGCCAAAGAGGTGTCCCGCCAGATGGCCAAGGTCGGCAACCGCGACACGGTGCCCACCGGCACCTGCATCAACAGCGGCTAGCCCACAAGGGCTGGCTCACGCGTAGACCTGCCGCAGGAACCGCGACAGCTGGGCGTTGACCGCCTCAGGTGCCTCCTCGTGGGCGTAGTGCCCGGCCCCGTCGATCGACACATACCGGCCGTGCGGCGCGTAGTGCTGGGTGCGGTTCACCGGGTCGGCCAGCACGTACGGATCGGCCTCACCCCGAAGGTGCAGCACCGGCACCGACACCGGACGGTTCATCGAGCGCATGAACCGCCGGCCCTCACCGCGCACCTGGCTGCGCACCGCCCACCGCTGGTACTCCAGCGTCGAATGCGCCGCCGACGGGATCTGGATGGCGCGCCGCAGGTGCGTCATGGTCTGCGCGAAGTCGTCGGTCGCCGGCCACGCCGCGGCCGAGCGGGCGCGCACCAGCCGCTCCACCTCCGCGCCGTCGTCACGGGTCAGCACATGCTCGGGCCAACGCGGCGCCTGGTAGCGCAGCAGCCACGGCAGCAGCGCCCGGCCCTGGTCGCGGCACCGCAGCGTCGAGGCGCGCAGCGCGGCGGGGTGCGGCGAGCTGACCACCGCGATCGCGTGCACGGCGCGAGGGTGCAGCACCGAGGTCGCCCAGCACACCAGGCCGCCGTCGGCGTGCCCGACCAGCGTCGCCGAGTTGTGCCCCAGCGCGCGCACCAGCCCCGCGATGTCACCGGCCAGCGTCCAGCCGTCGTAGCCGCGGGGTGGCTTGTCGCTGCCGCCGTAGCCGCGCAGATCGACCGCCACCACCCGGGCACCGGACAGCCCGCGCAGCTGGTGACGCCACGACCACCAGAACGACGCGAAGCCGTGCAACAGGATCACCAGTGGACGGTCGGTCAACCGCCGGGAACCGTCGACGGCTCCGGAAGCGCCTTCGGCCTCCACCACGTGGAACCGAATGCCGTTGGCGTGCACGTCGAGGTGGCGCCACGGCCCGTCGATGCGGACGACCGACGGATCGGGTCGGACCATTACCAGCCGGACGGGTCGGCCGTCGCCTTACCGTCGGCGGTGGCCACGGCCTTCTTGTCCGCGCCCGGCGTCAGCGCGTCGGGGAGTTCCTTGACCGACTCGATGGTCTTCTGGGGGCCACGGATCCGGCGCACCTTCAGATAGCCGAACAGCGCGAGGATGCCGGTGACCACGACCATGATCCCGAAGACGATCAGGAACGCCGCCCACCGCCACAACCACGTATCGAGCAGTTCGGCGAGGAAGAAGAACAGGAAGAACGTCGAGTAGAACAACACCACCAGCGCGGCGATGAAGAAGATGCTGCCGGTCAGGCCCTTCTTGACGTCGCGGGTGATCTCCGCCTTCGCCAACTCGACCTCGGCACGCACCAGCGTCGACACCTGGGCGGTGGCATCCTTGACCAGTTCACCGATCGACGGGTCGGGCTTGGGGGCGTGCGGGTCCACCAGCGGAATCGAGGTCACTGTGCTGGGCACGCCGTTCTTGCGGTCGCTCACGCAATATTCCTTCCCGCCGAGATCACAGACGCGGTTCGATTCGATCAATTTGCTTCATGTTGCCATGCGCCGCACCGGTAAACCGCGCCGCAGTGACGTTAGACTGCCGAAGTTGCAGGAGATGGCGGGTCGGGCACATCGATTGGGGTTGCATTCGTGAATATCGGCGGCCGCTGTCGGGTCGTTCGCGCGCTGCTCGTGGCCGTGCTCGCATGGTGTTCGCTGGGTCAAGTCCCGGCCGCCGCCGCGACCCCCGTGACCCTCGGGGGCGGCTCCGGCCTGGTGGTCAACGGCGAGACGTTCTGCACGCTGACCGCCATCGGCACCGACACCCGCGGCAGCCTGGTCGGGTTCACCTCGGCGCACTGCGGCGGCCCCGGCGCGGTGGTGTCCGCCGAAGGCGCCGAAGCCGCCGGACCCGTCGGCCGCATGGTGGCCGGCAACGACATCCTCGACTACGCCGTCATCGAGTTCGACCCGCAGAAGGTGAACCCCGTCAGCGAGGTCAACGGCTTCCGCATCGACGGGCTGGCCCCCGACCCGCGCTTCGGTGACGTCGCCTGCAAGCTCGGCCGCACCACCGGCTACTCCTGCGGCGTGACCTGGGGACCCGGCAAGGAGCCGGGCACCCTGGTCAACCAGGTCTGCGGGCAGCCAGGGGACTCCGGGGCGCCCGTCACCGTCAACAACCGGCTCGTCGGCATGATCCACGGCGCGTTCTCCGAGACCCTGCCGACGTGCGTCATCAAGTACATCCCGTTGCACACCCCGGCGGTGACGATGTCGTTCAACACCCAGCTGGCCGACATCACCGCCAAGGGCCGACCCGGCAGCGGGTTCGTCCCGGTCGGGGGCCGCTGACCTACTTGCTGGCGCGGATCGCCTCGAACACGCTCGGGTCGACCAGCGTCGAGGTGTCACCGAGCTCGCGGCCCTCGGCGACGTCACGCAGCAGCCGCCGCATGATCTTGCCGCTGCGGGTCTTCGGCAACTCCGGCACCACATGGATCTCGCGCGGCTTGGCGATCGGCGAGATCTCCTTGGCGACCTCGGCGCGCAGTTCGTCGATCATGTTCTCTTCGCCACCGTGCGCGCTGGACTTGAGGATCACGAACGCGCAGATCGCCTGACCGGTCTGCTCGTCGGTCGCGCCGACCACCGCGGCCTCGGCCACCCCGGAGTGCCCGACCAGCGCGGACTCCACCTCCGCGGTCGAGATGCGGTGGCCCGAGACGTTCATGACGTCGTCGATGCGGCCGAGCACCCAGATCTCGCCGTCCGAGCCGTAGCGGGCGCCGTCGCCTGCGAAGTACCAGCCCTGCTCGGCGAACCGCGACCAGTAGGTCTCCTTGAACCGCTCCGGGTCGCCCCAGATGCCGCGCAGCATCGACGGCCACGGCTGATCCAGCACCAGGTAGCCGGTCTCGTGCTCGCCGTGATCTGGGCTCGGATCCAGCTGCTTGCCGTCGTCGTCGACGATCTTGGCGGAGATGCCGGGCAGGGCCCGCATCGCCGACCCAGGCTTGCAGGTCGTCACGCCCGGCAGCGGCGAGATCATGATCGCGCCGGTCTCGGTCTGCCACCAGGTGTCGACGATCGGGGTCTTGTCCTTGCCGAAGGCCATCCGGTACCAGCGCCACGCCTCGGGGTTTATCGGCTCGCCCACCGAGCCGAGCAGCCGCAGCGACGACAGGTCGTGCTCCGCGGGGATCTGGCGGCCCCACCGCATGAAGGTGCGGACCAGCGTCGGCGCCGTGTAGTAGATCGTCACCCCGTACTTCTCGATGATCTCGAAGTGCCGGTGCTCGGTCGGCGACGCCGGGGTGCCCTCGTAGACCACCTGCGTCGCGCCGTTGGCCAGCGGCCCGTAGACGATGTAGGTGTGCCCGGTGACCCACCCGATGTCGGCCGTGCACCAGTACACGTCGGTCTCGGGCTTGAGGTCGAACACGTAGTAGTGCGTGTAGGCGGCCTGGGTGAGGTAGCCGCCAGAGGTGTGCACGATGCCCTTGGGCTTGCCGGTGGTGCCCGAGGTGTACAGCAGGAACAGCGGCTGCTCGGACTCGAACGCCTCCGGTGTGTGCTCGGTGGAGGCCTTTGGGACGACCTCGTCCCACCACAGATCGCGGCCCTCGGTCCAGGGCGTGTCGATGCCGGTGCGGCGCACCACCACCACGTGCTCGACGGGGCTGTCGTCGCCGAGGCCGTCGATGGCCTCGTCGACGCCGTTCTTCAGCGACACCGCCGACCCGCGCCGGTATTGGCCGTCGGTGGTGATGACCAGCTTTGCCTGCGCGTCGTCGATGCGGGCCTTCAGGGCGCTGGCGGAGAACCCGGCGAAGACCACCGAGTGCATGGCACCCAGGCGGGCGCAGGCCAGCATCGCGATGATGGCCTCCGGCACCATCGGCATGTAGATCGCGACGCGGTCACCGGCCTGCAGGCCGAGCTCGGCGAACGTGTTGGCCGCCCGGCACACCTCGTCCTTCAGCTCGGCGTAGGTGATGTCGCGCGAGTCGTCGATCGGCTCGCCGACCCAGTGGATCGCGACCCGGTCGCCGTTGCCCTCCTCGACGTGGCGGTCGACGCAGTTGTAGGCCACGTTGAGCTTGCCGTCGCCGAACCACTTCGCGAACGGTGCGTCGGACCAGTCGAGCACCTCGGTGAACGGTGTCTCCCAGGCCAATCGGCGGGCCTGTTCGGCCCAGAATCCGAGCCGGTCCGCCTCGGCCTGCTCGTAGAGCGCCTCGGTGGCGTTGGCGTGCTCGGCGAATTCGGCCGGCGGGGGGTAGGACGACGGGATTTCGACGGGCGTCTCGGTCATAGTTGTGAGGGTAGTCACTGGGTCGCGAGCTCAAACGGCCAACTCACAACTGCCGCTGCGGGCGGCATCTGATGCGCGCCGAACGCGATGGCTTGCCGGTCCAGCGGTCGGCTAGCGTGTGCGGGCGTGACCAGCAGTAGCTCCGGCCGGGACCCGTTGGCGCCGTTGGCGGAGTTGCCGGGCGTGGCCGCCGCGGTGGAGGAGGCCGGGGAGGCGCTCGGCCGTGCCCACCGCCACCGCACCAACCTGAGGGGCTGGCCCAAGACCGCCGCCGAGGCGGCGCTGCGGGCCGCCCGCGCGTCGTCGGTGCTCGACGGCGGGCCCCTGCAGTTCCCGACCGACGGGACCGATCCGGTGCTCGCCGGCGCACTGCGGGTGGCCGAGGCGCTCGAAGGTGGGGAGGGCGCGCTTGTCGGTGTGTGGCGCCGCGCGCCGCTGCAGGCACTGGCCCGGTTGCATTCGCTGGCCGCCGCCGACCTCGTCGACGCCGACGTGCTGGGCCGGCCCCGGCCCGAGCCGGAGGTCGGGCCGCGTTTGGAGATGCTGGCCGAGTTGGTGACCGGCGGCACGCGGGTGCCGGCGGCGGTGCTGGCCGCGGTCGCCCACGGCGAACTGCTGACGCTGGCGCCGTTCGGCAGCGCCGACGGTGTGGTGGCGCGGGCGGTGTCGCGGCTGATCACGATCGCCAGTGGGCTGGATCCCCACGGTCTGGGGGTGCCCGAGGTGCACTGGATGCGCCGCTCGAACGACTACCAGGCCGCCGCGCGCGGTTTCGCGTCCGGCACGCCTGCCGGTCTGGCGGCGTGGCTGGTGCTCAGTAGCGAAGGCTTGCACGCCGGCGCCCGGGAGGCGCTGTCGATCGCGCAGGCGATGAGTTCGTGACTCTGTCGTATAAACCCTGTGGCGTAAACCCTGTAGCAAACAAAAAGCGGGCGGCGTCCGAAGTACTTCGAAACAACTTCGGCTCGCCGCCCGCCGAGCACGGACTCCGGCTACCATGCGTGCGTATCGGGTTGCGTGGGTTGGCCTCGGCGTCGCTGCGGAGCGCTACCACCACCGCCCCACCCAAGGAGCGGTCTCGGTCGTCCGTTTTCCGCAAGTACGCAGGCCCGCAACACTTTTACCTGTTCCGCGGTATGTGCGCCGCGTGGGTACCGGGGACCCGTGCTGGGAATCCGGGATCGGGAGATAGAGCCTTCTCTTCCGGCTCTAGCTTGGCCTTGCCCGTCTTCCGTAGTTCCCTTTGTACTACGTGACTGCGATCACATCAAGTACTTCGTGCATCGGCGATCCCGGATTGTTACGAGGGCGCTCAGCAATCTCCAGCCGGCGGGCTCAGAACGCGAAACGGCGCAGCAGCGTGTACGTCAGTGCCCCCGCCGCGAGCGCGCTGATGCCCACCGCCGCGGTGGTCGCCACCGCCGCGCCCGACGGAGCCGGGATCCGGTCGCGCAGCGGGACAGGCCTGCTGAAGGAACGGATCTCCCAGCCGCGGGCGACCGCCTCCTTGCGCAGCGCCCGGTCCGGATTCACCACGGTCGGGTGGCCGACCGCGTCGAGCATCGGGATGTCGCTGATCGAGTCGGAGTACGCGTAGCAATGTTGGAGCGCATAACCTTCGCGGGCCGCGAGCGCACGGATTGCCGCGACCTTGTTCTCGCCCACGCAGTAGAACGCGATGTCGCCGGTGTAGCGGCCGTCCTCGACGACCATGCGGGTGGCCATCGCGTGGGTGGCGCCCAACGCGCGGGCGATCGGGGCGACGATCTCTTCGCCGGAGGCCGAGACGATCACGACGTCGCGGCCGCACAGCTTGTGGTCGGCGATCAGCTCTGCAGCCTCGGCGAACACGAGCGGGTCGACGATGTCGTGCAGGGTTTCGCCGACGATCGACTTCACCTGTTCGACGTCCCAGCCGGCGCACATCTTGGTGATGTAGTTGCGCATCCGATCGATCTGGTCGTGGTCGGCGCCCGACATCAGGAACAAAAATTGCGCGTACGCAGATTTGAGGACGGTGCGGCGATTGATCAGACCCTGATTGAAGAAGGGTTTGCTGAAAGCCAAAGTGCTCGATTTGGCGATAACGGTTTTGTCGAGATCGAAGAACGCCGCGGTGCGGACGGGGTTGCCGGAGGGTGCGGCGGCCTCAACCGAGGACGCGCTGGTCGACGGCTCAGATGCGGTCACACCAGCCAGCATAGGGGCGTGCGCGGTGACAGAACGCGGCAGACTGTACAAAATGGCAGTTCACGACACGTGTCTGCGGCTGTTACGTTTCCCAGATCTACATCACTTTTGAGCATTTCACTCTTGCGCTGGACCGCTGTGGCGTGTGTATAGTGGGCATCACTCGGCTTATGCCGGGTGTGCATCAGCCCGACCCCCCGGGGCTGATACACGACGACCTCCGCCTCCTCCCCCCCTGGCGGGGGTCGTCCCTTTTGTAGGGAAAGTTTTCGCAGAGCGGATAGATCAACCGCTCATATGTGATTGCGGAACGGTGTTTTCGCCTTCTGGCAACGATTCCTGATCCACAAATCCGCGTTCATCCACAGCTTTCGTCCGTTGCGGCAGCGTCGGCTTCCGCGCGGCTTGTGTCGCTTCCACGCTTGTCGCATGACCACATCCGACGCGATCCTCACGCTGTGCGATGACCCGGTGCTGTCCGCCGACATCGAACGGGTGGCCGCCGCCGGCGGGTCGACGCTGGTCCGCGCCGCTCAGCCCGTCGGCCGCCGGGTGTGGACGGGGGCTGCCGCGATCCTGCTCGACGACGCGGCAGCTGTGCGGTGTGCCGGGCAGGACCTCCCGCGCCGGCCGCGAGTGCTGCTGGTCAGCGGCGCGGCGCCGGGTCCGGCGCAGTGGCAGGCTGCCGTCGCCGTCGGCGCGCAGCAAGTGCTGCAGCTGCCCGCCCAGGACGACGTCCTGATGACGCTGTTGGCCGACGCCGCCGAGGCGGTGCGGGACGCCGCGACGCGCGGCCCGGTGGTGGCCGTGCTGGCCGGCCGGGGCGGGGCCGGCGCGTCGGTGTTCGCGACCGCGTTGGCGCGCGTGGCCGCCGAATCCCTACTGGTAGAAGCGGATCCGTGCGGCGGCGGTCTGGACCTGGTGCTCGGCAGCGAGACCGAACCCGGCCTGCGCTGGCCGGACCTCTCGCTGTCCGGCGGGCGGCTGAACTATCCCGCGCTGCGCGACGCCCTGCCCCGTCGTCACGGCGTCGCGGTGCTCGCCGGCAGCCGCGTGTTGTCTGGTGAGCGCTCCAGCAACGACATCACCGCCGCGGCACTCGAGTCGGTGGTCGACGCCGGCAGCCGCGCCGGGGTGACCGTCGTCTGCGACCTCGCCCGCCAGGCACTGCCGGTCACCGAAGCGGCGCTGGCCCTCGCCGACCTCACCGTGATGGTCACGCCGGCAGATGTGCGCTCGGCCGCTTCCGCCGCCGCGACCGCGCAGTGGGTCGGTGCGGCCAACCCCAACACCGGGCTGGTGGTGCGCGGCCCGGCACCTGGCGGGCTGCGCCCGCTCGACGTCGCCCGCATCGTCGGGTTGCCGGTGTTGACCGCGATGCGTCCGGAACCCGGCATCGATCCGGTGCTCGAACGCGGCGGGCTGCGGCTGCGCCGACGAAGTCCGTTGGCCGCAGCCGCCCGCGCGGTGATCGAGGTGTTGCGCCAGAACCCGCACCTGGACGGGCAGGCGGCGGCATGAGCTCCTCGCTGATCGACCGGGTGCGGGAACGTCTCGCGGCCGAGGGCACCCCGCTGCGGCCGAGCGTCGTCGCGGCGGCCATCCGCGCCGAATCCGGTGGCGTGCTCGGCGACGCCGAGGTGCTCACCAGCCTGCGCGAGCTGCAGACCGAACTCGTCGGCGCCGGGATCCTGGAGCCCCTGCTCTGCGCGCCCGGCACCACCGATGTGCTGGTCACCGGCCCCGACGCAGTGTGGGTCGACGACGGGACCGGCCTGCGCCGCTCGGCGGTGCGGTTCGCCGACGAGGCCGCCGTGCGCCGCCTCGCCCAGCGGCTCGCGTTGAGCGCGGGCCGGCGCCTCGACGAGGCGCAGCCGTGGGTGGACGGCCACCTCTCCACCGTCGGGACCCACGGCGGCGGCCCGGTGACCGTGCGCCTGCACGCGGTGCTGCCCCCGATCGCGGCGGGCGGGACGTGCCTGTCGCTGCGGGTGCTGCGTCCGGCGACCCAGGACCTCGATGCGCTGTGCCGCTCCGGTGCGATCGACGACGACGCCGCGGCGCTGCTGCGCGCCATCATCGCCGCGCGGCTGGCGTTCGTCGTCTCCGGCGGGACCGGCGCGGGCAAGACCACCCTGATGGCCGCCCTGCTCGGCGCGGTGCCCGCCGACGAGCGGATCGTGTGCGTCGAAGACGCCGCCGAACTGGCTCCGCCGCACCCGCATCTGGTCAACCTCGTCGCCCGCGCCGCCAACGTCGAGGGCGTCGGGGAGGTGACCGTCCGCGACCTCGTCCGGCAGGCGCTGCGGATGCGGCCGGACCGCCTGGTGGTCGGTGAGGTGCGCGGCGCCGAGGTGGTCGACCTGCTGGCGGCGCTCAACACCGGCCACGACGGGGGAGCGGGCACGGTGCACGCCAACAGTCCCGTCGAAGTCCCGGCCAGGTTCGAGGCCCTGGCCGCGCTCGGCGGACTGGACCGAGTCGCGCTGCACAGCCAACTTGCCGCAGCGGTCCAGGTGGTGCTGCACGTCGCCCGTGATCGAGCGGGGCGTCGGCGGCTCAACGAGATCGGCGTGCTGCGCCGCGGCGGCGACGGGTCGGTCGCCGTGGTGCCGAGCTGGCGCGCCGATGCGGGGTTCGGCTCTGGCGCCGACGAACTGGACCGATTGTTGCGATCCCGCGGTGCGGCGTGATCGCCGCCCTACTCGCGCTCGCTTTGGCGGTCCTCGTGCACCCCGAGCCTGCCCGCCACCGGATCGCGGCGGCCGCGGCCCCGCAGCGGCTGCGGGTGCCTGCCGGGGTGGTCGCGGCGGTCGCATGCGCTGCGCTGGGGTGGTGGCTGCCGTGGACCGCGGTGCTTGCGGTGGCGGGATTGACCGCGACCCTGCTGCTGCGGCGTCGGCGGCGCCGGGTCCTGGCCGACCGCGCGCACGACGCCGAGACGCTGCAGGGGGCGCTCGACGTTCTTGTCGGCGAGTTACGGGTGGGTGCGCATCCGGTGACGGCGCTGAGCACCGCAGCGACGGAGTCGCCCGGCCGTACCGGGACGTCGTTGCGGGCGGTCACGGCCCGCGCCCTGCTCGGTGCCGATGTGGCGGCCGGGCTGCGGGTCGAGGGCACCCGATCGGCCTCGCCGGGGCACTGGGACCGGCTCGCGGCTTGCTGGGAGCTGGCGCAGACGCAGGGTCTCGCGATCGCCACGCTGCTCCACGCGGCGCAGCGCGACATCGCCGAGCGGGAACGATTCCGGGGCCGTGTCGAGGCCGGGTTGGCGGGGGCCCGGGCCACCGCGGCGATTCTGGCGGGTCTGCCGGCGCTCGGTGTCCTCCTCGGCTACGCCGTCGGTGCCGAGCCGGTGCGGTTCCTGACCACCGACCCAATGGGCGGGTGGCTGTTGCTCATCGGGGTGGCGCTCATCTGCGCGGGTCTCTGGTGGTCGGACCGCATCACCGCGGGCGTGCTGGCATGAGCTGGGCTGCCGCGCTGCTGGCGCTGTCGCTGCTGGTCAGCCCGCCTGGGCATCGCGAATCGTTCCGGCCCCGCCGCGCCGCCCTCGCGAGTGCGGTCCGCGACGACGACACGCTGGCCATCGCGTCGACGCTGGACCTGTTCGCCGCGTGTCTGCGCTCCGGAATGCCGGTGTCTGCGGCCGCGTCCGGAGTCGCGGCAACGGCGCCGGCAGCGATGGCCGCGCTGCTGCGCCGAGCCGCGGACCTGCTGGCTCTCGGAGCCGACCCGACTCTCGCCTGGGACGACCCCACCGGCGCCGCACCTGCTCACCTCTGCGCGTTCCTCCGGATGGCCAGGCGGTCAGCGGCCTCCGGCGCGGCGCTCGCCGCCGGCGTGGAGGAGCTCGCCGTGCAACTGCGTGCGGACGCCGCCGACGTTGCCGCGGCGAAGGCCGAACGCGCGTCGGTGCTCATCGCCGGCCCGCTCGGGCTGTGTTATCTGCCCGCGTTTCTGTGCCTGGGCATCGTGCCCGTCGTCGTCGGATTGGCCGGCGACGTTCTGCAATCGGGAGTGCTGTGAGCACAGAGGGAAGGGGACATGGCCGATGAGGGAGCAACTGCGGGAACTGCAGGCACGCCTGCTCGTGCTGGCCGTCGACGAGGACGGCATGTCGACCGTGGAGTACTCCATAGGCTCGGTTTACACCATTTGAGAGGATGTCACCGTGCGAGCCCTGATCGTCATCCGTCTATCCCGAGTCACGGACGCTACTACCTCGCCTGAGCGGCAGCTTGAGGCATGCCAAAAGCTGTGCGCTGAGCGCGGATACGAGGTTGCCGGCATCGCCGAAGACTTAGACGTGTCCGGTGCCGTCGACCCGTTCGACCGGAAGAAACGACCCAACCTGGCCGCGTGGCTGGCCGGTGAGCGCGAGGACTTCGACGCTGTCGTGGCCTACCGCGTGGACCGGCTCACCCGGTCCATCCGGTACCTCCAGTCGCTGGTTCGATGGGCCGAGGATCACGGCAAGCTGGTGATCTCCGCGACCGAACCACACTTCGACATGACCTCGCCGTGGTCGGCCGTCCTGATCGCTCTGCTGGGCACCGTGGCCGAGATGGAGCTGGAGGGCATCCGGGAGCGCAACGCCTCGGCGTTCCGGCACAACTTCAAGGCCGGGAAGTACCGGGGTGGCATCCCGCCGTGGGGCTACCTACCGGAACAGGACCAGAACGGCGAGTGGCGTCTGGTTCAGGATCCCGAGCAGGTAAAGGTGATCAACGAGGTCGCCGCCCGCGTGCTCGACGGCGAACCGCTGCGAGCGATCGCCCACGATCTGACCAGTCGCGGCGTGCTGACGCCCAAGGACCGGTTCGCCCAGCACCAGGGACGTGAGGTGAAGGGCTACGAGTGGCACTCAGGGCCGCTGAAGCGGTCCCTGACTAGCAAGACCCTCCTCGGCTACGCGGTGACGCGAGAGGTAGTCGCCGACGCTCGCGGGAAGGCTGTCCGTACCGCCAGCGGCAAGAAACAGTTCGGGGCCGAGACTGTCGTCCGCAACGACGACGGCTCTCCGATCGTCCGAGCTGCCCCCGTCCTGAGCAGGGAGGTCTTCGACCGGCTGGCCGTCGAGCTGGCGGGCCGGGAAAACCGCAAGGAGCCGACGAAACGGTCGTCGGGTCTGCTGCTGCAGATCGTCCACTGTGGCGTCTGCGGCCGACCGGCCTACCGGCTCAAGGGAGGCCCTGGACGCAAACCTCGTTACCGCTGCGCCTCCGCGCAGTACCGGGAGACGTGCGGCAACAGGTCGATACCGCTGGAGCACGCAGACGAGACGGTCGAGACGCTGATCCTGGGCATGCTCGGCACGTCCGAACGGCTGGAGCGGGTGTGGGACTCAGGGTCCGACCACTCGGCGGAGCTGGCCGAGATCAACGACACCCTGGCCGATCTGACGAGCCTCCTCGGTACCGGCTCGTATAAGGCCGGGACGCCGCAGCGGCTGAAGTTGAACGAGCGGATCCAGGCCCTGGCCGCTCGACAGGCCGAGCTGTCTGCCGAGACGGTCAAGCCGTCCGGTTGGAGGTGGCAGCCGACCGGCGAGAAGTTCGCCGACTGGTGGGACCGTCAGGACGTATCCGCCCGCAACGTCTGGTTGCGGTCTATGGGCATCCGGCTGGACTTCGAGTACAAACCCGACGACCCGTCGCCGGATCTCCGGCTAGACCTCGGAGACCTCGGCACGCTGACGCAGCAGATGGAGGCCGGCGGGCCCGCCGCCCAGTGGCGGGAGGCATTCGAAACGATGGCCGAGAGCGGCGTAGCGGGCCTGGAGCTGACAGCCGACGGGGTGACCGTCCACGGCGTCGACGGGTGGCAGCACAGCTTCGCCCTCCCGTCAGACGGACCTGTCGCCGAACAACTCGCCAGCGAGTAGCTCCAATTCCCAGCGCATAACGTCGAGCGCCTCAAGGACGGCGGTGTCGTCCGGGTCGAGCCCCTCGGCTCGGATGGCTTCGCGCTCTTCTTCGTCCATAACAGAGTTAGACGCACCCCGCACCGGTTTGGTTGCATCCGATTCGGGGGCTGAAGAGTTAGTTTCCTCGCATGGGGATGAACTACGGCGTCGAATACACCAAGGGCCGTCGAGTGGTGGGCATACGCCCGAAGGCGGGGCCGGTCACAGTGACAAAGCCGGATGGGACGGTGGAGACCGTCCCGGCGCTGCCACCAAGGGTGGAACGCAAACGCCGCCGCTCGCGTCGCAAAGCAAGCTGACACATCGGTTGTCGCGGTATGACCCGCCCGCGACAACTCGCTGGCCAGCTCTGTTGTGACACCACTTCGCGAGTGTTGGTATCCTCGACGACACAACTACATTCACTGCCTGACCTGACCAGTTAGGAAATGACCCGGAGAACGATCAGATAGATTCGCGGGCCGTCCTTTACAGGACAAGTGTGTCCACACCCCGGTAGCCATCTGGCTACGCGGGGTTTTCTTTTACCTAACCTCCACGGCCTCCAGCTTCGCGCTGGGGGTCTTTCGCATGCCCGAAGGCGGGCGCGACTGCTGGCAGTACGTCATTGCATGGCCTAACACCGAAAGGAACACGCCCACATGAACCTTGATTACGACGACTGGAGTCACGGCGGCGGGCACATGCATGTTGTGCCCAGTGCCCCCCTGCCGTTCTGGATCTACAAGCACGCCGATCGGTTCAAGCGGAACCAGGCCGCGAAGCCGATGTACGCCAGTCGAGACCCGCAGAAGCGCGAACTGCGGTACTGGGAGACGAAGCACGGCCATGTGAACGAAGTCGCCGGGAAGCGCATCTACCGTGGTGCGTGCGACGTGTGCGACGACGTAGTGCTTGAGGTCCGCGACGTATCCGGCGAGGAGTTCCGAGGCAAGCGCAACGCCGGTTGGCGTGGCCGCTGGCCTGCACTCTGCGACGGCTGCCGTGACCGCCGCCGCGAGGAATCGCTACAGCGTCGATCCGCTGCGAAGCGGAACGCTGACCGCGAGCGCATTGCAGAAAAGCGGCGGAGGGCCCGCGATGAAGCGAAGTCCGACGCAGACGGCACGCTGTCTTGGAGTGAAGCGCAAGCGGCTGACTACGCGGCGATCTTCGCCCGGTTCGCACAGGAGGACCGCGAAGCAGCTTCCCGGTACCAGTAACGGCGAGGTGTGCGCTCGCCGTACGACCGAGTCTGACCGGTGCTTAGTCGCACACCGAATAACTATGTTCAGTGAGAGGGGCAAGAGCCCCGCTTGATTCTTGCGTGCTTGAGACACGGTTGCCCGTGGCTCGCCGCAGGATGGTGCCTCCTGGCACCTGCTGACGGTCGGCACCTTTCCCCGACCGTCGCAAACTTCGCCGACACCTTGGGTGGGAGTCGGCTGGACGTTGGCCTTGAGCCGCGTCCCTCCTCCCGCAGTCAAACTGGGCTACGCCATTGGCCCGTATCTCCGCTGCGGGGGCTGAGCTTCCAATCGCCTCGGCGTAGCGCCGGGGCGATTTTCACGGCCCGTGTGCCGTAGATCGATAGAGCAGTCAGCGGCTGCTCTCCACACGATGAGCTGTCAGCGGCAGCTCGGATCAAGGAACACAACCGTGTGTCGGAACGGACACAAGAACAACGGCCCGCAGGACCGCACTCACAACGGCGATTGCCTGCACTGCCGACGAGCCCGCCAGCGCGAGTACATGGCCGAGTGCCGCGCAGCTCGACGCCGGATGAAGACGATCGAAGCGGCTCTAGCAGCCGACTAAGTACTGCACTCCGGACGGGGTGACAAACGGCTCCAGCGACCGCTGAGAGCCCCACAGAGCCATGCCCAGGTGGCAGGCGAGGCACACCAGGAGGTAACCATGATCGACCAATCCGCACAGCTCCATGAGCTGCCCAACTATTGGCAGGACAAGATCCGCCAGTACCGCCGCGAGAACCACAACCTTCGCGCTCGGCTGCGGGATACGGAGCGTCTCTCCGGTCAGGAGCTAACTCCAAGTTGGGCGAAGAAGCTCCGCAAGCTGCGCGACGAGAACGTCCAGCTTCGCCGGGAGCGCAACGCCTTCCGCGACGAGCTGGAGGCTCGCGGCGAGTGCGACGAGTGCCACTGCCAAGTGCGGTCGGACGCAGCGGTGATCGCGAGAGGGGAATGTCCGCGTAGCGGTGCTCCGGTCGGCAAGTACTGCCACCAGAACAACGGCGCGTGCCTCCAGTGCCCGCTCAACTGCAACCGCTGACACGGCTATGGCGAACAACAGGAACAGGGTCGTACACGACGGGAGCCGTGGTTTGTACTCAGCCGTGCCGAAGGAGCTTGCCCGAGACGGCTCGCTGTCAGCGTCCGCTCGGTCGGTGGCGCTCTACGTCTGGTCGCATGACCAGAAGTGGCAGCAGTCTCGCAACGACATCGCCGAGGCGCTCGGTATCAGCGTCAACACCGCTGGCAAGGCTCTTCGAGAGCTGGAAGAGCACAGGTGGATGGTCCGCAACCCGATTGAGCGGACCTGGTTTTTGCGTATCTCCAACACCCCGTTCACCGAAGACGAGGCCCGGAACCTGTCCGGGCAACTGGATCAAAAACTGATCCAGTCTGTCGGGACTGGATCAAAAACTGATCTGGTAACTGGATCAGTTTCTGATCCACCTACTGGATCAGAAACTGACCCCCATAGAAGTACAAGCAGGAGTGCACCAGAAGTGCACGACTGCAGGAGTACAAGAACTGATCAGGACGAGACCGGCTCCAAGGGCCGGTCTCTCGCGGTTGAGGGATCAGAGGCAACCGAAAAGGTTGCCGATGGTCGGGGCCTGGTTGGCCCCTCCCAGAAGGCTGCCTCTGACGAGGCAGCCGAATACGTGCCTGACGGGCTGCAACCTGCAACCTCGGCCGGATCACGGTATGAGGACCCGTTCGCTGTCGAGCCCTCATGGCTAGTTGAGTCGCGAGGACGCGAGAAGCGGAACTGGCGCAGCCATCCCGTAACCGGTGCCGGGTCACCGTACGCGGACCCGTGGGCTGATCAACGGGACTGATCAACCCGCAACCGAGAAGAGCAGAGACCCCGCGAAGAACGGGGTCTCTTTTGTATCCGGGCTCGGCAACCGCCGCGCTCGCCCACTTCGAAGGAGAACACCACATGACCGATCGACTGACCGAGGCTGTCAAGAGAGCAGCCGAGTTCGGAGCACCGCCGAAGCTCTGGCAGGTCGGCCCGGACGCCGCCGTGGCTCTCGGCGTCGATACAGGCGAACCGTTCGACGGAATCACCATCACCCACTGGACCCACGACTGATGGCCGTCACCATGACTGAGCCGGCCGACCAGACAACTCTCACGAGCTCTGAGAGCCCCGCTGACGGACCGTCCACCCCAGCTGAGGGTGGACGTACCGGAGAGTCTCAGCGGGCCAACAAGGAGGCTCGTTACCGAGTCGAGCGTAACGAGGCGCGAGCCGAGCGAGACGCACTCGCTCAGCGGATCGAGCGGATGCAGCGGGCCGAGGTCGAACGGCTGGCATCCGATGGCCTGAGCCATCCGGCGGATCTGTTCTCGCTGTCGGGCAACGATGTTGCCGACTACCTCAATGACGATGGGGATGTGGACGCCGAGAAGGTGGCTGCTGACGTGGCCGCGATCGTCGCCGAGCGGCCCGGTCTACGGAAGGGCCCGCTGAGGGGCTACGACCCGACGCAGGGACACGGAGGCACTCCCAGCAGCAAGCGCGAGCCGACACTGGCCGACCTCATCAAGACTCCTGCCCACCACCCCTACTGATCTTCGGGTGCGGGTCCGTGACCCGCTCTCACCTACGCCTCTGTGAGGCATCCGAAGGGCCGATCTGTGATCGGCCTTTTTTCATTGCTGCACAACAACTCTGAAGGAAATACACACATGACGATGCTGCACTCGAACACCGCCGACGCGTTCACCCCCGAGGACTACGGCAAGGCCGTGGACCTGGCCGTCAAGGCCACCTCTGTCACGGCCCGCACCGCGACGGTCGTTGGCACCGACAAGGTGAAGATCAACTTCCCGGTCTGGACCGCCGACCCGGCCGTCGGTTGGTACAACGAAAACGACATCATCGCCGAGACCGACGGCGCGACCGACGAAGTCGAGGTCATCCCCACCAAGACCGCTGGCCTGACCCCGATCTCGAACGAGCTGGCCGAGGACTCGACGCCCGCCGCGCTGGATCTCATCGCGGCCGGTCTGTCGAACCAGATCACCCGCGCCATCGACGGCGCGTACCTGGCGAACACCACGGCCAAGGGCCCCAACGGTCTGCTGTCGATCGGCTACACCGGCGTGGACACCGGCGCGAGCCTGTCGAACCTGGACCCGTTCATCGCGGCCCGCTATGCGGCCAAGACCAACGGCTCGGACCTGACCTCCTGGATCATGGCCCCGGCGCAGGCTGAGGCCCTGAGCAAGCTCAAGGTCGCCAGCGGCTCGAACCAGTCGCTGATCCAGTTCGTCGAGGACGGCATCACCGTTGCCGGCCTGCCGGTGATCGTCTCCGATCAGGTCGACGCCGAGACCAAGTTCTGGGGCATCCCCCAGGCGCACGTCGTGCTGGTGATGCGTAAGGGCACCCGCGTGGAGAAGTTCCCGAACGTCCAGCAGGACGGCATCTGGGTCCGCGCTGTCTCGCGTCTTGGTATCGGGTTCCTCAACGAGCCCGGTGTGGTTCGCGGCTACGACGCCGCCTGATCACTCGACGCTCAGCCCTGGGAGGTCATCAGACCTCCCAGGGTTGACGAGTCACAGAGGCAATAATCGGCCGCGTGGCCAACTACCTGAGCCTGTTCAAGTCGAAGATGAAGACGTACAAAACGAGCCTTCGCGGCTCGACTATCAACCACGCCTTCGCCTCAGCTCTGGCTACGGCCGATGTTTACGACGAGCAGAAGCTCTCCGAGGCGCTCGCCAGACTTGGCCAGTCGGGAACCGAGCCGCTTATCTGCGTTTACTGTGAGGCTCCCGGCACGACGATTGACCACTTGAACGGACTCGTCGTCAACTCCAGCTACACCGGCCACGGACACGTCATTGGGAACCTGGTTCCCTGTTGCAACTCCTGCAATCAGCGGAAGGGCAAGACACCCTGGCGCGATTGGGCCAGAACCGTTGGCACACCACCAGATCAAGTGGCGAGAATCGCAGACTACGAATCGCTCGCCCCACCGACGGTCAGCCAGGAGGATCTGAAGCAGCTCTACCCCGACCTGATGGAGGCGTACGACAGGCTTCGCCTGCTCACGCGAGACATGCTCAAGGCGGCTGACCACTTGGCCAGGGAGATTCAACGGCTCGAAAGTCAGCGACTACATCGCAGACTCGATGGAGGAAGCGGAGAAGCGGTCGAGGACTAAGCGCGCCCGCTTTACATGCTGCTCAGTCCGTACCCGGTAGCTCGGAGGGTCAGCTCTCCGCAGACTGCTCGTCTGCGGGCACTTCCCGGTAAGCCGTCGCCTGGCTCAGGAACTTATCCACCAGCGACTGAGGGATCCTCTCGTCGTATCCGGTGTGATCCTTTGGCGGTGGCATCGAGACATCATCTCAGGTCGCACAGCGCGGGACAACGGAGCTATTAGCTGATGCGGCTCGCCGGCCTTGGAGTCGGTGCTGGTTACGCAGCGAGCCCCGTGGTCGGTCCGTTAGCTGGAGACCCCCCAGGGGGGGAGCCCCTCTGCCCCCGGTCCCCGACCGGTCGGTTATGCGGGTGCCGAATCCTGCGGAACTCAAACTCTGATTTTTCAACCTCCCGACCTGCACGTTCTCGCAAAACCCCAGGTCGCGAACAGGCCGATAAAGGCCGGAAACGAGGCTTAAACGTGGCTGGAAGACGCCCGAAGACGCCCAACGGTCTCGACGCCGAGGGCAGCAAGCTCTGGAGAGAAATCGTCGGCACGTTCGACGTAGTCGAAGAACCGCACAAGCGGCGCATCCTGTTCGACGCCTGCAAGACCGCTGATCTGATCGATCGGCTCGATACGGCGATGAACGGCCAAGAGCTGACCGCGAAGGGCTCTATGGGCCAGTTGGTGATCCACCCGCTGATCGCACAATCGCAAGCCGCAAGGACTCAGCTCGCCCAACTGTTGAGCCGACTCAACTTCGCACCACCCGAGGAGGACTGACCCGTGGCGTTGCCACCGACTCGGCGCATCAAGCGCCGGAAACCGAAGGTAGATCCGACCGCAGGACGCTTCCTGGCGATCCTGCGGAACCGGCTCACCCACCCAGATCCGCGATCACACGCGCAGTTCCTGGCCGACATGCGAGCCAAGCAAGCCGCAGGCCAGCTCGCCAGCCCAGACACAGCAGCACTACTCGACAGATTGGAGCGAGCCATTGCCTCGCAAGCACGTTGACGCCGGAGAGCGCCCCGAACGCAACATCGTGTCGAGAGCCTCGCTCCCCGATTTGCCGCCTCCGCTCGGAGAGCCGCTCTACAGCTGCACCCGCTCGCCGAATCTGACCCGCCGAGGCCGGCGCAAGGCGGTCGCCCGATGACATACGCAACCGCTGCTGACGTAGTCGAGCTTTGGGCACGGGAGCCGGAACCCGAGGTGATCGCGCTCATCGAGCGCCGCCTCGCCCAAGTCGAGCGGATGATCCTCCGCAGGATTCCGGACCTTGCCACCCAGATCGAAGATGGCGACCTAGATGTGGCCGAGGTGATCGACATCGAGGCTGAGGCCGTGCTGAGGGTGATCCGTAACCCCGAGGGCCTGCAGGCCGAGAACGATGGCGACTACGGCTACCAGCTCTCGCGGGAGGCTGCCGACAACAGCCTCCGGTTGCTGCCGAACGAATGGCAGATACTGGGTGTTCGCCACTCGAAGATGTTCGAAATTGCTCCCGGCTGGTGCTCAGCTCGCTAAAGGCCGCAGATCGCAATTGCAGGGGCCAGGCGGCCTACACAAAGTCGTCGGCTAGTCCCGGAGCATCTTCGGCTGGTTCGCCGTGGACCCCAGCCTTACGCCTGTTGATCTGATCGCGAAGCCTGCGCTTGATCAGCCTTCTATTTAAAGTTGGAATTTCGGCGCGAATCTCTTCAATGACGTCGATCATGTCGCCCGGTATCGCATCCATCTTGGCGAGCCCCATAAGCACAGGAAAACGCTCGAGTGCGGCAGTCGCCTCTTCAGGAGTATGAGGTCGGAATCGCAATAACTGGACCAAAAAACTTGGATCAATAACCGGCGATGCAATCGGCTCACCTAGCACGCTCTCCAGGGCTGCGCTGAAACCCCTGGCGATTCGGTCTGTTGTCAACCACCAGTGCTGGTACCCAGTAGGCCCGGGATTGGTCTGGCCGCGAAGTTGCACAACGCCAACGCTGTTTTCAACGTCGTGGGCTACTAGACGATCCAGAGTCGCGGCGTCGATGCCACTATTACTTCGGCGCTTTTGCTGCTCTTCGCGCCAATAATCTTGGGCTGCGATGCGGAGTTCGGAGTTGACTTTGTCGACCTCGGTCTTCAAGTCATGGCGCACGATTCCAAATTCATCTTTGAGATATTCCTCGATGTCCAGCACTGGATTATCGGGACCGCGAAAGATTTCCTGCCATTTCGTGAAGCCCTTTCGAGGATAGCCCTGAGTGATGTACTCCCTAAGCAAGAATGGTAGGCGGTAACTCGACGTTCCTGACCGCGCGGTTTGGACACAACTGTGAATGTGTGCATCCAGTTCCTCGATAACCCCAGTCGTGACATAAAGTTTGATCTCGGATATGCGGCAAGCCTCGATAAGATCATGCATAGGCTTCGCGGATGTGTACAACTCTTCTGCCATCAACGGAAGAATGACAATGGTGTCCAGCCATATTTGACCACCGCTGAAGACCTTCCGCAGCGTCTTCTGGACGTCAGGCGTCGACTTCAGAAGTGCAAGTACCGTGTACGAATCCAGCAACCGCCTCAGATGGGCGTCTGTTTCATCAGTACCCTCTGTCAGCACCATTTCGATGACTTCTGCCGCTAAGGCATTCGACAGATGCGTTTTGAATGACATTTCAGTCAGCAGGTGTTCAAGCTTTTCCTTAGTCGCCTCAGGGGCCTTTCCTGTCGCAATCGCGACCGTGAATTGTTCGCCATAGTCCAAGAGCAATCGCTCAATGATTTCACGAAGAGCCGCGACGGCCTGTTTTCCCCTTTTTTCATCCCCCGCCAAATTCTCATCTACGATATAGATTGCTGCAAGTATGTCTTCCTCGAAAGCGCTTTCCTGTTTGAGGAATTTTGCGGCCTCATCATTGATACGCGTCGTCTCCTCGAACGCAATGTGAAAACAGTCAGAGGGTCGGATATGCTTAACAGTCCCCCGTTTCTTCGACAAGCGTTCGAGCGCAGAGTCGATTCGGGCATCAAGTTGCTGACGCGAATTGGCATGAACGAAGGAGCAAATCCGATCGCGGATCGAACTGCGATCCAGTGGATTTTCGTGTGTAGTCCCGTGAAGGACGGCCAGAACTAGAGACTCGTATGCGTCTTTCGAGAAGTTGCGGGCGCGATTCCGCTCGATCATATCGATCGAAATGTGCAGAAAAGCTATCCGTTCCTCGTCGGCAGTCAGTGCAGGCGCGACGGAGTGGGCGATCCCATGCTTGGTCAGTAGTGGCGCGACGAACTTCGCCTCCAGGACTTCGCTGGCGGCACGCGCAGCGGTCGTATGGTCTCGGCGATCCAAAAAGTATGCTCGATCTCGAACGTCGATCACGATGTCGTGCTTTGTCAGAATCTCCCTCTTCAGATCGTCCGCCTCTGGGCCAATCTGCTGATTTGTGACGTAAACCAAGTGAGTGGGCTTTGGCTTGAATTCAAGAAGGCGCTCGACGGTCTTCACGATTTTCGACCGCCAGCTGACTGTGACGGAGTATTGCAGCTTGATCTTCCCCGCGTCATTTACGTCGAAAATTTCGGCATCACGGCCTTCGTCACCAGCTGCACGCGCCATTGTTCGCAGACCTGGAAAATCAGCTATCAGGAACTCCGACGCAAACTGTTCGAAGTCCTCCCATGCGCCCGGCGGGATCTCGGTTAGGGCCAGCTCAAGTCGTCCTCGCGCCACCTGCCGATCCTATGGTCCTCCAGGCTCGACGCATATACCCGCAGGCCGCCGATTTGCCTTGCGATCCGGGCTACGTGGGAGCGAGCGCCCAAGCGATCAATGCCTCGGGGGCGGGAAGCCCTTGCACGGCCCTCTATTCTGTTGTAAACAGTGATGATCGAGTATGCGATCGGCACTATCGCCGCGGCGGCGTTCGGGGCGATTCTGTACACGGTGGTCACCGGCGATTCGATCGTCAGCGCGTTGACCAACATCATCAGCCGGGCGCTGAACACCAACATCTGAGTGGTGAGGCCGGCGGTGTCACGGTCGAGGCCGCGTTCGCGGTGCTGGCGCTGGTGGCGGTGCTCGCGGTGTGTCTGGCCGGGCTGGGGGCGTTGTCGATGCAGCTGCGGTGTATCGACGCGGCGCGGGAGGCGGCCCGGTTGGCAGCGCGTGGCGACGCGGGTGCCGCTGCCACAGCTCGGGCGCTCGCACCGGCCGGCGCGGCGGTGCAGGTGCGCCGGGAGGGCGATTTCGTCGCGGCCACCGCGTCGGCGACCTCGCGGCTGTTGCCCGGCATCCGGATCGAGGCCCGCAGTGTCTCGGTGGTCGAGCCGGGCGTGTGACGAGCGGGGTGCCGCCGCCATCGTCGGGGCGGCCGCGATCGCCGCGATCGTCGCGGTGACCGCGGCTGTCGGATCGGTGGGTGCGGCCGTGGTCGCCCGGCACCGCGCCCAGGCCGTGGCCGATCTCGCGGCCTACAGCGCGGCGGTCCGGTTGACCGCCGGCCCGGAGGCGGCCTGCGCCACTGCCCGCAGCGTCGCCGATGCGGTGGCAGCGGCGGTCACCGGTTGCCGCGTCGACGATCTCGACGTCATCGTCGACGTCGCGGTCGCGGTGAACCTGCCGTGGTCATCCGGTCCGGCGCGGGCGGTGGCCCGCGCCGGACCGGTGGCCGGAATTGGCTACCGGTGATTTGCCGGCCCTGCGCGCATCCGACCGTCTAACGATCGCTCGTTCGCATGCTGCTGCCTCAAAACGTGTCGGTGCCTACGGGTGAACGGCTGTCGGAACCGCTGCGGCTCGCCGTGCGCCTGACGCTGGGCTTCAACCGGGGGTAAGGGTGAAATTCCATGGCCGGGTCGCGACCCCGGCCATAACCGCGGTCCAGCGAACCTTAGCTAGGGAGCGCCGAATTGCGGCGAATGCCGAAGGTCGTGGCGCGGTAGGGCAAACAACTGGAGCCAGAGGGGAATCAAGTTGTCGAAGCCGGGCGATAGGTACTGAAAGTTGCAGGCAGAACTCGCCGAACTTTTCTCACCACGCCGACGTTGATCGCATTTGTCATCGTGAAACGGCTGGCTGGGCAGAGGCGTCGGCATACACAGCACCCGGCGCGGTCGACGATTTCTGCACGGGGTTCCGGCCAGATCGGTGCACCCACTGAACCCAGACCTGTCCCCAAGCCGATCGGATCGCGTCCTGCGCTCCGTGCGGGTCTACTCCGATCAGATTCGGCATCATCTACGGCTGGGCTCAAGCGCGGTGCCCTGAACGCGACGCAGGTTCCGGCCGAAAGGCAGGCAACCAGCGACGCCAGAAGACCGGCTTGTCAAGCCACGTCACAGCCCCGTAGTGGCTACTCCGTACTGAGCCTCAGCCGGAGTGAACCCGTCAAAGATGAGCTGATCGATGAGTCCACTGCGGGAGAAACTCGTGTAGTTGAGATAGTCCACGGCTTTCTTCGCCGCCTGTTCGTTCCAGTCGACGGTGATGGTGTCGACTGCGAACGTTGCGTCCGCAATCGAGAACCCGTCGAACTCCAGCTGCTCGATTAGGCCCGTGCGAGAGAAGGCTGTGTAGTCAAGGTAATCGCGTGCCTTGTTCACAGCGTTCTGCTGACTCAACGGGCTCAGGGGTAGCTGAGGCCCAAGAGGAACGGCTGCTGCCGGTTGCGCGAACGCGACGCCGACCCCGATGATCAGACTGGCAGCCCCCACTGCCGCAACATGCTTGACGTCCATAATCTCCCCCTTGTCATGAGGTATTCAGATTACGCCTGTTCTTTGCTGCCTCGATAGGTGTCGCGCAGATTTGGGATTCCGGTCTTCGGGTGGAAGCACAAGTCCTGGCGCCTGTTCTCCGCCACTTCATAGCTCCCCTTCGGTATCGAGGTTTCTCTTGCAGACCTAGGCGGCTGATCAACGCTGTGGTCCGCCTCCCGGGCTACCGGCCGGACCGGTACCAGGGTTTACGCCGAGGTAAGGCTGGCTACGCCAACACCCATGACCGGCCACGAACTCCTCGGCGGCCGTTATGAGTTGCGCGGTGTGCTCGGCCGCGGCGGGATGGCCGAGGTGCGCGACGCGTTCGACACGCTGCTGCGCCGCCCGGTGGCGGTCAAGACCCTGCACCCCAACCTCGACAGTCTGGAGTACCGGCGTCGTTTCGAACAGGAAGCCCGGGCCGCAGCGGTGCTCGAGCACCCGAACATCGTCGCCGTCCACGACTTCGGGGAGCACGACGGCAGCCCGTTCATCGTGATGGAACGCCTGCCCGGCAACACCCTGGCCGACGCGATGGCGTGCGGACCGATGCCACCGCCGCAGGTGCGGTCGATGCTCGACGATGTGCTGGCCGCGCTGGGCGCCGCCCACCGCGCCGGGGTCCTGCACCGCGACATCAAACCCGGCAACATCCTGGTGTCCTCGACCGGCGACGGCCTGAAGGTAGGCGACTTCGGCATCGCCAAGACCGCAGATGCCATGGCCGACACCAAGACCGGCCAGATCATCGGAACGATGTGTTACATGAGCCCCGAGCGCGTCGCCGGGGCGCCGGCGTCGGTCGCCGACGACCTCTACGCGGTCGGAGTCATCGCCTACGAAGCGCTGCTGGGCCGGCGCGCCTTCCCGCAAGACAATCCGGTCGCGGTGGCGCACGCGATCGTCAACGCGCCCCCGCCGCCGCTGTCCACCTTCCGCCCGGACGTCGACCCCGCGCTGGCGGGCGTGATCGAGCGGTCGATGGCGCGCGACCCGGCGCACCGCTTCCGCAGCGCCGACGACATGCGTGCCGCCCTGGCCGGCCAGCTCCCGCTTCTGCCCACCGCACCCGCGCACACCCGCGTCATGCCCACGCCGGTGCCCCCGGCGCTGGATCCGCCGACCCGGATGCCGCGACACCGGAATCGGGCCTGGGCGCTGGTGGCCGGGATCGTCGCCGCGTTCGTCGTCGCGGCCGTCGCGCTGGCGATGCAGCCGTTCTCCTCGTCGCCGCCCGCGCGGCCCGTCGGCACCAGCACCGCGGTTGCGCCGCCCCCGCCGCCGCCGAGCACGTCGCCCCCGCCGCCGGTCGTGCAGCAGGCCGAGTCCGTGCCCGCTCCACCGCCGGCCGGAAAGCCGGAGAAGCCCGGGAAGCCGGGCAAGCCGGACAAACCGGGGAAACCCGGCAAAGGGCAGGAGAGGGGAAACGGGCGTTAGCGCCCGCGCCGCCAGCCCGTCAGGGGGCGTGGCGGCCGCTGCTCGCGCTGCTCCACCTCGGCGGTCTCCTCGGGCGTGGGGGCACGCAACACCGCGAGCCCCGCGAGCACACCGTCGTCGAGCTCGACCCGGTGCACCGTGACATGCACCGGCGTCCACGCACCGTCGCGGTCGGCCAGCCGCACCACACCGGAGGCGGGTCCGTTCGCGAACTGTTGCGCCATCGCGGCGGTGACGTCGCGGTCCTGGGGGTGAATCACCTTGGCGCTGCGCAGCCCGACACGCCAGTCGAAGAACGGCGGCGGCTCGTCGAGCCACTTCAACAACGTCCATTTCGCCGGATCCACCAGCGCGCGGTGCATTCCGGGCTCGGCCAGCCCGTCGAGGATCCGCTGCGCCAGCAGGTTCTCTTCGATGCCGTTGCCGTCACGCACGCTGCGCCAGTTCATCGCCCGGCAGATCACGCGCTCGGCGCCGCCGTCGGTGACGTCGAGTAGCGTGCGCGACACGAATCCCACCGTGATCGGTTGTCCCTGATAGTCGTTGACGTCCCAGGTGGAGCAGATCGTCACGCCCGGTTCGGGTTTGATCATCACGCCGAGCACCTTGGCCTCGTACGGGTTGAGGTCGCGGCGCGGCAGGTCGTCGACGAACGCGCGTCCCTGCAGGGCTTCGCGGTTGGGGTCCCAGCCGCCCACGCGCAGCGACTCGGTGGTGTCGGTGGCGGTGCCGTCGGTCAGATCCCAGATCAGCGGTCCCACCAGCGGCCGGGGCGGCGGTTCGACGTCGACCGATCCCAGCCAGATGTGCACACCGTGGATCACCCCGTCGGACATCTGCACCACCTCGGTGCGGATCACACGGTCGCTCTTCGGGGTGATGCTGGACAGGCCGGTGCCGCCCCGCACCGTCTCGCTGATCGCCGTCTGGATGGCCATCAGGTGCGGGTTGCGGCGCAGGTGACGGTTGATCGGAATGAGATCGCGGGTGTGGACGCCTTCGGCGACCACCACAGGCTCGGCGCCGAGTGTTTCCACGAGCAGCCAGTCCTGGCTCATGGGCAAAATCCTACCGAGACGGCGCCGTGGGCATGCGGGTCACCGCGTCGACCACCAGTCGCAGCACCGCGACGGCGCCGGCCTTGTCCAGCGGGTCGTTGGCGTTGCCGCACTTCGGCGACTGCACACACGACGGGCATCCCGACGGGCATTCGCACGACTCGATGGCCGCCGCCGTGGCCCCCCACCAGTCGGCGATGGCCTCGAAACCGCGGGCGGCGAAACCCGCCCCGCCCGGATGACCGTCGTAGACGAAGATGGTCGGCAGCCCGTCGACCGGCCCGATCGCGGTGGACACCCCGCCGATGTCGCCGCGGTCGCAGCTGGCCACCAGGGGCAGCAGCCCGATCGCGGCGTGCTCGGCCGCGTGCAACGATCCCGGGACGCGTAGCGGATCGATTCCGTTGTGCTGCAACAGTTCCGGGGTGATGGTGCACATCACCGCCATGGTGTCCAGGGTGCGGGTGGGCATGTCGAGCTCGACGAAATCGATGACCTCGCCGTCCATCCGGCGCCGCAGATACCCGGTGACGGTGTTGCTGACCGACACCGGCACCAGGCCGACGGTGACGTCGCCGTGGGTCGACCGCCGGCCCTGCCCGGTCACGTTGATGTCGGTGACCTCCCTCGCGAACGTGGTGTAGCCGGGATCCCCGGGGTGGACGAAGGCGACACCGTCCTCGAAGTCCAGCGAGTCGACGACGTAGGTCTCGCCCTGGTGCAGGTACACCGCGCCGGGATGCACGCAGGCGGGGGCCTGCCCGGCACCGGCACTGCCGAGCATCCGCCCGGTGCCGTCCTCGAGGATGGCGATCTGCCCGCCGGAACCGCCGCGGATGTCCACGGCCGGATGGGGATCCAGACCCGGCGCGGCGAAGTACCCCGCCGGCCGCCGGCGCAGCAGCCCGTCGTCGACCAGCGACGCGGCCACCTCCTCGGCGTCCCACAGCCGCACCTCGGCGTCGGTGAGGGGCAACTCGGTTGCCGCGCAGAGCAACTGCGGACCCAGCACGTACGGGTTGGACGGATCGATCACCACCCGCTCGATCGGCTTGTCCAGCAGCGCCGCGGGGTGGTGCACCAGGTAGGTGTCGAGCGGGTCGTCGCGGGCGATCAACACCACCAGTGCGCCCTGCCCGCGTCGGCCGGCGCGGCCGGCCTGCTGCCAGAACGAAGCGACGGTCCCCGGGAATCCGGCCAGCACAACGGCGTCCAGTCCGGCGATGTCGACGCCCAGCTCGAGTGCGTTGGTGGTCGCCACCCCGCGGAGTCGGCCGTCGGACAGTGCCGCCTCGAGCGCGCGGCGGTCCTCGGCCAGATAGCCCGCCCGGTAGGACGCCACCTGCTCGGCCAGATCCGGTGCGGTGTCGGCCAGTCTGGTTCGGGCACCCATGGCGACCAACTCCGCACCCCGGCGGGACCGGACGAATGTCAGCGTACGCGCACCCTCGGCGATCAGGTCGGCCATCACCCGCGAGGCTTCCGCGCCCGCCGAACGGCGCACCGGGGCGCCGTTCTCCCCGACAAGCGCGTCGATGAGCGCGGGCTCCCACAGCGCGACCGTCCGTGCGCCGTGCGGTGATCCGTCCTCGGTCACCTCGGCCACCGTCTGGCCGATCAGCTCGGAGGCGGTGACGGCCGGTTCGGCGGTGGTGGCGCTGGCGAAGATGACGGTGGGTCCGGCGGAGTCGGACCCGTTGGGGGCGTAGCGGGCGCACAGCCGCAGCAGGCGCCGCAGCACCATCGCCACGTTGGACCCGAAAACTCCGCGATAGTAATGGCATTCGTCGACGACGATGTAGCGGAGATTGCGCAGGAAAACCGCCCATTTGGCGTGGTTGCGCAGCAGCGACAGGTGGATCATGTCGGGGTTGGAGAAGATCCAGCGGGAACGTTCGCGGGCGAATCGGCGCACCTCGGTGGGGCTGTCGCCGTCGTAGGCGGCTGGGGCGACGTCGACCAGCGCCGGAATCTCGGTCGTCAGCATGGTCGCGGCGCGCAACTGGTCGTGCCCGAGGGCCTTGGTGGGCGACAGATACAGCGCGCGGGCACGCGGATCCTCAATCATGGCCGTCAATATCGGCAATTGGTAGGCCAGCGACTTGCCCGAGGCGGTCCCCGTGCTGATCACCACGTGGCGGCCGTCGCGGGCCAGCTGCGCGGCGGCCAGCTGATGGGACCATGGTGCGGTCACCCCGCGATCACGGAAGGCCCGCACCACATCTGGGGCGGCCCAGCGCGGCCAGGAGCCCACGGCGGCCTGCCGTGGCGGGAGGTCGGCGACGTGGCGCAGCGGTGCTTCGTCGGCCGCCGTCCCTTCCACGGCGCACGCGAGCAGCTCCCGGCCGAAATCGGCCATCGGCTCTGCCAAACCTGTCCTCCCGAGTACTGCACGCCATGTTTCCTACGTGAATTGTTCCCTACACGGTGATCAGAACACCTCTTGAGACTGTCGCAGCGGCCCCGAACGTGATTGACTTATCCCGGTCGCAGCTTCTGTGTTCGTGTACTAGCACTCGCAGGAACGTCGTTGCGATCGCGGTTCCTGCGAGGGTTGTAGGTCGGGTCGAGTTCCGAGCACTCCACGAAGGTATGGCGGTCGGAACGGGCCCGGTCTTCCGAAAGCGGAGGGCCGCCCGGTGAATACAGAGAAGGAAAGTACGAAAGATGCCACAGGGAACTGTGAAGTGGTTCAACGCGGAGAAGGGCTTCGGCTTCATCGCCCCCGAGGACGGCTCCGCTGACGTGTTTGTCCACTACACGGAAATTCAGGGTTCCGGCTTCCGCACCCTTGAAGAAAACCAGAAGGTCGAGTTCGAGGTCGGTCAGAGCCCCAAGGGTCCCCAGGCCACCGGCGTCCGCGCCGTCTGAGCCCACCCGGGTTCACCACAGCTCTACACAACCCCCGCGTCGTCGCGAAAGACGGCGCGGGGTTTGTCGTTGTGGCCGGAGTCAGCGTTGAGCGGTCTGCCTGCCTTACTGTCAGTGCTGTGAGCCAGCTGTCCTTCTTCTCGGCCGAGTCGGTGCCGCCGACGGTCGCCGACCTGACCGGGATTCTCGCTGCCCCCGGCCAGGTGGTTCTGGTCAGCAGAGAACAGGGACACGGTGCGCGGCTCTCGGTGGTGGTGGACGCGATGTGGCGCGCCGAGGCGCTGGCCGAGATGATCGCCGATGCCGGCCTGAGCCCGGAGATCGGCCGTACCGACGAGAACTCCCCGCTGGTGCGAACCGAGGTCGACGCCCGGCTGGTCGGCATCGCGTCCGACTGGACCCGGGGAGCGGTCAAGACGGTGCCGCCGCATTGGCTGCCGGGCCCGCGCGAGCTGCGCGCCTGGACGCTGGCCGCGGGCGTCCCGGAGGCCGACCGGTACCTGCTGGGGCTGGACCCGCACGCGCCTGACACCCATTCGGCGCTTGCGTCGGCCTTGATGCGGGTCGGAATCGCGCCGACGCTGATCGGCACCCGCGGGTCCCGGCCGGCGCTGCGCGTCAGCGGCCGCCGACGACTGTCTCGGCTGGTAGAGAACGTGGGAGAGCCGCCCGGACACGACGATGCTGTGGCGAATTGGCCGCAGATATAGCAGTGTCGAGCAGGTCGGCGCCGGGGGAGCCGGTTTGCGTCCATCAGCGCGGGGTGTCAAATTGGCAGTTGCCGAGCCGGGCAGGATGGATTCAGATTCCTTGCCCGCGGGCAACCGGAGAAAGTGGAGCTAGACCAACGTGGCTGATGGCGACCGCGCCAGCGGGGGTAATGGAACTGTGAGGCGACTCGTCATTGTCGAGTCGCCCACCAAGGCGCGCAAAATCGCCGGCTACCTGGGCTCCAACTACATCGTCGAGTCGTCGCGAGGTCATATTCGCGACCTGCCGCGTGCGGCCGCCGACGTGCCCGCCAAGTACAAATCCGAGCCGTGGGCGCGCCTCGGCGTCAACGTCGACGAAGACTTCGAGCCGCTCTACATCATCAGCCCGGAGAAGAAGAGCACCGTCGCCGAGCTGAAGGACAAGCTCAAGAACGTCGACGAGCTCTATCTGGCCACCGACGGTGACCGCGAGGGCGAGGCCATCGCGTGGCACCTGCTCGAGACGCTCAAGCCGCGCATCCCGGTCAAGCGGATGGTGTTCCACGAGATCACCGAGCCGGCCATCCGCGCCGCCGCCGAGGATCCCCGCGACCTGGACAACGCGCTGGTCGACGCGCAGGAGACCCGCCGCATCCTGGACCGCCTCTACGGCTACGAAGTGTCCCCGGTGCTGTGGAAGAAGGTCGCGCCGAAGCTGTCGGCCGGCCGCGTGCAGTCGGTGGCCACCCGCATCATCGTGCAGCGGGAACGCGAGCGGATGGCGTTCCGCAGCGCCGGCTACTACGACGTCAGCGCCGAGCTGGATGCCAGCGTGTCGGACGCGCAGGCCACACCCCCGACGTTCATCGCCAAGCTGAACACCGTCGACGGGCGCCGCGTGGCCACCGGTCGCGACTTCGACTCCCTCGGCGCGGTCAAGAAGCCCGACGAGGTCCTCGTCCTCGACGAGGCGGCGGCCAACGCGCTGGCCGCCGGGCTGCACGGCGCGCAGCTGCAGGTCGCCTCGGTCGAGCACAAGCCGTACACGCGCCGCCCGTACGCGCCGTTCATGACCTCGACGCTGCAGCAGGAGGCGGGTCGCAAGTTGCGGTTCTCGTCGGAGCGCACGATGAGCATCGCGCAGCGGCTCTACGAGAACGGCTACATCACCTACATGCGTACCGACTCGACGACGCTGTCGCAGTCGGCCATCGACGCCGCCCGCAACCAGGCTCGCCAGCTCTACGGCGAGGAGTACGTGCACCCGACGCCGCGGCAGTACACCCGCAAGGTGAAGAACGCGCAGGAGGCGCACGAGGCGATCCGCCCGGCCGGTGACGTGTTCCAGACGCCGGGGCAGCTGCACTCCCAACTCGAGACCGACGAGTTCCGGCTCTACGAGCTGATCTGGCAGCGCACCGTGGCCTCGCAGATGGCCGATGCCCGCGGCACCACGCTGAGCCTGCGCATCGCCGGCACCGCGACGGGCGGCGAACAGGTGGTGTTCAACGCCAGCGGCCGCACCATCACCTTCCCTGGCTTTCTGAAGGCCTACGTCGAGAGCATCGACGACCTGGCCGGCGGGGAGGCCGACGACGCAGAGAGCCGCCTGCCGAACCTGACGCAGGGGCAGCGCGTCGACGCCAAGGAGCTCAGCGCCGACGGACACACCACCTCGCCGCCCGCGCGCTACACCGAAGCTTCGCTGATCAAGGCGCTCGAGGAACTCGGCATCGGCCGCCCGTCGACGTACAGCTCGATCATCAAGACCATCCAGGACCGCGGCTACGTCCACAAGAAGGGCAGCGCGCTGGTGCCCTCGTGGGTGGCGTTCGCGGTGATCGGCCTGCTCGAGCAGCACTTCAGCCGGCTGGTGGACTACGACTTCACCGCCGCGATGGAGGACGAGCTCGACGAGATCGCCGCGGGTCACGAGCGACGGACCAACTGGCTGCACAACTTCTACTTCGGCGGCGAGCACGGTGCCGACGGGTCGATCGCCCGCGCCGGTGGTCTCAAGAAACTCGTGGGCGGCAACCTCGAGGACATCGACGCCCGAGAAGTCAACTCCATCAAGCTCTTCGACGACTCCGAGGGCCGGGCCATCAACGTCCGGGTGGGCCGCAACGGGGCCTATCTGGAGCGCATGGTCGAGGACGAGGACAACCCCGGGGAGCTCAAACCCCAGCGGGCCAACCTCAAAGACGAGCTGACTCCCGACGAGCTGACGCTGGAGCTGGCCGAAAAGCTCTTCGCCACACCGCAAGAGGGCCGTTCGCTGGGCGTCGACCCGGAGACCGGGCACGAGATCGTCGCCAAGGACGGCCGGTACGGGCCGTACGTCACCGAGGTCCTGCCCGAGCCGCCCGACGACGGCGAGGCGGGCGCGACGGCGAAGAAGGGCAAGAAGCCCACCGGACCCAAGCCGCGCACCGGATCGCTGTTCCGCAGCATGGATCTGGAGACGGTGACGCTCGAGGACGCGCTCAAGTTGCTGTCGCTGCCTCGGGTGGTCGGCGTCGACCCGAACACGAACGAGGAGATCACCGCGCAGAACGGCCGCTACGGCCCGTACCTCAAGCGCGGCACCGACTCTCGTTCGCTGGCGACCGAGGACCAGATCTTCTCGATCGGCCTGGACGAGGCGCTGAAGATCTACGCCGAGCCGAAACGCCGTGGGCGCCAGGGCGCGGCGACGCCGCCGTTGCGTGAGCTGGGCACCGACCCGGTCAGCGGCAAACCGATGGTGATCAAGGACGGCCGCTTCGGTCCCTACGTCACCGACGGTGAGACGAACGCCAGCCTGCGCAAGGGCGACGAGGTGCTGTCGATCACCGACGAGCGGGCTTCGGAGCTGCTGGCCGACCGCCGCGCCCGCGGTCCGGTGAAGAAGAAGGCGACCAAGAAGGCTGCTGCTAAGAAGGCGCCGGCGAAGAAGACGGCAGCCAAGAAGGCCGCTGCGAAGAAGGCCTAGTCGACGCTCCGGCCGTACGGGTCAGTTGCGGTCGCCGGCCACTTCGCGGGGGGCGTCGTCGGGCACCACCAGGTTGACCGGCCGCGCCAGTTGGGTGGGGCCGGTGCGCCCGCGCAGTTCCACGATCTCGCCGACGTCCCAGCACAGTGCCTCGGCGTCCAGCGCGTCGGCCACCGCGATCGACGATGCGAGCACATGGCCGGGTTCGAGTTTGGCCAGCTCGGTCAGCCGCGCGGCCTCGTTGACCGGGTCGCCGATCACCGTGTACTCGAAGCGGGCCTGGGCACCGATGTGGCCGGCGATCGCGCGCCCGGCGGACACCCCGATACCGAAGTCGGTCTCACCGAGCACCTTGATCAGCTCGTCGTGCAGTTCGCGGGCGGCGGCGAGCGCGGCACCGGAGGCGTCTGGATGCTCGATGGGGGCGCCGAAGATGGCCAGCGCGGCGTCGCCCTGGAACTTGTTGACGAAGCCGCCGTGCCGGTTGACGGTGTCGACGACCACGCGGAAGAACTCGTTGAGCAGGTTGACGACCTCGGCGGCGGGAATCGTCGAGGCCAGGCGGGTCGACCCGACCAGGTCCACGAACAGCACCGCGACCTCGCGTTCCTGCCCGCCGAGCTCGGTGCCGCGTTCCAGCGCGCGCCGCGCGACGTCCTCCCCGACGTAGCGGCCGAACAGGTCACGTAGCCGTTGTCGTTCGGCCAGGTCACGCACCATGTCGTTGAACCCGGCCTGCAGTAGGCCCAGCTCGCTGGCATCGTAGATCTGCATGTGTGCGTTGTAGTTGCCGCGCTGGACCTCACCGAGCGCCCAGCGCAGCTGCCGCAGCGGGTCGGCGATCGACATGGCCACCAGCACCGTCGACGACAGACCGATCACCAGCGCGACGATGGCCAGCAGCAGGATGGTGGTCAGTAATCGGTCGGCCGGCGCGGTGAGCACCGCGAACTTGCTGGCCACCAGGGCCAGCACGATGGCCAGGACCGGCACCCCGGTGGACAGCACCCAGGTCAGCACCTGGCGCAGGATCACGCCGGGGGCCTGGAAGTTCTCCGGGACGCCGCCGCGCAGGGCGGCCACGGCGACGGGCCGCAGGACGCGCTCGGACTGCAGGTAGCCGATGATCGCGGTGGCGGTGGCGCCCAGACCCGTCGCGACCGCCACGACCGGCGCGGACTTGCTGGCCACCGGCCAGCTGGCCACGATGAACACCACGGAGCCGAGCAGCCAGTTCGTGGCGCTGATCAGCGAGCGGTAGAACGGCATCTTCAGCGCCCGCATGCGGGCGACTTCGGTGTCGCCGGGGTCGCGGTCGCCGAGCAGCATCTCCCGGCGCTGCCAGCGCATCACCGGGATCAGCATGCGCAGCGTCAGGTACGACGCGACGGTGAACGAGATGAACAGGTAGCCGAGGAAGACCGCCAGGTTGAAGACCGGCAGGTCCTGCAGCTGGATCCGGTCCTCGGGCGGCAACCCGAACCGGAGGAAACCGAGCACCAGCAGCGCGCCGATGATGTCGGCCTGCAGCATGCCCAGCGTGAACACCGGCCACGGGGTGCGCGCGACCCAGCGGACGAATGCGCTGATTCGCCCCATCTCGGTCGCGTCGGTCGTCACTGGTTCACCGTAACGGGCGGGGCTGACGCGGACGGGGCCTCTGGGGCGGACGTGTCGGTTCGCAGCATTACTGTTATCGGCGATGGCCGGTGTTTTCTCACGTCTGGTGGGTCAAGACGCAGTTGAGGCGGAGCTCGTCGCCGCGGCGCGCGCCGCCCGTGGTGACGCGGCTCACGTCGAAGGGGCTGATGTCGACGGCGAGGTCGGCGTCATGACCCACGCCTGGTTGATCACCGGACCGCCCGGGTCCGGGCGGTCGATCGCGGCGTTGTGCTTCGCGGCGGCGCTGCAGTGCACCTCCGAGGGGACTCCGGGCTGCGGACAGTGCCGGGCCTGCTCGACGACGATGGCCGGCACCCACGCCGACGTGCGCCGCATCGTGCCCGAGGGGTTGTCGATCGGGGTGGACGCGATGCGCAACATCGTCCAGATCGCGTCGCGCCGCCCCGGGACCGGCCGCTGGCAGATCGTCGTCATCGAGGATGCCGACCGGCTCACCGAGGGCGCCGCCAACGCGCTGTTGAAGGTCGTCGAGGAGCCGCCGCCGTCGACGGTGTTCCTGCTGTGCGCGCCGTCGGTGGACCCGGAGGACATCGCGATCACCCTGCGGTCGCGGTGCCGGCACGTCGCCCTGACGACGCCGCCGGTGTCGGCGATCGCGCAGGTGCTCATCGAATCCGACGGTATCCCCGAGGTGGCCGCGACGTGGGCGGCCTCGGTCAGCGGCGGCCATGTCGGGCGCGCGCGCCGCCTGGCCACCGACGAGCAGGCCCGGGAGCGCCGCAAGCGAGCGCTGGGGCTGGCCCGCGACGCCGTCACCCCCACTCGGGCGTACGCGGCCGCCGAAGAGCTGGTCGCGACAGCCGAGGCCGAGGCCAGGGCGCTGACCGAGGGCCGCAACGAGACCGAAGCCGAGGAGCTGAGGACCGCGCTCGGCGCCGGCGGCACGGGCAAGGGCACCGCGGGCACCATGCGCGGCGCGGCCGGAGCGCTGAAAGACCTGGAGAAGCGGCAGAAGTCGCGGCAGACCCGGGCGTCGCGCGACGCGCTGGACCGGGCGCTGATCGACCTCGCGACCTATTTCCGGGACGCGCTGCTGGTCGCCTCGGGTGCCGGTGAGGTCACCCCGAACCATCCGGACATGTCCGAACGGGTTGCGGCGATGGCGGCCCACGCGTCGCCCGAGGCGCTGCTGCGCTGCATCGAGGCCGTCCTGGAGTGCCGGGAGGCGCTGGCGGTCAACGTCAAGCCGAAGTTCGCGGTGGACGCGATGGTCGGCACGGTCGGGCAGGCCCTGCGTGGGTGACGCGGGGATCGACTTGGGCGCCCGCCGACCCCTGCCGTAGACTCACCACGCCCACCCAGGCCGCCTTAGCTCAGTCGGTAGAGCGATTCACTCGTAATGAATAGGTCGGGGGTTCGATTCCCCCAGGCGGCTCCACCTTTTCTCCGGCCCCAGCGGCCGGCCGCGTCACGACACCAGGGACTGACGGCGGCGCCGGCCGAGTCCCAGCACCACCGGCGAGACGATGGCGATGGCCGCGATCGCCCACAGTCCGATCGTCAGCGGCGTCGACCACAGCACCGTCCAGTCCCCGTCGGACAGGATCAGCGCACGGCGAAGTTCCACCTCGAGCAACGGTCCGAGGATCAGGCCGACCACCGCGGGAGCGACCGGGATGTCGGCCAAGCGCATGAACAGGCCGAGCACACCGATGCCGACCAGCAGCAGGATGTCCGACGGGTTGCCGCCCGCGGCGAACGCACCGAACATCGCGAACACCAGCACGCCGGCGTAGATGCCCCACGCCGGGATGGTCAGCGTCCTTGCCCAGATCTTGACCAGCGGGAGGTTCAGCACCAGCAGCATGGTGTTGCCGATGAACAGTGACGCGATCAGCGCCCACACCAGGTCACCGGACTCGGTGAACAGCGCCGGGCCGGGCTGTAGCCCGTAGGACTGGAAAGCGGTCAGGATCACCGCCGCGGTCGCCGAGGTCGGCAGCCCGATCGTCAGCAGCGGCACCAGCACGCCCGCGGCGGCGGCGTTGTTGGCCGACTCGGGTCCGGCGACGCCCTCGATGGCGCCGTGACCGAACTCCTCGCGGTGCTTGCTCAGGCGCCGTTCCGCGGCGTAGGACAGGAACGTCGGCACCTCCGCGCCGCCGGCCGGCAGGGCCCCGATCGGGAAGCCGATGGCGCTGCCGCGCAGCCAGGCCGGCCAGGACCGACGGAAGTCCTCGCGGCTCAGGATTGCCCGTCCCCGAACGGGTTCCACGGTGGACTGGCCGGTGCGGGCGAGGATGTGGCCGAACGTCTCGCCGAGGGCGAACAGGCCCACCACGACGAGCACCACGTCGATCCCGTTGAGCAGGGTGTCGGTGCCGAACGTGAGTCGGCCCTGCCCGCTCTGTGCGTCGATGCCGACCAGGCCGAGGGTCAGCCCGAGCAGCAGCGCGGCCAGCCCTTTGCGCAGGCTCGGCCCCAGCAGGGTGGACACCGTCACGAACGCGACCATCATCAGCGCGACGTACTCGGGCGGCCCGAAGGACACCGCGAAGTCGGCGATCCACGGGGCCAGGAACGTGATGCCCAGCGTGCCTACGGTTCCGGCGACGAAGGACCCGATCGCGGCGGTGGCCAGGGCCTGCGCGGCGCGGCCCGCCCGCGCCATCTGGTTGCCCTCCAGCGCGGTCATGATGGACGCCGACTCGCCCGGGGTCTTCAGCAGGATCGAGGTCGTCGACCCGCCGTACATGCCGCCGTAGTAGATGCCGGCGAACAGGATCAGCGCCGAAGCCGGCTCCAGCCGGAACGTGATCGGCAGCAGCAACGCCACCGTGAGCGCGGGGCCGATGCCGGGCAGCACCCCGACCGCGGTACCGATGGTCACCCCGAGTAGCGCCCACAGCAGATTGTCGAAAGTCAGTGCGGTGGAGAAGCCTTCGATCAGCAGGCCCATCGCGTCCATGTCAGAAACCCCACGGGCCGGCGGGCAGCGACAGGTCGATCAGGCGGTCGAACAGCAGCACGATCAGGCCGGCGAGGATGGCTCCGATGGCCGGGATCCGCCAACTGAACGGCGCCTGCAGGATCACCGCGCTGACGGTGTAGAGCACCGTGGCGACCAGCCAGAATCCGACGAACGGCATCAGCAGCGCGCACAGGACCAGCGTCACCAGCACGATGGCGATCCCGCCGATCCGCCGCACGTCGAGTGTCCACTCGCGCACCGAGCCGAAGGCCGGCAGTAGGTACCGCCACCCCTCGGCCGCGAGCCAGACGCCCACGGCGACAAGACCGATCGCGACGACGGTCGGGAAGAAGCCGGGACCCAGGGGCTCGTTGACCGCGCGCAGACCGCGCGCGTCGACGAAGACCACGATTCCGAGGGCGATCATGACCAGGCCGAAGATGCCGGTGCTCACCTCGTTGACGACACCGGGCCGGTCCGAGGCTGCCCGCGCATCGGGCGGGGGAGGGGCCTCGTCGCTGCGGTGGGTACGGGTCTCGAGCTCGTCGAGCGTCGGCTTCTTGCGCGGTTCGGTCACGAGATGAGTCCGATCTGTCGCAGGGTGTCGCGGGTCTGGTCGACGTCGCCGCGGACGAACTCGACGAAGGCCGGACCGTCGAGATAGGCTGGCCGCCAACCTCTTTCGTCGAGCAGGGTGCGCCATTCGGCGGTCTCGGACATCTCCCGGATCAGGCGGGTCGCCGCGTCGCGTTGTTCGGGGGTCAGGCCGCTGGGCGCGGCCACCCCGCGCCAGTTCTGCACCTCGACATCGATGCCGCGTTCCCGCAGCGTCGGCACGTCGGGCAGGTTGGCGACGCGCTCGGGTGCCGAGACCGCCAGGGCGCGGACGTCTCCGCTGTCGATGTAGGGCTTGATCTCCGAGACTCCCGACAGGCCCGCGCTCGCGCGTCCGGACAGCACGGTCGAGAGCGACTCGCCGCCGCCGGAGTGCGCGACGTAGGAGACTTGGGCCGGGTTGGCGCCCACCGCCTGCGCGAGTTCCCCCGCGAGCACCTGCTCGACGCCGCCGGCGGAGCCGCCCGCGAACGAGACCGCGCCGACGTCGGCGCGCAGTGCGTCGCGGAGGTCCTCGACCGAGGTGATCGGCGACGATTCGGGCACCACGATCACCTGGTACTCGGTGAGCAGACGCGCGATCGGCGTGACATCGTCGAGCCCGTAACGGGATTCGTTGGTCTCGATCGCGCCGACCATGATGGCGCCCATCACCATCAGCTCGTTGGGCCGTCCGGACATCTGCTGGAATTGGGCCAGACCGATCGTGCCGCCGGCTCCGCCGACGTTGTACACCTCGCTGCGCCCGATGATCGGCACCAGCGCGGACTGCATGGCGCGTGCGGTCTGGTCCCAGCCGCCGCCCGGGTCGGCCGGGGCCATCAGCCGCAGTTGCCCGGCGTCGGTGATCTGTTCGAGTCCGGCAGCCCGGACCGATTCGTGGGGCCGGGTGTAGATGAGCCCGCCGAGGACGAGGGCGAGCAGGGCGATCAGGATCACCGCCGACCAGTTTCGGCGCGGTGGTCGACGCGGCGGTTGTTGTTCGGATGACATACGTACCTCCGTCTGTCGACCAATGTATACAGTGATCTGGCGCGCGACAAGGTCCGGATGTGCCCCAGGGCACTACGACTGGATCACGGTTGGATGAGCTGCTCGCGGATCAGCTGGAGGCGCAGATTCCGGGCGGTCGTCATGTGCTGCTCGGCGACCTCGCGCGCCGTCGCTGCGTCCCGCTCGGTGATCGCCACGATCATCTGATGGTGTTCGTCGAGGGCCTCGTCCCACCGATCGCCCACGGACAGAGTGGATCTGGGGGCGTGCACGAGGTGGGCGTTGAGTCGGCCGAGCAGATCCTGCAGCACCCCGTTGTGGGTGCAGCGCCACAGGGCCCGATGGAACTCGAGGTTGGTGGCGGTGCGCTCGGCGTCGTCCGGATCGACCAGTCCGCGGTCGCGCTCCCACAGCGCTTCCAGCGACGCGATGTCGACGGTGGTGCGCCGGTCGGCGGCCTGGGCTGCCGCTTCCCCTTCGAGTTGGATGCGCAGGTCGTAGACCTGGATGAGCTCTTCGGTCGAGACCGCGTGCACCACCAGGCTGCGGCCGTCCCGGCGGGCCAGACCGTCACTCTCCAAGCGCATCAAGGCTTCCCGCACCGGTGTGCGGGACACTCCGAACTCTTCGGCCAGCGGGATCTCGCGCAGCCGCTCGCCGGGGCGGAGCGTGCCGTCGAGGATCCGCGCCCGAAGCGTGGCGTGGATCGATGCGCCGCCGATCATGTCGCGCAGTGTATGCGTTGGGTCAGGCCGCGCCACCGGCGCGTCGACCGAAGACCACGCCGGCCGCGAGTCCGGTGCCGCCGGGATAGTTCCCGGAGAACAAGCCGCCCAACGCCTCCCCGGCGACGAAGAGTCCCGGGATCGGTTGGCCGTCCGCACGCAGGACGCGGGTGTCGGCGCCGGCACGCAGACCGCCGAAGGTGAACGTGATCCCGCAGGTGACGGGGTAGGCGTAGAACGGCGGGGTCCGCAGCGGCACGGCCCAGTTGGACTTCGGCGGCGTCACGTCGGCACGCCGACCGTCCTTGACGTTGGGGTCGAACACCGCGCCGGTGTCGATGGCGGCGTTGAAATCGCCGATGGTCGCCGACAATTCGCCCGGGTCGACGCCGATCTGCCCGGCCAGGCCGGCGATGGTGTCGGCGGAGCGGACCGAGACGCCGGGCATCTGGTACTCCTCGCTGCGCAGCAACCGGGCGACTTCACTGTCGAAGATCTGGAACGCCACCGAGCCCGGCTGCTCGAGGATGTCGCGGCCATACCGGGCGTAGGTGTAGTTGCGGAAATCCGCACCCTCGTCGACGAACCGGCGACCGTCGCGGTTGACGATGACGCCCAGTGGATAGCCGCCGCGCGTCAACCGGTTGGTCAGTTCGCGGTTGCTCTCGTTGTCGGGGTGCCACGCATCCCACTGCACGCTGTGGCAGGTCGACCAGTCGCCGCCGCGAGCCGCGCCGAGGACCTCGATGGCCTCGATCAGCAGGCGGCCCGTATTGTGCGGGGTGCCACGGACTTTCGCGTTGCCCCAGCCCGGTCCGAGATATTTCTCGCGCAGCGCGGCGTTGGCCTCGAAGCCGCCGGAGGCGATGACGACGCTCTCGGCGAGCAGGCGGTGGGTCCGGCCGTCGCTGTGGTACTCCACACCGGCCACCCGGTCGCCGTCGAGCACGAAGCCGGTGACATCGGCGCCGTAGTGCACGGTGGCGCCCAGTTCCTTGGCCACGCGGGTGTGGTCGTCGATCAGTCCGATCCCGCCGCCGACGTTGCCGACGTGCAGTCCGCCCCAGAACAGGTAGCTGCCGTCGGGCCGTTCGAAGGCCTGCCGCTCGTACATCAGCCGGTATCGCAGTCCCAGTGATCTCAGCCAGCGCAGTCCGTCCGCGGCCTCGTCGACCAGTGCCCGGCTCAGTTCCGGGTCGGTGCGCCCGTCGGTCACCTTGACGAGGTCGTCGAGGTACTCCCGTGCGCTGTAGGGCGGCACCGTGGTGCGGTCGTGGCGGGGGTCGGGTTCGACGAGGTCGAGGAGGTCCTCGAGGCCGTCGTGGGTGATCCGGGTGGCCCCGGCGGTGTAGTAGCTGTTCCCGCCGGCGTCGTGGGTGCCGCGTTCGAGCAGTGCGACGCTGCGGCCGCGCTCCCGTGCGGCGTGTGCCGTCGCGAACCCGGCGTTGCCGCCCCCGACCACGATGACGTCCACCTCGCGCATGTACACAATTGTACACAAAGGTGTTCAGTGCAGGAGCAGGTCAGATCCGGCGCCGCTCAACTCGTCGCGCACCGCGGCGCCGCGCCCGGTCATCGCCAGCAGCAGCGCCTCACCGGGGCCCCGCACTTCGGGCCCCTGCCCGGCCGACCAATCCAGGTCGGTGGCCACCAGATGCAGTCCCCGGACACGCCGGGTTGCGATCACGGGGCTGATGCGCGCGTAGGACAGCGCCACCCGCAGCGCGTCCGGCGCAACCGTGCGCGGCAGGCCCAGCGGCCGCCGGATGTCCTGCTGGTGGATCAGGCACTCGATCAGGGCCACCCGCCCGTTGTAGAGGGCGCCCGCTCCCGACGGCGCCGCCCCGCGGTGCATCAGGTCGACCAGCCGGGCGGGGGCCGCCGCTGCGAACGTCGGCTGGATCGCCGCGTTGACCCGGTCCACGTCGCCGCGCGCGGCGACCATCCGCGCCGCCAGCCGCGGCACCGTCTGATCCAGGTAGCCCACCGTGTGGGCCGCCACGTCGCGCACCGACCAGCCGGCGCACAGGCTGGGCGCGGCCCACTGCTCCGCGGTCAGACCCGCCAGCAACTCGGCGAACTCGAGGCGTTCTCGGCGGGCGAGCCGGCGCACACTGGGCACCCGCCCAGCATGACCTATCTGGGTGCGACGAACCCGACCGGACCCGCGGCGACACACACCGACAGCGCCGCGGTGGTGGCACGCACGGTGATCGCGTCCCCGGCGCCCGGCATCCGCACGTAGACGCGGTTGAGGCCCGGCCGCACCGGCACCTTCACCTCGTCGCCCTCGTTCAGCGCCAGCGAGACCGAGCCGTCGCTGTTGGCAAGGTAGTTCAGCTCCACGGTCCAATCCGCCGGCAACAGCGGGCCGTCCAGCGGCATGCGCACGGGAAAGTCGGGCTGCACCAGATAGCCGCACCGGGGGTCGGGGCCGGGGCGGATGGCCCGGACCCACGTCACCAGGGCGTCGACGACGTGACCCTGCCGGTCGATGATCCGCAGATCGGTGGTGGCGGGAGCGAACTCCGGCCCGTCACGCAGCAGCGCGAACATGTGCGATGCGAGGTTCTCCGGCCACGCGATCCGCTGCAACACCAGCGGATCGACCTCCTGGTCGAGCATCGGCGCCTCCGAATCCCGGTGTGCCGCAGCCAGACCGGCCTGCGCGTTCTGCAGGTAGCCCTTGGTCGGGTTGTCACGCCAACTCGTGTAGAACGTCGCCGTGGAGTACAGGCTGCTGGCCACGAAAACCGTTGCTGCACAGGTCACGATGACCGTCCGCAGCGTGGACCGGTCCAGCCACGCGGTACCGGTCCGGTTCGGTGCGCACAGTGCGACCGCACCCAGCAGGGTCAGCATCACGACCAGGTCGGGCAGATACCGCAGCGTCTGCGCCAATTCCAGCGCGGTGAACCGCGACGACCGCATCAGATAGATCGGCGCCTGGCACGCCACCGCGTAGCCCGCGGCGGCCAGCCACACCGGCCCGATCCGCTCCTTGCGCACCAGCGACAGCGCCAGCGCGGCCGCGAGTGCGGCCCAGCCCAGCACCATCACCGCCACCCCCGGGGTGGCCCACGGCGACGCCGGCGCCCAGCGCTGCCAGTCCCACGGGCCGCCGACCAGCCCGGGCACGATGCCGTGGGTCACCGAGCGCGACAGCAGATCCCAGGTCATCGCCAGATCGAGACTCCACCGCTGCTGGTCGACGACCAACAGGTACACGCCGATCCACGCGACGGTCAGCGCCGCGGTGGCCCCCCACAGCCGGGCCCCGCGCCGCCACACGTCGCGCACCGATGCGGTGCCGGTGACGTGGAAGTACAGGGCCGCCACGGTGAACGCCGCGAACGGGATGATGCCGGACTTCTCGAAGAACAGCAGGCTGCCCAGATAGACCAGAGCCGCCGACACCGCGTAGCGGATCCGCCCGGTGCGCACCAACAGGATCGCGTCGGCGCACACCCACGCCAGCGCCGCCACCATCGGCAGCGAGTTCAGGCCGGCGGCCCACCACGCGAACGAGGGCACCGCCAACGGGGTGAACAACGCGAACGTCAACGGTAGTAACAACACCGGACGCCAGCCCAGGATCACCCACAGCGCCCGCAGCAACGCCAGCGACGCGAGCAACGCGAGCAGCACCAGGCTCAGCGCGGGACCCACCCAGTCCAGCGGCGCCAGGCGGGTGATCGCCCCGGCGACCAGGAACACCCCGGGCATCACGTGCCCGTCGTGGTCGTCGAACAGGTAGCCCAGCGACCACAGCGGCTGGGTGCCGGCCCGCCCGACCAGGATCAGGTCGTCCCAGTAGAAGTAGCCACCGAATGCCAGGACCGCCCGGACCACCAGGTGCAGCGCGATCAGCGCGACGGCGGTGCGGGCGACCCAGTTCCGCGCGCCCGTCAGGGGGCCGTCCCAGCGGTCGCATCGGACTGGCCCACGGCCTGCCGGGCCGACCAGGCCGAGGCGACCATGTCGGTCAGGGAGTGGCGCATCTGCCAGTCCAGGTCGCGGGCGGCCCGGTCGCCGTTGGCAACGATGCGGGCCGGGTCGCCCGGTCTGCGGGGTGCCACCGCCGGCTCGAAGTCGATGCCGGTGACCTCGCGCATGGTCGTCATGATCTCCCGCACCGAGGTGCCCGACCCGCTGCCCAGGTTGTAGACCGCTTCGATGTCGCGGCCCTCGTCGAGGCGGCGGGCCGCGGCGACGTGCGCGGCGGCGATGTCGGAGACGTGGACGTAGTCGCGCACGCAGGTGCCGTCGGGCGTCGGGTAGTCGTCGCCGTTGATGCGCGGGGTCTGACCGCTCAGCAGCATGTCGAACACCCGCGGGAACAGGTTGAACGGGCTCACGTCGAAGACGTCGTCGGTCCCCGAGCCGACCACGTTGAAGTAGCGCAGGCTGGTGTGGCGCAGCCCGGTGGCGGTGCCGACGTCGCGCAGCAGCCATTCGCCGATCAGCTTGCTCTCGCCGTACGGCGACTCCGGGTGGGTGGCGGTGGTCTCGTCGACGTCCTCGGTGTCGGGCGTTCCGTAGGCGGCCGCGCTCGACGAGAACACGAACCGGTCGATACCCGCCGCGGTGGTCGCGTCGAGCAGCGTGACCATCGCCGACACGTTCTGCTGGTAGGTGTGCAGCGGCCGCTGCACCGACTCCCCGGCGTACTTGTAGCCGGCGATGTGGATGACGCCGCTGACCTCATAGGTGTCCAGCGTGGCGCGCACGGTGGCGCCGTCGAGCAGGTTGGCCTGCACGAACGGCACCCCTTCGGGCAGGAACTGCGCCCGGCCGGTGGACAGGTCGTCGATCACGACGGTGGGCAGCCCCGCGCCGCGCAGTGCTCGCACCACGTGCGCGCCGATGTATCCGGCGCCGCCGGTCACCAACCAGGTCACGGTGTCTCCTTCGTCCTCGCGTGCGGGGAGGGTCGGTATGTCACGGTAACGAGTGCGCCCAGGTGCACGACGATGCCCAGCAGCGGACCGCACAACAGCGCGACCACCGTGCGCACCTCGAGCTCCAGCGGTAGCAGCAGGAGCAGCGCCGCCGCCACCGTCGCGATCACCCAGCCGGCGGCGTAAGCCCGGTGCAGCGCCGCGGCCACGGTCGCGGCGCCGGTGAGCGTGAGCAGCGCGATGGCCACCGCCGCGGCGGTCAGCCACGCCAGCAGGGTGCCGTCGGCCTCGTACTGCGCGCCGAACGCGGTCCGCAGCAGCCACGGCCCGAACGCCCGGGCGGCCACCACGCCGAGCGCGCCGACGGCGACCACCACCGCGGCCGGCGTGAGCAGCGCCCGCAGCCGGTGGGCGCGACGGTCGACGAAGTGTGCGATCAGGTTGCCCTGCATCGCGGTCAGCGGCACCAGCAGCGGCGCACGGGTCAGCGTGACCGCCAGGATCACCACCCCGCCGGTGGCGCCGAGCTCGGCGGAGGTGGCCTGCAGCAGCACCGGGAAACCCATCACCAGCACCGCCGAGGCCCCCGACGCCGCGATCGAGTGCCCGGTGCCGCGCAGGAATGCGCGGGTACCGCCGGGGGTCAGCAGCGCGGCGGCCGCGCGCGTGGTCGGCGACACCGCGAGCATCAGCAGCCACGCCCAGGCGCCGGCCACGCTGGCCCACAGATAGCCGCCCAGGCCCCACCCGACCATGAAGCCCGCCGCCGCCACCACGACCCGCAGCCCGGCGTCGGCGACCATCAGCGCGCCGTAGTGCGACCACCGGTCCAGCCCGGCGAGCAGCCCGAGAATCGTTGTGTGCAGGCAGAATCCGGCCAGGCCGAAGCACAGCAGCGCGACGCTGAGGGTCTGCTGCTCGACGAAGACGTGCCCGGCCCACAGCGGGGACGTCACGGCGAGCGCCGCGGCCGCGGCCAGCCCGACCCCGGCCGCCACCCCGATGGGGCGGGTGCGCTCCACGCCGCGCGAGGTGTAGGGCGCCGACCGCACCTCGCGGGTGGTCTCCTGCAGCAGCCCGAACGCCGCGCCGCTGACCAGACCGAACGCACCCCAGAAGACCCCGAACACCGAGAAGCCGGCGGGATCGAGGTCGCGCGCGGCCAGATACAGCACCGCGTACCCGCACAGCGCCGACATCGCCGTCGCCACACCGACGCGGACCACGCTGCCGCGGGTGACCGCGCCGGCCGGGCCGGCCGTCGCATCGGTCACGCCCACACATCCAGGGGCGGCAGCTCCTTCGAGTACAGCCAGGCCTGCCACAGCGGCCGCAGCGAGGTGTGTGCGTACTGCGCGGCCAGCCCGGTGAAGTCGTCGGTGACCGCGGTGGAGTGCCGGTAGCGGGTGGTCCAATCGCGCAGCAGCGCAAAGAAGTCCGCGTCGCCGAGTTGCTTGCGCAGCGCGTGCAGGGTCAGCGCGCCGCGTTTGTAGACGCGGTCGTCGAACATGTCCTCGGGACCGGGGTCGGCCAGCACCAGGTCCTGCGGCGAGTCCGCGAGCTTGGCGTAGTAGTGGCGGGCGAGTTCGTCGGCGCTGCGGCCGCCGCTGTGCTGCGACCACAACCATTCGGCGTAGCACGCGAATCCCTCGTGCAGCCAGATGTGGCGCCAGCGCTGCGCGGTGACCGAGTTGCCGAACCACTGGTGGGCCAGTTCGTGGGCGATCAGCCGTTCAGCCGACCCGGCGCCGTCGCAGTGGTTGGCCCCGAAGATCGAGATCCCTTGCGCCTCGAGAGGAATCTCCAGGTCGTCGTCGGTGACCACCACGGTGTAGCCGGTGGCGAGCGGATACGGCCCGAACAACTCGACGAACAGCTTCATCATCTGCGGCTGCTGCGCGAAGTCGTGATCGAAGGCGCGACGGAGCCGGTCGGGCAGCACGGCGGCCATCTCCACACCGTTCTTGCTCATCCGATGCCGGTGGTACGGGCCGATCTGCAGTGTCACCAGGTACGTCGACGTCGGCTCGGCCTGCTCGTAGACCCACGTCGTCATCCCGGCGCGGGCGCGCCGGCTGACCAACTGCCCGTTGGCCAGCGCGAAATACGCGCTCTCGGTGGCGATGCGGATACCGAAGCTGGCCTTGGCGGCCGGGTGGTCGTCGCAGGGGAACCACGAGGAGGCGCCGTTGGGCTGCCCGGCCACCAGGGCACCCTCGGTGAGTTCCTCGAAACCAACTGCACCCCACATGGTTCGGATAGGCCGAGGGTTGCCGCCGTAGCGCACCACGATCGTCATGGCCGCGCCCGCGGGCAGATTGTCGGCCAGGGTGATGTGCAGCTTGTTGCCTGCGGTGCGGAACTGTGCGGGCTTCTCGCCGTTGACCGTCACCTTCGACACCGTCAGCACCCCGGACAGGTCGAGGGTGAACGATCTCAGCTGGGCCAGGGTGACCGCGGTGATGGTCGCGGTGGCCCCGAGGCGGTTGCTGGCGACCTTGTAGTCGAGGTCCAGGTCGTACCGTGACGCCCGGTACCCGAAGTTTCCGGTACCGGGCAGGTAGGGGTCGATGACGGGCGCCGACCCCTTGGACTGCCTGCGACTCCTCACGCCGCCGCAGACTTCTTGGACTTGCCGGCGCCGTCGGGGGCGCTCTTCTTGCGGCGCCCGGTCCACGACGCGATCGGGTTGCCCTGCCAGCGCGTCGACGACGGGACCTCGTCACCCCGCATCACCAGCGACGCGGGGCCGACGGTGGCGCCGGCGGCGATTCGGGCGGCGGGCAGCGCGATGCAGTGCGGCCCGAGCGTGGCGCCGGCCTCCATGGTCACGGTGTCCATCCGCATGATCCTGTCGTGGAACAGATGGGTCTGCACGACGCAGCCGCGGTTGACCGTCGCTCCGTCACCCAGGGTCACCAGATCGGCCTCGGGCAGCCAATAGGTCTCACACCACACGCCGCGCCCGATCTTGGCGCCCAGCGCGCGCAGCCACACGTTCATCACCGGGGTGCCGGCCGCCGCGCGGGCGAACCACGGCGCCGCGACGGTCTCGACGAACGTGTCGGCGACCTCGTTGCGCCACACGAACGACGACCACAACGGATGCTCCCCGGCCCGGATCGGGCCCACCACAACCCATTTGGCGACCGCTGCCACCGCACCGGCCACCGCCCCGGCGAGCAGCAGCACCGCGCCGGCCGCCGGCGCGGTCCACCACCACCCGAGGTGCACCGCGACGGCCTGCAGCCCGCCGAACACCGCCACCCCGAGCGCGAACGTCAGGATCACGGGCAGCACGCGGCAGGTCTCCACGACGGCGCGCAACACCTTCAGACGGACTGGCGGGGAGAAGGTGCGCAGCGCGTCGGCGGCGGTGGGCCGGCGGCGCAGCCGTACCGGCGGGCTGCCCAGCCACGACGAGCCGGTCTTGGCCTTGGCCGGCGTCGCCGACAGGACGGCGACCAGCCCGTCGTCGGGCACCCGGCGGCCGGGCTGGGTGATCCCCGAGTTACCCAGGAACGCGCGCTTGCCGACGGTGGCGCGCGCGACGTGGATCCAGCCGCCGCCGAGCTCGTAGGACGCCACCATGGTGTCGTCGGCCAGGAACGCCCCGTCCTCGACGACGGTGAACTTCGGGATCAGCAGCGCGGTCGAGATCTCGGTGCCGCGACCGACTTTCGCGCCGAGCAGCCGCAGCCACATCGGTGTCAGCAGGCTTGCGTAGATCGGGAACAGGTAGTTGCGCGCGGCGTCCATCAGACGCTCGGTCGCCCACAGCTGCCAGCCCTGGCGGCTGCGCACCGGGTGGTACCCCTCGGTCAGGCCGAGAGAGAGCACCCGCACCCCGAGCACCGTCAGTGCCGCGTAGACCGCCAGGGCGGTCAGCGTCGCCGGCACCAGCCACACCAGCGCGGGAATGACCGCCGCGGTGAGCGTCTCGGTGCCGCGCACCGCCCACCCGAGGACCGTCAGCCCCGAGGCCAGCGCGACCAGCGGCAGCGCGGCCAGCAGCAGCGACGTCACGCCGTACACCAGCGCCCACAGGGGTCGCCGGGGCGGCCGGTGATCGGGCCACGGATGCCGGGCCTTGCCGGACTTCACCGCCGGCGACCCTTTCCAGTACTGCCCGTTCTTGACCTTGCCGACAACCGCCGACCCGGGCGCCACGTCGGCGTTCTTGCCGACGACCGCACCCGGCAGCAGCGTGGTGCGCGCACCGACGGTGGCGTCGTTGCCGACGGTGACCGGCCCGACGTGGAACTGGTCGCCGTCGATCCAGTACCCGGTCAGGTCGACTTCCGGCTCGATCGCGCAGCGGTGCCCCAGGGTCAGCATCCCGGTGACCGGCGGCGCCGAATGCAGGTCCACGCCATTGCCGATCGAATTGCCCAGGGCACGTGCGTAATACACCAACCAGGGGGCGCCGGCCATGTTCTCGGCGCCGCTGGCGGCAGCCACCCGTTCGGCCAGCCACACCCGCAGATGCTCGAACCCGCCGCGCGCGTAGGTGCCCGGCGCGAGGCCGCCGACGAGCACCCGCGCCGCGAACGCCGCGATACCCATCCGGCCCAGCGGCGTCACGAACACTCCGAAGCCGGCCAGCACCCACCACCAGTCGACCGGTCGCGCCCAGCCGACCAGTGCCAGTTCGGCAGCGACGTTGTTGGCCAGCGCCAGCCACACCACCCACTGGGCGCCGGTCAGGACGGCCAGCGGCAGCGTGGCGAGCACCTGGACGGCCTGCGACCACGTCGGCACCGGCGCCACCACGCGCGGGGTCACCTCCGGGGCCGGGGCCATCTCATCGAGGTAGGCGGCCAGCGAGCCCAGCCGCGGATGGTCGTAGAGGTCGGCGACGGTCACCTGCGGATGGTCCGCCCGCAGCGCGGCGATCAGCTGGGCCGCCGACAGCGAGCCACCGCCCAGGGCGAAGAAGTCGGCCTGCGGACCGTCCACCGGTGCGCCGAGGACGTCGCGCCACAGCTCGGCGAGCCGGCCGGCGGTGCCGGCCAGGTCGGCGCTCTCAGCGTCGCGGTCGTCGCCGACGGGCCAGGGCAGGGCGTCGCGGTCGACCTTGCCGGACGTGCGGGTGGGCAGCTCGTCGACCACGGCCAGCCGCGGCACCATCGCCGCGGGTAGATGCGCGGCCAGCGCCGCGCGCGCCGCGGCGACGTCGAACTGCGCCGGGTCGGCGGCCACGACGTAGCCGACCAGCACCGGGGTGCCGCTGCGGGTGCGCCGCACCGCGGCCGCGCCGCCTGCGACGCCGGGCAGGTTGACCAGCGCGGTGTCCACCTCGCCGAGCTCGATGCGCCGGCCCCCGACCTTGACCTGGTCGTCGGCGCGCCCCACGAAGTACAGGCCGTCCTCCTCCAGGCGCACCATGTCGCCGCTGCGGTAGGCGCGGCTCCACGAGCCGTGTGGGCTCAAAGTGGGCATCGCCGCGAACTTCTCGGCGTCCTTGTCGGCGTCGAGGTAGTGGGCCAGCCCGACCCCGCCGATGACCAGCTCGCCGACCTCCCCGACAGCAACGGGTTCCCCGTCTGCGTCGACGACCGCCAGGTCCCAGCCCGGCAGGGGCAGTCCGATGCTGACCGGGCCCTGACCCGTCAGCCGGGCCGCACACGACACCACCGCGGCCTCGGTCGGCCCGTAGGTGTTCCACACCTCCCGGCCCGCGCCGTCCGGCCCGGCCGCCAGCCGCTCGGCCAGCTCGGGCGGGCAGGCCTCACCGCCGAAGATCAGCAGCCGCACGGACTCCAGCGCCTCCGGCGGCCAGAGCGCCGCCAGCGTCGGCACCGTCGAGACGACGGTGATGTCGCGCGACACCAGCCACGGGCCCAGGTCCATGCCGCTGCGCACCAGCGACCGCGGAGCCGGCACCAGGCAGGCGCCGTGCCGCCAGGCCAGCCACATCTCCTCGCACGACGCGTCGAACCCGACCGACAGCCCGGCCAGCACCCGGTCGCCCGGGCCCAGCGGGGCGTCCCGGCAGAACAGGGTGGCCTCGGCGTCGACGAACGCCGCCGCGCTCCGGTGGGTGACCGCGACGCCCTTCGGGGTGCCGGTCGATCCGGAGGTGAAAATGACCCACGCGTCGTCGCGGCTCAGCGGGGACGCGGCGCGCCAGCCCCGCGACGACCCGGGACCGCGGATCAGGCCGCGTTCGGTGATCACGGCGACCACATCGGCTTCGGTGAAGACCAGCTCGGCGCGCTCCGGTGGGTCGTCGGCGTCCACCGGGACGTAGGCGGCACCGGCAGCCATGGTCGCCAGGATCGCCACGTAGAGCGCGTAGGTGCCCGACGGCATCCGGATCCCGATCCGGTCGCCGCGGCCGATTCCGCGGGCCGCCAGCCAGGACACGCTGTCCTCGATGTCGCTGAGCAGCTCGGCGTATGTGAGCTGCACCTCGCCGTCGTCGAGCGCGGGCGCCTCGGGATGACGCCGCGCCGTGTCGTACAGGATGTCGATCAGGGTGCGCGGCGGGGGAGCCTGCGCAGACAGGAGGAACTGGGCCGGAATCTGCGGCGTGAAATCCGCTGCTGTCACGGGTACAAACCCTATGCGTCTCTGGGCGGCGCTCGCGCCCGGGCGGTACCCGCGCGCGTGTCGGACACCGCCCTGGCACAATGGCTGCCTTGGAGGGGAGTATTCCTTCGCCGCGCTGTCGTCATCACGTCGTCCGTCGTCGGACGACCGGTAACGCGGGCCGTCCGTTTCGGGCGGTGGAAGAGACCTCCGGCGTTGAGACGACGACCGGAGGTTGAATTGAACGTCAGCGGGCTCGAGTGGGCGATCACGCTCACCGTGACGATCGCGATCCTGCTCTTCGATGTGATCGTGATCGGCCGGCGGCCGCACGAACCATCACGCCGGGAGACCACGGTCGCCCTGACCTTCTACGTGGGCCTGGCGATCGCGTTCGGACTGTGGACCTGGTTCTTCCACGGCAGCCAGTACGGCGTCGAGTTCTTCGCCGGCTGGCTCACCGAGTACAGCCTCTCGGTGGACAACCTGTTCATCTTCTTGATCATCATGGCCAGCTTCAAGGTGCCGCGGATCTACCAGCAGCAGGCGCTGCTGGTCGGCATCATCCTGGCGCTGATCTTCCGAGGGATCTTCATCGCGCTGGGCGCGGTGGCCATCAACCAGTTCTCGTGGGTGTTCTACCTGTTCGGCGCGTTCCTGATCTACACCGCCGTCAAGTTGGTCCGCGACACCGACCACGAGGATGACGGCGACAACGCGGTGGTGCGGTTCGCGCAGAAGCGGCTGAACTTCACCGACACCTGGGACGGCCTGAAGCTGTGGGTGAAGGAAAACGGCCAGCGGGTGATGACGCCGATGTTCCTGGTCATCGTCGCGCTGGGTACCACCGACCTGCTGTTCGCGCTGGACTCCATCCCGGCGATCTACGGCCTGACCCGTGAGCCGTACCTGGTCTTCACCGCCAACGTGTTCGCGTTGATGGGTCTGCGGCAGCTGTACTTCCTGCTCGGCGACCTGCTCAAGCGGCTGGTCTACCTGTCGCAGGGTCTGGCGTTCATCCTCGGCTTCATCGGGGTGAAACTGCTGCTGCACGCGCTGCACGAGAACGAGCTGCCGTTCATCAACGGCGGCGAGCACGTGCCGGTGCCCGAGATCCCGACGCTGGCGTCGCTGGGAGTCATCGTGGTCACCCTGTTGATCACCACCGCAGCCAGCCTGTACAAGACGCGGGTGCACGACGTGCGCAACGGCGAGAAGGGGTGATTGCGTTCGCGGTGATCCCAACCGTCGCTCCCCGCCGGGTGCCCGGCTAGCGTGACTGCGTGCGGCTCTTCGTTTCGGACGACACCGGTTTGCGTGAACTGACCGACGGCGGCGATCAGGCGATCGTCCGGGTCAGCGCACCCGATCTGCAGCAGGCGCGGCGGGCGTGCCGCCGCGTCCACGACCGCGACAGCGCGGCGGTCGCGGTACTCGACGTCGCCGTCGCGGTCGCCGGGGATTTCCGGACGGCGCGCAGCGCGATCGACGCGTCGGCGCCGGACACGGTGCAGTACGCCGGCACGGTCGAGGGGCTGGTGGGTCTGATCAAGGACATCAACTCGGCCGGTGTGGCCGACGGGGTCACGTTGATCGCGGCGTCGCCGCAGCAGGATGTCGCGACTCTGGGCCGGCAGGTGCTCGACCGGCTGCCCGGCGCTCTGACTCACCAGTTGTCGTAGCCGCCCTCGGGGCCCAGCATGCGTTCCAGGCGGGTCCGGTTGATGCGGGCCAGCTCGTTGCGCACCACTTTGCGTTCGGTCTCGTAGTCGTTCTGCAGGCGGTTGCGCATGGCCGCGAGCACCCCGTCGGCGCCGTAGCCGTTGACGAACATCACGAATCCGAAGCCGAAGTGCTCGAGATAGGTCTTGGAGGCGGCGGCCAGTCCGGCCATCACCTCGGGGCGGGCGTCGGAGATGGCGCACTGTTCGGCCGCGGACTTCTCGCTGCCTGGACGCCGGCCGACGTCGGGGTAGGCCTGCAGGACGGAGTCGATGGAGTCCTCGCTCAGCGCGAACAGCAGCTCGTCGGCGTAGCGGAACAGCTGGTCGTGGTTGTCGAACGGCCGCGCCCGTGCCAGGTCGGCGGCCAGCGGCACGCTGTAGCAGCATTCGAAGACGCAGTGCACGGCTCGGCGCAACGGCAGTGCGTTGAACGCGTCGAGGCCGATCCCCTGATGCAACAGCACAGCTCGATGATGAGCAGGTCAGGGCACAGGCGTATTACCGCGTGTTACGGTCGCGCAAATTCTCGCCGTGGTGGGCTGCGGGAGTCGGTGCGGGAGTCAGTGCCCGGAGGTCTTGAACCGCTCGATCGAGCGGTTGATCTCGGCCTCGGCCTCTTCGCGGCCCACCCAGTCGGCGGCCTCGACGTACTTGCCGGGCTCGAGGTCCTTGTAGTGCACGAAGAAGTGCTTGATGGCGTCGAGCTCGAACTGGTTGACGTCGCCGATGTCCTGGATGTGGTCCCAGCGCGGGTCGGCCAGCACGCACAGCACCTTGTCGTCGCCGCCCTTCTCGTCGGTCATGCGGAACATGCCGACCGGGCGGGCCTCGACGATGCACCCCGGGAACACCGGCTCAGGCAGCAGGACCAGCGCGTCCAGCGGGTCGCCGTCCTCGCCGAGGGTGTCCTCGATGTAGCCGTAGTCGGTGGGGTAGCCGAACGAGGTGAACAGGTAGCGGTCCAGTTTCACCTTGCCGCTCTCGTGGTCCACCTCGTACTTGTTGCGCGATCCCTTCTGGATCTCGATGAGGACGTCGAACTGCACCGCTGCAACTCCTAGGCTTCGCGAATGACCGGAGGTCGTCTGTCGACGACGCAGATTAACCCTAGACGAGCGATACCCTGCACTACATGCGGCCCACTCGGTGGCGACGTTCCACCTACGTGATCCTCGGCCTGGCGCTCGTGCTGCTCGTGGCCGTGGTCACCACCACCACCGTGGTGGCGGCGCGCCAGCCCGGTGACGAGGTGGCGGTGCCGCCGGTTCCGGTGCCGGCCTCGGCGCAGCCCGGTGTCGTGCCGGTGACCGACTCGGCCGCCAAGCCGACCGCGCGTGGTCTGGCCGCGGCGCTGGCTCCGGTGCTGGCCAATCCCGACCTCGGCCGGCTCACCGGGCGCATCTCCGACGCGCTGAGTGGCGAGGTGCTGTGGGAGCAGGGCCCACACGTGCCCATGCAGCCGGCGTCGACGAACAAGACGATCACCGCGGCGGCCGCGCTGCTGGCGCTCGACCGCAGCGACCGGTTGACCACCCGGGTGGTGACGCCGTCGCCGGGCGTGGTGGTGCTCGTCGGCGGCGGGGACCAGACGCTGTCGGCGGCGCCGCACGGCGAGGACACCTGGTACCGCGACGCGGCCCGCATCGTCGACCTGGCCGACCAGGTGCGCCGCAGCGGCGTCGCCGTCAAGACCGTGCAGGTCGACGTCAGCGCCTACCGCGGGCCGTCGATGGCGGTCGGTTGGGACCCCCGAGACATCGAGGGCGGTGACATCGCGCCGATCGAGTCCGTGATGCTCGACGGCGGCCGCACCCAGCCGGTCACCGTGGAGTCGCGCCGCTCCAAGACCCCCGCGCTGGACGCGGGTCGCGCCCTGGCCGCCGCGCTGCAGGTGGACCCGGCCACGGTCACGGTGCTGCCGACGGCCGCGCAGGGCCGTGAGATCGCCTCGGTGCAGTCACCGCCGCTGATGCAACGGCTGCGCGACATGATGAACTTCTCCGACAACGTGATGGCCGAGTCGATCGGCCGCGAGATCGCCGACGCGCTGGGCAAGCCGCAGAGCTTCGAGGGCGCCGCCGATGCCGTCCTGGCCACCCTGGAGAAGGCCGGGATCGACGTGACGGGCGCCGAGCTGTTCGACTCCAGCGGCCTGTCGGTCGACGACCGGCTGACCGCCGCGACGCTCGACGAGGTGATTACCGCCGCGGCCGGCACCGACAAACCCGAGCTGCGGCCGCTGGTCGACACCCTGGCGATCGCCGGCGGCAGCGGCACGCTGTCCTACCGCTACCTCGACACCGACGCGGCCGGATTCCTGCGCGCCAAGACGGGCTCCCTGACCAGAACGAACACGCTGGCCGGCATCGTCACCGACGCCGACGACCGGGTGCTGACGTTCGCGCTGCTGTCCAACGACGCCGGCCCCACCGGGCGTACCGCGCTGGACGCGTTCGCCGCCACGCTGCGGTCGTGTGGGTGCCGCTCGTGACCCCGTCCGCCAAGACCCCGTCCGCCAAGACCACGTCCGCCAAGACCACGTCGTTCAGTGTCGGCCGCGCGGTCGACTGGGAATTCGCCGCCGCGTTGGGTGGGAAGCTGGCCCGGCCGGAGCCGCCGGCCACCGACTACACCCGCCGCCAAGCCGTCGAGCAGCTCGCCGAGTCGGCCCGGGCCTCGGAGATCCCGGTGCGGGAGGTCACCGGACTGATCGAGGGCGGTGAGATCCCGGAGGCGCGGATCGTCAACCGGCCGCAATGGATCCATGCGGCGACCCAGTCGATGAAGGTGATGACCGGCGGCGCCGACGGGGGCGCGGGCAAGCCCGGGCTGATCAGCGGCCGCATCGCCGGTGCGCAGACCGCGGCGGTGCTGGCGTTCGTGTCCTCGGGCATCCTCGGCCAGTACGACCCGTTCGCGTCCGGGGAGCACGGGCGCGGGGGAGAGCTGCTGCTGGTCTATCCCAACGTCATCGCGGTGGAGCGCCAGTTGCGGGTGGTGCCCGCGGACTTCCGGATGTGGGTGTGCCTGCACGAGGTCACCCACCGCGTGCAGTTCCGCGCCAACCCCTGGCTGGCCGACCACATGTCGAACTCGCTGGCGGTGCTCACCGAGGAAGCTGCCGACGACCTGACGCAGGTGGTCTCACGCCTGGCCGAATACGTGCGGGAGCGCAGATCGACTGCGCCGGAACCCAACTCGGCCGGGGTATTGGGGTTGTTGCGCGCGGTGCAGTCCGACGCGCAGCGCGAGGCGCTGGACCGGCTGCTGGTGCTCGGCACGCTGCTCGAAGGTCACGCCGAGCACGTCATGGATGCTGTCGGGCCCGCGGTGGTGCCGACGGTGGCCACCATCCGGGCCCGGTTCGACCAGCGCCGGCGGCGCAAACAGTCTCCGCTGCAACGGATCGTGCGCGCGCTGCTGGGCGTCGACGCGAAGATGAGCCAGTACACCCGCGGCAAGGCGTTCGTCGACGAGGTGGTGGGCCGGGTCGGCATGGCGCGCTTCAACGCCGTGTGGACCGATGCCGACACCCTGCCCCGCCCCGCCGAGATCGATGTGCCGCAGCGATGGATCGACCGGGTGCTGTAGCGGCGGTGCGCACCGCGCTCACGCGGTTCGTGTCCGACCACGACCCGGGTGAGAGCGGTTGGTGCGTCGCGCTTTCCGGCGGCGCGGACTCACTGGCACTGACCGTCGCCGCCGCCGCGCTGCGGCCGACCACCGCGCTGATCGTCGATCACGGCCTGCAGCCCCGCTCCGCCGCGGTGGCTGCCACCGCGCGGGAGCAGGCCCTGTCGGTGGGATGCGTTGCCGCGCAGGTACTCACGGTGCAGGTCGGCGACGCCGGCGGCCCGGAAGCCGCGGCGCGGGCCGCGCGGTACGGCGCGCTCGAACGCGCCCGCGGTGGCCGCCCGGTGCTTCTGGGGCACACCCTCGACGACCAGGCCGAGACGGTGCTGCTCGGGCTGGGTCGCGGCTCGGGGCCCCGTTCGATCGCAGGGATGCGCCCGTACGACCCGCCGTGGTGGCGTCCGCTGCTCGGGGTGCGCCGCGCGGTGACGGCCGCGGCCTGCGCGGCGGCCGGGCTGACGGCCTGGCAGGACCCGCACAACGTCGACCCGCGCTACACCCGGGTACGGCTGCGCACCGAGGTGCTGCCGCTGCTCGAGGACGTCCTGGCCGGCGGCGTCGCCGAGGCGTTGGCCCGGACCGCCACCGCGCTGCGCGAGGACAGCGACACCCTCGACGAGCTGGCCGACGCGGCCCTCGCCGGGCTCGGGGACCAGCCCGACGTCGGGGTGCTGGCCGGGCTTCCCGACGCGATCCGCCGCCGGGTCATCCGGGGATGGCTGCTGGCCCATGGCGCGTCCGGGCTGACCGACACCCACATCCGGTCCGTCGACGCGCTGATCACCGCCTGGCGGGGGCAGGGCGCGGTCGCAGTGCCGAGCGACGCACGCCGGCAGCGGCTGTTCGCCGGGCGGCGCGGGGCCGCGCTCCTGCTGCACCGCGAGCCGGTCTGAGCACCGGCCCGGGTGCCGCGGGCCGCTCCCGCTACGCTGTGGAACGTGTCTGCGCCTGCTGCCCAGTTGTATCCCGGCGACATCAAATCGGTGCTCTTGTCAGAGGAACAGATCCGCGTCAAGACCGCCGAACTCGCCGCGCAGATCGCCGACGAGTACCGCGACGCGCTGGCGCGGCCGGGCGCGCAGGATCTGCTGCTGATCACCGTCCTCAAGGGCGCGGTCATGTTCGTCACCGACCTGGCGCGGGCCATCCCGCTGCCCACGCAGCTGGAGTTCATGGCGGTCAGCTCCTACGGGTCGTCGACGTCGTCGTCGGGTGTGGTGCGCATCCTCAAGGACCTCGACCGGGACATCAACGACCGCGACGTGCTGATCGTCGAGGACATCGTGGACTCTGGTCTGACGCTGTCCTGGCTGCTGCGCAATCTCGCCACCCGCAACCCGCGCTCGCTGCGGGTGTGCACGCTGCTGCGCAAGCCGGAGGCGGTGCGCGCCGACGTCGACATCACCTACGTCGGCTTCGACATCCCCAACGAGTTCGTCGTCGGCTACGGCCTCGACTACGCCGAGCGGTACCGCGACCTGCCGTACATCGGCACGCTGGAACCGAAGGTGTACGAAAACCGCTAGCGGGCGCAGAATGCGGTGATGCCCGACACCGCGCTGAGAATCTGCCCGCTCTGTGAGGCCACCTGCGGGCTCACCCTGACCGTGGAGGCCGACCGCGTCACCGGCGCGCGCGGCGACCGCGACGACGTGTTCAGCGCCGGCTTCATCTGCCCCAAAGGGGCGAGTTTCGCCGAGCTCGACAACGACCCCGACCGGTTGACCGCACCGCTGGTGCGGCGCGACGGCGTGCTCACCGAGGTCGGCTGGGACGAGGCGTTCGCCGCCGCGGCCGCCGGGCTCGGGGGCGCCGTCGCCCGGCACGGCGGCCCCTCGGTCGGTATGTATCTCGGAAACCCCAACGCGCACACCGTCGCCGGCTCGTTGTATCCGCCGCTGATCATCCGCGCGCTGGGCACCCGGCAGGTGTTCTCGGCCAGCACGCTCGACCAGATGCCCAAGCATGTCGCCCTGGGACTGATGTTCGGCAGCCCGGGCGCGTTCACCGTGCCCGACCTCGACCGCACCGACTACCTGGTGGTCATCGGGGCCAACCCGCTGGTGTCCAACGGCAGCCTGGCCACCGCGCCCGACTTCGGCGGCCGGTTGCGGGCGCTGCGGCGGCGCGGCGGCCGGCTCGTGGTCGTCGACCCGGCGCGCACCCGCACTGCCGAGCTGGCCGACGTGCATCTGGCGCCGCGCCCGGGAACCGACGCGGCGCTGCTGTTCGCGGTGGTGGCGGTGCTGTTCGACGAGAACCTCGTCGACCTCGGCCACTTTTCCGATGACGTGGCCGGACTGGAGCAGGTGCGCGAGCTGGCCCGCGACTTCACGCCGGAGTCGGTGGCCGCGTTCTGCGGGGTGGACGCCGACGCGATCCGCGGGCTGGCCCGGGAGCTGGCGGCTGCCCCGAGCGCCGCGGTGTACGGACGCATGGGCACCTCCACCGTCGAGTTCGGCACTCTGGGCAACTGGCTGGTCGATGTGGTCAACGTGCTGACCGGCAACCTGGACCGGCCCGGCGGGGCGATGTTCCCGCTGTCGGCCACCGCGCCCGCGCCGCGCCCGCGCCGCGGCGGCCGCGGATGGGGCACCGGGCGCTGGCACAGCCGGGTGTCCGGGCACCCCGAGGTGCTCTCGGAACTGCCGGTGACCGCGCTGGCCGAGGAGATCGAGACGCCCGGCGAGGGACAGATCAAGGCGATGATCACCATCGCGGGCAACCCGGTGCTGTCGGCGCCCGACGGCAACCGCCTGGACCGTGCGCTGGACGGCGTCGACTTCATGGTGAGCGTCGACCCGTACCTCAACGAGACCACCCGGCACGCCGACGTGGTGCTGCCGCCACCGCCGCCGTCGCGCAGCCCGCACTTCGACTTCGCCCTCAACGGGCTGGCGATCCGCAACAACGCGCGCTACTCACCACCGGCGCTGCCGCTGTCCGGGCGCCCCGACGAGGCCGAGATCCTGTCCCGGATCACGTTGGCGCTGTACGGAATCGGGCAGGACGCCGACCCCGCGATGGTGGACGAACAGGTCATCGCCACCACGCTGGCCAAGGAGAGCGCCGACCCGGGCTCGCCGGTCGCGGGCCGCGCGGTCGACGAACTGATCGCGCAGCTCCCGCCGGGCCGCGGCTACGAGCGGCGCCTGGACATGATGCTGCGCCTGGGCGCCTACGGCGACGCGTTCGGCGCCCGCCCCGACGGCCTGACCCTGGACCGGCTCGAGGCCGCCCCGCACGGCGTCGACCTGGGGCCCCTGCGACCGCGCCTGCACGAGGTGCTGCGCACCGCGTCCGGCCGCATCGAGCTGGCGCCGGAGCCGCTGGTCGCCGACACCGCGCGCCTGCGGGCCGCGCTGACGTCGGTACCCGACGGGCTGCTGCTGATCGGCCGGCGGCACCTGCGGTCCAACAACAGCTGGATGCACAACCTGCCCGCACTGTCCGGCGGCACCAACCGCTGCACCTTGCGCCTGCACCCCGCCGACGCCGCCGACCTCGGTGTCACCGACACCGCGCGGGTCAAGGGGCCGGGCGGTGAGCTGGTGGTGCCGGTCGAACTCGACGACGGCATCCGCCGCGGGGTGGCGTCGCTACCGCACGGCTGGGGACACGACCGCAGCGGCACCGGCCAGCGGGTCGCCGCGGCTGCGCCGGGCGTCAACGCCAATCAGCTCAACGACGGCGCGATGCTCGACCCGCTGTCGGGCACCGCGGTGCTCAACGGCATCCCGGTGCTCGTCGAACCCGGCTGATCAGGCCAGCTCCCAGATCACCGTCACCTCGAACCCGACGGTCTGCTGACCCGGCTCGAGCGGCACGGCGGCCTCCAGCGCGCGCGGCGAGGACGGCATCATCGGCACCGGCGGGGCGGTGCCGGTCGACTCGGTGATCGAGATGACCTTGCCCAGCGACAACCCGGACAGCTGCGCGTACTGCTGGGCCCGGTCCTGCGCGTCCTCGAACGCGCGCGCCCGGGCGTCGCGGACCAGCTGGGAGTCGTCCTCGATCGAGTAGCTGATGGAGTTCACCCGCGCGCTGTCACCGCCGGTGCTCACCACCAGCCCGATCGCGTCGGACGCCATGTCCAGGTCCCGGATCTTGATGTTGATCGAGTTGGTGGCCCGGTACGCGGTGATCGCGGTGTTGTCGGGTCCGCCGAACTGCGGCTGCAGGCTGGCCTCGGTGGTCGCCAGGTCGCGGCGGTCGATGCCGAGCTCGACGAGGGCGTCGATGATCGCCTGACCGCGTTCGTTGGTCTGGTTCATCGCGGTGGTGGCGTCCGCGGCGAGCGACTCCATCGACGCGTTGACGGTCAACGTGTCCGGGGTGCCCTGCACCTGCCCGGCGCCGACGACGGTCACCTGCCGGCTGTCCAAACCCGGCGCGGCGGCCGGCCCGGCCTGCGCATCACATGCGGTCAGCGCCGCGGCGAGCAGTCCGGCGGCGGTGACGGCCTTGACTCTGGAGGTGATCGGCATGCACGGCAGAGTAGTCAGCCGCGGTGGACCTCCGAGAGGAACTCGATCAGCAGGCGTGTCACGTCGTCGGGCCGTTCCTCGGGCAGCCAGTGCCCGGCGCCGTCGATCATCACCTCGCGGTAGTCGCCGCTCACCACCTCGGCGACGCGGTCGCGCGGGGTGTAGGCCAGGGTGGCGTCGGCGGTGCCGCCGATGAACAGGGCCGGCACGCCGATCGTGGGCGCCGGGGTGTCGGCGGTCAGCTCCCAGTTGCGGTCGAAGCAGCGGTACCAGTTCAGCGGAGCGGTGAATCCGCCGCGGGTGAACTCGTCGACGTAGACGCCGAACTCCTCGGGGGTGAGCCAGTCGGGCGGCCGGCCGGGGTCGGGGATGCGGTCGAGGAACCCCGCGTCGTCCGGGACGTCCGGGCCCGCGGGCGGGCTGTCGGTTGCGCCCGTGGCGAACAGGCGGCGGAACGTCGCGGCCGGATCGCGCTGCAGTTCCGCATCGGCCGGGCCGGGTTCCTGGAAGTAGAGGATGTAGAAGAACCGGTCGCCGAAGATGCGCCGGAACGCCTGGGTGGTCGGCACTTTCGGGCGGGGGACCGGCGGCAGGCTCAGGCCCGCGACCGCGCGGAACCGGTGCGGGGCCAGCAGCGGCGCCGCCCACGCCACCACGGCGCCGAAGTCGTGCCCCACGATCACGGCCTGCTCCGCACCGCCGCCGACCTCGGAGTCGAGCAGCCCGACCACGTCGGCGGTCAGCTCGTCGACGGAGTAGGCGGCGACGTCGGCCGGCTTGTCGGAGCCCCCGTATCCGCGCAGGTCAGGGGCGAGTACGTGGTAACCGGCGGCGGCCAGCGCGGGGATCTGGTGGCGCCACGTGAACGCCAGTTCGGGAAAGCCGTGGCACAGCACCACCGTCGGTGCGCCCCGCTGCCCGGCCTCCAGCACACGCAATGTGACACCGTTGGTCTGCACCATCCGAGCGCGCACGAACTCCTCCGACTCCCGGCCTGATTGTTCCCTCCGTGAACTCCGGGAACTTCCAGACGTTGGTCTAGCGGTAGCCTTGACTATTCCAGCTGCGCATATTGGAAGGATTTGTTGGCGGGCGCGTCCCGCCGGCTGTACACATCGATGAACCGCACGCACTCATGAACCGCAAGAATGTGATCCGCACGCTCACGGTGATCGCCGTGGTGCTGTTGCTCGGTTGGTCATTCTTCTACTTCAGCGACGACACCCGCGGCTACAAGCCCGTCGACACGTCGGTCGCGATGGCGCAGATCAGCAGCGACAACGTCAACAGCGCGCAGATCGACGACCGCGAACAGCAGTTGCGCCTCGAGCTGAAGAACGGCAACAGCGACACCGAGGACAGCACACAGGTCATCACCAAGTACCCGACGGGGTACGGGGTGACGCTGTTCGAGGAGCTGCAGGACAAGAACGTCAAGATCAACACCGTCGTCAACCAGTCCAGCATGCTCGGCACCCTGCTGATCTACATGCTGCCGCTGCTGCTGCTCGTCGGCCTGTTCGTGATGTTCTCGCGGATGCAGACCGGGGGCCGGATGGGCTTCGGGTTCGGCAAATCCAAAGCCAAGATGCTGTCCAAGGACATGCCCAAGACCACCTTCGCCGACGTCGCCGGCGTCGACGAGGCGGTCGAGGAGCTCTACGAGATCAAGGACTTCCTGCAGAACCCGAGCCGCTACCAGGCGCTCGGCGCGAAGATTCCGCGCGGCGTGCTGCTCTACGGTCCGCCCGGCACCGGTAAGACCCTGCTCGCCCGCGCCGTGGCCGGCGAGGCCGGGGTGCCGTTCTTCACGATCTCGGGCTCGGACTTCGTCGAGATGTTCGTCGGTGTCGGCGCCTCCCGCGTGCGCGACCTGTTCGAGCAGGCCAAGCAGAACAGCCCCTGCATCATCTTCGTCGACGAGATCGACGCCGTCGGCCGCCAGCGCGGCGCAGGCATGGGCGGCGGTCACGACGAGCGCGAGCAGACGCTGAACCAGCTGCTGGTCGAGATGGACGGATTCGGTGAACGCCAGGGCGTCATCCTGATCGCCGCCACCAACCGGCCCGACATCCTCGACCCCGCGCTGCTGCGCCCGGGCCGCTTCGACCGCCAGATCCCGGTGTCCAGCCCGGACCTCGCGGGTCGCCGCGCGGTGCTGAAGGTACATTCGCAGGGCAAGCCCATCGCCCCCGATGCCGACCTCGACGGCCTGGCCAAGCGCACCGTGGGCATGTCCGGCGCCGACCTGGCCAACGTCATCAACGAGGCCGCGCTGCTCACCGCGCGCGAGAACGGCACCGTGATCACCGGTGCCGCGCTCGAGGAAGCCGTCGACCGTGTCGTCGGCGGGCCGCGCCGCAAGAGCCGCATCATCAGCGAGCAGGAGAAGAAGATCACCGCCTACCACGAGGGTGGCCACACCCTCGCCGCGTGGGCGATGCCCGACATCGAACCGATCTACAAGGTGACGATCCTCGCGCGCGGCCGCACCGGCGGCCACGCCGTCGCCGTCCCCGAGGACGACAAGGGTCTGATGACCCGGTCGGAGATGATCGCGCGACTGGTGTTCGCGATGGGCGGACGCGCCGCCGAGGAGTTGGTGTTCCGCGAGCCCACCACCGGTGCGGTGTCCGACATCGAGCAGGCCACCAAGATCGCGCGCGCCATGGTCACCGAGTACGGCATGAGTTCCAAGCTGGGCGCGGTGCGCTACGGCACCGAGCACGGCGACCCGTTCCTGGGCCGCACCATGGGTACCCAGGCCGATTACAGCCACGAGGTCGCCCGCGACATCGACGACGAGATCCGCAAGCTCATCGAGGCCGCCCACACCGAGGCGTGGGAGATCCTCACCGAGTACCGCGACGTGCTCGACACCCTGGCCGGTCAGCTGCTCGAGAAGGAGACGCTGCACCGCAACGAGCTCGAGGCGATCTTCGCCGACGTGAAGAAGCGTCCCCGGCTGACGATGTTCGACGATTTCGGCGGGCGCATCCCGTCGGACAAACCGCCGATCAAGACCCCGGGCGAGCTGGCGATGGAGCGCGGCGAACCCTGGCCCAAGCCGGTTCCCGAGCCGGCGTTCAAGGCCGCGATCGCGCAGGCGTCCCAGGCCGCCGCCGAGGCGTCCGCCAAGAACGGCGGCACCAACGGCGCCAACGGTGCTCCCGTCGGCCCGACGCAGCCCGACTACGGCGCGCCGGCCGGCTGGCACGCGCCGGGCTGGCCGCCGCCCCCGCAGCAGCACGGTCCGCAGCCCACCGCGCCGCAAGCCCAGCCGCAGCACCAGCACCCGCAGCAGGGCTACTGGTATCCGCCGTCGGGTTGGCAGGGCGCACCGCAGCCGTACTACCCGCCATACCAGCCGCATCAGCACCCCGGCCAGACCGAACAGGGACCGGACCGGGCGACCGACCCGGGATCCGACCCCGCGGCCGACAGGGGCAGGGACAACGGTCGCAACGACGCACCGCGCCGTGACTAGGCCGGGCTGACAACTGAATGGAGACTTCGATGACGCGGTCGCAGAATCATTCGGCCACGGTCACCACCCCCGAGTTCGACCAGGCGCGCGCCGAGGCCGCGGTCCGCGAACTGCTGATCGCGATCGGTGAGAACCCGGACCGGGAGGGGTTGGTGGACACTCCGGCCCGCGTCGCTCGCGCCTACCGCGAGATCTTCGCCGGGCTCTACACCGACCCCGACGACGTCCTCAAGACGATGTTCGACGAGCAGCACGACGAACTCGTTCTGGTCAAGGACATCCCGATGTACTCGACGTGTGAGCACCACCTGGTCTCCTTCCACGGGGTCGCGCACGTCGGTTACATCCCCGGCGATGACGGGCGGGTCACCGGGCTGTCCAAGCTGGCGCGCGTCGTGGACCTCTATGCCAAGCGGCCGCAGGTCCAGGAACGGCTGACCGGGCAGGTCGCCGACGCGTTGATGCGCCGCCTGGATCCGCGCGGGGTCATCGTCGTCATCGAGGCGGAGCACCTCTGCATGGCGATGCGGGGCATCCGCAAGCCGGGAGCGGTCACCACGACGTCGGCGGTGCGCGGACAGTTCAAGACCGACAAGGCATCTCGCGCCGAAGCTCTGGACCTGATCCTGCGCAGGTGAGCACTCCTGTGCAGGTGATGGGCGTCGTCAACGTCACCGACGACTCGTTCTCCGACGGCGGGCTGTTCCTCGACCGGGACCGCGCGATCGCGCACGGCGTCGAGCTGGTGGCGCAGGGTGCGGCGATCGTCGACGTCGGCGGTGAGTCCACCCGCCCCGGGGCGGTGCGCGTCGACCCCGACGTCGAATCCGCCCGCGTGCTGCCCGTCGTCGAAGCTCTCGCCGGACAGTCGATCACCGTCAGCATCGACACCATGCACGCCAAGGTGGCCGAAGCCGCGGTGCGCCACGGCGCGTCCATCGTCAACGACGTCTCCGGCGGCCGGGCCGACCCCGACATGGCGCGGGTGGTGGCCGAGGCCGGGGTGCCGTGGGTGCTGATGCACTGGCGCTCGGTCGGCCAGGACCGGCCGCACACGGTGCCGGACTACCGCGACGTGGTCGCCGAGGTGCGCGACGAGCTGATGAGCGCGGTCGACGCCGCCGTGGGCGCCGGGGTGGACCCGGCCAAGCTCATCATCGATCCCGGGTTGGGGTTCGCCAAGACCGCACAACACAACTGGGCGCTGCTGGCCGCGCTGCCCGAGTTCGTCGCCACCGGGATCCCGGTGCTGGTCGGGGCGTCGCGCAAACGCTTCCTGGGCACGCTGCTGGCCGGCCCGGACGGCGCGCCGCGACCGCCGGACGGACGGGAGACCGCCACCGCGGTGATCTCCGCGCTGGCCGGCTGGCACGGCGCGTGGGGCGTACGGGTGCACGACGTGCAGGCCTCGGTCGACGCGCTGGCCGTGGTGTCGGCCTGGCAGGCCGCGGGAAGGACACATGACTGACCGGATCGAGTTGCGCGGGCTGCGGGTGCGCGGCTTCCACGGCGTGTTCGACCACGAGCGCCGCGACGGCCAGGACTTCGTCGTCGACATCACGGTGTGGATGGACCTGCGGGCCGCGGCCGGCAGCGACGACCTCGCCGACACCCTCGACTACGGCGCGCTGGCCCAGCAGGCCGCGGCCGTGGTCGCCGGACCGCCGCGCCGGCTCATCGAGACGGTGGCCGCCGAGATCGCCGACGGTGTGCTCACCGACGAGCGGGTGCGTGAGGTGGAGGTGACGGTGCACAAGCCGTCGGCGCCGATCCCGCTGGACTTCGCGGATGTGGCCGTGGTCGCCCGCCGGAAACGGGACGCGCAGTGACGTTCGCGGTGCTGTCGATCGGCTCGAACCTCGGGGACCGGCAGGCCCACCTGCAATCGGTCGTCGACGAGCTCGGCGGTGCGGCGCGCGCGGTGTCCCCGGTGTACGAGACCGATGCGTGGGGCGGCGTCGAGCAGGAGCCGTTCCTCAACGCCGTGGTGCTCGCCGAGAACCCGGCGCTCGACGGGCACGGCTGGCTCCGGCTGGCGCACGAGATCGAGGACGCCGCGCAACGGACCCGCACTCAGCGCTGGGGCCCGCGCACCCTCGACGTCGACATCGTGCAGGTGCGCGCCGACGGGGTGGAGGTGACCGTCGCCGACGACGTGCTGACACTGCCGCACCCGTACGCCCACCAACGCGCCTTCGTGCTGGTGCCCTGGCTGGCGGTGGAGCCGGACGCGACCCTGATCCACGACGGCACCCACACCGACGTCGCCGCGCTGCTGGCCGGCCTCGACCCGGCCGAACGCGCCGGGGTGCGGCACACCCAACTGGCCCTGGTGCTCGGCTGATGGGTCCGACGCGGATACGCGACCTGGCCGTGGCGGCCGCCGCGGTGGCCGTGCTGAGCTATGTGCTGGTGCGGGTGCTGTACCGGTATTTCCCGCCGATCACGCTGTGGACCGGGGTGTCGCTGCTCGGGGTCGCCGTCGCAGTGGCGGGCTGGGGTTTCTACGTCCGCGCGCGGATCCGCGACGGGGACATCGGCGTCGGCGTGGACCGGCTGCATCCGCTCGCGGTCGCGCGGTCGGTGGTGATCGCCAAGGCCTCGGCCTGGATGGGCGGTGTGGTGCTCGGCTGGTGGGTGGGCGTCGCGGTCTACCTGCTGCCGCGGCGCGGTCAGCTGCGGGTGGCCGCAGAGGATTCCCCCGGTGTCGTGGTAGCCGCGCTGTGCGCGTTGGCGCTGGTGAGCGCGGCGCTGTGGCTGCAGCATTGCTGCAAATCGCCCGACGACCTGTCGGCGGATACCGATGCGGCACACAGTTGATCACGACCCGGTTTAATCGCCTTAATCGCCGTGACGGTCGACACGCCAGACGAGCAGTGGAAGGTACAGTCGGCCCATGATCGATCCGACCCGCGGCGCCCGGCTTCGGCGCAGCGGTCGAAGGCCGGGTTGGATCTTGACGACGGTGTTGCTGGTCCTGGCCATCGCGGCCAGTTCCGCGCTGGTGTTCACCAACCGCGTCGAGTTGCTCAAGCTCGCCGTGATCCTCGCGCTGTGGGCCGCGGTGGTGGCCGCGTTCGTGTCGGTGATCTACCGCCGCCAGTCCGACAGCGACCAGGCCAAGGTGCGTGACCTCAAGCTCGTCTACGACCTGCAGCTCGAGCGGGAGATCTCGGCGCGCCGCGAATACGAGCTGACCGTGGAGTCCCACCTGCGGCGCGAGCTCGCCGCCGAGTTGCGGGAGCAGTCCGCCGACGAGGTCACCGCGCTGCGCGCCGAGCTCGCCGCGCTGCGCGCCAACCTGGAGTACCTGTTCGACACCGACCTGTCGCACCTGCGCGCCATCGAGACCGAGCGCAGCCGGCCCGCACTGGGGGAGTGGACGCCCGACACCGACACCGCCGGCCGGGTCAGCAGCAGCCGCGTCGACGCCGAGGAGCCCGCCCCCGACCTGGACCTGGCCGCCCCGGACACCGTCGAGAGCCCGATCATCGACGTGTCCGCGGTGCCGCCGCTGCCCGAGGAGGCGCCGCCCGCCGAGGCCGGCGGCACGCATCGCCGCGACGCCGACGTGCCCCCGCGCCGCCGGCGCTACCGCGACGAGTCCGCGCCGGAACCGCAGTGGACCCCGCCCACCCCGCCGCCGCAGCCACAGCC
>JBNMQW010000019.1:0-81493 GCA_050205485.1 Mycolicibacterium vaccae | reverse complement strand
CCGTCAGCGGCCCGTCGTGCCTAGTGAACGCGGACGATGATCTCGGAATGGCCCAGCCGGATGACGTCGCCGTCTGCCAGCTGCCACTCCTGGACCGGGGACGAACTGCCGGGAAGTGGCATGACCACTCCAGCGCCGCAGTCGCGGGTCGCGGTGACACCACCGCTGCCCCACCGCCGCAACGCCGAACTCCTGCTGCTCGGCTTCGCGGCGGTGATCACGACGGTGGCACTGTTGCTCGTCGAGGCGAACCAGGAACAGGGACTCAGCTGGGATCTGTTGCAGTACACGATCGCCTACCTGGCGCTGTTCGGCGGAGCGCACCTGGCCGTGCGTCGCTTCGCGCCCTACGCCGACCCGCTGCTGCTGCCGGTGGTCGCGCTGCTGAACGGCTTGGGGCTGGTCATGATTCACCGCCTCGACCTCGCCGAGGGCACCACCACCGCCCAGGGTCTGGGCGGCTCGGCCAATCAGCAGATGCTGTGGACGCTGGTGGGGGTCCTGGGATTCTCGGCGGTGGTGTTCCTGCTGCGCGACCACCGCACCCTGTCGCGCTACGGCTACGTGTGCGGCCTGACCGGCCTGATCCTGCTGGCGATTCCCGCACTGCTCCCCCGCTCGATGTCCGAGCAGAACGGCGCGAAGATCTGGATCAAGTTGCCGGGCTTCTCGATTCAGCCCGCGGAGTTCTCCAAGATCCTGCTGCTGATCTTCTTCGCCGCGGTGCTGGTGTCCAAGCGCGACCTGTTCACCAGCGCCGGCAAGCACGTGCTCGGCATGGACCTGCCCCGCCCGCGCGACCTGGCGCCGCTGCTGGCCGCCTGGGTCGCCTCCATCGGGGTGATGATCTTCGAGAAGGATTTGGGCACCTCGCTGCTGCTCTACGCGTCGTTCCTGGTGCTGGTCTACATCGCCACCGAACGGTTCAGCTGGGTGGTGCTGGGTCTCGGGCTGTTCGCCGCGGGCAGCATCGTCGCCTACTACGTGTTCGACCACGTGCGGGTCCGGGTGCAGACCTGGCGTGACCCGTTCGCCGACCCCGACGGCGCCGGCTACCAGATGGTGCAGTCGCTGTTCAGCTTCGCGACCGGCGGGATCTTCGGCACCGGCCTCGGCAACGGCCAGCCCGGAACCGTGCCGGCCGCGTCGACCGACTTCATCATCGCCGCCATCGGCGAGGAGCTCGGCCTGGTCGGGCTGGCCGCGGTCCTGATGCTCTACACGATCGTCATCATCCGGGGGCTGCGCACCGCGATCGCCGTGCGCGACAGCTTCGGCAAGCTGCTGGCCGCGGGCCTGGCCTCCACCCTGGCCATCCAGCTGTTCATCGTGGTCGGCGGCGTCACCAAGCTCATCCCGCTGACCGGCCTGACCACCCCGTGGATGTCCTACGGCGGCTCGTCGCTGGTGGCCAACTATCTGCTGCTGGCCATCCTGGTCCGCATCTCGCACTCGGCGCGCCGCCCGCTCGTCGGCAAGCCCCTCCCGGCCGGCAATCTCGCCGTGGCCAGCACCGAGGTGATCGAGAAGGTATGAACACCTCCCTGCGCCGTATCTCGGTGATGATCATGGCTCTGGTCGTGCTGCTGCTCGCCAACGCCACCCTCACCCAGGTCTTCACCGCCGACGGACTGCGCGCCGACCCGCGCAACCAGCGGGTGCTGCTCGACGAGTACTCGCGGCAGCGCGGCCAGATCTCCGCCGGCGGGCAGCCGCTCGCCTACTCGGTGGCCACCGAGGGCCGGTTCCGGTTCCTGCGCGTGTACCCCGACCCGCAGACCTACGCGCCGGTCACCGGCTTCTACTCGCTGAGCTACTCCAGCGCCGGCCTCGAGCGCGCCGAGGACCAGATTCTCAACGGATCCGACGAACGCCTGTTCGGCCGCCGTCTCGCCGACTTCTTCACCGGCCGCGACCCCCGCGGCGGAAACGTCACCACCACCATCAAACCCCAAGTGCAGCAAGCGGCTTGGGACGCGATGCAGGAGGGCTGCAACGGGCCGTGCCGCGGCGCGGTGGTCGCGCTGGAACCGTCGACAGGCAAGATCCTGTCCATGGTGTCGGCGCCGTCGTACGACCCCAACCTGTTGGCCACCCACGACATGGCCGAGCAGTCCACCGCCTGGCAGCAGCTGCGCGACGACCCGGGTTCCCCGCTGATCAACCGCGCCATCGCCGAGACCTACCCGCCCGGGTCCACGTTCAAGGTGATCACCACGGCCGCGGCGCTGCAGTCCGGGGCCACGCCAGCCACCGAGCTGACCGCCGCACCCCGCATCCCGCTGCCGCAGAGCACCGCGACCCTGCAGAACTTCGGCGGCAGCCCCTGTGGCGGCGCGCCGACCGCCACGCTGGAGTACGCGTTCGCGCACTCCTGCAACACCGCCTTCGTCGAGCTGGGCCTGGAGACCGGCGCCGACGCGCTGCGCGGCGCCGCCCGCGAGTTCGGCATCGACGACGTCCCCGTCGGCATTCCGCTCCAGGTCGCCGAGTCGACCGTCGGCCCGATCAGCGACGGGGCCGCGCTGGGCATGTCCAGCATCGGTCAGCGTGACGTCGCGCTGACCCCGCTGCAGAACGCCGTCGTCGCAGCGACCATCGCCAACCGAGGTGTCACGATGCAGCCCTACCTGGTCGACAGCCTGCAAGGCCCCGACCTGTCCAACATCGCCACGACGTCGCCCACCGAAGAGCGCCGAGCCGTCACCGAGCAGGTCGCAGATACACTTACCGACTTGATGGTCGCCGCCGAGCAGGTGACGCAGCAGAAGGGAGCCATCGCCGGCGTGCAGATCGCATCCAAGACCGGCACTGCGGAGCACGGCACGGATCCGCGCAACACGCCGCCGCATGCCTGGTACATCGCTTTCGCGCCCGCACAGGCACCCAAGGTCGCGGTCGCCGTGCTGGTGGAGAACGGGGGAGACCGGCTCTCGGCCACCGGCGGTGCCGTCGCAGCCCCCATCGGGCGGGCCACCATCGCCGCGGCATTGCGGGAGGGCTCATGAGCCACGTTGCCGGAGGCAAGAGAATGAGCCACGTTGCCGGAGGCAAGAGAATGAGCCGCCTTGCCGGAGGCAAGAAATGAGTCCCCGCGTCGGCGTCACCCTGTCCGGCCGCTACCGGCTGCAGCGCCTCATCGCGACCGGCGGCATGGGCCAGGTCTGGGAGGGCGTGGACTCGCGGCTGGGCCGGCGGGTCGCCATCAAGGTCCTCAAGGCCGAGTACTCCACCGACCCGGAGTTCGTCGAGCGGTTCCGCGCCGAGGCGCGCACCGTCGCGATGCTCAACCATCCGGGTATCGCCGGGGTGTACGACTACGGCGAGACCGACATCGACGGCGAGGGCCGCACCGCCTACCTGGTGATGGAGCTGGTCAACGGTGAGCCGCTGAACTCGGTGCTCAAGCGCACCGGCCGCCTGTCGCTGCGCCACGCGCTGGACATGCTCGAGCAGACCGGACGCGCGCTGCAGGTCGCCCACACCGCGGGCCTGGTGCACCGCGACGTCAAGCCGGGCAACATCCTGATCACTCCGACCGGCCAGGTCAAGCTCACCGACTTCGGCATCGCCAAGGCCGTCGACGCGGCGCCGGTGACGCAGACCGGCATGGTGATGGGCACCGCCCAGTACATCGCCCCCGAGCAGGCCCTCGGCCACGACGCCACCGCGGCCAGCGATGTCTACTCGCTGGGAGTTGTTGGCTACGAATCGGTTTCGGGGAAGAGGCCGTTCACCGGCGACGGTGCGCTGACCGTGGCGATGAAGCACATCAAGGAGACCCCGCCGCCGCTGCCGGCCGACCTGCCGCCCAACGTGCGCGAGCTGATCGAGATCACGCTGGTGAAGAACCCGGGCATGCGCTACAAGTCCGGCGGTGCATTCGCCGACGCGGTTGCCGCCGTCCGGGCCGGGCGCCGGCCGCCCCGGCCCAACGCGGCCCCGTCGATCGGGCGCGCCGCACCCACAGCGGTGCCCCCGGCCATCGCGCCCCGACCCGCCGCCGACATGACCGGCCGGGCCCCGGCCACCGCGGCGAGGGCGCGCAGCACCGGCAACCATCGGTCCGCACCACCGGCCCGGCGCACGTTCTCGTCGGGCCAGCGGGCGCTGCTGTGGGCCGCAGGCGTACTCGGCGCGCTGGCGATCGTGATCGCGATCCTGATCGTGCTCAACGCGCAGGACCGCCGGGACCGCACCCCGCCACCGACGGTCACCGAGACCCCGACATCGGAGGTGGCGCCGACCGAGACACCCGCGGCGATGCCCGCGAGCATCGACGATCGTGAATCAGACCGATACTGGGTAACAACCCCTTTTGACCGTCCACCGCCGGTGGCGGTGAGCCTGCCCGCTTCAGAACAGACGCTGAGATGACAACCCCACGGCACCTGTCCGACCGCTACGAAGTCGGCGAGATCCTCGGCTTCGGCGGTATGTCGGAAGTCCACCTGGCCCGCGACCTGCGGTTGCACCGCGACGTCGCGATCAAGGTGCTACGCGCCGACCTGGCCCGCGACCCGAGCTTCTACCTGCGTTTCCGTCGGGAGGCGCAGAACGCGGCCGCGCTGAACCACCCGGCGATCGTCGCGGTCTACGACACCGGCGAGGCCGAGACCCCGACCGGGCCGCTGCCCTACATCGTGATGGAGTACGTCGACGGGGTCACCCTGCGCGACATCGTCCACACCGACGGGCCGATGGAGCCGACGCGCGCCATCGAGGTGATCGCCGACGCGTGCCAGGCGCTGAACTTCAGCCACCAACACGGGATCATCCACCGCGACGTCAAGCCCGCCAACATCATGATCAGCAAGACCGGCGCGGTGAAGGTCATGGACTTCGGCATCGCCCGCGCGATCGCCGATGCCGGCAACCCGGTCACCCAGACGGCGGCGGTCATCGGCACCGCCCAGTACCTGTCGCCCGAGCAGGCGCGCGGGGTGAAGGTCGACGCTCGGTCGGACGTGTACTCGCTGGGCTGCGTGCTCTACGAGATCCTGACCGGCGAGCCGCCGTTCGTGGGGGACTCCCCGGTGGCCGTGGCCTACCAGCACGTCCGCGAGGATCCGGTGCCGCCCTCGGCGCGCCACAGCGGCATTTCACCCGACCTGGACGCGGTGGTGCTCAAAGCGCTGGCCAAGAACCCCGACAACCGGTACCAGACGGCCGCGGAGATGCGCGCCGACCTGGTCAAGGTGCACAGCGGGCAGACGCCCGACGCGCCGAAGGTGCTCACCGACGCCGAGCGGACGTCGCTGCTGGCGGCGACCCCGCCGCACCAGTCGTCGCCGATGAACGCCGGGCGCCGCCGCCAGGCCTCCTATGACTCCTCCGGCCGCCGCGGCTCGGTGGCCCGCTGGGTGGTCGCGGTGGCGGTCCTGGCGGTGCTGACCGTCGTGGTCACGGTGGCGATCAACCTGTTCGGCGGCGACACCCGCGAGGTCCAGGTCCCCGACGTGCGCGGCCAGGCGTCGGCAGACGCGATCGCGGCGCTGCAGAACCGTGGCTTCACCATCCGTACCCAGCAGCGCCCGGACTCATCGGTTCCGCCTGACCATGTGATCAGCACCGAACCCGACGCCAACGCGTCGGTGGCCGCGGGCGACGAGGTGACGCTGAACGTGTCCACCGGCCCCGAGCAGCGCGAGGTGCCCGACGTGTCCGGCCTGAGCTATGCCGACGCGGTCCGCCGGCTCACCGCCGCCGGCTTCGAGCGGTTCCGGCAGACCACGTCGACATCCCTGCCCGAGCAGCGCGACAAGGTGATCTCCACGGTCCCGCCGGCCAACCAGACGTCGGCCATCACCAACGAGATCACCGTCGTGGTGGGACGCGGACCGGCGACGGCGCCGGTGCCGGACTGCGTCGGCCAGACCGCCCAGGTCTGCCAGGAGGTCCTGTCGGCATCCGGCTTCACCAAGTCCGTGCCGGTCGAGGTGGACAGCACCGTGACGGCCGGTCAGGTGGTCGGCAGCGAGCCGGCGGCCGGGGAGACGGTCCCGCAGGACACGGTCATCCAGCTGCAGGTGTCGCGCGGCAACCAGTTCGTCATGCCGGACCTGACCGGCATGTTCTGGACCGACGCCGAACCGCGTCTGCGGGCGCTGGGGTGGACGGGCGTGCTGGACAAGGGCCCGGACGTTCCCAACAGCGGTCAGCGCGCAAACGCGGTGGTGCGCCAGACGCCGACGCCGGGCAGCGGCGTCAACTTCGGCGGACGGATCACACTGAGCTTCGCGTCGTAGCGGCCTCGACCGCGGCGGCCACCTCGTCCTCGAGCTGACGGACCAGCGACTCGGCGGGCGCCTCGCCGCAGTAGCCCAGCCAGTTCGCGAGCATGCGGTGCCCGCCCTGGGTCAGGATCGACTCGGGGTGGAACTGCACACCGTGGATCGGCAGCTGGGTGTGCTGCACGCCCATGATCACGCCGCCCTCGGTGCGCGCGGTCACGGTCAGCTCGGCGGGCAGAGTCTCAGGCACGATCGTCAGCGAGTGGTAACGCGTCGCGGTGAACGGGTTGGGCAACCCGCGCAGCACGCTCTGGTCGGTGTGGAACACCGTGCTGGTCTTGCCGTGCAGCAGTTCCGGCGCCCGGTCGACCGTGCCGCCGAACGCCACCCCGATGGCCTGGTGGCCCAGGCACACGCCCAGCAGGGGAGTCTGCGTCTCTGCGCAGGCCCGCACCAGACCGATGGTGGCGCCGGCCCGCTCGGGGGTGCCGGGTCCCGGGCTGAGCAGCACGCCGTCGAACGCGCGCGCGGCGGCCGCGATGTCGGCCTCGGTGGCCAGGTGTGCGTCGTCGTTGCGCCAGACGGTCGCCTCCACGCCCAGCTGGCCCAGGTACTGGACCAGGTTGAACACGAAGCTGTCGTAGTTGTCGACGACGAGTACCTGCATGTGGCCAGGTTATCGCGCCGCGCGGGGAGGGCCGCAGTCGTAACGGGTCAGTAACCCAGCGGGCCGAGCGGAGTCGCGTACTTCATGCGCACCGGCTCGGTGTAGCCGACCAGTTCGACGTCGCGGCGTTCCTCGAGATACCCCAGGCCGAAGCGCACCACGTACTGCTTGTACAGCGAGACCAGGGGAGAGGCCGCCAGGGCGGCCTGCATTGCGTCGGCGTCGCCGACCGCGGTGATCACATACGGCGGGCTGTAGGTGCGGCCGTTGAGCAGCAGCGTGTTGCCGACGCACCGCGGGGCGGACGTACCGATGATCCGCTGGTCCTGCACCTGGACGCCCTCGGCGCCGGCGCTCCACAGCGCGTTGAGCACCGCCAGGATGTCCTGCTGGTGGACGACCAGGTCGTCGGGTGCGGCGTCGCGCGGGAACCGGCCCTGGGCGTCCCGTTGCGCGTCGTTGAGGGTGACGACGAGCCCGGGCCCACGCAGCGGCGCCGACCCGGCCTGGACCGCGAGCGCGTCGGATCGGGTGGTCATCGCCTGGAGTGCGGCCGCGGTGGCGGGGGAGCCGCCGTGGTGGTTCTCGGTCTCGGCCACCAGGACGTCGCGCTGGGCGGTGATGCGGTCGACGGACTGCTGGGTCTCGCGCACGAGATCGACGAGCCGGGGGGAGTCGCTGCGCCGGATCTCGTCGCCACCGGAGACGCTGTGGGTCACCCCGAGGAGCAATCCGGCCGCCGCGCACACCGCCGGGACGCCGAACCGCCACAGCGATCGGCGTGGCGTGGCCGTCTCGCGGTCCTGCACGCGTCGTCTCCTTCTCCAAGCGCAACCGGCGGTTACGTTAGGCTTCTCCTACCCATCGTCGCACCGTCCGAAGGTTCCCATGCCCAAGTCCAAGGTTCGCAAGAAGAACGACTTCACCATCAACCCGGTGAGCCGGACTCCGGTCAAGGTCAAGTCCGGGCCGTCGAGCATCTGGTTCGTCGTGTTTTTCATCAGCCTGATGCTGATCGGGCTGGTGTGGCTGATCGTGTTCCAGCTCGCCGGCAGCGGCCCCGAGGTCCCCAGCGTGCTGCAGTGGATGGCCGACCTCAACGTCTGGAACTACGCCATCGCGTTCGGCTTCATGATCACAGGTTTGCTGCTGACCATGCGCTGGCGCTGAGCGCGTCCGATCCGGCTCCGTGGCGTTTGCGTGCGCGCAACCTGGATGTAACCGGATCACACGCGTGTGATTCATCCCCATTGTGGATAGCACCTGTGGATAACTGCAAATGCCGCGCTAGGAGCATGTGAATTGTCCCCAGAGCAAACTAAGTGGGCTCCGCCGACGGGCAGCATCATCGCAGCTGCAGGAGTGGGATTGGTGCTCTGCGTGAGCGCTGTGACGCTGGTCACAGACTTGCCAGGGCGCATCCTCGTCGGGCTCGCCGGCATCGGTTTGGTTGCATTCGCACAGATGTCGTGGCAGGCACGTCCAAAACTGGCAATCGGCGACGGGGCCCTGATCTACCGCGGATGGTGGCGGGAACGCCGGATCGAGCGGGCGGACATCACGCTGATCCGGATCACCGAATTCCGCCGCCTCGGGCGCAAGGTCCGGCTCCTGGAAATCGACACCGAGGACGGCCGGCTGCTGGTGCTCAGCCGGTGGGACCTCGGGACAGACCCGGTGAAGGTGCTCGACGCGCTCACCGACGCCGGGTTCGCACCCGGCCATCGGTGAAGCTCGTCTGTTCGGCCTGACGAACTGATCAGGCCGACGATCAGGAGATCGTGACCGACTCGATGACGACCGGGTCGGTGGGACGGTCGCTGCGGTCGGTGGCCGTGGTCGCGATCGCGTCGACGACCTTCTGCGACTCCGGATCCACGACCTCGCCGAAGATGGTGTGCTTGCGGTTCAGGTGCGGCGTCTTGGTCACCGTGATGAAGAACTGCGAGCCGTTGGTGCCCGGGCCCGCGTTGGCCATGGCCAGCAGGTAGGGCTTGTCGAACTGCAGCTCGGGGTGGAACTCGTCCTCGAACTTGTAGCCCGGGCCGCCACGGCCGGTGCCGGTGGGGTCGCCGCCCTGGATCATGAAGCCGTCGATGACCCGGTGGAACACCGCGCCGTCGTAGAACGGTCCGGAAGAGCCGCCGGAGGCGTTCTCGGTGCTGTAATCCTTGGTGCCCTGGGCCAGTCCGACGAAGTTGGCCACGGTCTTGGGCGCGTGGTTGCCGAACAAAGCGATCTTGATGTCGCCGCGGTTGGTGTGCAGTGTCGCGGTCGCGGTCTGAATGGGACTGGTCACGAGAACTCAGTCTGCCACGCCGCTGTCGGGGCCAACCGGGCACCGTGGGGTTGGCGGAGATGGCAGGCTGGGACCGCCCTGTCGTCCGGTGGAAAGAGGTTCCGATGAGCTCCAAGACGCGTCTCCGTATGACCCCGAGCCAGCGGCTGACCCGCGGGTTGCGTTACACCGCGATCGGTCCGGTGGACGTCACGATGGGCGCAGTCGGGCTGGGCCTGGAGTCGGCCCGGTCGACGGCGGCGTGGGCCGGTGACCGGTACCGCAACGGCAAGCTCGCCCAGCAGCTCAAGGAGGATCTGGCCGCGGCCCAGCAGGTGCTCAGCGCCGAGCTCGCCGCCGCCCAGGAGGTGGTGGCCGGTCTCCCCGAGAGCCTCTCGAAGAAGCCCCAGCCGAATCGGCGCCGGCGCCGGGTGCTGTGGATCGGTCTCGGTGTGGCGGCGCTGGCCGGGGGAGCGGCGGCGTTCACCGTCGCGCGCCAGTCCGCGCAGCCGGACCCGTCGCCGCGCCCGCCGAGCGTCGAGGTGACGCCCAAGGTGTAGCCGCGCGCCCCAGATGGGTATCGCTGCCCCTCGAAGACACCGCGAGTGAGAGGCAGCCGATGAGCATCAAGGACGACGTCAAAGAGGATCTGGCCGCGGCCTACCCGGGCCTGGAGCGCGCCGACCTGGAACGCGTCGTGACGCTGCTGGCTCAGGCACCGGCCACCGGTAGCGGCACCAGTACCGCGACGGCCCTGGAGTCAACGCTGCCCGCGGTCGCCAAGCGTCTGGGCAGCTTGTCGGCGGCGGAGGTGCCGGACTATCTACGGGTCCTGCAGGGGGCGGTGACGACCACGCTGCAGGGCTGGAAGGATCCGTCCGCACCGGGACCGGGGATCGGGGAGATTCACGCGTTCATCGACAGCGTCGTGAACTGACCGTCGTGAACCGAGGGGGAGTTGTGGAGCCTAGGAGATTCGAACTCCTGACATCTGCCTTGCAAAGGCAGCGCTCTACCAACTGAGCTAAGGCCCCCGAAGGGATCAGGCGGTGTGCCAGACCTCCGCGCCGTGCTGGCTGCGCCACACCAGCAGGCCGGCGACGGCCGCTGCGACAATGAGCAGAACCACCGGCTTCATCGATGTGGCACCTTTCCCGTGGGGCTAGGAGGACTCGAACCTCCGACCTCTTCGTTATCAGCGAAGCGCTCTAACCGCCTGAGCTATAGCCCCGTCAAACCTCTCGGCCGAGCAGCGAGATTACCTCACCGGCAACCGGACTCCCAAACCGCGCCTAATCCCGGTCGGCGAGAGTGACCTCCACGCCACCAACGAGGTCGGTCGTGAGGTTGTAGATGAACGCCCCGATCGTCGCGGCCGCCGACAACAACACGATGTTGACCAGGCCTATCAGGGCCGCGCCACCGAACACGGTGCCGCTGGAGACCAGCTCGCCGCCGGCGGTGCCGCTGGCACTGGTCAGCAGGTCCCCGACATTGCTGTTCAGCTTCGTCCAGACGCCCATGCCGCCGAGCACGAGGTACAGGAACGCCACCGCGATCATCCACACGAAGAACAGCGCCACCGACAGCAGCAGCGACACCTTCAGCGTGCTCCACGGGTCGATGCGCCGGATCTGCATGCTGGCCCGCAGCGGGCCACGGTGCTGCCTCGACGCGACCTCCACCCCGCGCGACGGCGTCGCGGGCCGGGCGCCCTGCCGGGGCCGCTGCTCGGGGGCGGGCCGATCGGCCGGCTTGCGCTGCGGCGACCGCGGTGCCCCTCCGGAGAGGTCCGGGATCTCGCTGCCGTACGGCTCGGGACGGTTACCGGACTCGGGACGGTGCGGCGCCTCGGCGCGGGTCGGCGCCTCCGGGCGAGCCGGGGATTCGGCACGGGTGGGGGCTTCCGGGCGATGCGGCGGCGCGTCCGGCCGGGGACCCGGCTCCGGCCGGGAACCCTGGTCGGTCTCCGGCCCGCCGCCGCCCATGAAGCGATTCAGCCGCGCGTCCAGACCCTGGGGAGGGTTGCCCTGGCGCGACTCCGGCCCACCGGCCTCGGCAGCGTTCTGCTGCCGGGCGCGGGCGGCAGGGCCGCGCTGCCAGGGCGGGACGTCGGTGCCCGACGGGCTGCCGGTGCCCGACGGGGTGCCGTCCTGGCCTGCGGCCGGCGCCGGCGAGCCGTTGCCCCCGCTGGACGGGTCACTCGTGCGCGGGTGCCCCGGCTCGTTCGGTGCGCTCACCTACGACTCCTCACTGGTCCGTCGCGTCCACGTCGGTCGCGTCCACGTCGGTATTGACCTCGTCGGTGCTGTCACCGGCTTCGGCGTTGCGCGCGATCGCGATCAGTGTGTCGCCGTCACCCAGGTTCATCAAGCGAACGCCCTTGGTCTGGCGTCCGGCCTTACGCACCTGGCGGGCAGCGGTACGGATGACACCGCCCCCGGAGGTGATGGCGTACAGCTCGGTCTCGTCATCGACGATCAGCGCACCAACCAGCGTGCCACGACGCTTGTCGAACTGGATCGTCAACACCCCTTTACCGCCGCGACCCTGGACCGGGTACTCGTCGATAGCGGTGCGCTTGGCGTATCCGCCGGACGTGGCGACCAGCAGATAGGTGTCCGGGCGCACCACATTCAGCGACAGCAGCGCGTCGTCGCCGTTGAACCGCATGCCCTGCACACCGGAGGTCGCGCGGCCCATCGGACGCAGCGCCTCATCGGTGGCCGAGAAGCGGATCGACTGACCGTTGGCCGACACCAGCAGCAGGTCGTCCTCCGCGGAGCACAGCACCGCACCGACCAGCTCGTCACCCTCGCGCAGGTTGACCGCGACGATGCCGCCCGACCGGTTGGAGTCGAAGTCGACCAGCCGTGACTTCTTCACCAGACCGTTGCGGGTGGCTAGCACCAGGTACGGCGCGTCCTCGTAGGTCTTGAGCTGGATGACCTGGGCGATGCGCTCGTTGGGTTGGAACGCCAGCAGGTTCGCCACGTGCTGACCGCGTGCGGTCCGCGAGGCTTCCGGCAGCTCGTAGGCCTTCGCCCGATAGACCCGGCCCTGCGTGGTGAAGAACAGGATCCAGTCGTGCGTCGAGCAGACGAAGAAGTGGTTGACGATGTCGTCCTGCTTGAGACCCGCGCCCTGCACGCCCTTGCCGCCGCGCTTCTGGCTGCGGTAAAGGTCGGTCTTGGTGCGCTTGGCGTAACCGGTCTCGGTGATGGTGACCACGACGTCCTCGCGCGCGATCAGATCCTCGTCGGCGACATCCCCGTCGGCCGGGACGATCCGGGTCCGGCGGTCGTCGCCGTACTTGTCGACGATCTCCTTGAGCTCGTCGTGCACGATCGCGCGCTGACGCTCCGGCTTGGCCAGGATGTCCTCGAGGTCGGCGATCTCGGCCTCGATCTTGGCCAGGTCGTCGACGATTCGCTGACGCTCCAGGGCGGCCAGCCGCCGCAACTGCATGTCCAGGATCGCCTGCGCCTGGATCTCGTCGATGTCGAGCAACTCGATCAGGCCGCTGCGCGCTATCTCCACGGTCTGCGACGCGCGGATCAACGCGATGACCTCGTCGAGCGCGTCGAGCGCCTTGACGAGACCGCGCAGGATGTGGGCCCGTTCGTTGGCCTTGCGCAGCCGGTACCGGGTGCGGCGGACGATCACATCGAGCTGGTGGTTGACGTAGTGCCGGATCAGCTGGTCCAGACGCAGCGTGCGCGGCACCCCGTCGACGATCGAGAGCATGTTGGCGCCGAAGCTGGTCTGCAGCTGGGTGTGCTTGTAGAGATTGTTGAGCACCACCTTGGCCACGGCATCGCGCTTGATCTCCACCACGATCCGCAGACCCACGCGGTCGCTGGACTGGTCCTCGATGTTGGAGATGCCGGTGAGCTTGCCGTCGCGGACCTGCTCGGCGATCGAGGTGATGAAGTTGTCGTGGTTGACCTGGTACGGCAACTCGGTGATCACCAGTGACGTACGGCCGCGGCTGTCCTCTTCGATCTCGACGACACCGCGCATCCGGATGGAACCGCGTCCGGTCTTGTAGGTGTCCTCGATGCCCTGCGAACCGACGATCAGCCCGTGGGTCGGGAAGTCGGGACCCTTGACGTGCTCGCACACCGCCGCCAGGGTGGCTTCCTCGTCGGCCTCGTGGTTCTCCAGGCACCAGTACACGGCGTCGGCGAGCTCACGCAGGTTGTGCGGCGGCATGTTGGTGGCCATGCCGACCGCGATACCGCCCGAACCGTTGGCCAGCAGGTTGGGGAACCGGCTCGGCAGAACCGTCGGCTCCTGCACCCTGCCGTCGTAGTTCGGGATGAAATCGACTGTCTCCTCGTCGATTTCACGCAGCATCTCCATGGCCAGCGGAGTCAGCCGCGCCTCGGTGTAACGCATGGCCGCCGGCGGATCGTTGCCCGGGGAGCCGAAGTTGCCCTGCCCGTCGACCAGCGGGTAGCGCAGCGACCACGGCTGCGCCATCCGGACCAGGGTGTCGTAGATCGAGGAGTCGCCGTGCGGGTGGTAGTTACCCATCGTCTCGGCAACCGAGCGCGCCGATTTCGCATGACCGCGGTCCGGCCGGAAACCGGAGTCGTACATGGCGTAGAGCACGCGGCGGTGCACCGGCTTGAGACCGTCACGCACCTCGGGCAGCGCGCGCCCGACGATCACGCTCATCGCGTAATCGATGTAGCTGCGCTGCATCTCCTGCTGGATGTCGACCGGCTCGATGCGGTCTCCTGCTTCGTCGCCGGGCGGCAACGTGGTGTCAGTCATGGATTGTCCTATGTGAGGTTAAACGTCAAGGAAGCGAACGTCTTTGGCATTGCGCGTGATGAAGCTGCGGCGGGCTTCGACGTCCTCACCCATCAGGATGGAGAACAGCTCGTCAGCGGCGGCGGCATCGTCGAGGGTGACCTGACGCAACACCCGCACCGAGGGATCCATGGTGGTCTCCCACAGCTCCTTGGCGTCCATCTCGCCCAGACCCTTGTAGCGCTGGATGCCGTCCTCGACGTTGATCTTCTTGCCCGCGGCCCGCCCGGCCTCGAGCAGACCGTCACGCTCACGGTCGGAATAGGCGAACTCCGGCTCGCTGCGCTGCCACTTGAGCTTGTACAGCGGTGGCTGTGCCAGGAAGATGTGCCCGTTTTCCACCAGCGGCTTCATGAACCGGAACAACAGGGTCAGCAGCAGCGTCGAGATGTGCTGACCGTCGACGTCGGCATCGGCCATCAGCACGATCTTGTGATAGCGCAGCTTGGAGATGTCGAACTCGTCGTGGATGCCGGTACCCAGCGCGGTGATGATCGCCTGGACCTCGGTGTTCTTCAGCACCCGGTCGATACGCGCCTTCTCGACGTTGATGATCTTGCCGCGCAGCGGCAGGATCGCCTGGAACATCGAGTCGCGCCCGCTCTTGGCCGAGCCGCCGGCTGAATCGCCCTCCACCACATACAGTTCCGACTTCGTCGGATCGGTGGAGCGGCAGTCGGCCAGCTTGCCAGGTAGCCCACCGATGTCGGTGGCGCTCTTACGGCGCACCAACTCCCGCGCCTTACGCGCCGCGATCCGCGCCTGTGCCGACGAAACCGCTTTGTTGATCACGGTTTTCGCCTCGGCGGGGTTGGACTCGAACCAGTGGTTGAGCTGTTCGTTGCAGATCTTCTGCACGAAGGACTTGACCTCGGTGTTGCCCAGCTTGGTCTTGGTCTGGCCCTCGAACTGCGGCTGGGACACCTTGACCGAGATCACCGCGGCCAGTCCCTCCCGGATGTCGTCACCGGTGAGGTTGGGGTCCTTGTCCTTGAGCAGCTTCTTGTCCTTGGCGTACTTGTTGACCACCGTGGTCAGCGCCGCCCGGAAGCCTTCTTCGTGCGTGCCACCCTCATGGGTGTTGATCGTGTTGGCGAAAGTGTGCACCGACTCCGAATAGCCGGCATTCCACTGCATCGCGACCTCGACCTCGTGCCCGGGGCCCTTGCCCTCGAAGTCGATCACACTGGGTTGGATCGGGTTCTTGGTGCGGTTGATGTGCTTGACGAAATCCACCAGGCCGCCGGGGTAGTGGAACACGCGGTGCTTGACCTTGACCGGGGCGGCGGCCTCGGCGGCCTTCTCCTCGGCGGTCTTCGGGGCCTCGGCGTGATCGCTGACCACGTCGTCGACGACGTCTTCGGCGGACACCCGCTCGTCGGTCAGCTCGATGGTCAGGCCCTTGTTCAGGAACGCCATCTCCTGCAGACGCCGCGCGATCGTCTCGAAGTCGTAGGTGGTGGTCTCGAAGATGTCCGGGTCGGCCCAGAAGCGGATCGTGCTGCCGCTCTTGGTCGTCTTCTCCCCTTGACGCAGCGTGCCGGGCACCGACCGGTCGTAGGTCTGGAACCATTCGTAGCCGTCCTTGCAGATGTCGGCCTCGAGGCGGGTGGACAGTGCGTTGACCACCGACACGCCGACGCCGTGCAGACCGCCGGAGACCTGGTAGGCGCCCTCTTCGAACTTGCCGCCGGCGTGCAGCACGGTCATGACGACGTCGATGGTCGGGATGCCGGTCGCGTGCATCGCCACCGGGATACCGCGGCCGTCGTCGGTGACCTGGACCCCGCCGTTGGCGAGGAGCCGCACGTCGACCTTGGTCGCGAAGCCGGCCATCGCCTCGTCCACCGCGTTGTCGACGACCTCCCAGATCAGGTGGTGCAGACCTCGCTCACCGGTGGAACCGATATACATGCCCGGACGCTTGCGGACCGCTTCCAGACCTTCGAGCACCTTGATCGCATCTGCGCCGTACTCACTGGGAGCGTTCTTCTTCTGGGCAGCCACGTTGGACGCGTCTCCTTGGGGTTCGCAGACGAGCGGCGACATGCCACTCGCGACTCTGCAGCCAGTCTACCTGTTGGAGACGTCAGGACCCACTCTGTAGATGCGTTTCCTCACACCTAGTCGCGCCGTACGTCGATTTTCTCGGATCGGGATAGGTCTCGACGGCGTGGGTGGGGTTCAGAACCATCCTGGCGACGCTCAGGGAACCCGGTCTCAGCCGTAGGTGTCGCGCGGTCCCCGCCCAGGAACACTGTAGGGACCTTTGCGCCATGAAGGACCTACCGGACCGACGATCTTGAGCGAGGTGACGACACCGTCGCCGACCGCCGCGGCGATCTTGGCCAGCAGCTGGGCCTGCACCATCCGCAGCTGGGTGGCCCACGCCGTCGACTCCGCGGTGACCGTCAACACCCCTTCGTGCAGCGACTTCGGAGCCGCATGGTCGGCGATCTGGTCGCCGACCACTTCGCGCCACCGGCCGAACACCGCACCCTCGGCGACCTTGCCCGACCATCCGCGGCTGCGCGCGAGATCACTGGTGACCGCACCCAGCGGCTGGGGATCACGGGCGTCCGGCCCCGGGCCCGACCAGCGGCGGCGTCCGCCGCCCGACGTACGGCGCACCGGGGGAGAGGTACGACCGCGCCCGACTTCCTTGCCTTGATGACGAGCCGCGCCCCGGGCCTCCTCGAGGGTGCGCCGTACCAGGTCCATGCCCTTGAGCCCGGCGAGGTGAGCCGGCGGCTCGTAGCTTTCGGTGTCCTCGGTGTTCCCGGTGTTCCCGGTGTTCCCGTCGTTGGTCCCGGTCACGCGCGCACCTGCGAGATCCGGCCGGAATCACTGTCGGTCATCTCGATCTGGATACGGCGCGCATCCCAGTCCGCGGGGATGTCCTCGTCGACCGCGGCGGTCACCAGCACCTGCTCGGCGGACGCCGCGACCTGGGCGAGGGCCTGGCGGCGCGCGGTGTCCAGCTCGGCGAATACGTCATCGAGCAGCAGCACCGGGTCACCTCCCTCCGCGCGGAGCAACTCGTAGGAGGCCAGGCGCAGCGCCAGGGCCATCGACCATGATTCCCCATGGCTGGCGAAACCTTTGGCCATCTGGTCGCCGAGCCGCAGTTCCAGATCGTCGCGGTGTGGGCCGACCAGGCAGACGCCGCGTTCGAGCTCGGCGTCGCGGCGCCGGCTCAGTGCGTCCAGCAGCGCAGCCTCGAAGATCTCGGGGTCAACCGTGCCCGCGGCCGCCTCGCTCTCGACGACCTCGACACCGCTGCGGTACCGGATACCTGCCGGTCGGGAGGCCGGCGCCAGCAGTTGGTAGGCCTTCTCCACTTCCGGTGCCAGCGCGTTGACCAGCTGGATGCGCGCGGCGATCAGCTGCGCGCCGTGCGCGGCGAGGTGCCCGTCCCAGACGTCGAGCGTTTGCAGCGCGGAACGGTCACCCTTGAACCGGGCGGCCGACGCGGTCTTGAGCAACGCGGTTCGCTGCCGCACCACTTTGTCGTAATCGGCTCGCACAGCGGCGATCCTGGGGCGCTGGGTGATGGCCAGCTCGTCGAGGAACCGGCGCCGTTCGCCTGGGTCGCCACGGACCAGCGCGAGGTCTTCGGGGGCGAACAGCACCGCACGCAGCACCCCGAGGATCTCGCGTGCCGACCGCACGGGGGAACGGTTCAGCCGCGCTTTGTTGGCCCGCCCGGCGGTGATGTCGACGTCGACTGCCAGTTCCCGACCCTCGTTGACGACGATGGTGGACACGATGGCGCGATCGGCGCCGGCCCGGATCAGCGGGGCGTCAGTGGCGACGCGATGCGACGACAGCATCGACGAATACCACAGTGCCTCAATGATGTTCGTCTTCCCGAAACCGTTCTGGCCGACGAACACCGTGCGGCCGGGTTCCAGCGCCAATTCCAGGCGCGGCCAGGATCGGAAGTCGGTCAGGGTGAGCTGGCGGACATGCACGGCGTCACTCCGTCATCCCGACTCGCTGATGCGCTTGACCGCATGTCCGCCGAACTGGTTGCGCAGTGCGGCGACGGCCTTCATGGTCGGGGAATCTTCTTGTCGGGAAAGGAATCTCGCAAACAGGGCAGCGGCGATGCTGGGCACCGGGACGCGCAGCCGGATGGCTTCCTCCACGGTCCAGCGTCCCTCGCCGGAGTCCTCGGTGTAGCCGCTGATCCGGGCCAGACCGGGGTCTTCCTTCAGGGCTCTGGCCAGCAGCTGCTGCAGCCAGGACCGCACCACCGTGCCGTTGGTCCACGCCTGGTAGACGGCCTGCGGGTCCTTGACCAGATCCTCGGCCGCGAGCATCTCGTAACCCTCGGCGTAGGCGGTCATCAGCGCGTACTCCACGCCGTTGTGCACCATCTTGGCGAAATGTCCCGCTCCGACCGGTCCGACGTGGACGAACCCGTCGGTGACCGGACCCGGTGGCCGCAGTGCGTCGAAGATCGGCATCGCCCGCGCGACGTCCTCGTCGCTGCCGCCCACCATCAGGCCGTAGCCCTCGGTCAGCCCCCACACCCCGCCGGAGACGCCAGCGTCGATGAACGCGATTCCCTTGTCAGCCAACAGTTTTGCGTGCGGCGCGTCTTCGGTGTAGCGCGAGTTGCCACCGTCGATCACCAGGTCGCCCGGCTCGAGGACCTCGGCCAGTTCCTCGATGGTCTGGTGGGTGATCGGGCCCGAGGGCACCATGACCCACACCACCCGAGGCCCGGTCAGTGCGGCGGTCAGATCCGCCAGCGACGCGACGTCGGAGACCTCCGGACGGGGGTCGAAGCCGACGACCTCGTGCCCGGCGTCGCGCAGGCGCGAGCGCATGTTGAAGCCCATTTTGCCCAGGCCGACGAGACCCAACTGCACGTCTGCGCCTCCTGTTCGTCGTGGTGGTCGGATCAGCCGGGGAGGCGGACCGGCATCAAAAGATAGACGTAGTCGGTCTGCGCGGCCGGGTACGGTCCGCCGCCGGAGGTGTCGGTGTCGTCCTCACCGGCCGGCCGCAGCACCGCGGGCCGGCTCGGGGTGGTGAATCCGAACGTGACCTTCTCCGAGCGCAGGGATCCCAGCCCGTCGGTGAGGTAAGTGGGGTTGAACGCGATGGTCAGCGGTTCACCGGAGAACTGCACCTGCAGGTCCTCTTCGGCACGGCCCACGTCGTCAGCGCCGGCCGACAGCCGCAACACGTCGTCGGCGAATTCCATCCGCACCTGGGCGCCACGGTCGGCGACCAGCGCCACACGCTTGATCGCCTCGGTGAGCTCGGCGACCCCGACGGTGGCCACGGCCGTGTGCTCGGTCGGCAGCAGCTGGCGGAACTTCGGGAACTCGGCGTCGAGCAGGCGGGTGGTGGAGCGTTTGCCCTTGCTGCGGATACCGAGCAGGCCCTCCTTGCCGACCGACGGACCCGAACCCAGCGCCAGGTGCACCTCGTTGCCGTCGGTTCCGGCGCGGGCGGCCTCGGCGAGGGTCTTCGCCGGCACCAGCACCGCGGCTTCCACCCCGGGGGTGCTCGTCGACCAGGTCAGTTCGCGCACCGCGAGCCGGAAGCGGTCGGTGGCCGCGAGAACGACCTTCTCACCGGCGATCTCGACGCGGATACCGGTGAGCATCGGCAACGTGTCGTCGCGCCCGGCCGCCACCGCGACCTGGCCGATGGCCTCGGCGAACAGGTCGGCGGACACGACACCGGTCTCGTCGGGCAGGGTCGGCAGCGTCGGGTAATCCTCCACGGCCATCGTGGGCAGCGAGAATCGGGCACTGCCGCAGCTCAGTGCGACCCGGGTGCCTTCCACGCTCACGTCGACCGGCTTGGACGGCAGCGACCGGACAATGTCGGACAGCAGCCGGCCGGACACCAAAACGCTTCCCGGCGAGGCGATCTCGGCGGGAATCTGCACCTCGGCGGAGACCTCGTAGTCGAAGCCCGAGACGGTCAGGCCCTCGTCGGAGCCGGTGAGCAGAACGCCGGCCAGCACGGGCACGGTCGGACGGGACGGCAGGTTACGGGCCACCCAGGCGACTGCGTCGGCGAAGTCCTCGCGGGTCAGCCGAAATTTCAGATCGGTGAGACCTGCAGTTGTCGTCGCCACGTCCATAGCGTCCCTTCGATGCAACACGCCGATAAGCCTCTTGCAGCAGAGTCCCGGAGTCGCCGGTCACGCCGGTCTCGGCGTGTCGTGACGACCGGAACGGCTGTCGATGAACCACCGTAGATCGTCACGCTCCAATCTGAAAGCTAAACGACAGCGGTGACAGCCGCGCAGGCGCAGGCCGCCGAGGCTGCTTGTGATTCGGTTTTCCCCAACAGGCTTCTTCTGAAGAAGATTTAGAGAGAGATATGAGCAGTAGTGATAGGTGCTGTGGAATCTGGGGATAACACCGGCTTTTTGCAGGCCACGGCCGCCGCGATGGTGTGAGTGGGCTGGGGAGAGCCTTGGCAGCGATTCGGCCGGGGTGGGGATGACGCTCCGGTTGTGGAGGACGACTGACATTTCCCAGGCGTTCATCGGCAGGTTGTCCACAGGCGGTGCACAACCATGTGTGTGGTTGTTGTGACTGGCGAGACGTAAGTTTCTTGGTAATTCCATGCGACGCGCCGACCGCATCGGGGCGCGACACGCCGCCGAAGTCACCTCTGGGTGCCACGGGGTGGGATTGCCGGCACAGCGTCGTACCCGAGAGCGGGTGTCAGACGGACGGAACAGGAACGAGCGATCAGCGCTTGGCGCGCTGGCGGATCCGTGTGGTCAGTTCCTTGACGTGGTCGAAGATCTCGCGCCGTTCAGCCATTTCCGCGCGAATCTTCTTCTCCGCGTACATGACTGTGGTGTGGTCGCGACCGAAGGCCTGGCCGATCTTGGGCAGCGACAGGTCGGTCAGCTCGCGGCACAGATACATCGCGATCTGCCGGGCCTGGGCCAGCGCGCGGGTCTTACCCGGCCCGCGCAACTCGTCGACGCTGGTCTCGAAGTACTCGGCGGTGGCCGCCATGATCGCCGCGGTGCTGATCTGCATGGTCGACGGATCCGAGATCAGGTCGCGCAGCACGATCTCGGCCAGCGACTTGTCGATCATCGTCTTGTTCAGCGACGCGAACGCCGTGACGCGGATCAGAGCGCCCTCGAGTTCGCGGATGTTGCGCTCGATGCGGCTGGCGATCAGCTCGAGGACGTCGTCGGGGACATCGAGGTTGTCCATCTGCGCCTTCTTGCGCAGGATCGCGATTCGGGTCTCCAGCTCCGGCGGCTGCACGTCGGTGATCAGGCCCCACTCGAAGCGGGTGCGCAGCCGGTCCTCCAGGGTCGCGAGCTGCTTGGGCGGCCGATCGGACGAGATGACGATCTGCTTGTTCGCGTTGTGCAGCGTGTTGAAGGTGTGGAAGAACTCCTCCTGGATTCCGTCCTTGCCTTCGATGAACTGGATGTCGTCGACGAGCAGCACGTCGATGTCGCGATAAGTGCGCTTGAACGACGCACGCCGGTCGTCACGCAGCGAGTTGATGAAGTCGTTGGTGAATTCCTCGGTGGACACGTACTTCACGCGCATGCCGGGGAACAGCCGCTGGGCGTAGTTACCGGCGGCGTGCAGCAGGTGCGTCTTGCCCAGCCCGGACTCGCCCCAGATGAACAGCGGGTTGTAGGCGCGGGCCGGCGCTTCGGCGATGGCCAGCGACGCGGCGTGCGCGAACCGGTTGGAGGCGCCGATGACAAACGTCTCGAAGGTGTAGCGCCGGTTGAGGTTGATCGCGGTCGGATCGTTGTCGTCGGCGCCGTTGCTCCGGTTGGCCAGGTAGCCCGGCCAGTTGGCCTCGGCGCTGGCGCGCGCGGCGAGGTCGTCGTCGACCAGGTCCTCCCCGGAATCGCCTTCGGCGTCGTTGGCGGCCACCACATGGCCGTTCGGGCTGTCCTCGGCCGGCGGCGGTGCCGGGGAGTCGTCGATCCGCACGCCGAGCTCGACGCGCTGGCCGAGCTGGCGGCTGAGCGCGGCGATGATCGGTTCCCGCAGGTGGCGCTCGATTTCGTTCTGCACGAACGGGGTCGGCACCGACAACAGGGCGAAGCCTTCGGTGATGACCAGCGGATGCACCAGCTTCAGCCAGGCCCGCTGCTGGGGAGTCAAAGCGCCGCCGGCTCCGTTGAGCTCGGCGACGACGTTGTTCCAGACGGATACGAACGGTGGATCGGGGTCAGCTGTCATCGACAAGCACCCCCTCGCTGGCCATCGGAGAACGGCCAAATGAACGGAGACGAACTGTCCACAAAGTTATCCACAGGCTGTGGATGGACGTCGTCGTCGTTTCGTCGTCTATCGGCGGGAACACTACGGGTCGGAGCTTCTACACAGATCTGGTGCATTCAGTGGGCTCGCGACGGGGTCGCATGTCCTCGCTTCGTTGTCTTTCGCCGCTCCAGGAGGAATCGGCTCTGCCAGAAGCTAACAGTTTTCTCTCCGGGTGCCAACAGTTCGGCAACATTGTCAGGGTGCGGAATGTGGTCTGTTTCAAGAGGTCCTGATGATCGTGACGCCAGTGACACCTGTGATGCGTCTGACAGGCGGCGATGCTGCGGGGGAGCAGGCACGCGCGGGTGGTGAGCGGCTCGGTGGGCAGGTTTGACCCAGGGAAAACTCGTCAGTACCCTCGAACAGTCGCCCGTACGTGGCGATACGGCTGCGACCCGGTCCTCGGGGGACCGCGCCGGCTAACAATGCGAGACGGACGAGCTTAACAACGGCCGATCGCGTGAACGTGTGCCACGAGAGTCGGCGGGCGGTTGCGCGGGAGGCCAGACTCAGCAAGGAGTGACTGTCGTGGCCAAGGGCAAGCGAACCTTCCAGCCCAACAACCGCCGCCGCGCGCGTGTGCATGGGTTCCGGTTGCGGATGCGCACCCGTGCCGGTCGCGCGATCGTGTCGGATCGTCGCCGCAAGGGCCGTCGTTCACTGACTGCGTGACCCGGTCCAAGGTCTGACGCGGTGCTTCCGGCGCAACACCGGATGACGCGGTCGGCCGAGTTCGGAGCCACAGTCAGTCGGGGGGTGCGGGCGGCACAGCCCGACCTTGTCGTCTACACCTTGCGTTCTGACGCACCCGGTGAACCCGGACCGAGGATCGGCCTGGTCGTCTCCAAAGCAGTGGGTAACGCGGTGCAACGGCACCGCGTGTCCCGGCGTCTGCGCCATGTCGCCCGCGCGGTTCTTCCCGAACTCGACCCGGCCGACCAGATGGTGATCCGGGCACTGCCCGGAAGCCGCGACGCGGTGTCCCCGCGCCTCGAGCAACAACTTCGCACCGCGCTGCACCGCATCCGTCGCCGGCAGGAGGCCGCGTCGTGACGTCCCGGGCCGTGCGCGCGGTCGTCTTCCTGATCCAGCTCTACCGCCACACGATCTCACCGCTGCGGCTGCCCACCTGTCGGTTCATGCCGACCTGCAGTCAGTACGCCGTGGAGGCGTTCACGGAGTTCGGTCTGTGGCGCGGCGGGTGGTTGTCCCTCGTCCGCCTCCTCAAATGCGGTCCCTGGCATGCCGGCGGCTGGGATCCGATCCCGGAGCGGCATCCCGACGCGCATCATCACAGTGACGCAATGCCCGAATGTGGTTGTGGCAGGCCGCAAGACAGTGCCGAAGACCGGAAAAGCCCGGTATCTCAAGAGAAGAGTCAACTGAGTGTTTAACTTCTTCAGCCTCGACATCATCTACTACCCGGTGTCGGCGATCATGTGGGTCTGGTACAAGGCGTTCGCCTTCCTGCTGGGCCCCACGAACTTCTTCGCCTGGGCGCTGTCGGTGATGTTCCTCGTCTTCACGCTGCGCGCGATCCTGTACAAGCCGTTCGTCAAGCAGATCCGGACCACCCGGCAGATGCAGGAGCTGCAGCCGCAGATCAAGGCGCTGCAGAAGAAGTACGGCAAGGACCGCCAGCGGATGGCGCTGGAGATGCAGAAGCTGCAGCGCGAGCACGGGTTCAACCCGATCCTGGGGTGTCTGCCGATGCTGGCGCAGATCCCGGTGTTCATCGGTCTGTTCCACGTGCTGCGGTCGTTCAACCGGACCCAGGGCGGTTTCGGTCAGGTCCAGCTGTCGGTCGAGCAGAACCGGGCCACCGGCAACTATGTCTTCAGCCCCGCCGACGTCGCGAACTTCCTGGACGCGAACCTCTTCGGCGCCCCGCTGAGCGCGACGATGATCCAGACCACCGGTCTGGACGCCTTCACGGAGTTCAACCGCGCCGCGGTGATCGGTGTCGGTGTGCCGATCATGATCCTGGCCGGTATTGCGACCTACTTCAACAGCCGCGCTTCGATCGCGCGGCAGAGCCCTGAGGCTGCGGCCAACCCGCAGACCGCGATCATGAACAAGCTGGCGCTGTACGTGTTCCCGCTCGGCGTCGTCGTCGGCGGTCCGTTCCTGCCACTGGCCGTGATCCTGTACTGGTTCGCCAACAACATCTGGACTTTCGCCCAGCAGCACATCGTGTTCGGCAAGATCGAGAAAGAAGAAGAGCTCAAGAAGCAGCAGGCGCTGGAGCGCCGGGCGGCCAACGCGCCCGCCCCGGGCAGCAAGCCCGCGCGCAAGAAGAAGGCGGGTGCCACCGGTGACGGAGCCGCCACGTCGACGGAGGACAGCGGCGCGGCCGAGGAGGCCAAGCCCGTCGCCGGCGCTGACGAGCCGCCGGCCGCCAAGACGCAGAACGGTGCACAGAGCGCCGACGGTGCCGGAGGCAGTAAGGCGGCGGTGAACCGCACGCCCAGGCCCGGCGCCGGCACCAAGAAAAAGAAGAAGCGTTGACACGCGGTTCGGCCGCGGACAGGAAAGAGGTAGACATGACGGACACCGAGACCACCGAGCGCAACGAGGACGAGCGGGTCGACGCCGCGGACACGGCCACCGGCGGTGGTGACGATCTGGAGGACCGACTGGTCGCCGAAGGCGAGATCGCCGGCGACTACCTCGAGGAGCTGCTGGACCTGTTGGACTTCGACGGCGACATCGACCTCGACGTCGAGGGGGACCGCGCGGTGGTGAGCATCGACGGCGGCACGGACCTCAACAAGCTCGTGGGCCGCAAGGGCGAGGTGCTCGACGCGCTCCAGGAACTGACGCGCCTCGCGGTGCACCAGAAGACCGGTGAGCGCAGCCGGCTGATGCTCGACATTGCACAGTGGCGTAAGCGGCGGCGCGACGAGCTCGCAGCGCTCGGGCAGAAGGTGGCCCGGCGTGTGCTGGAGTCCGGGGAGCGCGAGGAGCTCGCCCCGATGACTCCGTTCGAGCGCAAGATCGTCCACGATGCGGTGGCCGCGGTGGACGGCGTGCACAGCGAGAGCGAGGGCGTGGAGCCGTCGCGGCGCGTCGTCGTTCTGGTCGACTGACCGGGAGTTACATCGGTGTAGTTCTGTCCGGCGCGTTCGATGGAGGATGTTTCACGTGAAACGTGCGGACGTGCCGCCGCCGCCCCCGGCGGTGCACGACGTGTTCGGCGACCGGGCTGCGGTGGCCCTGCAGTACGCAGAGATTCTCGCCGGCGCCGGGGTTGAACGCGGACTCCTCGGGCCACGTGAGGTGGACCGGCTCTGGGAACGCCACATCCTGAACAGCGCCGTACTCGGCGAGTTGTTCACCGCGGGGGAGCGCGTCGCCGACATCGGCAGCGGCGCCGGACTTCCTGGCATACCGTTGGCCTTGGCACGTCCCGATGTCGCGGTGACAATGATCGAACCCCTGCTGCGGCGCAGTGAGTTTCTGCGGGAGACCACCGAACTGTTGGGCCTGGAGTGCACAGTCGTGCGTGGGCGTGCCGAGGACCGACCGGTGCGCGATGAGGTGGGGGAGTTGGATGCAGTGGTGTCCCGCGCGGTCGCATCGCTGGACAAGATTGCCGCGTGGAGCGCGCCCCTGCTGCGCGTCGGCGGCAGGATGGTGGCGATGAAGGGGGAGCGGGCCGCCGCCGAGATCGCCGAGCACGGCCGCGCCCTGTCTGCGGCCCGGTTCGGGGACGTGCGGGTTGTGGTGTGCGGCGCGGATTACGTCGACCCACCGGCGACTGTCGTCATAGGGTCATTGGAGAAGAAGTCGGCGCCACGGCAGCCGGGAAGGAGACGTGGGTGATGTCAGGTCCCGGCAATGCGGGCGCCCCCGATGTTTCACGTGAAACGTGGACGGCTGACGCCGACACACCCATCGGCGCGGAGGCTGAGCGCGCGGTCCGCATCCTGCACGCGGCTACCCGCGGCGAGCTGCCGAGGCCGGACCGTCAGCGGGTCTTCACCGTGGCCAACCAGAAGGGGGGCGTCGGCAAGACGACGACCGCCGTCAACATCGCCGCGGCGCTGGCATTGCAGGGAGCCTCGACGTTGGTGATCGACCTCGATCCGCAGGGCAACGCCAGCACCGCGCTCGGGATCGAACACCGCCCCGGCACCCCGTCGTCCTACGAGGTGCTGATCGGCGAGATCCCCCTGGAGGAGGCGCTGCAGCGCAGCCCCCACAACGAGCGGCTCTACTGCGTTCCTGCGACCATCGACCTGGCCGGTGCGGAGATCGAGCTCGTCAGCATGGTGGCCCGCGAGGGCAGACTGCGGAACGCACTGAGCGAGCTGAAGAACTACGACTTCGACTACGTATTCATCGACTGCCCGCCATCGCTGGGTCTGCTTACGATCAACGCACTCGTCGCGGCCCCGGAGGTCCTCATCCCGATCCAGTGCGAGTACTACGCGCTCGAGGGCGTGGGTCAGCTGCTGCGCAACATCGAGATGGTCAAGGCGCACCTCAACCCCGAGTTGGATGTCACGACGGTCGTGCTCACCATGTACGACGGCCGGACCAAGTTGGCCGACCAGGTGGCCTCCGACGTCCGCGAGCACTTCGGCGACAAGGTGCTACGGACCGTCATCCCGCGCAGCGTGAAGGTCTCCGAGGCGCCGGGCTACGGGATGACGATCATCGATTACGACCCCGGTTCCCGCGGCGCGATGAGCTACCTCGACGCGAGCCGGGAACTGGCGTCCCGCGGGACCACCAAGGACGCGCAGTGACGAGCACCGGTCGCAGTGTTGGTGTGAAGAGAAGAAGAGGGGATCGATGAACAACCAGGCGCGCAAGCGGAGCGGACTCGGCCGAGGCCTGGCGTCGCTGATCCCTACCGGTCCGGCCGAAGACGGTGAACGGGCTACCACCGGACCCCGGATGGGAGCTGCCGCTGCTGACGTCGTGCTCGGTGGCGGTCCGGTGGCCGGTCCGGTGGCCGGGGTGCCGGACAACCCGGTCGGCGCGGTGTACCGGGAGATCCCGCCGTCACACATCCAGCCGAACCCGCGCCAGCCGCGCCAGGTGTTCGACGAGGAGGCACTCTCCGAGCTCGTCCACTCCATCAAGGAATTCGGGCTCATGCAGCCCATCGTGGTGCGCGCCCTTCCGGTCAGCGATACCGAAGAGGGGCCGCGCTACCAGCTGGTGATGGGGGAGCGGCGGTGGCGGGCCGCGCAGGAAGCCGGCGTCACGACCATCCCGGCCATCGTGCGCGAGACCGCCGACGACAGCATGCTGCGCGACGCGCTACTCGAGAACATCCACCGCGTGCAGCTCAATCCGCTCGAAGAGGCGGCGGCCTACCAGCAGCTGCTCGACGAGTTCGGGGTCACCCACGATGAACTCGCGTCCCGGATCGGCCGGTCCCGTCCGGTGATCACCAACATGATCCGGCTCCTGCGGCTGCCGATCGCGGTGCAGCGACGGGTCGCCGCCGGCGTGCTGTCGGCCGGGCACGCCCGCGCGCTGCTCGCGCTGGAAGCCGGACCGGACGCCCAGGAGGAGCTCGCCGCGCGGATCGTCGCCGAGGGACTGTCGGTGCGGGCCACCGAGGAAGCCGTCACCCTGGCGAACCGGGAGGGGGCGTCCGCGCCGCCCGCCCCGCGGCGCAAGCCGATCCAGATGCCCGGGCTGCAAGATGTGGCCGAGCAGTTGTCGACCGCGTTCGACACCCGCGTCACCGTCAGCCTCGGGAAGCGCAAGGGCAAGATCGTGGTGGAATTCGGCTCTGTGGACGATTTGCAGCGCATTGTCGAGTTGATGAACACGTCGAAGCCGTGACCCATCACCCCGGCGAATTACGTCACTGTGACACGCTGCCCGCGCCGCGTCGGCAGACGAGCGACGGTCGGGGGAAAGTGGCTGAGACGCAAGGTGATTCATTCGCCGGCCCCTTTCGGGGGCGGTGCCGACCGCTGGATGACGCGTTCTTGCCCCGGGCTTCTATCCTGGAGTGGCAGCCGCGCCGTTCGGTGCAGCGCAGACACCCGGGAGCGTAGTGACCGCACGCATCACGCCTCTTCGGCTCGAGTCTTTCGAGCAGCTGCCCAAGCACGCGCGGCGATGCACGTACTGGGAGGTCGACCCCACCACCCTGCGAGGGGACGACCACCTGGCCGACCCGGAATTCGAGAAGGAAGCATGGCTGTCGATGGTCATGCTGGAGTGGGGTTCGTGCGGCCAACTGGCGGTCCGGGCGCGCGCCGGCGCCGAGGATGACCCGGACGGTGCCGACCCCGACGACGAGCCTTGCCTGGGGTACGTCTTCTACGCCCCGCCGCGGACCGTGCCGCGTGCGGGCCGGTTCCCGACCGGACCGGTGAGCGCCGACGCCGTGTTGCTGACCACGTTGGGCATCGAGGCCCAGCAGGATCCCGAAGGCCTGACCCGCACATTGATCAGCGCGGTGGTCGCGGATCTGGTCCGCCGCGGTGTGCGCGCCCTGGAAGCGTTCGGCCGGTCGGCCGACGTGGACGAGCTGGACGAGTCGGCGACGGTTTCCGACGACGTCCGCCCCGTTCTGGAGGCGCTGGGGGACTGCACGGTCGGACACTGCGTGTTGGCGACCGATCTCCTGCTCGACGCGGGGTTCGAGGTGGTGTCCCATCACCGGTACTTCCCGCGGCTACGGCTGGAACTCGAACAGGGTCTGGGCTGGAAGGCCGGCGTGGAGGCCGCGCTGGAGCGACTGCTGCTCAGCGCACAACTCGAGCAGCCGGTGGGAGCGGGCGCCGGTGCGCCTGCTCAGCTCTGGCGGGCCTGCTCGACTGCCAGTTCGTGAGCCAACAGCTCCGCGAACGTGAAAGTGCCTGTGGGACGGTCGTTCTTACCGAGAAGGTAGAGACGTTTCACCGCGGCGAGGATGCCCTCGGCGATGGCATCGCGGGATGCCGGAGTCACCAGAGTGGCACGGTCGTCCGGATTGCTGATATAGCCCACGTCGACCTGCACGGTCGGCATCCGGGTCAGGCGGAGCAGATCCCAGGTGCGGCCGTGGACCCGGCAGTCCCGTAAACCGGTGCGGGCCACGATCTCTCGCTGGATGAAGTCGGCCAGGTTGCGCCCGATCGTGGACACCGAACCGTGCGAGTTGCCGAAGTGGAAGGACGCCACGCCGCTGGCCGACGGGTTGTGCTGGGTTTCGCAGCGCAAGCTGATCATCAGGTCGGCGCCGACGGTGTTGGCGGTGGCGGCCCGCTCGGCGTCGGTCGGGGAGTTCTGCACCGACCGGGACAGGAAGGTGTCCATGCCGATGGCCGTCATCCGGCCTTCGAGGCGACTGGCCAGATCCCACAGGATCTCGGCCTCGCTGATCGGCCCGTCGGGGCCGTTCATGATCAGCCCGTGGTCGCTGCCGCCACGGCCCGGATCGATGATGATCCGCTTACCGGACAGGCGGGGCCCCGAGCTGCGGACCAGCTCCTCCTCGCGGATGGCGTGGGGGGAACCGCCGGTCACGCGGGAGCCCAGGAAGTACAACGAGCGCAGGGTCTCCGGACCGCAGATCCCGTCGGGGTAGAGGCCGTACTCGCGCTGGTAGGACATCAGCGCGTTGTGCGTCTGCAGACCGAAGTGGCCGTCCACCAGACCGGTGTAGAAACCGAGGTCCTGGAGCCGGGCCTGCAGGGTCGCGACGTCGTCGCCGTACATGGGGGCGCCGAACTGATGGTTGAGGACCCGCGCGCCCAGGCGGTAGGACGCCTCTTTCAGCGCCCGGAACGTGGCCTCGCCGACCACGCCGTCGACGAGCAGCCCTCGGTGCTGCTGAAATGCGCGCACCGCATGGTCGAGCTTCTCGTCGAAGACGTCGGCAGCGACGTGCTTACCGGTGGTGAAGTCGGTGTCGTCGTCCTCGATCATGCCGAGTGCCGCCAGCGCCGATCGGATCTCGGTGACCGCACCCCCGCGGTCACCGCGACGCAGACTCGACATGGTCCGATTGTCTCAGAGAATCAACAGAATCAGAAAAACCCCAGGCCCAAACCGCTGCCTGAATCCGGCCACGGTGTGGTATCGGACGGGTGTCTGACGAATGTCGGACCGCTCTAGAGCACGTCACCGATCTCACGCAGCAGGGCGGCCTTGCCCTTGGCGCCGACGATGCGCTTCACCGGCTGGCCGTCCTTGAACAGGATCATCGTGGGGATCGACACGACCTGGAAGTCACGCGCGGTCTCCGGGTTCGCGTCCACGTCGATCTTGGCGACCCGCAGCACGTCGGACTTCTCGGCGGCGATCTCCTCGAGCACCGGTGCGACCATCTTGCACGGTCCGCACCAGCTGGCCCAGAAGTCGACCAGCACGGGGTTGCTGCTCGACAGCACGTCGGTGGAGAACGAGTCGTCGGTCACGGTGACGGTGTTCGAATCGCTCACTGCTGGGCTCCAATCAGATCGCTGTCATCGGTTGCGGTGGAGGTTCTTTCGCCCGGCTCGGCGTGCTCGGCCAGCCAGCGTTCGGCGTCGATCGCTGCGGCACAACCACTTCCGGCGGCGGTGATCGCCTGCCGGTAGGTGTGGTCCACGAGATCGCCTGCGGCGAAGACACCTTCGAGGGAGGTGTACGTGGAGCGGCCCGCCACCGTCACGTAGCCGGCGTCGTCGAGGTCCACCTGGCCGCGGACCAGCCCGGAGCGGGGGTCGTGGCCGATGGCGACGAACACACCGGTGACCGCGCGCTCGGATTCCTCACCGGTGACGGTGTTGCGCAGCCGGATGCCGGTCACCTTCGGGTCGCCCTCGATGGAAACGACCTCGGTGTTGGTCAGGAAGGTGATCTTCTCGTTGGCCTGCGCCCGCTCCAGCATGATCTTGGACGCGCGGAACTCTTCGCGGCGGTGGATCAGGGTGACGCTGCGGGCGAAGCGGGTCAGGAACGTGGCCTCCTCCATCGCGGAGTCGCCACCGCCGACGACCACGATGTCCTGGTCGCGGAAGAAGAAACCGTCACAAGTGGCGCAGGTGCTCACACCCATGCCGGTGAGTTCGCGCTCACGGGGCACGCCGAGCTGGCGTGCCGCGGCGCCCATGGCCAGGATCACCGCGCGCGCGTGGTGCGTCTCGTCGCCGACGGTGACGGTCTTGACCGGCCCGGCCAGATCGACGGCGTCGACGTCCTCCATGCGCAGATCGGCGCCGAAGCGCAGGGCCTGCTCGCGCATCTGGTCCATCAGCTCGGGGCCCATGATGCCTTCGCGGAAGCCGGGGTAGTTCTCGACCTCGGTGGTCGTCATCAGCGCACCGCCGAACTGGCTGCCCTCGAACACCAGCGGATTGAGCTGGGCGCGGGCGGCGTAGATGGCGGCCGTATAGCCGGCCGGACCGGAGCCGATGATGATCAGGTCGTGGACCTGCGTGGGGGCAGTCATGAGCACCTTTCTGCGAGCGGCCGATGGGGGACCCTCCGCTTGGTTAACACCAGGGTAGGCCGGTGTGTTCCGGCACCGGGAACCGGCGCGTCACCGGTGTGGTCCGTCGGTGGCGCGGCGCAGCGCGGCCGAGATCCGCGCCGTCACCTCGGCGGGCACCTCGGGGGCGTCCGCGTCGGGGTGGTCCGGGTCGGCGAGCGCGGCTACCGCGCGGCGGGCCGCGTCGAGGCCGGCCAGCAACTGCGCGGCCTGCGGATCGGCCCGGACCAGGCGGCGCACCGCGGCTGCGGTGGCGTCGTCGAGCAGTCCGGCCTGCAGCTCGGCGAGCAACTCGGGTGTCAGGGACGGCACAGGGCCGGATTCGGCACCGCTGTCCATGGCCCACCTCGTCGGTCGCACGATCGGGCGACAGAATATCCGAGGCGAGCGACCGGGGTCACTCCGTGGCGGCGTCGACGGCCAGGAACTGCAGCGCGGTGGCCAGCTTGGTGCGGGCGCGGGCGCACCGGCTCTTCACGGTGCCCTCGGGGACGCCGAGCATGCGCGCCGTCTCGGCCACCGAATAGCCCTGCATGTCCACCGCGACCACGGCGGCGCGTTGCTCGACCGGCAACTGCATCAGCGCATGGTGCACCGTGAGCGCGGTGTCCACCCGCGCGGTCGGGTCAGCGATCGCCGCACTGTCGGAGTCGATCTCGACGCACGCTCCGAACTTGTTGCGGCGCAACCGGTCCAGGCAGGCATTGACGACGATGCGGTAGAGCCAGCTGCTGACCGCCGAGTCGTGGCGGAACGTGCCCGCGGTGCGGTGCGCGGCCAGCAGGGCGTCCTGCAGCGCGTCGGCCGCGTCGTGCGGGTTGCTGCTGGTCAGTACCGCCAGCCGGTACAGCCGCCGGTGGTGGCGGTGGAACAGCTCCTCGAACGCGTACCGGTCGCCGTCGACGTGCGCGGCGAGCAGTTCCCGGTCGCTGCGCGGCCGGGCGGGCTGCCGTCCCCCGAGAATGCCCACAGCCGAACACTAACCGCGGTTTCGGGGGCGTCCCGACACCAGTTTCGCGTCGCCGTCAGGACGTGCCGTGCAGCTCGATCTCGGCGATGTCGGTGCGGCTCTCCCCGTCCACCTGCCCGAGGGTGGTGATCCACACCAGCACGTTCGACGTCGGTTCGGCGTCCTCGACGCGGATGGTGTTGGAGCCGGGTTTCAGCGGCGTCGGTTCGGTCAGCGCGGTGGTGGCGTCCAGCGAGGACGGCGACGCCGTCGACGACGAGCGGATCTGAACCACGGTGCCGGTGCTGTTGAGGTCGATCGTGACCGAGCCGATGGTCTCGGGCTTGGAGAGCTCCAGCATCAGGCCCAGCCCGCTCTTGAAGTTCGGGAACGGCACGGGGTCGCTATAGGTGTCGGTCGGCCACACCGTCGAGGTGTCACCGTCGATGGCCCGGCCCGCCAGCTCGGGTGCGTCGGCGCCACCGCCCGGCGAAAACACCGTCGCACGAACGGGTTTGATGTCCGCGCCGGTGGCGGTGGACTGCCCCTCATCCTGCTGCTGCGACGAGTCCGGGGCATTGAGGCCCAGCGCGTCGCCGCCCAGGCCGCTGCCCACGTCCCCGAAGATCCGGCTCAACACCGTGGCGAGCACGACGACTGCGACGATCACCGCGACCGCGCCCACGGTGAGCCCGATGATCAGGCCCTTGCGGCGGCGGGCCTCCGCCTCCGGGTCGGCTTCGTCGGGCCACGGCTGCGCCGGGGCCTGATCACGATCGTCGACGGGGGAGATGTGGTCGGTGCGGTCGGCGATCGCGGTGGCCTGCTGCAGCAGGTTCAGCAGGGTGGGCGCGCTGCGGATGCCGCCGTTCTCCTGCACGGCGTGCGCCGCGGCCGCCGAGATCTGGAACGGGATGTCGCGGTCGACGCTGCGCGGTTCCACCGGCTGGCCGGCCGGATCGAGGTCGGCCGGGGCCAGCCCGCTGGGCACCCCGGTCTCCGGCAGCGGCCACCGGTTGACCAGCAGCGCGTACAGCGCGGCTCCGATACCGCGGATGTCGTCCTCGGGGGTGGCGTCGGCCAGGGTGGCCGGGAACGCGAGCGCCACGTCCCCCTCGATGCTCACCCGGATCCGGCTGGGGTGGTCCACCGACAGCGCCACCCCGTTGCGGTGGGCGACCTCGGCGACGGCGGCCAGCGACTGGATCGCCCGCGCCCCGCCGACCGGGGACGGTGCCGTCGCGGCCACCTCGGCCAGCGAGCCACCGCGGATCCACTCCGAGACGACCAGCCCGCCGGTCGTGATGGGCAGCGCGTCGAGGACGCGCGCCACGCCGGGCATGTCGATGTTGCCCAGCCGCTGGGTGCGGTCGAGGATGCCCTGCACCTGCTGGCTGGGCAGTACACCGTCGGGGTCGACAAAGGTCAGCGCCACCTGCCGGTCCAGCGCGGTGTCGAGGGCCTGCCAGAACTGCAGGTGCTCCGGTCCGCCGTGGAAGACCAGGAGCCGGTAGCGGCCGTTGGCGAGGGTGGCGCCGGGGATCAGGTGCAGCTCGTCGGAGCCCGGGGTCGGGTCTAGGCCCTGTGTCGGCGGGGCGGGCATCACCTCGGTGGGCGGGACGTCGGGCTGGAAGTCGTCGGCCGACGGGCGGTCGGGTCGGGCACCGGTCGGGGTGTCCGGGCCCGGGGATGCCAGGCGCTCGGTCTCCGGGCTCGGTGCAGAGCCGCCGGCGTAGTCGTCGCTCACGGCAGGTCCTTTCCGCCTCCGATCGGGGTGTAGCTCAGGGTACGTGAGGCTCTCCGGCCGGCGGCTGATCCGGCGCCGGACCGCGTCCACCGCGGCGATGGCTTCCGGCACCTTCGCGCCCAGCATGACCGCCGCGATGATCGGGGCCATCACCAGCCCCAGCACGAGCAGGCGCACCATGGATCCGCCGCCGCCCCACGCCTCGGTCAGCGCGTCGAGCCCGAGGAGCCGGTCAAGCAGGTAGGCGACCAGGCCGGCCGACAGCGACGCCGCGATGGTGACCAGCACGGTGCGCACCACGTCGAGGTCGAGCAGCCGTCCGCCGGGCGGGTCCAACCGGTTGCGCAGCAGGACGTAGCCGATCGTCGCGCCGGCCAGGAATCCCAGCCCGTTGGCCAGGCCCAGGTAGCCCGCGACCAGGTCCGGGTCGTCGGTCAGGTGCGGGGCGGCCAGGGAGGCGGCGACCTTGACGATCGTGATCACCACGATCAGCGCGATGGGCGTCCACGGTTCCTCGCGGGCGTAGAAGACGCGCAGTTGCAGCAGCACCAGCGCGTAGGGAATCAGCGTGAACGCCGACAGCGTGATGGCCATGCCGAGGTAACCGGCGTCGACCGATCCGAAGTTGCCGTAGGCGAACAGTGCGGTGCCGATCGCGGGCCCGCCCACGGTCATCACCGCGACCACCGGGATCAGCGTGACCATGGTCAGCCGGGTCGCCAGCGACAGGTCGGCGAGCACCGCGGGTCCGTCGCCGGCCGCGGCGTTGCGGGACAGCCGGGGCATCACCACGGTCAGCACGGTGACGCCGATGATGCCGAACGGCAGCTGCAGCACCAGCCACGTGTAGTTGTAGATCGCCGGGCCCGAGGCGGCGGCGCCGGCGGCGATCTGGTTGCCGACGATCAGGCCGACCTGGCTGATCAGCACGTAGAGCACCATCGCCAGCGCCATCATCGCGAACTTCTTCAGGCGGGCGTCGATGCCCCACAGCGGCCGCAGGTCGACGCGCTCGCGCCGGATCGCGACGAACAGCACCGCGGCCTGGGCGACCACACCGAGCGTGGTGCCGATGCCGAGGACCAGCAGCTTGGCGTTGCCCATCTCCACGGGGTCGATCGAGAGCTCGCCCGGCACGATCAGGTAGAGCCCCAGCGTGAGGATCGCCACCACGTTGTTGACCACCGGCGCCCACGCAGGCGGGCCGAAGATGTTGCGGGTGTTCAGGATCGCCATGAACACCGACGACAGGCCGTAGAAGATGATCTGCGGGAGCAGCAGGTAGGCGAACGCGGTGGTCAGCGGTCGGTTCACCAACGGGTCGGACCCCAGCATCAGGTCCACCAGCAGCGGCGCCCCCAGCGTGGAGACGATGGTGACCGCCAGCAGCAGCGTGGTGGCCAGCGTCAGCAGGCGCCGGATGAACGCCGCCCCGCCATCGGGGTCGTCCCGCTCGGCGCGGGCCAAGACGGGCACGAAGATCGCCGTGAAGGTGGCTTCCAGGACCAGGGCCGCGATCAGGTTCGGCAGCTGGTTGGCCACCGTGAACGCGCTCGTCAGCGCGGCACCGAGGATCGCCGCCAGCAGCACGATCCGGGCGAAGCCGGTCAGGCGGCTGACCAGTGTGGCGATCGCCATGCCCCAGGAGCGCGAAACCACCGCGGAGTCGGACATCTCCGGGCGCGCGGTCCCGCCCTGGGCCGGCCGGACGGGGTCAGTCACCGGCACCGCCGGTCGAGGTGGTGGTGCGTCGGCGCGAGTCACCGGGATCAGTATCGGCGTCGTCCGCGCCGGGGTCGGCGGGGCCGTCCTCGAAGGCCAGCGCGACCTCGATCGGATCGGGCCGGTCCAGGTCGGCCGGGTCGGGCTGACCGCGGAAGCGGTGCCACAGCCGGCGTCCGACCAGCAGCGCCAGGATCGCCCCGCCGGTCAGCGTGATGATGAACAGCACCTTGCCGTAGGCGTTGGAGTGCACGGACAGGCGCACGGGTTCGCCCAGCGGCAGGCCGTCGGCGGTGCGCAGCGCGACGTCGACGGCGACCCGCTGCGTGAAGTGCACCTCGATCGGCACCTTGATCGGCAGGAAGCCCGGCGGCAGCACGATCTCGCCCGTGTCGGTGACGGTCATCCCGGGGGGTGCGTCGATGTCCAGGCGCACGCGGATGGGCACCGGCAGGTCGTTGCGCAGCGCCAGCGGCAGCGGGCTGCGCTCGGTGGCCAGCGTGTAGGAGTCGCTGGGGTTGACGATGGTCACCGCGTTGAAGAGGTCGTCGACGGTGGCGCTGACGGTGGTGAGCCGCTGCTGCGCCAGCCCGCTGCGCGCGTTCGGCGGCACCGACATGCTCAACGCGCGCAGCATGTCCTCGCGCAGCGGCGCGGTGTAGCCGATGCCGGTCAGGCCGGTGCGCTCGTCGGTGGTCAGCGCGGCGGTCAGGCCCCACAACCGACCGGTCGTCGCCGCGATACCGGCGACCACCGCGTCGTCGAACCGGCCGCGCGAGGTGCGGGCGGGTTCGTCGGGCAGAGGAGCGCTGCCGTGCACCGCAGCGGCCTCGTCGGCCACCGCGCGCAGCGTGCGGGGGGTGGCCAGACCCGCGCGGATGGCGGTGCGCAGGGTGCTGAGCACGGCGGTGGCGTCGTCGCTGGTGAGGTCCCACACCATCGGTGGCACCAGCAGCTGGGTGCGCGGCGACACGTCCGGGTTGAGGCTCTGCCACAGCAGCGACCCGAGCGCGTCCTGGCGGCGGGCCGCCGCCGAGTCCTGTTTGAGGGGGATGTCGAGCGCGGCGCTCAGGTACGACGGGGACTCCGGGGACTTGCCGAGGCCGGCCAGCCCGGCCCCGACCGCCGGGTCGAACGGGGCGGCCACCAGGTTGGGGGAGTAGCGGACGGGGGCGACGGCGGCGGTCTCCGGGGCGACGCGGGCGTCGTCGGTGCCGCGCGCGAGGTCCGCCGCGCTGATCGCCACGGTGGGCCCCTGCACCGACAGCAGGTCCACGGTCGCAGCGGTGAGCGGACCGTCCCCGACGATGCTGACGCCGCGGGTCGAGGTGATTCCGAGGATCCGGTCGACGAGGTCCCCGGCGCCGATGGTGGCGATCCGGGACAGGCCGGGGTCGCCCACGCGGTGCAGTGCGTCGAGGTCGGCCTGGGCGTAGGTGGTGGGTGTGACGCACAACCGGGCGGCCACGGCGCGCAGCCGGGTCAGCCAGTCCACCGCGGCCTGCTGCCCGGTGCCGGGGTGGGTCGAGGTGCCCCGGCCGGCGTCGGAGCTGTCGTTGACCACGTAGCCGCCGGTCATCGCGTTCACGGTGATCAGCAGGTCGGGGTCGACGGCCAGGCACACCGCGCGGGCCAGGTCCCCGCCGGGATCGACTTCGGCGCTGGTCGCGAAGTCGATCGCCGACAGCATGGTGTCCAGTCGGCCGCCGGGCGCCAGCGACGTCGCCAGATCGTCGTCGATGAGCCGGATCGGGGTGGTGCCGCCCGGCGCGCCGGCCGCCAGCCTGGGCCGGTCGGCCAGCGGCCACAGCATGGTCACCCCGACCGGGCGGGTGGTGTCGGGCGGCACCGCCGAGTCCAGCGCGCTGGTGTCGGCGTCCTCCTCGGGCGGCACGCCGAGGACAGGCAGCAGGAACCGGGAGTCGTCGAGCCGGGCCGGGGCGCCGTAGTCGGGGGTGCCGTTGACGTTGACCATCACCGGGTACACGCCGGGGCTGTCGATTCCGAGGGACTGCACGTCGGCGCGCAACGGGTAGGCCAACCGGAACCCCACCTCGTCACCGCGCGCGAGTTCCGGCGCGACGGTGATGAAGTCGGCGACGGGCCGGAACTGGTCGACGTCACCGGACAGGTCGGTGCGCAGCGCGGTCGACGTGCCGACCGGGTCGGCGCGTTCGAGGCGCACCACCACGTCGCGCACCGGCCGGTCCCCGACGTTGCGGATCGTGCCGGTCACGGTGACCAGCGGATCGCTGGTCGTGGTGACCAGGTCGGGGGAGATGGCGTCGATGTGGATCTGCAGGAACTGGTTGGCGCCCGGTTGCGCCGCCGCGGGTGGGGCGCCGACCGTCGGCACGACCGCCAACAGCAGCGCGACGACCGCGGCGAGCAGTCGCGCGAGCGGTCCGCTCACGGGCCCTGACCGCAGCCGTTCGTCCGCCGGCCGGGCTGAGGTGCAGCGGTGCTGTCGGGCTTGGCGTGGCGCACGTGCGAGTGCGTCTGCCCGCGCCGGCGAGGCGTGCTGCGCGGCAGCGGGGGCAGGGCGCCGGGGCCGTCGGCGTGCAGTTTGTCGATCAGTTCGTCGGCCACCTCGGCCAAGCGGCGTTCGTCGGCGTAGGCCAGGCGCGACGGCAGTTCCTTGACCGGCACCCAGGCCACCTCGCTGACTTCGACGTCCTCGTCGGACAGTTCTCCACCGAGAAAGCGCATCAGGTAATGGTGCACGGTCTTGTGCACGCGCCGCCCCTCGGTGACGAACCAGTAGTCGATGCTGCCGAGCGCGGCCAGCACGTCACCCTGGATCCCGGTCTCCTCCGCGACCTCGCGGATCGCGGTTTGCTCGGCGGTCTCGCCCCGCTCGATGTGCCCCTTGGGCAGCGACCACAGCATGCGGCCGCGGCGGTCGACGCGCCCGATCAGCGCGGCGACCTGACGGTCTTTGGGGCCGTCAAGACCGTCGATGACCAGGCCACCCGCCGAGGTCTCGTGGACCGTGCGCAGGCGGTCGGGGGAACGGCGCGGCCGCGCCTTCTGTGGTTGGGGGGTGCGGGCCGTCTGGTCCGAGGCGGCGTCCGACGTTGCCGGCTTGTTCTGGGTCCGCTGCTGGTCAGTGCCGATCGGAGGGGCTCCTGCCGCCCGCCGACCGCGCCGCCGCCCTCGGCGCCGGCGTGATCTGGGCTGCTCGCCTTCCGACACCTCAGCGATATTAGCTGTCATGAACGGCCCTCAACGCCACACTCGCCGGTCGGTGACACGGCTGTGACCAGTAGGCTCACCGGACGTGCCCGACCCTAGGCAACACCGCCCCTCCGACGTCGAACTGCTGGCCGCCGCTCAGGTTTCCCTGAACCGGCACGCCGGCGTGCTCGCCGAGCTCGGGGCACTGTTCGCCGAGCACGGACACCAGCTGTACCTGGTCGGCGGAAGCGTCCGCGACGCGCTGCTGGGCCGGCTGGGCAACGACCTGGACTTCACCACCGATGCGCGCCCCGAGCAGATGCAGCGCTTCCTGCGCGGCTGGGCCGACGCGCTCTGGGATACCGGCATCGAGTTCGGCACGCTGGGCGTCGGCAAGGACGGCGACCGGCTGGAACTGACGACGTTCCGCGCGGACACCTACGACCAGCAGTCCCGGAACCCCCAGGTGCGGTTCGGCGACAACCTCGCCGACGACCTCGTGCGCCGGGACTTCACCGTCAACGCGATGGCAGTGCAGGTCACCGAGAAGGGCGCGGGCGAGTTCTTCGACCCCCTCGACGGCTTGTCGGCGCTGCGCGCCGGGGTGCTCGACACCCCGTCGGCGCCGGAGGTGTCGTTCGGCGACGACCCGCTGCGGATGCTGCGGGCGGCGAGATTCACCTCACAGCTCGGATTCACCGTGGCGCCGCGGGTGCGGCGCGCACTCGAGGAGATGGCCCCGCAGCTCGGCCGGATCACCGCCGAACGGGTCGCCGCCGAACTTGACAAGCTGCTGCTCGGCGCCGACCCGGTGGCCGGCATCGATCTGATGGTCGAGACCGGGCTGGGCGATGTGGTGCTGCCCGAGGTGGGCGGCATGCGGATGGCGATCGACGAACACCACCAGCACAAGGACGTCTACCAGCACTCGCTGACGGTGCTGAGGCAGGCGATCGACCTGGAGGGTCCCAGGGGGCAGGAGCGGAGCGACTCGGGGGATGAGGGCGGCCCCGACCTCGTGCTGCGCTGGGCGGCGCTGCTGCACGACATCGGCAAGCCGGCGACGCGCCGCCACGAACCCGACGGCGGGGTGAGCTTCCATCACCACGAGGTGGTCGGGGCGAAGATGGTCCGCAAACGCATGCGGGCGCTGAAGTACTCCAAGCAGATGGTCGACGACGTGTCGCAGCTGGTGTACCTGCATCTGCGGTTCCACGGCTACGGAGACGGCCGCTGGACCGACTCCGCGGTGCGGCGCTACGTCACCGACGCGGGTCCGCTGTTGAGCCGGCTGCACAAGCTGGTGCGCGCGGACTGCACCACCCGCAACAAGCGGCGGGCGGCGCGGCTGCAGGCCAACTACGACGACCTGGAGCACCGGATCGAGGAGCTGGCGGCCAAGGAGGACCTGGCGCGGGTGCGTCCGGACCTCGACGGCAACGAGATCATGCAGATCCTGGGCATCCCGGCCGGCCCGGAGGTGGGCAAGGCGTGGAACTACCTCAAGGAGCTGCGGCTGGACCGGGGACCGTTGTCCCGGGAGGACGCCGTGGAGGAACTTCTCGCGTGGTGGAACCGCCAGCAGGGGTAGTGCGTCTGAACGGGTGTGGACTACTGCCTGGGCGAGCCGGACGGTTCGGCGCGCATCTGGACCGTCGATCCGGACACCGATCTCGACGGTGACGGGCTGTTCGACGGGTTCGGGCTCGACGTCGACGGTGACGGGCGGCCCGACGATGTGTTCGCCGATCTGGACGGGGACGGCACGGCCGAACTCGCGCTGATCGACGCCGACGACGACGGGATCGCGGAGACCTCGTTCGCCGACGACGGCACCGGCACCTGGGCGCTGGCCGCCGAGCGCACCGCCCCGCTGCGCTGGTTGGGGCTGGACGGGGTGGAGCAGCCGGCCACCGCGGCCGCCGTCGACCTCGATGGCGACGGTGCGGTACAGGAGCGGTTGGTCGACCGCGACGGTGACGGTCTGGCCGACCGGGCGTTGGGGCCGGCGGACGCGTGGGTGGACCTCGACGGCGACGGCCGCTGGGACGTGCGTCTGAGCGACGCCGACGGCGACGGCCGCGCCGACAGCGCCGCCGCCCCGTAACCGCGTGCGGCCCTGGTCCCGTCAGCACGGGGGCCTTGTTCCGCGAGCGTGCGTGTCTGCACACCGGCACGCCGCGGACCGCGGGCAGTTCGCGCTCCCTCGTCGTCGCCGAGCGTGGGCGGCGTCAGCCGCGGCCCACGCCGGGTGGCCCGGCGAAGGCCTGCGCGATCTCGAGCCAGCGCTGCGCGTCGGCGCCGACGGCCGTCACGTCGAGCACCGCGCGGGGCCGCCGCTGGGTGACCAGCATGCAGAAGTGCTCGGCCGACCCGACGACGCGCTGCTCGGCGTCCGCCGGCCCCCACGTCCACTCTGACTCCGAACACCCTTGCGGAGCAGTCAGTTTCACGTGAAACGACGACTCCGGCGGGGTCAGCCCGTGCAGGGTGAACGCGAAATCCCGGGTGCGCACCCCGATGTGGGCGACCGAGCGCAGCCGCGCCGTCGGCACCCGGGTGACCCGAAGCGCGTCGGCGACGTCGAGCCCGTGCGCCCACGTCTCCATCAGCCGGGCGGTCGCCATCGACGCCGAACTCATGGGCGGGCCGAACCACGGCAGCTTGCGGCCGGCGGGCACGGTGGCCAAGGCGTCGTGCAGCGCGGCGCGCGCCGTCCGCCAGTCGGCCAGCAGGTGGGTGGACGCGGCCAATTCCGCGGCGGCGGCGTCGACGAAACCCGTGGTGTCGCGGTTCGCCGCGGCGAGCACCTCGTCGAACGCGGGCTCGTCGGTCGCGGCGAGCAGCGCCACCCGGTCGGTCCACAGCAGGTGTCCGATCTGGTGGGCGATCGTCCAGCCCGGCGCCGGAGTCGGCATCGCCCAGGCGCTTTCCGGGATGTCGGCCACCAGCGCGTCGAGGTCTGCGCTCTCGGCGCGGAGATCGTCGATCAGCGACGCGAGTTCGGCCACGCGCTCACCCTAGACGCGGGCGCACGACGCGGGCCACCGCCGTGCTGCACGTGCGGGCGTGGAGTCATAGCCTGGCGGCATGCTCACCGAACTGGTTGACCTGCCCGGTGGTTCGTTCCGGATGGGATCGACTGACTTCTATCCGGAGGAGGCGCCGGTGCATACGGCGACGGTGCCGCCGTTCGCCATCGAGCGCCACCCGGTGACCAATGCCCAGTACGCGAACTTCGTCGCCGACACCGGATACGTCACCGTGGCCGAGCGCGCCCTCGACCCGAAGAACTTCCCCGGCGTCCCGGCGGCAGAGCTACTCCCCGGCGCGTTGGTGTTCCGTCCCACCGACGGTCCAGTGAACCTGCGGGACTGGCGCCAGTGGTGGACGTGGGTGCCCGGCGCCTGCTGGCGTCATCCGCAGGGCCCCGACGCGGGGGTGTCGGCCCTCGACGACCGGGCCGACCATCCCGTGGTGCAGGTCGCATACCCGGACGCCGCGGCATACGCCGAGTGGGCGGGCCGGCGGTTGCCCAGCGAGGCGCAGTGGGAGTACGCCGCCCGCGCGGGCGCCGCCGGTGTCTACGCCTGGGGCGACGAGGTCGCGCCGGACGGCCGTCTGATGGCCAATACCTGGCAGGGCCGCTTCCCGTACCGCAACGACGGCGCGGCGGGCTGGGCCGGCACCTCGCCCATAGGCGTGTTCCCGCCCAACGGATTCGGCCTCGTCGACATGATCGGCAACGTCTGGGAGTGGACCACCACCCGCTACCTCGGCCACCATCGGCTCGACCGGCCGCAGCAGGGCTGCTGCCCGACGCCGACCCGAGAAGCCGACCCCACCGTCAACCAGACCCTCAAAGGTGGTTCACACCTGTGCGCACCGGAGTATTGCCACCGATACCGGCCGGCAGCCCGCTCGTCGCAGTCTCAGGACAGCGCCACCACCCACATCGGGTTCCGCTGCGTCGCGTAAGCCGGCGCCACAGGTGGCGAAACATCCGCTCGAACGCCACCGTGAACCCGCTGGCCTGAACGTTTCCGCGAAGTCAGGTGGCGTAACATTGCGAAACCGCCACCTGCGCTGCAGGGGTGGCACAGTAATGACATGCCCCGGCGCCCAAAGATCCCACCGAAGGACTTCCCCCGTCCCTCGGTACGCGAATACGCGGGCACCCGGGCCGACGCGGCACGGTGGGTGCGCGACGTGCTCCGCAGTCAGATTCTCGAGGGCGCGTTCGGCGGCCTGGCCGCGGCCCGGCCGGCACTTCCGCCCGAATCCGAGCTGGCCGAGCAACTCGGGGTCAGCCGCAATGCCATTCGCGAGGCAATGGAGCTGCTGCGCGGCGAAGGTCTGATCACTCGCGTGCAGGGCGCCGGCACGTTCGTCACCGGTGCGAAGCTGCGTCAGCACCTCGACCGTCTCGAAGGACTGGCCGAATCGCTTGCCGGACACCGGCTCCCCGTCGACAATGCGGTGCTGTCGGTCCGCGAGGCCACCGCCACCCCGTTCGTCGCCGGCAAACTGCAACTGTCCGAGAACGACCCGATCCTGTTCATCGAACGACTCCGTTCCGTCGGCGGGCTGCCCCTGTCACTGGACACCACGTCGCTGCGGATCGGTGCGATTCCCGTCGACGCCGAACTCGGCCAGCAGGATGTCTTCGCGCTCATCGAGAAAGAACTCGGGGTCCGACTCGGGTGGGCCGAGATCACCGTGGAGTCCGTGCCCGCCGACACCCGGACCGCCGAACTGCTCCAGATCCGTTCCGGTGCACCGCTGCTGTTGCTCCACCGACTCACTTACCTCGAGGACGGCACCCCGTTCGACCTCGAGACAGTGCGCTACCGCGGGGACCGGTGCTCACTGGTGACCACCGCCGCGCGGGGCGACACCACCACTCCGTAACACCGAAGCACCGAACGCTTCGCACGCCCGTACCCCGGGACAAATCGCAACCGCAACGAAAGGTCTATTCCGTCATGCCCGAACAACCCAACATCGTCTACTTCCACGTCGACAACCTCGGCATGGGGGAGCTCGGCTGCTACGGCGGCGGCATCCTGCGCGGCGCGGACACCGCGCGGGCCGACGCGTTCGCCGCCGAGTCGTTGAAGCTGTCCCACTTCGTCGTCGAGCCGCAGTGCACCCCCACCCGTTCGGCGCTGATGACCGGCCGCTACCCGATCCGGTCCGGCAACCACACCATCGCCCTGGGCGGCAACGGCGGCGGCATCGTGGCCTGGGAGCGCACCATGGGCGACATCCTTTCCGAAGCCGGTTATGCCACAGCCTGTTTCGGCAAGTGGCATATCGGCGCCGAGGACGGCCGGTGGCCCACCGACCACGGGTTCGGCGAATGGTACGGTCCGGCGCGTACCTACGACGAGTGCCTCTGGCCCGATGATCCCTGGTACGACGGTGAGCGCGACGGATACTCCTACATGTACGAGGGCACCAAGGCAGCCGGGGTGCACGCCACTGACCAGCAGCTGACCGTAAAGCTCAAAGGCGAGATGGACGGTGAATACGACCGCCGGGCCAAGGCATTCATGAAGCGCAGCGTCGAGGCGGGCAAGCCCTTCTACCTCTACCACAACCATTCCCTGATGCACTTCCCGATGGAGGTGCGTGAGGAGTTCAAGGGCAAGAGCACCAACGGGGCGTGGGGCGACTCACTGCTGATGCTCGACCACGACTTCGGCAGCATTCTCGACGCGCTCACCGAGCTCGGGATCGAGGACAACACGATCGTCGTCCTCGCCGGGGACAACGGCGCCGAAGACCACCTCGCGGGCCGTGGGACGGCGGGATTCTTCGACGGCTCCTACTTCAGCTCCGCCGAGGGCGGCATCCGCACCCCGTGCCTGATCCGCTGGCCGGGCAAGGTGGCCCCTCGGGAGAGCAACGAGATGGTGCACGTCACCGACATGTTCCCCACCCTGCTGCGCTGGGCGGGTTGTGACGTGCCGGACGACCGCATCATCGACGGCATCGACCAGCACGACTTCTTCACCGGCGCCGAGGAATCCAACCGAGACGGATGCATGGTGTGGCTCAACGAGGAACTGCATGCCGTGAAATGGTCGCAGTTCAAGATCAACTTCAAGCGTCAGCAGCACTTCCACGACCCCGAGATTCCGCTCGGATTCGCCCGAATCACCAACCTGCTGGAGGACCCCAAGGAGCGTGAGGCGGTCAACCAGACGTGGGTCCGGTGGTGGGTCATGCAGCACGCGTACCGGTTCATCCAAGAGTTCGAGGAGAGTGTCAAGAGCGAGGCGCTCATCCCGTCCGGCGCACCCGTGGACTACGTCCCGGCACGATCGGGATAGTCACCGATGACCGACTCCTACAACGCGGATTCCATCACGATCCTGGAGGGACTCGACGTCGTCCGCAAGCGGCCCGGCATGTACATCGGGTCGACGGGCGCGCGCGGTCTGCACCACATGGTGTGGGAGGTGGTCGACAACGCCGTCGACGAGGCGATGGCCGGACACGCCAGCCGTGTCGACGTGACGTTGCTGGCCGACGGCGGTGTGGAGGTCGTCGACGACGGACGTGGAATCCCGGTGGCGATGCACGCCACCGGGATTCCCACCGTCGAGGTCGTGATGACGCAGTTGCACGCGGGCGGCAAGTTCGACTCCGACTCTTACAGCGTCTCCGGGGGTCTGCACGGAGTCGGTGTGTCGGTGGTCAACGCACTGTCCACCCGGCTCGAGGTCGACATCCGTCGCGACGGGCACCGTTGGTCACAGACCTATCGAGGATCGGTACCCGGCACCCTCGTCAAAGGGAAGCCGACATCGGAATCCGGTACCACCGTGCGCTTCTGGGCCGACCCCGGCATCTTCGAGGTCACCAGCTACAGCGCCGAGACGGTGGCACGCCGGTTGCAGGAGATGGCCTTTCTCAATCGCGGCCTGACCCTCACTCTCGGCGACCTGCGTGACTCTGATACCACCGAGCGGCGGGTATTCCATTATCCCGGTGGCCTGGTGGATTTCGTCAAGCACATCAACCGTACCCGTGAGCCGATCCAAGCCGGGGTCGTCGGCTTCTGCGGAGCAGTCGAAGGTCTCGAGGTCGAAGTCGCGATGCAGTGGAACGCCGGCTATTCGGAGTCGGTGCACACTTTCGCCAACACGATCAACACCCATGAGGGTGGTACGCACGAGGAGGGCTTCCGGGCGGCGCTGACCACGGTGGTCAACAAGTACGCCAAGGACAAGAAGCTGCTCAAGGACAAGGACCCCAACCTCACCGGTGACGACATCCGGGAAGGGCTTGCCGCCGTCGTCGCCGTGAAGGTGGCCGCACCGCAGTTCGAGGGCCAGACGAAGACACGCCTGGGTAACTCACACGCGCGTTCGTTCGTGCAGAAAATCTGTCACGAGCAGTTGACGCACTGGTTCGAGTCCAATCCCACCGAGGCGAAGGCTGTCATCACCAAGGTGACATCCTCGGCCCGGGCGCGGATCGCGGCGCGTAAGGCGCGGGAGTTGGTGCGCCGTAAGAGCGCCACCGACATCGGTGGGCTGCCCGGCAAGCTGGCCGACTGCCGCTCCACCGATCCGACGAAGTCGGAACTGTATGTGGTGGAGGGTGATTCGGCCGGCGGTTCGGCCAAGAGCGGTCGCGACTCGATGTTCCAGGCGATCCTGCCGCTGCGCGGCAAGATCATCAACGTCGAGAAGGCGCGTATCGACCGGGTGCTGAAGAACACCGAGGTCCAGGCGATCATCACCGCGCTGGGCACCGGCATCCACGACGAGTTCGACATCTCCAAGCTGCGCTATCACAAGATCGTGCTGATGGCCGATGCCGACGTCGACGGTCAGCACATCTCGACGCTGCTGCTGACCCTGTTGTTCCGGTTCATGAAGCCGCTGGTGGAAAACGGGCACATCTTCCTGGCACAGCCACCGCTGTACAAGCTCAAGTGGCAGCGCAGCGAGCCGGAGTTCGCCTATTCCGACCGTGAGCGTGACGGTCTGCTCGAGGCCGGGCGGGCCGCGGGCAAGAAGATCAACGTCGAGGACGGCATCCAGCGCTACAAGGGTCTGGGCGAGATGGACGCCAAGGAGCTGTGGGAGACCACCATGGATCCCTCGGTGCGGGTGTTGCGTCAGGTCACCCTCGACGATGCCGCCGCCGCTGACGAGCTGTTCTCCATCCTGATGGGTGAGGACGTCGAAGCCCGCCGCAGCTTCATCACGCGCAATGCCAAAGACGTTCGCTTTCTCGACATCTAGAGCAGGGGCAGCATCAGATAGGCCAGCACCAGCGCCCCCAGTGTGAGTACGGCCGTGCCGGCGGCGACAACCTCGCGACGCGCCGTGAGACCATTTGCCAGAGGACGTTTTCCGAGCGTCCGGCGGCGCCCGGCACCGATCAGGAAGACCGCGGCGGCGACGACCACGGCAAGGCCACCGACAGCCAGTCGCGACGGATCCTCGACCAACCGCGCGGGATCGGGGTTCTTGGCCAGCAGCAGGCCGCCGGCGATCACAACCGCGTGCGATGTGCGGGTCCACGCCAGCACCGTCCGCTCGGGCTGCAGCCCGCGGTCAGACGCCAGCGCCTGCCGTGTCATCAGGCGTTGTCCGTGACTGTGAGCGCCACCGTGACCAGACCGATCACCAGCAGGCCGGCCGTCAGGTAGACCGGCGTGCCCGGGCGGGGAAGGGGCCTGTCACGCCGCATCGCGTGATCGACCTGGTGCCAACGGTGTAACCCGGCGGCCGCGGTCACCATCGCGAGACCGCCCACGGCGGCGCCCAACGCGTGCCGCGCACCGGGAACGGTGAGGTCGGGGAGGAACTGCACCACCGCAACCGCCGCGGCCAGCAGTCCGAGAGCCGTGCGCTGCCACGCCAGGAACGTCCGCTCGTTGGCGAGAGTGAAGCGGTAGTCCGGCTCGAGCGTCGGGTCCTGTTCCGTCGCAACATGTTCAGTGCCCACTCATCCAGTGTTCGCACGTTGTCAGAGCTCCACCAGCCCGGCCACGGTGGCGTAACACAGACTTCATCCCGTCTGCCCCCGGGCCTTTCCGTCCCAGTGAAAGGTGGCCGACCGGAATCGGCTTCGGCTCGGCGGACTGCCGCCGACCATCCGGCCGCAGCGCCCCGACCTCGGCGTCTCCAACGGTGTCGATGGCGTAACTACCGGGCAACGTCCGGTGACGGCGAGGTAACACACAACCCCGACCCTGTAAGGCGTGAACGAGTCGACCTCCACCGCACGGCCCCGGCGCCGGGCCGCCGCCGTCACCGCGGCCGTGGCCGTCGTGGCGTCGCAGGCGCTGACCGGTTGCGGACTGTTGACCGACCCGACCGTCACGGTCAACGTCGGCTACCAGTCCAAGACCATCAACACCGTCAACGCCGGCACCCTGATGCGTGACCGGGGCGCCCTAGAGGACGCCCTTGAGCGTGTTGGCGAAACCACCGGTAAGCGTTACCGCGTTGTGTGGCAGGACTTCTCCTCCGGTGCGCCCCTGACCGCGCAGATGATGGCGACCCATGTCGACATCGGATCGATGGGCGACTATCCGCTGCTGACCAATGGTTCGAACACCCGCAAGTACGCCGATGCCGAGACCGAGATGATCGCCACCACCGGCTACAGCCTGCGTGGCTCACTCAACCAGGTGGTCGTCCCGAAGGACTCTCCCGCACGCAATCTCGAGGACCTGACCGGTCAACGGGTGTCCACCAGCCTGGGCTCGGCAGGCGACGGAATGTTCTCGACGGCGCTGCAGCGCAACGAGATCGACAAGGGCGCCGTGCACATCGTCAATCAGGACCCGGCCGTCGGTGCGGCCGCGATCGAGGGCGGGCAGGTCGATGCGCTGGCGCAGTTCGTGCCGTGGCCACAGCTGGTGATCTTCCGCGGTCAGGGCCGGCTGCTCTACGACGGCGGCGACAACGACGTCCCCACCTTCCACGGTGTGGTGGTACGCAAGCAGTTCGCCGAGACGCATCCGGAGGTGATGTCCGCATTCATGGAGGCAGCGCAGGACACCACCGAGTACATCGTTGCCAACCCGTTGCAGGCCGCCCTGCGGGTCAGCACACTGACGGGGATCGAACCGGAAGTCGTCTACCTCTACAACGGTCCCAATGGTCTGGTGTCCTTCGACCTCACACTCAAGCCACAGTTCACGCCGGCGTTCGCGAAGACCAAGGAGTTTCTGGTCGATCGTGGTTCGGTGATGGCGGACTTCGACGTTCCGGCGTTCCTGAACGACAACTACCTGCGCGAGCTGTTCGGCGAGGACTACGAACGGCGCCGCGACGATCCCACCAACCCGTCCGCGCTGCGCGGTACCGACGACCTGTGCGGATTGCCGGTGGACGATGCCGCGCAGGCGTCTGAACTGTGGCCATCCGGGTCCGACCAGACATGGTCGGCTGCGACCCCGACGTGTCTGCTGCGTCGGGTCGCCGAGACCGACGGGGTCCGCGCGGCCTATGTTCCGGACACCCTGACCGGCACTCGCCTGTTCGCCGATCACGCCGCGTGGCTCGAGGACCCCGCCGCCCCGCCGATGCAGCGGTACAAGCCGTTCGCCACCGAGGCCGGGGCCGACACATATCGCGCACTGCATCCCCAGGCCACCCCGGTGGAGTACCCGACCGCCGTCGCGGAGTCGAGATCGGCCCGATGACCATCCGCCCCCAACCCGAAGGAGACCGACAGTGGCACTGATCATGAACGGCGTGGGCGCTGTGCACACCCAGGCGCCGGCCGCGGCGCCGAGACCCCCACTGAGGCAGGTGCTCGCCGAGCTGCTGCCTGCGGGGTTTCGAACCAGGTCGGCGGCCTTCGTCCTGCCGTTGATCCCGATCGGCGGCTTCCTGGCGTTGTGGCATCTGCTGACCCACTACGGAGTGGTCGCGTGGTTGAGATTCAATCGGATGCCCACCCCGGCAAGCGTTCTGGAGGCCTTCGTGGCCCGCATCGGGTCAGGCTCCTACTATGACGACCTGCTGGCAAGCCTGCAGCGCATCCTGCTGGGCTTCGGACTGGCCGCAGTGATCGGCATCGCGCTGGGCATCCTGATCGGTCGCTCGGAGGTCGCGCGGATGACGTTGCGGCCGTTCATCGAAATCATCCGTCCGATCCCGGCGATCGCGCTGGTGCCACTGACGATCCTGCTCTTCCCGTCCAGTGAGCAGGGCATCGTGTTCATCACGTTCTTCGCCGCGTTCTTCCCAGTGGTGGTCAGCACCATCCACGCGATGGACTCCCTGCCGAAGGTGTGGGAGGAGGCAGCCAAGACGATGGGGGCGGGACGAATCTCCCTGCTGTTCCAGGTGATCCTGCCGGGTGCGCTGCCCGGCATATTCGCGGGTCTGTCGGTCGCGATGGGCGTGGCATGGATCTGTGTGGTCAGTGCGGAGATGATTTCGGGCCAGTTCGGCATCGGGTACTACACATGGCAGTCCTACGGCTTGCTCGACTACGCCGGCGTGGTGGTCGGAATGTTGTCGATCGGGGCGCTCGGACTGATCACGGCGTGGCTGGTCGAGTACGTCGGCCGCCGGGTCAACCACTGGCTGCCCAGGGCCGCCCGATGAGTACCGGCGCCGTAACCCTCGACCAACTCAAGCTCGGCTTCAACGGTCTACTGGCCGCCGACATCACCCTCGACGTGCAGCCGGGTGAGGTGATCGTCTTCCTCGGCCCGTCCGGCTGCGGCAAGTCGACGATCCTGCGGGCCATGGCCGGACTGCTCACCCCGATGGGTGGCACCGCCACCGTCGACGGTGCGCCCGTCACCGGTAACGCGGCACAATGCGCGATGGTGTTCCAGGAGGACGCGTTGTTCCCGTGGCGCAGCGCGCTCAAGAACGTCCAGTACCCGATTCGGCTGCGCGGCATCAGGGGCCGGGAGCTGCGTAACGCAGCCACCGCCCGCCTCGAACAGGTGGGGCTCGGGGCGTACCTGGACCATCTACCCAGCCAGCTCTCCGGCGGTATGCGACAGCGGGTGCAGCTCGCCCGCACGCTGGCGTGCGAACCGCGGGTGATGCTGATGGACGAGCCGTTCGGTGCGCTGGACGCACAGACCCGCCTCGACATGCAGCGGCTGCTGATGTCAGTGTGGGCGCAGCAGAAGATGACCATACTGTTCGTCACGCACGACGTCGACGAGGCGCTCCTGCTTGCAGACCGCATCGTGTTGCTCAGTCACCGGCCGGCCACCGTCGCCGACGTCATCACCATCGACAACCCGCGCACGCCCGAGGCGCAGTTCCACGAGGAGTACCAGCAGTTGCGCCGCGGCATCCTCGCCTTCCTCGGTCAGAGTCCCGCGAAGACCGCCTGACCAACGCACCCGGAGAACGTCTGTGAGTATCACGCTGCCCCGTGCCGGGGCCACCACGCCGTCGGCAACCTCTGTGTGGCAAGCACTTCGGTCGCCGAGACGACTGCGCACCGAGGTACTCGCCGGGCTCGTCGTCGCGCTGGCGCTCATCCCGGAAGCAATCGCGTTCTCCGTGATCGCCGGAGTCGACCCCCGGGTCGGCTTGTTCTCGTCGGTGACCATGGCGATCACCATCGCGATCGTCGGTGGCCGGCCGGCGATGATCTCGGCGGCGACCGCAGCGGTGGCGTTGGTGGTCGCACCGGTGGCGCGAGAGCACGGCGTCGGGTTCCTGGTGGCCACGATCGCGCTGGCCGGGGTGCTCCAGGTGCTGCTGGCGCTGGCCGGGGTGGCGCGGCTGATGCGTTTCATCCCGCGCAGCGTGATGATCGGCTTCGTCAACGCGCTCGCCATCCTGGTGTTCGTGTCACAGGTTCCACACCTGCTCGGCGTGCCGTGGCTGGTGTATCCGCTGACCGGGGTAGGCATCGTCTTGATGGTGGCGCTGCCGAAGGTGACGACCGCCGTGCCGGCGCCCCTGGTGGTGGTGTTGGTGCTCACCGCGACAGTGGTGCTGTTCGGCTGGCAGGTGCCCGACGTCGCCGACCAGGGCGCGCTACCGGATTCGCTGCCCGTGCTGGGCTTTCCGGCGGTTCCACTGACCTGGCAGACACTGCAGATCATCGCCCCGTACGCGCTGGGGGCGGCACTGGTCGGGCTGCTGGAATCGCTGATGACGGCCAAGCTCGTCGACGACATCACCGAGACCCCGTCGGACAAGACGCGCGAGGCATGGGGGCAGGGCGCGTCGAACATCGTCACCGCGATGTTCGGGGGAATGGGCGGCTGTGCGGTCATTGGGCAGACGATGATGAACGTCAAGGTGGCGGGGGCCCGCACCCGATTGTCGACCTTTCTGGCAGGCGGGTTCATCCTCGTGCTCGTGGTTGCACTCGGGCCGGTGGTCGGATTGATCCCGATGGCCGCTCTGGTGGCGGTGATGATCGTGGTGTCGGTGGCGACGTTCGATTGGCACAGCATCGCGCCGCGCACGTTGACGGTGATGCCCCGCAGCGAGACCGCGGTGATGATCGTCACCGTCGCCGCCACGGTCGCCACCGGCAATCTCGCCATCGGTGTGGCGCTGGGGGTGCTGGCTGCGATGATCGGTTTCGCCCGCCGGGTGGCCCATCTGACGATCGTCGAACGTGACGCAGAAGCGACCAGCTGCACCTATCGGGTGCGTGGCGAGTTGTTCTTCGCGTCGAGCAACGACCTGATCCACCAGTTCGACTACAACGCTGACCCCGACGACGTGGTAATCGATCTGTCGGGCACCGATGTCTGGGATGCCTCCTCAGTGGCCGCGCTCGACGCCGTCCGGCGCAAGTACGACGCCCGCGGCAAGACCGTCCGCGTGACCGGCCTGGACGGGGCGAGTCTGGAACGCCTGACCAAGTTGTCAGGGCGTCTCGGAGTCTGATCCCGCCGGGCCCTAGACGCGCATCCGCAGGCCGCGGGCCGTCGTCGCGTGCAGCACCAACCCGACGACATAGATCAAGCTGCCCGCGACGACCAGCCCGGGCGCCTGGCCGTCCGGCGGGATGACGGCAGCGGCCCCGGCGATGGCGCCGATGAAGGCGATCCAGAACAAGGCGTCCTGGACGGTGAACACATGGCCACGCAGGGCGTCGTCGACGTCGATCTGCATGGCCGAGTCCGCGCACAGCTTGACCACCTGCCCGGCCGCGCCGAGCAGGAAGCCGCACGCCACCATCACCGGTAGATCCAGCCCCGCCCCGCACACCTGTACCACCGCCGCGAACGTCAGCGCGGCGTTGGGGACGGCGTAGCGGCCCCAGCGACGCACCAGCGCCGGCGTCAGGAGGGTGGCCAGGAACGACCCGGTGCCGGTGGCCGCCACGAACAGCACGGCGGTGCCCAGACCCACCACGGTCTCGTCGCCGTGGTGGCGGACCAGCACCAGCACCAGCAGAGTGTTGATACCGAACACCATGCGGTGGGCGGCCAGCCCGCCCAGGGTGGCGGCGACGCTCGGGAAGGCGCGCACGGTGCGAGCCCCGTGCAGCCAGCCGGTCGCCACCGCGTAGGCGACGGAGCCGTGCACCGCGCGGGTGCTGTCGTCGGGACCGAGCAGACCCGGCGGGAACCGCATCGACAACCACAGGGCGAGCCCGACCGGCACGGTCACCGAGAAGATGACGATGGCCGCGCCCGAGTCGCCCGCGCCGAACAGCCAGCGCGGCACCAACATGAAGTTGGCACCGAAGAACGCGGCCGCGGCACCGGTGGCCGCGGCCACCGAGTTCATCGCGATCACCTGGTCACTGGGCACCAGATGGGGCAGCGCGGCGGAGAGGCCGGACGAGACGAAGCGGGTGAAGCCGTTGACCACCAACGCGCCCACCAGGATCGGGATCTCGCCGGCCCCGACGGCCAGCAGCACCCCGACACCGGCGACGAGAGCCAGCCGGGCGCTGTTGGCGACGACGATCACCGTGCGCCGATCCCAGCGGTCCAGCAGGGCACCCGCGAACGGACCGACCAGCGAGTACGGCAGGAACAGCACTGCGAACGCCGCCGCGATCGCCCACGGATGCGCGGCGCGCTCGGGATTGAACAGGATGGCGCCGGCCAGACCGGCTTGGAACAACCCGTCCCCGAACTGACTGACTGCCCGCAGCTCCAGCAGCCGCCGGAAGTTCGGCAGCGCCTGCACGGATCGCCAGAGGGCGCCGGCGGCACGGAGGTCAGGCACGGCGGTCACGTCCTCGGAGATCGGGGTCGGGTGGATCCGGGACGGGCTGCGCCGACCGCCCAGGACCCGACCCACAGTACAAATCTCCGCGTTCGGACCGGTCGGATCGCCACCGGGCCGCGGCGGTGGTGACATGATGGGACCCGTGGGGCAGCCAGAGGATCCGGAGGACTACGTCGCGCCTGCGGCACACCGGGTGCGGGCCGGCACCCTGCTCCTGGCCAACACCGACCTGCTCGAGCCGACCTTCCGGCGCAGCGTCATCTACGTCGTCGAGCACAACGACGGCGGCACGCTCGGTGTGGTGCTGAACCGGCCCAGCGAGACCCCGATCTACAACGTGCTGCCGCAGTGGGCGAAGCTGGCCACCAAACCGAAGACGATGTTCGTCGGCGGGCCCGTCAAGCGCGACGCTGCGCTGTGCCTGGCGACGGTCCGCGTCGGGCTCGACGCGCGCACCATCCCGGGGCTGCGGCACATCCAGGGCCGCATCGCGATGGTCGATCTGGACGGCGACCCGGATCTGATCGCGCCCGCGATCGAGGGCGTGCGCATCTTCGCCGGCTACTCCGGCTGGACCATCGGGCAGCTCGAGGGCGAGATCGAACGCGACGACTGGATCGTGCTGTCGGCGCTGCCGTCGGACGTGCTGGTCGAACCCAAGGTCGATCTGTGGGCGCGGGTGTTGCGCCGCCAGCCGATGCCGTTGAGCCTGCTGGCGACGCACCCGATCGATCTCAGCCGGAATTAGAGCCGCACGACAGCGTGCAGCTGGCGCACGCCGAGGTGCCGCATTCCGCCGACGTGGTGGCGGTGGCGGCGTTGCGCCGGGCGACCGACTTGGCGGCCTGCCAGCAGCCGGCGGCCACAGTGCCGACGGCCCCGATGACGCACACGGCGAGGATCACGGCGGAGGTCGGGGCGGGCAGCGACAGACTGGCCACGGCGCCGGCGGCGAGCATCACCGCGGCGGCCAGCTGGGTGGGCGCGACCGCGCGTAACACCTGGTGGACGTAGTCGTCGGTGGGGCGCCGGGTCAGCGACCAGACTCCGGACACGGCCGCCACCGCGGCGCCGCACAGACACAACACGGCGGCGACCAGCATGGATACCAGGATACGGCGTCGGGTTGGGCCGCCGTCCCCCGGGCGCCAGGCTTCGCCCGGGGGACGACGTCGTCTATCCCTGCAGGCCCAGCGACTGGGCCGCGGACACCGGGACGGCAGGAGCCGCTGCGGGTGCGGGGACTGCAGGTGCCGCGGGCGCCGGGGGAAGTGGGGCGCCGGGCGGCGGAGGTGCGACGGCCGGCGCTGCCGAGGGCAGCCCGACCTTGAAGCCGTTGACGATCGCGTCGGTCGCGTCCGCCGCGGCGACCACCTGGTCGACGCTGGTGGTGACGGCCAGGGACACCAGGTAGCTCTCCGGGCCGGCGGTGGCGATGACGTGGCGGCGCGAGGTGTTCAACGTCAGGTTGTTCTCGCGGTAGGTGCCCTCGATCAGCGCGGAGGGCATGCCGCCGTAGTCGGCCAGCGACGCGTCGGTGGTGCGCCACGCCGGCAGTTTCTGGCTGTCGACGAACCCGTGGCTGATCGCTTCCTTCGGGTCGAAGGCGCCGACCAGCTTGTAGACGACGACCTGGGCGTTCGACGAGTACAGACCGTTGCCGCCGACGCGGTCGGCGATCACCGCGAACGCGTCGGGCACGTTCGGGTCCGGGATGTGCTGCCAGCCGCGCGGCATCGGCAACACGATGTTCAGCGCGCGGAAGTCGCGGCTGGACTGGGGCTCCATCGTCACGCCCTTGGCCGCGAAGAACTCCGCGAGGGTGCCGGACCTGGCCGGGGCGATCGTCGACGGCGGCCGGGGCGGCACGACCGGGGCGCTGACAGCGGCCGGGACCGCGGCGGGACCGGCGGCGACGGCCGGCGCCTGGCCGGCAGCGCCCGGCGCCTGGCCGGCGGCGGGGGCGGCGTTGGGGGTGACGGTGACGGTCTGGGTGACGGTCGCGGGAGCGACAACAGCCGGGGCGGGAGCGGGTAGCACCGGCGCGGGCGGTACCGGTTGCGCGGTGGCCGTCGTCACCGTGATGCCGAGCACACCGGCGACACCGGCGGCGGTTGCCCCGACACCTCCTGCCAGAACCCGCCAGCGGCGGGCGATTTCGCTCATCGAGTGAACTCCTCCCATACCTTTGCCGACCCGGTGGACCCGTGCGGCCGGGCCCCACGGCCCGTGCCAGGCGACGAATGTATCCACGCCGATCACCGGCTCACCAGGGCCGGGATCGAGCTGGAACCAACCCCTGACGCATCCGCAACGGAACCGAGATCAACCCGTGGCCGGAGGACGCCGAAACCGGTGCTTATACCCTTGTGGCGTGACCGAATCGCCTACCGCGCAGCCCGCCGCAGACTCCGCCACCGGGGACGCCCCCCGGTACCGCTACACCGCGGAGCTCGCCGGCGAGATCGAGCGCGACTGGCAGCAGCGCTGGGCCGACGCGGGGACCTTCCACGTCGACAACCCGGTCGGGTCGCTGGCGCCCGCTGACGGCGGGCCGGTGCCCGCGGACAAGATGTTCGTGCAGGACATGTTCCCGTACCCGTCGGGTGAGGGCCTGCACGTCGGGCACCCCTTGGGCTACATCGCCACCGACGTCTACGCCCGCTACTACCGGATGACCGGCCGGAATGTGTTGCACGCGCTGGGTTTCGACGCGTTCGGCCTGCCCGCCGAGCAGTACGCGATCCAGACCGGCACCCATCCGCGCACCCGCACCGAGGCCAACATCGTCAACTTCCGCCGGCAGCTGGGCCGGCTGGGGCTGGGCCACGACTCCCGGCGCAGCTTCTCCACCACCGACGTCGACTACTACAAGTGGACGCAGTGGATCTTCCTGCAGATCTACAACGCCTGGTTCGATCCGCAGGCCAACCGGGCGCGGCCGATCGCGGAACTGATCGCCGAGTTCGAGGCCGGTACCCGCACCCTCGACGACGGCCGCGACTGGGCGCGGCTGTCGGCCGGGGAGCGCGCCGACGTGATCGACTCGCACCGCCTGGTGTACCTGGCCGACTCGATGGTCAACTGGTGCCCCGGACTGGGCACCGTGCTGGCCAACGAGGAAGTCACCGCCGATGGCCGCAGCGAACGCGGCAACTTCCCGGTGTTCCGGAAACGCCTGCGGCAGTGGATGATGCGGATCACCGCCTACTCCGACCGCCTGCTCGAGGACCTCGAGGTGCTGGACTGGCCCGAGAAGGTCAAGACGATGCAGCGCAACTGGATCGGACGGTCCACGGGCGCATCGGTGTTGTTCGCCACCGGATCCGGCGACATCGAGGTCTTCACCACACGACCGGACACATTGTTCGGTGCGACATACATGGTGCTCGCACCCGAGCATCCGCTCGTCGACCAGCTGGCGGCCGAGGCCTGGCCCGACGGCGTGGACGAGCGGTGGACGTTCGGGGCGGCGAGCCCCCGCGAGGCCGTCGCCGCCTACCGGACGTCGATCGCCGCCAAGTCGGACCTGGAGCGCCAGGAGAACAAGCAGAAGACGGGCGTCTTCCTGGGCGCCTATGCCACCAATCCGGCCAACGGACAACAGGTTCCGGTGTTCATCGCCGACTACGTGCTGGCCGGCTACGGCACCGGCGCGATCATGGCGGTGCCCGGCGGCGACCAGCGGGACTGGGACTTCGCCACGGCGTTCGGTCTGCCGATCGTGGAAGTCGTTGCCGGCGGCGATGTTTCGGCCGAGGCGTACACCGGTGACGGGCCTCTGGTGAACTCCGGTTTCCTGGACGGGATGTCGGTGGCCGACGCGAAGGCCGCGATGACCGAGCGGCTGGTCGCCGACGGCCGGGGCCGCGAGCGGGTCGAGTACAAGCTGCGCGACTGGCTGTTCGCCCGGCAGCGGTACTGGGGCGAACCGTTCCCGGTCGTCTACGACGCCGACGGCCGGGCCCACCCGCTGCCCGAGGAGCTGCTGCCGGTCGAGCTGCCCGACGTGCCGGACTACTCGCCGGTGCTGTTCGACCCCGAGGACGCCGACAGCGAGCCGTCGCCGCCGCTGGCCAAGGCCACCGACTGGGTCAACGTCGAGCTCGACCTCGGCGACGGCCCGCAGACCTACACCCGCGACACCAACGTGATGCCGCAGTGGGCCGGCAGCTCCTGGTACGAGCTGCGCTACACCGACCCGCACAACCCGGATGAGTTGTGCGCCAAGGAGAACGAGGCCTATTGGATGGGCCCGCGGCCCGCCGAGCACGGCCCCGGCGACCCGGGCGGGGTGGACCTCTACGTCGGCGGCGTCGAGCACGCCGTGCTGCACCTCCTCTACAGCCGCTTCTGGCACAAGGTGCTCTACGACCTGGGCCACGTCAGCTCGTGGGAGCCGTACCGGCGGCTGGTCAACCAGGGCTACATCCAGGCGTTCGCCTACACCGACGCGCGCGGCGCCTACGTGCCGGCCGCCGAGGTGGTGGAGCGGGACGGGAAGTTCTACTGGACCGACACCAGCGCGCCGAACCCGACCGAGATCGAGGTCAACCAGGAGTTCGGCAAGATCGGCAAGAGCCTGAAGAACTCGGTGTCCCCAGACGAGATCTGCGACAACTACGGCGCCGACACCCTGCGCGTCTACGAGATGTCGATGGGGCCGCTGGAGGCGTCGCGGCCGTGGGCGACCAAGGACGTCGTCGGCGCGCACCGCTTCCTGCAGCGGGTGTGGCGGTTGGTCGTCGACGAGGAGAGCGGCACCACCCGGGCGACCGACGACGCCGTCGACGACGAGACGCTGCGCGTCCTGCACCGCACCATCGCGGGCACCGCGGAGGACTACGCCGCGCTGCGCAACAACACCGCGGCGGCCAAGCTGATCGAGTACACCAACCACCTGACCAAGCAGTCGGTGACCGCGCGCGCCGCGCTGGAGCCGCTGGTGCTCATGGTGGCGCCGCTGGCGCCGCACCTGGCCGAGGAGCTGTGGCGCCGGCTCGGGCACGACGCGTCGCTGGCCCACGGCCCGTTCCCGCAGGCCGACGAGCGGTACCTGGTCGAGGACACCGTCGAGTACCCGGTGCAGGTCAACGGCAAGGTCCGCGGCCGCGTGGAGGTTGCCGCGGACGCCGACAACGACACCGTGCAGGCCGCGGCGCTGGCCGACGAGAAAGTGGTCGCGTTCCTCGACGGCAAGACGCCGAAGAAGGTCATCGTGGTGCCGGGGCGTCTGGTCAACGTGGTCGTCTAGCCGGGGCGGCCTGGACGGTCAGCGAACGATCCGGTCAAGACCCTTGAAATGCCTGGTGATGGGCGTAAGTTCAGGGTATCTCCGGCTGGTCCGCCGACGTGTGTCCGAGGAGCGCCCATGGCTGTCGAAACACCGATTCCGCAGACTCTGCAGAATCTCCGGCCCCGGCGGCCCTTCCCCGCCCGACTGGGGCCCAAGGGCAACCTCATCTACAAGATGATCACGACCACCGATCACAAGCTGATCGGGATCATGTACGTCGTCACGTGCTTCGTGTTCTTCTTCATCGGCGGGCTGATGGCGCTGTTCATCCGCACCGAACTCGGCGCTCCGGGTCTGCAGTTCCTGTCCACCGAGCAGTACAACCAGCTGTTCACCATGCACGGCACGGTGATGCTGCTGTTCTACGCCACCCCGATCGTGTTCGGCTTCGCCAACCTGGTGCTGCCGCTGCAGATCGGCGCGCCGGACGTGGCGTTCCCGCGGCTCAATGCGCTGTCCTACTGGTTGTTCCTGTTCGGCGCGCTGATCGCGTTGTCCGGGTTCATCACCCCCGGCGGTGCGGCGGACTTCGGCTGGACGGGCTACAACCCGCTGAGCAACGCCGTGCATTCACCCGGAGTGGGCGGCGACCTGTGGATCCTGGGTCTGGCCGTCGGCGGGCTCGGGACGATCCTGGGCGGGGTCAACATGATCACCACCGTGGTGTGCATGCGCGCCCCCGGCATGACCATGTTCCGGATGCCGATCTTCACCTGGAACATCCTGGTGACCTCACTGCTGGTGCTGCTGGTGTTCCCGATCCTGACGGCGGCACTGTTCGGGCTGGCCGCCGACCGTCACCTCGGCGCGCACGTCTACGACCCGGCCAACGGCGGTGTGCTGCTCTGGCAGCATCTGTTCTGGTTCTTCGGCCATCCCGAGGTGTACATCATCGCGCTGCCGTTCTTCGGCATCGTCACCGAGATCTTCCCGGTGTTCAGCCGCAAGCCGATCTTCGGCTACACCACCCTGATCTACGCCACGCTGGGCATCGCCGCGCTGTCGATGGTCGTGTGGGCGCACCACATGTACGCCACAGGTGCGGTCCTGCTGCCCTTCTTCTCGTTCACCACGTTCCTGATCGCGGTGCCGACCGGCATCAAGTTCTTCAACTGGCTCGGCACGATGTGGAAGGGGCAGTTGACCTTCGAGGCCCCGATGCTGTTCTCGGTGGGCTTCATCGCGACGTTCCTGCTCGGTGGTCTGTCCGGGGTGCTGCTGGCCAGCCCGCCGCTGGACTTCCATGTCCACGACTCGTATTTCGTGGTTGCGCACTTCCACTACGTGCTGTTCGGCACCATCGTGTTCGCGACCTACGCCGGGGTGTACTTCTGGTTCCCGAAGATGACCGGCCGGATGCTCGACGAACGGCTGGGCAAGCTGCACTTCTGGCTGACGTTCATCGGCTTCCACACCACGTTCCTGGTGCAGCACTGGCTGGGGGACGAGGGCATGCCGCGCCGCTACGCCGACTACCTGTCCACCGACGGGTTCACCACGCTCAATGTGGTGTCGACCATCGGCGCGTTCATCCTGGGTATCTCGACGCTGCCGTTCATCTGGAACGTGTTCAAGAGCTGGCGTTACGGCGAGCCGGTGACCGTGGACGATCCGTGGGGCTACGGCAACTCGCTGGAGTGGGCGACGAGCTGCCCGCCGCCGCGGCACAACTTCTACGAGCTGCCCCGGATCCGTTCGGAGCGGCCGGCATTCGAGTTGCACTACCCGCACATGGTGGAGCGGATGCGCGCCGAGGCGCACATCGGGCGGCACGCCACGGCCGGGGAGTCCCCGGAAGGGTTCGGTCCGCGTACCGAGCCGGACCGCTGACTCACCGGGGGCGGATGACGACCTCGTGGACGTGCGCGTCCGGCGGGGTGTGGATCGCCTCGACGGTGACGCGGGCGACGGTCTCCGGGCTGAGGAACTGTGCGGGGTCGTAGTCGCGGCCCTCGTAGGCCACCAGATCCTCCTGCATCTCCGTGGCGATCCGCCCGGGATGGATCGACGTGACCCGCAGGGCCGGTTCGTCGTTGCGCAGTGAGTCGGCGAACGAGCGCAGCGCGAACTTGCTCGCCGAGTAGGACGCCAGCCCCGGGGAGGCCTTGATCCCGGAGCCCGAGTTGATGAACACCACCTGGCCGCCGGCGGCCCGCAGCGCCGGCAGCAGCGCCTGCGTCAGTGCCACGGCGCCGATCAGGTTGACCGCCATGGTGGCGCGCCACTGGTCGACGGTCGACTCGGCGACCCGGCCGGGGTAGGCGACGCCGGCGTTGTGGATCAGCACGTCGAGCTCGACGATCGGTTCGACGACGGGCTCGATGCTGTCGGGGTCGGCGAGGTCCATCGGCCACGTGGTCGCCCCGTACCGCTGCGCGACGGCGTCGAGCCGCTGCGACGGCCGTCCGGCCAGGAACAGCGTGTGGGTGGGGGCGAGCGCGGCAGCGAGGGCTTGGCCGAGTCCGCCGCCGGCACCGGTGATCATCGCGGTCGGCACGTAGGCGAGCCTACTGGGGGGGGCAGGGTGCGCGTTCAGCGCTCCTGTGCGTCGAGGGTGCGCTGGTGGCGGGTTTTCGGCCCGTTTTCCGCCTTGACCGCACGCTGGGCATCCGGGCAGACGTGTCGCCGAGCCTACTGATCGGGCGCGCTGCTGAAGCCGGCGATGCCCTCGCGGGCGGCTTCCTGCACGGCCGACAGCCGGTCCACGTCGGAGAGCACCGCCCGCAGCGACGTGCGCGCGGCCGCGTCGGCGAAGCCGTGCAGGCTGTCCGGGCCCTGCCCGGCGGCGTGGTAGCGGTACTGGGTGCCCTCGGTCATGCACAGCACCGTGCGGGCGAACTCCTCTGGCAAGACGTCGATGAACTCGCCGCCGGCCACGCCTTCGGCGACGATGCCGCGCAGCCGCGCGGCGAGTTCGTCGTAGTCGCCCTGGAAGTCGCTGAACACCTCGGGTTGCTTCTTGGCGGCGTCCTCGAGGTCGTAGAAGTTCAGCGGCGCCGTGCACATCTGGACCACGTCCTGGTACGCCACGATGTAGAGCCGCACGGCCGCCGGCTCGGGCCGGTCGCTCAGCGCCCGCGCAGCCTCCAGCGACACCCGGTTCTGGTTCATGATGCCGCGGAGGATCTCGTCCTTGGACCGGAACCAGTAGTAGAGCGACGACTGGCCGAGACCCGCACGCTGCGCGATCGCGTCCATCCGGGTGGAGGCGAAGCCCCGGGCGGCGAACAGTTCGGCGGCTGCCTTGAGGATGTCCCCCCGCGGGTCCTGGGCGACGATGCCGCTGCGGCGCGGGCGGCCGCCCTGCGACGGCGCTCTGGTCATGGCGTCATGCTAAATCGTCCGGTGGAGGCCGCACCGGTCCCCGACCGGTGCGGCGTTCCGGTGCTCACCCGGTGGTCGCGAACAGGGCGTCGTAATCGGCAGGTTCTGAGTCGATGATGCCGTACTCGACGACGGCCGCCCCGTAGTTGCGCAGCGCCGCCCCGTCGTCCTCGGTCGGGAACTTCGGGAAGTTCACCTCGCCGATGATCGCCGGGTCGATGCGCATCTCGGCGACGGCGACCTCCCCGACCCGGGCCGGGTTCTCCTCGGAGAACGCGTTGACCTCCTTCATGGCGGCCTGGAACTTCTTCACGATCTCGGGGTTGGACTCGGCGTAGCTCTGTGAGGTCGAGTAGTAGCCGCCGACCTGGTCGGGGAACGATTCGATGCCCGGTGCGATGATCTGCTTCCAGCCCTTCTTCAGGCCCGGGGTGCGGTGCGGCTCGGAGACCCAGATCGCGTCGACGTCACCGCGGGCCAGCGCTTCGCCCATGTCGGAGAACGGCAGCTGCGTCCAGGACAGGCTGTCGTGGTTGACGCCGAGGTTGTCCATGGCCCGCCGGATGTGCACCTCGCCGATGTTCTGCAGGGTGTTGACGGCGATGTTCTTGCCTTCCAGGTCTTTCGGCTCGTTGATCCCGCTGTCGGGCAGCACGAGCACGCCGTGGTCGTCCTCGTCGGGTGCGCAGCACGGTGCCCAGGCCGGTTGGACCAGACGCAGCGGCAACCCCTGGTCGATCGCGGCCAGCTGGCTGACGGTATTGGAGTAGCCGAACTGGTTCTCGCCGCTGAGCACCGACGGGATCACCGCGGCGCCACCGTCGGCGAACTTCACCTGCACCTCCAGCCCGTGCTTCTCGAAGATCCCCTCCTCGATGCCGACGAACAGTGGGGCGCTGAGGATCGCCGGGATGGTGCCGACGCTGACCTTGTCGAGGCCCCCTTCCGTCGAGCCGGCGCTGTTGTCGCTGCCGCCGCCGCACGCGGCGACGACGAGTGCGGTGGCTGAGGCGACGGCGCCCCATTTCGCGACGCGGGACAGTTGTCTGAACATGTTCGATCTCCGATCCATCAGGGGTCAGGTGGTCGCCAGAGCCGCGTCGTTGCGGACCATCTCGCGGATACGGCTGAAAACATGGGCGCGCAGGTGCGCGAACTCGGGCAGTGACTTGGTGCTGATCTGGTCGCGGCGGTCCGGCAGGTCGATGTCGACGATCTCGGCCACCGAGCTCGGTGAGCGCGTCACGATGGCCACCCGGTTGCTCAGGTACACCGACTCGTCGACGTCGTGGGTCACGAAAAGCACTGTGGTGCCGGTCTCGTCGCGCACCCGCAGCAGCAGGTCCTCGAGGTCGGCACGGGTCTGCGCGTCGACCGACGCGAACGGCTCGTCCATGATGAGCACCGCGGGCCGGTAGGCGATGGCTCGGGCGATCGCGACGCGCTGCTGCATACCGCCGGACAGCTGGAAAGGTTTCTTGTGGGCGGCGTCGGCCAGGCCGACCTCTTCGAGGGCCTGGGTCACCCGCGCCCGCCGTTCGGCCGCGTCGATGCCGCCGTTGAGCAGCGGCAGTTCGACGTTCTTGGCCACCGTGATCCACGGGAACAGCGAGCGCGCGTAGTCCTGGAACACGACTGCGAAGTTGGCCGGCGGGCCGTCGACGCGTTCGCCGTTGAACGTCACCGACCCGCTGGTCGGCTTGTCCAGGCCGGCGATGCACCGCAGCAGCGTCGTCTTACCGGCGCCGGACGGGCCGACGATGCTGAACAACTCACCTTCCCGGACGCTGAAGGACATGTCGGCGACGGCGGTGAAGCCGCCGCCCTTGACGGGGTAGGTCTTTTCGAGGCCCGAAACGATGAGCATCGGTCACTGCCTTTCACGGAGTGGGTGTTGGGTTCAGCGGGTGTAGGAGCGGCGGGGGTCGCACCAGCGCAGCAGTCGGGATTCGGCCAGCGCGTAGAGGAAGGTCATGAGGAAGCCGAGGATCCCCAGCACCAAGATCCCCGACCACATCGTCAGCAGCTGGAACGTCGCCTGGGCCTGGGTGATGACGAACCCGAGTCCCTCACGTGCACCGACCATTTCGCTGGTCACCATCAGGATGAGGCTCAGCGGGATCGCGATCCGGACTCCGACGAGGACCCGGGGCAGCACGGCGGGCAGCACCACGTAGACCTGACGGTGCAGACCGGTGATGTTGAAGGCCCGCACCGAGGCGATCATCGTCGAGTCCAGTCGCCGCGCACCGTCGGCGGTGCTGAGCAGCACCGGCCACACACAGCCCAGCGCGATGAGGAAGATCTTCATCTCCGGGCTCACCCCGAACAGCATCATCGCGAACGGGATGAGCGCGGTGCTCGGGATCGCCCGTGCGAACTCCAGGGTGGGGGACACCGCGCGTTCGACGATGGGCAGCTGCCCGATCACCAAACCCGCTGTCACCCCGACGATCACCGCGATGGCCAGCCCTGCGCTCAGCGTCGTCAGGCTGGCGCGGATGTTGGCCAGGCCCTCGGGGGTGGTCCAGTAGTCCGCCGCTTCGGCGAGCACCGCCGACAGGGCGGGGAAGTAGGCGTTGTCGCTGTTCTCCGTGATGAGGAACCACGCGGCCAGCGCGCCGACCGCGCCGACGACGCCGAGCAGGGTGCGGCCGCGGCCACTGGAGGTGGCAACCTGTAGGACGCTCATCGGTTCTCCTGGAGTCCCTGCGCGGACAGCACCCGGTTCTCGAGTCGCCGCATCACCGCGTTCAGCGCGATCCCGGCGAAGCCGCTCAGCGCGATGTAGGCATACATGCGCGCCGGTTCGCCGGCAGAACGCGACATGGTGATCTCGTAGCCGATGCCCGGCATCTGGATGATGATCTCGGCGGTGACGACCAGGATCAGCGTGGTCGAGGTGGCCAGGCGGATCGCGGTCGCCAGATAGGGCAGCATGCTGGGCAGCTGGATCCACCGAATCCGTTGCCACACCGTCAGGTGGTAGGAGCGGGCGGTTTCCAGCGCGACGGGATGCGCCGCGCGGACCCCGGCGATGGCGGGCACCAGCACCTGCCAGAAGCCGGCGAAGACCGCGAGGAACAGCGCACTCTGCGACCCGGTGCCGAGGGTCAGGACGACCAGCGGGATCAGCGCCACCGACGGCACCGGACGGAGGAATTCGATCACCGGCCGCAGCAGCGCCTCGAGCGGGGTCAGCAGGCCCAGCACGATTCCGGCCGCGGTGCCCATGATCACCGCGATGCCCAGCGCGAGCAGCCAGGTGCTCGCGGTGTTCCACAGGGCGATGGCCGGCGCCGGCCCGCTGAACTCCCGGACGAACGCGGCCGCGATCTCGCTGGCCGGGGGAAAGTACCCCGCGGGCAGCACGTCGGCGCGGGTGAGGATCTCCTGCAGCAGGATCAGGCCGACGATGAACGCGACGGTCAGCCCGTGCGTGCCGATCGCGAACGACGGCAGTCGGCGCAGGCGGGGCAGCATCGGTGCGGTCACGGCGGTCACGACTCGAACTCCAGATAGCGGTTGATCTGCAGGTTGCCCTGCCCCGACCGGTACTCCTTGCGGGTCCGTTCGTAGTCGAAGTGCAGCCGGGAGTAGTCGACCATCTTGTTGGCCACCGGGATTCGCTCCTGTTCGAACGCCTTGAGAGCGGTGCGGAGGTCCTCGGCGGCGGTGAGGTAGCGGGTCAGGGTCTGCCCGTCGATGAGCGCCTGGTTGGCCCCCTGGGCCATGCCGGGATACATCGGGTGAGCCGCGTCGCCGACCAGTGCCACGCGGCCGTCCACCCAGCGCGTCAAGTGCTCGCGGTAGTGGCCGATCTCGCGGCCGATGATCGAGTCGGGCTCGGAGACCGCGAGGATCTGCGGGACGGGCGTGTTCGTCCAGGTGTCGTAGACATCGCGGAACTCGGCGAAGGTGGACAGCCCGCCGACCGAGCCGTACCAGTAGGCGTGGGTGGCGTCGATGGGGATCCAGCCGAAATGCCCGTTGGGGCCGTACACGTCGGCCTGCACAGTCGTCGGGACCCCGGCCTGCGCGGTCGCGAAGACCCCGCGCCAGCGGACGATGCCTTCGTCGGTGAACTGCGGCGCCGCCCCGAGCATCGCGTTGCGGATCTGTGAGCCGATGCCGTCGGCGCCGAGCAGCACGTCCCCGTCGGCGCTGCTGCCGTCCGCGAAGTGGACGGTCACGGTGGCGTCGGTCTGCGTGTAACCGACTGCGGTGGTGTTGAACTGGATCTCACCGGGATCGAGCGCGTCGGCCAGCATGGCGTTGAGCCGTCGCCGCCGAGCGCCGGTCACCGGCGCCCCGAGCACCTCACCCCAGTGGCTGACGTCGATGTCGGAGGTGAGCTCACCGTCGCTGTCGAGCGCCCACCACCGCTCCATCACCGCGGCGAAGGAACGGAACTCGCTGCCCAGCCCGAGACCGTCGAGCACCCGCACCCCGTTGGGCCAGATGTTGAGCCCGACGCCGGCGGTGCGCAGCTCGGAATCGGCTTCGAAGATCTGGACCGTCCAGCCCTGTTGTTTGAGGTGCAGCGCCGATGACAGGCCCGCGACCCCGCCGCCGCAGATCAATGCTGTTGGCACGATTCCCCCCTCGTCCGAAATATGCGGTGACCCTGCTGTTCTCGGTTAATCACTGCTCCACCTGCTCGCCGCTGGGTTCATCGAGCGGCTCGCCGCTGGGTTGATCGAGCGGCTCGCCGCTGGGTTGATCGAGCGGCTCGCCGCTGAGTCTTTCGAGGGCCCGGATCAGCGCACTGTGGTCCAGGCCGCCGTCCCCCGCCGAGCGCAGCGCCTGAACGAGTTGGGTGATGACACCGGTGAGGGGCAGCGCGATCTGTGCCTGCTCGGCGGCGGCCAGTGCGATCTTGAGGTCCTTGTGGTGCAGGTCGATCCGGAACCCGGGTGCGAAGTCCCGGGCCAGCATCTTGGGCGCCTTGGCTTCCAGTACCTTGCTGGCGGCCAGCCCGCCGCCCAGCACGGTGAGCGCGGCGTCGACGTCGACTCCGGTGCGCTGCAACAACATCACGGCCTCACCGACGAGCGCGATGTTGCCGGCCACGAGCATCTGGTTGGCGGCCTTGACGTACTGGCCCGCACCCACCGGACCGACGTGCACCATCGTCGCGGCCATCGCGGTCAGGATGTCGCGGGCTCGGGTGACGGCCTCCTCGTCACCGCCCAGCATCACGGCCAGCGTGCCGGCCACCGCGCCGGCCTCGCCGCCGCTGACCGGCGCGTCGACGAACGCGATGTCCTTCTCGGCGAGCCGGGCACCGATCGCGGCCGCGGCGTCGGGGGAGATTGTGCTGCAGTCGATCACCAGCGAACCGGGGCGCAGTGTCGATGCGGCGCCGGCCGGACCGAACAGCACCTCCTCGACCTCGGGGGAATCGGGCAGCATCGTGATGACGACGTCGGCCTTCTCGCCCACGTGGGCGGGGCTGGTGGCGCCGACCGCGCCGCTCGCCTCGAGTTCGTCGATCTTGCCGCGGGATCGGTTGAAGACGACGACGGTGTGGCCCGCGTCGACGAGGTGGCCGGCCATGGGCTTGCCCATGACGCCGAGGCCGATGAATCCGATGGTCATGTCCGCTCCTCAGTAGCCCAGCGACAGGTCGACGACGTTGCGGAACTCGCGCCCGGCGACCAGGCGCTCCAGGTTGTCGACGAACACGTCGACCTGGCGGTCGCCCAGCAACTGCGATGCGTGCGAGTCGTGGGGGAGCACCACCGCGCCGGGTGCCTTCCACAGCGGGTCGTCGGCCGGCAGCGGTTCGGTGACGTGGCAGTCGATCAGCGCCCCGGACAGGTGGCCGCGTTCGAGGGCGTCGATCAGCGCGTCGGCGTCGTGGATGGCGCCGCGGGCGACGTTGGCGATCCAGCCGCCGGGCTTCATCGCCGCGATCGTGTCGGCATCGACCAGGCTCCGGGTGGCCGGCGTCAGAGGCGCCGCGATCACCAGGTAATCCGACTGTGCCAGCGCGGGTTTCAGCGCTTCGGTGGGGACGGTCTCGTCGAAGCCCTCCACCGCGTTGCCGCGGCGGTTGACGCCGATGGTGCGGATTCCCAGCACCCGCGCGATGGTCGCCGTTCTGGCACCGATGTTGCCCGTGCCCAGCACCGTCATCGTCGAGCCGGCCAGTTCGCGGCAGGGGAGTTCCTTCCACTCCCGCGCGGCCTGGTTCTCCCAGCGTTCCTTGAGCATCTTCGCCTGCGCGAGGATGCCCGCGATGACCGTCTCGGCGATGGCGTTGGCGGCCACACCGGATGCGTTGGCGAGCACCACGCCTTCGGGCATGATGTTCACGAGGTGTTCCGCGCCGGCGCTCATCGACTGCAGCAGTTTCAGGTCGGGGTTGAACAGCTGTTGCAGCCCGGGCATCTTCAGGATGCCCTGCTCGATCTCGATCTCCTTCTTCGAGCCGCTGGTCTCGACCATGATGGCGTCCGGCGGTCGCTGTGGCGCCTTCCCGGCGTTGAGCACCGAGACCGGAATATGTTCCAGCCAGACGTCTTCGGCGACCCCGGTGATGCGCTCCCGCTGCTCAGGGGTCAGCCAGATCCCCTCGTCGGGGTTCTCGGGGTTCTGGACCGCTTTGGGCAGACCTGCGACTACGACATTGAGTGACACTCGTCCGTTTCTCCTGCTCTGAGATCTCTTGGTGCTTGTTTTCAGATTCGTTGGGGTGCAGTGGTGGTCACGAGTTCGCGGAGGCATTCGTCGACCGCGGCCTGCTCCTTGGCGCGGATGCCGGGCCGGCCGGCGATGTGACCCAGCGGGGAGGGCAGCGGCCGCACCTGCCCGTCGCGCAGCCACGTGGCCTCGAGGACGTTCTCGGCGACGGTGAAGTACGTGTCGGTCACCGCCGGCATCAGGACGACCCGCGCCGTGATGCGGCGCAGGTGCGCACCGAGCGCTTCGAGGCCGCCGCCGCCGTCGGCCGCACGCCACATCCGCAACGTCGCCATCAGGTCGCCGGCGTGCATGCCCTGGTGGTCACGGCCCCAGCTGTCGAGCACGTCGGCCGGGCTCGTGTAGCCGAGCTGCCGGTACACCTCGTCGGTGAAGAATTGTTGGCAGTAGGCCCATCCCGCATAGACGCGTCCGAAGGTGTCGAGCCGTTCGAGCACCGTCGGGTCGTCGGGGCAGACAACCCGTCCGCCGGTGAGCAGCGTCGCCCCGACCGAGTCGAGGAACACCTCGTTGACCGGTCCGCACCGCGCCGCCGAGCACAGCGCGAAGACGGCGCCGACCGATCCGGGGTTGCGCGCGGCGAACTCCAGCGACTGCATGCCGCCCAGGGACCATCCGGCCACCAGGCGCAGGCGCTGCACCCCCAGCCGGGCGAGTACGAGCTCGGCCGCCCGGGCGCAGTCCGCGACGGTGACGTCGGGAAAGGGCGTGCCGGCCGGGGTGGTGGACGGCGACGACGACACCCCGCCTCCGAAGTGGTCGACGACGATCACGAACAGTTCGGTCGGGTCCAGCGCCCGGCCGGGCCCGATCCACGGCTGGTAGCTGCGATCGTCACCGGTGTAGTAGGTGAACAGCAGAACCGCGTTGTCGCCGTCTGCGGCCAGTGACCCGTAGGTCCGGAACGCGATTCGGGCGTCGGCCAGTACCGCGCCCGATGCGAGCACGAAGTCGCCTGCGCGCAACTCCGCCCGCTCGCCGTGGTCAAGGTCGATCGTCATTTCGCTGGTGCTCCGTCCGGGTCCGCGGCTTCAGAAGAACTTCAGGTAGCGGCTGCGCTCCCAGTCGGTCACGGCGGTGGTGTAGGAGTTCCACTCGTCGCGCTTGTAGTCGATGAACGACTGCCAGAGCTTCTCGCCGCAGACCTGTTTGGTGAACGGGTCGGCCTCGAATGCGTCGATCGCCTCGTCGAGGGTGCGGGGCAGCAGGGAGAGGCCGCGCTTCTCGTACTCGGACGCGTCGACCTCGTAGAGGTTGTCGGTGTGGAAGTGCTCGAGCTCGAGCTTCTCGCGCACGCCCTCCAGACCGGCGGCCAGCAACAGCGCCGCGGCCAGGTGCGGGTTGGCCGCGGAATCGACTGCGCGGCACTCCACCCGGCCGCCACCGAGCGGGATGCGGAGCATGTTGGTGCGGTTGTTGTTGCCGCAGCTGGCGAAGATCGGCGCCCATGTCGAACCCGACATGCTGCCCTGGCGCACCAGCCGCTTGTAGCTGTTGACCGTCGGGGCGATGACGGCGCAGATCGCCGCGGCGTGGCGGACGATGCCGGCGGCGAAGTGGTAGCCGATCTCGCTGAGACCGGCGGCACGGGGATCGTCGTCGGAGGCGAATACGTTCACACCGGTCTGCAGCCCGGCCAGCGACATGTTGAAGTGCGCACCCGAGCCCGTGCGGTCGGCGAACGGCTTCGGCATGAAGGAGACGTAGGCACCGTGCCGGCGTGCGACCTCGTTGGCCATCATCCGGAAGAACGCGACCCGGTCGGCCATCGACATTCCGTCGGCGTAGGCGAAGTCGATCTCGAACTGCCCCTGCGCATCCTCGTGGTCGAACGAATAGACGTCCCAACCCAATTCGTTCATGTAGTCGACCAGCTCCTGGAGCCAGCCGAGGTTGTCCAGCAGCGTCGGGATCGCGTAGCAGGGCTTGTCGAGGGTGTCGCGCTCGCTGAGCGCGGCCGGGCCGGCGGGGCTGTCCTCGAGGACGAAGAACTCCGTCTCGACGCCGAGGTTGAACTGGTAGCCGAGGTCCTCGGCGGCTTTCACCTGGCGGCCCAGTACGTTTCGGGTGGACGCCTCGAACGGTTCACCGCCGACGTAGAGGTCCGACAGGTACAGCGCGACGTCCTTGCGCCACGGGAGGATGAAGCCGCGGTCCAGATCCGGGCGCGCGGAGAGCTCCTCGTCGCTGACGTCCTGGGGCAGGCCGTCCAGTGCCGCGCCGGTGAACAGTTCGGAGCCCTGCGACATCTGGACGAAGTGGTCGATCGGCACCATCTTTCCCTTGATGTTGCCGTGCAGGTCCGTGTAGGCGGCGATGCCGAACCGGACCCCGTCTTCCTTGAGCTGCTTGGCCATGACCTCGACCTCAGCCGCATCGCGTGCCATCGTCGACCCCTTTGTTCCTAGTTTCGATCAGTTATCGAAACCGTAGGGACGAGCTATTTCCCGATCGTGGCGCGCACGTTAAGACCGTATTGCGGCGCACATCCGCACTTGCCGGTCCGCGCCAGGGTGCCGATTCCCGCCGAGAAGCGGCCCCCGCGGTGCCGATTCGGGTCCGGCGTCGCATGATGAGAGGCGATGCCACACGACCCCAGCTTCACCTCGACCCAACTGGCGGCCCGCGCCGCCTACCTGTTGCGCGGTAACGACCTCGGCACCATGACCACCGCCGCGCCACTGCTGTATCCGCACATGTGGAGCTGGGACGCGGCGTTCGTGGCCATCGGCCTGGCGCCGCTGTCGGTGGAACGTGCGGTCGTCGAACTCGACACCCTGCTGTCGGCGCAGTGGCGCAACGGCATGATCCCGCACATCGTGTTCGCCAACGGCGTCGACGCCTACTTCCCGGGACCGGCGCGGTGGGCCTGCGGGGCACTGGCCGCCGACGCGCCCGCCGGTCGGCACACGTCGGGCATCACGCAGCCGCCCGTGCACGCGATCGCCGTGCAGCGCATCCTCGATCACGCACGCACCCGGGGGCGCTCGACCCGTGCGGTTGCCGAGGCGTTCCTGGACCGCCGCTGGAACGATCTGGTGCGCTGGCACCGGTGGCTGGCGGAGTGCCGGGACCAGTACGAGCGCGGCCGGATCACGCTGTACCACGGCTGGGAATCGGGGATGGACAACTCACCGCGCTGGGACAGCGCCTACGCCAACGTCGTTCCCGGCGCGGTGCCGCCGTACCAGCGCGAGGACAACACCATCGTCACCGATGCCAGCCAGCGTCCGTCGGACCTGGAGTACGACCGCTACCTGTGGCTGCTCGAGGAGATGAAGGCCGTCGGGTACAACGACGAGAAGCTCGTGACGGCAATGAGCTTCGCGGTCGAGGACGTCTTCGTCTCCGCGGTGTTCTCGGTGGCCTGCCAGGTGCTCGCCGAGATCGGTGAGGACCACAAGCGTCCGCACGCCGACGTCAAGGATCTCTACGCGTGGGCCGAGCGGTTTCGCTCCGGCGTCATCGCGACCACCGACCAACGGACAGGTGCGGCAAAGGATTTCGACGTTCGAGCCGGCTCGTGGATCGCCACCGAGACGGTCGCGCAGTTCGCGCCGTTGCTGTGCGGTGGATTGCCGCACGACCGCGAGCGGGCGCTGCTGCGGCTGCTGGAGGGTCCGCGGTTCTGCGGGCATCCGGATCTCGCGTACGCCGTGATCCCGTCGACATCGCCGGTGTCACGTGACTTCCGGCCGCGGGAGTACTGGCGCGGACCGGTGTGGCCGGTGATGACGTGGCTGTTCTCGTGGTGTTTCGCGCGGCGCGGCTGGGCCGAGCGGGCGTCGACGCTGCGGCGCGAAGGTCTGCGGCAGGCCAGCGACGGCAGTTTCGCCGAGTACTACGAGCCGTTCACCGGCGAGCCGCTGGGCAGCATGCAGCAGTCGTGGACGGCGGCCGCGGTGCTGGACTGGCTGGGGTGAGGCGCGCTATTCGGCGATGCGCTCGAGCGGGGCGAGCGCCTTGGCGAGCGCGTCGCGTTCCTCGGGGCTGAGCACGGTCAGCAGCGACGCCAGGTGGGCGCGGCGTGAGGCCAGGGCTTCCTGGTGCTGCTCGAGACCTTGCGGCGTGATCTCGACCAGGACGGCGCGCAGATCCGAGGGATCCCGAGACCGCTTGACCAGACCCAGCTTCTCGAGCCGGCGGATCGCGACGGTGGTGGTGGGCGTGCGGACGCGCTCGTGAGCGGCCAACTCGGTCATCCGCATCGGGCCCTGGTCGAGCAGCGTCAGCAGAATCGACAGCTGCGCCAGGGTCAGATCGCCCGCATTGGCGGTCTTGCCGGTGTGGCGGAGGACGTGTAGCACCTTGGCCAGCACGCGCTGGAGCTCACCAGCGAGCTCGCTGACCTGCGCATCTGTTTCCACCATAATCAGCCAGTCTAACCTGTCGGACGTTGTCATGTTCACAGGTCGCGATGTCCCGACGGTTCTGGCGCAAAATTGACGCCGGCGCCGCGAAATCTACAGAACCTGCGACAGAAATCGACGTAACCGGTCGGTTTCGGCGGCCTCGAACACCTTGTCCGGCGGCCCGGTTTCGACCACCTGGCCGTGATCCATGAACACCACGGTGTCGGCGGTGGACCGCGCGAACCCCATTTCGTGGGTCACCACCACCATCGTCATCCCGTCGGCGGCCAGGTCCGCGATCAGCGACAGTACACCTTTGACCAACTCCGGGTCCAGCGCCGAGGTGGCCTCGTCGAAGAACATCACCTGCGGTGCCATGGCCAGCGCCCGGGCGATGGCGACCCGCTGCTGCTGACCGCCCGACAGGGTCGCCGGCCGCGCCTGGGCCTTGTGCCGCAGGCCCACCCGCTCCAGCTGGGCCATTCCGAGTTCGCGCGCCGCGTCGGCGTCGAGCCGCTTGAGTTTGCGCGGCGCCATGATCACGTTGTCGAGCACCGTGCGGTGCGGGAACAGCTGGAAGTGCTGGAACACCATGCCGATTCGCTGCCGCAGCTTGTTCGGATCGTCGCCGAGCACCGAACGGCCGTCGAGCAGGATGTCGCCGCGATCAGGCTCGTACAGCCGGTTGAGGGTGCGCAGCAGGGTGGACTTCCCGGAACCGGACGGTCCGATCACCGCGGTGCTGCTGCCCGCCGCGACGTCCAGGTCGACTCCACGCAACACCTTGTTCGGCCCGAACGCCAGATGGATGTCCTTGGCGGCCAACGACACCGGGTTGAGTTCCACGGCGGTCATCAGATCATCTCCCGGGAGGTCGCCAGCACCAGTGGATCGTCGGGGTCCTCCTCGTCCGGGCGGCGCCCGCGCCGCAGTCGTGCGTCGATGTAGTTGACCAGATGGGTCAGCGGGATCGTCAGCATCAGATAGAACAACCCGGCCGCCACCAGCGGCGAGAGGTTCCCGGTCTGCGCGTTGAGGTCTCGGCCCACCTGAAACAGCTCGCGCTGGTTGGCGATCAGGCCCAGGAAGTAGACCAGCGAGGAGGCTTTCAGCAGCGAGATGAACTGGTTCATCAGCGCGGGCAGCACACGGCGCACCCCCTGGGGCACCACCACCATCCGCATCGACGTCGAGTAGCTGAAGCCCAGCGCCCGAGACGCTTCGAGCTGCCCCGGGTCGACGCTCTGGATGCCGGACCGGAAGATCTCGCCGATGTAGGCCGCGGCCATCAACCCGAGCGCGGCGATACCGAGGGGGTACGGGTTGTTGCCCGTCAGGTGCCCCACGATGGGTCCGACGCCGAGGCCGATGAGCAGGATGATGACCACCTCGGGCAGGCCGCGGAAGATGTCGGTGTACACCCGCGCGGGCCACCGCAACCAGCGTGAGCGCGAGATGCCGGCGATCGCGAGCGCCATGCCGAGCACCAGACCGATGACGCTGGCCGCGACGGTGAGGATCAGGGTGTTGGGCAGGCCTGTGGTCAGCAGGGCGGGGATGGCCTGCTTGTAGAGCTCCCAGTCCAGGAACGCGTCCTTGAGTTGCGCCAGCGTCGATTTGGGCTGGCTCGGCGGGGCCGGGGCGGCCTGGTCCTGGTTGTTGGCCGCGATCGCGTTGAAGTCCGGAAGTTGGGGCAGCGGAGCGGCTTTCGACCCCGGCTTCCAGCCCGGCGGGATGGCGCGCGGTACCCAGTCGGAGTACAGCCGCGCCCAGGTGCCGTCGGCGATGACCGCGTCGAGACCGGAGTTGAGTGCGTCGATCAGCGGCTGGTTGTCCTTGGCGACCGCCCAGGCGATGAAGTTGTCCAGGCTGAACGTGTTCTCGATGATCTCGGTGGGGTCGCCGGGCTGCACGGTGCCCTGCGCCTGTTGGGACGGCGCGACCCACGCGTCGATCTGCCGGGTCTTGAGGCTGGCGTAGACGGTGTTGTAGTCGGGGTACTTGACCGGATCCAGGCCCAGGGTGTCGACGACGTAGGCCTCCTGCACGGTGCCCTGCACCACGCCGATCCGCTGGCCCGGCGCGAGCTGATCGAAGCCGGTGATCGGCGAACCCTGTGGGACGACCAGGGAGAAGTAGCCGAAGTCGTAGCCGTTGGTGAAGCCCACGGTGTTGCGGCGGGCATCGGTGGTGGTGATCGACGACGAGCCGACGTCGAATCGGCGGGACGCCACCTGGGCGAGCAGCCCGGAGAACTCGGTGCCGACGAAGTTGATCTGCAGACCGAGCTTGTCGGCGACGGCGCGCAGCAGCTCGTTGTCGTAGCCGGTGAACTGCCCGGCGGAGTCGATGCAGATGCTCGGAGGTGCGTCGGACAGGGTGCCGACGGTCAGCACGCCGGGCCGGCTCAGGCCGAGCGCGTCGACGTCGATGGAGTCCAGCGGCACCACCGAGTCGGTGGTGTACCGGTCGGCTTCGGGGCCCGCGGCCGCCGACGCCAGGTTCGTCGGCAGCGGGCTGGCGCTCTGCAGCCCGGGTGGCGCGCACTGGTCGACGTCGGCGCGCACCGGCGGTGCCCACGCCAGGGCGGCCACCAGCCACACGATGAGTGTCCACGCCACGGCGCGTACGAGCCGGGGCCGTTCCCGCAAGGTTGTCACCTCATGCAACGTAGCGGGCCGTCCGCGGTGACGTCAGCCGCGGGCGTCGCGCCAGCGCACCAGGGCCTGCGCGGCTGTCAGGTCGTAGTCGGGTCCGTTGACGCCGACGGTCAGCAGCGTGACACCGAGTCCGGCGAGCGCCTCGGCCTCGGCGACCATCGCATCCGGGTCGCCCTCGGGAACACCGGAGGACCGTTCGATCGCGCCCGGGTCGCGGCCGACGTCGGCGCAGTGCCGGTCGAGCACCTCGGCCTTGCCGGGATAGGTCTCGCGATCGGTGAACCCGTGCCAGATGTCGGCGTACTCGGCGACCAGGCGCAGCGTCTTGCGCTCGCCCTGCCCGCCGATCAGGATCGGGATGTCGCGGGTTGGCGCCGGGTTGAGCTTCCCCAGTCGGCTCTTGATCCGCGGCAGCGCCCGGGCGAGTTCGTCGAGGCGGCTGCCGGCGGTGCCGAACTCGTAGCCGTACTCGTCGTAGTCCTTCTGCTTCCAGCCGGACCCGATGCCGAGGATCAGCCGGCCGTCGGAGATGTGGTCGACAGTGCGGGCCATGTCGGCGAGCAGCTCGGGGTTGCGATACGAGTTGCAGGTGACCAGCGCGCCGATCTCGATGCGGGAGGTCTGCTCGGCCCAGGCCGCGAGCATCGTCCAGCACTCGAAGTGCGCGCCGTCGGGGTCGCCGTAGAGCGGGAAGAAGTGGTCCCAGTTGAAGGCGACGTCGATGCCGAGATCCTCAGCGCGGCGCACCGCGTCGCGGATCTGGCTGTAGTGCGGGGCGTGCTGCGGCTGGAGTTGCACGCCGATGCGGAGGGGGCGGTCGGAAGCATGAGAAGCATCAGAAACAGAGGTCATGGTGGGTAGCTTTTCCCCCCGCGAGCAGACGCAAACTCGCGTGAAGCGAGCCCGAAATGTGCGAGTTCGCGTCTGCTCGGCAGGAGATGTGGTGGTCCGGATGAGCGGCCGACGACCGCGGGGTGAGATCCCGGCGCAACTCCGCAGCAAATTTGCTGCGACGGGCCTAGCGCGCGGGTTACGGTGTGAGACCAATTGACGGAGGAGTTAGTAGATGGCGACGCAGCGCGGCACGCATCGGGCAGAGCAGCGGTCCGAAGGGTTCGCTGTCCGGCGCTGGTTACAGCTGGGAGTGGCCTCGGCGGGCATGGGTGCCGCCCTGATGGGTTACTCGTTGCTGGGTCCGCAGACCGGCGTCGCCGCAGCCGACACCGGGGCCGGGTCGTCGGTGTCGCGGACGTCGCAGTCCGACAGCCCCCGCACCGACCGCGGCGAGCGCCGCGCCGCACGCAGCGACCGTGCCGAGCGGACCAGTGCGGACACCCGGCGGTCAGGTCGTCCGGCCGCCGCCGACACCGAAATCGAAACCGAGTTCGCCGCCAAGGCTGTCGTAGACACCGAGGCGGCCGACGCCGACGCCGGTCGCGACACGACGGCCCCGCAGGCCGAGGCCGCGGCACCGCCCCGCACCACCGCGGCGGTCGCCCCGCCGCGGGAGCGCCGCACCCACGCGCGCGCCGCCGCATCGGCGAGCGCGACCTCAACCTCCGCTTCCGTTGCACCCCAGGCACTTCCCCCCGAGGTGAACCCCGCCGCCGCCGCGGAGACCGCCGGCACCGAACGACAGCAGCGGGTCGCCCGGATCATCGACAACTGGACCGCGCGCCGCCTCGCGTTCATCGCGTCGCTGTCGGTGAGCCCGGAACGCAAGGCCGAGATGGAAGCGTCGATGTGGGCGACGCGGCGCACGCTCATGAACCAGACCCCGACGGTGGCACCGGTGCAGATCACCGGCAAGCTCACCGGACCCATCACCGGCACCCTCAACGCCGTCGATCCCGACGGCGACGCGATCCGGTACGTGCTGACAGTGCGGCCCCGGGAGGGCACCGTCGTCATCAACAGCGACGGCACCTACGTCTACACACCCAACGAGAAGTTCGACGGGGTCGACACGTTCCGCGTCGCCGTGCAGGACGGCTTCCGCATCAACGTCTTCGACGTGTTCCGCGGTTCCGGCACCCGCACCAAGGAGACCGTCAACCAGGGCGCGATCACGTTCGCCTTCACCTACACGGAGGGCTCGGAACACTGGACCGAGGACCGCCGTCAGGCACTGCAGCGCGTCGCCGACCAGATGACCGCGTACTTCGTCGTCGGCCGGCCGGTCGGACTCACCTTCGAGGTGACCGGTGAGAACGACCCGGACACCACCACCCTCGCGTCGGCATTCAGCCCCTACGTGAGCGCGCGGCCCGGGTTCCACCCGACCGTGGTGCAGCAGAAACTGCTCACCGGCCGCGACGCCAACGGCGGGCGCATCGACGGAGAGATCCACTGGAACTTCGCCGAGGACTGGGGCTACGGCGGGGTGGTCGCGGCGCACCAGTACGACTTCGACTCCACCGTCATGCACGAGCTGCTACACACCATGGGCTTCATGCCCGGCCTGTCCGGGCCGGGACAGAACAAGGATCGAGTCTGGACGGCGTTCGCCGAGTTCGTGGTGGACCGCAACCGCAGGTCACCGTTCACCTGGACCTACCGCTGGCGCAGCGACTTCGACGGCAAGCTCACCGGCGCCGCGGGCGGACTGTTCTTCGGCGGCAGGCACGCCGTGGCCGCCTACGGCGGGCTGGTGCCGCTCTACACCCCCGACCCGTGGAGCGCGGGCAGCTCGATGAGCCACCTCGACGACCTGACGTTCGTCGGCCCCGACGCGCAACTGATGAACGCCAAGGTCCAGGCCGGACCGGCGGCGCGGGAGCTGAGTGCCGTCGAGATCGGCATCCTGCGCGACCTGGGCTACACCGTGTTCCCCGTGATACCCGACTACACGTGGGCCGCGGCCGGGCTGGTGCTGCTGGTCCGCCGGCGCCCGAAGGCGCAGGCCTGACGTCACTCGTCGAGAACGCCCCGCAACAAGCGCACCAGTTCCAGCGGCTGGTCACTCTGCACGGAGTGCCCGGAGTCGGCGACGATGTGCACGCGCTGGAATCCCGGTGCGGTGCGCGCGAACTCGTCGGCGTCGTCGTCGTTGACGAAGTGCGAGTTGGCGCCCCGGATCAGGGTGGTGGGGGTGGTCAGCTTGGGCACGTCGTCCCAGAGCCCTTCGAACCCCTCACCCTTGCGGATGCTGTCGTAGCGCCAGGTCCAGGTGCCGTCGTCGAGCCGTTTGGCGTTGTGGAAAACGCCGCGCCGCAACGATTCCCGGTCCCGATGCGGGGCGGCGGCGACGGTCACCTCGAGCATGGCGGAGAAGCTGGGGAAGGTGCGGTCGCCCTGCACCAGCGCGACGGTGCCCTTCTGCTCGTCGGTCATCTCGGTATGCCGTTGCGGCGCCGACGGAGTCACGTCGACCAGCACGAGCCGGCGGACCAGATCGGGTGCGGCGACCGCCACCCGCAGCGCGGTGAGGCCACCCAGCGACATGCCCACCACGAGATCGGCGTCCGGGGCCAGGTCGCGCAGGACCGGTTCCACCGTCACCGCGTTGGGCACGGGTCCGTAGTCGCCGTCCTCCCGCCACGCCGACCTGCCGTGGCCTGGCAGGTCGATGGCCAGGGCGGGCGCACCGAGACCCAGCACCACGGTGTCCCAGGTGTGGGCGTTCTGGCCGCCGCCGTGCAGGAACACCACGCGGGGGGCGTCGTCGCCGAACTTCAGCGCGCTGATGGCGCCGGTGTCGATCCGCGTGACCGTGGGCAGGGGGCCGGTCACACCCGCCTGGCGTGCGTTCTCCTTGAGGAAGATGAACTCGTCGAGGCTGGCCAGCTCTTCTTCGGTGTCGTCCATGGTGTGACAGTACCGACGCCGGTCACCGGCACCGCACGTTCGGTCACGCGTCGTCGTCGGTGAGTTCGGCGGTGATCTCGGCGACCACGGCGTCGATGCGCTCCCGGTCGGCGTCGATGGACGCCGCAGCCTCGTCGTTGGCCTTCTGCAACGCCTCGTTGACCCGGTGCTCGACGGTGTCGGCGCCCAACCGCAGCACCCCGTCGTGGATGTGTACGTCCTGCAGCCAGTGGTGGCCGTTGAGCGTGACCTCAACGGTATCGGTCGCATCGGACGCGGTGAAGGAGTCCGACGCCATCTTCTCGAGCTGCTCGTCCATCAGGTTCTGCAGTCGGCGCGCCTGTTTCAGCACCGCGGCGACCTCAGGATGCACATCGTCGGTCACGGCGCCTCCTTCTTGGTGTCATCGGTGCCCGCGCGCCGCCGAGGCCGGTTGCCGATCACCGGCTCGGTCCAGGGCCGCTCCTCGGTATAGAGGTCCTCGTCCTCGGAAAGCTGCGGATTGCGCTTCTTGTCTCCCGAATTGCCCTGTGCACCATGCATCATCGGCGCCATCCCGCCCATACCGCCACCCGTGGCACCGCCGCCGGGGGTGCCACCGGTGGCAGCGGCGGTCGGTGCCGGTGTGACGACCGGCGGCGGAGCGACGGTCTCGGCGCCGACTGCGGGCTGCAGCGGTCCGGCCGGGACTCCGCCGCCACCGCCGCCACCTGCGCCCGCACCGCTGCCGCCGGCCGCGGCCGGGCGGAGGGCGGGGTCACGCGGGTTGGCCTCGGGACCGGTCTTGGGCCCGGTGGGGCTGCCGGCCCCCGGGATACCGCCGGGTGGACCCCCGCCCGGAGCGCCCCCGCTGGG
>JBNMQW010000018.1:0-108357 GCA_050205485.1 Mycolicibacterium vaccae | reverse complement strand
CTACACCCCACCGCCGCCGCCCGGCGGCTACACCCCACCGCCGCCGCCCGGCGGCTACACCCCACCGCCGCCGCCCGGCGGCTATCCGCCTCCGCCGCAGGGCAATTACCCGCCTCCAGGTGCGTACCCTCCCCAGCCCGGATACGGCGGGGGATACCCGGCCGGGCCGACGCTGCGCATCGGTGACGCATTCACCTGGGCCTGGGACAAGTTCACCAAGAACGCAATGCCCCTGGTGATCGCCACCCTCATCTACGGCGTGGCGATCCTCGCGCTGCAGTCGCTGATCAGCTTCGCGACGACCGCCGTCAGCCCGGACTCCAGCAGCTACCGCGCCGACGAGAACGGCTTCTTCATCGCCTACAACGTGACCGGGGGCGCCGGCCTCGTCGTCGGCATCATCGGGTGGATCGTGTCGCTGCTGGTGTCGGGCGCGGTGCAGTCGGCCTACATCGGCGGTCTCATCGACATCGCCAACGGACAGCCGGTCACCCTCAACTCGTTCCTGCGGCCGCGCAACGTCACCAACGTCGTGATCGCGGCGGTCATCGTCGGCGCCATCACCAGCGTCGGCCTGTTCCTGTGCGTCATCCCGGGCCTCATCGCGAGCATCATGCTGATGTTCACCACGGTCGCGCTGCTCGACCGCAACCTGGCGCCGCTGGATGCGATCAAGACCAGCTTCAACATCAGCAAGGCGCAGTTCGGCAAGGTGGCGCTGACGTGGCTGGTGGTCGCGCTGGTGATGATCGTCGGTGCGCTGCTCTGCCTGGTCGGTCTGCTGGTCGCGGTGCCGCTGGCCGGACTGATCGTGCTGTACGCGTTCCGGATGCTCTCAGGTGGGTCGGTAGCGCCGGCCACGCAGTAGTTCGGCGACCTTGCCGAGACGGCTCTACACCTCCTGGATCGCGCGCTGCACAGCGTTCCTCGTCGACACTCTGCCGGTCGGTGTCGCCATGACCATCGTCAACACGGTGGCCATCGGCACCGCCGGCGTCGAGTGCGTGGAGTACCCGGGCGGTGGACTGTCGTGCGCCTCCACGCAGTCGGCGGCGGGCCTCGCGGCCTTCTGGGCGATGAGCCTGCTGTCGCTGGCATACCTGGTGTGGAACTACGGCTACCGGCAGGGCACCACCGGTTCGAGCATCGGCAAGTCGCTGCTGCGGTTCCAGGTGGTGGGGGAGCAGACCGGGCGCCCGGTCGGATTCGGTCGGTCGATGGTGCGGCAGGTGGCCCATCTCGTCGACTGCGTGGTCTGCTTCCTCGGTTACCTGCTCCCGCTGTGGGATTCGCGCCGGCAGACGATCGCCGACAAGATGATGACCACCGTGTGCGTTCCGGTGCCGCGGCGAGAACGGTTGCCCCGGGGGTCTAGCGGAACGCGCTGGACCCGGTGAGCGCCTCACCGATGACCAGCTGGTGCACCTCCGACGTGCCTTCGTAGGTCAGCACCGACTCCAGGTTGTTGGCGTGCCGCAGCACCGGATACTCGAGCGTGATGCCGTTGGCGCCCAACAGAGTTCGGCACTGCCTGGCGATCTCGAGCGCCTCTCGCACGTTGTTGAGCTTGCCGACGCTGACCTGCTCGGGCCGGATTCTGCCCTCGTCCTTGAGCCGGCCCAGATGCAGTGCGAGCAGCTGCGCCTTGCTCAATTCCACAGCCATGTCGGCGATCTTGGCCTGCGTGAGCTGATACGCCGCAAGCGGTTTGTCGAACACCTCGCGGCTGCGGACGTACTCGATCGTCGCCTCCAGGCAGTCGCGCGCCGCGCCGACCGCACCGAAGACGATCCCGAACCGCGCCTCCGACAGGCAACTCAGCGGACCCTTCAGACCTTCGGCGCCGGGCAGCCGCGCCTCCTCGGGCACCCGGACGTCGTCGAGGCTGAACTCGGAGGTGACCGAGGCCCGCAACGACAGCTTGCGCGTCATCTCCCGGGCACTGAAACCTTCGGTGTCGGTCGGCACCGCGAAACCGAGGACGTGCCCGCCGGGTTCCCGGGCCCAGACGACCGCGACGTCGGCGACCGAGGCGTTGGTGATCCACATCTTGGAGCCGTTGAGGACCCAGTCCGATCCGTCTCGCCGGGCAGTGGTGCGCATCCCGCCCGGATTCGAGCCGAAGTCGGGCTCGGTCAGGCCGAAGCAGCCGATCAGCTCTCCGGCGGCCATCCCCGGCAGCCACCGTTCGCGCTGCTCCTCGCTGCCCCAGCGATGGATCGCGAACATGGCCAGGGACCCCTGCACCGACACCAGGCTGCGCAGCCCGCTGTCGACGGCCTCCAGCTCCTGGCACACCAGCCCGTAGGCGGTGGCCGTCGAGCCGCCGCAGCCGTACCCGGTCAGATGCATGCCGAGCAGGCCGAGCTTGCCGACCTCGACGGCGATGTCGCGCACCGGCACGTGGCCGGCTTCGAACCACTCGGCGATGTTGGGGCGCAGCCGCTGCTCGCCGAACTGGCGCACCATGGCGCGCAGGTCACGGTCCTCGGCGCTCAGCAGGCTGTCGAGGTCGAGCAGGCTTTCGATCGGGGTGAACCCGGCACTGGACATGACCAAGTTCTACACCGCTAACCTTGGCGACCATGGGCGAGCAGCGCAGCGCAGCGGATCATTACCGGACCTACGGTTTCGCGACCAAGGCCATCCACGCCGGGTACCGGCCCGATCCGGCCACCGGTGTGGTGAATCCGCCCATCTACGCCAGCTCGACGTTCGCCCAGGACGGCGTCGGCGGTCTGCGCGGCGGCTTCGAGTACGCCCGGACCGGTAACCCGACCCGGTCCGCGCTGGAGGCCGCACTCGCGGCAGTGGAGCAGGCCTCGTACGGGCGCGCGTTCAGCTCCGGGATGGGTGCCACCGACTGCGCGCTGCGGGCCGTGCTGCGCCCTGGCGACCACCTGGTGATCCCCGACGACGCCTACGGTGGCACGTTCCGGCTCATCGACAAGGTGTTCACGCACTGGGGGCTCACCTACACCGCGGTGTCGCTGAGCGATCTCGACGCGGTGCGCGCGGCGTTGACCGACCGCACCAAGCTGATCTGGGTGGAGACGCCCACCAACCCGCTGCTGTCGATCGCCGACATCGGCGGGATCGCCTCGCTGGACGCCGAATCGAACGTGAAGGTGTTGGTGGACAACACTTTTGCCTCGCCGGCGCTGCAGCAGCCGCTGACGCTCGGTGCGGACATCGTGCTGCACTCGACCACCAAGTACATCGGCGGGCACTCGGACGTGGTCGGTGGGGCGCTGCTGACCAACGACGAAGCCCTCGACGAGGCGTTCGCGTTCCTGCAGAACGGCGCCGGCGCGGTGCCGGGGCCGTTCGACGCCTACCTGACCATCCGCGGGTTGAAGACCCTGTCGCTGCGGATGCAGCGGCACAGCGAGAACGCCGCGGCGATCGCCGAGTTCCTCGACGAGCACCCGGCGGTGTCGACGGTGCTCTATCCCGGTCTGCCGAACCACCCCAACCACGGCGTCGCCGCCGCGCAGATGAGCGGTTTCGGTGGGATGATCTCGGTGCGGCTGCGGGGCGGCCCGCAGGCGGCGCGCGACTTCTGCGCGCGCACAGAGCTGTTCATCCTCGCCGAGTCGCTGGGCGGGGTGGAGTCGCTGATCGAGTACCCCGGTGCGATGACCCACGCGTCGACGGCCGGCTCGCAGCTCGAGGTGCCCGACGACCTGGTGCGTCTGTCGGTCGGCATCGAGGACGTCGCCGACCTGCTCGGCGACGTGGAACACGCGCTGAGCTCGCTGTAGTCAGACGAGCGCCGACAGCGCCTGGCGCACCACGGCCGCGGTGACGGCCATGTTGACCTCCGCCAGGCCCGACGGTGCTTCGTCGACCCAGCTGCCGGCGGAGATCTCCCCGGCGCGCGCATGCACCCAGCGCCAGCCGCGGTCGTTGAGACTGAGCAGCGCGCCGAGTCCGTCCGCCGCGTGCAGCACGGTGATGACCGCCGCGGTCGACGGTGTCGGGGGACGGCGCTGGAACAACGCGCCCGTCAGCGCCGCGCGGGCCGCTCCCGGCCGGTCCCGGTCGGTCAGCGGAAACGCATAGTCGCGACGAAAGCGGCTGCCGGGCAACGGTGTTCGCCGAATCGCCCCGGTGGCCTCCAGGTGTGCCACGAGCAGGTCCTCGGTCTGCCCGCCGACCTTCTTGATCGCCGTGCCCGCCTTCAGCGGCCGGGTCCGCAGCCGGTGCCACACCGGCGCGGCGACCGGATGCACCGGTCCCGGTGCCTCCAGTGCCAGTAGAGCGCCCTCCGGCGCCGGGTCACCGGCCGTCGCCGGCCGGATGTGGCATGAGTGCGCCAACTCGAGCAACACCGCAGCGGCCAGCATGTGCCGGCGCCGAGGGTTGTCCAGCGCGGGCGTGGCCGAGGCGTTGTCGAGCAGAAGGAGGAACAGTTCCTCGGCGATCAACCGTGGTAGGGCTCAGCGCTGACGAGCGTCACCTTGACGGTGCTGCCGTTGGGCACCGTGTACTCGCGCGTCTCGCCGACCTTGGCATCGAGCAGCGCCCCACCCAGCGGTGAGTTCGGCGAGTACACCTCGAGCTTGCCGTCGCTGACGCCCTCCTGGCGGGTGGCGATCAGGAAGGTCTCGGTGTCGCTCTTGTCGTCGTCGTAGTAGACGGTGACGACCGAACCGGGCAGCGCCACCCCGGACTGCGTGGGCGCCTCGCCGACCTTCGCGTTGTTGAGCAGCTCCTGCAGCTGGCGGATCCGCGCCTCCTGCTGGCCCTGTTCTTCGCGAGCCGCGTGGTAGCCGCCGTTCTCGCGCAGGTCTCCCTCTTCGCGGCGGTCGTTGATCTCGGCGGCGATGACGGGCCGGTTGGCGATCAGCTGGTCCAGTTCGGCCTTGAGCCGGTCGTACGCCTCTTCGGTGAGCCAAGTGACCTGAGTGTCGGTCATGTCGTCGCGCTCCTGTCTAGTTGCTTCCGCGCTCTCGTGCGTTGAGAAGATCCCCGAGGCACCGCGCTGGGGCTGTACTGCGGGGTATTGCCGCCGGTCGGGCGCGCTGGTCTCGGCGCCCAAATGCAGCAATACACGGCCCCAGCCGGAACCGTGTATCGGCCCATCGTAGCACCGGCGGGGCGCCCGGAAACCGGAATTTCGCTGCTTGCTGCCGGTGCGTCGCGGCCCTATCCGGATTGCTCCAGATAGGCCGGCACGTCGGTGCCGCAGCCGTACACGTCGCCGACCGCCGGTGGTTTGCTGGCCTTGACGTCCGCGGTGACCTGCACCGTCGAATCGGCTGCCGGCGCCACCAGGATCTCCCGGCGTCCGACCTCGTCGCCGTCGGCGGACCGCGCCCGCACGATGCAGACCGCGGGGACGGACGGGTCCTTGCGGGTGACGTTCATCGTGACCTCGACGGTGCTGTCGTCGAGGACCTGGAAGGTGCTGATCTCACCCTTGACGTCCTGGCGGCCCAGGCGGTCGAACCCGACGTAGGCGATCGACACGCCCGCGACCAGCACGAGCGCCGTCAGCGCCACGACGATCAGGCGGCGGCGGCCGGGGGCCAGGCGCCGCTGCCCGTAGCGGTCGGTGGGTCGTTCGATCATTCGTTTTGCATGCCCGTCGGTCGGATAGGTCTACTAGAACTGGAACTATAGAGCGCAGCGTGGCGGTTGAACCGTGGCGTGAGTGCCGATGCGAATGAGCAGCTAAGAGGGAACAGGTTGAGCGAACTGCGGTTGATGGCCGTGCACGCGCACCCGGACGACGAGTCCAGCAAGGGCGCGGCCACGATGGCGCGTTACGTCGACGAGGGCGTGCGCGTCATGGTGGTGACGCTGACGGGCGGCGAGCGTGGCGACATCCTCAATCCCGCGATGGACCTGCCGGAGGTGCACGGCCGGATGAGCGAGATCCGGCGCGAGGAGATGGCCAATGCGGCCCGCATCCTCGGTGTCGAGCACCACTGGCTGGGGTTCGTCGACTCCGGTCTGCCCGAGGGCGACCCGCTGCCCCCGCTGCCGGAAGGGTGCTTCGCGCTGGAGCCGCTGGAGGTGCCGACCGAGGCTCTGGTGCGCGTCGTCCGCGACTTCAAACCGCACGTCATGACCACGTATGACGAGAACGGCGGCTATCCGCACCCCGATCACATCCGCTGCCACCAGGTGTCGGTCGCCGCGTACGAGGCGGCCGCCGACCACCGGCTGTATCCCGACGCCGGGGCGCCCTGGAGCGTGTCGAAGCTGTACTACAACCACGGTTTCCTGCGGCAGCGGATGCAGATCCTGCAGGACGAGTTCAGCAAGCACGGCCAGGAAGGCCCGTTCGCCAAGTGGCTCGAGCAGTGGGACCCCGACGAGGACCTGCTCGGCAAGCGGGTGACCACGCGGGTCGAGTGCGCCAAGTACTTCGGGGTGCGGGACGAGGCGCTGCTGGCGCACGCCACCCAGATCGACCCGAAGAGCTTCTTCTTCACCACTCCGATGGAGTGGCAACAACGCCTGTGGCCGACCGAGGAATTCGAGTTGGCCCGCTCACGGGTTCCGGTGCAGTTGCCCGAGACCGATCTGTTCGCCGGAATCGAGGGACGTGAATGAACGACGTACTGATGACGGGTCTGCACATGGTGACCGCCGTGCTCGCCCAGGACGGACCCCGTCAGACCGGACCGGATTTCGGCAAGGCCAGCCCCGTCGGGCTGATCCTGATCGTGCTGCTGCTGATCTCCGTTTTCCTCCTGGTGTGGTCGATGAACCGGCACCTGCGCAAGCTGCCGAAATCGTTCGACAACGCCGACGACACGAGCCCCACCGACGGTGACGCGCCCGGCGACACCGGTGCCGTCGGCGCGGACCCGGACCTGTCCACCGGTTCGCCCGCCGACGGGGTCAAGCGCGACCCGGAGTGATCTCGTGTTGTGGCGCGCGCCCGGTTGTGTAACCTGCCGCACATGAGCTTCGAGCCCGACGCCCTCCAGGAACTCGTCCAGCGCTACCTCGACACCGTCGCGACCGGCACGTCCGATGACGTCGCCGCGCTGTACGCCGAGGACGCCACCCTGGAAGACCCCGTGGGTGGGGGCGAGGTGCACATCGGGCGGCAGGCGATCGCGGGCTTCTACAAGAACGTCGAGGGCGCCGAACTCAAGACCGAACTGCTGTCGTTCCGCGCGGGTGGCCACGAGGCCGCGTTCGTCTTCGCGATCACCGTCGGGACCATGCGCATCGAGCCGATCGAGATCATGACCTTCAACCCCGAAGGTCAGATCACGTCGATGAAGGCCTACTGGGGCCCGCAGAACGTCACCCAGCTCTAGAACACGGCGAACCACATAGCGATGTAGTGGCAGATCGCCGCGACCGCGGTGCACGCGTGGAAGAACTCGTGGTGCCCGAAGGTCGCGGGCCACGGGTTCGGCCACTTCAGGGCGTACAGCACACCGCCGATGCTGTACAGCGCGCCGCCGACGATCAGCAGCACCACCGCCGCCATGCCGGCGCCGTGGGTGATCGGGCCGATGAACCACACCGCGACCCAGCCCAGCAGGATGTACAGCGGAACCCCGAGCCAGCGCGGCGACGACGGCCACAGCATCTTGAGCGCGACGCCGGCCAGTGCGCCGCCCCACACGATCCAGAACAGCGTCATGCCGTTGTTCTCCGGCAGCGCCAGAAGCGCGAAGGGCGTGTAGCTGCCGGCGATGAAGATGAAGATCATCGAGTGGTCGGCGCGCTTCATCCAGGTGCGCGCGGTCGTCGACGTCCAGTTCACCCGGTGGTAGATGCCGCTGACGGCGAACATCGCCACGATGGTCATGGTGTAGATCAGGGTCGCGATTCCGGCGCGCGTCGACTGCAGCGACCATGACACCGCCACCAGTGCGGCCCCGGCGATCACCGCGATGATCGCCGAGTACACATGGATCCACCCGCGCAGCCGCGGCTTGCCGAGGAACTGGGCGACGCCTTCGGCGACGGCCTCGGGAAAATCCTCGGCCTTCGACGGCTCCCGCGGGGAGTCGGCGGTGTACCACGGTTCGAGGGAAGTCGGCATATCACCTCCGCTGAGTGGCTGTGGGGTTCGGGGGCCACAGTAGTCTGGACGATCGTGGACCTCATTCCGCGGCGCCTCAAGGAGCCGATGTATCGGCTCTATGAGATGCGGCTGCGGCAGGGGTTGTCGCCGGCGCGATCCGAGCTGCCACGCCACATCGCGGTCCTGTGCGACGGAAACCGCCGGTGGGCGCGCGAAGTCGGGCACGACGACGTCAGTTACGGCTACCGTGCGGGTGCCCGCAAAATAGCCGAGATGCTGCGTTGGTGTGACGAGATCGGCATCGAGATGGCCACCGTGTATCTCCTCTCAACCGAGAATCTCCAGCGCGAACCCGAGGAACTCTCGTCGCTCATCGAGATCATCACCGACGTCGTCGAGGAGATCTGCGCGCCGGTGAACCGGTGGAGCGTGCGCACCGTCGGCGACCTCGAGTTGATCGGGGAGGAACCGGCGCGTCGGCTGCGGGAGGCGGTCTCGTCGACCGAGGGCGCCGACACCGCGTCGTTCCACGTCAACGTCGCCGTCGGCTACGGCGGGCGGCAGGAGATCGTCGACGCGGTGCGGGCGTTGCTGAGCAAGGAGATCGCCAACGGCGCCGCCGGTGAGCAACTGGTGGAAGCCGTTACCGCCGAGGCGATCTCGGAGAACCTGTACACCTCGGGCCAGCCGGACCCGGATCTGGTGATCCGCACCTCCGGCGAGCAGCGGCTGTCGGGATTCCTGTTGTGGCAGAGCGCTTATTCGGAGATGTGGTTCACCGAGGCCTACTGGCCCGAGTTCCGCCGTATCGACTTCCTCAGGGCGGTGCGTGACTACAGCGCCCGGCACCGACGCTACGGACGGTGACCATGCTGGTCCTCTCAGCAGTGGTGTTCTCACTGAGCTGGTGGTTGGGCCTGTATCTGGTCGCGCGGGGGCCGCGCAAGGCCGTGCTGGTGCTCGCCTCGATCGGGCTGACCGGTTTCGCCACGGTGGTCGCGCTCGACGCCGTGCGGGTGATGACGTCGTCGCAGCTGCTCGGGACGATCGAGGTTTACCTGGTCGCCGTCCCCGGGGTGGCGTGGTTCGCGGTGCTGCTGGAGTTGTCGCGCCCCCGCGACAGCTGGCGTAACCGGCGCCGCGACGCTGGGCTGGTCGCCGCCGTCGTCGCTGTCGCGCTGGTCGGGGCCGCCCTGGCCGGCGACGTGGAGGGCCCACTGCGGCCCGGGCACTGGGTCATGTTCGCCGCGGTGTCCGTGCCCTCTCTGGCCGCGATGACGCACGCGGTGCTGCGCCGCACCCAGCCCGGCGCGGTGGTCGGCTTCGTCGTCGTCGCGACCCTGTTCTTCGCGCTCGGCAACGCGATCCTGGTGATCCCGCTGGGCCTGGTGCCCAGCTGGCTCGCGCTGGCGGCCACCGGGGTCGACGTCGTCCTGCTCGGCATCGCGGTGGCCATCGGCGACGCCTTCGACGAGGGTCAGGCGCTGCGCGGCGACATGCTGCGCTCGGCCGCGGCGACGGTGGTGGTGGCGGTGCTGTTCGGCGGACAGGTGCTCATCGCCGCGGCGGTGACCGGCCCGAGTGTCACTCTGACCGTGCTGCTGTTCACCAGCCTGGCCATCGCCATCGCGATCAACGTCCTGGCCGACCCCCTGGCCGGCGTGCTGGACCGCGTGGCCTTCTCCCGGTCGCCGGACCTGCGGGCCGACCGGGCCGCCCTGCGCGGCACCGAGGCCGCGCTGCCGCGCCGCGCCGCAGGTCCGCTCGACGACATGGACGACGAGACCTTCGTGCGGGTGACGCGCCGGGCGCTGAGCCACTACGGCGATCTGTCCAAGCTCGTCGCCAGCCCCTTGACGTCGCTGCCGGTCATCGACGACCGACTGGCCCGCCGCGGCGCCCCGGATCAGCCCCTCGAGCGGGCCAACGAACTGCGCGCGCTGCTCGCCGAACGCATCGCCTCCCTCAAACCACGCGACGGTGCGGACTTCGGCACCACCGACCAGTGGCGGCACTACAACTCGCTGTACTTCCCGTACGTGGTCGGCGTGCGGGCCTACGCCCAGAACGCGACCGCCGCGGGGCTGGACCCCGTCGCCCGGCAGGCGTGGCACTGGTTCGTCCGCGAGGTTCCCCAGCGCTCGCTGCACAACTGGCAGAAGGCGGCCGCCCGCGTCATCGCCACCGACCTGCGCGCCACCGTCTCCGCCGTCCGCTGACGGGGCCCTGACCTGGGCTTGGCAGCGCCTGGCAGTAACCGGCGGCGATCTGGCAGTCCCTGATGCGCAGGGTCGTTGGTGTCCCACCGCCTCATCGCGAGGAGCCACCATGACCGCCATCGCCCACCCGTCGCTGTCCGACGCGGACGACTCGAACGACTCCCTGCTGCGGTTCGCTCTGCGCGCCGACGCGACGCTCTGCGCCGGCACGGGACTCCTCGTCGCCATGAGCGCCGAGATCCTCGACGGGCTCATCGGTGTCAGCTCCACCGTCGGGTACCTGGCCGGCGCCGCCCTGTCCGCGTACGGCGTCCTGCTCTACCTCCTGGCCGCGTTACCCGACATCCGCGCCGTGGGTGTCGCGGTCCTGATCGGCAACGTGTGCTTCGCCGTCACCGGCGTCGTGGCCGTGGCCGCCCACTGGCTGCCGCTCAGCCCGGTGGGCGCCGAGCTGGTCCTGGCTTTCGTCGCCGTCACCGCCGTTCTGTCCTGGTTGCAGCACCGCGGCGTGCGGCGCCTGGCCTGAGTTGTCCGTCCCGTTTCATCCAGATAACCGAGAAGGAGAAATCATGACCGCCACCACCAACTCCCGAGCGCTGGGCTCCGTCAAGGGCTCCGACGCCATGCTGCGTCTGGCCCTGCGGGTCGACGCCGTGCTGGTCTTCCTGACGGGCATCGCGGTGCTCGCCGCCGCGGACCGGCTCTCGGAGCTGACCGGGCTGTCCCGTCCCATCGAATACGGCTTCGCTGCGTTCTCGATCGTCTACGGCGTCGTGGTGCTGGCCCTGGCCGGTATCGACCGCATGCGCCCGGCCGGCGTGGGCGCCGCGATCGCCAACGCCGTGTGCACGGTGATCGCGGTGACCGCCGCGGTGATGTTGCCGCTCACCGGGATCGGGGTGGCGTTCGTCGTCGCGATCGGGCTGTACACCGCGGTGATGGCCGAGTGGCAGTTCATCGGGGTCCGGCGCATCGCAAGCTGACCGGAATTCGAGTAGTGGACTACGCAGGTCGGCGCCGTCCCGCGCGTTCACACTGAGAGCGCCCGGGGGGTGGAGGAGGTCGCCGTGTCCGTCGATTCGCAGCACACCGCTTCGACGGACACGTGCGACCTCTGCGTCGTCGGGGCCGGGATCACCGGGCTCAACGCACTCTTCGCCGCCGGCCGGTATCTCGGCCGGGACGACAAGGTCATCCTGCTGGACCGGCGGCCCCGCGTCGGCGGGATGTGGGTCGACACCTACCCGTATGTGCGCCTGCACCAACCGCATCCGATGTTCACCGCCGGCAACATCGCCTGGACGCTCGGCCGCGACCCGTCGTACCTGCCCACCAAGGACGAAGTGCTGGGGCACTTCAGCCACTGCCTCGACGAGATCGGCAAGCGCCTCACGATCGACGAGCGCTACGGCTGGGACCTGGTGTCCGACGAGTCCGCTGCCGACGGCGTCCGGATCACCTGCCGCACCCCGGACGGTGGCACCCGCGTGATCCGGGCCAAGCGACTCGTCAAGGCCTACGGAATCCAGGTGATGCCCAATCCGCCACTGCCCCTGTCCAGTACCCGGGTGCGGTCGGCGTCACCGGACACCTGCGATGTCCGCACCGGTGAGCTCGCCGACAGCACCGCGCCCGTCTACATCATCGGCGGGGGCAAGACCGCCATGGACACCGCCCACACGCTGATCACCGCCCAGCCCGGCCGCGAGGTGAACCTGGTGGCCGGCTCGGGCACCTTCTTCAGCTGCCGCGAGAAGTTCTTCCCGACCGGGCGGCGACGTTGGATCGGCAGCACCCTGCTCAGCAGCATGGCCGCGGACATGTGCCGCCGGTTCGACGGCACCAACGAGGAGCAACTCGCCGATTGGTTCCGCAGTACCTACGGCACAGCGGTCACCGCGCGTGCCGGCAACTTTCTGCTGGGTGTGCTGTCGGAGGCCGAGAGCGCGACGATCTGCGCCGGGGTGAACGAGGTGGTGATGGACCACCTCGTCGACGTCGTCGACCGCGATGCCGAAGCGCACCTCGTGCTGCGTAGCGGCGCGACCATCCCGGTCCCCGACGGCAGCTGGATCGTCAACTGCACGGGGTATCTCGACCAGGCCGACCATCCCTACGAACCGTACGCGTCCGCCGACGGGTCCGTGCTTTCCATCCAAACTCGCTCGGCGACAATGCATCTGACGTCCTTCATGGGCTACTTCATGACCCACCTGATGTTCCGGGACCAACTCACCCAGGCTCCGCTCTACGAGCTGGACCTGCAGGAGATGGTGCGCCGCGACAAAGCGGTGCTGCCGTACACGATGTTCGCGCTGGCGCAGTACAACCTCAGCCTGATGGCCGACGCCCTGCCGGCGAAGGTGTTCAACGAATGCGGTCTGGATTTCGACCGCTGGTACCCGTGGCCGCGCCGCGCCGCGGGATCGGTGCGGTTCCTGCTCACCCACCGCCGGGACCGTGAGCGCCTGCGCCGGACGCTGGACACCGTGCGGGAACGGTGCGATGTGCGCTGCGGACCACTGGACTTCGGCGCTACAGCTTTCGAAGCCGAAGTCGGTTGATCGAGTGGTCGGAGTCCTTGCGCAGCACCAGGGTGGCGCGGGGACGGGTCGGCAGGATGTTCTCGATCAGGTTGGGCCGGTTGATCGAGTGCCAGATGTCGCGCGCGGCGAACACGGCCTGCTCGTCGGTCAGCGTCGAGTAGTGGTGGAAGTGCGAGGCCGGATTCGCGAACGCGCCGGCGCGCATCGACAGGAACCGCGAGATGTACCAGTTCTCGATGTCCTCGATGCGGGCATCGACGTAGACCGAGAAGTCGAACAGGTCCGAGACCATCAGCGCCGGCCCGGTCTGCAGGACGTTGAGCCCCTCGAGGATCAGGATGTCGGGGCGGCGGATCACCTGCTTCTCGCCGTGCACGATGTCGTAGAGCAGATGTGAGTACACCGGCGCGCAGGCCGCGTCGGCGCCCGATTTCACCGCCGTGACGAACCGCATCAGGCCGCGGCGGTCATAGCTTTCCGGGAAGCCCTTGCGATGCATCAGGTTCCGGCGCGCCAACTCCTTGTTCGGGTACAGGAAGCCGTCGGTGGTGACCAGATCCACCCGCGGATGATGCTCCCAGCGGGCGAGGAGGGCCTGGAGCACGCGTGCGGTGGTCGACTTGCCCACGGCCACACTGCCGGCGACCCCGATGATGAACGGCACCGGACGGTCGGAGGTCTGGGGCGGCTCGCCGTCCGAGTCGCCGAGGAAGTCCGCGGTGGTGGCGAAGAGCGCCTGGCGCGCGGCGACCTGCAGATGGATCAACCGTGCCAGTGGCAGATAGACCTCTTCGACTTCCAGCAGGTCGATCTTTTCGCCGAGCCCCCGCAGTTTGACCAGTTCGTCCTCGGTCAACTTCAGCGGTGTCGACGACCGGAGCCCCCGCCACTGGATTCGGTCGAACTCCACGTAGGGGCTGGGTTCGCTCAGCCGAGCCATGGGCCCAGTCTTGCAGTTAGCTTGGTTGCCATGGACGCCGGTACTGATTCTGCGACCTTGATTCGCGACTACCTGAAGCTCGGACTGCGCTTCGACCGTCTGGAGGACGGCTATGTCGACTCCTTCACCGGGGACCCCGCACTGCGCCGCGAGGTGCAGAACGAGCCTGCCCCCGACCCTGCCGACCTGGTCCGCCAGGCCAATCGGCTGCTGACCGAACTGCCCGGCGCCCTGGACGAGCAGCGTGCCGCATTTGTTGGCGCGCACCTGCGCGCGCTGGCCTGCGCGGGCCGCAAATTCGCCGGTGAGGACGTCGGATTCGTCGACGAGGTCGAGGCCTACTTCGACGTCCGCATCACCAAGGGCGACCCGCAGCGCTACGAGCAGGCGCACGCCAAGCTCGACGAGGTACTCGCCGGGCCCGGTCCGCTCGCCGAGCGGGTGCAGGCCCACCGCGCGGCCGAGGAGATCCCACCCGCGCGACTCGAGGAAGCCATCCACGCGTTCTCGTCGGCGCTGCGCGACCGCGTCCGCGCGACGTTCCCGCTGCCCGAACAGGAGACGATCACCTACGAGGTGGTCACCGACAAGCCGTGGTCGGGGTTCAACTACTACCTGGGCGACTACCGGTCCACCGTGGCCGTCAACGCCGACCTCAAGCAGCAGATGTCGAACCTGCCGCGGCTGGTGGCCCACGAGTCCTACCCGGGCCACCACACCGAGCACTGCCGCAAGGAAGCCGGGCTGGTCGCCGGCAAGGGTCAGGCCGAGCAGACGATCTTCCTGGTCAACACCCCGCAGTGTCTGATGGCCGAGGGTCTGGCCGACCTGGCGCTCTACGCCGCCGTCGGGCCGGACTGGGGGCGTTGGGCCGCCGAGATCTACGCCGACCTCGGCCTGCGCTTCGACGGGGAACGCGCCGCGACGGTGTCGGAGGCGACGGCCGCGCTGGCCGACGTCCGGCAGGACGCCGCGCTGATGCTGCACGACGAGCACCGCGACGTCGACGAGGTGGTGGCATTCCTCAAGCGCTGGCTGCTGGTCAACGACGAACGGGCCCGGCAGATGCTGCGGTTCCTGTCCTCGCCGCTGTGGCGGGCCTACACCAGCACCTACGTCGAGGGGTACCGGTTGCTGCGCGGCTGGCTCGACGACCGTCCCGACGGGGTGAGCCTGACCGAGCGGTTCACCACGCTGCTCGACGAGCCGCTGATCCCGTCGTCGCTGCGCCCCTCCCAGGTCGATTAGGCTCCTGCCATGACTTCTTCGCAGCCGTCAGGTCTGGGTGCCGAGTACGCCGACAAGGCCAGCGAGGCCTATCGCGCCGCGCTGCAGGTGATCGAGAGCGTCGAGCCGCGCGTCGCCGAGGCCACCCGCAAGGAACTCGAGGACCAGCGGTCCTCGCTGAAACTGATCGCCAGCGAGAACTACGCCTCACCGGCGGTGCTGCTGACCATGGGCACGTGGTTCTCCGACAAGTACGCCGAGGGGACCGTCGGCCACCGCTTCTACGCGGCCTGCCAGAACGTGGACACCGTCGAGGCGCTGGCCGCCGAGCACGCCCGCGAGCTGTTCGGTGCGCCGTACGCCTACGCGCAGCCGCACTCGGGCATCGACGCCAACCTGGTGGCCTACTGGGCGATCCTGGCCACGCGGGTGGAGGCGCCCGGGCTGGCCGAACTGGGCGCCAAGCACGTCAACGACCTGTCCGAGGCGGACTGGGAGACCCTGCGCAACCGGATGGGCAACCAGCGCCTGATGGGCATGTCGCTGGACACCGGCGGGCATCTCACCCACGGTTTCCGGCCCAACATCTCCGGCAAGATGTTCCACCAGCGCCAGTACGGCACCGATCCGACGACCGGCTTCATCGACTACGACGCCGTCGCCGCCGCGGTGCGCGAGTTCAAGCCGCTGGTCCTGGTCGCCGGCTATTCGGCGTATCCCCGCCGGGTCAACTTCGCCAAGATGCGTGAGATCGCCGACGAGGTCGGCGCCACGCTGATGGTCGACATGGCGCACTTCGCCGGTCTGGTCGCGGGCAAGGTCTTCACCGGGGACGAGGATCCGGTGCCGTTCGCCCACGTCACGACGACGACCACGCACAAGTCGCTGCGCGGCCCGCGCGGCGGACTGGTGTTGGCCACCGAGGAGTACGCGCCCGCGGTGGACAAGGGCTGCCCGATGGTGCTCGGCGGGCCGCTGTCGCACGTGATGGCCGCCAAGGCCGTCGCGCTGGCCGAGGCTCGGCAGCCGGCGTTCCGCGAGTACGCCCAGGACGTCGCCGACAACGCGCAGGCGCTGGCCAACGGTTTCCTCAAGCGTGACGCCGCCCTGGTCACCGGCGGCACCGACAACCATCTGGTGCTGCTCGACGTGACGTCGTTCGGGCTGACCGGCCGGCAGGCCGAGTCCGCGCTGTTGGATGCGGGCATCGTCACCAACCGCAACGCGATCCCCGCCGACCCCAACGGCGCCTGGTACACCAGCGGCATCCGCCTGGGCACCCCGGCGCTGACGACCCGCGGGTTCGGCGCCGACGACTTCGACCGGGTCGCCGAGCTGGTGGTCGAGGTGCTGCAGAACACGCAGCCCGCGGCGGGACCGAACGGACCCTCCAAAGCCAAGTACACGCTGGCCGACGGCACCGCCGAGCGCGTGCATGCCGCGGCGTCTGAGCTGCTGGACGCCAACCCGCTGTACCCAGGGCTGACCCTCTGAGACACGCTCGGAGTGTCGGGGCCGGGAATTTTACGATCCCCACAGACTTGAGTTAGTGTAACCGCATGGCACAGAAACCTGTCGCTAATGCGCTGACCCTCGAACTCGAGCCGGTTGTCGACGACGAACTGCGCCGACACCTCGACAGCGAGGACCCGTGGTTCGCTCACGACTACGTGCCCTTCGACCAGGGCGAGAACTTCGCGTTCCTGGGCGGACGCGACTGGGACCCGTCGCAGGTGACCCTGCCCAAGCACGTCACGGATGCGCTCGAGATCCTGCTCATCACCAAGGACAACCTCGCCGGCTACCACCGCGAGCTCGTCGAGCACTTCATCCTCGAGGACAAGTGGGGCCGCTGGCTGGGCCGCTGGACCGCCGAGGAGCACCTGCACGCCATCGCGCTGCGCAACTACCTGGTGGTCACCCGTGAGGTCGACCCCAGCGCCAACGAGGACGTCCGCGTCGAGCACGTCATGAAGGGCTACCGCGCCGACAGCTACAGCCAGATCGAGACGCTGGTGTTCATGGCGTTCTGGGAGCGTGCGCACGCGGTGTTCTGCCGCAACCTGCAGAACCAGGTCACCGAGCCCGTGCTGGGCGCTCTGATGGGCCGCATCGCCCGCGACGAGGAACGCCACGAGGAGTTCTTCGGGAACCTCATCGGCTATCTGCTGACGACCCACCGCGACGAGACCATCGAGGCGATCGCCAAGCGCGCCGCCGAGCTGGGCGTCGTCGGCGGCGACATCGACGCCTACCAGGACAAGGTGGCCAACGTCGCCGCGGCCGGGGTCTTCGACCGCGACCAGCTCACCACCGTGATCGCCGACCGCATCACGGCCTGGGGTGTGGCCGACGAGCCCGCCCTGAAACAGTTCACCAGCTCGTAACGCACACGGCGCGCTGAGTTTCGGCGCGCCTACAGAGCGCCCGTGCTCGAGCGGGAGTAGCGTCGGCTCCGATGGCTAGCGATTTGCTCTGCTGTCCGGGCGGTCCCGATTGAGAGGGCCGGCCCCGGTCCTGAGACCGCGTGTGTGTCCACCGAGAAGTTCGTGTGGGGTCGCAGGAACTCGCGCAGCCTCGAGGAGTGCTACGTGACTGATTCGCCCATCAGAACCTACGTGCTGGACACGTCGGTGTTGTTGTCCGATCCCTGGGCCATCACCAGGTTCGCCGAACACGAGGTGGTGGTTCCGCTCGTCGTCATCAGCGAGCTGGAAGCCAAACGCCACCACCACGAATTGGGTTGGTTCGCTCGGCAGGCGCTGCGCATGTTCGACGATCTCCGGCTGGAACACGGGCGCCTGGATCTACCGATTCCTGTTGGCGCAGAAGGCGGTACGCTCCAGGTCGAGCTCAACCACAGCGACCCGACGGTGCTGCCCGCGGGGTTCCGCACCGACACCAACGACGCCCGGATCCTGACGTGCGCCGCCAATCTCGCCGCCGAGGGCAAGCGGGTCACGCTGGTCAGCAAGGACATCCCGCTGCGCGTCAAGGCGGGCGCGGTCGGCCTGCCCGCCGACGAGTACCACGCGCAGGACGTCGTCACCTCCGGGTGGACCGGGATGGCCGAGCTCGAGGTGCCCAGCGAGGACGTCGACGCCCTGTTCGCCGAGGGGGAGATCGACCTCGCCGCCGCCCGGGACCTGCCCTGCCACACCGGAATCCGGTTGCTGGGCACCAGTTCTCACGCGCTGGGCCGGGTCAACGCCGACAAGAGGGTGCAGCTGGTCCGAGGTGATCGCGAAGTGTTCGGCCTCCGGGGAAGGTCCGCCGAACAACGCGTCGCCCTCGATCTGCTGCTCGACGAGTCGGTCGGCATCGTCTCGCTCGGCGGCAAGGCGGGTACCGGCAAGTCCGCGCTCGCGCTGTGTGCCGGCCTCGAAGCCGTGCTCGAGCGCCGCACCCAGCGCAAGGTCGTGGTGTTCCGGCCGCTCTACGCGGTCGGCGGCCAGGACCTCGGCTACCTGCCCGGCAGCGAGAGCGACAAGATGGGCCCTTGGGCGCAAGCTGTTTTCGACACCCTGGAGGGGCTGGCCAGCCCCGCCGTGCTCGACGAGGTGCTCTCGCGGGGCATGCTCGAGGTGCTGCCGCTGACGCACATCCGCGGCCGGTCGCTGCACGACTCCTTCGTCATCGTCGACGAGGCGCAGTCGCTCGAGCGCAACGTGCTGCTGACCGTGCTGTCGCGCCTGGGTTCGGGGTCGAGGGTGGTGCTCACCCACGACGTCGCCCAGCGGGACAACCTGCGCGTCGGCCGCCACGACGGCGTGGCCGCGGTCATCGAGAAGCTCAAGGGACACCCGCTGTTCGCCCACATCACGCTGCTGCGCAGTGAACGCTCGCCGATCGCCGCGCTGGTGACCGAGATGCTCGAGGAGATCAGCCCCGGGGCTCTGCCCTGACGGGTGAATCAGGCACTGGTGCAACAGGAGTCACAGACATCCACGTTTTGCAGACGGTTACTCGCACTTTCCCTGCAAAAGTCGGACACCTGTGACAGGTGAGGTGTCAGTGACTCGTTGGGTGATCGCGGTGGTGGCGGCGCTGCTGATGGCTGCCGCCCCACCTGCGGTCGCGGCACCGCTCGACTGTGCGGTGGCCAAGTGCGTGGCGTTGACGTTCGACGACGGGCCGGGGCCGCACACCGACCGGCTGCTGCAGATCCTGGAAGCCCACGACGCGCGGGCGACGTTCTTCCTCGTCGGCGACAAAGTGGCCGCCGACCCCGCCGCGGGCCGGCGCATCGCCGACGCGGGCATGGAGATCGGCAACCACACCTGGTCGCATCCGAACATGACGACCCTTGCACCGCAGGACAGGTCGATGCAGTTCAGCCGCGCCACCACCGCCATCGAAGCGGCCACCGGGCAGCGGCCGACGCTGGCGCGCACCGGCGGGGGACACCTCGACGACGCGGTGCTCGCCGAAGCCGGCCGGCAGGGGCTCGCGGTGATCAACTGGGATGTGGTGCCCTACGACTGGATCCACGACACGGACACCGCGGCCACCCGCGACGAGTTGATGCGTGCGGTTCGGCCGCAGTCGGTGGTGCTGCTGCACGACACGTTCGCCTCGACGGTCGACCTGATGGGGGAGGTCGTCCCGCGGCTGCGGGACGATGGCTACCACCTGGTGGCGGTCGGCGAAATGCTCGGCCCCCGCGCGCCTGGCACGCTCTACGGCGCCCCGCCTCCCTAGGCCGAACCCCCCATAGCGCCGAAATGAGATTCCCGGTCGTGATCCAAGGCGGATCAGCGACCGGGAATCTCAGTTCGCGAAAAAGGGGGAAGGCTACTCGGTGTCGCGGACCTTGGCCATCGCGAGCACGTCGAGACGGCGGTCGAGCTCCTCTTCGGAGAGCTTGTCGCCGATCAGGCCGCGGTCGACGACCGTCTGCCGGATCGTCTTCTTCTCGGCCAGCGCCTGCTTGGCGACCTTGGCGGCCTCCTCGTAGCCGATCGCCGAGTTCAGCGGCGTCACGATGGACGGCGACGACTCGGCCAGCTCACGCAGTCGGTCCTCGTTGGCGACGAGCCCGTCGATGCACTTGGCGGCGAACAACTTCGATGCGTTGGCCAGCAGCGTGAACGACTCCAGCACGTTGCGCGCCATCATCGGGATGTAGACGTTGAGCTCGAAGGCGCCCGACAGGCCACCCACGGTGACGGCGGCGTCGTTGCCGATGACCTGCGCGGCCACCTGGGTGACCGCCTCGGGGATGACGGGATTGACCTTGCCCGGCATGATCGAGCTGCCCGGCTGCAGGTCGGGCAGCTGCAGCTCGCCCAGGCCGGTCAGCGGGCCCGAGCCCATCCAGCGGATGTCGTTGGCGATCTTGGTCAGCGACACCGCGATCGTCTTGAGCGCACCGCTGGCCTCGACCAGCCCGTCGCGGGCGGCCTGCGCCTCGAAGGAGTCGACGGCGGGCCGCAGTTCGGCGATGCCGGTCTCCTCGACGAGCACCTCGACCACGTTGGGTCCGAAGCCGTCGGGAGCGTTGAGGCCGGTGCCGACGGCGGTGCCGCCGATGGCCAGCTCACCGAGGCGGGGCAGGCAGGCGCGGACCCTTTCTGTGCCGGCCTCGATCTGGCGGGCGTAGCCGCCGAACTCCTGGCCCAGCGTCACCGGCACGGCGTCCATCAGGTGGGTGCGGCCGGACTTGACGACGGTGCGCCACTGACGGGCCTTGGCCGCCAGCGACTCGTGCAGCACCTCCAGCGCCGGGATGAGCTGGCGCACCGCGGCTTCGGTCGCCGCGATGTGGGTCGCGGTCGGGAACGTGTCGTTGGAGCTCTGCGACATGTTCACGTCGTCGTTCGGGTGCACCGTGACACCGTTGGCGGCGGCGATCGAGGCGATGACCTCGTTGGCGTTCATGTTCGAGCTGGTGCCCGACCCGGTCTGGAAGACGTCGATCGGGAACTGGTCGTCGTGGCGGCCGTCGGCGATCTCGGCGGCGGCGGCGATGATCGCGTCGGCCTTCTCGGGCGCGAGCAGGCCGAGGTCCTTGTTCACCTGCGCGCAGGCGCCCTTGAGCAGTCCGAGCGCGCGGATCTGGGTGCGCTCCAGGGGCCGGAACGAGATCGGGAAGTTCTCGACCGCGCGCTGGGTCTGTGCGCGCCACAACGCGTCCTTGGGGACCCGCACTTCACCCATGGTGTCGTGCTCGATGCGGTATTCGACATCTTTGTCGGCCATGTGGCTTCCTGTTCGTCTGGTTGGTAGATCGGGTTAGGGCAGGGGATAGGCGGCGGTGTTGTCGCCGGTGAAGTTGACCGCGGAGTACTCGTTGAGCTTGGTCAGCCGGTGGTAGCCCTCGATCATCCGGACGGTGCCGGACTTCGACCGCATCACGATGGACTGCGTGGTGCAGCCGCCGCCGAAGTAGCGCACACCCTTGAGCAGGTCACCGTCGGTGACACCGGTGGCGCAGAAGAAGACGTTCTCGCCGGCGACCAGATCCTTGGTGGTCAGCACCCGGTCGAGGTCGTAGCCGCGGTCGATGGCGCGCTGGCGCTCGTCGTCGTCGGTGGGGGCCAGGGTGGCTTGGATCTCGCCGCCCATGCAGCGGATCGCGGCCGCGGCGATGATGCCCTCGGGGGTGCCGCCGATACCGACGAGCAGGTCGGTACCCGACTCGGGCCGGCACGCCGAGATGGCGCCGGCGACGTCACCGTCGGAGATCAGCCGGATGCGGGCGCCGGCCGAGCGCACCTCTTCCATCAGTTTGGAGTGCCGCGGCCGGTCCAGGATGCACACCGTCACATCCGACACCGAGGCCTTGCGGACCTTCGCGATGCGCTGGATGTTGGCCGCGATCGGCGAGGTGATGTCGATGAAGTCGGCGACATCGGGACCGCCGGCGATCTTGTTCATGTAGAACACTGCCGACGGGTCGAACATCGCGCCCCGCTCCGCGACGGCCAGCACCGAGATCGCGTTCGGCATGCCCTTGCTCATCAGGGTGGTGCCGTCGACCGGGTCGACCGCGAAGTCACATTCGGGTCCGTCGCCGTTGCCGACCTCTTCGCCGTTGTAGAGCATCGGGGCGTTGTCCTTCTCGCCCTCGCCGATCACCACGACGCCGCGCATCGAGACCGAGTTCACCAGCTCGCGCATCGCGTCGACGGCGGCCCCGTCGCCGCCCTCCTTGTCGCCACGTCCCACCCAGCGGCCTGCGGCCATGGCGCCTGCCTCGGTGACCCGTACCAGTTCCAGGGCGAGGTTGCGGTCCGGCGCTTCACGTCTTGATGGCGTCATGCGCCAGATTGTCCCATTGGCGGGTTGCTCTCAGGGAACTGGGATACTGGCTGCTATGACGACGCCGCCCGACCCGGGCCATACGGTCACAGGGGCTCCCGGTCCGCGCCCTCCCAAGTCCCGTCTGTTGCAGGACGGCAGGGACATGTTCTGGTCGATGGCCCCGCTGGTGGTGGCCTGTCTGGTACTGGCCGGTCTGCTGGGGATGTGTTCGTTCGCGCCGTCCGGGCCGGGCGCCGGACCGACACCGGACTACGACGCCGCAGCCGCGCTGCGCGCCGACGCCGACACACTGGGCATTCCCATCCGGTTGCCCGCGGTGCCCGAGGGCTGGCAGTCCAACTCCGGCAGCCGTAAGGGCATCGACTCCGGGCGTACCGACCCGAGCAGCGGCCGGCAGGTGCGCGCGGTCGCCTCGACGGTCGGCTATCTGACGCCGGCGGGGCGGTACATGAGCGTGACCCAGAGCGACGCCGACGAGGAGAAGCTGACCGCGACGTTCGGCCCCGACCTGGTGCCGACCGGCACCGAGGACGTCGACGGGGTGCGTTGGATCGTCTACCGGGGTGGGGAGCGCGACGGGGGCCGCCCTGCCGAGCCGGTGTGGACGGCGCGCATCAGCGGGCCCACCGGACCGGCGCAGATCGCGCTGACCGGCGCCGGTGACACGGCCGAGTTCCGTACGCTGGCCGCGGCGACGCAATCGCAGCCGCCCCTGCCACAGAGCTAGCCCGCTCGACGGACGGAGACGCCCATGACCGCCCCGGAGTCCGACCTCACCGGGTGGGCCGCCACGCCGTTCACCGCGGCCGGCTTCACCTACGACGTCTACCGCAAGGGCGAGGGGCCCGGGGTCGTGCTCATCCCGGAGATGCCCGGGCTGCATCCGGGGGTGCTGGCCCTCGGTGACCACCTGGTCGACAACGGCTTCACCGTCGCGGCGCCGTCGCTGTTCGGTGTCCCCGGCCGGCCGGTCGGGCCGAGCGCACTGCCGGTGCTGCTCAAGGGCTGCGTCGCCAAGGAGTTCGCGGCGTTCGCCACCAATGCCGACCGGCCGATGGCGCACTATCTGCGGGCCCTGGCCCGGGATCTGGCCGCCGCCACCCCCGGCAAGGGCGTCGGCGTCATCGGTCAGTGCTTCACCGGAGGGTTCGCGCTGGCCGCCGCCGTCGACGACAGCGTGCTGGCCCCGGTGATGAGCCAGCCCTCGCTGCCGCTGCCGCTGACGCCGAAGCAGCGACGCGACCCCGGGGTCTCCGAGGAGGAGTTGACGGAGGTCGCGCGCCGGGCCGCCGAGGAGGGCCTGTGCGTGATGGGTCTGCGGTTCAGCGAGGACCCGATGTCGCCCGGCGCGCGGTTCGCGACGCTGAAGAACCAGTTGGGCGACGCGTTCGAGGTGATCGAGATCGACTCGGGCAAGGGCAATCCCGGCGGCTTCAGCCGGATGGCGCATTCGGTGCTCACCGACACGGTGCGCGAGGTCGACGGGCAGCCGGCCTACGAGGCCCGGAAGCGGGTCGTCGAGTTCCTCAAGAGCCGGTTGACCTAGGCGCCGCTCGAGCTGGGACGGGGCGACTTGCCCGGCAGCATCCGGCGCCACCACGGTGTCTCCCGCGCGGCCTTGTCGTCGGACGCGTCGCCTCCGGTGCCGGTGATCGACTCCATCGGCGCGTCCCGGTAGACCACCCGGAAGACGCTGATCGTCGTGACGATCACGATCATCAGTACCGGTCCGAGCACGATGCCGATGAAGCCGAACATCTGCAGACCGGCGAACACCGCGAGCAGCATCAGTGCGGGCTGCAGGTGCGCACTCTTGGGCACCAGGAACGGCCGCAGCAGGTTGTCAATGTTCGTCACCACGACGACGTGGAACAGGACCACGAAGATGCCGCCCACCGGGTTGCCGAACACCACCATGACGATGCCCGCAGGGATGGTCACGATCCCGGCGCCCAATGGGATGAACGACAGCACGGTCAGGAAGATCACGAACATGAAGAACCCGTCGTGCAGGCCGGCGATGTACAGCGACGCCGCCGCCGCGACACCCTGGCAGGCCGCGATGATGAACTGCCCTTGCACCGTCGCCTTGACCATCGCGCCGACCTTGGCCAGGTAGATGTCGGCGACCTCCTCGCCGAGCGGGTTGAGGTCCCGGAACAGTTCCAGCACCTTGGGGCCGTTGGTGAGCAGGGCCAGGAACACGTAGAGGAAGATGATCAGGCCCGTCACCGTCGAGACGATGCTGCCGGCCGATTCCCGGGCGAAGCCCAGCGCCAGTTCCCCGCCCTTCTGGCCGACGGTGGTCATCGCGTCGCGCACCGACTCGGGCGTCAGCGTGAAGTTCACGAAAGGCACCCGCGCGAGCAGTTCGTTGGCCGAGTCCAGCAGTCGTTGCGCCAGCGCGGTGAAGTCGGTCTGCTCGGCCCAGTGACCTATTCCGGTGACCATCTGGCTGATCTGCAGGAACGCCAGGACCGCCACACCGGTCAGCGGCACGGCCACTGTCGCGATCGCTGCCAGCAGCGTCAGCGCGGCCGCCGCGCCCGGCCCGATCCGGGTCCGCAGCCGGTCGAACACCGGGGTGAACAGGTAGGCGAGCACCGCGGCGATCGCGATGAGCAGAACGTAGGTGCGCAGGAAGTACGCGCCGAAGGCCAGCGCGATCACCGTCAGCACCGCCAGCGCGCGCTTCTGCGTGAGGGTGAAATCGGTCCTCATGCACGCCCTCCCGCTGCGGATGCCGAGCGCAACCCTATCCGCTGTCGGTGGTGCTGGACGGGGTTCGGCGCACCTGCCGGGAGCGCTGCTGGGAGACGAATCGCATCGACAGCCGGTTCATCAGCCGGGGGGCGTACCGGGCGAATCGCCATTGCAGTTGCGCGGCTGCCGGTTTGACGAGGATGGCCTGGTCGCGGGTGATAGCCCGCAGGGTGTCCCGGGCCAGCCGGTCGGCGTCGTAGGCCCGGCCGCCCTGGGTCCGCAGGAAGTAGTCGCGGCCGATGAACCCGCCGACGGCGCCCTTGTCGAGGATCGGCGTCTCCACTGCGGCCGGGCAGACCACCAGCACGCCCACCCCGCGCGGTACGGCCTCGGAGCGCAGCGCCAGGGACAGCCCGACGACGGCGTGCTTGGTCGCCACGTAGCTGGTGAGCTGGCCGGCGGCGGCCAGGCCCGCCATCGACGCGGTGTTGACGATGTGGCCGTGGCCCTGGCGCAGCATCTGCGGGTAGGCCGCTGCCACGCCGTGGACGACGCCGCGCAGGTTGACGTCGATGATCGCGTTCCACTGGTCGAGGCTGAGCAATTCGGTGTCGCCGCCCCACACGATGCCGGCGTTGTTGAAGATCAGATCGATGCGGCCGGCGCGGTCGACGATCTCGTCGACCGCGGCCTGCACCGCCGCGGCGTCGGTGACGTCCAGCTGCGCCGACCGGGCCCGGTCCGACAGCGCCGCGGCGGTGCGGCGGGCGGCGATGGGGTCGATGTCGGTGCAGACGACGTGCGCGCCTGCGGCGTCGAGCGCGCGGCACAGTGCCGCACCGATGCCCGAGCCCGCGCCGGTGACGAGTGCGTGGCGGCCGTCGACGTTCACGCCTGCTCCATCAGCCGGGCGACGTGGCCCACGATGTCGGGGTAGCGCTTCAGGTGTGCGCCGCCGTTGATGTCGAGGACTTCTCCGGTGAGCCAGGACGCTCCCGGGGAGCACAGGTAGGCGACGGCGTCGGCGATGTCCTGCGGGGTGCCGGCCCGGCCGAGTGCGGTGTTGTCGACGTAGTCCTCGACGACTCCGGGTACCGAGGCGGCTGCGGCGGTCAACGGGGTGTGGACGAAGCCGGGGGCGACGGCGTTGACCCGGATCCCGCGGGGTCCCATCTCCAGTGCCGCGACCTGGGTCAGCATCGACAGTCCGGCTTTGGCGGCGCAGTAGGCGCTCATGCCGGCTGCGGCCTGGCGGCCGTTGAGCGAGCTGATGTGCACCAGCGATCCACCCTCGCGCAGATGTCTGCCGGCGTGCTTGGAGACGATCAATGCGCCGGTGAGGCAGACGTCGATGACGGCGCGGAACTCGGCGACGGGCATGTCGGTGATCAGGCTGACGTTGCTGAACCCTGCGCAGTTGACCGCGATGTCGAGCGGGCCGATGCTCTCGAACAGCTGGGCCACGGAGTCTTCGTCGGCGACGTCGACCTGCGCGGCGGAATGGCCGTCGCCCAGTTCGGCGGCGCGGTCGTGGGCGCCGTCGCCGTTGAGGTCGGCGACCGTGACCCGGACGCCGTCGGCGGCCAGGGTCTGCGCCGTGGCCCAGCCGATGCCGGACGCACCGCCCACCACGACCGCGACCCGCTGGTTACCGTTGTCCATCCCGTTGACCTTTCGACGAAGTAGAACGCGTTCCAATTTCACATCCTGCTGTGGGAAACGCAATAGCGGACGTGTTCGGCGGCAGTGGCAGACTCGTCGCGTGAGCGAACTGGAGATGTCGGAGTCGATCTCGGTGGCCGTGCCGCCCGAGCAGTTGTACGCACTGGTCTCGGACGTGACCCTGATGGGGCAGTGGAGCCCGATCTGCAAGGCCTGCTGGTGGGACGAGGGCGCCGGGCCGTGGGTGGGCGCGTGGTTCACCGGCCGCAACGAGACGCCCGAGCGGGCCTGGGAGACACGGTGCCAGGTGGTCGCCGCCGACCCGGGCCGGGAGTTCGGGTGGGAGGTCAACAACGGTTGGGTCTACTGGGGTTACGAGTTCGCGCCTGACCCGGTGGGCACCCGGCTGACGGAGAAGTGGGCGCTGAAGCCAAAGGGTGTGGCCGGTTTCCGGGAACGCTTCGGTGACGCGGCCGACGATGAGATCGCCAAACGGGTCGAGGCGGCCAAGAGCGGCATCCCCGCCACGCTGGCGGCGATCAAGGAGACAGCCGAGCAAGCCTGACCAGCTGGGCGCTCACTGCCGCAGGTGGGCTTTGGCCTCCTCGTAGCCGCCCGTGCGGGTCTCGGGGTCCGGGCCGTACACCAGGTGCAGCACCCCGGTGCCGAACGCGCGACTGCTGAGCAGCGCCAGCGGAATCGGCGTGCCCTCGTCGAACAGTCGTGCCCCGTTGCGCACCGCGACCGGGTGCACGAGGAGGTGCAGTTCGTCGATCAGCCCGGCTTGGAGTAGCTGGCGGACGACCGAGGGAGAGCCGCTCATCGCGATGGCGCCGTCGCCGGGGGCGCTTTTCAGCGCCGTCACCCCGTCGACGAGGCCGTCGGCCAGCCGCTCCGAATTGCGCCAGGTGAACTGCTGGTCGCGGCGGGAGACCACGTACTTGCGGGCGTCTCCGAGCTTTCTGGCGAACGCCGCGTCCTCGCCGCCTCCGGACTCGCGATCGGGCCAGGCCCCGGCGAAGCTGTCGTAGGTGACCCGGCCCAGCAGCAGGGTGTCCGCGGACCCCAGCTGAGCGTCGACCGCCGCACCCATGTCCTCGTCGAAGTACGGAAAGTGCCACTGGTCGGGTGCTTCGACGACGCCGTCGAGCGATATGAACAGGCCTGCGGTGAGCGTGCGCATCGGGACTCCTCTGGGTTGCGGTCGTCAGTATCGACCGTCTCGGCCGCGCGAACTCATCGAACGACCGACCCCGCCGGTGTCGACCCGACCGCCTTGTCCGGGCCCGCGTCAGGCGAAGACCCGGACCGACGAGGCCGCCCACCCAGGGTCTCCGTCGGTGGCATAGTTCACCCAGGCCCGGTGCATCTCGGCGGCGAGCTGCCGGGGCGGCTCGCCGGGGCCGAGAAGCCCAGTGGGCCCCCGTAACACGGGTTCGTCCAGGCAGTCGAACACGAACGGCAGCTCCACCGCGTGCGCCGCGCCCAGCCGCCCTCCGACAGCGGTCGACTGCCAGCAGAACCGGTACTCGTGCAGCGGTGCGCCGGGCCGCGACGCGCGCGCTTCGACCAGTCTGCGGGTTCCGGAGCCAAACAGAGCGAAACCCAGTATTGCCGAACGGATCTCACCCCATTCGGCCTTTGGGCTTGCGGCGCGCCAGGCGGCCACGACGCTGTCCGGGGCCGGGTGGACGCGGGCAGCGAGTGCGCGCACGTCGTCCTCGGACGAGTCGTCGAAGGTGCCCTGCGGCACGAGATACAGGTTGCCCTCCAGCGCATTGGTGCCGATGAGCACCGGCACGGTGGATCCGAGCCCCGCAGCGGCGGCCTCGGCGGGCTGGCGTTCGGCTACCACGCTGAACGCGCTGAGCCCGACCAGGGGATCGAACCTTTCGGCGGTGCGCAGGTCGATGCCGGTCAACCGTGATCCGACGTCGACGAGTTCGGAGTCGGTGAAGGTGGAGAACCCCGCGACGGTGGCCTCGGTGTCCAGCAGCTCGGCGGCGCGGCGGGTGACCCGGGCGGCCTGCTCGCCGTCGAAGGCGCCGGTTCCGCTGCCGCTCTGCATGATCACCCGAGTCACCAGAGACGGCGCTTCCGGCGTGGTCAGCACCGCGCCGACGATGGTGGCGCCCGCGGACTGCCCGAACAGTGTCACGTTGTCGGGGTCCCCGCCGAAGTTCTCGATGTTGGCTTTCACCCATCGCAGTGCGGCCATCACGTCGAGCAGTCCACGGTTGGGCGGTGCGCCGGGCACGTCGAGAAAGCCGATGATCCCGAGGCGGTAGGTGAGCGTCACCAACACCACCCCGTCCCGGGCGAACGCCGCCCCGCTGTACAGCGGGGATTGTGGTGAGCCGGAGACGAATCCGCCGCCGTGCACGAACACCATCACCGGCCGCCGCCGGCCGGTGTTCGGCGCCCACACGTTCACCGTCAGATACTCCGGGTCGCCGACCGACGCGGTGCCGAAGAACGGTGACATGTCCAGCGCGCCGAACCCGCGGCGGGGCGCTTGCGGGGCCGCCGGTCCGGGCTCCAGCGCGGCACGGGTGTGGGTCCAGCCCGGGTGCGGCTCAGGCGCGGCGAATCGTGCTGCCCCGGTCGGTGTTGCGGCATAGGGGATTCCGCGGAACACCCGATAGCTGTCGACCGTGTGCCCGCGGACGGGACCGTAAGTGGTGGCGACGACGTCAGACATGGCTGATCCGCTCGAACGGCGCCCATTGCTTGATCGCGAAGGTGTCACCGTCCCGGACGACTTCGGCGCCGCCGTGGCCGCCCAGGTGCGCCGGGAAGACGAGGGTGTTGGTGTCGGCGGCCCGACCGAGCAGCCGCCGCCGGGTGGCCCGTGCGCCTGCCTCGTCCTCGCAGAAGCAGCTGTTGACGTCCGGTTCCACCATCTGCAATGCGGTGTGCAGCAGATCGCCGACGAACAGTGCGCTGTCCGTGCCGGATTCGAGGGTGACGATCGAGGATCCGGGGGTGTGGCCTGGGGCCAGGTCCAGCCGCAGGTTCGCGTCGATGAGCAGCTGGTCGTCCCACAGCTGGACCAGGCCCGCCTCGTAGACGGGTGCGACGCTGTCTTCGAAGACGAGTCGGGCGGCGCTGCGGTCGGACGTGTGCCCGTTGGCGGGATTCCAGAAGTCGAAGTCGGCACGCGGCATCAGATACGTGGCGTTCGGGAAGGTGGGCTCCCAGACCTCGCCGCGCAGTGTGGTGTTCCAGCCGACGTGATCGTTGTGCAGGTGGGTGTTGATGACGATGTCGACGTCGGCAGGTTCGATCCCGGCCGCGGCGAGATTGTCGAGGAAACCGGTCTCCAGTCGATGCCACACGGTGCCGGGGCGGTCCTTGTGATTACCGACGCCGGTGTCGACGAGGATGGTCTTACCTTCGCTGTGCAACACCCAGGTCTGTACGGCCGAGACGCACATGTCGGTGGCGGGATCGTAGAAGTCGGGTGCCAACCACGACTCGTTGGCGTCCCAGGAACTCTTCAGGCTCTCCGGGAAGAAGGTTTTCGGTGACAGTTCGACCGAGCCGTAGTACTCCATGACCCGGGTGACCGAGACGTCACCCAACACGATGTGGTTCATGCCGACCAGCCTGCGGCGGTCCGACGGCGGTAACCAGCCCCGGCGCTGCCTACCTCTGACAGGGTCAGGCTCCTGCCGCACGGCCGGCGCATAGTGGAGACATGACGTTTCCCAGCCTCGGTGAGTTCCTGCGGGCCCGGCGCGCAGGAATCGATCCTCAGGACGCCGGTCTGCCGGCGTACGGGGGGCGGCGCCGCGTCGCCGGATTGCGTCGTGAGGAGCTGGCGCAGTTGGCCGGGGTGAGTGTGTCGTACTACACGCGCCTCGAGCAGGGGCAGTCCGTCAACGCCTCGGAAGCGGTGCTCGACGCGATCGCTTCGGCGTTGCGTCTCGACGACCACGAGCGCCGCCATCTGCACGCGCTGGCCAGTGGCCAGCCGAAGAAGATGAGCAGACCGCCGGTGGAGCGGGTCGATCGGCTCACCCGGGACCTGTTGCGGTCGCTGGCCGATGTGCCCGTGGTGGTGGCCGGCAGGCGCAGCGATGTGCTGGCCTGGAATCCGCTCGGGCACGCGCTGATGGCCGGGCACATCGACCCGGCCTCGGTGGACCAGCCCGCTTCGAGGCCGAATCTGGCCCGGATGCTGTTCCTGGACTGTCACACCCGCGAGCTCTATGCGGATTGGCAGCGCAAGGCGCGGGCAATGGTCGGCAACCTGCGCCATGTGGCCGGTCGCTATCCCGACGATGCGGCGCTGGCCGCGCTCATCGGCGAATTGTCCATGAAGAGCCCGGAATTCGTCGCTCTGTGGCGTGACCACCGGGTGAAGCCGTGCGAGGCGGACTCCTACGAACTGCGCCATCCCGTGATCGGTCCGGTGACGATCACCCAGCAGAACCTCGTCGTGGCCAGAGACCCCGATCAGTCGGTGAGCATCATCACCGCAGCCGAGGGATCACCCTCGGCAGACAGTCTCGACCTGTTGGCGGGGCTGGTGCGTGAAGGGTCGGCAAAGGTCCGGCATGACACTTCGGTGATCACGAACCGGTAGGGCTGACCCGTCGGGTCACGGCCGGGGCGGGGGCGGCGGATTCGTCGTCGGCGGCGTCGGTCGCTGCATGCCCGGGGACATACCGGGCATCATCGGCCCCTGCATGCCGCCGTGCATGCCGGGCATCATGCCGCCCTGCATCATGGGACACCCTCGTCCGCCGTGATGGAAGGACATCTCGTCGTCGCCGAACCAGCTTCTGGGGCCGTCGCCCGAGCGTCCCAGCGCGGCCCCGGAGAAGAAGATGAGCGCGACGATGAACAGGATGCCGGCGATGATGCCCACCCAGGCGGCGACCTGGGTGACGCGCCCGCCCCGGTTCTGGACGTAGTACGGCGGCGGTACGGGCGGCGGGGGCGGTGCGGCCGCCTGCGGTGCAACGGTGGGCTGCGGTGCCCCAGGTTGCCCCTGCGGGGCTTGCGGTGATTCGGTCATGACGCCATGGTCCTCTTCTCCGACCGTGTGGGCGTCTGATCGGAGGGGGCTACTTCGCGGAAAGACAGTGCGGGTCGGCGGCCTCGACATGCTCGCGCACCAACAGCGGGTAGCGCTGCCGGTCCGGCCGGAAGACGTCGTGCGGCGAGTCGGCGAACTCCATCAGTCGCGCCGTGGGGAACAGGGCGTGATAGCGCGCCCAGTCGGCGTCGTCGATCAGCGGCGTGGTCGGACTGCGGACCGCGAGCAGCGGAGGCTGCCAGTGCGAGAGCGGTTCCCAGAACGACTGGGCGCGGGCCGCGTGAAACGTCGCGGTCACCGCTGCGCGGTCGAGTCGCTCGCTGACCGGGGTGCCGCGCCAGCGTCCGCCCAGCACCGCCTCGTAGGCGTCGTCGGGCACGATGAGCTCGGCGGGTACGTAGTCACCGATGGACACCGACCGCACCCGTGGCCAGTTGGCCAGCGCCCAGGACAGCGCGTAGGCGGTGCCGCGGGAGAACGTCATCACATGTACCGGTCCGTCGGTGAGCTCGTCGACGACCGCTCCGACATCGGCGGCCAGAGCGTCGGAGTCGTACCGGTTCTCACCGGCGGTGCTGTGGCCGTGGCCGCGCAGCTCGACCACTGCGCAGCGTCGGCCCAGCGCCGCAACGATCTCCACGTAGTCGTCGGCGACGTCGGTGAAGCCGGGAACGAACACGATCGGCGCGCCGCGGTCGTCACCGCCGGAGTCGAGGTAGCGGATGCGCGCGCCGCCGTGGGTGGCGAACCGGAACTCGGGCACCCACAGATGATGGCACCAGGGGCGCGTCAGCCTTGCGGCGCGGCGGGTGCGGCCGCGGACAGCACCGGATCGCCTTCGGCCTTCATCCGGTCGAACAACTCGACGTAGTACGGCAGGCACTGCTGCATCGCCTGTTCGGTGGTGTAGAGCGGCCGGTATCCGAGGTCGCGCTGCGCCTTGCCGATCGAGAAGTAGTTGTCGAGGTAAAGCCGTTCCACCGCAAGGGGTTCCAGCAGGGGCTTGGGCAGCCCGAGGCGGAAGTGCAGGAACTGCCACGCGGTCATCGCAGCCCAGACCAGCCGACCGGGAACCCGCAGTCGGGGCCAGGGCTGGCCGCAGGCCTCGACGACGGGACGGGCGAACTCGAACATGTTGATGGGTTCGCCGTCGTTGATGAAGTAGGCCTGACCGGGTGCGGTGCCGCCGGGGACGAGGTGCTGGGCGGCGAGGATGAAACCGTGGATCAGGTTGTGCACGTAGGAGTTGTCGAGTTTGACGTTCTTGCTGCCGACGAGGACCTTCACGTGGCCGGCCAGCACGCTGTCGAAGACCTTGCGGAACATCGTCTGGTCACCGCGGCCCCAGATGCCGCTGGGCCGGATGGAGCAGGTGAGCATGCCGGACTGGCCGTTGGCGGCCAGCACGAACTTCTCGGCCACCACCTTGGTCTCGGTATAGAGGTCGTTGAAACGCTCTGTGTACGGCAGGGTTTCGTCGCCGCCGGAGATCCGGCGCCCGCCCATCACGACGCTGTTGGACGCGGTGTAGACGAACCGCTTCGCCCCGGCGGCCTGGGCCGCGTGGACCAGGTTCTGCGTTCCGGTGACGTTGACGGCGAAGCTGCGCTCGCGCTGGGTGGCAGACGTCCCGCCCATGAGGTCGATGATCGCGGCGGTGTGGAAGACGGTGTCGATGCCGGCGACGGCCGCGGCGACCTGGTCGGGGTCGGTGATGTCGCCTTCGACTGTCTCGAGGCGGTCGTGGGCGGGAAGTGGTGACGGGGCCCGGTCGAAGGACCGGACCTGCCAGCCGCGGTCGAGCAGCGTGGTGACCAGGTTGGCTCCTACGAAGCCGGATCCGCCGGTCACGAGGATCCGACCGAGGTCGGCGGTCGGCGAGACGTCGGCCGTGTCGGAAGTCATGCGGCGAGACTAACTGAAACGTGTTCCACTTTCGAGGGTTTGTTCAGTATCTGCTTGCCGGATCAAGCATCCTCGGCGTCGTCGTGGTTCAGGGCCTGCTCCACCCGCTTGCGGGCGCCAGCTAAGTGTTCCTCGCATCGTTTAGCAAGTTGCTCGCCACGTTCCCAGAGCTCCAGCGAAGTATCCAGGTCGAGTCCACCGTGCTCGAGGCGCTCCACTACGGCGACCAGTTCGTCGCGCGCTTCTTCGTACCCCAGTTCACTAATGGGCTTCATTCTTTCCCCTCTGCTTCGCCTTCGCTGACCGCCACCACCGCGCCGTCGGCCACCCGAATGCGCAGGCGGGTGCCGCGCGGCGCCTCGTCCACGCTGCGCAGCACCTCAGCCGGCCCGGACGACGGGAGGGTCTGCACCACCGCGTAGCCGCGGGCCAGCGTGGCCGCCGGTCCCAACGTGGTCAGTCGCGCGGCCAGGTGGCCCACGCGATCGGATTCGGCGGCCAGCAGCCGCTTGACGTCGCGGCGGCCCGCCACGCGGGCGCGGTGGATCTCGTCGGCGCGCGCATCGATCATGGCCAGCGGCCGGGACAGCACCGGGCGGCTGCGCAGCTGCGCGACGTGGTGTTGTTCCCGGTTCACCCAGTTGCGCAGCGCACGCGCGCCGCGCTGCCGCATCTCACTGATCAGCGCCTGTTCGGCGGCGGTGTCGGGAACGATGCGCTTGGCCGCGTCGGTCGGCGTGGCAGCGCGCAGGTCGGCGACCAGGTCGCACAGCGGGTTGTCGGGTTCGTGGCCGATGGCGCTGACCACCGGCGTGGTCGCCCGCACGATCTCGCGGCACAGCGTTTCGTCGCTGAACGGCAGTAGGTCCTCCACGCTGCCGCCGCCGCGGGCCAGCACGATGACGTCGACGTCGGGGTCGGCGTCGAGGGCCCGCAGCGCCTCGACGATCTGCGGCACCGCGTTGGGGCCCTGCACGACGGTGTTGCGCACCGCGAACCGGACCGCAGGCCAGCGGGCGGACGCGACGGCCATGATGTCGTGCTCGGCGGCCGAGGCGCGCCCGGTGATCAGGCCGATGGTGTGGGGGAGGAACGGGATGGGGCGCTTGAGGCGGGGGTCGAACAGCCCCTCGGCCTCCAGGAGGCGCCGGAGCCGCTCGATGCGGGCCAACAGTTCGCCGATCCCGACGGCCCGGATCTCACTGACCCGCAGGGAGAAGGTGCCGCGACCGGTGTAGAAGTTGGGTTTGCCGTGGACGATGACCTGGGTGCCGTCGGACATCTTCACCGGCGCGTTGACCACCAGGTCGCGCGGACACGTCAGCGACATCGACATGTCCGCGGCGGGGTCGCGCAGCGTGATGAACGCGGTGTTGGAGTTCGGCCGCAGCGTCAGCTGCGCGATCTGCCCCTCCACCCAGACCGACCCCAGCTTGTCGATCCATCCGGCGACCCGGATGGCGACACCGCGCACCGGAAACGGATTCTCCGGTGACTGCCCCTGCGGCAGGGTCACTTGGCCGACGCGCGCGTGATCCTGTTGGCCAGCAGCGTCTGGAACGGTGCGCGCGCCTTGGTGCTCTCCTCGTAGGCCAGCAGCGCCTCCAGCTCGGAGATCTTCAGCGAGGCCAGCCGCGCGCGCAGCTGAGCCAGCGTCAACGACCCGTAGTCGATCTCGGCGACGATCGGCGGGGCCTCCACCGGCGCGGACGCGGTGGCGTCGGGGCCGGCCGGGGCGGGCTGCTCGGGCTCCTCGGAGAACAGTGCGAAGCGGCCCTCGGTCATCCGCTCGCCGTCGCGCACCGGCAGCTCGACGACGTCACCGGCGGCGGACCCGCCCGCGTCGTCTTCCGAGTCCTCGTCGAACGTCGCCCACTCGGGCTGCTCGTCCTTGGGCGGGAAAATCGACTCCAGCGTCTCGTCGCCCTTGATCACCAGTTCCGCCACGTCCTGCTGCATCTTCATGACCAGGTGGGCGACCTGGCTGGCCAGAGTCATCGGATACATGAGGATGGTCTGGGGAAGCTTGCGGGTCTCCTCGATGGCGGTCACCGCCGCACCGACCAGCAGACGGACCCCATACGGTGCTGTTGCCATGCGCCTTAGCCTACGGCTGGGCGGACGGCCCGGTGGGTCAGTACCCTGGGTCTCATGCCGACCACTGTCAACATGGGGATTCCGGGTGCCGCCAGCTCGGTCGTCGGCGATGTCGCCGGCAAGCGCGTTCTGCTGGCCGAGCCGCGGGGTTACTGTGCCGGCGTCGACCGTGCGGTGGAGACCGTGGAGCGCGCGCTGGAGAAGCACGGCGCCCCGATCTACGTGCGGCACGAGATCGTCCACAACCGTTACGTCGTCGACACGCTGGCCAAGGCCGGTGCGGTGTTCGTCGAGCAGACCGACGAGGTGCCCGAGGGCGCCATCGTGGTGTTCTCCGCGCACGGGGTGGCGCCCTGGGTGCACGAAGAGGCGGCCGCGCGCAACCTGCAGACGATCGACGCGACGTGCCCGCTGGTGACCAAGGTGCACAACGAGGCCAAGCGGTTCGCCCGCGACGACTACGACATCCTGCTCGTCGGCCACGAGGGTCACGAGGAGGTCGTCGGAACCGCCGGTGAGGCCCCTGACCACGTCCAGGTCGTCGACAACCCCGATGCGGTAGACAAGGTCACCGTGCGGGACCCGAACAAGGTGATCTGGCTGTCGCAGACCACTCTTAGCGTCGACGAGACCATGGAAACCGTGCGCCGGCTGCGGGAGAAGTTCCCGACGCTGCAGGATCCGCCCAGCGACGACATCTGTTACGCCACCCAGAACCGCCAGGTCGCGGTCAAGGCCATGGCCCCGGAGTGCGAGCTGGTGATCGTGGTCGGCTCCAAGAACTCGTCGAACTCCGTGCGGCTGGTCGAGGTCGCGCTGGGCGCCGGCTCGGAGGCCGCTCATCTGGTCGACTACGCCGATGACATCGACCCGACGTGGTTGGACGGCGTGACGACCGTCGGCGTCACCTCCGGCGCGTCGGTGCCCGAGATCCTGGTGCGCGGCGTGCTGGATCGCCTCGCCGAGTACGGGTACGGCACCGTGCAGCCGGTCACCACGGCCAACGAGACGCTGGTGTTCGCGCTGCCCCGGGAGATCCGTCCCGCCCGCTCCTGACGGGCATCCGTTCTTCGCCTGAGCGCCGTAGCATCGGGTCATGGATGGCCGATCGGCCACGGCGCGGCCGCCCGGAGGACGCCGGTTGCGCAACGCACTCGCGGCAGCGGCTGTGCTGCTGGCTGTCGCCGCGCTGATGCTGCTGGTGTTCATGTCCGAGTTCACCTGGATCCACGGCCCGGCCGACACCCCGCCGGACTTCGCGCCGTTGACGGACCGGGCTCCGGTGCCCGCGCAGCCTTGACCGGGGCTCGGAACCGTAATCTTTCGGTTGCCGCCAGGGCGCTGCGCGGGCACGCCGATCGGGCATAGGTTCGGCTAACCAGACAGTCGGCCGCACCGCCGCGGAGGAACTCCATGAGCGCCAGCACGATCTCCTCGTCTCTGGCGGAACTGCCCGCCGGAGCCACGGCGGACATCCTCGGCCTCGACCCCGCTGCCCCGCCGGACGTGGCGCAGCGGCTGCGCCATCTCGGGTTCCGGGTCGGCACCCGGGTGCGCAAGGTGCGGACCGCACCGCTGGGGGATCCGTCGGAGTACCGCCTGCTCGGCTACGACATGTGCCTGCGGCACCGCGAAGCGTCCTACATCCGCGTGTCCAGGCAGGAATGACCAGCCACTGCCACGGCGACGAAGCCGTCTCGGTCGAGTCCGACCAGATCCGCGTAGCTCTCGTCGGCAGCCCCAACGCGGGAAAGACCAGCGTGTTCAACCAGCTGACCGGGATGCGTTCCCGGACAGGCAACTATCCCGGGGTCACGGTGACCCGCTCGGTCGGAACCGCGCACTACCGTTGCGAACGGCACGGCGTCCACAAGCTGACGATCGAGGATCTGCCCGGCGCGTACAGCCTGCACCCGGTCAGTCCCGACGAACAGGTCGTCGCCGATCTGCTGCACGGGCGGCTGCCGGGCGTCGACCCGCCGGACGCCGTGGCCGTCGTGGTCGACGTGACCGTGCTGGAGCGCTCGCTGTCGCTGGTCGCGCAGACACTGGCCCTCGACAAGCCCACCATGGTCGTGCTGACCATGATCGACGAGCTCACCGCTCGCGGCGGCCACCTCGACACCGAGCGGTTCTCCGCCGCCCTGGGCGTCCCCGTCGTCGGGGTGATCGCAAGCCGCGGAAAGGGTTTCGATCCGTTGCGCGAGCTGCTCGCGGCGCCGCACACCTGGGCGCGGACCCCCGTCCCGCCGCCGCGCGACGACGTCGAGTTCAACAGCTGGGTGTCCTCGGTCCTGACCGCCGCGCGGTACCGACCTCCTGAGCCGGACCGCCGCAGTGCGGCGATCGACCGCGTGGTGCTGCACCCGGTGTACGGGTCGCTGATCTTCGTGGCGATGATGTTCGTGCTGTTCCAGACGATCTTCACCGTTGCCGCGCCCCTGCAGCAGCTGATCGAGGCCTTCTTCGGTTGGCTGGGCGCGCTGGCCGGGAACGTCATCCCGAATGCGGCGGTCTCCGGTCTGGTCAGCAACGGCATCATCGGCGGCGTCGGCTCGGTGCTGGTCTTCATTCCGCAGATCGTGCTGCTCTTCCTGCTGATCGCGTTGCTCGAGAACATCGGGTACATGGCCCGGGCCGCGTTTCTGGTCGACCGCATCATGGCCTCCACGGGTCTGGAGGGACGTGCCTTCGTGGCCATGCTGTCGTCGGTGGCCTGCGCGGTGCCCGGGATCATGGCGACCCGCACTCTGCCGTCGTCGCGGGACCGGATCGCCACCATCATGGCCGCCCCGCTGATGCCGTGCTCGGCACGCCTTCCCGTCTACATCCTGCTGATCGGCATGCTGATCGATCCCGACCTGAGATGGGGGCCGATGTCGGTGCAGGGACTGGCGATGCTCGGCCTGTACCTGCTCGGCGGCGCGTCGGCGATGTTCACCGCGTGGTTGTTCAAATCGGTGGTGCTGCACGGTGATCCGCTGCCGTTCTACATGGAGATGCCGCCCTACCGGTTCCCCGCGGTGAAGTCGGTCCTGCTGACCATGTGGGATTCGGCCAAAGCGTTCCTGCGCAAGGCGGGCACGATCATCCTGGCGACCTCGGTCGTGCTGTGGTTCCTGTTGAACCTGCCGCCGCGCACCGGCGCGATCGCCGGCATGGACCCGGCGACCGCCGCGGCCTATGTCGTCGACAACTCCTATGCCGCGTCGCTCGGCAAGATCGTCGAACCCGTCTTCGCCCCGCTCGGTTTCGACTGGCGGATCTGTGTCGGACTGGTCGGCGCTCTGGCGGCGCGCGAGGTGTTCGTCGCGGTGATGGGCCAGATATTCGCCCTCAGCGACCCGGAGAGTCCGTCGGAGGCGGTGCGGTCGGCGGTGTACCTCTCCGGTCCGCATCAGGGTGAGCTGCTGTTCACCGTGCCGACCACGGTGGCGCTGCTGATGTTCTTCGTCTACGCGTTGCTGTGTATGTCGACGGTGGCCACGATCTACCGCGAGACCAATTCGTGGAGATGGCCGGCGGTGGCGCTGGTGTACATGTTCGTGCTGGCGTGGGTCGTCGCCTTCGTCGCGCGCCACGTCACGATCTGGCTGACCGGCTGACACCGCGATGACCGTCCCCATGTTGCATCCCGAACGCACCGCCGATCCGCGGGTGATGCGTTGGGTCACTGGGGGAGAGGAGCTTTCGCCCGACTGCCCCGGCCTGACGGCGTTGTTGCGCGACGGCACCCTGCGCGCGGTCGAGGCGCGTCCGGGTGAAGTGCGGACGACGCTGGGCGATCAGCGCTCCTGGGCGACCGACGGGCCGCGAGTACGCTCGGCCTTGTTCGAGGCGCTGTCGCGTTCTGGTCGGGACGAGCAGTGCGCACCCGACGAACTGCGACGGCGGATCGAGGAGATCCTGGAGCGCGAGGTCGCCCCGCTGGCCGGCTCGCACGGTGGCGTCGTCACCGTCGAATCGGTGGACGACGGTGTGCTGACCGTCGAGTTCGGCGGCGCGTGCGCCGGGTGCAGTCTGCGCGGCCAGACCTTGCGGAAACTGGTGGCCCGCGCAGTTCAGGCCCATTACCCACAGATCCGCGAGGTACGGGCGGCGCACGGGCGCCGAATGTGGCTGGGGCGCAACGGAACGGGGCGGTGAGGTGAATCTGCTGAAGGATCCTGTGCGGGTCGCGCAAGTGGTGGCCCGCGCCACCGCCGGCGTCGTGGGGGAGGCGCTCGGCGGCAGCCCGGTGCGGCGCAGCAGTTCCGCCGGGCTCAACAGGTGGATCGAAGTCCGCGGCCTCGGCGCGGAGGACGGTGAGCGCATCGGCGCCGCGGTGCTGGCTGCGCTGCGTGCCGAGCCCGGGGTGGTCACTGCCGAGCTGAACGTCGCCAATGCCCGGGCGGTGGTGCGGGTTTCGGCGCATGGACCTGGTGCGGGGGACCTGTGCCGCGTCGTCGACGCGGCGGAGTCGCGGGCGCGACGCACGACCGAACGGGTCAGGCCGGCGAGCCTGCCCGGCGACGACGCCCTGCTCGCCGAACGCCTGCTCGCCGCCGCCGTCTCCGCGGCGGGCATCGGACCGGCCGCCGTCGGTGCGGTCCTCGGTGTGCGTGGGATCAGCCGGGCGGTGTCGCTGCCGGGCGCCGTCGCCGAATATGTTCCTTTGGTACGCAACCAGTTCGAACGCTATCTGGGTCGCGAGGCCACCGATCTGTCGGTGACGCTGCTGGGCACCACCGCCGGTGTGCTGACCGCGTCGCCCGCGGCAGTCGTGCACCAGGCTGCCACCCGCGCGCTGCGCGCTGCGGAAGCCCTCAACGCCCGGCGCAGCTGGATCCGCCGGGAACCCGAACTGACCGAGCAGGCAATCAGATCCGCGGCGCGGTCCGGGGAGACACCCCGCGACATCGAGCAGTTCGGCTCCGGTGGCGCCGGGGTCCGGTACGCCGACCGCGCGGCGGCCGTCGGGCTGGCCGCGTCCGCGGTTCTGGGTGTGGCCGCGCGCAACCGCGACGTCGCGAGCGAGGCGGCGCTCATCGCGACCGCACGCCCGGTCCGCAGCATCACCGAGGCCTTCGCGTGTGCGCTGGGCCGGGGTCTGGCCGACCGCCACGGCGCGCTGGTGCTGCGACCGGTGGCGTTGCGTCGCCTCGACCAGGTCGACACCGTGGTGATCGACCCGCGAATCCTCTACACCGATGAATTGGCGGTGACCCGGGTGCGCGGCGTGGACGCCGAGGACCGGGCCGCGGTCTGGGAAGCGGCCCGCTCGGCACTGGCCGAGGGCGCTCTGACACCGGGCTGGCACCCGCTGGCGACCGTGGCGGGCGCCGGCGGACCCGGCGATGTCCTGGTCAGCGCGATCCGTGACCCGTTGGCGTCGGCTCTGGTCAGCGAGGCCCGCCGCGCCGGCGCCCGGGTGGTGTCGCTCGACGACGAGGGGCTGCGCTCCCTGGGGCAGGGCTTCGACGAGTTGTACCCGACCAGCGGCGGCATCGACCAGGAACTGGCGGCTGTCGTGACCCAGCTGCACGGCGACGGCGCCCGCGTGGCACTTCTGAGCGCGGGCGCCGGCCCCGCGTCGGCCAACGCCTTCGTGACCGTGGGTGTTTGGCGCGCCGACTCGCCACCGCCGTGGGATGCCGACATTCTGCTGTCCGACCTCGCCGGGGTGTGGCGGCTGCTGCATGCCCTGCCCGCGGCGCGCGCCGCCACCGTGCGGGGTATCGAGATGTCGGCGAGTGCGTCGGCGCTGGGTGCGGTGATGTTGTTGCCCGAGGTGCTCGGCTCCGGGCCCACCGTCGGCAGCCTGGCGGCGACCGCGGCGTTGTGGTCCGGATACCGCAGGGGCGAAGCGGTTTTCGAGGAGGCGCTGCCGTACCCGGAGCCCGGCCATGATTGGCACGCCCTGCCGGTCGACGAGGTACGGCGCCTGCTGCCACGCCCGCCCCGGCGACCCTCCGCGGCGTCGTCGGCGCCGGCACCCCCTCCCGGGATGCGTGCGCTGACCTCCGCGGCGGCGCGATCGTGGGGAGTGGTCAGCGATCTCGTCGGCGTCGTACGGGAAGACCTGGCCGACCCGATCACCACCATCCTCACCACGGGGGCCGCGGCCACCGCCCTGCTGGGTTCGCCGCTGGATGCGCTGATGGTGGGCGGTGTGCAGCTGGTCAACACGGCGATCTCCGCCGAGCAGACCTTGCACGCCGAACGGGTGCTGACCCGGCTGCTCGCGGTGCACGAACCGGTGGCGCGGCGGCTGGTCGGTCCGTCTTCGGCCGGTGACTACGAGGAGGTGCGGGCTGCGGAGCTGGCACCTGGTGACGTCATCCGGGTCAGAGCCGGAGAGGTGGTGCCGGCCGACGCGCGCATCCTCTCCGCCGACGCTGCCGAGGCCGACGAATCGGCGCTGACCGGAGAGTCGCTGCCGGTGACAAAGAGGGTCGAACCCACGCCCGGGGCGCCGCTGGCCGAACGCGCGTGCATGCTCTATGCCGGCACCACGCTGGTGGCCGGCCGGGCCTCGGCGGTGGTGACCGCTGTCGGCCCCGGCACGCAGATGAACCGGGTGGCGGCGATGACGAGCCGCAAGGCGCGCAAGGTCGGCCTGCAGGCGCAGCTCGCCCGCATCACCAACAAGGCGCTGCCGTGGAGCCTGGCCGGTGGGGGCGTGGTGGGACTGCTCAGCCTGCTGCGCGGGACCCCGTTGCACGATGCCGTCGCCGGCGGCGTGGCCATCGCGGTGGCCGCGGTTCCCGAGGGGCTACCGCTGGTGGTGACTCTGGCGCAGTCGGCGGCGGCCCGCCGCCTGACCGGTTCGGCGGTGCTGATCCGCAACCCGCGCGCCATCGAGGCGTTCGCCCGACTGGACGTCGTCTGTTTCGACAAGACCGGGACGCTCAGCGAGAACCGGTTGCGGGTCACCTCGGTGCGTCCGCTCGACGGTGTCGACTCGACGCAGGTGCTCGCCGCCGCGGTGCACACGGTGCGCCCCACCACCGGGACGCACTCCGATCACGCGACAGACGACGCCGTGCGGGTCGCCGCCGCGGACTCCGGCGTCCTGCCCGGCGGAACCGACGCCCGCCTGCCGTTCCAGTCCGACCGGCCGTATGCCGCCGCGCTGATCGGCACCCGGCTGTCGGTCAAGGGAGCTCCGGAGGCGGTGACACCGGCGCTGGTCGACGGACGGGCCGAGATGACGCGCCGCATCGACGAGATGACCGCGGGCGGGATGCGGGTCCTGGCTGTCGCCGAGCGCGAACTCACCGCCGAGCAGGTCGCCGCCGCGGTGGCAGATCAGGCCGAACTGGCGAATCTGTGCCGGTCGGGCATGACCCCGTTGGGTTTGATCGGGATGGCCGACACCGCACGTCCAGGGGCACGCCCGCTGCTGGAGGAGCTGCAGGCCCGCGGCCTCGGGGTCCGCCTGATCACCGGCGACCATCCAGTCACCGCCGCGGTGGTCGCCGAGTCCCTCGGGTTGCCGGTCTCGGTCGAGGACGTCATGACCGGCCCGGAATGGGAGCGGCTCACCACCGAGGACCGGGTGGAAGCGGCGCGCACCCACCAGGTGTTCGCGCGGATGGCGCCCGAGCACAAGGTCCAGGTGGTGCAGGCCCTCGAGTCCGCCGACCTGGTCACCGCGATGGTCGGCGACGGCGCCAACGACGCCGCCGCGATCCGCGCCGCGACCATCGGTGTGGGTGTGGTCTCGGCCGGCAGTGACCCGGCCCGCACCGCAGCGGATGTGCTGTTGCTCGACGGGCAGATCGGCGCATTCGTTCATGCCCTCGACGAGAGCCATCAGCTGTGGCGCCGGGTGAGTTCGGCGGTGTCCATGCTGGTGGGCCACAACATCGGGGAGGTCAGCTTTGCGCTGATCACCAGCCTCCTGACGGGCCGGCCCGCGCTGAACGCCCGCCAGATCCTGTTGATCAACCTGCTCACCGACGCGCTGCCGGCGGCGGCGCTGGCCGTCAGCCCGCAGACCGGCGACCAGGTCGCCGAGCGCAGCGAGTCGGCGCTGTGGCGGGCGATCTGGGTGCGCGGCGCGTCCACGGCCACCGGCGGCACACTGGCCTGGGTATTCGGCCGCGCCACCGGGACACCGCGGCGGGCGGCGACGATGGGGCTGATCGGTCTCGTGCTCACCCAGATGGGGCAGACGCTCACCGATTCCCGCGGACCGCTGGTGGTGGCGACCAACGTCGGCACCTTGGCGGTGATGGCCGGAGTGATCAGCACACCGGGCGTCAGTCAGGTGTTCGGCTGTACTCCGGTGGGCCCGATCGGCTGGGCACAGGCGGCGGCGGCCGCCGGAATCGCCGGTGCACTGCCGAAGGTTGCGCCGACGGCGGCAGAGGGTATCGCGACAAAGATGCGCACGCTGGGCGACGAGGTCGCGCAGACGATGTCAGTCGTCGATCTTGAGCAGGCCGACCCGGACCAGGACGGCATAGACCTCACGCAGGGGCGGGGTCAGCAACCGCACGCCGGTGGCGAGCAACGCGTCGGGTCCGACCGAGCGTGGGATCTCAGACATGTAGGACAGGCTAACCAAGCCAGTTTCGGCCGTGGGAGCTACCTGGCCCGAATGGAGGACGAGATGTGGGAATCAGCGCGATCATTCGTGGCGGATCACCGCGACGTGTCGAAACTGGTGCGCGACGCTGAGCGGTTCTCCGTGCAGCTACCGGGCGTCGGGCGGGTGAAGGTGCCGCCACCGGAGCAGGTCGCGTTCTACGGCGCACTCGGGGTGCTCGCGGCCGCGCAGCTCATCGAGTGGCCGGTCGCGCTCGTCATCGGCCTCGGGCACGCCGCCTCGATGCGTCGCCCGGCCGAGCGGGAGGACGACGGCGACAGCGCGCCGACCGCCGAACCGCCGCCGACCGCCGAACCGCCGCCGGCCAAGAAAGCGCCGGCCAAGAAGGCAGCCGCCAAGAAGGCCCCGGCCCAGAAAGCAGCCGCCAAGAAGGCCCCGGCGAAGAAGGCCCCGGCGAAGAAGGCGCCGGCGAAGAAGGCCCCGGTGAAGAAGGTCGCCGCCAGGAAAACCCCGGCCAAGAAAGCCGTTGCGAAGAAAGCCCCCGCCAGAAAGACTCCCGCGAAAAAGACCGCCGGCTGAGCATGGAGTAGCTACCAGGCCGAAGATCAACGGGTACGTTCGGGCAACGTGGAGCAATTGCGTCGGCGCGCCCGGAAAGTCCCGATCATCCTGCTCACCCTCGCGTTGCTGCTCGCCGGTTGCAGTGGCACCCAGGACCGGTTGGACTCCGCCGTCGCAGAGTTCGCCGATGCGCTCGGCCGCGGCGATGCGCCTGCCGCCGCGGCGCTCACCGACGAGGAGACCGCGGCGACGGACACACTGTCGCAGCTCTTCTCCAGTCTCGGCACCGACGTGCGCTTCGGTGTGCGGTCGACGCAGCGCCAGGAGAACACCGCGACCTTCACGCTGGACGCGGTGTGGCGGTTCGGCCCCGAGAAACTCAACGAGTGGACCTACACGACCGAAGGTCGAGCGACCGAGGACGGCGACACCTGGACGATCGAGTGGAACGCGGACACCGTCGCCCCCGGGCTGGCTGAGGGCCCGCTGTCGTACAGCACGCTCGCCCCGCAGCCGGCGGCACGGGTGCTGGACCGCACCGGCGCCGAGCTGCTCACCCAGCACGTCGTCACCCTCGTCGACGTCGGCCCCGCCGCCGACGTGAACGCCGTTGCCGCTCTGCTCAATCCGATCGCCCCGACGATCACCGCGCAGTCGCTGGGCGCCGACCTGGCCGGCGCGGCGGGCGGACCGGTCACCGCCGTCACGCTGCGCGAGGAGGACCTCGCCCCGATCCAGGAGCAGCTGGGCGCACTCCCGGACGTCACGTTGCGGCCCCAGACCCGGCTGCTGGCCACCGACCGCAGCCTCACGTCACCGACGCTGGCCGGTCTGACCGAGCTCTGGCAGCAGCGCACCGACGAGGCGTCGGGATGGGCGGTGTCGGCGGAGACGGCCGTCGGCGCCAAACGCGTCGGCGGCCGCGACGCCGCACCGGTCGGCGACATCTCCAGCACCCTCGACATCCCGGCGCAACTGGCCGCAGAGACCGCGCTGGCCCCGTTGACCACACCGGCCACCATCGTCGCCATCCAACCGGCGACGGGCGACCTGCTCGTCGTCGCGCAGAACCAGCCGGCCGACGCGCAGGGACCGATCGCGCTGACCGGCCTCTACCCGCCGGGCTCGACGTTCAAGACCGTGACGGTGTCGGCCGCGCTGCAGTCCGGTCAGGTCACCCCGGACAGCATCGTGAGTTGTCCGGGCACCGAGAACATCGAGGGCCGCCAGATCCCCAACGACGACAACTTCGAACTCGGCGACGTGCCGCTACACACCGCGTTCGCGCGCTCCTGCAACACCACGATGGGCCGCTTGGCGGTCAACCTGCCGCCGGACGGTCTGACGAAAGCCGCCGCCCAGCTCGGGCTGGGGATCGACTACGTCGCCCCCGGGATGACGACGGTGACCGGCAGCGTGCCCGTCGCCGACACGCCTGCGCTGCGCGTGGAGGAGGGGATCGGACAGGGCCAGGTCACCGCGTCGCCGTTCGGGATGGCGCTGGTGGCCGCGACCCTGGCCCGCGGGTCGGTGCCCGCCTCGGCGATCGTCGAGGGCGAGCCCGGGGTACCGGACCGCACGCCGGAGGCGCTGCCGCGCACCGTCGACGCGCAGGTGCGGGCGATGATGCGTGAGACGATCACCGGCGGCACCGCCACGGCGCTGCAGGACATCCCCGACCTGCTCGGCAAGACGGGCACCGCCGAATATTCGGCCGGCCCGGCCGGCGAGCAGCATGCGCACGGGTGGTTCGTCGGGATCCGCGGGGACGTCGCGTTCGCGGTCTTCGTCAGCGACGCCGGCAGTTCAGGACCTGCGGTCGAGGCGGCCGGCCGATTCCTGCGGGCCCTCGAGTGACGGGTCAGATGTCGTATTTCCAGCGGTCGGCGTCGGCGTCGCGGGCGCTGCGCCGGCGGGGCTGGTAGTCGGCGCCGTCAGCGTCGTCGGAACCCCGGTACCGCACCCGGGAGACCGGGTGGTGGTCGGTGTCCGGACGAGGCCGGGATCGCGGGGTCGGCTCGTAACCCCCGAACAGTTGGTAACCGTCGTAGCTTTCGCTGCGCGGTGGCCGCGGCCGCTGCGCGCCTCGCTGACGGTCCCGGCCGACGGTGTCCGGACGTTCCTGGTATCCGCTGCGCTCGGTGCGCCGGCGTTCGCGGTCGCGGGGCGGCACGTCGCCGCGGCGACTGCGTTCCCCGGCGGGCCGGGTCCGTCGCCGCGGCCGCTCCGCCGGTGGTGCGTCGGCCGGGGGCCGACGTCGGCGCGGCCGCTCCGGGGCGCCGGGATCGGCGATCTCGGCGTCGGCGGCTCGGCTGGGACGTGACCGGCTCGGCGCCGCGGCGCGGCGTGACGACGGGCGTTCGGTACGGCGTCGAGCGGACTTGGCGGGGGCGGACCGCTCCTCGGCGCGCCGACGGCGCGGCTCGGCGGCGGCTTCCTTCGGCTCCAGCCGGGAGTTGATCATCGCGGTCAGGGTGGCCAGCACGCTGGGGCGTGGCGCCGCAGAGTCCTGCGGGTCGGCGGCCGCATCCGAGTGACCGAGGTACCAGCGGCCCGCGCCGATCAGCAGCACTGCCGCCGAGGTGAAGAACATCAGCGGGAAGCGTTCGATCAGCGGGTAGCCGCAGTTGATCAGGAGGTCCTTGAGGCCCGCGATGTCGGAGGCGTGCATCAGGAAGTACGCGCCCGGCACGACGACGAACAGGATCAGCGGCGGCTGGACCACGGCGGTGAACAGGCCCGAGCGGCGCACCGCCAGCACGGCGGCCAGGCAGCCGATCACGTAGAGCGATCCGAAGACCTTCGTCAGGTTGCCGCCCCCGGAGCCCGCGTCGAACGCGAAGCCCAGCGTCGAACAGATCAACGCCACCAGGACCGCACCCCACCAGGGAAGTCCTGCGATATCGGGGTGCGCAGAGCGATGATCGGCCGGTACCGCCGACCGCGTGCGCTGTGCTGACACATGTCGACCGTACCGGCTCACCCTGGAAGACGTCGCCAGCGGACGACGGTGAGCCGGTCACATCTGGCAGACTGTGGACTCCGTGGGCCTGAATCTGGGAATCGTCGGACTGCCGAACGTCGGGAAATCGACGTTGTTCAACGCGTTGACGCGCAACAACGTGCTGGCGGCCAACTATCCGTTTGCGACGATCGAACCCAACGAAGGCGTGGTGGCGCTGCCGGATCCGCGGCTCGACAAGCTCGCCGAGATCTTCGGGTCGGAGAAGACCGTGCCGGCCACGGTGACGTTCGTCGACATCGCCGGCATCGTCAAGGGCGCCTCCGAGGGTGCCGGGCTGGGTAACAAGTTCCTGGCCAACATCCGGGAAAGTGACGCGATCTGCCAGGTCGTGCGCGTCTTCGCCGACGACGACGTGGTGCACGTCGACGGCCGGGTCGATCCGAAGGCCGACATCGAGATCATCGAGACCGAGCTGATCCTGGCCGACATGCAGACCCTCGAGAAGGCGCTGCCCCGGCTGGAGAAAGAAGCCCGCACGCACAAGGACCGCCGCCCCGTCTACGAGGCGGCAGTGGCGGCCCAGCAGGTGCTCGACACGGGCAAGACCCTGTTCTCGGCGGGGACGGATGTGAGCCTGCTGCGCGAACTGAACCTGATGACCACCAAGCCGTTCTTGTACGTGTTCAATGCCGACGAGTCGGTGCTCACCGACGAGAAGCGCGTCGCCGAGTTGCGGGAGCTGGTCGCGCCGGCCGATGCGGTGTTCCTCGACGCGAAGATCGAGGCGGAGCTGCAGGAGCTCGACGACGAGTCCGCCGCGGAACTGCTGGAGTCGATCGGCCAGACCGAACGGGGCCTGGATGCGTTGGCGCGGGCCGGTTTTCACACCCTGAACCTGCAGACGTACCTGACCGCCGGCCCGAAAGAGGCGCGCGCCTGGACGATTCACCGTGGCGACACCGCGCCGAAGGCCGCCGGGGTCATCCACACCGATTTCGAGAAAGGCTTCATCAAAGCTGAGATCGTGTCCTTCGACGACCTCGTCGAGGCCGGGTCCATGGCTGCGGCCAAAGCCGCCGGCAAGGTCCGGATGGAGGGCAAGGACTACGTGATGGCCGACGGCGATGTGGTGGAGTTCCGCTTCAACGTCTAGGGGTTGAAGAGCAAGGGCTAGCCGGTACTTCGGGTGTCCCCGGTGAATGGCTTCGGCTTCCACATCCTGGCGACTAGAAGCAACGCCACGATTATGTATGGCCCGTTGTAGGCGAGGACCTTCGGCGCATTCGCGAAGGCGTAATCGAATCCGTCGCACTCTTGGCCACACGCGTAGTTGAAGAGTGGCGCATCGCCAAAGAGCCCCACTCCCAAGTACAGGATGGTGTTGGCTGTGATCATGCCTGCGTAGAAGACCGAAGGCAGACGAATCCAATCCCGACCGCGCACGAATGCGTAGATCAGGACGAGGTAGAACAGTCCGAAGATCAGCGCCGAGACGAAGCCGGTACCGATCTGGACGAACCTCGGGTTCGCGATCAGCATCGGATCGGTCCCAGCCGCATAGTTGTTGTAGATGTAGCGCGCCATGATCCATCGGGAGTTCGAGTCGGGTCGGCCGAAGAGGTTGACGGTGTCCATCAAGAACGACGTCGCTGCGAAGATCGTGAACACAGCGATGAAGAACCAGTCACGTCGTCGCGCCCGCAGCGGCACGACGGGTTCGCGAGCCGCCTCTGCCCCCAGGGAGTCAGCCATTGCAGGAGCGTAAGCCAGGCGCCGCGCCGCCGCCCATAGTCTCGTCACGGTCGTGCGGTGCCTAGGGGTTGATCTCACGATCAGGCGATCAAGATCCGCGAGCCCTCTCGATCTGTAGCGTGTTAACGTGCGTGCGCGCTTCCAGGTGTCGATCACCTGAATCGTCGCGGAGAGCTCTCGATCAGAGCATGTCCGGATGGGGTGCCGCACCTTTGGTGCACCGACTCTATCTCGCCGACAGTCGATGTCGGCCTACGGAAGGACATGATCGTGGTCAGTAAGGACGACAAGAACCTCCAGCAGGTCCTCGACAAGATCGCAGCAATGGACGAGCCGAGGAGAGGCGTCATGCAGCGCATGCACGACGTGATCCTCGAGGCGGCGCCCGAACTCAAGCCCAGAATCTGGTACGGCATGCCGGGCTATGCCAAATCCGCGAGTGCCCCGGTCATCGTCTTCGTCCGCAACGACGACCTGATGAGCTTGGGGTTGAGTGAGAAAGCGACACTGAAGCCAGCCGGCGGCAGGGACGGACAGTTGATACCTGCCGCCTGGTTCTTCGATGACCTGGATGGGGTTACCGAGAAGCGTGTCGCGGAGATTGTCCGCGCCGCGATCGAGTGACCGGGCACGATCCTTCTGGTGTCCGTACCTTCTCGAGCGTGGGGAATATGTACGCCGTCGACACGTTTTCGGTGCCTGAGGCCCACGCTCGACGCGCGGATGTTGGTGAAAGGAGACCTGTGAGCGACAGCGATCTACTGACCATCTACCGCGACTACCTCGACTGTCTGAACGCTCGGCAGTGGGATCAGCTCGACCGGTTCGTCGCCGACGACATCGTCTACAACGGCGAGCGGCTGGGTCTCGACGGATATCGGTCGTTGCTGGTGGCGGACACCGCAGCGACACCCGATCTCCGATTCGTTCCGGGATTGCTGCTCGCCGACGCCGACGTGGTGGCGTGCCGGCTCGTCTTCGACTGCACTCCCCAGCGGGAGTTTCTGGGTCTGGAGCCCACCGGTAATCGGGTGACATTCGCCGAGCACGTGTTCTACCGATTCGTCGCGGGGCGGATCGTCGAGGTGTGGTCGCTGATCGACAAGGACGCCGTCCGCCGGCAGCTGTCGCAGGAGTAGTCGGTCGGCGGACGGGGCGAATAGACGACCACGTCATGGCCCCGGATGGAATAGTCGGAGGATGGGACGCACCGACATTGCCTCGATGGTGATCGACGCCCCGTGTCCACGGGTGTTCGCGGCGTTGCTCGACCCAGACGATCTGGTCTGCTGGTTGCCGCCGGAGGGTATGACTGGTCGCTTCGAATACTTCGACGCGCGCCCCGGTGGCTCATATCGCATGGTCTTGACCTACGACGAACCACTGCCTGCAGGCGGCAAGACCGATGCCCACTCCGACGTCGTCGAGGGGCGCTTTCTGGAGATCGTCGATCAGGACCGGATCGTACAGGCCACCGACTTCGACACCGACGACGTTTCGTTGTCCGGCACCATGAGGATGACGTGGTCGCTGACGGCAGTCCCCGGCGGTACGCGCGTAGAGTTCCGCGCAGACAATGTGCCCGAGGGCATTTCGGCCCAGGACCATCAGGACGGGATGAACTCGTCGCTGACGAACCTGGCGCGCTACCTGTCGGACCGCAACGGATAGCCCGCCCAGAGCCGTATAGCGTTGTGCGCCATGACCGCCCACATCCGTCCTGCCGGCGCGGCCGACCTCGACCCCGCCGCCCACGTCCTCGCCGGTGCGTTCGACAGCTACGCGTGGACGCGCTGGACGATCCCCGCCGACGACTACGCCGTCCGGCTGCGCCGGTTGCAGCGGCTCTACCTCGGCTATGCGCTCGACGAGGGCATCGTCCTCGTCGAAGACGCGCTGCGTGGCGTGATCGCGCTGTTGCCACCCGATGCACCCGCGCCGCCGTCCGACATGCAGGAGCAGGTCGCGCAACTGCAGGGGGACCGGCTGGAAGCCCTTGCCCAGGTGTCGGTTCCGCCGCAGCCCCACGGCGCCTGGAACCTGGCGACACTGGGTGTGCATCCTGATGCCCAGGGCGCCGGGCTGGGCCGCGCGATGATCCACGCCGGCCTGGCAGCCGTCGGCGCGAAGGCGGTGGCGCTGGAGACCTCCGACCCGCGCAACGTCGCCCTCTACGAGCGGGCCGGTTTCACCGTCACCGCCGTCACCGAGATCGAGGACGGCCCCGTGGTCTTCTCGATGCTGCGCCCCTCCTGATTGACCGCACTTCGTCGTACATTGGGCATATGAGTGGGGACTGGCGCATCGATCGGGTCGACGAGATCCGGTCGCTGATCAAGCAGGCCGAACCCGAGGTCGTCGAGGAGATCAAGTGGCGTAAGCCCTCGAATCCCGCTGGTGTTCCGGCGTTCTCGCTGGACGGACTCATCTGCACGGTGGAGATGTACAAGGGCAAGGTCAAGATGACGTTCGCTCGCGGCGCCTCGATCGAGGACCCGGACGGTCTGTTCAACGCGAGCCTCGACGCATCCGTCCGGCGCGGTATCGACCTGCACGAAGACGATGGCCTCGACGCGGAAGCGTTCAAGCGGCTCATCCGTGCCGCCGCCGAGATCAATCGCAGCGCGTAGCGCCCGCTACTCCCGCGGCGCGAGCGCGAAGATCGGGATGTCCCGTCCGGACCTCTCGGTTTTGGCGCGGTAGTCGGCATAGCCGGGATAGACGCGCTCGGCGAGTTTGAACAGGCGTGCGTACTCGGCCGGGTCGGTCACCTGACGCGCGGTGAAGCGTTCACCGCCGAACTCGCAGTCCGGATGTGCCTTGAGGTTGTAGTACCACTGGGGATGCTTGTCTCCGCCGAAGTTGGAGGCGATCAGCACGACGTCGGTGCCGTCATGGAAGTACGTCAACTGCGTCACCCGGCGCTTGCCGGATTTCGCCCCGGTCGTGACCAGCGGCGCGTTGATGATCGGCCCCATGTTTATCCGTCCGCCGCTGAGCCGGAACAGGAGCGGGTCGGTGTGCCTGGCGACGTGACGCGCCAGGAACTGCCCGACTCGTGAGCGGCCGAAACGCACGCCCTGCTGGTATTTGGATCCACGCCTGCGGTGCGGATCGACGTAGCGCAACGGCATGTCGGCAACCTACCCTCGCGGCGCGAGGGGGAAACCGCGCCAGGCGCGGCGAGGGTGCACGGAGCGTCGTGCCGGGCAGGTGATGACTACCGCGAGGGCACTTTCGCGGATCCGGATCCGCAGCCGGTACACCGCGACCAACGCCGCCAGACCCGCGGCCTGCCGCACCAACGCGGTGCGGGAGGTGCGCTGCCGCCAGGACCGGGGCCGGACGGCGGCACGGCGGCCGAGCAGATAACCCACCACCAGCGCGGCCGACACAGCGATCAGCACGGCCACCGCAGTCATGGCATCGACCCTGCCCTGCCCTCATCGCAGCAAGGTCACGAACCAGGCACAGCTGCGCGTGGGTCAGCTTGCCTGGTAGGCGACGATCGCGTCGCGGCTCTGCAGGGTTTCCCCCGAGAGCACCACCAGCTCCGTCGGGGACAGGCGGTAGGTCGTGTCGGCGTTGCGGGCCTCGTAACCCGCGGCGATCGGCCGCACATCGTCCAGTTGCAGCGCCGCGCCGTCCTGCAGGCGCACGCCGCGATATTGGTAGTCACCGGAGCGGTCCTGGCAGATCACGATCGCCGCGCGGGCGGTGCGGGCCGTCACCACCGCGTCGTCGCCGGAATCGCAGCGCGCCTTCGAGCCGACGAAGCCGCGACCGTCGATCTCGGAGGTCTGCGCGGACGCGCCGGCCGACGGGGCCCCGGCCGACGGGGCAGCGCCCGACGGTACTGGGGCGGCGGGCGGCGGCAGGGCAGCAGCCGGCGGCGGGAGCGTGGGCGCCATCGACGGCCGCGGCGGCGCCACCGACGTCGGTTCCGCGGCGGCCTCCGGAGGCGGTGCCACCGGCTGCACGGCCGCGATGTCGTCGTTACGGCTGGTGAGGAACAGGAACAGGATGACGATCGTGCCGATGGAGGCCGCCACGATCGCGAGCGCGGACAGCTTGGAGCTCAGCACGCCGGATGTGTTCGTCTCTGGCGCGGGCGCATCGTCGATCGAGGTCGGCATGACTGTTCTCCCTGGTGGCACCGAGAAACGAAGGTGTTGCGAACAGCAAACCACCTTGGCGGTGCCCGCGCCGCGATCCCCGTCGGCGTTTCGCCGACGACATCAGGATCACACCGTGACGGCGATCTCCGCGCCGAGCCGGTACCCGTCGGCCAGTGGCAGCGCGTCACCGCTCCAGAACGATCCGGGGTCGAACCAGTTGGAGTGTTTCTCGGTCTGCAGCAGACCCATGTCCTCGTAGGTGATCGCCACGGTCTCGGCGCAGTACGCGGTCTCCAGGCCTGCCGCCGACCGCTTGGCCTTGCGGCGCTCGGCGGTCTGGCGAACTTTGCTGTGCACGAACGGGATTCCGCGGGTGAAGTCGCTCACCACCGGGACCCGTCCGCGCAGCCAGCGTCCGGTCAGGCGAGCGGTCGACGGGAACGGCGTGCCGTCCATCCGCGCGATCACCTGCAGCGCCCGGTCCTCCTGCTCGCGGGTCGCGTACGGCGTCAGCTGGCGCAGCCAGCAGCGCTGCCCGTAGGTGTGCACCCACCGGTGCACAGCCTCTCGCAGGTCGTTGAGCTGAACCCCGCGATGGTGGGTGCCGGTCCAGAGGTCGAGCAGTTTGTCGCCGAGTTCGGCGTGCCAGATCAGTGGCGGCAGATCGTCGACGGCGACGGTCATGCCGACATGGTTCACCGGGGCGTTGGTCAGCGATTGGATGGCCCGGTCCGGTCCGGACTGGCCGCGGAACAACCAGACGTCGCCGGTGCGGGTTTCCTCCAGCGCACGGTCGAGTGACACCGTGTGTGGCTTCATGGTGGCAGCTTAGGCAGACTGGCCTGCATGCGTGGGATCTGGAAGTGGGTCGGACTCGCCGGCGCCGCCGGGGTGGTCGCCGGTGGCGTGCTGGTGGCACGGGATCAGCGGCGCCGCAATTCCTACACCGCCGACGACATCCGGGCGCGCCTGCACCAGCGCCTCGCCGACGCCGAGACCGCCGCGTCTCAGGACGGGTCGACCGGGTAGAGGGTGTGGGTGCCGGCGAAGCCCTTGAGCTCGGCGTCGCGCGCGTCGGCGAACACGATGTCCTCGTCGTCGGTGACCGCGTCGTAAACCGCTTGACTGACCAGGATCTCGCCTCCGTCGGCCTGGCCGGCGACCCGCGCCGCCATCGCGACATTGCGGCCGAACAGGTCCTCGCCGCGCACCACCGACTTGCCGCTGTGGATCCCGATGCGCACCTTGAGGTCTCGGGACTGCCGGCGCAGATCCTGCTGGATCGCCACCGCGCAGCGCACCGCGTGCTCGGGCCGTCCGAAGGCGATCATGAACCCGTCGCCCTGACTCTTGACGACGTAGCCGTCGTGGCGGTCGACGAGACGGCGAACCGCCCGGTCGTGCTTGCCGATCAACCGCACGTAGGCTCGGTCGCCGATGCGTTCGTTGAGCGCTGTCGACTCTTCGATGTCGGAGAACATGATCGCCACCCGGCCACCGGAGGCGACCTTGGCCAGGTCGGGGCGTTCGACTTCGGCCCAGTCGGCCAGTTCCTCGATCGACGACTGCACGAGGCCGCCCAGACCGTCCCGGCGCAGGATGCTCGCCGTCTGCCACACCGTTTTGACGGCCTTGCTGCCGCCGGAGACCAACATCTGCCGGGTGTCGAGGCGGCGGCGCAGTTCGTGGGCTTCCTCGCGGGCGGCCTTGAGCCGCTGGGTCTGGATCAGCAGGGCCACCGCAAGAGCCGCGGCGAGCACCCCCGCCACGCACAGCCCGATCAATGTCGCTGTCACGGCAGCGGGTGTCGAGGCGCGATCAGCTCCACGCCGCCGTCACCGTGGCCATGTCGAAGTAGTCGCGCCACGCCGCGATCCGCCCGTCGACGATCTCGAACACCCCGGCCACCGGCAGGGGGAGTTCCCGGCCGTCCTTGAACCGCATCACGTCGGTGCGCTCGTTGAACACCAGTCCCGCCGAGCTGACCTGCCGGTGAATCTGGAAGTCGATTCCGTCGACCATGGCGGTGAACTCGCCGATGAATGCCTTGATGGCATCGCGACCAACCGCCGGTTCCATCGGGATATTGTGATACACAGCGTCTTCGGTGAAGTATCCGGCCAACTCCTCGGGATCGGGGTTCGACCACTTGGTGCAGAACTCGGTCACGATGTCCTCGGGCGTGGGTGTCATCGTTCGATCAAACCCAGCGACGGCGTCGAGGGCAACCCCCCCTCGGCTTGTGTCCATGACTACCAGCCCTCGGTGAGAACCCGGTCCAGGGTGTCGACGTAGAAGTCGGCCGCCTCGATGTCGATGCACAACGGAGGCTTGGTCTTCAGGATGTTCTGGTGGTCACCCGTCGGCTGGATGATGACGCCGAGGTCGAGCATCCGGTCGCAGATCGCCGCGGTCTCCTCGGTGGCGGGGGCGAGCGTCTGCCGGTCCCGGACGAATTCGACCCCGAGGTAGAGGCCGAACCCGTGCACGGTGCCCACCAACGGGTGCCGGTCGCCCAGCGCGGACAGGCGGGACTTCAGGTGCGCGCCGACGCGGCGGGCGTTGTCCTGCAATCGTTCCTCGGCCAGGATGTCGAGCACGGTCATGCCGATGGCGCAGGACAACGGACTGCCGCCGGTGGACGAGAAGAAATAGCCCTGACTGGAGAACGCCTCGGCCACCGCCCGGGTGGTGATCACCGCGCCCAGCGGGTAGCCGTTTCCGGTCGACTTGGCCACCGACACGATGTCGGGAACCGCGTGCTGTTGTTCGAAACCCCAGAACCAGTCGCCGAGCCGGCCGTAACCCACCTGGACCTCGTCGGAGATCGCCAGTCCGCCGCCGGCCCGGACCGCGGCGTACACCTGACGCAGATACCCGTCGGGCAGCGCCATTCCTCCGGCGTTGCCGTACACGGACTCACAGATGAACGCCGCCGGCGCGCGACCCCCGGCGATCATGCCCTCGATCTGGGCCACCGCCTCCTCTGCGTAGCGACCCGCCTCCTCGCCGCGGTACTTGCCGCGGAAGCTGTTGGGCGACTCCACCGTGTGCACCCAATCCGGGCGCGTGGCAAGGGCATTGGGGTTGTCGGCGATCGAGGTCGACACCGCGTCGGTGCCGTGGGTCCAGCCGTGATACGCCTCGCGAACTGCGACCACGTCGCGGCGGCCCGTCGCGGCGGTGGCCAGCCGGATGGCCAGATCGCTGGCCTCCGAACCGGAGTTGACCAGAAAGACGGTGTCGAGCGGATCGGGGAGCAGCCCGGCCAGCCGCTCGCTGAACTCCACCACCGCCTCGTAGTGGAACCGCGAATTGGTGTTCAGTCTGCGCAGCTGCCGGGATGCGACGTCGGCGATCCGCGGGTGCGCGTGGCCCAGCACGGTCACGTTGTTGACCATGTCGAGGTAGCAGCGGCCCTGCGTCGACATCAGGAAATGTCGGCGGCCCCGCTCGATCCGCGGAGGACGCCGGTAGTAGAACTCCTGCACGGTCGCGAAGCTCGCGTCGCGGCGAGCCAGGAGATCCCCGTCGTCGGGAGTGTCGAGGGGCGCCAGCCCGAGCAGGCGCCGGGGATCACAGGCGTGCGCCAGCCATCCGGGGGCCAGGTCGACGTCGACGAACGCCGGCGCGCGGGGCGCCGTGCTCGGCTGCACGGTGATGTCGAACCGGTCCTGCGCGCACCCGAGCCGCTGACCGGCACGCACCACGCCACTCGCGGCGTCGCGTACCTCACTCAGCGTGAGGGTGAACTCGTTGCCGCGCAGCAGGATCGACCCGTCAGCGCCGGCGACGACAGACCCGTCCCAGGGCGCGGTCAACTCGGTCTCGACGGCGGGCCACACCGTCATCGACGTGGCGACCACATCGGGACTGTCCTGGCTCAGCTTGGGGGCGCGGCTGAGCCGCGGCTCGGCGTAGCGGGTGAGGACCACCCGAGCGCCGTGCCGCAACGCGGCCGCTGCGGCGTCGTTCTCGACGTCGGGACCTATCGCGGCGGCGGTGTCGTAGATGTCGGCAGTGGTCGAAAGATCCAGTGTGTGAACAGTTTCTGGATCGACCCGGAACAGTGGCACGTGCGCGGGCGGCGATGCCGGTGCCCGCGCGGCGCCCAGGTCTGCCGCCAGCACCGCCGCCATCACATCCATCGGCACCGACGTGGCCAGCTCGAACAACTGCCGCTCCGCATCGGCCTGTGCGGTCAAATACTCGTTGTCGGGATCGAGGGCGAGCTGCTGGGCGCCACTGGCGATCAGCACGGTGGCGCGCAGCACGATCATCGGCCACACGGCGGCGATCTCGGCCGCCGAGAGGGGACGCACGGCGTGGAACGCGCGCGCCGCCGGCAGCGCCGACGTCGGCCTGGCCCCGGCGTGACCCAGGACCGAGGAGGCCGTGATCGCCAGTTCGGAGACCGCCCACGTCGTGGTCAGATCACCGAAGTCGATGACGCCGTCGGGCCGCGGGGCCGCTCCCGTGGACAGCACGACATTCGTGTCGGTCAGATCGAGGTGGACCGCTTGTCGCGGCAGACCCGCATCCAGGCCCTCGATGCGGGTCCAGGCCTCCTCAGCCGCGGTCACCAGACGTCGGCGCAACGCGGAATCGGTGACGTGCTCGTTCAACATGGTCACGACCTGCTTGCCGAATCGCAGGTCCCACTGCAGGATTCGGTCCAACCCAGGATGGGTGAAGTCGGCCAGCGCCCGGCTCACCTGCCCGGCCACCGCGCCGAGGCCCGCCACGTTCTCGGGGGACAGATAACCCGCGTCCTGCAGCGTCCCGCCGGGCAGGAACTGCAGGAGGCGCACGTACCAGGTCTGGTCAGCCGGACCCGGTACCGCGGTGAGTAGTTCGCCCGCACTGTTGGGTGCCGACACCGCGACGCGCAGGTTCGGCTCTTTGGCGGCGATGTGCTCGGCGGCCGCGTCCTGGGCGTGCAGTTCGACGGCGGTGAACACCGGATTCGCGACCTTGAGTACCCCGACGACCGCGCCGTCGTCGGCGTGCACGAGGAAGTTCTTGTCCTGCTGGCTGCCCAGCGACACGGCACGACCGGTGCGGCCGTAGTGAGCGGACAGGATCGTCTCGGCCTGCGTGGCGCTCACCCGAGGGGCGGGCAGCTCGGGCTGTTCCAGGAAGTTGAAACCCATGGGCGCGAAAACTACTGCCGGAAAACGAAATCGACGACCACGTCGGAGAACGCGTCGTTGTCGTCGCCGGCGGCGGTGTGGCCCGCGCCCGACAGCTCGGCGAATTCGGCCGTGGGCACCTTCGACAGGAAGTCGGCCACCGCCTCCTCGCTGACCACATCGGACAGTTTGCCGCGGATCAGCAGGATCGGAACGGTCAGCTCGACGGCCGCCCGCTCGAGCAGTTCTACGCGGACGAAGGGGTCCTCGTTCGGTTTGGTCAGGAAGGCCGGATCCCAGTGCCAGTACCACCGGCCGTCACGGAGTCTCAGGTTCTTCTTGAGTCCCTCGGGGCTGCGCGGCTTGGGGCGGTGCGGTAGGTACGCGGCGACGGCGTCAGCGGCTTCCTCGAGCGTTGCGAAGCCGTCGATGTTGCTCAACATGAAGTCGCGGATGCGCGCGCTGCCTTGCTTCTCGTAGCGCGGCACGACGTCGACGAGCACCAGCCGGCAGACGCGGTCGGGGCCCGCCCTGCGGGCGGTGAGGATGCCGGTGAGCCCGCCCATGCTCGCGCCGATCAGGACCGTGGGCCGGCCGATCTGGTCCAGCACCGACAACGTGTCCGCGCACAGCGCCTCGACGGTGTACTCGGCGGTGGGGGAGCGGTCGCTGTCACCGTGGCCGCGGCTGTCGAGCGCGACGACGTGGATGCCGCGAGCAGCCAGGATCTGTCCGGTCTTCTTCCAGGAGTGCCGGTTCTGGCCGCCCCCGTGCAGCATGAGTACCGACGGCCGCGACGCGTCGAATCCCGGGGTCTCGGTGGGACGGTTCCACTCGTCGCCGACCAGCGTGAGGTCGTCGGAGCCTCGGAAAGGCGTCGTCATCGGCTCGGTGCGACCAGTGCTCACGCGCATCCTCTCCCGCTGAATACCGCAGCTCACGTTACTGCGCGTGCGGCGTGCCGGAATGCCGGGGGCGCTACCGACCACGTAAATTATTCGTTGTGCCAATTAGCCCGCTGCGTGAACGGGAACGCGCAGCGATCCTGGAAGCCGCCTATCGGTGTCTGGCCGACGCCGGCGATAACCCCATCCGGATGTCGGACATCCTGTCCGGGGCCGGAGTTTCCAGCCGGGCCTTCTACCGGCACTTCTCGTCGAAGGACGACCTCATGCTCGCCCTGGTGGCACATGAGTGTGAGCAGCTGACGACGCTCCTGGACAGCATCGCCGAACAAGCTGTCGGCACTCCCGCCGACCAGCTCACGGCATGGATCGCGATGATATTCGACGCCAACACCGACCCACGGCACCAGCTACGCTTCGCCGCCCTCGACTCCGACGAGGTCCGCGCGGCCTCCGGCTACCGGGAATCCCGGCAGCGCTGGTACGCCGCACGGGAACGGTCTCTGATCCAGATCCTGTCCCGGGGGCGGCTCGACGGTTCGCTGCCGATGGCGGACCCGGAAATCGATGCCATGGCGATCAGCGCGCTGGTCAGCAGGGTGATCATGGGTCAGAAGGTCGACGATGCGGGGGCGTTCGGTCACGCGCGCGTCCGGGTGACCGAGTTCGCGCTGCGCGCGGTCGGAGCGAGCGTCGATGAGTTCGGCGACGGCGGGTGGTCTGAATAGGCGACAGCAGCCGCCTACCCGCGAGGAGACCCCATGCCCGCCATCACGCCGTCGCTGTGGTTCGACGACAACCTCGAAGAGGCCATCGCGTTCTATTCCACGGTCTTCCCGAATTCAACGGTCGAACGGCTGAGCCGCTACACCGAGGCCGGACCGGGCACACCGGGAGAGGCGCTCGCCGCCGCCTTCACCCTGGACGGGCAGCGCTTCATCGGCATCAACGGCGGCCCGGTGTTCCCGTTCACCGAAGCGGTGTCGTTCACCGTGGACTGCGAAGACCAGTCCGAAGTCGACTACTACTGGGACCGGTTGAGCGAGGGCGGGCAAGAGTCGCAGTGCGGATGGCTCAAGGACCGGTTCGGCTTGAGTTGGCAGATTGTGCCGAAGCGTTTGCTCGAGTTGACCAGTGACCCTGATCCCGCCCGGGCAGCCGCGGCGACCAAGGCGATGCTCGGCATGCAGAGAATCGTCATCGCCGAATTGGAGAACGCGGTAGCCGACCTTTAGGGCATTGTCCCCGAGCGCATTTGCGCAGGTCGCGCCGTAATCGACCACTCGTGTTGCCGGGTGTGATTTCGGTGATATACCGTTCTGCCCGTCCTCGGTACTTGCAACGTCAAATCCCCCAGGGGGATTGGATCGTCGCCCGAGGACGACGACTGTAACGGTGCACGAGGAAGGGCCGGATAAATGGTCGCTTCGGGCGTCGTCAAGCCTGTGCGCGCTTTCGGTGGGTTCTTCTCCATGGCCCTCGATACGTTCGTCGCGATGTTCCGGCCGCCGTTCGCGTGGCGTGAATTCATCTCGCAGGCCTGGTTTGTCGCGCGCGTCTCCATCGTGCCGACACTGATGCTGACCATCCCCTACACGGTGCTGCTGACCTTCACCTTCAACATCCTGTTGCGGGAATTCGGGGCGGCCGACTTTTCCGGCACCGGAGCAGCACTTGGCACAGTGCGCCAAATCGGCCCGATCGTAACGGTTCTGGTGGTCGCCGGCGCCGGTGCGACCGCGATGTGCGCCGACCTGGGTGCGCGCACCATCCGCGAAGAACTCGACGCGTTGCGGGTGATGGGCGTCGATCCCATTCAGGCGCTTGTGGTTCCGCGGGTACTTGCCGCCACGTTGGTGTCCCTGGCGCTGTCGGCGACGGTGATCCTGGTGGGACTGGCCGGTGCCTACCTGTTCTGCGTGTACATCCAGAACGTCTCGCCGGGCGCGTTCGCGGCCGGCCTGACGCTGATCATCGGTACGACCGACGTGATCATCGCCCTGGTCAAGGCGGCGCTGTTCGGACTCTCGGCCGGGCTGATCGCCTGCTACAAGGGCATTTCCGTCGGTGGCGGGCCGGCTGGAGTCGGCAACGCGGTCAACGAGACCGTGGTGTTCACGTTCATGGCGTTGTTCGCCATCAACATCGTCGCCACGGCCGTCGCGGTGAAGGTGGCGATGTGACGGTTTCTCGGCCCCACTCTCAGTTCCCCTGGCTCAAGGCCCGGTACCGCGCACTGGCCGGACCATGGAACCAAATCGGCGTGCAGACCAAGTTCTGCGGGCGCACCCTGCGCTCGATGTTCTACGCGGTCACCCGCTATCGCATCGAGCTGATCCGGCAGATCGCCCAGATGGGTTTGGGCGCAGGCGCATTGATCATGATCGGCGGCACCGTCGCGATCGTCGGCTTCCTCACCGTCACCACCGGCGCGCTGGTCGCGGTCCAGGGCTACACCGACTTCTCCGAGATCGGGGTGGAGGCGCTGACCGGGTTCGCCTCGGCGTTCTTCAACGTGCGGCTGATCGCACCGGCGACCACGGCCGTGGCCCTGGCCGCGACCATCGGCGCCGGCGCGACCGCACAGCTGGGTGCGATGCGGATCAACGAGGAGATCGACGCGCTGGAGGTGATGGGGATCCGTAGCGTCGCCTATCTGGCGTCGACACGCGTGGTCGCCGGGCTGCTCGTGGTGATCCCGCTGTACTGCGTCGGCGTGCTGGCCTCGTTCTGGGCCGCCCGCTTCGGCACCACGGTGATCTACGGCCAGTCCACCGGTGTGTACGACCACTACTTCCGGACCTTCCTGAACCCCACCGACCTGATCTGGTCGTTCATGCAGTGCGTGGCGCTGGCCGTGGTGATCATGCTGGTGCACACCTACTACGGGTTCACCGCCAAGGGTGGTCCTGCGGGGGTGGGCGAGGCGGTCGGCCGCGCGGTGCGCACCTCTCTGATCCTGTCCGCGTTCGTGCTGGTGATGATCTCGCTGGCGGTGTACGGACAAACCGGCAACTTCAACCTGGCGGGCTGAGGCGTGGACGACGAAGGCCTGAAACCAGGCTGGTGGACCCTGATTCTGGTCGTGCTTCTCGCGGCCGCCCTCGGGCTGACCTACGTGATGTTCACCGGATCGCTGCGGTCCACGGTGCCGGTCACGCTGGCCTCCGACCGCGCCGGCCTGGTGATGGAGACCAACGCCAAGGTCAAACTCCGCGGCGTCGAGGTCGGGCGGGTAGCCGACATCACCGCGTCCGGGCAGAGCGATTCACCGGTGGCGCTGCGTCTCGAGATCGACGAGGACCAGGTGCAGTTCATCCCGGCCAACGTCGAGGCCCAGATCCGCGCCACCACGATCTTCGGTGCGAAGTTCGTCGACCTGGTCTTCCCGGAAAGCCCCAGCGGACACCTGGAAGCCAACCAGGTACTCCGCTCCCGCAACGTGACCACCGAGGTCAACACCGTCTTCCAGAACCTCGTCGGGGTGCTCGACCGCGTCGACGCAGCCAAACTGAACAGCACCCTGTCGGCGCTCGCGGACGGTGTCCGGGGCCAGGGCGAGCTGATCGGTGCGGCCACCACGGACGCGAATGAGGTTCTGCTGGCGCTGAACCCGCGCAGTGAGACGATCACGTCGGACCTGCGGGCGCTGACGCAGTTCAACGACACCTACAGCGCCGCGGCACAGGACATCCTGACCACCCTCGATGCGTCGAGCACCACGAGCTCGACGGTGGTCCGCCAGTCCAAGGAACTCGACGCGCTGCTGCTGTCGACTATCGGACTGTCCAACAGCGGCATCAATCTGCTCGCCCCCAACCAGCAGAACCTCATCGACGCGGTCAACGTGCTGGCTCCGACGGCGAACCTGCTGCACAAGTACTCGCCCTCGTTCACGTGTCTGCTGCTCGGTGCGAAAGAGCTGCTCGACGGCGGCGGCTACGAGGCTCCCGGCGGCAACGGCCGCTCCCTGGTGCTCGACACCGGGCTGTCGTTCGGCGACGACCCGTACAAGTACCCGCAGCATCTGCCGATCGTCGGCGCCAAGGGCGGCCCCGGCGGGAAGCCGGGGTGCGGCTCGCTGCCGAAGGTGTCGGAGAACTGGCCGGTGCGTCAGCTGGTCACCAACACCGGCTTCGGCACCGGGCTGGATTGGCGGCCGAACCCGGGGATCGCGTTCCCGACCTACGGCAACTACTTGCCGGTCACCCGCGCGGTGCCCGAAGCGCCCAGCATCCGCAACATGCAGGGCGGCCCCGCCATCGGCCCGGTCCCGTACCCGGGTGCCCCGGCCTACGGCGCGCAGCTGTACGCCCCCGACGGCACCCCGCTGTGGCCCGGACTGCCGCCGGCGCCGCCCCCGGGCGCCCCGCGCGACCCGGGACCGACTCCGGGCTCGGAGCCGTTCGTGGTGACCCACCCGGCGCAGATGCAGCCCACCGCAACGCCTTATCCGCCGGTGGTGCCCCCCGTACCGGCCGCACCCGGTCCGCCCTGACCAGCAACCCGCTCCAACCGACAACGATCCAACCGACACCGAGAGGTAACCGATGACAGCCGACATCCGACGGGACGCAGTGCGTCTCGGCGCGTTCCTGGCTGTCTGCCTGCTCGGAGTCTTCGGGTTGTTCGCGGTGTTCGGGCAGATGCGCTTCGGCGAGACGGTCCACCAGTACCGCGCCGAATTCGTCAACGTCACCGGGCTGGAGACCAACGACTTCGTCCGTATCGCCGGCGTCGAGGTCGGCCAGGTGAAAAAGGTTGAGATTCAACCCGACACCACGGCGCTGGTCGAGTTCACCGCCGACGACTCGGTGGTGCTGACCGAGGGCAGCCGCGCGGTCATCCGGTACGACGATCTGATCGGCGGACGGTACCTGGCGCTCGAAGAAGGCGCCGGGGGAGTTCAGAAGCTCAATCCGGGCGCGACCATTCCGTTGGCCCGCACCGCACCGGCGCTGGATCTCGACGCGCTGCTCGGCGGGTTCCGTCCGCTGTTCCGCGCGTTGGACCCCGAACAGATCAACGCGCTCTCCGGGCAACTCATCACCGCGCTGCAGGGTCAAGGCGGCACCATCAACTCGTTCTTGGCCCAGACCGCCGCGCTGACCACCACGCTGGCCGACCGCGACCAGCTCATCGGTGACGTGATCGGAAACCTCCACACCGTGCTCGGCTCGCTGGGCGACCAGAACGAACAGTTCGACAAAGCCGTTGTCGCGCTGTCGGATCTGGTCGACGGCCTGGAGAATCGGCGCGAGGAGATCAGCACCGGCCTGGCCTACACCAACTCGGCCGCCGGCAGCATCGCCGACCTGCTCGCGGAGGCCCGCCCGCCGCTGCAGAAGGTGGTCCACGAAACCGACCGCACGGCGGGGATCATCGTTGCCGACCACGAGTACTTCGACAACCTGATCAACACGCTGCCCGACGCGTATCAGGCGCTGGCTCGTCAGGGCATCTACGGCGACTTCTTCAGCTTCTACCTGTGCGACATCGTGCTCAAGCTCAACGGTAAAGGCGGCGAACCGGTTTTCGTGAAGGTGGCCGGTCAGTCCAGCGGGAGGTGTGCACCGCGATGAAGCCGTTCAAGGAGCGCAATCAACTCGTCGTCGGCGGGGTCGGCCTGGCCGTGACCGCCGGGATCGTGCTGGGCGCGGTCAACTACGACAAGCTGCCCTTCGTCGACTCCGGCCGTGAGTACACCGCCCACTTCGCCGAAGCCGGCGGGCTGACCACCGAGTCGACCGTGCACGTGTCGGGTTTCAAAGTGGGACAGGTCAAGTCGATCGACCTGGACGGTCCCCGGGTGCTGGTCACGTTCACGGTGGACAAGGACATCCGGCTGGGCGACCGCACCGAGGCCGCCATCAAGACCAAAGGCCTGCTGGGCACGAAACTGCTCGAGGTGACCGCCCGAGGTGACGGCCGGCAGGAGGGCACCATCCCGCTGGATCGCACCCGGTCGCCCTATCAGCTGCCCGACGCGCTCGGCGATCTGTCGGCCACCATCAGCGGCCTGGACACCGATCAACTGTCCGAGTCGTTGCGGATGCTGTCGTCGACGTTCGCCGACACCCCGCCGCAGCTGCGCATCGCCGTCGAGGGCGTGGCGCGTTTCTCCGACACCCTCAACGAGCGCGACGCCGAACTACGCAACCTGCTGGCCAACGCCAACAAAGCGACCACGGTGCTCGCCGAACGCAGCGACCAAGTGGTCAGCCTGGTGTCGGACACCAACGCGCTGCTCGCCTCGCTGCAAGCGCAAAGCGCTGCGCTGGACGAGATCTCGGGCAACATCTCCTCCTTGAGCCAGCAGCTGCAGGGCTTCATCGGGGAGAACCGCGCCACCATGAAGCCCGCCCTGGACAAGCTCAACGGCGTCCTGACCATCCTGGACAACCGCAAAGAACGTCTGCAGAAGTCGCTGTCGCTGCTGAACAGCTACTCGATGTCGCTGGGTGAGTCGGTGTCGTCGGGGCCGTTCTTCAAGACCTACGTGTCCAACCTGCTGCCCGGTCAGTTCCTGCAGCCGTTCATCGACGCCGCGTTCTCCGACCTCGGTCTGGACCCGAACGTGCTGGCGCCCTCGGAGCGCAGCGACCCGCAGGTCGGTCAGGCCGGGACGCCGGCGATGCCGGTGCCGTTCCCGCGGACCGGCCAGGCCGGTGAGCCGCGGCAGACGATCCCCGACGCGATCACCGGCAACCCCGGCGACGAGGGCTGCGGCCCGCCCGGTCTGCCGCTGCCCGGCCCGACCGGCTGCTACCCGTACCGCGAGCCGGCCCCGGCCCCGCCGCCGGGCGGTCCGCCACCGGGACCGCCGGCCGAGGCGCCGTCCGGCCTGGTGTCGACCCCGTCGCCGACGCCGAATCCGCTCCACGTCCCGGCACCCGCTGAGGCGCCACCGCTGCACACCGGGGAGGACCAGTGAGAAAACCCCGGACCTGGGTCGCCGCAGCGCTGGTGCTGCTGATGGTGGCCGGTGTGGCCACGCTGGTGCGCACGACCGAGAACCGCGGCGGCCGTATCGACGTGGTCGCCTACTTCGAGAACAGCAACGGCATCTACGTCGGTGACGACGTGCGTGTCCTCGGTGTGCCCGTCGGCCAGATCGTGGCCATCGAGCCGGAACCGGAGCGGGTGAAGATCTCGTTCTGGTACGACGCCCGCTACGACGTGCCCGCCGACGCGAAGGCCGCGATCCTGTCGCCGGCCCTGGTGACCTCGCGGGCGATCCAGCTGACCCCGGTCTACACCGGCGGGCCGGTGATGAAGGACGACACCGTCATCGGGCAGGAACGCACAGCGGTGCCCGTCGAGTGGGACCAGGTGCGTGCGCAGTTGCAGCGGCTCAGCGAGACCCTGCAACCGACCGAGCCCGGTGGGGTCAGCCCGCTGGGGTCGGCGATCAACACCACCGCGGACAACCTGCGCGGCCAGGGCGCCGACATCCGGGAGACGGTGCGCAAGCTGTCCCAGGCGGTTTCGGCGCTGGGCGACCACAGCACCGACGTGTTCTCCACGGTCAAGAACCTCGCGGTGCTGGTGTCCGCGCTGCAGGACAGCACCACGCTGATGCGCCAGCTCAACCAGAATCTGGCATCGGTGACCGGACTGCTGGCCGACGAGCCCGGTGAGGTCGCCCGCGCCGTCGGGGATCTCGACGCCGCCGTCGGTGAGGTGCAGTCGTTCGTCGCGGAGAACCGCGAGACGCTGGGCACCACCTCGGACAAGCTGGCCGGCGTCACCACGGCGCTGCACGAAAGCCTTGACGACATCAAGCAGTTCCTGCATGTCGCACCGACCACGTTCCAGAACTACATCAACATCTGGCAGCCGGCGCAGGGCGCGATCAGCAGCGTGCCGATGATCAACAACTTCGCCAACCCGATCCAGTTCCTCTGTGGCGCAGTGCAGGCCGCGTCCCGGCTGGGTGCCGAGGAGTCGTCCAAGCTGTGCGTGCAGTACCTGGCGCCGATCATCAAGAACCGGCAGTACAACTTCCCGCCGATCGGCCAGAACATGCTCGTGGGCGCGACGACGCGGCCCAATGAACTGACCTACAGCGAGGATTGGCTGCGACCGGACTACATTCCGCCGCCAGGGCCGCCCCCGGCCGGGCTGCCCACCCCGCTGGGGGTCGAACCCGAAACCGTCTCCGCGGACACGCCTCCGCTGGCCGCCGAGATGGCCACGCCCACCAACCCCGACGCCGGGTTGCACGGCATGATGGTGCCGCAGGGAGGCGGATCATGAGCCCCCGCATGGGCCGGGCCCGGGCGGGTGTTGCTTTCCTGGCGGTCGCCGTCGCGGTGTCGGGATGTGGTTGGCGCGGCCTGAATTCGGTGCCGCTGCCCGGCGTGCAAGGCGTCGGTCCAGGCGCGTTCACCGTGCAGGCGCAGATGCCCGACGTCGACAACATCGAACCGAACTCGCGCGTGCGGGTCGGCGACGTCAACGTCGGCACCGTCACCAACATCGAGCGCCAGGGCTGGAACGCACTGGTCACCATCGCCCTCAACGGCGATGTCGTACTGCCCGCCAACGCGACCGCCAAGCTGGGACAGACCAGCTTGCTGGGCAGCCAGCACATCGAACTCGCGGCGCCGGTCGACGCCGAGCCGCAGGGCCGCCTGAAGGAGGGCGCGGTGATCCCGCTGGCGTCCTCGGGCGCCTACCCGTCCACCGAACAGGCGCTGGCCGCAGTCGCGGTGCTGCTCAACGGCGGGGGACTTGCCAACATCGGCGACATCACCGAGGCGTTGAGCACCGCGTTCACCGGTCGGGAGAACGACCTGCGCAGCCTCATCGAACAACTCGACATCGCCATCGGCCACCTCGATGATCAGAAGGGCGACATCATCGCCACGGCCGACAGCCTGAACCGGCTCGTCGGGCAGATCGCCGAGCAGAAACCGGTGGTGGACAAGGCATTACGCACCATCCCCGACGCCCTGGCGGTGCTGCGCGACCAACGCGACACCCTTTCCGAGGCGCTGGTGCAACTCGGCCGGTTCAGCGCGCTGGCCGCCGACTCGGTCAACCAGACCCGGGAGGCGCTGGTGGCGCAACTGCGTGACCTCGGCCCCGTGCTGCAGTCGCTGGCCGACGCCGGCCCGGCGCTGACACGCGCATTGAGCTTCCTGCCGACGTTCCCCTTCCCGAAGGAGACGTTGACCAACTGGATGCGCGGTGACTACGCCAACCTCACGCTCGTCGTGGACATGACGTTGAGCCGCATCGACTCCGGCTTCTTCACCGGGACGCGCTGGGAGTGCAACCTGACATGGCTGGAACTGCAGTGGGGCCGCACCATCGGCCAGTTCCCGAGCCCGTGCAACCACAACGTCCCGCCGCCGGGCGGCAACCCGCTGGTGGCGCCGTATCGCTGGGATCAGGGGCGTTGACATGCGGGTGACCCGACAGATGCTGATCCAGCTGACCGTGTTCGCGGTGCTGGCCGCAACGGCCATGGGCGTCATGGTGTTCGGCTACATGCGGCTGCCCGAGCTGGTCGGCATCGGCCAGTACAAGGTGATGCTCGAGCTGCCCGAGACCGGCGGCCTCTACGAGCGCAGCAACGTGACCTACCGCGGCACCCAGGTCGGCGTCGTCAAGAGCGTCGGCCTGTCGGGCAGCGGGGTTCGCGCGGAACTGTCGCTGAACTCCGACATCCCGATCCCCGCCGACGTGATCGCCGAGGTGCGCAGCCAGTCCGCGGTCGGCGAACAGTTCGTGCAGCTGCTCCCGCAGAGCGCCGCAGGTCCCGACCTGCGTGACGGCGACGTCATCCCCGTGGACCGCACCCGCGTCCCGACCGACGTCAACACCGTGCTGGAGCTGACCAACGAAGGGCTGCAAGCCATTCCGCAGGAGAACCTGCAAACGGTGGTCGACGAGGCCTACCAGGCCGTCGGCGGTCTCGGACCCGAGCTGCGCCGGCTGGTCAGCGGGTCGTCGAAGCTGGCCATCGACGCACGGGACAACCTCGACTCGTTGACGACGCTGATCGACGAGTCCGAGCCGGTGCTCGACTCGCAGATCGACACCTCGGACTCGATCCGGGCCTGGGCTGCGAACCTCGCCAGCGTCACCGATCAACTGCGCGACCAGGACGGCGCGTTCTCCGGGATCCTGTCGAAGGGCCCCGGCGCGGCCGAAGAGGGCCGCGCGCTGTTCGACCGGCTGTCGCCGACGCTGCCGATCGTGCTCGCCAACCTCGTCAGCGTGGGCGAGGTCGCGGTGACCTACCAGCCCAGCCTCGAACAGATGCTGGTCCTGCTGCCGCAGGGCACGGCGGTCACCCAGGCTCTCGGCGTGCCCAAGTCGGGCACCGTCCAGGACTACAAGGGCGACGCGCTGGTCTTCAACCTCAACCTGAACCTCCCGCCGCCCTGCACGACCGGCTTCCTGCCGGCCCAGCAGCAGCGCGCCCCGGCGCTCGAGGACTATCCCGACCGTCCGGCCGGCGACGTGTACTGCCGCGTCCCCCAGGACGGCCCGTTCAACGTGCGCGGCGCCCGCAACCTGCCGTGTGTGACGGTTCCCGGGAAACGCGCACCCACGGTGAAGATGTGCGAGAGCAGCGAGAACTACGTGCCGTTGAACGACGGATACAACTGGAAGGGCGACCCGAACGCGACGCTGTCGGGGCAGGCCGTCCCCCAGCTGCCGCCGGGGACGCCCCCGGCCGAAGCGGCCCCGCCGCCGGCTCCGGCGTCGCCTCCATTGGTGGCCGCCGAGTACGACCCGAACAGCGGCACGTACGTTGGTCCGGACGGTCAGGTCTATACGCAGTCCAACCTGGCTGGTAGTACCGCAGAGGAGCGAACATGGCAGACGATGCTGCTGCCCCCGACGGGGAACTGACGAAGCCGACCGGCGACGCCGGCGCGCAGGACGGCCAGACCGCCGCCGTGGCGACGCAGACCGACGTCATCGAGGAGTACGACGAGTCGGCCGAGTCCGATGAGCCCGGCGAGTCCGACGCGGCCCCGGCCCGCAAGCCGATGTCGCACGTCAAGCTGGCGCTCATCGCCGGCCTGGTCGTCGTCCTCGCGCTGACCGGTCTGACCGCGTGGCTCGGGTACAGCACCTACGAGTCGCACCGCGCCGAGCAGCAGCGCAACCTCTTCCTCCAGGTGGGCCGGCAGGGCGCGTTGAACCTGACGACCATCAACTGGGAGAACGCCGAGGAGGACGTCCAGCGCATCCTCGACTCGGCGACGGGCACGTTCTACGACGACTTCCAGCAGCGCGCGCAACCGTTCGTCGAGGTGGTCAAGCAGGCGCAGTCCACCTCGGAGGGCACGATCGCGGAGGCAGGGCTGGAGTCCCACCACGGCAACGAGGGCCAGGTTCTCGTTGCGGTCACGGTGCGCACGTCGAACGCCGGCGCCCCTGAACAGCAACCCCGAGCCTGGAGGATGCGGATCACCGTGCAAGAGGTCAACGGCGAGGCCAAGGTGTCGAAGGTGGACTTCGTGCCATGAGCGAGAACTTGAAGAACGACGAGACCGGCACCGACGTCGAGGAGACCGGCACCGAGATCGAGGAGACTGCGGCGGTCGAGGAGACCGAAGCAGCGGACACCGAGGCATCGGACACCGTGGCGGCCGCGGCACCCGCGAAGCGCGGCATCTCCTGGCAGCGCGTCGTGGCCTTCGGCGTGCTGCCCGCTCTGGCGCTGCTGCTTGCCCTCGGCGCCGGATTCCTGAAGTACCTGAACGACTCCTACAGCGACGGCGAAGTCCGCGTCGACCCGCGCCCGCCGCTCTCGGCGGCTGAGGACTCGGTGCAGGTGGCCAAGGACAGCACGATCGCGCTGCTGTCCTACACGCCCGACAAGGTCGAACAGCAACTCGGCGACGCCCGCAACCTGCTGACCGGCGATTTCCAGCAGTCGTACACCGATCTGACCAACGACGTCGTGATCCCCGGCGCCAAGGAGAAGCAGATCTCCGCGGTCGCGTCGGTGCCGGCTGCGGCGTCGGTGTCGGTCAGCGCGGACGAGGCGGTCGTGCTGCTGTTCGTCAACCAGACGGTCAACGTCGGTCAGGACCCGCCCAGTGACACGGCCTCCAGCGTGCGCGTCACGCTGGAGAAGGTCGACGGCCGCTGGCTGATCTCGAAGTTCGACCCGGTCTAACCGGAGCGGCGCCGGGCCGGATGGGTGCGTGCCAACAACGGCAGCAGCACCTTCCGAGGCGCCAGCCGGTACAGCGCGGCGGCCACCCGGTTGGGCGCGCCGGGCACGATGACGGCGCGACCGCGGGCCAGGCCGTCCACCCCGGCTGCGGCGACTCGCTCCGGGGACACCCACAGGAACTTCGGGAGCATCTTCTCGGCCTCGGCGTCCGGGATCCCGGCGCGTTCGCCGAACCCGGTGCGAACCGGCCCGGGGCACAGCACCGACACCGACACCCCGGTGCCGCGCAGTTCCTCCCGCAGCGCTTCGGTGTAGGAGAGCACGAAGGCCTTGGCGGCGCCGTAGGACGCCTGGTACGGCACCGGCCCGAACGCCCCCACCGATGCGACGTTGAGCACGCCGCCCTGCCCGCGGGCCACCATGGCGGGCACGAAGCGACCGCACAGGTCCACGACGGCGGAGACATCGAGTTCGATGAGCGCCAACTCTTCGGCCACCGCGATGTCGGCGACCCGACCGACGTTCGCCGCGCCGGCGTTGTTGACGAGGATGTCCACGTCCAGACCCAGTGTGGCCACCCGCGCCGGTAGCGCGGCCCGCGCCTCGGGATCGGTCAGGTCGGCGTCGAGGACGTGCGCTGCTTCGCCGAGCGTCTCGGCCAGCGCCTGTAGGCGCTCGGCCCGGCGGGCGACGAGGACCACCGGATGGCCGCGCCGCGCCAACTCGCGCGCGATCTGCGTGCCGATGCCCGACGAGGCCCCGGTGACCAGTGCCGCCCTGGATCCCTGTGGACTGGCGGTACCTCGCAGCAGCGACATCCCGCAGAGCCTAATCTGACCGACATGACTGTGCGCCGGCTCGCCGCGGTGGACGCCCAGTTCTACTGGATGTCGAAGGTGATCCCCAGCGACCAGTTCCTGATCTACGCGTTCGACGGTGGCCCAGCCGATCTGGGCCGGGCGCTCAACGAGATTCGCGTACGCGCCCAGCGTTGTGCCGATCTCGGGGTGCGTATCGACGACGACGCGTTCTGGAGCTATCCGGCGTGGACGCCGCGCGTGGTGGCCGACGACCAGATCCAGGTGCACGAACTCGCGCAGCCGCAGTGGCAGCAGTGCCTGGACGCGGTGACGGCGCTGACCGAGGCGTCGCTCGACACCCGCGACGTCACCTGGCGACTGCACGTGTTCCCGCATGTCGAGCAGATTCCCGGCGGAGCGGCCGGCGCGGTGGTCATCCTGCAGATCTCGCACGCTCTCGCCGACGGGGTGCGTGCCTCGGCGCTGGCCGCCCATCTGCTCGGCCGTGCGGTCGACGTGTCCCCGGTGACCGGGCCGGTGGTGTCGGCGGCGGCGCTGCCGTGGCGTGCGGTGCGTGCCGCGCGCACCCACCGTCGGCTGGTGTGGGATACGGCGGCCGGTTTGGTTCCGCCGCAAGCTGATTCACGTCCGGTGCTGCGCAGCAACACCCGCCCGGACGGGGTGCGGCATCTGCGCACGGTACGGTGCTCACGGGAGCGGTTCGGGGACACCACGGTGACGGTCGGGGCGCTTGCGGCCATCTCCGAGGCGCTGGCCGGGCACCTGCGCGAACTCGGAGACGACGTGTCCCAGCTGGGCGCCGAGACCCCGATGGCCAAAAGCGGGCCACGCGCGGCGAACAACCACTTCGGCAATGTCGGCCTCAGCCTGTTCCCGGAGCGGGCGCACCGCGCACGAGTTCAGGCGATCGCCGCGGACCTCTATGCGCGCCGGCGTCGCGCCTCCCATCCGGCGATGCAGGCCGAGGTGGCCGCGTTCGCCGCCATGCCCGCACCGCTGTTGCGTTGGGGGGTCAGGCAACTCGATCCCGCCGTGCGATCGTCTGGGGTCACTGGCAACACGGTGGTGTCCAGCGTCAACCGCGGGGCGAAGGATCTGCGGTTCGGGGGAGCGGCGGTTGTCCTGACCGCCGGGTTCCCCACCCTGTCGCCGATGATGGGCGTGACCCACGGTGTGCATGGCATCGGCGACACGGTGGTGGTCAGTGTGCATGCCGCCGACTCGGCGATCGGCGACGTCGACGCCTACCTCGACCGGCTCGCCCGCGCGCTCGCGCGCTGACGGGGGTCACGAGTCGGGCAGGGTCTCCAGCACCGTCTGCAGGGACCGGTCGACGGCCTCGCGGTCGTCACCCATGCCGACCAGGGTGTCGACGATGAGTGGTCCGAGGATGTGGGACAGGCCGCGCCCCTCGCCGCCGAAGAACCCGGCCAGGTCGAGCATGACCGCGCCGTGAGTGACACTCCACAGCCGGCCGGCGACGGCGAGTTCGTCGTCGCTGCGGATCCGGCCCGCCGCCATCATCCGCCGCACGGCCGTGCGCAACGCGCCGAACGAGGAGGCCCACTCCTCGTGGTCGGAGGCCGTGCCCGTCGCGGTGAGGTCGCTGCGGCGCGAGGCCACCGCCGACGTCGTCGAAACGCCGAACATGAACTGGTAGCGCTGCGGGTGGGCCATCGCGAAGCGGTAGTAGGCCAGGCCCATCCGCAGGAAGTCCGCGACCGGGTCGTCGGTCACCGGTGCCTCGGTGAGCGCGTGGGCGAACCGCATGAAGACCTCGCCGGCGATGGCGTCGAGCAGGCCGGTCATTCCGCCGAAGTGGGTGTAGACGGCCATCGTGGAGGTGCCGGCCGCGGTGGCGACACTGCGGGCGCTGACGGCGGCCGCCCCTTCACGCTCGAGCAGGTCCACCCCTGCGGCGATCAGCGCGATTCGCGGTGCAGTCACCCTTGTCATCCTTCCATAACGGTGTTATACCTGAACCCTATAACACCGTTATGGGGAGGCTGATGATGGGGAACCGCTACCTCGAGGGCGCGTTCGCGCCGCTCACCGAAGAAGTCACGCTGACCGAACTCACGGTCCGAGGAAGGATTCCGGATCATCTGGACGGCCGCTATCTGCGCAACGGGCCCAACCCGGTCGGCGAGATCGATCCCGAGCTGTACCACTGGTTCCTCGGCGACGGCATGGTGCACGGCATCCGGCTGCGCGACGGCCGCGCCGAGTGGTACCGCAATCGCTGGGTCCGGAGCCCGCTGGTGTCCCGGCTGCTCGGCGAAGCTCCGTGCGCCACCGAGTTCGGAGCGTCTCCGATCGGCGCCAACACCAACGTGATCGGCCACGCCGGCAAGACGTTGGCGCTCGTGGAGGGCGGCGTCGCCAACTACGAACTGACCGACGAGCTCGACACCGTCGGCGCCTGCGATTTCGACGGCACCATCACCGGCGGATACACCGCCCATCCCAAGCGCGACCCGGTCACCGGCGAACTGCACGCCGTGTCCTACAGCATGACGCGCGGCAACACCGTGCAGTACTCGGTCATCGGCGCCGACGGCCGCGCCCGCAGGACGGTCGACATCGAGGTAGGCGGCAGCCCGATGATGCACGACTTCTCGCTGACCGAGCGCCACGTCGTCCTCTACGACCTGCCCGTCACGTTCGACGCCCGCGAGGCGGCGTCGATGACCGTGCCGCGGAGGCTGCGGCTGCCGGCGCGAATCATGCTGGCGGCGTTGATCGGACGTGTCCGGATACCGGACCCGATCGCCGCCCGGATGCCGAGCGGGTCATCGTCGGATCGACGTTTCCCGTACTCCTGGAACCCGCGCTACCCCGCACGCGTCGGCGTGATGCCGCGCGAGGGCACCAGTGCCGACGTCCGCTGGTTCGACGTCGAGCCCTGCTACGTCTTCCACCCGGTCAACGCCTACGACGACGGCGACACCGTGGTGCTCGACGTCATCCGCCACCCGAAGATGTTCGACACCGACCGCCGCGGACCCAACGAGGGACCGCCGACGCTGGAGCGCTGGACCGTCGACCTGGCCGACGGCAAGGTGCGCGAGACCCGCCTCGACGACCGTGGTCAGGAGTTCCCGCGCGTCGACGAACGGCTGGTCGGTAAGCGTCACCGCTACGGCTACACCGCCGCGTTCGGCGTCGAGGGCCAGCCCGGCGACGCGCTGCTCAAGCACGACTTCGTCGGCGACGAGGGCGCCGTGCGCCACTTCGGCGCGCAGAAGGCGATGAGCGAGTTCGTGTTCCACCCGTCGCACCCCGACGCCGACGAGGACGACGGGGTGCTGATGGGCTACGTCTACGACCGCGCCACCGACCGCAGCGAACTGGCGATCCTCGACGCGCGCACCCTCGAGGACGTTGCCGCGATCGAGCTGCCGCACCGCGTTCCGGCCGGTTTCCACGGCAACTGGGTCCCTGCTTAGAGCGACGGGGGACTGGGCGCAGCGTGACAGATGTTCTAAGTTCTGTTACATGACTGCCTACGATGTCGGGATCCTGATCCTGCGAGTCGTCCTTGGTCTGACCATGGCCGCGCACGGTTACAACAAGTTCTTCGGCAAGGGTGGGCTCAAGGGCACCGCCGGCTGGTTCGACAGCATGGGAATGAAGCCGGGCATGTTCCACGCCCGCGTCGCGGCGACCACCGAGATGGCCGCGGGCATCGGTCTGGCCCTCGGGCTGCTCACACCGATCCCCGCCGCCGGGTTCGTGGCGCTGATGCTGGTGGCCGCGTGGACGGTGCACAAGCCCAACGGCTTCTTCATCGTCAAGGAGGGCTGGGAGTACAACCTGGTGCTGGCCGTGTCTGCGGTCGGCATCGCGGCGATCGGCGCGGGCAAGATCAGCCTGGACCACCTCCTGTTCTCCGGCAGCGCCATCTACGACTACCTGCACGGCTGGTGGGGCCTGGCCATCGCGGCCGTGTTGGGCCTGGCCGGCGGCATCGGACAGCTGGTGGTTTTCTACCGCCCGCCCGCCAAGACCGCCGGGTAGCCCCGCGAGGGTAGCCGCCGGTAGCTCCGCGAGCTGGGGGCACCACCCGCTTGCCGGGGAACGCGAACTCGCACGATCGCGGCGCGAAAAGTGCGATTTTGTGTCTGTTCGCGGGATCGGAACTGGAACACGTTCTAGTCTGTGCCCATGGGGTTTCTGAAGCAGGACGCGCCTGTCGTCGACTACGCCGAATGGAGCAAGGGCACCCGCGCGGAACGGATCATCCCGATGGCCCGCCACTGGGCCGAGGTGGGCTTCGGCACGCCGGTGGTGATGCACCTCTTCTACGTCGCGAAGATCTTGCTCTACATCCTCGGTGCCTGGCTGGTCGTCCTCACCACCACCGGAGTGGACGGCTTCACCAACGTCGCCGAGTGGTACCACGAGCCGATCGTGTACCAGAAGGTCGTCTTCTACACGATGCTGTTCGAGGTCGTCGGCCTCGGCTGCGGCTTCGGCCCCCTGAACAACCGGTTCTTCCCACCCATGGGGTCGATCCTGTACTGGTTGCGGCCCAAGACGATCCGACTCCCACCGTGGCCCAACCGAGTGCCGTTGACGGGCGGGGACACCCGCACCCCGTTCGACGTCGCCCTCTACGCCGCGCTGCTGGTGCTGCTGGTGGTCGCCCTGTTCTCCGACGGCACCGGCCCGATCCCCGAACTCGGCAGCGAAATCGGCGTGCTGCCGGTGTGGCAGACCGCGGCCATCCTCACCGTGCTCGCGCTGGCCGGCCTGCGCGACAAGGTCATCTTCCTGGCCGCCCGCGGCGAGGTCTACGGCTCGCTGGCGGTGTGCTTCCTGTTCTCCGGCGCCGACATCGTCATCGCCGCCAAACTGGTCTGCCTGGTGATCTGGATCGGCGCGGCCACCTCGAAGCTCAACAAGCACTTCCCGTTCGTCATCTCCACGATGATGAGCAACAACCCCGTCATCCGCCCGCGCTGGATCAAGCGCAAGTTCTTCGAGCGTTTCCCCGACGACCTGCGGCCCGGCCGGGCGTCGCGCGTGCTGGCGCACTTCTCCACCGCGATCGAGATGCTCGTCCCGCTGGTGCTGTTCTTCTCCCACGGTGGATGGGCCACGGCCATCGCGGCTTTCGTGATGCTGGTCTTCCACTTCGGCATCCTGTCGGCGATCCCGATGGGAGTGCCGCTGGAGTGGAACGTCTTCATGATGTTCAGCGTGCTGGCGCTGTTCGTCGGCAACGCCGGCATCGGACTGTCGGATCTGCAGTCGCCGTGGCCGATCCTGCTGTTCGCCGTCGTCGCGGGCACCGTCGTGATCGGAAACCTGTACCCGCGCAAGGTGTCCTTCCTGCCCGGCATGCGGTACTACGCCGGCAACTGGGACACCTCGCTGTGGTGCGTGAAGCCGTCGGCGTCGGACAAGATCACCGACGGCATCGTCGCGATCGCGAGCATGCCGGCCGCGCAGATGGAGAAGTTCTACGGCAGCAAGGAGACTGCCGAGATGTACCAGTACATGGGGTACGCGTTCCGGTCGTTCAACACCCACGGCCGGGCCATGTTCACGCTGGCGCATCGCGCCATGGCCGGCCACCCCGAGTCCGACTACGTTCTCACCGACGGCGAACGCATCTGCAGCACCGCCATCGGATGGAACTTCGGCGACGGTCACATGCACAACGAGCAGCTGATCGCGGCGCTGCAGAAGCGCTGCAACTTCGAACCGGGGGAGGTTCGGGTGCTGATACTCGACGCCCAGCCCATCCACCGGCAGCGCCAGGAGTATCGCCTCGTCGATGCCGCGACCGGTGAGTTCGAACGCGGCTACGTGATGGTCGCCGACATGGTGACGCGCCAGCCGTGGGATGACACCGTGCCGGTGCAGGTGACCTGGCAGAAGGACGCGGCCGACGCGCCCGGAACCTGAGTCAGCCCATCACGTCGCGAACCCGGACGCTCTCCAGGCCGGTCAGCAGCAGCTCACGCGTCTTGTCCAGGTGCTTGCGCCAGTGCGCTTCGGCGCCCGGGGCGTCCCCGGCGCGCAGGAACTGCATGAGTTTGCGGTACGAGCGCAGCAGGATGTCGTAGTCGGCCTTGGAGACCGGGCGCCGCTCCTTGAACACGAACGCCGTGTGGCGGACGGTGATCTCGTGCAGCATGCCGGCGACGATGCCCAGCGTCGCGTTGCCCGACAGCTGGACCACCCGCAGGTGGAACGCGCCGGTGGTCTCGGCCAGGCGATCGGACTGCCAGCCGTCGGCGATCAACTGCTCGAGCATCTGCTCGAGTTCGTCGAACGCCTCGTCCGAACCCGACTCGGCCAGCAGTCGCGCGGCCATCGGCTCGATACCGGACTTGGCGGTCAGCAGGTCGGCGATCGTCGCACCGGAAAGCTCCAGGAGCAGACCGGCGGGACGGGCCACCACCTCGGGCCCGGGCACCCGCACCCGCGCGCCGGTGCGCGAACCGCGGCGCACCTCGACGAGGCGTTCGGATTCCAGGACCCGCACTGCCTCGCGCAGCGTGGGCCGGCTGACGCCGAAGTGCGCCATCAGCTCGGCCTCGTTGGGCAGGAAGTCGCCATCCTTGAGCTGACCCTCGACCACCATCCGCCGCAGCGTGCCGGCGACCAGCTCGGCCGTCTTCGGGGACCGGACAGCCGTGCCCGCACCGGCGGCGTCGGGCCCGATCATCGGGGCCAGCCGAGTGCTGCGCGTCACATCCACTCCCATCCGAACAAGCACCTGAACGCCCAGGTGAGCTGTACAACTCAGTAAACCACCGCGGGGGACAACTGGGCCGACAGCGCCGGCGGCGCCAGCGTCCTAGAGCAGGTTGACTTAGTAAACCTTGTTTGTCTAGTTTCGAGAAAACGGTCCACGTGTGTTCGAAGGAGAATCCCATGGCTGAAGCCGTCATCGTCGAGGCAGTCCGGTCGCCTGTCGGTAAGCGCAACGGCGCCCTGTCCGGCGTCCATCCCGCCGAACTTTCCGCCCAGGTCCTCAACGGTCTGGTCGAGCGCGCCGGGGTCGATCCCGCCCTCGTCGACGACGTCATCTGGGGCTGCGTGATGCAGGCCGGTGAGCAGGCCCTCGACATCGCCCGCACCGCCGTGCTGTCCGCCGGGTGGCCCGAGACCGTGCCCGGCGTCACCGTGGACCGCCAGTGCGGCTCCAGCCAGCAGTCGCTGCACTTCGCCGTCGCCGGCGTCGTGGCCGGCCACTACGACGTCGTCGTCGCCGGTGGTGTCGAGTCGATGTCGCGCACCCCGATGGGTTCCTCGCTGGCCAACGGCGGCAACCCCTACGGCGAGTCGTTCAAGGCCCGCTACGACAAGACCCCCAACCAGGGTGTCGGCGCCGAGATGATCGCCGAGCAGTGGGGCTTCAGCCGCACCGAGCTCGACGAGTTCTCGCTGCGCTCGCACGAGAAGGCCGCCGCCGCGCAGGATTCGGGCGCCTTCACGGACCAGATCGTCGGCATCAAGACCAAGGACGCCGACGGCAACGACACCGTCGTGCTCGAGGACGGCGGCATCCGCCGCGGCGGCAGCGTCGAGTCGATGGCCAAGATCAAGCCCGCGTTCCGCGAGGACGGCGTGATCCACGCCGGTAACTCCAGCCAGATCTCCGACGGTTCGGCTGCGCTGCTGATCATGTCCGCCGAGAAGGCCAAGGCACTCGGCCTCAAGCCGCTGGCCAAGGTGCACACCGCGGTGCTCGCCGGCGCCGACCCGGTGATCATGCTGACCGCGCCGATCCCGGCGACCCAGAAGGCGCTCAAGAAGTCCGGCCTGAGCCTGGATCAGATCGGTGCCTTCGAGGTCAACGAGGCCTTCGCGCCCGTGCCGATGGCATGGCTGAAGGACATCGGCGCCGACGAGAAGAAGCTCAACCCCAACGGCGGCGCCATCGCCCTGGGCCACCCGCTCGGCGGCTCCGGTGCGCGCATCCTGACTACGCTGCTGTACCACATGCGGGACAACAACATTCAGTACGGCCTGCAGACCATGTGCGAGGGTGGCGGCCAGGCCAACGCGACCATTCTGGAGCTCCTGTGACCGATACAGCATTGGCGCCGGGTGCTCTGACCGAACGCCGCGGCAACGTCCTGATCATCACGATCAATCGGCCCGAGGCCCGCAACGCAGTCAACGCGGCGGTCAGTACCGCCGTCGGCGACGCGCTGCAGGCCGCCCAGGACGATCCGGAGATCCGGGCCATCGTGCTGACCGGAGCCGGGGACAAGTCGTTCTGCGCGGGTGCCGATCTGAAGGCGATCTCTCGCGGCGAGAACCTCTTTCACCCGGATCACCCGGAGTGGGGCTTCGCCGGTTACGTGCGGCACTTCGTCGACAAACCGACGATCGCCGCGGTCAACGGCACCGCGCTGGGCGGCGGTACCGAATTGGCTTTGGCCAGTGACCTGGTGGTCGCCGAGGAGCGCGCGAAATTCGGTCTGCCCGAAGTGAAGCGGGGCCTCATCGCCGGTGCGGGTGGGGTGTTCCGCATTGTGCAGCAGTTGCCGCAGAAGTTGGCTCTGGAGCTGGTGTACACGGGTGAACCGCTGTCCTCGCAGGACGCACTCAAGTGGGGCCTGATCAACAAGGTGGTGCCGGACGGCACCGTCCTGGACGCGGCCCTGGAGCTCGCCGAACGCATTGCGGTCAACGCGCCGTTGGCCGTTCGCGCCAGCAAGCGGGTGTCCTACGGAGCGATCGACGGCGTCGTCGCCGCCGACGAGCCGTTCTGGAAGCAGACATTCGGCGAGTTCCAGACGTTGCTGAAGACCGAAGACGCCATGGAAGGTCCGCTGGCCTTCGCGCAGAAGCGCGAGCCGGTCTGGAAGGCCAAGTAAGCCAAGCAAGCCAAGTGAGGAAACCGAAATGCCACTGAAGCGAACGATTTACGAGGCCGAGCACGAGGCCTTCCGCCAGACGGTCAAGGACTACATCGAGCGTGAGCTCGTGCCCAACTCGGAGAAGTGGGAGGCCGAGCGTCTCGTCGACCGGTCGGCCTACACCGCGGCCGGCAAGTACGGCCTCATCGGGTTCAACATGCCCGAGGAGTTCGGCGGCGGAGGATCCGACGACTTCCGGTTCAACGCGATCATCGACGAGGAGATCGCCAAGTCCGGTGTGCACGGTCCCGCGCTGAGCCTGCACAACGACGTCGTCGGTCCGTACTTCAAAGAGCTGGCCAACGACGAGCAGAAGCAGCGCTGGATGCCCGGCATCACCAGCGGCGAGCTGATCATCGCGATCGCGATGACCGAGCCCGGCGCGGGCAGCGACCTCGCCGGCATCCGCACCTCCGCGGTGCGCGACGGTGACGACTGGATCATCAACGGCTCCAAGACGTTCATCTCCTCGGGCATCAACTGCGACCTGTGCGTGGTCGTCGCCCGCACCGACCCCGAGGCCGGCCACAAGGGCTTCACCCTGTTCGTGGTCGAGCGGGGCATGGAGGGCTTCACCCGCGGTCGCAAGCTCGACAAGATGGGCCTGCACAGCCAGGACACCTCCGAGCTGCACTTCGAGAACGTCCGAGTTCCCAACGCCAACCTGCTCGGCAAGGAAGGTCGCGGGTTCTACCACCTGATGACCAACCTGCCCTCCGAGCGGCTTTCGATCGCCATCTCGGCGATCGCGGGCGCGCGTGCGGTATTCGACGAGACGCTGCAGTACTGCAAGGACCGCAAGGCGTTCGGGCAGCCGATCGGCAGCTTCCAGCACAACCGGTTCCTGCTCGCCGAGATGGAGACCGAGCTCGAGGTCACCGAGAACTACATCGACCGCTGCCTGCAGGGCGTCGTCGACGGTGAGCTGACCGCGGTCGAGGCGGCCAAGGCCAAGTGGTGGGCCACCGAGACCGCCAAGAAGGTCGTGGACCAGTGCGTGCAGCTGCACGGCGGCTACGGCTACATGCTGGAGTACCGCGTGGCGCGCGCCTACGTCGACGGGCGCATCCAGACGATCTTCGGTGGCACCACCGAGATCATGAAGGAGATCATCGGCCGCGACTTGGGTGTCTGAGTCGGCTCGCCGACGTGGCGTCTGAGTCGGCTCGCCGACGCGGCGTCTGAGTCGGCCCGCCGACGCGGCGTCTAGTCGTCTAGCTACTAACGCGAAAACCCCCGAAACCCTGGAGTTTCGGGGGTTTTTGCGTCGCGCAGGAAAAGGGCGTCAGCCGACGGGGGCTTCGGCCGGCGCCTCGGCAGGCGCGGCCGGGACCTCGGCGGCCGGGGCCGGCTCGGTCGTCTCGGTCGGCGCAGCCGGGGTGGTGGTCGGCGTCGTGCTGGTCGTGCTCGTCGACGTCGGAGCGATCGGCTCCGGCGCCTCGGCGGGATCGAGCACCTTGTCGATGACGTAGATCCGGGCGTTCTCGGCGGTGATACCGCCGCAGACCACCTTGGCCGTCTCGTTGACCTTGATGTCGCCGCCCTTGCCGGTCACCTCGACCTCGGTGCCCTGCTGCGTGGGACGCTGGCCCTTCACGTCATCAGGACCCAGCAGTCCCAGGAAGGCGTGATAGTAGACGAGGTCGCTCAGCGCGGCGGCGTCGGTGCGCAGGAACTCGGCCTGCTCGGGGGCCAGCGCGGCGAACGCCTCGTTGGTCGGCGCGAAGACGACATACGGGCCGTTGTCGAGCACCGAGACGACGTTGACGGCGGGATTGAGCCCGCCTGAGATCGCCGAGTAGAACGTGCTGATCTCCGGGATGCTGCCCAACGCGGTGCCGACCGGCAGCTTGGCCAGACCCTTCCAGTTCGGCACGGCTTCCTTGAACGCGCCGCACCCGGGGCCCTGCGGGTCGGGGATCTCGGCCGCCGGGGTCTCCGACGGCTGGGCCTGGGCGGTGACGGCCAGCGGAACCGACAGGGCGATCGCTGCGGCACTCGCAATGACGCCGATGGTCTTGCTGGTGCGACTCTTCACGTTCTGCTCCTCATCCTCGACAGGTCGCCTGGCATGTTAAGGCGCGGCAAACGCCCCGGCCAAGTCGAGCAGACCCTGGTCAGGCCGGGGCGGCCTGGGTGCAGAGCTGTTCGGAGAGGTCCCACAGCGTCAGCGCACGCGCCTCGTCGGTGGCGTAGGACGCGGCCCGCGCCACCTGGCAGTCCGACAGGTACACCCCGCCCGCATCGGCGAGATCGCTGCTCACAGCCGCCCACACCTGGGTGGCCGCTCCGTGCTCGGGGGTGGTGAAGTCCTTGGTCACGTCCAGCGGCTTCGAGCGGCGCTGCTCCCCACGGTCGGATTCTCCGCCACGGTCCGAACGGGCCCGGTTGCCGAGCGCCTCGAAGTCCTCGGCGGTCATGTGCCGCGCCAGTGACGTGGCGACGATGCCGGGGTGCACCGCGAAGGCGCGCACGCCGCTGTCGCGGAACCGGCGGTCCAGTTCGACGGCGTGCAGCACGTTGGCGGTCTTGGAGGCGCCGTAGGCCGCGAACTTGTCGTACTCGCGGTGCTCCCAGTTCAGGTCGTCGAAGTCGACGTCACCCATCCGGTGCCCCTCCGAGGCCAGCACCACCACGCGCGCGCCGTCGGCGGCGACCAGCGCGGGGATGAGCAGCCGGGTGAACTCGAAGTGGCCCAGATGGTTTGTGCCGAACTGGATCTCGAAGCCCTCGACAGTGCGGCTGAACGGCGTGAACATCACTCCGGCGTTGTTCATCAGGATATGCACCGCCGGGGTCAGCTCGGCGATCTGCGCCGCGGCGTCGGCGACGCTGGCCAGCGACGTGAGGTCCAGATGCACCAGCGACAACCTGGCGTCGCCGACGTGCTCGCGTACCCAGGTCTCGGTGTCGGCGAGCGCGTCGGTGTTGCGCGCCGCGAGGATCACGTGCGCGCCGGTGCGGGCCAGCGCGCGGGCCGATTCGCGTCCCAGCCCGGCCGAGGCGCCGGTGATCACGACGGTCTTGCCGGTCAGGTCGACGCCCTCGACCATTTGAAGAGCGGTGGGTGCAGACGGTGCGGTCACGAGGTGAGGATCGCACGCCCGTCCCACAGAGCGGGCGGCCGGGCCATCATGAGGCCGCTCTACGATGGCGGCCATGGCTGAGCCGCTGATCCTGTCCATCGCCGGGCACTCTCCTGACCTGCACCCCGACAGCTGGGTCGCGCCGAACGCGACCGTCGTGGGACAGGTTCGTCTCGCCGCGGGCGCCAGCGCCTGGTACGGGGCGATCCTGCGCGCGGAAGCCGAGACGATCGAGATCGGCGCCGGCTCCAACATCCAGGACAACGTGACCATCCACGTCGACCCCGGCTTCCCGGCCCGCATCGGCGCCAACGTCAGTGTCGGGCACAACGCGGTGCTGCACGGCTGCACCGTGGAAGACGACTGCCTGGTCGGCATGGGCGCGGTGGTCCTCAACGGCGCCACCGTGGGTGCCGGGTCGCTGATCGCCGCGGGCGCGGTGGTGCCGCAGGGCGCGGTCATCCCGCCCGGTTCGATGGTGGCCGGCGTGCCGGGCAAGGTGCGTCGCGAACTCAGCGACGACGAGAAGGCCGGATTGCGCACCAACGCCGCGCTCTACCAGGAGCTGGTCAAGGTCCACCGCGACGCCTGAATCGGTGAGGAGTCGGCCACAATCGGGATGACCCGGTTGTGATCGGTGACGATGGGGGTACAGCCCCACCGTGAGCACCCAGCGAATCTTGGTCACCGGCGCCACGGGCTACATCGGGTCGCGGCTGGTCGGTCAGCTGCTCGACGAAGGCCACACTGTGATCGCGGCCAGCCGCAACCGGGAGCGGCTCCAGGATTACGGCTGGCACGACCGGGTGCAGACGGTCTCGCTGGACGCGCACCAGGAGGCCTCGGTGCGCCAGGCCTTCGACGACGCCGGTCCCGTCGACGTCGTCTATTACCTGGTGCACGGTATCGGCCAGCCGGGCTTCCGCGACGCCGACAACCGCGCCGCCGCAACGGTCGCAGAGGCGGCCAAGCAGGCCGGCGTCTCCCGCATCGTCTATCTCGGCGGCTTCGTCCCCGAGGGCGACTCGCTGTCCGAGCACCTGATCAGCCGCGCCGAAGTCGCCGAGGCGCTGCAGATAGAAGGCGGCCCGGACGTGGTGTGGCTCGGTGCGGCGATCATCATCGGCGCCGGGTCCACGTCTTTCGAGATGCTGCGCTACGTCGCCGACCGTTTCCTGCTGTTGCCGATGCCCGTCTGGTCGGCCAACCCGATCGACCCCATCTCCATCCGCGACGCGCTCTACTACCTCGTCGCCGCCGCCGACACCGAGAAGGTGCCCGCCGGTTCCTACGACATCCGCGGTCCCGAGACCACCACCTACGGCGACCTGCTGCGCACGTACGCGCGCGTCGCCGGCATCTGGCGAACCCCGCTGCCGCTGATCGGCATCGACACGGGGCTGGCCTCCAAGGTCACCGGTGCCGTGCTGCCGGTGCCCGGCGGGCTGGCCGCGGATCTGGTGGAGTCCCTTGACTATCCGATGACGGCGTCGCAGGACGGGCTCACCGGTCTGGTGCCCGACCCGCCCGGCGGCCTCATCGACACCGTCGAGGCGACGCGGCGCGCGGTGCGCAGCCCGCGGCCGCGCCCCGTCGACGACCTCGCCGACCCGCACCACCTCGCCGACACCGACCCGGCCTGGGCGGGGGGCGACGCACTGCGACTGAAAGTGCTCGCCGGCATCGTCACTCCGGCTATGGTGCGACCGGTGCTCGACCTGATCGGGTTGGTTCCCAAGCCCGTGGCCGCCGCAGTGCGCACCGGGTTGGACACCGTCCTGGGCCTCCTACCGAAGGTGAGCATCGCGTGACCTCATCGGATCGCCGCACCCCGCTGCCGGGGGAGATGTTCCGGATCGCCCGGAGCAAGGCCACCCCGCACAACGAACCGCCGAACGTGGTCCGGCGCCGCAAGGTCACCGTGGTGTTGGTGTTGATCATCGGCGGCGCGCTGCTCGGCTACTCGCTGAGCCGCCCACCGGGCGACGAGACCTTCGTCTGGCTGACGCTGGCGCTGGCCGGCGTGTGGGCCATCGGGGCATTCCTGTCCGGGCCGTTGCACATGGGGCGGGTGCAGTTCCGCGGACGTTCCAAGCGGCCGCTGATCACCGGCACCGCAGTCGGTTTGGGGCTGGGTGCGGTGTTCGTCCTCGGTGCGCTCGCCGCCCGCCAGATCCCGGCGGTCTCGGACTATGTCACTCGCGTGCTCGAGTACAGCAACACCGCACCGCTGGTGGTGATCACGTTCATCACCGTCATCAACGGCCTGGCCGAGGAACTGTTCTTCCGCGGCGCGCTGTACACGGCGCTGGCGAAGTACCGCCCGGTGCTGGTGACCACGGTGCTCTATGTGGTGTGCACCGCGGCGACCACCGGCAACCCGATGCTCGGCTTCGCCGCGATCATCCTCGGCACCGTGTGCGCGCTGGAACGTCGAGCGACCGGGGGAGTGCTGGCGCCCATGCTGACCCACTTCTTCTGGGGCCTGATCATGGTGCTGGCACTACCTCCGATCTTCGGGGTCTGACGCCGGAACCGGGCTGTGCCAGTGCTTCTGCGCGCAGCCGCGGACGGTCAGGAGTCGGTGAACGTCGCGGGGCGCCGCTGCTGGAACGCCTGGGTGCCCTCACGGAAGTCGTCGGCCGCCAGCAGCTGCAGCTGACCGACCTTCTCGAGTTCGAGCGCGGCCTCGAGCCCGGTCAGAGTGGTGGCGTTGATCGCCTCCTTGGTCTTGCGCAGCGCCACGGCGGGCCCGGACACCAGTGCGGAGAGGACCTTGTCGACCTCGGCGTCGAACTGCTCGGCCGGGTACACGGCGCTGACCAGACCCCACGCGAACGCCTCGTCGGCCCCGATGCGCTCGGCGAGCAGCGCCATCCGCATCGCGCGGATCCGGCCCACCGCCGCGGCGATCAGCTCCGAGGCGCCGCCGTCGGGCATCAACCCGATCTTGGTGAACGCCAGCATGAAAAACGCCTTCTCCGAGGCCAATACGACATCGCACGCCAGGGCCAGCGAGACGCCGACACCGGCCGCCGCGCCCTGCACGACGGCGACCGCGGGCTGCGGCAGCGCGGCGATCGAGCGGATGCAGCGGTTTGCGGCGTCGAGCACGTCGGCCGGGGTGCCGGATGCGCCCGGGTTGGAGTGGTCTTCCTCGCTGATGCCCGCTCCGGAGCAGAAGCCACGGCCGGCTCCGCCGATCCGCACCACCCGGACGCGGGAATCGCCGGCCGCGCGCTCGAGAGTCTCGGCGAACGTGTTGAGCATCGGCGCGGTCAGCGAATTGAGGCTGTCGGGCCGGTTCAGCGTCACGTGGAGCACGCCGTCCTCGAGCGCGACGGTCAGGTCGTCGATTCCGGTGTAGGCGTCAGTCGTGGTCATCTCGTCCCCTTGTCTGGGCCTCCCTGACAGCTGAAGCGCCCCCTGGCCGGTCGACTTGGTTATACAAGTAAGCTATGTCGGCGGTCAACCGAACGAGCTGTTGAAGGGCGGTCAGACATGGCTGGACCACTGCAAGGACTACGTGTCGTGGAGCTGGCCGGTATCGGCCCGGGCCCGCACGCAGCGATGATCCTCGGCGACCTGGGCGCCGACGTCGTACGTGTCGAGCGGCCCAAACCCGCGGGGCCGCCGACCAAACCCGGCGGCGACTACCTGATCCGCAACCGGCGGTCGGTGGCCGCCGACCTGAAGAGCGACGAGGGCCGGGAGCTGGTGCTCCGCCTGGTCGCCAAGGCCGACGTGCTGATCGAGGGCTTCCGGCCCGGCGTCACCGAGCGACTCGGCCTCGGGCCGGAGGACTGCGCGAAGGTCAACGAGCGCCTGATCTACGGCCGGATGACCGGCTGGGGGCAGACCGGTCCGCGCGCTCAGCAGGCGGGCCACGACATCAACTACATCTCGCTGACCGGTGCGCTGCACGCGATCGGCCGTAACGGCGAGCGGCCGGTGCCGCCGCTGAACCTGGTCGGCGACTTCGGCGGTGGGTCGATGTTCCTGCTCGTCGGCATCCTGTCGGCGCTGTGGGAGCGCGAGCGCTCCGGCAAGGGCCAGGTGGTCGACGCCGCCATGGTCGACGGCGCCGGCGTGCTGTCGATGATGATGTGGGCCTTCCGGGCGATGGGGATGTGGAGCGACGAGCGCGGTGTCAACATGCTCGACACCGGCGCGCCCTACTACGACACCTACGAGTGCTCGGACGGGCGCTACGTCGCCGTAGGCGCGATCGAGCCGCAGTTCTACGCCCAGCTGCTGGCGGGGCTCGGGCTGGACGCCGCGGATCTGCCCGACCAGAACGACATGAGCCGCTGGCCTGAGCTGCGCGCGAAGTTCACCGAGGTGTTCGCCGCCAAGGACCGCGACCACTGGGCCGAGGTGTTCGCCGGAACCGACGCCTGCGTGACACCGGTGCTGTCGTTCGCCGAGGTCGAGTCGGATTCGCACATCGCCGAGCGCGACACGTTCTACGAGGAGAACGGTTACCTGTTCCCGGCGCCCGCGCCGCGGTTCTCGCGCACTGTTCCGTCTGCTCCGAAGGCGCCCGGGGTGCCCGGCGCCGACACCGAAGACGTCCTGCGGGACTGGGTTTAACCGACACCGAACAAGACCGACAAGAAAGGAAACGATTTCGTGGAGATCAAAGACGCCGCCGCCGTGGTCACCGGGGGAGCCTCCGGGCTGGGCCTGGCGACCACCAAGCGACTGCTGGACCGGGGTGCCTCGGTCGTGGTGATCGACCTCAAGGGTGAAGAGGTCGTCAAGGAACTGGGCCCGCGCGCGAAGTTCGTCGAGGCCAACGTCACCGACCCCGAGCAGGTGTCGGCTGCGCTGGACGCCGCCGAGGAGTTCGGGCCGCTGCGCATCAACGTCAACTGCGCCGGCATCGGCAACGCGGCCAAGACCCTGGGCAAGGACGGCCCGTTCCCGCTGGACGCCTTCAACAAGGTGATTCAGGTGAACCTGGTCGGCACGTTCAACGTGCTGCGACTGGCCGCCGAGCGGATCGCCAAGACCGAGCCGATCAACGGCGAGCGTGGCGTCATCATCAACACCGCCTCGGTGGCCGCGTTCGAGGGCCAGATCGGCCAGGCCGCGTACTCGGCGTCCAAGGGTGGCGTCGTCGGCATGACCCTGCCGATCGCGCGTGACCTGTCGCGTGAGTTCATCCGCGTCTGCACCATCGCGCCGGGTCTGTTCAAGACCCCGCTGCTGGGATCGCTGCCGCAGGAGGCGCAGGACTCGCTGGGCAAGCAGGTGCCGCACCCGGCCCGCCTGGGTGATCCCGACGAGTACGGCGCGCTGGCCGTGCACATCGTCGAGAACCCGATGCTCAACGGCGAGGTCATCCGCCTGGACGGCGCGATCCGCATGGCGCCGAGGTGATCGGGTGAGCATCACGACGAAGTTCACCGAGGTCTTCGGGGTCGAGCACCCGATCGCCCAGGGCGGTATGCAGTGGGTGGGTCGCGCGGAACTGGTTGCGGCCGTGGCGAACGCCGGTGGACTGGGCTTCATCACCGCGCTGACCCAGCCGACCCCTGCCGATCTGGCCAACGAGATCGCCAAGACCAGGGATCTGACCGACAAGCCGTTCGGCGTCAACCTCACGATCCTGCCGTCGATCAACCCGCCGCCGTACGACGAGTACCGCCAGGTGATCGTCGACTCCGGCATCAAGATCGTCGAGACCGCGGGGTCGAACCCGGCCCCGCACCTGCCGATGTTCCACGACAACGGGATCAAGGTGTTGCACAAGTGCACCTCGGTGCGGCACGCGGTCAAGGCTCAGAGCCTGGGCGTGGACGGCATCAGCATCGACGGCTTCGAGTGCGCCGGCCACCCCGGCGAGGACGATGTGCCGGGCCTGGTGCTGATCCCGGCGGCAGCCAACCAGATCGAGATCCCGATGATCGCGTCGGGCGGTTTCGGTGACGCCCGTGGCCTGGTGGCCGCGCTGGCGCTGGGTGCGGACGGCATCAACATGGGCACGCGGTTCATGTGCACCGTGGAGTCCTGCATCCACCAGAACGTCAAGGAGGCGATCGTCGCCGGTGACGAGCGGGGCACGGAGTTGATCTTCCGCACCCTGCGCAACACCGCGCGGGTGGCGTCCAACGAGGTGTCCCGTGAGGTCGTCGACATCCTGAACAAGGGTGGTCAGTTCGAGGACGTCAAGGATCTGGTGGCCGGCGTGCGCGGCCGCAAGGTGTTCGACGACGGTGACCTCGACGCCGGCATCTGGACGGTGGGCACCGTGATGGGTCTGATCGACGACATCCCGACTGTCGGCGACCTGGTCTCACGAATCGTGAGCGAGGCCGAGGACATCATCAACGGCAGGCTCGCCGGGATGGTGTCGCCGTCTCGGGCGGCGGTCTAGACACTGCAGCCCGGGCACATCGAAGGCATCGGCATCGATGGCGCCCGGGCGGCAGGCAAACAGAATGACGGAGAACGCGCGCCCGCGAGGGCGCGCGTTTCTCACACTGCGGTGGGCAGTGCGGTCTCGTCGTCGAGTTGCTCCGCCGTTATGCCCTCGACCAGGACATCGCCGTGGTAGAGAGCGTCGAAATCAACCTTGATGACATCAGCATTGGTGTCGTCGATCCACATGTACTGAAAAGTAACCACCAGGTCTAAGGAATATGTAAGCCTGGTATCGGAAAACGCTGGCAATTCTTACCGCCCGGTAGGTTCGGTGATCTACCCACGGGTAGCAATCACCCCGCGGGACTGCTGAAGTGGATCGGGTTGACGCCGTAGAGCGCGACCCATGTCAGCACCGCCGCTGCGAAGGCGACGGCCAGCAGTGCTACCGAGACCCGCATCGTCGCCGTCGTCCAGGCCGGCAGGCGGCGGTCCACGGCGTAGGCGCCCGCGCCGGTGAACAGCAGTGCCGCGGCGCCGAGTCCGATCAGGAACGGCACGTTGAACGGCTCCGACCAGAACGCCGCGCCGGACACGTTGACCGCCCACGCGCACAGCATCGCGCTGAACACCGCGCAGGCGGCCAGGGGAGTGAGCGCACCGAGGAGCAGGCCGACCCCGCCGAGGGTCTCTGCCGCGGTCACCATGAAGGCCGCGACACCGGGCAGACGCCAGCCCGCCTCGTCCATGAACCCGACCGTGCTGGAGAAGTCGGTGGCCTTGATCAGTCCGGCCTGCAGGATCGCGGCGCCGACCGCGAGTCTCAGGATGAGGAGGCCGACATCGAGGCTGCGGTGATCGGCGGTCAGGGGTGCAGCGGACACAGACGCCGATGCTACGAGGCTCGCGGGCCGCGAGGACGTGTTCTCAGACATGGTCATTGGACCCGTGTCGCCGCGAAAACTCATCGCCCAGAACCGTTGACGAAGTTAAGTTATCGCTGATAACTTACCGCCGTAATTTTGTTGAGGGGGGCGCTTCGTGCTGTATCGCATCGCACTGCTGGCCATCGCGGCTCCACGCCGCATTCTCATCGCCGCTCTGCTGGTCATGGCCGCATGCGGGGCGTTCGGCGCGTCGGTGACCCAGCACCTCTCCGCCGGCGGTTTCCAGGATCCGTCGTCGCAGTCGGCGCAGGCCACCCGGATCCTGGTCGACAAGTTCGACCAGGGCGACATGGACCTCATCATCACCGTGACGCCCGAGGACCCCGCGGCGGACGTCGACTCCCTGCAGACCCGCACGGTGGGCACCGAGATCGCCGAACGCCTGGCGCAGTCGCCCCATGTCGGCGCCGTGACCTCCGCCTGGACCGCGCCGCCGTCCGCGGAGGCGGCGCTGATCAGCACCGACCGGCGGACCGGCTTGATCGTCGCCGGCATCACCGGAGGCGAGAGCGACGCCCAGAAGTTCGCCAAGGAACTCACCGACGAACTGGTGCACGACCGCAACGGCGTCACCGTGCGCGCCGGCGGCGTGGCCATGACCTATGTGCAGATCAGCGCGCAGAGCGAGAAGGATCTGCTCAAGATGGAACTCATCGCCATCCCGCTGACCTTCCTGGTGCTGGTGTGGGTGTTCGGCGGCCTCATCGCGGCAGCTCTCCCGCTGGCGGTCGGGGCCTTCGCCATCCTGGGCTCGATGGCCGTCCTGCGCGCGGTCACGATGGTCACCGACGTGTCGATCTTCGCGCTGAACCTGTCGATCGCGATGGGACTGGCGCTCGCCATCGACTACACCCTGCTGATCATCAGCCGCTACCGCGACGAGATCGCCGACGGCGCACCCCTCGAGCGCGCGCTCGTGCGCACCATGACCACCGCGGGCCGGACGGTGCTGTTCTCGGCGCTGACGGTCGCGCTGTCGATGGTCGCGATGGTGCTGTTCCCGATGTATTACCTCAAGTCGTTCGCCTATGCCGGGGTCGCGGTCGTGGCGTTCGCGGCGCTGGCCGCGATCGTGGTGGCGCCCGCGGCGATCGTGCTGGCCGGCGACCGCCTCAACTCACTGGACATCCGCAGATGGGGGCGCCGGGTGGCGCGGCGGCCCGAATCTGTGCCCACGCCCATCGAGCAGACGGGCTGGTACCGGGGCACCAAGTTCGTGATGCGGCGCTCGATCCCGATCGGCACGGTCGTCGTGGCCGGCCTGCTGCTGCTCGGTGTGCCGTTCCTCGGTGCCAACTGGGGGTTCCCGGATGACCGGGTGCTGCCGACCACGGCGTCGGCGCGCGCCGTCGGCGATGACATGCGGGAAGGCTTCACCGTCGACGCGGCGCGCAACGTCCACATGGTGCTGCCCGACGCCGACGGCCTGGATCCCGCGGGGCTCGACGACTACGCCGCAGCCCTCTCGCGGGTCGGTGACGTCTCCTCGGTGTCGGCGCCCACCGGTGCGTTCGTCGACGGTGTCCGTGTCGGTCCGCCCAGCGCGGCCACCGGGATGGCCGACGGCAGCGCGTTTCTGACCGTGGTGAGCGACGCGCCGCTGTTCACCGACGCCTCCGGGACCCAGCTCGACAACCTGCGCGCGGTGCCCGTGCCCCAGGATCGCGAGGTGCTGGTCACCGGCCTCCCGCAGATCAACCGTGACAGCTCCGAGGCGATCACGTCGCGCCTTCCGCTGGTGCTCGGCGCCATCGCGGGCATCACCTTCGTGCTGCTGTTCCTGCTCACCGGAAGCATCGTGCTGCCGATCAAGGCGCTGGTGCTCAACGTGCTGTCCCTGACCGCGGCGTTCGGGGCGCTGGTCTGGATCTTCCAGGAAGGTCACCTCGGCGCGCTGGGCACCACCCCCACCGGGACCTTGGTGGCCAACATGCCCGTGCTGCTGTTCTGCATCGCGTTCGGCCTCTCGATGGACTACGAGGTCTTCCTGCTGTCCCGGATCCGGGAGTACTGGTTGCAGGCGGTGGCCCGCCGCGGCGACCGGCCGGCCACCTCGGCCGACAACGACGAAGCCGTCGCGCTGGGATTGGCCCGGACGGGACGGGTCATCACCGCCGCCGCGCTGGTGATGCTGATCTCGTTCGCGGCGCTGATGACCGCGCAGGTCGCGTTCATGCGGATGTTCGGCACCGGGCTGACCCTCGCGATCCTCGTCGACGCCACCCTCGTCCGTGTCCTGCTCGTGCCCGCCTTCATGCATGTGCTCGGCCGATGGAACTGGTGGGCGCCTGCGCCGCTGACTAGGCTTCATGCACGCATCGGGCTCCGCGAATCCGCCGAGGACGTCGAGGCGCCGATGCCGGTGGCGAAGGAGGCACCCCGGTGACGGCCGAACCGTCGCGCCGACGGCGCGCCCCGCGTGGCTCGGGTGACCAGCTTCGCGAGGAGATCATCGATGCCGCAACGGAATTGCTGCTCGAATCGGGAGACGCCAACGCGGTGCCGATCCGTTCGGTGGCCCAGCGCGTCGGCGTCACCCCGCCGTCGATCTACCTGCACTTCGCCGACAAGGACGCCCTGCTCGACGCCGTGTGCAGCCGGTACTTCGAGAAGCTTCACACCGAGATGCAGGCTGCCGCAGCCGAGGCCGGGCCGGTGCCCGTCGATGTGCTGCGGGCACAGGGGCTGGCCTATGTCCGGTTCGCGCTGAAAAACCCTGAGCTGTACCGGATTGCGACGATGGGGCACGGACATCCGGGAAGCGACGTCGACTTCGCGCTGAGCAGTTCGGCGTTCATGCACATGCGATTGGCGGTGGAGGCGATGATCGCCGACGGCATCTACCCGCCCGGGGATCCGATGATGCTCGCGCTGGAGTTGTGGACCGCCGCGCACGGGGTGGCCGCGATGCTGATCTCCCGGCCCTACCTGCCGTGGGGTGACCCCGAGGAGTTCACCGATCGGGTGATGCGTGCGGTGTGCTGCGGCAACGTGGTGGCGCGCGGCATGCGCGAGACCGACACCCCTTACGAGATCGTCAGCTGGCTCAAGGAGGTCGCCGATGAGCGAAACGGTGGATAACCCGTTCTTCGCCCGCCTGTGGACGGCGATGTCGGCGCGCGAGCCCGAGTCGTTGCGCCGCCTGCGCCAGCAGAATCTCGAGGGCCTGACCGGCCGGGTGCTGGAGGTCGGCGCCGGGACGGGCACCAACTTCGAGTTCTATCCCGGCACCGTCGCCGAGGTGGTCGCCGTGGAGCCCGAGGTCCGCCTGGCCGAGCACGCGAAGCGGGCCGCAGCCCGAGCGGCCGTGCCGATCACCGTCACCACCGATACGGTCGAGCACTTCCGGGTCACCGAACCGTTCGACACCGAACCGTTCGACGCCGTGGTGTGTTCCCTCGTGCTGTGTTCGGTGGAGGACCCCGCCTCGGTCATCGCGACGCTGCGGTCGATGCTGCGTCCGGGCGGGCAGCTGCGCTATCTCGAGCACATCGCCGGCACCGGCGCGCGGGCCGGGGTGCAGAAGTTCGCCGACGCGACGCTGTGGCCCCGTCTCTTCGGCAACTGCCACACCCACCGTCACACCGAGGAGACCCTCGCAGACGCGGGTTTCACCCTGTCCGACGCGCGCCGGGAGTGGACGTTCCCGCGGTGGGCGCCCCTGCCGGTGGGCGAGTTCGCGCTCGGTGTCGCCGTCCGCCCTACCTGAGCAGCTCGTGCAGGCGCTGCATCAGTCCGGGTAGGGCGACGCTGGCCTTCTCGCGCAGCGAGACCGTCGCCGAGGCGGACAACGGGGTCGGCTCGGGGTTGACCTCGATCACCGGGGTTCCGTTGGCCAGCGCCATCTCGGGCAGCCCCGCGGCCGGGTAGACCACCGAGGACGTGCCGACCACCACCACCAGATCGGAGTGCACGACCGCCTCGACCGACCGCTCCCAGGCCTCATCCGGCAGGGCCTCGCCGAACCACACCACGTCGGGCCGGATCAACCCGCCGCACTCGCATCGCATCGGCTCCACCGACTCGAGCGGCTCCGGCATGTCGGGAATCGGACCGGTGTAGGGCTTTTTGCAACGGTCGCAATGGAATTCGAACAGACTGCCGTGGACGTGGTAGACCTTGTCGCTGCCCGCGCGCTCATGGAGGTTGTCGACGTTCTGGGTGACGACGTGCACCTCGGCGCCGTCCTGCCACCCCGCCACGGCGCGGTGGCCGGCATTGGGATCGACCACGTTCATCATGTGGTGCCGCCACAGATACCAGGCCCACACCCGGTCCGGATGGGCCCGCCAACCCTCGACGCTGGAGATCTCATACGGGTCGACCTTCGCCCACAGGCCGGTCTCGGCGTCGCGGAAGGTCGGCACCCCGCTCTCGGCAGAGATCCCCGCACCGCTGAACACCGTCACCCGCATCCCACCAAACTAGTCGCTGTGGGTGATACTGAGCACGTGGCCGAATTGGGGGATTGGGTACGCGTAGATCCGCACGGGGACCGGCCGTTGTTCGACCAGTTGCGGACGCAGATCATCGAGGGGATCCGGGACGGCGAACTCGCCGCAGGCACCCGGCTGCCCACGGTCCGGGAACTGGCCGGTCAACTGGACCTCGCCGTCAACACCGTCGCCAGGGCGTACCGGGAGCTGGAAGCCGCCGGGATCCTGGAGACCAGGGGACGGTTCGGCACCTTCGTGGCGAGGTCGGACCCGGCCGACGCCGCGATGGCCACCGCAGCCCACACGTTCGTGTCCGCGGCCCGCGCGCTGGGGATCGACAAGGGCGCCGCCCTGCGCTACGTGGAGACCGCGTTCGGCTGAGCGGCCGTCAGCCGAACTCGAGCAGCAGCGTCAGCGGCCGCGCCGAATCCAGCAGCGGCACCCGCTGCATCGCCCACATCAGGGCGTTCAGCGTCCGTCCGCGGGCCTGCTCGAACGGCAGGTCGTGCACCGCGCGCACCCCCTCGACGGTGTGCACCAGATCGGCGGCCTCGGCCACCGACAGCGTGAACGGCATCGGTGGCACCCGGTAGCGCCGCGACGTGCGCAGACCGCGCCGGGTCAGCGGGGCGAATGCCGACGGGGGCAGGTCGAAGATCATCTGGCCGCCCGGAAAGCGCTTCGCGCACTGCCGGATCAGGTCCATCGCGTCCTCCGGAGACAGGTACATCAACAGGCCTTCGGCGGTGATGAACACCCCGTCGGCCGGGTCCACCCGGTCCATCCAGCTGAAGTCCAGCGCCGACTGTGCGCACATCTGCACGCGGTCCGACGGTGGCAGCAACGCGCGCCGCAGCTCGATCACCGGGGGCAGGTCGACGCTGAGCCAGCGGAACTCGTGGCCCACGTCCGGGCCTGGCCCGGACGCGTCGATCCGGTAGAAGCTGGTCTGCAGGCCCTCGGCCAGCGCGACGACGGTGGCCTTCGGATGGTCGACGAGGTAGCGCCGGGTGTACTTGTCGAACTGGACGGCGCGGATCGCGGAATCCTGGCGCCGGGGGAACCCGAATTTGTCGAAGTCGAAGTCGATCGAGTCGACCAATTGGACGGCCATCGGGTCGTCGATCACGCCGTCGGGGCGCGCGGCCTCGGTCGCGCGGATCCGCAGCGTCATCAGCGCCGTCTCGGAGACGCCGGTCAGGTCGACGGTGTGCTTGTCGGTCATCTGCACTCTCTCGGGGTCAGCCCCGCAACACCTTGTCGAGGGTGCGCAGGTTGCGGGTGGTGGTCGAGGACCTGTAGCGGGCCTTGCCCATGGTCTTGCCCATCGCGCTGGTCACCGACGCCGAGCGCGGAACCTGCCAGTAGACGACGCCGGCGCCGGGCTGGATCTTCTCGTCGGGGCCGGGGTCCTGCGCCAGCGCGGACAGTTCGGCCAGCACGTCGTCGTCGCTGACGAACGTGACATACGAGTGGTGGCCCTCGACCTCGCGTTCGAACGGATACGCCGCCGAGATCGAGCCGACGGTGTCGAGGTCGTAGACGAGAACCCAAGCCTGATAACCGAATTCGTCGCGCAGTGCCTGTTCGGCGGTGGTGCGGACCGCGGGGGCTTTGCGTGCGCTGTCGAGGAGGACGTTGCCGCTGGCCAGGATGGTCTTGACGTTGTCGAAGCCGGCGCGCTCGAACGTCCGCGCCACGTCGGCCATCTTCAGGTTCACGCCGCCGACGTTGACACCGCGCAGGAACGCCGCGTACCGAGTCATCTGTTCGATCATCCCAGACCCGGCGCGGACGTACCCTCGTGACATGACGCGTGACGTCTTCGACGACAAGCTGCTGGCGCTGATCGCCGGCAACACGCTCGGCGTGCTGGCCACGATCAAACGCGACGGCAGACCGCAGTTGTCGAACGTGTCCTACTACTTCGACCCCCGTGCGCTGACCATCTCGGTGTCGATCACCGAGCCCCGCGCCAAGACCCGCAACCTGCGCCGCGACCCCCGCGCCGCGATCCACGTCAGCTCCGACGACGGGTGGGCCTACGCCGTAGCCGAGGGCGACGCAGTCCTCAGTCCGCCGGCCGCCGACCAAAACGACGAGACGGTCGAAGGGCTGATCGAGCTGTACCGCAACCTCGCCGGGGAGCACCCGGACTGGGCGGACTACCGCCGCGCGATGGTCGACGACCGTCGGGTTCTGATGACGCTGCCGATCTCGCACGTCTACGGCATGCCGCCGGGACGGCGCTGACCGGGCTAGGCTGCCGTCATGACATCGAAGGCCGAGCCCGCGGATTCGTCGGACGACGACACCAAGCGTCAGTTTCGCGAAGCGCTGCAGCGCAAGAACGCCAAGTCGGCCGGCGGGTCGGGCCGGGCGGGAGGCCCCGCGCCGCAGTCCCGCGCACACGGCCCCGTCGAGAACCGCCGCGAGTTCCGCCGCAAGAGCGGCTGACCTTCAGGGTCAGACCGGGAGGACGCGGGTCTGCGCGCGCCGGCGCGCCAGGATCGCCACCAGGCAGACGGCCGCCAGTACGGCCACCGCGACCGCGAACACCACGCCCGCGGTGCGCAGGCCCCACGCGTCGGCGGCCAGACCTTCCCCGATCACCGGCACCGAGATCGCCACGTAGGCCACCACGAAGTACGTCGAGCTGACCTCGGCGCGGCGATCGGCGGGCGTGCGTTCGGCGACGGCCGCCAGCCCGCGGCTGAAGCTGACCCCCTGGCCGACGCCGGACACCACGGCGGCGGCGATCAATCCCCACAGCGACGAGAACTGCAGTGCCGCAGCCAGAATCAGCATGCCGACGATGAGCGTCGCGCAGCCGGCCGCGACCGCGCGCTGCGGCTCGACCCCGCGGGCCGCGATCTGCGCCACCGCCGACGCCGCGAAGATCGAGCACGCGATGACACCGGCCAGCGCGTTGTTGCCGATGCCGACCACGTCGGCCAGGAACGACGGCGCCACCGCGGTGAACAGTCCGGTGACCGCGAAACCGGCGAACGCGGCCAGCGCGGCGACGACGAAGACCGCACGGGCCTGCGGCGGCACCGCCAGCCGCTGCACCCCGAGTCGGCCGGTGCGCGGTGAGGTCTCCGGTGCCGCGAGGACGGCCACCGCGGCGAGCGTCGCCAGCGCCAGATGCACGGCGAAGCTCAGGTCCAGGGGGCGAGGCGCGTACTGCACCAGTACACCGGCCAGCAGAGGTCCCGCGCCCAGCCCGCCGATGTTCGCGACGGTGGCGACCGCGGGAGCGCGGGTCCGCCAGGCCGGGGGTGCGGCTTCGATGACCGCGGCGGTGGCCGTACCGGTGAAGATCCCGGCCGAGAGCCCGGACAGGACCCGCCCGATCAGCAGTTCGGCGATGGAGTCGGCCAGCAGGAACACCACCGCGCTGGCCAGCGCGAACCCGATGCCGGCCAGCAGCAGGGGGCGCCGTCCCACCGCGTCGGACCAGCGGCCGAAGACCAGCAGCGCGAACAGCACGCCGCCGGCGTAGCTGGAGTAGATGGCCGTCGTCGTCGCGACGTCGAAGTGCAGGTCGTCGGCGAACACTGCGTACATCGGGGTGGGCAGTGTGGTGCCGACCATGATCGCCGCGAAAGCGTAGGCCAGCAGGACCATCGGGTAGCGGCGCACGCTCAACGCAGCCGTCGGTCCCCGCCGATTATTCCGGCGGGGACCGAAGCGACCCGGGTCGGTCAGTGCGAGACAGCCTTCTCGGCGCCGATCCCGGTCAGCGAGCGCACCTCCATCTCGGCGGCAACCTTCGGATCCTCGTCGTCCGGTGCCGTCAGCGTGCCGACGATGCCCAGGATGAACGCCAGCGGGATCGACACGATGCCCGGGTTGGCCAGCGGGAACCAGGCGAAGTCCGCGCCGGGAATCATCGCGGTCTTCGACCCCGACACCGCCGGGGAGAAGACGATCAGCACGATCGTCGAGATCAGACCGCCGTACATGCTCCACAGCGCGCCGCGGGTGTTGAACCGACGCCAGTACAGCGAGTAGATGATCGTGGGCAGGTTCGCCGCCGCGGCCACCGCGAACGCGAGTGCCACCAGGAACGCGATGTTCTGGCCGTTGGCCAGGATGCCCAGCCCGATCGCGAGCACGCCGAGCACCACCGCGGTGATCCGCGAGACGCGCACCTGCTCAGCCTCTGTCACCTTGTGTGACTTCAAGACGCTGGCATAGATGTCGTGGGCGAACGACGCCGACGCGGTGATGGTCAGGCCCGCGACCACCGCGAGGATGGTCGCGAACGCCACCGCCGAGATGACGCCCAGCAGGATCACGCCGCCGAGTTCGAAGGCCAGCAGCGGGGCCGCCGAGTTCACGCCGCCCGCCGCACCGAGGATGCGGTCCGGCCCGACCAGCGCCGCCGCGCCGTAGCCCAGCACCAGGGTGAACAGGTAGAACGCCCCGATCAGCGCGATGGCCCAGACCACCGACCGGCGCGCCTCCTTGGCGGTGGGCACCGTGTAGAACCGCATCAGCACGTGCGGCAGTCCCGCGGTGCCCAGCACCAGCGCCAGGGCCAGCGAGATGAAGTTGATCTGCGACGTCAGCGACCCGCCGTACTGCGCGCCGGGCGCCAGCACGTCGCGGTCGGCGACACCGGTGGTGGTCGAGCCGCTGATGGCCGACTGAGCCGAACCGAGGATCTCGGAGAAGTTCAGCCCGAACTTCGCCAGCACCATGATGGTCATCGCGCCGGCGCCGGCGATCAGCAGCACGGCCTTGATGATCTGCACCCAGGTGGTGCCCTTCATGCCGCCGACGAGCACGTAGACGATCATCAGCACGCCGACCACGGCGATCACCACGGACTGCCCTGCGCGGCTGTTGATGTCGAGCAGCAGCGCCACCAGTCCGCCCGCACCGGCCATCTGGGCCAGCAGGTAGAACAGCGACACCGTCAGCGTGTTGGTGGCCGCGGCCAGCCGCACCGGGCGCTGCTTGAGCCGGAAGCTCAGCACGTCGGCCATCGTGAATTTGCCTGTGTTGCGCAGCAATTCGGCGACCAGGAGCAGGGCCACCAGCCAGGCCACCAGGAAGCCGATGGAGTACAGGAAGCCGTCGTAGCCGTAGACCGCGATGGCCCCGGCGATGCCGAGGAAGCTGGCCGCAGACAGGTAGTCACCGGCGATCGCGATGCCGTTCTGCGGGCCGGAGAAGCCGCGGCCGCCGGTGAAGAACTCGTCGGCGGTGGCGTTGCGCTTGCTCGCCCGGATCACCACGACCATGGTCACGATCACGAACAGGCTGAAGATGCCGATGTTGGCCAGCGGATTGCCGACGGTCTCGGACTGCGCCATGAGGGTGGTCATTTGATCTCACTCTCCAGTTGCGTGCGGATCGCCTCGGCCCGCGGATCGAGTTCGCGGTTGGCGAACCGCACGTACAAACCGGTGATCAGGAACGTCGACAGGAACTGGCCGAGCCCGATGATCAGGCCGACGTTGATGTCACCCCAGACCCGGGTCGCCATGAAGTCGTGGGCGAAGGCGCCCAGCAGCACGTAGGTGCCGTACCAGATCAGGAAGACGGCCGTCATGGGGAAGACGAAGCGGCGCAGCCGGGTCCGCAGCTCCTGGAATTCCGGGCTGGCCTGTACTTCGAGATAGCGTTCGCCGCTTATCGCTTCCGGGCGAATTGGAAGATGTGTCTCGGACACCGGGTCGTCACGCTCCTGTGGTCGGTGAATTGGCCTGCTGTGAAGGGGTCGTGGCTGAAAAGTAACTGAGATACAGATCACATACCCAGGGCTGACGGCCGTGACACGGCGAGGCCCGGCGGCGCTGCGGTGAGCGGTCGGTCAGCGACGACGAACGGTGCGGCGCCGAGCCGGGCGCGGCGGGCTGGTGGGGCGGGACGCCACGTCCTGCGGGACACGCTCGATGCCCATGCCGAAGTGTTCGGGCACGTGCATGCGCGCGAAGATCTGCGCCACATCGGCCGGGACGGCCGGGCGGGTCAGCCGACTCACCACCACCATCGTCGCGAACGCCAGCGGCACGCTCAGCGCCGCCGGATAGCCGACCAGCACCGCCGGCCAGCCGCCCGCGACCGACTCGTCGACGCCGCCGAGCACCGCGACCGTCACCGCGCCGCCGGACAGCAGCCCGCCGGCGAGCAGGCCGGCGATCGCGCCGGCGGCGGTCAGCCCGCGCCACCAGATGCCAAGCACCAGCAGCGGACACAGCGTTGACGCGGCCACGGCGAACGCCAGCCCGACGCTGCGGGACAACTCCAGCCCGTCGGATACGCCGAGTGCCAACGGAATCGGCAGCAGCCCGCCGATGACGGCCGCCGTGCGGAAGTCCCGGACCCGTCCGCGCAGTACATCGGTGGCCAAGGCTCCGGCGAAGCTGACCAGCAGCCCCGACGACGTCGCCAGGAACGCGGCGATGGCCCCGGCCGCGACGAGCGCGCCGAGGAGCTGTCCGACCGCGCCGCCGATGACCGAACTCGGCGCCAGCAGGACCGCGGCGTCGGCGGTGCCGGTGATCAACAATTGCGGTACGTAGAGCCGGGAGAACACGCCGAGCAGCGTCGGGAACAGATAGAACAACGACAGCAGCGCGATCACCGCCAGCGCGGTGCGGCGGGCCGCGCGCCCGTCGGGGTTGGTGTAGAAGCGCACCAGCACGTGCGGCAGACCCATGGTGCCCAGGAACGTGGCCACCATGATCGACAGCACTTGGTAGAGCGGATGCGGGCCGCCCAGACCACCACCGGAGGAGACCCACTCGGTGCCCGCGTCCGGGGCGCCGGCCACCACCGGCGTCGCTGCGCCCGCCGCGAGCGTCAACGTGGTGCCCGCGCCCAGACCGTACTCGCCCGGCCCGGTGAACGGCGCCGCGTCGACGGGCCGGCCATCCAGCGTGCCGGTGACGGTGACCCCAGCGGGCGCGGCGACCTGCACCACCACGTCGGTCTCGATCATCACGGTGGTGTCCTGCTGCACCGTCGGCGGCAGCGGACCCCCGAGTTCGCCGCCGCGGTCGGCGAGGAACCACCCGGCCAGCGCGAGCGCCGGGATGGCGACCGCGGTGAGTTTGAGCCAGTACTGGAAGGCCTGCACGAACGTGATGGAGCGCATGCCGCCGGCCACCACGTTGGTGATGACGATCGCGCCGACGGCCAGCGGGCCCACCCACAGCGGCATGCCCAGCAGGGTTTTCAGCGCCAGGCCCGCACCCTGGTACTGCGGTACCAGATAGAAGACGCACACCGTGACCACCACCAGCATCGCCACCTTGCGCAGCCGCGCGGACCCCAGCCGGAACTCGGCGAAGTCGGGGACGGTGTAGGCGCCCGAGCGGCGCAGCGGCGCGGCCACGAACAGCAGCAGGCCCAAATAGCCGGCGGTGAATCCCACCGGATACCACAGGGCGTCGGCGCCGTACTTCGCGATCAGCCCGGCGACGCCGAGAAACGATGCCGCCGACAGGTATTCACCCGACACCGCGGCGGCATTCCAGCGCGACCCCACCGTGCGCGACGCGACCAGGAAGTCGGAGGTGGTGCGGGAGAAGCGGACTCCGTACGCGCCGATGGCCACGGTGGCCACCGCGGCGGCCAGCAGTGCGGCGGCGGTCAGCGGCGAGCCGGTCATGGTTCGGAGTCGATGACGCCGACGAAGTCGCGCTCGCTCTGCTCGGCGGCGCGCACGTAGAGCCACCCCAGCCCGTACAGAAGCGGATACACCAGCGCGGCCAGGACGAACCAATTCAGCCGGATCCCGAACACGGTCAGCGCACCCAACTGGGGAAAGACCGCGTTGAGCAACGGGATCACCCCGAGCAGGCACACCGCGACGGCGCCGAGGCGCAGTGCCAACCCGAGTTGGGCGCGCACCAGCCCGCGCACCAGGGCGTCACCGACGACGGTCTGCTCCTGCACCTCGACACGGGTGCGGACCATTCGCGCACCACGCCGGTGCGCCAGCACCACCCGCTGGCGCTGGGGCCGTTGGTCGTCAGTCACCCTGGGTTCCGTCCGGACGCAGGCTACGCATCGGGTTGCGCACCAGGCGATCTCGCAGTTCCCGGGCCTGCCGCCGGCTGACGGGCAGCTCGACCGCGGGGGAGGCGCCGTTGGCCCGCAGCCGGACCAGCATCCCGCCGTCGGCGTTGCGCAGCCCGGTCACCAGCCGCAGCGCAACGAGATAGGACCGGTGCACCCGCTGGAACCCGTGCTGGTGCCACCGGGTCTCCAGGGTGCTGATCGGGATGCGCACCAGATGTGCACCGGACTCGGCATGCAGCCGCGCGTAGTCGCCTTCGGCCTCGACCCAGCCGATGCTGTCCCGCGGCACCAGATGGGTCACGCCGCCCAGTTCGGCGGGCACCACGTCGGATTCGGGATCGGTGGCGGGCGTCTCGGCACCGGACGCGGTGCGGGCCGACAGGACCCGGCGCACGGCCTGGTCGAGGCGGTCCTCGCGGATCGGTTTGAGCAGATAATCCACGGCGCCGACGTCGAACGCGGCGACGGCCCTGTCGTCGTGCGCGGTGACGAACACGACCGCGGGCCGCTGCGAGAAGTTCGCCAGCACCCCGGCGAGCTCGATGCCGGACAGTCCCGGCATGTTGATGTCGAGGAACACCGCGTCGATGCTGCGCTGGTTGAGTTCACGCAGGGCCGCGGTCGCGTCACAGGCGCGCAGCACGTCACCGATGTCGTCGTGGCGACCGAGCAGGAAGGCCAGCTCGTCGAGAGCCGGGGCCTCGTCGTCCACGGCGAGCACCGTGAGCGGTCTGGTCACTGGTTGCCCACTCCGAACGCTCCTCCGCTGGCCCGCACCCCGGACCGGAACTTGGGTACGCGCATCAGCACTTTGGTGCCCGCGCCGATAGCCGTCTCGACCACCAGACCGTAATCGTTGCCGAACGTCGCGCGCAGGCGATGGTCGACATTGGTCAGGCCGACGTGCGCCGAGGAGCCGTCGGCGGCGCCGTGCGACAGCGCGTCCACCGGGCCGGCGCGCAACGCATCGGGGTCCATCCCCACGCCGTCGTCCTCCACGGTGATCACGCAGTCGGAGCCCTCGTCGCGGGCGATCAACTCGATCGACCCGCTGCCGCGCCCCGCGATGCCATGCCGCACAGCGTTTTCCACCAGCGGTTGCAGGGCCAGGAACGGGACGACGACGTTGAGCACCTCCGGAGCGACCTGCAGAGTGACGGTCAGCCGGGACCCGAACCGGGCCCGCTCCAACGTCAGATAGCGGTCGATGTTGCGCAGCTCGTCGGCCAGCGTCGTGTACTGCCCGGCGGCACGGAACGAGTACCGGGTGAAGTCGGCGAACTCGAGGATCAGCTCCCGGGCCCGGTCGGGGTCGGTGCGCACGAACGACGCGATCGTGTTGAGCGCGTTGTAGATGAAGTGCGGGCTGATCTGGGCGCGCAGCGCCAGCACCTCGGCGCGGTCCAGCCGCGCACGCGACGCGTCGAGCTCGGCCAGCTCGATCTGCCCGGCCGCGTAGCGGGCCACCTCGCCGACCGCGCCGAGCAGGCCGGGCGCGGGGGAGCGGGTCGTCACGACGACGAGTACGCCGGGCAGGTCGCCGGTCTCGGTCGACAGCGGCTGCGCGATCACCGCCGAGGTGGTGGCATGGGTCATCACGCGGCGCTGCGCCGACAAGGACTCGCGGGCCGCCTGCGAGCACGCGTCGAGCACGTCGTCCCACATCGGCGCGTCGGCGGGGTCGCGGCCCAGGAGGTCGCCGTCGGCGTCGAACAGCGCCAGCCCCTCGGTCCCGGTCAGCTCGCGCAGGAACGGTGCGGCCGTACCCGCGGAGTCGACATCGAGTCCCTGCCGCAGCGCGCGGGCGGCCTGCGACGCGGTGTGCAGCGCGGCGTGCACGGCGCGTTCGGTCGGGGTGGCCACCACCCGGCGGGTCCGCAGCGCGAGTACCGCGGCGGCGACGGCGAGCAGGCTCAGTGCCGCCGTCAGCGCGATCGCGAGCTGGCCGGACATCGGTTCAGGTCCCTGGTCTGCGTTTGGCTCGGTGCCGGATCTCCTGCACGGCAGCCCAGTTGACGGCCGGCCGGGCCAGCCCGCGCTTGTCGAGGTAGCGCTGGGCGGTGTCGTTGTTGTTCTTCAGGAACGACACCAGAAACCACCGTGACTTCGGCGTGAAGGACTCGGTGACGAACACCCAGTCGCCGTCACGCTGCTCCAGACGGCCCCGAACCTGAGCGCTGTCGAGATTCCAGAGCTTCTCGTCGTGGGTATGGCACAGCAGGCTGGCCGGACCCGCAACGGCGGCAAGGGCTTCGGGCAGCACCACGGGCAGCTCACCGGTCGCCCCGTCGTAGTCGCGGGTGCGGACACGCACGCTGACCGGATAGCCCTGCGCGTCATGGACGGTCAGTACCGCTTCGTCGAACTGGCCCAGGCGTCGGGCGGCGTCAGTCCACACGTCGCACCTCGGCGGGGTCGATTTCCAGTGGCGCACTGGTGAAGTCCCGGGTCGGCCAGAACAGCACGCGGCGTGGGTTGACGTGGATCAGCAGCCGCAGATTGTAGGACCACCACAGCCGGCGCCCGACGAAGGTGCTCCACAACGCGCTGGCGGGCTGGCGTGCCGTGACGGTCTCGGCGAGCGCGGCCAGGTCCGGGTCGGACGCGACGTCGGCCACGATGCGGTCCTCGGACACGGCGTCGCCCTGCACGAGGACGGCGCCCGGCTCGGTCACGCCGCTGCCGGTCGGCTCGGAGAAGAGCATGCCGACCTTCGGGTTGCGGCGGACATTGAAAGCCTTCTGCGGCAACCCGATGCTCGTGGTGACCAGAAATCGTCCGTCGGCGAGCAACCGAGGGCTGACCGGCCAGGTCTGCGGGAATCCGTCGCGCGATGTCGTGGTGAATTCACACGTGAAGTAGTTGTCGATGATGTCGACCGGGGTGCTGGGCACAGACGGAGATTACGCCGCCCGAGCTTGCCTGCTGGGGTTACTGGACCGGGCAGGCGTACTTTCTGGCCACGTCCATCACGCGCTGCTGGGCGCCGGGGCCGATGACGCCCTGGGCCGCCATCTCCAGGCCGATGTAGCCGGGGATGCCGCCGACGCACGCCTGGTGAGCGACGCGCCACGCGGTGTCGGGATTGAGGTTGTAGCCGTTGCGCTGCAGCCCCTGCATGTACTCGTCGAACGCCGGCGTGCCCTGATCGGGAATGGCCTGCGCCGGGCCGGCCAATGCGATGGCGGCGCCCACCACCGCGAAGAAGAGAGCAACCACCCGTCCCACGTCCGCCTCCTCAGGCGTATCCACCGGTCATCCGCATTCACGATCGCACACCCAGCAGACACAGACAGCCGGAACCGAGCGGGCCGCCCGTCCTAGACTGGCCGCGTGGCCAAACTGCAGTTAGTCCAAGAACCCGCGGCCGACGCGCTGTTGGAGGCCAACCCCTTCGCGCTGCTGGTCGGCATGCTGCTCGATCAGCAGATCCCGATGGAGGTGGCATTCGCGGGTCCCAAGAAGCTCGCCGACCGGCTCGGCGGCTTCGACGCCGCGACCATCGCCGACTACGACCCCGAGAAGTTCGCCGAGCTGTTCGCCCAGACGCCGGCCGTGCACCGCTTTCCCGGATCGATGGCCAAGCGGGTGCAGGCACTGGCGCAGGTGATCGTCGACGAGTACGACGGCGACGCGGCCGCGCTGTGGTCCGACGGCGCCGACGGGCGCGACGTGCTGCGCCGCCTCAAGGCGCTGCCCGGGTTCGGCGAGCAGAAGGCCAAGATCTTCCTCGCCCTGCTGGGCAAGCAGTACGGCGTCAGCCCGGAGGGGTGGCGCGCCGCGGCCGGCGACTACGGCAAGCCCGACGTCCACATGTCGGTGGCCGACGTGACCGACGCCGGGTCGCTGCAGCAGGTGCGCGCCTACAAGAAGGAAGCCAAAGCCGCAGCGAAGTCCGCCAAGGCCGCCAAGAGCTAGTTGTACTGACCTGAGAGGTTCGAGACGCGGCTGGCTGGTGGTTGACCGCCGAGTGCGGTGTGACCGCGGTGGTGATTATAGGTGTGCAGCCAGCGGGGGTATTCCTGGCAGC
>JBNMQW010000017.1:0-109295 GCA_050205485.1 Mycolicibacterium vaccae | reverse complement strand
CCCCCGAACACCACCCCCAACGCGGCGCCATGATGCCCCAGCGCCGATACACCCGCGCCCAAGCACAAGCCCGCTACATCAAATTCCTGCGCCGCCTCAACGGACACGGCCTCGCACCACCGGACAACACGCCACCGTTCTAGTTGCCGGCGACACCGCTCAGACGTTCGAACCGATTCTCCAGCAACGCGATTCGGTGAGAGTTTCCTGCCAGCCCGATGTAACGGGTGCCGAACACCGCCAACAGCGCATCGTCGAGGCGACGGACCGCACCCGCCGGGAAGCGGTAGTCCATCGCGGCGTCCACGGCGTCGACGTCGATCCCGGCCAGCGCCGCGTCCACGCCGTCGGTGGAATCGATGCCGAGTTCCAGGAGCAGCCCGGCCATCCACGCGTAGTGCTCGGTCCGCGACCAGCCGGCGCTGGGGAACCGATTGGCCAGATAGGTCGCCAGCACCGGCGTCGGAATCCCAGCATCCCCGGAGGTCTGCGGCGGCCGCTCGGATGGCGAAGTAGAGCGCAGCCGCTCCCGGATCGCCGAGAACTCGCGGTCGGCCAGCTCCAGCAGGCCCGCCGCCAGGGTGAACCGGCGGTTCAGATCGGGCGCATCGTCCTCCGGGATCGAACCCTTGTAGCGCACGTCGTGCTCGAACTCGGCCCAGGCATGCTGCAGGATCGTGCGCACCTGCACCGACGCGGCCTGCTGCTCACCAGTGGCCGCTACCAGCAGATGCCTGCTGGCATACCCGAACCGGCCCTCGGCGGCAGTCTCCACGCCCATGTCCCGGTCATCGAGCAGCTGCAGTCCCTCGCTGAGGACATTGGCCACCGCGGCCACGTCGTCGCGCAGGTACGTGATGACCCGCAGCCCCACCTGGTCGGTGATCTCCGACAACGGATCGGTGTACAGCCGCCGCCCGTCGACATGGCGATCGGCCTTCGCCGCGAACGATGCCACCGACTTCGTCCGCGCCGTGACGCTCAGATAGTCGATGCCGGCCTCGTCCAGCAGGCCGGTCACCGTCGCCAGGTACCGGTCGGTGACCTGCGCGAGCTGCGGCCGGCGCTCCGCGTACGTCGCCACCGCCTGGTGAACCGCTCCGGGGGTCGGCTCCGGCGGCGCCGGCTCGAGGTCGGACGGCAGCGTCGGGGTCACGATGAAGCCGGTCTCGGCGTCGCCGTAGTAGGTGACGTCGTCGGGACGCCGCGCGGCGAACATCGCCACATACGCGCACACCACGGCATCGACAGGATCTTCCACCCGCCGCAGTTCGCTTTTCCGCGTGGCATTCTCGACATCCGCGCGCAGTCTCGCCCAGTCCTCGCTACCGCTCGTGCGGAGCGGGGGGTCGGCACTGGACAACGTCTCGACGAGCTCCATCAGCCGCAGCAGCTCCGTCCGCATCTGCGCCAGCGACCGGCCCGGCTTCGCCTTGTACTTCAGGGTGCGACCCAACCGGAACAGGGCGACCGTCGCCGCATGGGGGTACACCTCGAGCGCGCGCCGCGGCGCGCCGGGCGTCGAATCGATGTCCAGGTCGAGCGACTCGGCCAGGCGGGCGGCCCGAGTGCCGTCGGCGAACTCCGGCCGGCCCGTGTTCGACGGGTGCGTACCGGCCTGGAAGCGCGCGAAGTCGGCGTTGATCGCCCGCTCGGCGGGTCGCTGACCTGTGGCGTTCCGCACGATCAGCGGAGCGTCGAAGCCGACGACGCAGTCGTCCTCGGCGTACCGCTCGAGCACAGAGCAGATGCTTGCGTCGTCTGTGGCCACCGTCGCCAGCACGAGTCGCCCGCCGTCGTCGACGACGGCCACGCCCGTGGGCTTGCGCTGACCCCATGCCAAGTCCACACCGATGAAGTGCACGGTGTCTACTGTGCCCGACGAGCCTCGTAGGCTGTTTGTTCGTGAGCATCCCGAACGTGCTAGCCAACCGCTACGCCAGTGAAGAGATGGTGGCGATCTGGTCGCCGGAGGCCAAGATCGTCGCCGAACGGCGGCTGTGGCTGGCGGTGCTGAAAGCCCAGGCTGAGCTCGGTGTCGACGTACCCGACGGGGTGGTCGCCGACTACGAGCGGGTGCTGGAGAACGTCGACCTGGCCTCCATCGCCGCCCGCGAGCGCGTCACCCGCCACGACGTCAAGGCCCGCATCGAGGAGTTCAACGCGCTGGCCGGGCACGAGCACGTGCACAAGGGCATGACCAGCCGTGACCTCACCGAGAACGTCGAGCAGCTGCAGATCCGGCGCTCGCTGACACTCGTGCGCGACCACAGCGTGGCGGTCCTGGCCCGGCTGGCCGAACGGGCCGTGCTGTACCGCGACCTGGTGATGGCCGGCCGCAGCCACAACGTCGCCGCGCAGGCCACCACGCTCGGCAAGCGGTTCGCGTCGGCGGCCGAAGAGCTGCTGGTCGCGATCAACCGGGTCAACGAGCTCATCGACCGCTACCCGCTGCGCGGCATCAAGGGCCCGATGGGCACCGCCCAGGACATGCTCGACCTGTTCGACGGCGACACCGAGCGCCTCGCCGAGCTGGAGACGCGCGTCGCAGGCTTCCTGGGCTTCACCGACATGTTCACCAGCGTCGGCCAGGTCTATCCCCGCTCCCTGGACCACGACGTCGTCTCGGCGCTGGTGCAGCTGGGGGCCGGACCGTCCTCGCTGGCGCACACCATCCGGCTGATGGCCGGCCACGAACTGGTCACCGAAGGCTTCGCGCCCGGCCAGGTCGGCTCCTCGGCCATGCCGCACAAGATGAACAGCCGCAGCTGCGAACGCGTCAACGGCCTGCAGGTGGTGCTGCGCGGCTACGCCTCGATGGCCGCCGAGCTCGCCGGTGCGCAGTGGAACGAGGGCGACGTGTTCTGTTCGGTGGTGCGCCGCGTCGCCCTGCCCGACGCGTTCTTCGCCATCGACGGGCAGACCGAGACGTTCCTGACCGTTCTGGACGAGTTTGGCGCCTACCCCGCGGTGATCCAGCGTGAACTCGACCGATACCTGCCGTTCCTGGCGACCACCCGTATCCTCATCGCGGCCGTGCGCGCCGGCGTCGGCCGCGAAACTGCGCACGAGATCATCAAGGAACACGCGGTGGCCGTCGCGCTGGACATGCGGGAGAAGGGCGCCGAGCCCGACCTGCTCGACCGGTTGGCCAACGACCCCCGACTGCCGCTGGACCGTCCCGCGCTCGACGCCGCCCTGGCGGACAAGCAGGTGTTCACCGGCGCCGCAGGGGACCAGGTGGATCGCGTGGTCGCCGCGGTGGACGACCTGATCAGCCGCTACCCCGAAGCCGCGAAGTACACCTCCGGCGCGATCCTGTGACCGCCCTCGGCGACCTCGCCCACATCGACTTCACCGATCTGGACAACTTCGCCGATGGCTTCCCGCACGATCTGTTCGCGCTGCACCGCGAACACGCCCCGGTGTACTGGCACGAACCCACCGAGAACACGCCCGACGGGGAAGGGTTCTGGTCGGTCGCAACCCACGCCGAAACCCTTGCCGTACTGCGTGATCCGCAGACGTACTCGTCGGTGACGGGTGGGGAGCGGGCGTTCGGCGGCACTCTCCTGCAGGATCTGCCGATCGCCGGGCAGCTACTGAACATGATGGACGACCCGCGCCACGCCGAGGTGCGCCGACTTGTCAGTTCCGGCCTCACCCCGCGCATGATCACCCGCGTCGAGGACGACCTGCGCGACCGCGCCCGGCGCCTGCTCGACGACGTCGAACCCGGAGCCCCGTTGGACTTCGTCACCGACGTGGCCGCCGAGGTGCCGATGCAGATGATCTGCATCCTGCTGGGAGTGCCTGAAACCGAACGGCATTGGCTGTTCGAAGCCATCGAACCCAGCTTCGACTTCGGCGGGTCGCGCAAGGCGTCGATCACCCGCCTCTCGGTCGAGGAGGCCGGGTCGCGGATGTTCAACTACGGCCAGGAGTTGATCGCGGCCAAACGTGCCGAACCCACCGACGACATGCTGTCGGTGGTGGTGAACTCCGTCGACCCCACGCTGACTGATCTCGAAAGCTATCTGTTCTTCAACCTGCTGTTCAGCGCGGGTGCCGAGACCACCCGCAACGCGATCGCCGGCGGGCTGCTGGCTCTCGTCGAGAATCCCGACGCCTACCAGGCTCTGCGCGACGACGCGGCCCTCTTGCCGACGGCGATCGAGGAGATGGTGCGCTGGACGTCGCCGTCGCCGTCCAAGCGGCGCACCGTGACCCGGCCCGCCTCGCTGGGCGGTCATCAGCTCGAGCCTGGCCAGAAGGTCCTGGTCTGGGAAGGTTCGGCCAACCGCGACTCGGCGGTCTTCGCCGACGCCGACAGCTTCGACATCGCCCGGAAACCCAACCCGCACTTGGGATTCGGCCAAGGTGTGCACTACTGCCTGGGTGCGAACCTGGCCCGGCTGGAGCTGCGGGTCATCTTCGAGGAACTGCTCGGCCGGTATGCCTCGGTCGGGCTGGCCGCACCGGTGGAATGGACACGCAGTAACCGGCACACCGGTATCCGCCATCTGGTGGTCGAATTCGGCTCCGGTTAGGCTCGGTCCGATGGACCCTGGATTGCCCGACTGGCGAGCTTCCGACGCGGACCGCGCCGCAGTGACCAAGATCCTCGAGCATGCGGTGGGGCAGGGCATGCTGACCCTCGACGAGTACACCGAGCGGGTGGACGTCGTGCTGGCAGCCCGCACCCGCAGTGAACTCGACCGCGTGATCGCCGACCTCCCGCACGTCCGTCGCGAACCCGCCCCCGCCCCCGGCCCACCCGAGGTGCTGAAGAGCTGGATGTCGGACATCTCCCGCAAAGGACAGTGGACGGTGCCGGCCAGGATGAGCCTGGTGACCCGAATGTGTTCGACCTCGCTGGATTTCACCGCGGCGGTGCTGCCTGGCCCCGTCGTCACCATCGAGATCGACGACTACTTCAGCTCGACCGAACTGATCCTGCCCGACGGCGCCACCGCCGACCTCAACGGTGTTGCCAACATCGCGGCATCCACCTCGGTGAAGGTGCCGACCAGCCCCGCGTCCCGCCGGTTGCACGTCGTCGTCACCGGCCGAGTGCGATTCGGGTCGCTGACCGCCCGCCATCCGTTCGGCACGTCGCTCAAGCGGCTGCTCAAGTAGACCGGCCCGGAGCGCGGCGAGTCGGGTCAGGGTGCGGTCCGTAGGTTGGCCGCCCGAATACCGGCCGAGCGGAGTTCAAGTGCGGCGAGGCCCCGGATGGCCCGTTGGTCCTGTTCGCGCCATGCCCCCACCGGGTCGGGGCTGATCGCGGCGAGCTTGGGCAGCGGGCGGTTGGCCAGCGCGCGCAGCGCCAGCAGTTGCTCGCCGGCCTGCGTCGACGCCAGGGTGACGGCGGTCCACTTGCGTCGCGCGAACCGCAGGCGCAACACCACCCATGGCATCCCCACTAGCATGATGGGCGGCGCGGCCACCGCGAGCGCCAGCACCCAGGCCAGCCAGCTCGCGGTGCTGTCCAGGCTGTGCCCGGCGCCGGCGATGTCCAGGGCAGCCTCGCTGGCCGCGCGTAGGGGACCGGCGATCGAGTCGCCGATCAGCGGCACGCTGTCGGCGCGGTTCCCGGCCGAGTCCAGATTCTCCGAGACCCCGGTGGCGCCGTCGTTCAGCTGTCGGCCCACGTCGGAGATGATCGCCACCGCCGCATGGACGGCCACCCCGACCGAAACCCACACCGCCACCCAGATGGCGATGAGGATGTCGGCGGTCACCTGAGCGAACAGCCGGCCCGGTGTTCCGGCGTAGGGAACGTACCTCGACGTCATGGCTTCGATCCCAGCACAGACGGCCCGATAGGCTGGCCGAATGCGCCCTGATCTCTCCGACTACCAGCATTTGGCCAGCGGCAAGGTTCGAGAGCTCTACCGCATCGACGACGGGCACCTGCTGTTCGTCGCGACCGACCGGATCTCGGCCTACGACCACATCCTCGACTCCGAGATCCCGGACAAGGGCCGCATCCTCACCGCGATGAGCGTGTTCTTCTTCGACTTCCTGCGCGAGGCGGCGGGCGCGGCCAACCACCTGGCCGGGCCGCCCGACGACGAGCGCATCCCCGCCGAGGTGCTCGGCCGCGCGCTGGTGGTCCGGGAGCTCGACATGCTGCCCGTCGAGGCCGTGGCCCGCGGCTACCTGACCGGTTCGGGCTTGATCGACTACCAGAACACCGGACGGGTGTGCGGCATCGAGCTGCCCGAGGGGCTGGTCGAGGCCAGCCGCTTCGCCGAGCCGCTGTTCACCCCGGCCACCAAGGCCGACCTGGGCGAGCACGACGTCAACATCAGCTACGACGACGTCGTGGACCTCATCGGCGCGCAGCGGGCGCAAGAACTGCGCGAGCGCACGCTGCAGATCTACACCGCCGGCGCCGACCACGCGCTGACCAAGGGCATCATCGTCGCCGACACGAAGTTCGAGTTCGGCATCGACGCCGACGGCGAACTCACCCTCGCCGACGAGGTGTTCACCCCGGACTCGTCGCGCTACTGGCGCGCCGACGACTACACCGAAGGTGCCGTTCAGAACAGCTTCGACAAGCAGTTCGTCCGTAACTGGCTGACCGGTCCGGAGTCCGGCTGGGACCGCGCGGGCGACCAACCGCCGCCGCCGCTGCCCCCGGACATCATCGACGCCACCCGGGCGCGCTACATCGAAGCCTACGAACGAATTTCGGGCCGACGGTTCGACGACTGGATCGGAGCCCCCGCATGAAGCCTCCCATCGCCAAGCGCGTCGAGCACCGCCGCGAGCACCACGGAGACGTCTTCGTCGACCACTACGAGTGGCTGCGCGACAAGACCAACCCGGACGTGGTGGGCTACCTCGAAGCCGAGAACGCCTACACCGAGCAGGTGACCGCCGACCTGGCGCCGCTGCGGCAGAAGATCTTCGACGAGATCAAAGCCCGCACCAAGGAGACCGACCTGTCGGTACCCACCCGCCGCGGGAACTGGTGGTACTACGGCCGCAGCTTCGCCGGCAAGCAGTACGGCGTGCAATGCCGTTGCCCCGTCGGAGATCCCGACGACTGGACACCCCCGGAGTTCGACGAGGACACCGAGATCCCCGGTGAACAGATTCTGCTCGACGAGAACGTGGAGGCCGAGGGCCACGACTTCTTCGCCCTCGGCGCGGCCGGCGTCAGCATCGACGGCAACATCCTCGCCTACTCCGTGGACGTCAAGGGCGACGAGCGGTACACACTGCGCTTCAAGGATCTGCGCACCGGCGAGCGCTACCCCGACGAGATCACCGGCATCGGTGCCGGGGTGACCTGGGCCGCCGACAACGAGACCGTCTATTACGTCACCGTCGACGACGCCTGGCGTCCCGACACCGTGTGGCGGCACCGGTTGGGCTCCCAGGAGCCCGACGAGCGCGTCTACCACGAAGCTGACGAGCGGTACTGGGTCGGCGTCGGCCGCACCCGCAGCAACAAGTACATCGTGATCGCCGCCGGTAGCGCCGTGACCTCCGAGCTGCGCTACGGACCCGCCGAGGACCCGGCCGCGCAGTTCCAGATCATCTGGGAGCGGCGCGATTCCGTCGAGTACTCCATCGACCACGCGGTGGTTGGCGGTGAAGACCGGTTCCTGATCCTGCACAACGATGGCGCCGAGAACTTCACCCTGGTCGACGTGCCGGTCGACGAACCGACCGTGCAGCGGACGCTGATCGAGCACCGCGACGACGTCCGCCTGGACTCGGTCGACGCGTTCGACGGCCACCTGGTGGTCAGTTACCGCCGCGAAGCGCTTCCCCGGATCGCGCTGTGGCCCGTCAACGGCGACGGCTACGGCACGATGGAGGAGATCTCGTTCGAATCCGAGCTGATGTCGGTAGGCCTGTCGGCCAACCCCAACTGGAGCGCGCCGAAGCTGCGCATCGGTTCCACATCGTTCGTGACGCCGGTACGCATCTACGACCTGGACCTGGCCACCGGCGAGCGCACGCTGCTGCGTGAACAGCCTGTGCTGGGCGACTACCGGCCGCAGGACTACGTGGAGCGCCGCGACTGGGCGATCGCCGAAGACGGTGCGCGCGTGCCGATCTCGATCGTGCACCGCGCCGACGTGCAGACCCCGGCGCCGGCGCTGCTCTATGGGTACGGCGCCTACGAGTCCTGCGAGGATCCGCGCTTCTCGATCGCCCGGCTCTCGCTGCTCGACCGCGGCATGGTGTTCGCGGTGGCCCACGTCCGGGGTGGCGGTGAACTGGGCCGGCCCTGGTACGAACACGGCAAGCTGCTCGAGAAGCGCAACACCTTCACCGACTTCATCGCCGTCGGGCGCCATCTCGTCGACGCCGGGGTCACCCGGCCGGAGACGCTGGTGGCCTACGGCGGCAGCGCCGGCGGCCTGTTGATCGGTGCGGTGACAAACATGGCGCCCGAACTGTTCGCCGGGGTGCTGGCCGCCGTGCCGTTCGTCGACCCGCTGACCACCATCCTCGACCCGTCGCTGCCGCTGACCGTCACCGAGTGGGACGAGTGGGGTAACCCGCTGGAGGACCCCGAGGTGTACCGCTACATGAAGTCCTACTCGCCGTACGAGAACGTCGAAGCCAAGGACTATCCGGCGATCCTGGCCATGACGTCGCTGAACGACACTCGGGTCTACTACGTGGAGCCCGCGAAATGGGTTGCCGCGCTGCGCCATGTCCAGCGCGACCCGGATCGCGACGGACCCAAGGTGCTGCTCAAGACCGAGATGAACGCCGGCCACGGCGGTATCAGCGGACGCTACGAGCGGTGGAAGGAAACCGCGTTCCAGTACGCGTGGCTACTACACATGGCTCAGGCCGACGACGGCGGCAGCGCCTAGGAACGCCTTGTCAGTGACCAGATGGAGCCAGGCCAAGGGCGCATCTAGGCACTGTCAAGATACCCGCGCTAGGATGGCCGGGTGAGCAGTCGGAGCACCTACCACCACGGCGACCTGAAAGCCGTCATCCTCGGCCACGCCGCGACCCTGGTCGCCGAACGCGGCGCCGACGGTGTCTCCTTGCGCGAGCTGGCTCGCGAGGCGGGCGTCTCCCATGCCGCGCCCGCCCACCACTTCACCGACCGTCGCGGACTTTTCACCGCACTGGCCGCGCAGGGCTGGCGGTTGCTGGCGGCCGCGCTGTCGGGCGCCCGGCCCGAATTCCTCGATGCCGCACTGGCTTACGTCCGATTCGCCGTCGACCACCCCGGCCACTACGCGGTGATGTTCGACCGCTCCCTGGTCAACCTCGACGATCCCGAACTGCAGGCCGCCCGCGCGGCCGCAGGCACCGAACTCGCCGCCGGGGTCGCGACGCTGGACGACCCGCGCGCCCGGGAAGACCCGCGCGCGGCCGGTCTGGCCGCCTGGTCACTGGTGCACGGGTTCGTGATGCTGCACCTCAACGACGTCGTCGCCGTCGGCGACGACCCGGTGGCCACCGCGCAGCGACTGGCGCGGATGCTGTTCAGCTGAGCCCGTCGACGGGTACCGTTCGGTGCCATGACCGACACCGCGCTCACCGAGATCCCGCTGACCACCCTCGACGGCAAGGCCACGACCCTTGCCGAGCTCGCCGACGGTGCGGCGCTGGTGGTCAACGTTGCCTCCAAATGTGGTCTGACGCCGCAGTACAGCGGCCTGGAGAAGCTGGCGCAGGAGTACGGCGAGCGCGGCCTCACCGTGATCGGGGTGCCGTGCAACCAGTTCATGGGCCAGGAACCCGGGACGGCCGAGGAGATCCAGACGTTTTGCTCCACCACCTACGGGGTGACGTTCCCGCTGCTGGCCAAGACCGACGTCAACGGCGCTGAGCGCCACCCGCTCTATGCGCAACTCACCGCGACCGCCGATGACGACGGCCAAGCCGGCGACATCCAGTGGAACTTCGAGAAATTCCTCATCGCACCCGACGGCACCGTCGTCAAGCGGTTCCGTCCGCGCACCGAACCCGACGCACCCGAGGTGATCTCGGCGATCGAGGAAGTCCTGCCCCGCTAGCAGACGTACACCCGGCGTCGTCGTGTCCGTCACCTGGGCGACACCCGCGGCTGTGACACTGCCGGTGTGGCAGGACAATTGATCGTCTCGATCTCCGGAATCCGCGACCGCACCCTCGGCGACGTCACCGAGTTCAGTGCCGTGCTGGCCGGCCGCGGGGTACCCGCCTCGCTGCTGGTGTCGCCGCGTCAGGGGGCCGACTACCGGCTGGACTCCGACCCGCAGACGGTGGACTGGCTGACCCGCCGCCGCGGCCTCGGGGACGCGATCGTGTTGCACGGCTTCGAGGGCGCGGCGACATTGCCCGCGCACGAAGCCAATCTGCGCGTGACGGCCGCCGACCGGGTGCTCGATCACCTGGGTCTGCGTACCCGTCTGTTCGCCGGGCCCAAGTGGAACAGCTCCGACGGGACTGCGACCGCATTGCGTCGCAACGGGTTCCGTCTCTCGGCGGGTCTGCACGAGATCGTCGACCTGGTCCGCGGGGAGGCCGTGCGGGCCCGGGTACTCGGCATCGGCGAGGGCTTCCTGACCGAACCCTGGTGGTGTCGGACGCTGGTGCTGGCCGCCGAGCGCACCGCCCGGCGGGACGGCGTCGTCCGGGTCGCGGTCGCCGCCCGTCACCTGCGCCGCCCGGGGCCCCGCCAGGCCATGCTGGACGCGGTCGACCTCGCGCTGCTGCACGGTTGCACCCCCACCGTGTACCGGTGGCCGGATCGGTCCGCGCTGACCGCCGCCGCGTAGGCCCGCGCATCGCTAGATTGGCGTGATGGCAGATGCTGATGTCATCGTCGTCGGTGCTGGTCTGGCGGGCCTGGTGGCCGCCTGCGAACTCGCCGACCGGGGCCGCCGCGTCCTGATCGTCGACCAGGAGAACGCCGCCAACATCGGCGGGCAGGCCTACTGGTCCTTCGGCGGGCTGTTCTTCGTCGACAGCCCCGAACAGCGCCGTCTCGGCATCCGTGACAGCCACGAGCTCGCGCTGCAGGACTGGCTGGGCACCGCCGGCTTCGACCGCGACGAGGACCACTGGCCCCGCCAGTGGGCCCACGCGTACGTCGACTTCGCCGCGGGGGAGAAACGGCAGTGGCTGCGCGACCGCGGCCTGCAGACGTTCGCGCTGGTCGGTTGGGCCGAACGCGGCGGCTACGACGCCCGCGGGCACGGCAACTCGGTGCCGCGGTTCCACATCACCTGGGGCACCGGGCCCGCGCTCGTCGACATCTTCGCGCGCCGGCTCGTCGGTCGTGCCGGCGTGCGCTTCGCCCACCGCCACCGTGTCGACGAGCAAATCACCGAGGACGGCGCCGTGGTCGGCGTGCGCGGTGCGGTGCTGGAGCCCAGCGCCGCGGCGCGCGGGGTCGCGTCGTCCCGGGAGGTCGTCGGCGATTTCGAGTTCCGCGCGCAGGCGGTGATCGTCGCCAGCGGCGGCATCGGCGGCAACCACGACCTGGTCCGCAAGAACTGGCCGCCCCGCATGGGCCGCGTCCCCGAGCAGCTGCTCAGCGGCGTACCCGCCCACGTCGACGGCCGGATGCTCGGCATCTCCGAGGCCGCCGGCGCCCACGTCATCAACAGCGACCGCATGTGGCACTACACCGAGGGCATCACCAACTTCGACCCGATCTGGCCGCGCCACGGCATCCGGATCCTGCCCGGTCCGTCGTCGCTGTGGCTCGACGCCCGCGGCAAGCGCCTGCCCGCGCCGCTGTACCCGGGCTTCGACACGCTCGGCACGCTCGAGTACATCGCGCAGACCGGGCACGACTACACGTGGTTCGTGCTCAACAAGCGCATCATCGACAAGGAGTTCGGCCTGTCCGGGGAGGAACAGAACCCCGACCTGACCGGGCGCAGCGTGCGCGCACTGATCGACCGCGCCCGCAACGGTCCGGCACCTGTGCAAGCGTTCGTCGAGAAGGGCGTCGACTTCGTCTCGGCCGACAACCTGCGCGACCTGGTGACGGCGATGAACGCCGTCCCCGACACCGAGGCGCTCGACTTCTCGGTCGTCGAAGCCGAGGTGACCGCCCGCGACCGCGAGGTGGTCAACCGGTTCACCAAGGACAGCCAGATCACCGCGATCCGGGCCGCGCGCGCCTACCTGCCCGACCGGCTCAGCCGGGTGGTCGCCCCGCACCGGCTCACCGACCCCAAGGCCGGCCCGATGATCGCGGTCAAGCTGCACATCCTGACCCGAAAGTCGTTGGGCGGGTTGGAGACCGACCTCGACTCCCGCGCGCTGCGGGCCGACGGTTCGGCGCTGCCCGGGCTGTATGCGGCCGGCGAGGCGGCCGGCTTCGGCGGGGGAGGGCTGCACGGCTACCGGTCGCTGGAGGGCACGTTCCTCGGCGGCTGCGTGTTCTCCGGGCGGGCGGCGGGCCGTGCCGCGGCCCGCGACGTGGGCTAGAACCCGGTCGCGGACTCCGGCTCGAGGACGTGGAAGTCGGTGTCGGTCATCTCGGTGAGCCGGCCGTAGAAGATCGGCCGGGCCGCGTCGGCGATGATCCCCTGGTGGATCGGCACCGCGTGGGCCGGAGCCACCGCGCGCAGGTAGTCCACCGCCTCGGAGATCTTCAGCCACGGCGCCGCGGCCGGGGTGGCCAGCACGTCGACCGGCTCGCCGGGGACGAACAGCGCGTCGCCCGGATGCATCAGCTTCGCCGGATGGTCACCGTCGCCGACCAGGTAGGAGATGTTGTCGATCTCCGGCAGCTCGGGATGGATGATCGCGTGGTGACCGCCCGCGCCGCGGACCGTCAGATGACCGATGGACAGTGCGTCGCCGACGTGCACGGCCTGCCAGCGACCGCCCAGCTGCGCCGCGGTCTGCGGGTCGGCGTACAGCGCGGCCTGCGGGTTGGCCTCGACCAGTGCGGGCAGCCGCTCGGGGTCGGCGTGGTCGGGATGCTGATGGGTGACCAGGATGGCCGTCAGCCCGGTGATTCCCTCGAAGCCGTGGCTGAAGACGCCCGGGTCGAACAGCACCGTCGTGTCGGCTCCCGAAGCGGTGGGAAAGCTCGCCAGCAGGCAGGAATGGCCGAAGTGAGTGAGCTGCATGGTGGCATTGTCGCGCAGGTAGAGTGACGCCGTGGCAACAGTGGTGGTACACGTCATGCCGAAGGCCGAGATTCTGGACCCGCAGGGTCAGGCGATCGTGGGCGCGCTCAAGCGGCTCGGATTCGACGGCATCTCAGATGTCCGGCAGGGCAAGCGCTTTGAGCTCCAAATCGACGGGGACATCGACGACGACAAGCTCGCCGAGATCGCCGAGTCGCTGCTGGCGAACACGGTGATCGAGGACTGGACCATCACCCGTGAGCCGGACGGAGACGACTCATGAGCGCACGGGTGGGCGTCATCACATTCCCCGGCACCCTCGACGACGTCGACGCCGCCCGCGCGGTGCGCCTGGCCGGCGGCGAGGCCGTCAGCCTGTGGCACGCCGACGCCGACCTCAAGGGCGTCGACGCCGTGATCGTGCCCGGCGGGTTCTCCTACGGCGACTACCTGCGCGCCGGCGCCATCGCCAAGTTCGCGCCCGTCATGGGCGAGGTCATCGCCGCCGCCGAACGCGGCATGCCGGTGCTGGGCATCTGCAACGGCTTCCAGGTGCTGTGCGAGGCGGGGCTGCTGCCCGGCGCGCTGACCCGCAACGCCGGTCTGCACTTCATCTGCCGCGACGTCTGGCTCGAGGTCGCCTCCAACACCACCGCCTGGACCTCCCGTTACGAACAGGGCGCCGACCTGCTGATCCCGCTGAAGTCCGGCGAAGGACGCTACGTGGCCAGCGAGCGCGTGCTCGACGAACTCGAAGGCGAAGGACGCGTGGTGTTCCGCTACCGCGAGAACCTCAACGGCTCGCAGCGCGACATCGCCGGCATCAGCTCGGCAAACGGCCGTGTCGTCGGGCTCATGCCGCACCCCGAGCACTCCACCGAAGCGCTGACCGGCCCGTCCGACGACGGCCTGGGCATCTTCTACTCGGCGCTCGGCGCGGTTTTGGTGTCCTGACCCCACTGCAGTCGCTGTTACGTTTTTCCATGTGCTGGTCGACCCGCAGCTCTTGCGCTCCTTCGCCGCGGAGGTGCAGTCCGCTGCGGCGTCGCTGAGCGGTCTCGATGTCGGAGCCACCGCTGGTACGGCAGCCGACGGCCTGCCCGGCTCCTCGACCCAATGGGCGACCCGGCATGTCGGCGGCCGGTTGGGCACGATCGCTGCCGACTTGATCAGCGACATCTCGGCGATGGGCGTCGCCGTCCGGGGTGCCGGGGACCGCTACGAAGTGACAGACGAGAGCCTGGCGAGCCAGTTCACGAAGCTGTTCTGACGTGCTGCCCACCCGTAGCCGGCTGCAGAATTGGAACCCCGCGTCAGTGGAGCCTGCGGCCGCGGCGATCAAATCCGCCGGAGCCACCGTCTACCAGGCCGTCCGCAACCTCGACGACCAGATCGACCGGATGCCCCAGACACAGGCCTGGGAGGGCGCCGCGCACAACGCCGCCGCGGATATGTTCCGTCGCGCCACCGACAGGTCGTCGGCGTTCAAGAACTACGCCGAGGCGGTGGCCGCCGCACTATCGGACGGTGCATCCACCATCGGCCGGGCGCGCGCCGCCGCTCTGGTCAAGGCCGATGAGATCGACAGCGGGCCGCTGAACGTCACCGACCAGTGGGTCGTGCTGATCGACCCCGCGGGGATGTCCGCACAGCGCGCAGCGGAACTGGAGCTGATGGCCAAGGAGGCGCAGGCCGAACTCAACCAGCTCGTCGTCGCCGTCGACCAGGCCGACGTCACCACTTCGATGAAGCTGATCACCAGTGTCGCCGAGGAAGGGATCAACCGGGATCTCATCGGTCTCGACGATCCCGGCCCGGCGCCGGTCGACGACGTGCCCAGCCCGGACACCGCCGACGGCGAGAAGTTCCAGGAGATCGCCCGCGCCGAGGACATGGCGACGACGGTCCGTGAGATCACCGAAACCGAGGACCGGGACGGCAACCGGGTCACGACTTACACGATGATGGACGGCAGCACCCAGGTCGCCACCGAATACATCGACCAGGGCTTGCCCAGCCAACAGGTTTATCCGCCCGGGACCACCCGCGTCCTGCACTCCGACAAGTACGGCAACTGGATCTCGGACACCATGACCGAACCGCTGCAGGACGGCGGTCTGAAGACCCACGTGAGCTGGCGGGACGGTCCCACGATCACCATGACCCAGACGGCCGACGGGGTGCGCACCGGCAGCTGTATCACCGCCGATGGTTGTGAAAGCCCTCTGCCGGACGACTTCTTCACAGACCCGCTCCCGACGCTGGCCGGCGGCGCCCTGTCCGGACTGCAAACCCAAGCCGGCCAGGGCATCCCCGGACTCACCGCGTCGGAACTGGACAAGGTGAAGGCGGGCGGCAAGTGGGGCGGTCCGGCGATAGGACTGGCCACGATGGCCTACAACATGGTCTCCGCGGAGACCCTCCACGACGCGTGCGTCGCCGGGGTTTCCGGCGCCTACAGCACCGTCGGCGGGATCGCCTTCGCGGGCCTGGGTGGTGCCGCGGCCGGACCTCTCGGCGCCTTCGGCGGCAGCTTGGCGGGCTCCTGGGTATTCGGCTACGTCGGTTCGGTGGTCGGGGAGGTGCTCTGTCCGAAATGAGTCCGACGAGCTCACTGGCCTTGGTCGGCGTTCTGTTCGGCGGCCTCGCGGCGTTCTGCCTGTACTGGACATTCGAGCTCGCGGCGCAGGGCCGTTGGCTGTCGATGCTGGTCGTGCTTGGCTTCGCGATGTTCGCGCTCGCCGCCCTCGGCGTGCGGATCGTCGTCACCCTGGGTAAGGTCGCGCCGCGCGTCCAACTCGTCGACGGGGCAACGGAATTGCGTCCCGGCATCCTGGTCGACAGGCTCTCGACGACCGCGGCGCTTGCCGCGTTCGCCGCGATGCTGCTGTACGGCGTCGGCGGTCTCCTCGGAGTCGCCGGCCTTCCCGGCGTCACCGGTGACCGGACGTGGCTTCCGCTGGTCGGCATCGTCGGCGTGTTGGTCGGGTTGCCCAGCGTGTGGCGCATCGCGAGGCAGCGCGGGATGGGCTGCGTCCGCCTGCGGAGCGATGGCGTCGACGTCGCCGACGCGTACTTCCGCGCCGGTCGCCGCTGGGACGAGCTGACCGAGGTGTCCGACCGGTCCGCGCAGAGCAACTGGTTCCAGACCTCCGGCGTGACCTATCTGACCACCGCCGACGGCCATACCCGCACATGGGCGTCCGACTGGTACACCCCCGAAGGCCGCACCGCGCGGGAGTTCGTGCGCTTCTACTGGCAGCACCCCGAGCACCGTGACGAGCTGACCGACTCCCGGGCCGTCCGACGACTGGAGGCCATGACATGAGAGCGGTCTCACGTCGGACCCTCGCCTCGGTCCTGCTGCCGTTGCTCTGCCTGACCGGATGTTCGAGCGGCGAGGAGACACCGCCGGGCGCCGCACCCGCCCTGCCGGAGCAGACCCTTCTGGCCGGCCCGCTACGGCACCAACCGGTGCCCGGTTGGACCACCACCGTCGCCGACCTCGGCCTGCCGCCGGGGACGGCGGTCAAACCGATCGGCGCGGCGACCACCCGTGGCGTATTCCTCGGCATCGGCGCGAACGAGTGGTGGTTGGTCGGTATCGACATCACGAACGGCGAGCGGACGTTCGACCCTGTACGCCTCGGCTCGAGTACGAATGCCGCCGCCTTCAACTGCTACCTCAACGGTCCGCCGGATGTGCTCTGCGTCCGCCAGGAGCGCGACCCGGCAACGCGGGGGACCGCGTGGGTCATCGACACCGACGCCGGGGCGGTCAGCTACGAGGGACCGACCGAGGTGAAAGTCGCTTACGCACAGGGGCAGCCGCGGCTCCAACCGATCGGCGACCGCGTGGTCGCGACCGTCGAAGGACGCGGCGTCCACGGCGTGGGATCGCGCGCAGAGTTCACCTGGTTCGTACCCGGGGACGGGATCCTGCCCGCTCAGTTCGCGTCCTGGGACCACGACACCACGCGTGCGCCACTCGCGGTGCAAGGCGCCGGCGCGGGTGCCGACGTGGTGTTCTCCCTGTCCGACGGGGCCGTGGTCGAGCCCGCGCTGCCCGTTGAGGCACGCCTGCGCCGTGCCGTCGTCTACCCAGGCGGCTTCGGCTACGAATACTCCGACGGCGTCGGGGACCGCGTGGCGCTCTTCGACGCGGTGGGAACCCCACGCGGAGAATCGATTCCGGCCGAAGGCCTCGAGACACGCTCTCTCGACCTGCCGGTGGTCAGGACTCCGACGGACTACGTCGTCATCGACGCCGACGGACGGCAGATCCTCGAACTGCCGCGCACGGGATCGTCACCGCACGTGCGGTTGATCGGCTCGCGCCTCTACGTCGCCCAGGATCCTGTCAATCGCGACTGGCAGCAGTTCGACCTGGAGACCGGTGACGCGGGCCCGACCTGCACCGACGGTCGCCTCGGCTTCGACTACGTCGGCTCCGACGGTGATGTGGCCGTCGTGCGCGGAGACGGGATCCTCGCCCGGGCCGTCGACCTCACGACTTGCGAGACGCTGTGGACTATGCCGACCCCCCAGGACCAGATCACCGAACTCTGGCGGGTCGACACCGCCCTGGTACAGCGCACCGACGACACCCTGTCGGGCTTGGCGTCCCCGAACTGACGCAGGCGCGAAACGATCGGCCATGATGGAGAACCATGACGGCCACCGCGCAACAGCTCTGTGAGTTCATCGACGCATCGCCGTCGCCGTTCCACGCCGTCGCGACGGCCGCGGACCGGCTGCGCGCCGCCGGCTTCACCGAGCTGGCCGAAGGCGATCCGTGGCCCGCGCCCGGGGACCACTTCGCGGTGCGCGCCGGATCGTTGATCGCGTGGCGGGGTGGAGACGACCCGGCGGCGCCGTTCCGGATCGTCGGCGCGCACACCGACAGCCCCAACCTGCGGGTCAAGCAGCACCCGGACCGGTTCGTGTCGGGCTGGCAGATCGTGGCGCTGCAGCCCTACGGCGGTGCCTGGCTGAACTCCTGGCTGGACCGCGACCTCGGGATCAGCGGACGTCTGTCGGTCCGGCGCGGCACCGGCATCGATCACGTGCTGGTCCGCATCGACGACCCGATCCTGCGGGTGCCGCAGCTGGCCATCCACCTCGCCGAGGACCGCAAGGCCGTCGAGCTCAACCCGCAGCGCCACGTCAACGCCGTCTGGGGCGTCGGCAGCGGAACCCGATCCTTCCTGGACTACGTCGCCGAGCGGGCCGGTGTCGACGCCGACGCACTGCTCGGCTTCGACCTGATGACCCACGACATCAACCCGCCGCGGCTGGCCGGCGTCGACGACGAGCTGGTCAGCGCGCCCCGACTGGACAACCAGGCCACGTGCTACGCCGGTCTGGAGGCGTTCCTGGCCGCGCGGCCGGGGGACGTCGTGCCCGTGCTGGTGCTGTTCGACCACGAGGAAGTCGGCTCCCAGTCCGACCACGGCGCCCAGTCCGACCTGCTACTCACCGTGCTGGAACGCATCACGCTGGCCGCCGGCGGCGGGCGCGAGGACTTCCTGCGCCGCCTGGCCGGGTCGATGGTGGCCTCCGGGGACATGGCGCACGCCACCCACCCGAACTACCCGGAACGCCACGAGCCCGGCCACCTCATCGAGGTCAACGGCGGGCCGGTGCTCAAGGTGCAGCCCAACCTGCGCTACGCCACCGACGGGCGCACCGCCGCCGCGTTCGCGCTGGCCTGCGAGCAGGCCGGAGTGCCGCTGCAGCGCTACGAGCACCGCGCCGATCTGCCGTGCGGCTCCACCATCGGTCCGATGACCGCGGCCAACACCGGCATCCCGACCGTCGACGTCGGCGCCGCCCAGCTGGCCATGCACTCCGCCCGCGAGGTGATGGGCGCGGCCGACGTCGCCGATTATTCGGCCGCATTGCAGGCATTTCTGTCACCGGCCTGACCTAAGGTCGGGGCCATGCCGCTGAAAATCGAGATGGTCACGTTCGACTGTGTGGATCCCGACAAGCTGGCCGACTGGTGGGCCGAGGCAGTGGACGGTGACGTGAATGCCGTCGCCCCAGGGGAATTCGTCATGGTGGTCGCTGACGGTCGCCCGACGCTCGGCTTCCAGCGGGTGCCGGACCCGACACCGGGGAAGAACAAGGTGCACCTGGACTGGCACGCCGAGGACCGCGAAGCCGAGGTGGCCCGGCTGGTCGGGTTGGGCGCCCGCGAGACCGGCCGCAACAACTTCGGTCCCGAGTTCGAATGGGTGGTGCTGGCCGATCCGGAGGGCAACGCCTTCTGTGTGGCCTGAGTCGCACGGGCGCGCTGGCTAGACTGTCTCGGTGACGTCTGGGTTGACCCAACAGGTAGACACCGTCGAGCGGGCCGAGGCCACTCCCGACCAGCCCCAGCCCTATCGGGAGCTCGGGCTCAAGGACGACGAGTACGAGCGCATCCGCGGCATCCTCGGGCGCAGGCCCACCGACGCCGAGCTGGCGATGTACTCGGTGATGTGGAGCGAGCACTGCTCCTACAAGTCCTCGAAGGTGCACCTGCGCTACTTCGGCGAGACCACCACCCCGGAGATGCGCGAGGCCATGCTGGCCGGCATCGGCGAGAACGCCGGCGTCGTCGACATCGGCGACGGCTGGGCCGCCACCTTCAAGGTCGAGTCCCACAACCACCCGTCCTACATCGAGCCCTACCAGGGCGCGGCCACCGGCGTCGGCGGCATCGTCCGCGACATCATGGCCATGGGCGCCCGCCCGGTCGCGGTGATGGACCAGCTGCGCTTCGGCCCCGCCGACGCTCCCGACACCCGCCGCGTCGTCGACGGCGTGGTCCGCGGAGTCGGCGGCTACGGCAACTCCCTGGGCCTGCCCAACATCGGCGGCGAGACGGTGTTCGACGCCTCCTACGCCGGCAACCCGTTGGTCAACGCGCTGTGCGTCGGCGTGCTGCGCAAGGAGGACCTGCACCTGGCGTTCGCGTCGGGCGTCGGCAACAAGATCATCCTGTTCGGTGCGCGCACCGGCCTCGACGGCATCGGCGGCGTCTCCGTGCTGGCCTCGGAGACGTTCGGCGGGGACGAGAGCGGCTCCTCGGGCCGGAAGAAACTGCCCAGCGTCCAGGTCGGTGACCCGTTCACCGAGAAGGTGCTCATCGAGTGCTGCCTCGAGCTGTACTCCAACGACCTGGTGGTCGGCATCCAGGACCTCGGCGGTGCCGGATTGTCCTGCGCCACCTCCGAATTGGCTTCGGCCGGCGACGGCGGCATGCGTGTCGAGCTGGACACCGTGCCGCTGCGCGCGGCGAACATGACCCCGGCCGAGATCCTGTCGAGCGAGTCGCAGGAACGCATGTGCGCGGTCGTGACCCCGGAGAACGTCGACGCGTTCATGGCGGTGTGCCGTAAGTGGGACGTGCTGGCCACCGTCATCGGCGAGGTCACCGACACCGGCCGGCTGGAGATCACCTGGCACGGCGAGACCGTGGTCGACGTGCCGCCCCGCACCGTGGCCCACGAAGGCCCGGTCTACGAGCGGCCCGTGCAGCGGCCAGATAGCCAGGACGCGCTGATCGCCGACAGCTCCGCCCAGCTGAAGCGTCCGTCCACCCCCGAGGAACTGCGCGCCACCCTGCTACAGATGGTCGGCAGCCCGCACCTGTGCAGCCGCGCCTTCATCACCGAGCAGTACGACCGCTACGTGCGCGGCAACACCGTGCTGGCCGAGTATGCCGACGGCGGTGTGCTGCGCGTCGACGAACAGACCGGGCGCGGCATCGCGATCTCAACCGACGCCTCCGGCCGCTACACCATGCTGGACCCGTACACCGGCGCCCAGCTCGCGCTGGCCGAGGCCTACCGCAACGTCGCCGTCACCGGTGCCACCCCGATCGCGGTGACCAACTGCCTGAACTTCGGATCCCCCGAGGACCCGGGCGTGATGTGGCAGTTCTCCCAGGCCGTCCGCGGACTCGCCGACGGCGCTGCGGCCCTGGGTATTCCGGTCACCGGCGGCAATGTCAGCTTCTACAACCAGACCGGCGCGACCGCGATCCTGCCGACGCCGGTCGTCGGCGTGCTCGGCGTCATCGACGATGTGAAACGGCGCATCCCGACCGCGCTGGGCACCGAACCGGGGGAGTCGCTGATCCTGCTCGGCGAGACCCGCGACGAGTTCGACGGCTCCATCTGGGCGCAGGTCACCGCCGACCATCTGGGCGGGGTGCCGCCCAAGGTCGACCTGGCTCGCGAGCAGCTGCTGGCCGAGGTGCTGACCGCGGCGTCGCGCGACGGCCTCGTCTCCGCCGCACACGATCTGTCCGAAGGCGGACTCATCCAGGCGGTCGTCGAGGCGGCGCTGGCCGGTGAAACCGGCTGCCGCATCGTCATTCCCGAAGGCTGGGATCCGTTCGTGACGCTGTTCAGCGAGTCGTCGGGCCGGGTGCTGGTCGCGGTCCCGCGCACCGAGGAGAGCCGCTTCATGGCGATGTGCGAAGCCCGCGCGCTGCCCGCCACCCGGATCGGCGTCGTCGACCCCGGCGCGGACCCGGCGCAGCCCGCCGTCGAGGTACAGGGCCAGTTCACCGTCACGCTGGAGGAGTTGCGACGCACGTCGGAGGGCGTGCTGCCTGGGTTGTTCGGGTGACCGTTTGGGTGTGGCGAATGCTGCGGCTGGACTTCACCGGCATGGCATTCGGTGCGCTGTGTTTCTGCCTTTCGCTCACACCCTCACTTCTTCCCCGGGACTGGCTGTTCGGCGGACTCATCGGCGGCCTGAGCGCCGCCATCGGGTACGGCATCGGCGTCTTTCTGGGCCGCATGGTCTGTCGGTTCGTGCTCGACCGCCGAAGCTGGTGGCCGGTGCCGCCCCGGATCACCTACACCCTCAAGACCGCGACCGTGGTCGGGTCGCTGGGCGCCTGCCTGTTGATGGTGATCCCGGCGGCGGCCTGGCAGCGGCAGGTCTCGGAGCTGATGGGCGTCGAAGGCCCCAGCACCGCAAGCTATCTGCGTACCCTCGCGCTCGCCGCGCTCGTCGCGGCGGTGTGTGTGGCGGTGACCCGGATGGTCATCGACGTCATCAAGACATTGGCCCGGATGTTGATCCGGCGATGGCGGCTGTCCGACGAACTGGCGCTGCTGATCGGCACCGCCGTCGTGGTGGTGCTGGTGATCATGCTGGTCAACGGTGTGCTGGTGCGCGGGTTCTTCGCCGCCGCCAACCGGGTCTTCCAGCCGCAGAACACCACCACCGCCGAAGGTGTCGTGCAACCCCAGAGTCCCGAAAGGTCCGGTAGCCCTGACTCTTTCGCGGCGTGGGAGACGCTGGGATATCAGGGGCGCAGCTTCGTCGCGGGCGGCCCGAGCGCTGAGGAACTCGAAGAGATCAACGGCCGTCCCGCCCGCGAACCGATCCGCGTCTACGTCGGGCTGGAGACCGCCGACACCGACGAGGCCCGGATGGCGGTGCTGCTCAGCGAACTCGAGCGCACCCGCGCGTTCGAGCGCGAAGTGCTGGTCATCGCCCCGACCACCGGCACCGGCTGGCTCAACCCCGTGGCCACCGCGTCGCTGGAGATGATGTACAACGGCGACACCGCGATCGTGGGAGCGCAGTATTCCTTTCTGCCGAGCTGGATTTCGTTCCTGGGCGACCAGGAGAAGTCGATGCAGTCGGGCCGGATGATGATCGAGGCGGTCCAGGGCCGCTGGGCGCAGTTGCCGCCGGAACGCCGGCCGCGGCTGATGCTGTACGGCGAGAGCCTGGGATCGATGGCCGGTCAGGGCGCCTTCGACTGGCTGCCCGACATCTCCCGGATGGGCTTCTCGTCGGTGCTGTGGGTCGGCCCGCCCAACGCCAGCCCGCTGTGGCACGGGCTGACCGTGCGCCGGGACCCCGGCACACCGGAAGTACAGCCCCGGTACGATAACGGGCGCACCGTTCGGTTCTCGCAGGGCAACGATTCCGCGCAGATCGCCGCGGACGCCGAGACGCCCTGGGAGGGCACCCGGGTGCTGTTCCTGCAGCACGCGTCGGACCCGATCGTGTGGTGGTCCTACGATCTGCTGTTCACCCGGCCGGACTGGCTGGCCGAGCCGCCTGGCCGGGACCGGACCGCGTCGATGCGGTGGTATCCGTTCATCACCTTCTGGCAGGTCGCCGCGGACATGACCAACGCGGCGTCTGCGCCCGGCGGGCACGGACACAACTACGGCGACTACATCCTCGACGGCTGGGCGGGCGTCGCGCCGCCGGACGGCTGGACCGCCGTGGACACCGAGCGGATTCGGGCCGTGCTGCACGACCGGCTGTCGGACGCAATCGCATGACCCGGGACAGGCTGCGGGTGCTGAGCCTCTCGGCCGTCCTGCTCGCCTGGAGCGCCGTGTCCCCCCGGCTGCCGCGCCGCTGGGAGCCGTTGCCACACATGGCATTCGGACTCCTGCTGGAGGTGCTGACCCGAGCGCCGCTGGGGCTGCGACCACCGCGGTTGTGGTCGGGCCTGCGCTGGGGCGGTGCGGCGGCTGCTCCGGTGGTCGCGGTGATCGCAGCGAGCACCGCCAGCGGTGCGGTGCGCGACGGCATGGCCGAACGCGACCTGCCGAAGGGGCGGCGCCGGTGGCTGCTGCTGCGCATCCCGCTGGGCACGGTGTGGTCCGAAGAGGTCGCCTACCGCGCCGTGCTCGGGCCCGCCGCAACGCGGGCGTTCGGCCCCAAGGCCGGCCGGATCGTCGCGGCGGCGGTGTTCGGGCTCAGCCACGTGCCCGACGCCCGCGCGTCCGGGGACTCGGTGGCCGGCACGGTCGCGGTCACCGCCGCGGCGGGATGGGTGTTCTCGTGGCTGCACTCCGAATCGGGCAGCGTGGCGGCGCCGATGCTGGCCCACCTGGCCGTCAACGAATCTGGAGCGGTTGCCTCACTGGCAGTCCAGCACCGACGTTCCGCACATGGGCGACCAGCTGATGAGGCTCGGTCCTCTGGTCGTCGATGCCGAAGCTGATCACGCGCAGCGGCGTGATCCGGATGATCGGCGCGCCGCCGGCCTCGGCCTGTGCCGCGGTGCCCCGGATCTCCAGGCACCGCACCCGCCACGGGTCCCGGGATGCGATGTCGTCGACGACGAGCGCCACCCTGTCGTTGACCGCCACGTTGCGGTACTTGCGGCTCTTCGCCATCTCGTAGCCGGCGATGTCGACGGTGCCGAGCTGCTCGTTGTAGATGAAGCCGACCGGGCTGTTCTGGGGCGTCCCGTCCGGCTGGACGGTGGCCAGCCTGCCGAGATCCGCCCCTCGCAGGAACTCGATCTCCAGCGGGGTGAACGTCATGCGCGTCACACTAGGACCTGAACAGAAGTTGAGGTCAAGGGTCGCGCGGGCCGGTCCGTGGACGGTTTGAGAACCTGGGTCAATGGCCGTCCGACGTGCCGCCGATCCGGCGAAGACCCGTGCTGCCGTCGCACAGGTGGCCGCGTGGCTGCGGGACCCGGACGCGCCGGCTCCGCAGCGCCCCGAGCTGGCCGAGGCGGTACGCACCACCGCCCGCACGCTGGCCGCGGCGGCGCCGGGCTCGGCCGTGGAGGTGCGGGTGCCGCCCTTCGTCGCCGTGCAGTGCGTCGCCGGACCCAGACACACCCGGGGCAACCCGCCCAACGTCGTGGAGACCGATCCGCGCACATGGCTGTTGCTCGCCACCGGACTGTGCAGCGTCGACGACGCGGCAGCCGACGGCACCCTGCAGCTGTCCGGATCGCGGGCCGTGGAGATCGCCTCGGCCCTGCCGCTGGTGGCTCTGCCCGATTAGCCCGTAGACTCGCTTATGTCACCCAACAGCCCTTAGGGAGCAGCCTGATTGTGACCGCCGACCCGTCCGCCGACGTGGACAACGAGCCTAAAGAAGAGTGCGGAGTATTCGGGGTCTGGGCGCCCGGCGAGGAAGTGGCCAAGCTCACCTATTACGGTCTCTATGCGCTACAGCACAGAGGCCAGGAAGCGGCGGGCATCGCCGTCGCCGACGGCTCGCAGGTCCTGGTGTTCAAGGACCTCGGTCTGGTCAGCCAGGTGTTCGACGAGCAGACCCTGGCCGCCATGCCCGGCCACGTCGCCGTCGGGCACTGCCGGTACTCGACGACCGGCTCGACCACCTGGGAGAACGCCCAGCCGGTGTTCCGCAACACCGCTGCCGGCACCGGAGTTGCGCTGGGCCACAACGGAAACCTGGTCAACACCGCCGAACTGGCGGCACGCGCCCGGGACGAGGGCCTGGTCGGCCCGCGCGGCAGCGCCGTGGCAACCACCGACTCCGACATCCTGGGCGCGCTGCTGGCCCACGGCGCCGCCGACTCGTCGCTGGAACAGGCCGCGCTGGAACTGCTGCCCACCGTGCGGGGCGCGTTCTGCCTGACCTTCATGGACGAGAACACCCTCTACGCGGCGCGCGACCCCTACGGTGTGCGGCCGCTCTCGCTGGGCCGCCTGGACCGCGGTTGGGTGGTGGCGTCGGAGACCGCCGCGCTCGACATCGTCGGCGCTTCGTTCGTCCGTGACATCGAACCCGGTGAGCTGCTGGCCATCGACGCCGACGGCGTTCGCTCGAGCCGGTTCGCGCCGCCGTCGCCGAAAGGCTGCGTGTTCGAGTACGTCTACCTGGCCCGCCCCGACAGCACCATCGGCGGGCGTTCGGTGCACGCCGCCCGCGTCGACATCGGCCGGCGGCTGGCCCGCGAGAAGCCCGTCGAAGCCGACCTGGTGATCGGTGTCCCCGAGTCGGGCACACCCGCCGCGGTCGGCTACGCGCAGGAGTCCGGGATCCCGTTCGGTCAGGGTCTGATGAAGAACGCCTACGTCGGGCGCACCTTCATCCAGCCGTCGCAGACCATCCGGCAGCTCGGCATCCGGCTCAAGCTCAACCCGCTCAGAGAAGTCATCCGCGGCAAGCGGCTGATCGTCGTCGACGACTCGATCGTGCGCGGCAACACCCAGCGCGCCTTGATCCGGATGCTGCGCGAGGCGGGGGCGGTCGAGGTGCACGTCCGGATCGCGTCACCGCCGGTGAAATGGCCGTGCTTCTACGGCATCGACTTCGCCACCCCGGCCGAACTGATCGCCAACGCGGCCAACGCCGACGGCGACGAGGGCGAGACACTCGAAGCGGTCCGCCACGCCATCGGCGCCGACACCCTCGGCTACATCTCCCAGCAGGGCATGATCGCGGCCACCGAGCAGCCCGCATCCCGGCTGTGCTCGGCCTGCTTCGACGGGAACTACCCCATCGAGCTGCCCGGCGAGACCGCGCTCGGCAAGAACGTCGTCGAGCACATGCTGGCCACCGCGGCCCGCACCGGGATCCCGCTGGAGAAGGTCGACAACGACAACGCCTCGGCGCTGAGAAGGCCTTGACGCCTCCGGCGTCGTGGAGGCCCTAGCCCTGTGCCGGGCTGAACCGCAGCAGCCGGCGGCGTCCGCCCGACGACGCGGTGCCGTCCTCTTTCAGCGCCAACTCGACCGCGTCGCGGTACCCGGTCAATCCGCCCGGCGGCGGCGCAATCACGTCGTCGATGTCGTGTTCGGTGGCCACCGCGTCGCACTCCAGGGACTCCACCAGCGGCCGGGCCAGCCCGGCCGGGATCGGCGTCACCAACCCCACCCACCAGCTTGCGATCGTCGGGGTCAGGAACGGCAGCACCACCACCACCCGGCGCCGCAGCCCGGCAACCTCTGCGTAGATCTGCATCGCCTCGCCGTACTCCATCACATCCGGGCCGCCGACGTCCCAGGTCCGCGATCCCGGCACGGGCGCCGTCGCCGCTTCGGCCAGGTAGTACAGCACGTCGTCGACGGCGATCGGCTGGATCCTGTTGTGCACCCACTTCGGCGTCGTCAACAGCGGCAACCGGTCGGTCAGGTGCCGCACCATCTCGAACGACGCCGAACCCGAACCGATGACGATGCCTGCCTGCAGCACCACCGTCTCTACCGGCGAGTCGAGCAGGATCTCACCGACCTCCACGCGGGAAGCCAGGTGGCGGGACAGATCGGCGCCCTGCGGATGCAATCCACCGAGGTAGACGATTCGTTTGATGCCCGCCTTGCGGGCTGCCTCGACGACGTTGCGCGCCGAGCGGGCCTCCTCGGCCACGAAGTCCCGGGAGGTGCCCATGGAGTGCACGAGGTAGTAGACGACGTCCACCCCCTCGAAGGCCGCGGTGAGCGAGTCCGGGTCGGTCAGATCACCGCGAACGACCTCCACCTCGGAGCGCCACGGCGCCCCGTCCAGCTTCGCCGGGGTGCGGGCCATTGCCCGCACCGAGAACCCCCGGTCCAAGAGCCGGGGAATCAGGTGGCCGCCGATGTAACCGGTCGCACCGGTCACCAGGCACCTCGTACGCTGCGCCGACATGTCTTCCTCCACTCGTCTCCCCGTCTTCGGAGCCGATGCGGACCTGGATTGCCGCAATCCGGAAGTTCAACCTCGGCGGGCGGGCGGTAGCCTTGCATCCGATGACTAAAGGGGCCGAACAACACGGCGTTTCCTACGCGTCGGCGGGCGTTGACATCGAAGCCGGTGACCGCGCCGTCGAACTTTTCAAACCGCTTGCCAAGAAGGCCACCCGCCCCGAGGTGCGGGGAGGGCTGGGCGGCTTCGCAGGCCTGTTCGCGCTGCGCGGCGACTACCGCGAGCCGCTACTGGCGTCCTCGACCGACGGGGTCGGCACCAAGCTGGCGGTCGCCCAGGCCATGGACAAGCACGACACCGTCGGCATCGACCTGGTCGCGATGGTGGTCGACGACCTCGTGGTGTGCGGGGCCGAGCCGCTGTTCCTGCAGGACTACATCGCCGTGGGACGCACCGTCCCCGAGCGGGTCGCCGAGCTGGTGTCGGGTATCGCCGACGGCTGCGTCCAGGCCGGCTGCGCGCTGCTGGGCGGCGAGACCGCCGAGCACCCCGGCCTGATGGCCCCGGACCACTACGACATCTCGGCGACCGGCATCGGCGTCGTGGAGGCCGACGACGTGCTCGGCCCCGACCGCGTCAGGCCCGGCGACGTGATCATCGCGATGGCCTCCACCGGCCTGCACTCCAACGGCTACTCGCTGGCCCGCCACGTGCTCCTCGAGATCGACCACATGAACCTGGCCGGCCACGTGGAGGAGTTCGGCCGCACGCTGGGCGAGGAACTCCTTGAACCGACCCGCATCTACGCCAAGGACTGCCTGGCGCTGGCCGCGGAGACGCAGGTGCGCACCTTCTGCCACGTCACCGGCGGCGGACTGGCCGGCAACCTGGAACGCGTCATGCCACCCGGTTTGGTGGCCGAGCTGGACCGGGGAACGTGGACGCCCGCCCCGGTCTTCGGCATGATCGCGCAACGAGGACGCATCGAGCGTGCCGAGATGGAGAAGACGTTCAACATGGGCGTCGGCATGGTGGCCGTGGTCGCGCCGGAGGACACCGATCGCGCACTGGCCGTGCTGACTGCCCGGCACCTGAACTGCTGGACCCTGGGCACCGTCAAGAAGGGCGGTAAGGACAGCGCCCGGGCGGTTCTGGTGGGGCAGCACCCCAGGTTCTAGAGGTTCTGGCGGGGTCGAGGGGACTGGGGCCTATCGGCGCCAGTCGTCCTCCTCGACCCAGGCGTCATCCGACGCGCCGTCACCATCCAAACCGGAAGTGCCCGACAACTCGCGCTGAAGCCGCTCGAAGTCAGTCTGAGGTGAGCTGTACTTGAGCTCACGTGCAACCTTGGTCTGCTTTGCCTTAGCCCGGCCGCGGCCCATGGGGGAACCCCCTCGCGCAATAACGGAGCGGCCCAATTACTAGGCGGCTCCGATCTGAGTGTGTTTATTGTCCTGCAGACACCTTACCGTGCCGAAGGCCGTGGCGCTGGCAGGCCCTGATCCCGGGCGGGGTTTTGTGGGCGCTCTCACTTAGTACCGCTACGCAACCGCTCCACGGCCAGACGTCCGGCGCCGACCGAATCCGACGCCGGCACCGAGTCGGGGTCGATGGCCGCCACGGCGGCGACGTCCCCGCCGCTGGTCAGCTCCGTGTCGGCGGGCAGCCCGCGCTTGACCAGAGCCAGCGCGATCGTCCCCTCGTCGACGTGGTCGACCACGGTGCCCAACCGCCCGACGGCGCGCCCACCGGCCAGCAGCGGATCGCCCGGCGCGGGACGTTCGCCGTCCCCGTCGAGATGCAGCAGGACCAGCATCCGCGGCGGCTTCCCGAGGTTGTGCACCCGCGCCACGGTCTCCTGGCCGCGGTAGCAGCCCTTGTCCAGGTGCACCGCCGCCCCGATCCAGCCCACCTCATGCGGAATGGTGCGCTCGTCGGTGTCCAGGCCCAGGCGCGGCAGCTGCGCCGCGACCCGGTGGGCCTCGTACGCCCACACCCCGGCCGGTCGCACCCCCGCAGCCACCAGCCGATCCCACCACCGGCTGAGCTCGGCACGGGGGACCAGCAGGTCGACATCCGCCCCACCGGAGGGGAGGCGCCGGACGAAGCCGCCGCCGTCCACGGCCACCGCGGAGCCGTCGGCCGGCAGCGCCTCCACGCCCAGCGCGGCCAGCACCGCGGCGTCGGCGACCGCGGGGCCCAGTAGCGACAGCACGGCGAGGTCGGCCGGCTCGATCGTCACGTCCGACCAGAACACCATCTTGCGTAGGTAGGCCAGCAGCGGCTCGGTGCGCCACGGCTCGGTGTCGAGCACGGTGCGGCCGTCCACCTCGGCCTGCAGCCAGTGGTCCTCGACCCGGCCCTGGCCGTCGAGGCTCAGGTTCTGGGTGGTGGTGCCGTCCGCGGTGTGGCTGACGTGCTGTGTGGAGATGCTGTGCAGCCACGTCTTGCGTTCGCCGCCGGAGAGCGACAGCACGCCGCGATGCGAGCGGTCGACGACCACGGCGCCGTGCGCGGCGGTCCGTTGTTCACCGAGGGGATCGCCGTAGTGCCAGACGGCTCCCGCGTCGGGGCCGGGATCAGGTGCGGGGACAGCGGACATACGTCAACTCTACGGTTCTCGCGATCTGCGCTGGGGCTACGCTTTTGCCCCATGGCCGACCGACCCAGCGTTGTGGTCACGCTCGACGGGCAACCCCACGATCCGTCCGTACCGCTGCTGTACGCCGACGATCTCGCGGCGGTGCGCGGCGACGGCATCTTCGAGACCATGCTGGTGCGCGGCGGCCGCGCCTGTCTGCTCGATGCGCATCTGGGCCGGCTGTCGCACTCGGCGCGCCTGATGGACCTGCCGGAACCGGACCTCGGGCGCTGGGCGGCCGCGGTCGGGGTCGCGGTGCAGGCCTGGTGTGCGCACGGGGACGACGACGGCGTGCTGCGGCTGGTCTACAGCAGAGGGCGGGAGAGCGGCTCCGCGCCCACTGCCTACGCCACCGTCGGTCCGCTGCCCGGGCGGGTGGCCGACGTCCGGCGCCGGGGGCTGGCGGCGGTGACGCTGTCCCGCGGTCTGGCTGCGCACGGGATCGACGACATGCCGTGGTTACTGGCCGGCGCGAAGACACTGTCCTACGCGGTGAACATGGCCGCGCTGCGGCATGCCGAGGGGCTCGGCGCCGGGGACGTGATCTTCGTCAGCACCGATGGATTCGTCCTCGAGGGACCCCGGTCGACGGTCGTCATCGCGACCGAGTCCGAGGACGGCCGGCCGTGCCTGCTAACCCCGCCGCCGTGGTATCCGATTCTGCGCGGAACCACGCAGCAGGCACTGTTCGAAGTGGCCCGCAACAAGGGCTACGACTGTGACTACCAGGCGCTGCGACCCGCGGATCTGCTTACTGCGCAAGGGGTTTGGCTGGTGTCCAGCATCACCCTGGCGGCGCGCGTGCACACGCTCGACGGGCAGGAGCTGCCTGCGGCGACGGCGTGCGAGGACATGGCCGAACTGATCGACGCCGCCGTGCTCAGCGATCGCTGAGAGAGTAATTTCCTTGTCGCGCTGCCGGTGCGCGAGTACCTTCGCTCTTACACAGGGAAGGAGGTGGTCCGACAAATTGAGTGACTTATGGACATGTGAGGTGGCTGCGAGCTAGCAGCGCCGGGGAGCGCTGACGCACACCTGCGCGCGCTGGCGAATTCCCCGCAGTCACCCGGCCCCCGAGCCCCTCGGTTGTGTCCGACCGAGGACCACGGCTCGGGGGCTGCCCCATTTCTGGGGTCAGCCCGCGAATCGGGACAGCCGGGCTGAGAGATGCGGGACCAGCCCGCCGTCGGCGTCGACCCGCTCCTCGACGTAGGCGAGGTCGCCGCCCTCGATGATTCCGTAGAGGCGCTTCGCGCCGCCGACCAGAATGCCGGACTTGCTGCGCGCCAGCGCGTCGGTGACCAGCTCCCAGGACGACTGGTTCAGTGGGCGACCGTAGAACAACTCGACGTAGCCGGCCGAATGCGCCAGCAACAGTTCGATGGCCTGGGACTCGCCAGGGTCGGCCGGGTCGGTGACAAAGCGCCAGAAGCCCGTCTCACGGAGGCCGGGACCTTCGTAGTCGCCGGTCTCGGTCAGGCGCCACGACCGGGCTTCCCAGTTCAGATAGTCGCCACCGTCGTGCGACACGATGATCTGCTGACCGAACCGGTAGTCACCGTGCGCGCCACGTCCCTCGCCCTCGCCGCGCCACACGCCCACCAGGGGCAGCAGCGCGAGCAGGGCATCGTGGAGATCGGCGCCGTGGCGCAGATTCGCGGTATCGGCGGGTAGCGGAAGGTCGCTGAATGACGGGACGTTGCGCGTCGCCGTTTCCTTGGCCCGCTGGGCCGCCGCGGCGACCGCCTCGTCGCCGGAAGACATTACGACTCGTCGGTGACCAGGCGATACAACGCGTACAGCGCGAACCAGGTGATCACCACGACCGCGGCCACGAGCAGGATCTCGAAGAAGAGCACCACGACGGAGATTCTAACCGTCGGCGAGATCCTGCTCGCGACCGGGATTGGCCTCGTTAAGCCGGACCCGACCGCCTGACTTCGTCAGGCGACCTTGACGTCGACCTCGTGGATACCCGCACCGGTCGGCGCGACCACGGCGTCGCCGTTGCCGACCTTCGACAGGGCCCGCAGGGTCCAGGTGCCGGGGGCGGCGAAGAAACGGAAGTCACCGGTGGCCGACGCGACGACCTCGGCGGTGAACTCGTCGGAGCTGTCCAGCAGGCGCACGAACGCACCGCCGACGGCCTGCCCCGAGTCATCCACGACACGGCCGGTGATGACCGTTTCCTTCTCCAGGTCGACGCTGGCGGGCAACGTCAGTCCTTGCTTGGGTGCAGAGCACATATCAACTTCCCAACTCGATCGGGGCTCCCACCAGGGAGCCGTATTCCGTCCAACTACCGTCGTAGTTCTTGACGTTCTTGTGTCCCAGGAGCTCCTGCAGCACGAACCAGGTGTGCGAGGAACGCTCACCGATCCGGCAGTAGGCGATGGTCTCCTTCTCCCCGTCCAGGCCGGCCTCGGCGTACAGCTTGGCCAGTTCCTCGTCGGACTTGAAGGTGCCGTCTTCGTTGGCGGCCTTGCTCCACGGAACGTTGATGGCGGACGGGATATGCCCCGCGCGCTGGCTCTGCTCCTGCGGCAGGTGCGCCGGAGCGAGGATCTTGCCGGAGAACTCGTCGGGGGAGCGCACGTCGACGAGGTTCTTCTTGCCGATCGCGTCGATGACCTCGTCACGGAACGCGCGGATGCTGTTGTCGGGCGCCTTGGCCGTGTAGCTCGTGGTCGGGCGCTCCACCTTGTCGGTCGACAGCGGGCGGGCGTCGAGCTCCCACTTCTTGCGGCCGCCGTCGAGCAGCTTGACGTTCTCGTGGCCGTAGAGCTTGAAGTACCAGTAGGCGTACGCGGCGAACCAGTTGTTGTTGCCGCCGTAGAGGATCACGGTGTCGTCGTTGGCGATGCCACGCTCGGACAGCAGCTTGGAGAACTGCTCGGCGTCGACGAAGTCGCGCTTGACCGGATCCTGCAGATCGGTCTGCCAGTCGATCCTGACGGCGCCCGGGATGTGTCCGGTGTCGTAGGCGCTGGTGTCTTCGTCGACCTCGACGAACACGGTGTTCGGTGCATCGAGATTGCTCTCGGCCCAGTCGACTGTGACCAGGACGTCGGAGCGTGCCATAGAGGGGGTCCTTCCGGTTTTTGTTGGGGGCGATCAGGTGCGAGACGGTGCGTCCGGCTTCACGCGAAGCCGGACCGCGAGGGGGTAGAGCAGACAGCCCAGGCAGATGCCGAAGGCCGCGTTGAGAAGTGCCGCGACCAGTGCGAGACCGGTGGCGACGAGGCCGAGCAATGTCAATCCCGTGGTGAAGCCGAGTACGCCCACCACGGCGAAGACCAGACCGACGAGTTGTGCGAACCGAAGCGGCGCGGCAGGTTCACGGTCGGTGACCGGACCCAGTCGCGGGGCGACGAGAGCGGCGAACGCCAGACCGTAGGGGTGACGGCGAGGACCGAGTCCCGCGCCCACGGCGAACACTGCCGCCTGCACGGCGAGCAACGCTGCAGCCACGGGCGTGCTGATCCCCGCCGACAGGATCGTCGCCACGAGGACGACACTGGTCAACCAGGCTGCGAATCGGGGTCCGCGCACATCGACCACGTCGGGCGCGGAGGTGCTCCCGGTGGTGGTGACGTTAGGCATAAAACAAGCTCCTGTTGTGCATGGACGGACTGGTGGGCCGGTCGGCGGCCGCGAACGACAGTGCGGTGCACAGCGCGAGAACGCGGCTACTCAGCAGCAACAACAACAGCAACAACCCGCAACGCGGCACAGATCCACTGCGCGGCGCTTGGTGAGCACAAGCTCGAGGCGGGCTGACACGGCCGACAGCTTACCCAATGAAGGGGTGATCAAGCCAACAGCTGTTGCAGAGCCGAGCGCAGGTCAGCGGCGGTGGGTACGCCCGACGTGCGGTAGCGCAGCCGGCCGTCGGCGTCGAAGACGAACGTTGTCGGCAGAGACAGCACCGAAAGCTTGCGTGCCGCGTCGGGATCGGCGTCCAGGTCGATCTCGACATGGGCGACGGCGGGCAGTTCGCCGCAGACCTCGTCGACGACCCGGCGCACGCCCACACACGGGCCGCACCACGGTGCGGAGAAGTGCAGGATCGTCGGGCCGGTCGTGGACAGGCCCAGGTCGCTGGTGTCGACGTCGGGCCACTCGGCGGCCCCGCCCGCGAGGGTGCCGCGCAGCGTGACCAGGCGGCCGATCACGACTGCCAGACCCATCGAGGCGATCAGCACCGCGATGACGACGACCCAGGTGCCGCTCACGAGAGCCGGAACCGGTCCAGGCGGAGCTCCATGTCCTCGGTGATGCCCTCGATGATGATGTCCGAACCGCGGGCGCCCTGGGTGGTCGGGGCGACGCCGAAGGGCAGCCGCTGGCCGGGCAGCGTGGTGGTGAACGCGGCCAGCACCGCGGGCAGCTGCTCCTCGGGCACCTCCTGGCCGGCGGTGCCCGGTCCGGTCAGCACCCCGGTCGCGGTGAAGACCAGGGTCGAGTCGTCCGGTCCCGTCACCGACAGGTCCACCGCGATGCTCACCCTCTCGCCGAACCCGGCCTTGTGCGGGGTGCCGTTGAACACGACGCCCCGATTGCTGGAGATGCCGGACTCGGTGGTGCCGCCGGTCGAGTCGTTGGTCTCGACCGTCGGGGCCTCGACGAGCAGGTCCGGGATGTCCATGAAGCGGCCCAGATGGGTGGAGTCGATGATGATGCGGCTCTCCACTTTGCGGACCCCGAGCGTGGAGTCCGGCTGGACCAGCCACGACTCCGGCAGCGCGACCGAGTGCAGCGTCGCCTCCAGCGACGCCTTGCCGACGACAGCGTGATCAACGCCACTGGCCTTGATCTCGACCTCGTCGTACTGGTGGCGAGCCGCCTGCGTGACGAAGGGGAACCCGAGGATCGCCACCGAGGGGTCCCAGTTGAGGTCGGCGGCGCTGCGGACGCTTCTGGCCAGGCGATATTCGGCGTAGATCGCCGCGCCGAAGTCGGTGCCGACCGCGGCCACGGCCAACGTCAGGATGGTCGACAGGGCACCGATGACGAGCTTGCGCACCCCGACATTGTTGCCCACGGAACCGAAGTGTTCGTTTCGACGCGGCTTACCGGCAGGTAGCACGCTATCGTTAGACCACCAACGGTCGGTAACGGCCGTGTGTCAGGCATGAATCTGGGAAGTCACCGCGCGACATTGATGTCCGAGGCGAGATCTCCACGGCTGTTGGAGGGCCAGTTGGATCTACTGCTACTCACGGTCGACCCGCATCCTGAATCCGTACTACCTTCACTGGCCCTGCTCGCACACACTGTGCGGACCGCACCGACCGAGGTCTCGTCGTTGCTGGAGGCCGGAACCGCGGATGTGGCCATCGTCGACGCCCGTACCGACCTCGCCGCCGCACGCGGGCTGTGCCGCCTGCTGGGAACCACCGGAACGTCCGTCCCGGTGGTGGCCGTGGTCAACGAAGGCGGCCTGGTCGCGGTCAGTGTGGAATGGGGCCTGGACGAGATCCTGCTCCCCAGCACCGGGCCGGCCGAGATCGATGCGCGGCTGCGGCTGCTGGTGGGGCGCCGCGGTGGCCTGGCCACCCAGGAGAACGCCGGCAAGATCAGCCTCGGGGAACTCGTGATCGACGAGGGCACCTACACCGCCCGCCTGCGTGGCCGCCCTCTCGACCTCACGTACAAGGAATTCGAGTTGCTGAAGTACCTCGCGCAGCACGCCGGCCGGGTGTTCACCCGTGCGCAGCTGCTGCAGGAGGTATGGGGGTACGACTTCTTCGGCGGCACCCGCACTGTCGACGTGCACGTGCGGCGGCTGCGCGCCAAGCTCGGTCCGGAGTACGAGTCGCTGATCGGCACCGTCCGCAACGTCGGCTACAAGGCGGTCCGTCCCGCCCGGGGCCGGGGACCGGCTGCCGGGTCGCCGCTGCCCGACGAGATGGACGAGGACCCTTACGACGACGCCGCCGACGAGCTGGGCAGCGAGGCCGTCTCCGAAGCTCTGGGGAGTTCGTGACGGTCGACTGGTGCGGCGATCTGTCCGATGCGCAGCGTCAGCAGATCCGCGATCTCGTCGAGACGGCCACGGCGGCCGACGGCGTCGCCCCGGTGGGCGAACAGGTGCTGCGTGCGCTGAACCACGGCAGGACCAGGCATCTGCTGGCCACCGACGACGGCCGCGTGCACGGCTACCTGAATCTCGCCCCGGCCGACGACGACAACTCGCCGATGGCCGAACTTGTGGTGCACCCGGACCAGCGCCGACGGGGCACCGGGTCGCAGATGATCCGTACCGCCCTGGACGCCGGTGGCCCGGCGACCCGGTTCTGGGCACACGGCGACCTCGAGGCCGCGCGCGCGACCGCGACGGCGCTGAACCTGGTCGCGGTGCGTCGGCTGCTGCAGATGCGCCGCCGACTGGTCGCGCTCCCCGCCGTCCCCGACCTCGAGGGCGTGCGGCTGGCCACCTACTCGGGTCCCGGCGACGACGCCGAACTCCTGCGCGTCAACAACGCCGCCTTCTCGTGGCATCCGGAGCAGGGCGGCTGGACCGAGGCCGAGATCGCCGAACGGCGCGGCGAGCCGTGGTTCGACCCGGCCGGCCTGTTCCTGGCCTTCGACGAGGACTCCGGCGCCCTGCTCGGGTTCCACTGGACCAAGGTGCACTCGCCGACACTCGGCGAGGTCTACGTCGTCGGAGTGGACCCCGCCGCCCAGGGCCGCGGCCTCGGCGGCGCGCTCACCCTGATCGGTCTGCATCACCTGGCTGAGCGCTTGAGCGCCGACGGCGCCGAGCCCGACGTGATGCTCTACGTCGAGGCTGACAACACCGCGGCGGTGAAGACGTATGAACGACTCGGTTTCGTCGTCGCAAACGTCGACGTCGCTTACGCGGCGAACCTGTAGGGGTCGCTTACCCGGCGAACCTGTAAGAACGCTGAACCGTTCACCTTCCGTTCACCCGCAGTCCGCGAACGATCCACCACGGCCGCATACGTTGCCCGAGAGATTGCAGCTGTTCTGGGCACCCGTATGAGGAAAGTGGGATCAGTGAGGACCTTCAGGACGTTCGGCACCACCGTCTCGATCGCGGCGGTCACCGCGTTGACCCTCGCCGGGTGCGGCACCGACAACAACGCGCCCACCACCTCGGTGACCGGCTCGGCGTCGGCTGCGGACTGCGGCGGTAAGAACAGCGTGACTGCGGAGGGCTCGACGGCTCAGCAGAACGCGGTGGCGATCTTCAACCAGGTGTGGGGCCAGCTGTGCCCCGGCAAGAACCTGTCCTACAACCCGACCGGGTCCGGTGCCGGCCGCGAACAGTTCATCGCCCGCAACGTCGACTTCGCAGGCTCGGACTCCGCGCTCAAGGACGGGCAGATCGCGGCTGCCGCGCAGCGTTGCGGAGACAACCCGGCATGGCACCTCCCGCTGGTGTTCGGCCCGATCGCCCTGGCCTACAACCTCGACGGCGTGGACTCCGTGGTGCTCGACGCCGACGTGCTGGCCCGGATCTTCTCCGGTCAGATCACCACGTGGAACGACCCGGCGATCGCGGGGCTCAACCAGGGCGTCGACCTGCCGGACACCCCGGTCACCCCGATCTACCGCTCCGATTCCTCGGGCACCACCGACAACTTCCAGAAGTACCTCGTCGCCGCCGCCCCGCAGACGTGGACGCAGGGCGCCGGCAGCGAGTTCCAGGGCGGCGCCGGTGAGGGCGCGCAGAAGTCCGCCGGTGTGGTGCAGGCCGTGCAGGCCACCCCGGGCTCGATTGGTTACGTCGAGAAGGGCTTCGCCGACCAGGCTGGTGTGCCCTACGCCCGCATCGACACCGGTGCCGGCGCCGTCGAGCTGACCGACGAGACCGCGGGCAAGGCGATCGACGCCGCGGCCTTCGCGTCCGAGGGCAACGACCTGGTGCTCGACCTGGACTCGATCTACGCCACCCAGGAGCCCGGCGCCTACCCGCTGATGTTGGCCACCTACGAGATCGTCTGCTCCAACGGCTACGACGCCGAGACCGCGGCGGCGGTCAAGTCCTTCCTGACAGCCGCGGCCAACCACGGTCAGGGCAACCTGTCCTCCGCCGGTTACGTGCCGCTGCCCGAGAAGTTCAAGGAGCGGCTGCTCACGTCCATCGACGCCATCGGCTCCACCGCCTAGCCACTTGGCGCAAAGGCGGGGTCGACGGAAGGATGGGGTCTGACCGAATGACGTACCACGGAACCGAGAAGGGCTTCGACGGAACTTCTGTGACGATTCCCAATCCCGCCGATTCGGGGTCGGGTGAGGCGCTGGCCGCACCCGTCCCCGAACCCACGCCGATCTCGACAGACCCTGCCAAGAACGCCAAGGTGCGGATCGGGGACCGGATATTCCGGTTCCTGGCCGAGGGATCCGGTGTCCTGATCGTCGCGATCATCGCCGCGATCGGGCTCTTTTTGCTGTGGCGGGCCCTGCCCGCGCTGGCCCGCAACGAGGAGAACTTCTTCCTCTACGGCGGGAACTGGATCACCACCGACACGTCGGCGATGCACTTCGGCATCCTGGATCTGCTGCAGGTCACCGTCTTCGTGTCGGTGTTCGCCCTGCTGCTGGCGATGCCGGTGGCGCTGGGCATCGCGATCTATCTGACGCAGTACGCGCCGCGCCGGGTCAGTCACCCGCTGGCCTACCTGGTGGATCTGCTGGCCGCGGTGCCGTCGATCATCTACGGCGTGTGGGGGCTGTATGTCCTCGCGCCGGTGATCAAGCCGTTCGCGTTGTGGCTCAATGACTCTCTGGGCTTCATCTTCCTGTTCTCCACCGGCACGGCCTCGGTGGCGGGCGGCGGCACCATCTTCACCGCCGGCATCGTGCTGGCGGTGATGATCCTGCCGATCATCACCGCGGTCACCCGCGAGGTGTTCGTGCAGACCCCGCGCGGGCAGATCGAAGCCGCGCTGGCCCTGGGCGCGACCCGCTGGGAGGTCGTGCGCACGACAGTGTTGCCGTTCGGCATGTCGGGTTACATCAGCGGCGCGATGCTGGGTCTGGGACGCGCGCTCGGCGAGACGATCGCGCTGCTGATCATCTTGCGCGGGACGCAGCAGGCGTTCGGCTGGTCGCTGTTCGACGGCGGCTACACCTTCGCCAGCCTGATCGCCTCGGCCGCTTCGGAATTCAACGACCAGTACAAGGCGGGCGCCTACATCGCGGCCGGCCTGGTGCTCTTCATCCTCACGTTCGTGGTCAACTCACTGGCTCGCGCTGCGGTCTCCGGGAAGGGCAAGTCATGACGAGCGCACTGGATCGGCCTGTCAAGCCGCCGACCTTCCAGGGCTTGAGCTTTCGCCGCAAGGCCGTTGACAAGGTCGCGACCGTCCTGGTCACCGCCTCGGTGCTGGTCGCGCTGGTCCCGCTGGTGTGGGTGCTCTACACGGTGGTGGCCAAAGGATTCGGCGCGGTCACGTCGAGCACCTGGTGGCTGAACTCGCAGGCCGGCATGACGGCGTTCGCTCCCGGCGGCGGCGCGTACCACGCCATCGTCGGCACCCTGTTCCAGGGCCTCGTCTGTGCGGCGATCTCGATCCCGGTCGGCGTGTTCGTCGGCATCTACCTGGTCGAGTACGGCGGCGGTACCCGGATGGGCAAGGTCACCACCTTCATGGTCGACATCCTCACCGGTGTCCCGTCGATCGTGGCGGCGCTGTTCATCTACGCACTGTGGGTGGCCACGCTGGGGTTCGAGCGGTCCGGTTTGGCGGTGTCACTTGCGCTGGTGCTCCTGATGATCCCGGTGATCGTGCGGTCCACCGAGGAGATGCTGCGGATCGTGCCGATGGATCTGCGTGAGGCCAGCTACGCGCTCGGTGTGCCGAAGTGGAAGACCATCTCGGCCATCGTGATCCCCACGGCACTGTCCGGCATCGTCACCGGCATCATGCTGGCCCTGGCCCGCGTGATGGGGGAGACGGCGCCGCTGCTGATCCTGGTCGGCTACTCGCAGGCCATCAACTTCGACATGTTCGGTGGGTTCATGGGCTCGCTGCCCGGGATGATGTACGACCAGACCTCCGCGGGTGCGGGTGCCAACCCGGTGCCCACCGACCGCATGTGGGGTGCGGCACTGACCCTGATCGTGCTGATCGCGATTCTCAACGTCGGTGCGCGATTCCTCGCCAAATTCTTTGCCCCTAAAAAGGTCTGAGCAGGTTTAGGAGAACACTGACCATGGCCAAGCGTCTGGATCTCAAGGACGTCAACATCTACTACGGCGCCTTCCACGCGGTCGGCGACGTCTCCCTGTCGGTGCAGCCGCGCAGCGTCACTGCGTTCATCGGTCCGTCGGGCTGCGGTAAGTCCACGGTGCTGCGCACCCTCAACCGGATGCACGAGGTGATCCCGGGCGCGCGCGTCGAGGGCGCGGTGCTGCTCGACGGGGAGGACATCTACGGTGCCGGCGTCGACCCGGTGGGTGTTCGCAAGACCATCGGCATGGTGTTCCAGCGGCCTAATCCGTTTCCCACCATGTCGATTCGCGACAACGTGGTGGCCGGGCTGAAGCTGGCGGGGGTGCGTAACAAGAAGACCCTCGACGAGGTGGCCGAGCGCTCGCTGCGCGGTGCGAACCTGTGGAACGAGGTCAAGGACCGGCTCGACAAGCCGGGAGGCGGACTGTCCGGCGGTCAGCAGCAGCGGCTGTGCATCGCGCGGGCCATCGCGGTGCAGCCCGACGTCCTGCTGATGGACGAGCCGTGCTCGGCGCTGGACCCGATCTCGACGCTGGCGATCGAGGACCTGATCTCAGAACTCAAGCAGGAGTTCACGATCGTGATCGTCACCCACAACATGCAGCAGGCCGCCCGGGTCAGTGATCAGACGGCGTTCTTCAACCTCGAGGCCACGGGCAAGCCGGGCAAGCTCATCGAGATCGACGACACGGAGAAGATCTTCTCGAACCCGACCAAGAAGGCCACCGAGGATTACATCTCCGGCCGGTTCGGCTGAGAGACAACCACTCCCGCGGATTGCCCGCGTCGCTCAGCGCCCTGACCACTCGCGCGCTCAGCGCCCTGACCACTCGCGCGCTCAGCGCGACGCGGGCAGTTGCTCTTCGTCGGGGTTCTTGCCGGTGACCTGGAAGATCACCCGGCGTGCCACCTCGACGGCGTGGTCGGCGAACCGCTCGTAGAAGCGGCCCAGCAGGGTGACGTCGATCGCGGCGGCCACGCCGTGCTTCCACTCCCGGTCCATTAGCACGGAGAACAGGTGGCGATGCAGGTCGTCCATCGCGTCGTCCTCTTCGCTGATCCGCGCGGCCTTCTCGGGGTCGCGGGTGATCAGCACCTCCTGCGCGCTGTGGCCCAACTCGACCGCCAGGCGGCCCATTTCGGCGAAGTATCCGTTGACCTCTTCGGGCAGGGCGTGCTGCGGGTGGCGCCGGCGGGCGATCTTGGCCACGTGAAGCGCGAGCGCCCCCATGCGTTCGACGTCGGCGACGATCTGGATGGAGCTGACGATCGCGCGCAGGTCGCCGGCCACCGGGGCTTGCAGTGCCAGCAGGACGAAGGCGCTCTCCTCGGCCCGGGCGCTCATCGCGGTGATCTGGTCGTTGTCAGTGATGACCTGTTCGGCCAGGGCCAGATCGGCCTGCAGCAGGGCCTGGGTGGCGCGCTCCATCGCGACGCCCGCCAGTCCGCACATCTCGCCGAGAAGACTGGTCAGGGCATCCAACTGCTCGTGGTACGCGGTACGCATGGCTCAAGCCTACGGCGCTGGGGAACCCCAGTCACGATCGGACGATGAACGACGGGTGAACCCCACCTGCCGAAACGGTGCGTTATTCGCAGCTGGTGTCGGCGGCGTTGGTGACGGTGAGGTCCTCCGGCAGCGTGGTCGAGGCGGCGCTCTTGGTGCCCCGAAGCACCTGCACCTGCACCGAGGAACCGGTCGGCGACGGCGCCGACACGGCGTCGAAGTCGGTGCCGAGCACGACCTGTACCACGTCGCCGAGGCCGCTGATCCGTTCGATCTTGGCGTCGGGGAACGACTCGGCGAGGGTCGCGGCGGCTTCCTCGTTGCCCGAGGAGAAGAACACCGTGGTCTGCGACAACGGTCCCGGGTAGTCGTCCGGCGTGCTCACGTTGAACCCGTAGGACCGCAGGGCACCGGCCGCCGACGAGCCCAGACCGGCGGTCGAGGTGGAGTTCGACACCTGAACGCTGACCTCGGACGGATCGGTGGTCACGGCGTTGACGATCTCGGGCGTCGAGCCCGACGAAGACTCAGGCGCGGTGGCGCCGTTGGCCAGCGACTCCGGCGTGCCGGGGACCGGGGTGTTGTCGGGGTTGCGTTCCTCGGGCAGCGGATCGTCGTTGATGATCGCGTCGAACAGGGCCCGCATGTCGTCGGTGCGCGGGATCTCGTTGCCCCACTCGTCGGCGTAGCCGACGGTCGGCACGGTCACGAACGTGATGCGTCCGGCGGTGACGCCCTGCACCGACTGCCCGAGGTCGACGAGGTCCTTGGTGGTGAGGTTGTCGACGTAGCTGTCGTTGATGAACATGTTGACGACGTTGTTCAGCTTGGACAGCGAGAAGAAGGTCTCTTTCGAGATCAGCGAGCGCAGCAGCGACGACAGGAACAGCTGCTGGCGCTTGATGCGGCCGTAGTCGCCGTTGAACTCGGTGGTCACCGACCGGGCCCGCACGTAGTTCAGCGCGGTGTGGCCGTCGACGACCTGGCGGCCGGCCCGGGCCAGCACGGTGCCCAGCTCGTAGTCCTCGATCGGTGTGGTGCTGCAGACCTCGACACCGCCTAGGGCGTCGACCATCTTCGAGAAGCCGGCGAAGTCGACGGCCATGAACCGGTTGACGTGCAGGCCGGACAGCTTCTGGATGACCTTGACCAGGCACTTCGGGCCGCCCACGGCGAACGCCGAGTTCAGCTTGTACTCCGTGTAGACCTGTTCCATGCCGTACATCGGCGAGTCCGGGTCGGTGATCACGCCGTATTCCCGCGTCTCGGGATTCCAGGGCTCGCACTTCATCGGCTCGATCTCCAGGTCCCGGGGGAAAGAGACCGCGACCACGCGTTTGCGGTTGGCCGGGATGTTCACCAGCATCACGGTGTCCGACCGGGCGCCTGCCGCGTCCTCAGTGGTGCCGGCGCCCATCGCGCTGTTGTCGCCGAGGCGGCTGTCGGTGCCGACGATCAGGAAGTTCTCGTCACCGAACTGCGCGTTGGGGTCGAGGATGTCCCGGGAGTCCGGGTCGAGCGCGGAGACCTTGTTGAGCAGGTTGTTCTTCGCGGATTGCCATTGCCAGGCACCGCCGGTGAGCACCAGGGCGAGGACCGCGACCAGCGCCGCGGCGGCGCGTCCGGCCACCAGGGTGCGCCGGTGGGGGCGGGTGCGGGGCGGTCGCGGCGGTTCGGGAGGCGGCGCGCCGAGGACCGGCAGCTCGGGTTCGGGGACGACGACGGGCAGGATCGCGGTCTCGAGGTCGTCGGCGGGGTAGGGCTCGGCGTCGGCGAGAGGTTCCGGGGTGGGTTCCGATTCCGGCGCGGTCTCCGGCTCGGGGGTGGCGCGGCGGCGCCGGCGGCGCCGCGGGGTGATCGACGCGTCGTCACCGTGGATCTTGGCGATGAGATCGGCCACCGTGACGTGGGTGGGCGCGTCATCCGCGGCGGGGTCCGCGGCCGGTTCGGTGGATTCCGCCTCGATTCGGCGTTCCCACGGCGCGGCGCCTGGTGTCGGGCGTGGTGTTCGGGTAAGCCAGTCGTTGTCGGTGCTGTCATCGGGCGCTGGGCGGCCACGATTAGCAGCGGCGTCGCGCTTGTCGCCGTCGCTCATCTCGTACCGGTCCTCCAGCTGTCCTGGCCACGCCGTACTCCGACGCCTGGTGGCGTCTCAGCACGTCAACTGCCATACCCCGTGCCTTCATTGATAAAGCACTGGCTCTGACTCCGCCATTGGAGCCGATATGTGGCTCCTCATCGTACTGAGACAACCTGAGAGACATCCAGACGAGGTGAGTGTCAGAAATCTCTCGAAATGGTCTCGAGGTTCTAGCCGCCGGAGTGCATGACGTCGGCGCCGGCCGGGACGGTGCAGTCATCCGGGTCGTCGAGCCAGCCTTCGGGCAGGGTGACCGACGCGGGCGAGCCCTGGCGTCCGCGCGGGCCATAGGCGGCCGCGGGGAACGGTTCTTCGTGGTCGAGCTGCTCGAGCAGGTCGTCGAGCTCGGAGATGGTCTTGACCAGCGCCATCGATCGGCGCAGGTCGGCCCCGGCGGGGAAGCCGTGCAGGTACCAGGCCACATGCTTGCGGATGTCCCGCATTCCCTTGTCCTCTCCGAAGTGGGCGGCCAGCAACTCGCCGTGCCTTCGGATGATGGCCGCGACCTCGCCCAGGGTGGGTGGGGTCGCCGGCTCCGCCCCGGTGAAGGCGGCCGACAGCTCGGCGAACAGCCAGGGCCGCCCCAGGCAGCCACGGCCGATCACCACTCCGTCGCACCCGGTCGCGGCCATCATGGCCAGCGCGTCTCGGGCGTCGAAGATATCACCGTTTCCGAGCACCGGAATCCCGCGGACGTGGGCCTTGAGGGCGGCGATCTGCTCCCAGTCGGCCTCGCCGGAGTACCGCTGCGCGGCCGTGCGGGCATGGAGCGCCACCGCGGCGGCGCCCTCCTGTTCGGCGATGCGCCCGGCGTCGAGGTGCGTGTGGTGCGCGTCGTCGATGCCGATGCGGAACTTGACGGTCACCGGAATGTCGGTGCCCTCGGTCGCGCGGACCGCGGCGGCGACGATCTGTCCGAACAGGCGGCGCTTGTACGGCAGGGCCGCACCGCCGCCGCGCCGGGTGACCTTGGGGACCGGGCAGCCGAAGTTCATGTCGATGTGGTCGGCCATGTTCTGGTCGACGATCATCTTCGCCGCTTCGTAGGTGGTGGCCGGGTCGACGGTGTAGAGCTGCAGCGAGCGCGGTGTCTCGTCGGGCGCGAACGTCGTCATGTGCATGGTGACGGGGTGGCGTTCCACGAGGGCGCGGGCGGTCACCATCTCGCACACGTAGAGACCGCTGACCGTGCCGGCGCGGCTGAGCTCGAGTTCGCGGCACAGGGTGCGGAATGCGACGTTGGTCACACCGGCCATCGGGGCCAGGACGACCGGGCTGCGCAACGCGATCGGCCCGATCCGCAGTGCGGACCGGGCCGTGCACGGCGCCTCGACGTGGGTCACGACGCCGCTGAGGTCCCTACCAGCTGGGCTTTGGCAGCCTTCTTCTCGGCCATCTGCGCCAGCCGTGCTTCACGACGCTGCTTGGCGACCTCGAACTTGTCGACGGCCTCCTGCAGCTCTTCGACCAGCAGGCCCAGGTCGTCGCGCATCCGGGCGCTCTCGCCGTTGAAGTCCTCGCGTTCGAAGATGCGCCACTTCTTCAGCACCGGCATCACGATGTCGTCGAGGTGGATCTTCGGGTCGTACACACCGCCAGACGCGATGGTCACCGCGCGGCGGCGGAAGTCGGGGATGGTGTACCCGGGCATCTTGAAGTTGCGCAGCACCTTGTGCAGCGACTTCATCGCCTGGTCGGGCGCGATCTCGAAACCGGCCTCGGACACGTCCCGGTAGAAGATCATGTGCAGGTTCTCGTCGGCGGACACCCGCTGCAACAGCTGGTCGGCGATGGGGTCATCGCAGGCTTTGCCGGTGTTGCGGTGCGAGACGCGGGTCGCGAGTTCCTGGAACGTCACGTAGATCACCGAGTCGAAGAGGCTCTCGGCGAACAGTTCGATGCCGCCCTGCTGGTTCTGGCCGGGGGAGAAGCCGCGGGTCATCTGCTCGATGCGCAGCATCTCGAGCTCGACGGGGTCGACGTTGCGGGTGACGACGAGGTAGTCGCGCAGGGCGATGCCGTGGCGGTTCTCCTCGGCGGTCCAGCGGTTGACCCAGAAGCCCCACGGGCCGTCCATGCTGAAGTTCATCGCGATCTCGCGGTGGTACGACGGCAGGTTGTCCTCGGTCAGGAGGTTCGTCAGCATCGCGACGCGAGCGACCTCGGACAGCTTGGACTGCTCGATGTCCCAGTCCTGGCCGCCGAGGGCGTAGTAGTTCTTGCCGTCCGACCACGGGATGAAGTCGTGGGGGTTCCAGTCCTTCTTCATCCGCATGTGCCGGTTCACGAGGGGCTCGACGACGGGCTCGAGCTCTTTCAGCAGTTGCAGGTCGGTCAGGTCTTTCGACACGACGGCCTCCCATTTATCTGTACCTGGTAGTTGCAGTCAATATATCTGTGTATTTCGGTGACATTCAAGCCACCGCGCCGCAGCTCACAAGCAAGGCGGAAAGCGTTATCAAGTCGTTGCACCGCTGAGCAGTAGCTCAACACAGTGGTTGATGAACTGTTCGCGGGTCGCCCCCAACCTGCCGTCGAGGTACGCGGTGAACAGTGCAGTGAGTGCCCCGATCAGGCCGGTGGCAATCATCGCCTGCTCGGTCGGGTCGGTGATGCGGGTCAGTTTGCGCTGCAGCAGGTCGATGAAATTCGGCATCCAGCGCGCCCCGGACCGGGCGAGCACCGGTTCGGCTTCGGGTGCGAGCAGCAACACCCGGCCCCGCGTCGGGTCGTCGACCATCAGGGAGACGAACCGCTCCACCGCATCCCGCGGGGTCTCCGCCTGCAGCAGCGCCGACATTGCCGCGGTGCACACCTCGTCGTACACGGCGGCGACGAAATCGTCGCGGTCGGTGAAGCTTTCGTAGAAGTACCGCTCGGTCAACCCGGCGGCACGGCACACCGCCCGCACGGTGAGGCCGGGGCGTTCGGGGTCGCCGAGGGCGGCGATGCCGGCGGCGATCAGTTCGCCGCGGCGCAGCGCCTGACGGTCCGACAGGGGGACACCGGACCACCTGCCCCGTCGTTGACCTGAGCGCACGACCCTCCTAAGCTCATCTGACAACGTGTGTAGTCAGAAATCCGTGACGCGTCGACAGGAAGAGCGCCAGTGACCCAAGATACGTCCGCAACGTGCCCGGCCAAAGGCGATCCGGAACCGGTCGACGACGCTGTCGCCGCCGGTTGCCCCGTGACGGGCGGCGGCTACGACGACCTGCCCGCCCCGCTCGGACCGGACTCGCTGACCTGGAAGTACTTCGGGCAGTGGACAGGCCTGTTCCAGGGCACCTGGGCCGGGTCGATGCAGAACATGCATCCGCAGCTGGGCGCGGCGGTCAAGGACCACTCGATCTTCTTCCTGGAGCGCATTCCGCGGTTGCTGCGCTCGATCTACCCGATCGGTGGGGTTGTCTTCGACGGCGACCGCGCTCCCAAGACCGGTGCCGAGGTGCGTGACTATCACATCGGCATCAAAGGGGTCGACGAGCAGGGGCGGCGTTACAGCGCGCTGAACCCGGACGTCTTCTACTGGGCGCACGCGACGTTCTTCAAGTCGGTGCTGCTGGCCGCGGAGAAGTTCGGCGGCGGGATCACCGAGGACGAGAAACGTCAGCTCTTCGACGAGCATGTGCAGTGGTACCGGATGTACGGCATGAGCATGCGCCCGGTCCCCAAGAGCTGGGAAGAGTTCCAGGAGTACTGGGATCACATGTGCAACAACGTGCTGGAGAACAACTGGGCCGCGCGCGAAGTCATGGATCTGTCGACGATGCCCAAGCATCCGTCGCTGGAATGGGTTCCGGATCCGTTGTGGAAGCTCAACCTCAAGGTCATGCAGCACTTCCTGGACTTCATGACCGTCGCGCTCTACGACCCGCCGGTGCGCGAGCTGATGGGCTACACGTGGTCGCCGCGTCAGGAGTTTGTGCACCGCCGGTTCTGCGAGGTGGTGACTTTCGCGGGCAAGGTGCTGCCCAAGCGCTGGCTCATGCACCCGCGCAAACGGTCCGCGCTCGACCGAGCCTCGGGACGGCTGCCCGCCGACGCCCCGCTGGTCGAGACCCCGGCCCGCAACCTGCCACCGGTCGAGTACCGCGGCCAGCCGCAGTTCTACTGCCCGAAGGTCTGATCAGCACGGACCGGCGTGGGCTTCCCGGCGCAGCAGGGTCTCTACCTCGCGCCGGGAGTAGCCCGACCGCAGCAGCATGGTCAGCAGCACCCGCGCCTTCAGGGCGGGCAGTTCGCCCGCAGGGACGGCGCCGCGGTCGATGAGATCCAGTTCGGCGCCCGGTGAGCCGTAGGTGCGCTCGAGCACCGCGCCCGCTCGGCTGCGCGACGCGTAGACCACGGGGATGTCGCGCGCGAGAGCGCCGACCGCCCGTGCGACGACACCGCTGACGTGCCCGCCGCCCATGCCTTCGATGACCAGGCCGTGGTACCCGCTCCGGGCGACGGCCTCGATGAGCGCGGTGTCCTGGTCGAGCACCGCGGTCAGTAGCGCCACCCGGACGTGTCTGCCGGTCTCGCGGTCGAGCAGTGCCGGCAGCGACGGCGGCGGGTCCTGCCGCAGGAACCGCGGACGTCCCTCGTAGAGGACACCGAGCGGGCCCCGGTCGGTGGAGGTGAAGGCGTCGACGCGCTGGGTGTGGTGCTTCTGCACCCATTTGGCGGAATGGATCTCGTCGTTCATCACCACCACCGCGCCCGCCGAGGACTGAGCCAACTGCGGGTCGAGGGCCGTGGCGATCGCGGCGCGGAGATTACCCGCGGCGTCGGATCCGGGCGCCGTGGGAGCCCGCATCGCGCCGGTGCACACCACCGGCCGGTCCAGTGGCTGCAGCAGACTCAGCACGTACGCCGACTCCTCGAGACTGTCGGTGCCCTGGGTGACGACGACGGCGTCCGCCCCGTCCGCCGCTTGCCGGCGGATCTCCCGGGCCAGCCGGATCATCTCGTTGAACGTGATCTCCGAGGAGTCGGACAGACTCCACTGCACCGAGCGCACCTCGACCCCGTCCACGGAGTCACCCGAGACGAGATCGGCGGCATCGGTGCGCGGCACCAGTGCGCGCCCGTCGTCGCCGGGAGCGCAGGAGATGGTGCCGCCCATGGAGATCACGGCGACCGTCGGTGTCCCCATCAGCCGACCGCGCACAGTGACCGGTCGCCCTCGGTGAGCACCTCGCAGCCGTCGTCGGTGACCACGACGGTCTCGCTGATCGCGGCGCCGGCCGCGAACAGCAGCATGTGGAACACCATTCCGGCCTCGAGCTTGCGATTGGTCCGGTGGTCGATGTCGAGCGCGAAGTCACCCGAGGTGGGGTGGAACTGCAGACCGAGACCGTAGCCGACGCGATTCTCGTACCGCTCGACCAGTCCGGCCTCCAGGACGGGTCGCCGGCAGAGCTCGGCGATGTGGGCCGCGGGCACCCCCGGCGCCATGGCCGCGATCGCGCGATCCTGTGCGGCGCGCAGGATTTCGTGGGCGCGCACCAGGTCGTCGTCCGGCCGGCCCAGGACGGTCGCACGCATCTGCTTGGCCCAGTACTGGCGGTGGATGCCCGGCAGCTCGAGGCGCAGCCGGTCATCCCGCTCCAGCCTGCGGCCGGTGTGCTGGCCGTGCAGCTGGATGGTGCGCCACCCGCTGCAGATGGTGCCGCCCAGGCCACCGAAGAAGGAATCGTGGCCGTGCTCGGCCTGTGCCGCGGCGACGGCGCCGGCGATGTCGAGCTCGGAGGCGCCGACCCGGGCGGCACGCAGCCCGGCGGCGACCGCGGCCGAGGCGATGCGGCCGGCGGTGCGGATGTAGGCGATCTCCTGCGCCGACTTGATCTGGCGGAGCTCCTCGACGATGTCGTTGTGACCGACCAGATTCCGGTCGGACATCAGCGCGGACAACCGGTGGTGCCGAGCGACCGGCAGAAACGCCGAGCCCAGTTCGACACCCACCCGGTCACCCGCCGCGGTCACCTCGGCGACAGCGGCGGCCGCCAGCGCTTCGGGGTCTTCACCGTCGAGATAGCCGCGCCGGTCGTTGACCCACGAGAGCTCCTGTGCCACGGGGTCTTCCAGCGCCCGCTCGATCAGGATGGGGTCGCCGTCGGCGGGGACGACGAGCGCGTGATAGGCGAAGAAGCCGTCGTGCCAGAAGCCGCTGAGCCAGGCGATGTTCTCGGGTTGGTGCAGCAGCAGCGCGTCGAGGCCGTGTCGTTCCATCTCGGCCTGGGTGCGCTGCAGGCGGGCGCGGTACTCCTCGATGGAGAAGTGCAGCTGCTGGGGGATGAGGAGGCTCACGAAATTCCTCTCGGGGAGTGGCGGATGGAGGTTGCGTTCACCAACGCGGTGACGGTTCGGGCGGTGGCGGCCGACAGCGTCATGCCGAGCGTGCCGTGGCCCGAGGCCACGATCAGGCCGGGACGCCGTCCCACCGGTCCGACAACGGGGATGCTGTCGGGGGTGCAGGTGCGGGCGCCGCTCCAGACGCCGAGCGCGGAGATGTCGAGGTCGCGCAGCGCGGGCAGGGTGGCCGAGGCCGCGGCCAGCACGGCCTGCATCCGGCCGCGTGAGGTACCCGCGCCGGGCCGCACCAGATCGAAGGTGCCGGAGATGCGGAGCTCGCCGTTGGCGAACGGGGTGCAGGCCACCCGGTCTTCGGCGATCTTGACGGGCCCCCGCAGCTCGAGCACCGGCGGCAGGGTGATGCTGCAGCCCCGCGCGGACTGCAACGGCAGGCGGACCCCGCAGGATCTGGCGAGCGCGGCGGTCTGCTCACCGGCGGCGATCACCGCCACATCGCAGTCGACACTCCGGTGCGGCGTCCGCACCTGCCAACCGCGGCCCGTATGCCCGACTCCGACAACGGTTTCGTCCTCGACGATCTCACCGCCGAGTGTGGCGAGCCCATCGGCCAGCGCCGTGGTCATGGCGTCGGGCCGGACGCTGATTTCGTCGGGCAGGTACGCGGCGCCGACGACGTCGGGCGACAGGGCAGGTTCCCGTTCCGCTGCGGACCGCGCGTCGAGCACCTCCATGGGGCCGCGGTAGCCCGCCGACTCGACGACGGCATGTGCGGCGCGGTACTCCGCCAGCGCCGCGGGGGAGCGGAACGGGATCAGCAGACCGGCGCGGTGGACCTCGAAGCCCAGGTCGTCGGCGAGGGCGAGGATGTCGGCGGATGCGTCGGCGGACATCCCGGCGAGGATCCGCAGGGCGGCCCGGCTGCGGTCCGGGCTGCACTGATGCAGGAACCGCAGGCCCCAGCGGGCCAGCGACAGTGTCGGAAGCTGGCGTAAAGCTATGGGGCTCTGCGGGTTCAGCATCGCCCGCAGCGCCTGGGGGACCGCTCCGGGAGCGTTGAAGGGTGCGATCAGCGACGGCACGATCCAGCCCGCGTTGCCCCAAGAGGCGCCCCGGCCACAGGTGTTCCGCTCGATGAGCGTGACGGCGTGGCCGGCGCGGGCGAGGTGGTACGCGCTGCTCAGCCCGATGATCCCGCCGCCGATGACGGCGACTCGCACGGGAGGCGGCACATCAGGGGACAACGCGCGCTCCATGGCCACGGGCGAGGGCGGCGATCAGCTCCACGAGGTCGTCGCCTTTGACGCGGCTGGGCATGGGACCGCTGTCGTGGCTGCGTAGCAGGTCCGACAGGCGCAGTTTCGCGTTGACGAGGCTCTCGATCATGAGCTCGTGAGCATGGGCACCGTCGCGCGCCTCGGCGATCGCGACGAAGCGGGCGTCCTCCTCGGCGATGTAGGCGCCGGCGTCGACCTGGGCCGTCGTGGTCCACAGCAGCTTGTAGGGCCGGACGCGTGTCCAGATGGACTTGATCACCCGGGTGAGGTGTTTGTTGGCCACCGCCCCGTGGATGAGCAGTAAAACCTGCTCGTCGAGGTCGAGGGTGGTGACCAGATCGCCTTCGGCGACGGCTTCTTCGAGCGCGGTCATGGTGGCGCGCAGTCTGGCGAGGCGTTCGGGCGTCATGCGTTCGACGCCCATCTGCAGCGACTGCGGCTCGATGATCTGCCGCAGGTCGTAGTAGTCGCGTAGATCGTCGATCGACAGGCGCGCGACCACGGCACCCTTGCGCGGCTCCTGGGTGACCAGTCCGGCCTCTTCGAGGCGGATGAGCGCCTCGCGAACGGGCATGGTGCTCAACCCCATTCCAGTGGCGACCTCGCGGACCTGCAGCCGCTGACCCGGCGCCAGCGCTCCCGCCAGAATCCAGGAGCGCAGTTGCTCGAACGCCACCGCGGGCGGGCTGAGTCGGGAGGTTTCGGTCATGGGTGCTGCTCCCTGTGTTGTGGCGGGGATCCGGCGTGTACGGACGGGGTCCAGTGCGGCCATTGGATTTCGGCTTCCAGTTCGGCGGCCAGGGCCAGCAGGTCGGCGTCCCGGTGGGCCGCGGCCGCGAGGTGGACACCGACCGGGCGGCCACCGGCGAGCGTGGCCGGGATCGACAGTCCCGGTTGACCGGTGGCGTTGAAGACCGCGACCGCGGGCTCCATCAGGCCCACCGGGCCGGCGTAGTACGTGCCGAGGTCCATGTCGGGGTGGAACTGTGCGAGCGGCGGCGGTGCGGCCGGCAGGGTGGGGGTCAGCAGGATGTCGTAGCTGCTGAAGAACTCGGTGAAAGCGGCTGTCGCCGTGGCTATCCGCGTCATCGCGGCGTCGACGTCGTCGGTGCCCAGGCGTCGTGCCCGCTCCACCAGTTCCCACGTCAGGCCCTCGACGTCGATGGGCCGCTCGGCGGCGGCGGTGTCGGTCCAGCGGCCGACCAGATCCGCGGTCCCGACTGCCCACAGATCTTTCATCGCCTCGAACAGCTGCGGCCAGTCGATTCGCGGTGCGGCTTCCCCCACGGTGTGGCCGAGCCCCTCGCACAGCCGCGCCGCGTGCAGCGTCGCCGCGGTGACGACCGGGTCCGGCTCGGGCAGCCAGTCGGCGCGGGTCGCCACCGCGATCCGGTATGGCCTGCCGGCGGGCCGCTGCCCGGGCCCCGTGCCGAACGCGGTCAGCGCTCGGGCGGCGTCACGGACCGAGCGGGTGAGGACGAACTCGGTGTGGAAGTCGCCGGGTGCGGTCTCGGCCGGGTCCAGCGGGATCGCGCCCCGGGTGGGCTTCAGGCCGACGAGCCCGCAGCAGGCGGCCGGGATACGGATCGACCCACCGCTGTCGGTCGCATGCGCCATCGGCACCACACCGGCGGCGACGGCCGCGGCCGCACCTCCGCTGGAGCCACCAGGGGAAAGTGAGACGTCCCAGGGGTTGCGGGTCGGCCCGAAGCGGCCCGACTGCACGGTGGCCGTCACGGCGAATTCACATGTCGCCGAACGTCCTATCGTGACCAGTCCGGACTCCCGGAAGCGCTGCGCCAGCGGCGATTCGGACGTGGCGCGAACGTCGTCGACCGCCCAGCTGCCCATCCACTGGCGCCGCCCCGCCTCCCGGGCGCCGAAATCCTTCATCAGGAACGGCACCCCGGCGAAGGCCGCCGCGGTCTCTGACGGCCCCGGCACCCGCGCGTCGTCGTACATCTCGACCACCGCGTTGATCTCGGCGTCGACGGCCTGCAGCGCCGCACGTGCCGTCTCGGTGAGTTCGTCTGCGGTGACCTCACCGTCGGCGACCAGAGCCGCCAGCGCGGTGGCGTCCAGCCGGGTGTATTCGCTCAGTTGCACGATGCGGGCCGGTCGTCAGGGTGCGGACGGCTCGGCGGCGATCTTGGCCGGGGCGGTCTCGCGGAGCGTGACCAGACCGGCCAGGGCGACGACGCAGATGGCGATCAGGACGAAGCTCGGGGCGGCCGGGCTCGCGGTGGCGTCGATCAGCCACGTCGCCAGGAACGGGGTGCCGCCGGCGAACAGGCCGATACCGATGGTGAACGGAATCGCGAAGCCGCTGAAGCGGATCTCGGTCGGCATGCCCTCGACGAAGGCGGTCGCGAAGGTCCCGTCGTTGAGGCTGAACACGGCGACGAAGAGCAGCTGCACCGCCAGCGCGGCCCCGAATCCGGCGGCGCCGAGCAGGAGGAACGCCGGATAGCTGACCAGGATGAAGAGCACCGCGTTGGCGATGAGGACGGGCTTGCGCCCGATCCGGTCGGACAGTGCGGCGGCGCCGAAGAGCAGCGGCAGGTACAGCACCAGCGCCAGGGTGGCGATCAGGTTGGACTGGGTCGCCGAGAGCGCGACCTCCTCCTGGAAGTAGGTGACCATGTAGGACAGCACCAGGTAGTAGCCGCCGGCGTTGACCGCCATGATGCAGAGCATGCGCAGGACACTGCGCCAGTGATTCCGGAAGACCTGTGCCACCGGCGATTTGACGACCTGGTCGGCGGACTGCAGAGCCAGGAAGGCCGGCGACTCGTCGAGCTTGGAACGGATGTACCAGCCGACCAGGCACAGCGGCCCGGCGATCAGGAACGGGACGCGCCAGCCCCAGTCCTGCATGGCTTCGTCGCCGAGCACCGAGAACATCGCCGTGATCAGGACGGACGCGGCCAGGAACCCGGAGGCCGCGCCGATCGGGACCACGCTGATGTAGCGGGCGCGCTTGCGCGGCGGTGCGAACTCGCCGATGAACACCGCGGCACCGGAGTACTCACCCGACGCGCAGAAGCCCTGCAGCAGGCGCGCGATCAACAGCAGCAGTGCGGCGGCGCCGCCGATCGATGCGTGGGTGGGCAGCAGGCCGATCACCGACGTGATGCCACCCATGCCCAGAATCGTGATCGCCAGGACCTTCTTGCGGCCGAGCTTGTCACCGAAGTGGCCCCAGAACATGCCGCCGAGCGGATACATCAGGAAGGACACGCCGAAGATGGCGAAGGTCTGCAGGATCGCCACCGACGGGTCTTCGGTGGGGAAGAAGACGGCGGCCAGCGTGACGGCCATGAACGCATAGACCGCGTCGCCGAAGTACTCGACGAATGTGCCCACGCCCGCGCCCGCAACGACGTGACGGGCCGACCGAGGGTCGGTCGGGGTCGCAGCCTGCCGCACTTCGGTCTGGGTCACGGGGTTGCCTTCCGTTCTCGGGACGACGGGGTTGTGATCACCTTTCGATGATTTGTGATCACATCTGGGCCATATCTGATCACAGAGACCGCGGTTTCGCGCGCCGAATGCGCACCGCGCTCGAGCTCCGTATCCGGCGCGTCGGGTTTGCGCTCGTGCCATTCCGGCTAGCTTGAAGAGATGCAGGCGCCGGAAGTGCTGGGCGGCCGCTATGAACTGCACGGCGTTCTCGGCCGTGGCGGCATGGCGGAAGTCCGGGATGCCTGGGACATGCGACTCGGCAGGCCGGTCGCGGTCAAGATGCTCTATCCGTCGGTCAGCGTGCAGCAGGACACCCGGCGCCGCTTCATGACCGAGGCGCGGGCCGCGGCGATGCTCAACCACCCGCACGTGGTCGCCGTGCACGACCACGGCATCGACCGGGGCCGCGACTACATCGTCCTCGAGCGCCTCCCCGGGCAGAGCCTGGCCGACGTGCTGGCCACCCACGGCCCCCTGCCCACCGACCAGGTCCGCGCGATCGTCCTCGACGTGCTCTCGGCGCTGAGTGCCGCGCACGCCCGCGGCGTGCTGCACCGCGACGTCAAACCGGCCAACCTGCTGTTCACCGCATCCGGCGGGGTCAAGATCACCGACTTCGGGGTGGCCAAGAGCGCCGACTCGCCCCAGACGCTGACCAACCGGGTCTTCGGGACCATGGCCTACCTGCCCGCCGACCGGATCGCCGGCCGGCCCGCGCTGCCCAGTGACGACCTGTACGCGCTGGGGGTGGTGGCCTACGAGGCGCTGACCGGCTGCCGGGCCTACCCGCAGGACAACCTCGCCGCCCTGGCCGACGCCATCTACAGCGGACGGGTGACCCCGCTGCGGACGCTGCGGCCCGACGTCGACCCCGCGCTGGCGGCCACGATCGAACGCGCCATGTCCCCCGATCCCCGGTGGCGGTTCGGCAGCGCCGAGGCGATGCGGGCGAGCCTGGAGGCGCCGCAGGGGCAGCGGGTGGGTGCCGTCGGAGTTCTCGCCGCAGCTGCCGTGGTCGTGGTCCTCGCAATCGCCGCTCTCCTCGCCGCGGTGTAGCCGCTGACCTGCGGCGACGCCGATGGTGACGGTCCGCTCACCGGCCGATTCCGGTCCGGTAACGTTCAGCGCGCCGTATTCAGCTTCTGCCCACGATGCTGTACATTGCCGCGATTTTCCGTATCTTGCTTGTGTGGGTCGGCACTCGAAGCCCCAAGAGCGGCGTATTCCCAAGATGTATGCGGGCGCCCTCCTGGCCCCCGCGGCGGTTCTTCTCGTCGCGAAGGCCGACGGAGGTCAGCTCGCCGATGCGGCGGACGTCAAGCCCGTCGCCGCCCAGGCGCCCCTGCCGGTCGAGGCGCCCCAGGCGCCTCAGCCGCCGTGCTGCGTCGAGATCGTCGCGGCCCCCGGCGCGCCGACGCTGCATGTGACCGCGCAGCCTGCGGAGTCGGTGGAGTTGGTGGCGGCCTCGCGGTGGCGCGTCGTCAGCCCGACCCTGCCGGCCGGTAAGGCCCCCGAGCGGGGGCTGCAGGTTCGCACCATCCTGACCGCGCGCAGCGTCAGCGCGGTGTTCCCGGAGATCAACGAGATCGGCGGCGTCCGTTCGGATGCGCTGCGCTGGCATCCCAACGGCCTCGCACTCGATGTGATGATCCCCAACCCGACGTCGGCCTCGGGTATCGCCCTGGGTAACGCGATCGTGTCCTACGTGCTCGAGAACGCTGAGCGCTTCGGCATCCAAGACGCCATCTGGCGGGGCGTGTACTACACGCCGGGCGGAGCGCGGTCGGGCGGCTACGGCCACTACGACCACGTCCACATCACCACCACCGGCGGCGGATATCCCACCGGCAAGGAGCAGTACCTCCGCTGAGTGCCCCCACCAGGGCTCGAACCTGGGACCTGCGGATTAAAAGTCCGTAGCTCTACCAACTGAGCTATAGGGGCGTTTGCAGTGAAAAGGATAGCGTGTGGTGCGGGTTTGAGGATTTGGGCCTTCGTACCCTAAGCTATCGAAGCTCCCAACGACATGAGCGTTGCGAGTACCCCGGAGAGATTCGGCTGGGCCCCCTTCGTCTAGCGGCCTAGGACGCCGCCCTTTCAAGGCGGTAGCGCGGGTTCGAATCCCGTAGGGGGTACGCGTAGCGTCCACGGAAGTGGGGGTTGCACAGAGTAAGGCCCTGTGGCGCAGTTGGTTAGCGCGCCGCCCTGTCACGGCGGAGGTCGCGGGTTCGAGTCCCGTCAGGGTCGCCATCACGGCGAGGCACTTTTTGTTGGAGTGATCGGTGCCGTCCGGCCAGGTAGCTCAGTTGGTACGAGCGTCCGCCTGAAAAGCGGAAGGTCGCCGGTTCGATCCCGGCCCTGGCCACCATGTCCACCGTGGCCCGTCGCATCGCTCATGGGGCCGCGGTCTGCGCGGCCCTGGCAATGCCGGTGGCCCCCATCGCCGCGGCACAGCCGCACAGCACCCTGGTCGATCTGGTGGACGCGACCGCGCGCCGGCTCCAAGTCGCCGACTCGGTGGCGCAGACCAAGTTCCACACCGGTCAGCCCGTCAAGGATCCTCAACGCGAGCAGCAGGTGATCGACGCCGCCACCGCCGAGGCGGCCGCCCTCGGTGTCGACGCCGCGTTCGTCACTACCGTGTTCCGCGACCAGATCGACGCATCCGTCGGCGTGCAGTACGCGCGGCTGTCCCAGTGGACGCTGGACCCCGCGTCGGCTCCGCCCACGGCCGGAGACCTCGCCTCGTCGCGGGCCATCCTCGACGCCGTGAACCGCGAGATGGTCACCCGGCTGGCCGACCTGCGCCCCGCGCTGCAGTCGCCGCTGTGCCCCCTCGAACTCGACCGGGCCGAGGCGACCGTCGTCGGCGCCCGCGGGCTGGATCCGCTGTATCGGCAGGCCCTCGCCGCAGCCACCCGGAACTACTGCCACTGACGTGCGATCATGTCCTCCGACATGACACGCAACGGTTTCCGTCAACGCCTGCTCGACGCGCTCGAGGCCTCCATCGCCGAGGACGGCTACCCCAAGACCACCGTCGCCGACATCGTGCGCAGGGCCCGCACCTCGCGCCGTACCTTCTATGAGCACTTCGACAGCCGGGAAGCGTGCTTCATCGAGCTGCTCTCCGACGCCAACGCCGAGCAGGTGCGGCAGATCTCCGAGGCCGTCGATGTCAGCGCCTCGTGGCAGAAGCAGGTGCGCCAAGCCGTCGAGGCGTGGATCGCCACCGGCGAGGCCCGGTCGGCGCTGATGCTGAGCTGGATCCGCGACGTGCCCTCCCTGGGTGTCGCGGCCCGCGGCCTGCAACGGGAGGCGCTCGAGGCATTCATCGGCATGGTGGACGCGATCTCGGCCACCGACGAGTTCCGGGCCGCCGGTGTCAGCCCCATCTCCCGCCAGCGAATCATCATGCTGCTGGGCGGGCTGCGCGAACTGACCGCCATCACCGTCGAGGAGGGCGGGCAGCTCGGCGACGTCACCGACGAGGCGGTCGAGGCTTCCATCGCGTTGCTGAGCCACCACGGGCGGTAGGCACGCTATCGTCTCGGCCATGGCAACCCGAGACTCCCGCGAGGTCGTGATCGAAGCGACGCCCGACCAGATCCTCGACGTCATCGCCGACGTCGAATCCACCCCCTCCTGGTCCCCGCAGTACCAGGAGGCCGAGGTGCTGGAGCGGTTCGACGACGGCCGGCCCAAGCAGGTCAAGATGAAGGTCAAGGCCGCCGGACTCACCGACGAGCAGGTGCTGGAGTACACCTGGGGTGCCGACAAGGTGACGTGGACGCTGGTCTCGGCGGGCCAGCTCAAGGCCCAGAACGCCGGCTACACGCTGACTCCCGAGGGCGACAAGACCCGGGTGCGGTTCGACATGGAGCTCGACCTGGCGGTGCCGTTGCCCGGGTTCGTGGTCAAGCGGGCCCTCAAGGGCGGCATGGAGACCGCCACCGATGGTCTGCGCAAGCAGGTGCTCAAGGTGGTCAAGGGCTAACGCCCCTGCGGTAGCGAATTAGCTGGGCAAACTTCTGCGCGAGGCTGACCTTGGCGCTACCATTTGCCGGTATGGCGGTCCGCGCGAGCAGCGAAACGGTCATCGAAGCCCCACCGCACGCGATCCTTGAAGCGCTTGCCGATGTCGAGGACATGTGCGCGTGGTCACCGCTGCACAAGGACGCGGAGGTGCTCGACCGTCATCCCGACGGCCGTCCGCACCACGTCCGGGCCACCGTGAAGATCATGGGCATCACCGACCGGGAGGTCCTGGAGTACAACTGGGGCGACGACTGGATGGTGTGGGACGCCGCCAGCACGCTCGCGCAGCGCGGCCAGCACGGTGAATACAACCTGACCCCGGTGGGGGAGGAACACACCCGGGTGCGGTTCGACCTGATCCTCGACCTGGCCGCGCCGGTTCCGGACTTCCTGATCAAGCGCGCCCGCCGGATGGTGCTCGACGTCGCGCTGCAGGATCTGCGGCGCCGGGTGCTGCGAACGCTGTCGCGCTAACGCAGCGCCTGCAGCCGCCGGATGCCCTCGTCGAGGGTCTCCTCGCGCTTGCAGAAACCGAAGCGCACCAGATGCCTCCACTCGCCGGCGTGCGCGGCCGCCGGGTCGCAGAACGCCGTCATCGGGATGGCGGCCACCCCGATCCGCTTCGGGAGCTCGGCGCAGAACTGCGCGCTGTCGTGGAAGCCCAACGGTCGCGGGTCCGCGCACAGGAAGTACGTGCCGGCGCTGTCGTGGACATCGAAGCCGATGTCGCGCAACGCCGCGCCCAGCTTGTCGCGCCGGGACTGCAACGAGTCGCGCTGGGCGGCCACCCAGGCGTCCTCGGACGTCAGGGCCTGCGCCACGGCGGGCTGGAACGGTGCACCGCCGACATAGGTCAGATACTGTTTGGCCGCACGCACCCCCGCGATGAGATCGCTTGGCCCGCAAGCCCAGCCGATCTTCCAGCCGGTGACGTTGAACATCTTGGCCGCACTGGAGATCGTGACGGTGCGCTCGGCCATGCCCGGGTAGTTCGCCAGCGGCAGGTGGGCGCGGCCGTCGAAGACCAGGTGCTCGTACACCTCGTCGGTGATCACCAGCAGATCGGCGGCCACCGCCACCTCGGCGATCGCGCGCAACTCGTCGTCGGTTGCCACCATGCCGGTCGGGTTGTGCGGGGAGTTCACGATCAACGCCCGGGTGTTCGGCGTGATCGCGTCGCGCACCGCGTCGACGTCGATGGCGAAGCCCCGGCCAGACGGGGCCAGGGGAACCGTGCGGCGGTGGCACCCGGCCATCGCGATCACCGGCGAGTAGGAGTCGTAGAACGGCTCGATCAGCAGCACCTCGGAGCCGGGTTCGACCAGGCCCAGCACCGCCGCGGCGATGGCCTCGGTCGCTCCGACGGTGACCAGGATTTCGCGGTCGGGGTCGTAGTCGGTGCCGTAGCGGCGTTTGCGCTGCTCGGCGATCGCGGCTCGCAGGGCCGGGATGCCCAGCCCGGGCGGGTACTGGTTGACCCCGTCGGCGATCGCGTCGCGCGCGGCCGCGAGCATGGCCGCGGGGCCGTCCTCGTCGGGAAAGCCCTGGCCCAGATTGACCGCGCCGAGCTCGGCGGCCAGCGCCGACATCTCGGCGAAGATCGTCACCGCGTACGGCCGCAACCGTGAAACCGTCACGCCTGGCAAGCCTAGTCCCGGGGTCAGGTGGTGAAGAGTCGCGCGGTACGCGTCTCGTGCTGCATTCCGCTGATCTCCAGCGCCGGCGCCGTGCTCCACACATCGGCGACCTCGCGGCGGCAGGCCTGTTCGGCCAGCTCGACCAGTTCCGCGGCCGCCCCGGCCTGGATCCGCTGGCTCTGCAGCGGACCGAGCCGGCCCAGCCGCACCGCCGCGCTGAGCAGCGTGGCGAGCATCGAGCGGAGCGAACCTAATACCGCGGTGTGCTGGGGGATGCCCAGCGCGGCCTGCAGGGCACCGTCGACCACGGCGCTGTGCCCGTCGGTGGTGCCCGCGCGCACCGCCTGCAGGTAGGGCGAGTCGACGGCGAGGCCGACGCTTGCGGCGGCGTTGGCCAGTTGCCGACCGGAGGACTCCGACGCGGTGCGGGCGTTGTCGAAGAGCTTGTATCCGGCGGTGAGCGTGTCGAGCGCACAGAGCGCCTCCTCGTCCGGCGCGGCCTGCCACGCGGCGGCGGTGATGGTCGCGTCCAGCGGTGCGAAGCTGTGGCTCAGGTACTGCCGGGCCAGCACGGTGATCTCGTCGGGCCCGGCGTCGGGCCGCCAGGTCAGCCACTGCTCCAGGCCGTGGCTGTGCACCATCCGTCCGGCGGGAAATGCGCTGTCCTGCAGCTGCATCCACAGCGCCAGCGCCACCGCCGGGTCAGTGGTGATGGCCGGCATGGGAATCCGCTGACGTGCGGGACCACCCGTGGGTGGCCATCGGGACCGCGGTGACCGTGCCGACGACGCCCAGATCGGCCAGCATGCCCTCGGCGGCATGCGCACTGGTGAACAGCGGCGCGGCGAGCCGGTCCTCGTCGACGTCGACCGGGGCGTGCTGGTTGCCCAGCAGGTATCCCAGCAGCAACATGCGTCGCGCCCCGTGCACGCCGTCGTTGTCGGCGAAGCGGACGGTGATCGCGGGTTCGGCCGGCCGCCGCACCACCACGATCTCGTGGCCGTCGTCGGCGAGCACGGCCCCGTCCCGCAGGAAGCTGCCGCGCGGGAGCATGATCTCGACGCGCAGTCCGTCGCCGGTGGTGGCGACCTGGCGGTGCTTGGCGGCGTCACCCCAGCCGATGTCGACGTAGTGCCGCCGGCGGCCGTGGAATCGCAACTCGTCGTGGTGCCCGAGAATGGCTTCCGCTTTCACGATGTCTCCTGTCCCGGCATCACCAGCGCCGCGCGGGCGCTGTCGAACAACTGCCGCTGCGCTCGCCGCAGCTCCGGTGCGCCCACCGCGGTCAGGCGGAGGAACACCCCGGCGCCGTGCGGCAGCCGCCCGGCCCCGGCCGAGCAGCCCGCCAGATCATCCAGGCGGGAACGTAACTCGCCGAGCAGCGGCTCGATGTCGCGTCCCGGCGCGACCGCCACGAAGGTGGCCAGGTAGTCACCGCCGATGAGGCCCCCGGGTACCTGGGCCGACCGGATCAGCTGGCGGTCGCGCGCCACCGGCCGGCCGTCGACGCGCAGCACGAACGCGGTGTCGTAGCGGTCGAAGGCGTACCGCTCGCCGTGGGCGATGCGGCCGGCGGCCAGCGCCTCCCAGCCCAGATAGACACCGCCGGTCTCGACGTCGACGTCCACCTGCTGCGTGAACAGCGAATCGCGGTGCGGGATCACCGTTCCCGGGTAGTACTCCAGGACCGCGCCGGTGCGGACGGTCATCCTCACCTGCTGCCGGGCACCCCGTCCGTCGCCGGCGAACACCTGGGTGGCCGACTGGGTGGTCAGGTGCAGATGTGTTCCGCTGCCGCAGTGCACTTCCGTGCTGAGTAGGTCGTCGGAGAACGCTCCGCCACTGGGACTCTGCACACAGAGCGTGGCCGCGCCGGGATGCCGGGGATCGCACCGCAACGGCATCGTCACCCGCTGCGGGTAGCGCTGCCGCAGGGCCGCGGCACGCGTGTTGCCGTGCGCGTCGGCGACGACCTCGACGACGAGCTCGCCGGGCCGGATCCTCGGCGGCGCGGTCACCGGCCGCTGACCGCCAGCATCGCCCCGTCCAGCAGTTGGGCGGCCACCTCGTCGAGCCCCGCGCCCGCGCGCAGATCGGTGAACACCGTGGGCTTGGTGGGACGTGCCACCGCGCAGTCTCGGCGCATCCGGTCGAGGTCGGCACCGACCAGGGGAGCGAGGTCGATCTTGTTGACGACCAACAGGTCGGCCTGCAGAAGGCCGATGCCGTTCTTACGGGGGATGTCGTCACCGGCGGCGGTGTCGATGACGAAGATCCAGAAGTCGACCAGGTCGGAGGTGAACGTCGCGGCCAGGTTGTCGCCGCCGGACTCGATCAGGATGACGTCGAGATCGCCGAACTTCCGGCACAGCCGGTCCACCGCAGCGAGATTCGCCGACGGGTCCTCCCGGATCGCGGTGTGCGGGCACGCGCCGGTCTCGACGGCCAGCACCCGTTCGGGATCGATGACGCCGCTGCGCCGCACCCGCTGGGCGTCCTCGTCGGTGACCAGATCATTGGTGATCACCGCGACGCTGTACCCGAGTCCGCTCAGCTTCGGCACCAGCGTCTCGACCAGTCGCGTCTTCCCCGAGCCGACGGGTCCTCCGATACCGACCCTGACCGGTTCACTCATCGCATGCTCCTCACTTCAGGGTGTAGCGCCGGCCCAGCGGCACCTGCGTCATCGGCGTGCTGACGCACGGCTGCCCGTCGACGGTGACGCGGTAGGTATCGGGCTCGATGCTGATGTCGGGCAGGTAATCGTTGTGCAGCAGATCGGCTTTGGTCAGTGCGCGGGCGCCCCGGCAGGCCACCAGCGGGGTCTCCAGACCGAGGCGTTCGGCGAGGTTCCCCTTGGCGGCGTCGCGGGCCACGAAGTTGACCGACACGTCGGCCGGTGTCCTGCCGTAGGCCGCCCACTGCGGCCGGTAGCGCAGCGGTTCGCACGTCATCAGCGAGGCATTGGCCTCACCCATCACCGACCACGCCGGGAAGCCGCCCTTGAACACCACCTCCGGACGGATGCCGAAGAACTTCGGCTCCCACAGCACGATGTCGGCGAGCTTGCCGGGCTCCAGCGACCCGACTTCGTGGTCGATGCCGAACAGCTTGGCCGGGTTGATGGTCAGCTTGGCGATGTAGCGCAGGATCCGCGCGTTGTCGGCGCCGGTGCCCACGTCACCGGGCAGCGGACCGCGCGTGGCCCGCATGTGCGACGCCAGTTGCCAGGTGCGCGCGACGGTCTCGCCGATCCGGCCCATGCCTTGGGAGTCGGAGCCCATCGCCGAGATCGCGCCGAGGTCGTGCAGCACGTCCTCGGCGGCGATGGTCTCGCGGCGGATCCGCGACTCGGCGAACGCGACGTCCTCGGGGATGCGTGGGTTGAGGTGATGGCAGACCATCACCATGTCGAGGTGCTCGTCGAAGGTGTTGAGCGTGTACGGGTTCGTCGGATTCGTCGACGACGGCAGACAGTACGGTTCGCCGACGACGCGCATGATGTCCGGTGCGTGCCCGCCGCCGGCGCCCTCGGCGTGGTAGGTGTGGATCGGCCGGCCGCCGATCGCGGCCATGGTGTCCTCGAAGAAGCCCGATTCGTTGAGGGTGTCGGTGTGGATCTGTACCTGCAGGTCGAGTTCGTCGCCGGCATCCAGCGATGCGCGGATGGCCGCCGGGGTGGCGCCCCAGTCCTCGTGGATCTTGAACCCGATCGCGCCGGCGAGCCCCTGCTCGATCAGCGGGGCGGTGCTCGACGCGCTGCCGTTGGCGATGAAGCCGAAGTTCATCGGGAACGCCTCGGCGGCGCGCAGCATGCGAGCCAGGTTGGTCGGCCCGGAGGACGTGATGCCGACGGTCACCGGTCCCAGACCGCCGCCGATCATCGTGGTGACGCCGCTGGAGATCGCCTCCTCGACCAGTCCGGCGCTGTCGAAGTGGACGTGCACGTCGATGGCGCCGGCGGTGGCGATCATGCCCTCGCCGGACCGGATGTCGGTGCCGGCGCCGATCACCAGTTCCGGATCGACGCCGTCCATGGTGCGGGGGTTCCCGGACTTGCCGACACCGGCGATGCGCCCGTTGCGGATCCCGATGTCGGCCTTGCGGATTCCCAGCACCGCGTCGATGATCACGACGTTGGTGATGACGAAGTCCAGGGCGCCGGCACCGTTGGTGACATCGCCGTGCACGGCCATGCCCTCACGCATGGTCTTGCCGCCGCCGAACATCGACTCGTCGCCGTAGACGGTCGCGTCGTGCTCGACCTTGGCCAGCAGCTCGGTGTCGGCCAGCCGGACCCGGTCGCCGGTGGTGGGGCCGAACAGCTCGGCATAGTGGCGACGGGAGATGCGGTGTGCCACGTCAGTTCTCCTGCGTCGAGTCGAGGAAACCCTTGGCGCGCAGAGTGGCCAGAAGGTCCGGGGACGGCGCCTCGGTGGTCGCCCCGTTGGTGATGTCGTTCTGGCCGACCACGACGCGCTCACCGCCGAAAGCCGTCAGCGACACCTCCTGCGCCTCACCGGGTTCGAAGCGCACTGCGGTGCCGGACGGAATGTCCAGGCGCATGCCGAAGGCGGCGGCACGGTCGAAGCGCAGCGCTCGGTTGACCTCGAAGAAGTGGAAGTGCGACCCGACCTGGATGGGTCGGTCGCCCGTGTTCTCCACCGTCAGCGTGGCGACCGGGCGGCCCACGTTGAGCTCGAGTTCGCCGTCGGCAGGCAGGATCTCGCCCGGGACGACCGCCGGCTCCGAAGTGGCGGTGCCGGGGCCGATCGCCTCGTGCACCGTGACCAGTTTCTGGCCGTCCTCGAAGAAGGCCTCGACCTGCACGGAGCCCAGCAGCGTCGACACCCCCGGCAGCACGTCGTCGTCGCTCAGGATCGACGCGCCGTGCGCGGCGGCCTCGGCGACCGTCGCGCCGGCCCGGGCTGCCTCGACCACCTCGTCGGCGATCAGGGCGCGGGCTTCGGCGTAGCTCAGAGCCAGTCCGGCGTTGCGGTGCTTGCGGGCCAGTTCGGCGGCCAGGAACAACAGCAGCCGGTCCTCGTCTTTGGGAGTCAGATGCATGATGTCAGCCGGTGATGCTCGCGGCCCACGGGTAGCTGCGCAGGTACGGGTCCGGCTCGATCGGCTGCGGCGACTCCCACACCTGGTAGATCAGCCCGTCGTCGGCGACGCGCCCGATCCTGGCGGTCTTGGTGACGTGGTGGTTCTCGCCGTCGATCGTCACGGTGCCCTCTGGCGCCTCGACCGACACCCCGTCGGCGGCCTGCTGGATGTCGGCGACCTTGAACGAATCCGCCTTCTCCACAGTCGCTTTCCAGAGCTGGACGGCGGCGTAGGCGGACTCCATGGGATCGGAGGTGACCCGGTCGGCGCCGAAGCGCTCCTTGAAGTCGGCGACGAACTCGTTGTTCTGCGGGGTGTCGAGCGTCTGATAGTAGTTCCACGACGACAGCTGCCCGGTCAGGGTGGCGGCGCCGATGCTGCGCACCTCTTCTTCGCCGACGCACATCGACATCACCGGCATCGACTCCGCGGTCAGCCCGGCGCTGCGGTACTCCCGGAAGAAGGCGACCAGCGAGTCGCCGACCACGACGTTGAACACCGCGTCGGCATCGGCGCCGCGGATCTTGTTCACGATCGTGGAGAAGTCGGTGCTGCCCAGCGGGGTGTAGTCCTCGCCCTTGATCTCGATGCCGTTGGCGGCGGAGTACGCCTTGACGATCGCGTTGGAGGTGCGGGGGAACACGTAGTCGCTACCGACCAGGTACAGCGATTTCACGCCCCGTTCCTTGAGGTAGTCCAGGGCGGGAATGATCTGCTGGTTGGTGGTGGCGCCGGTGTAGAAGATGTTGGGGGAGTCCTCCAGCCCCTCGTACTGCTGGCCGTAGTACAGCAGCGCGTTGGCGTCCTCGAACACCGGCAGCATCGCCTTGCGGCTGGCTGAGGTGTAGCCGCCGAAAACCGCTGCGACGCAGTCGGACTGGACCAGCTTCTGCGCCTTCTCGGCGAACAGGGTCGGTTCGGACGCGCCGTCCTCGGGCAGCAGCTGCAGCTGCTTGCCCAGGACACCGCCGTCGGCGTTGATCTGTTCGACGGCCAGCACGATGGCGTCGTGGATGACGGACTCGCTGACCGCCAGGCCGCCGGACAGCGAGTTGATCGCACCCACCTTGACGGTGTCACCGGAGGTGTCGGCGCAGCCCTCACGGGCCGGCGAGGCGCTGTCGTCGCCGACCCGGCTTCCGCAGCCGGCCGCCAGAATGGTGGCGGCCGCGGTGGCCAGGGCGACGGTGGAACGCCGCAGCCGGCGCATGTTGCTTGTCGAAGAGCCGATCATGGTGCTGTGCCTGACTTTCTGGCCGTGGCCGTGCCGTCCTGTGTTGTGCGGACAGCGTAGGAACGGGCCCGTCGTGGCCACCATGGGGTGAATCTCCTATTTGGCGCGCCAGTTTGCGCAGCCGCCGCACCACGGAAACACCCCGGAAACTTGGCCTGCTCATGATGTCGGTGATGACGGGCAATTACGCCGCGGTGCTGGGCAGCACCGCCGGGATCGACACGCGGGCACACGACATGCTCGACGTGCTCCGTGCGCGTGCGGGATCGTCGGCCACGGCGATCAGCCTATGGGACCCCATCGCCCGCGAGCACGTCACCGTTGCCAATCACGACTATCCCGACAACGTCATGAACCACCTCAACACCTGGTTCATCGCCCACGACCCGCTTTTCGACTCGATGCGGCAGCGCGATCTCGGGGCGCTTCGGTGGCGGGACTTCCCGGACTACCGCTCCAGCTACTCGGTGACCGCGGTGTTCGCGCCGGCCGGGTTCGACGAAGGACTGTCGGCCCGCCTGGTGACCGCCGATGGACACTACGCCGGCACGATCCACGTCAACTGCGACGACGCGCGTTACCCCAGTGACGACGACGTTCGCGAGATCAACGCCCTGCGTAGGCAGATGGCGGAGTTCCTGGACTTCACCGTGCGGCCCCGGCAGGTGGCCGAACTGCTGGCGCCGGACGCGCAGACCTGGGCGGTCGACGAGGCCGGACGCGCGTACCTGCTGCGGCCCGGCACGCAGCTCGACTCTCCGGTCGAGGCCGCACTGGTGGCCGAGATGACCATGGCGCACCAGGTGGTCGGCGGGCCGTTCCGCCCGGAGGCCACCCGCTGGCACGACGGGTCGTCGTGGCTGCACGTGCGCCATCTCGCGACGGCGCCGCGGTACCCGGGGGACAGCCTCAGCGGACTGCTGCTGATCGCGCGCGCGGATCTGCCGTTCGGTGTCACCCCGCGCGAACTCGACGTGCTGACCCTGGCGGCACTCGGTCTGACCAACAACCAGATCGCGGCGCGGCTGTTCATCAGCGCGCGGACCGCGGGCCACCACATGGAGAACGTGACCGTCAAACTCGGCGCGGCCAACCGGGCGTCGTGTGTCTCCCTGGCCATGTTGTGGGGCCTGGTCTCCGGACGGTTGCTGGCCGAGGGCAGTCCGGTGCGCGCCATCGGCCGCCCCGCCTGAGGGCCCGCATGCCGCAGCGGCGCCGGTCCCCGTTGCTGGACAAGGTGGTGGTCTCGGGTGCCGGGCAACCGCAGCAGAGGATCCTCGACGAGTTGCGCCGGGTGATCCTCGACGGGCAGGCCCCGCCCGGGACCGCCGTCCCGTTGGCCGAGGTCGCAGAAGTGTTCGGGGTGAGCCAGATCCCCGTGCGGGAAGCGTTGAAGACGCTGGTCAGCGAGGGCCTGCTGGCTCACCGGCCCAACGGCGGCTACCGCGTGGCGCAGCTGACCGTGCGCGAGCTACGCGAAATGTATGTCGTGCGTGAGTCATTGGAGGCAGCGGCGCTGGCCGTCGCGGTGCACGGCGCCTCCGAGGACGACCGCGAGGTCGCCGTCGCCGTCAACACCGCGCTGGGGCAGGCGGTCGCCGACGACGACGCGCTGACCTTCCACCGGCAGAGCCGCAACTTCCACATGGCGCTGGCGCGGCCGTGCGGCATGCACCGGCTGCTGCACATGCTCGAGGTGGCGTGGAACGTGACCGAACCGGTGCAGCCCATGCTGCACGTCACCACAGCCGACCGGATCCGGCTGCAGGCCGACCACGACGAGATGTTGAAGGCGTTCCTGGCGTCCGACAGCGCGGCGCTGCTCGACCTCGCGCGACGGCACGCGGTGCAGTTGAACGACGTGATCGCCACGCTGCCCGCCGACGCCGGGCTGCTGACGGACGAGAATATATTTCCGCTGCAATAGGCCCATATCGCGCTGGAAACGTGGCCGAAACGGGTGCTCAATAGCGTCACAGCATCCCTGACCCCGGATGACCGGAGGCACGCTGTGACCGAGACCGCCACCAGCCCGCAGACCCCTGCTGACATCAAACCGGGGTACGACCCCCGGCTCACCAACGAGGACCTCGCCCCGCTGCGCCAGCAGCGCTGGACGTCCTACAACATCTTCGCGTTCTGGATGTCCGACGTGCACAGCGTCGGCGGCTACGTCACCGCCGGCAGCCTGTTCGCGCTCGGTCTGGCCAGCTGGCAGGTGCTGGTGGCGCTGCTGGTCGGTATCACGATCGTCTACTACTTCTGCAACCTGGTGGCCAAACCCAGTCAGGAGGCCGGGGTTCCGTACCCGGTGATCTGCCGCACCGCGTTCGGCGTCCTCGGCGCCAACATCCCCGCCATCATCCGTGGCCTGATCGCCGTCGCGTGGTACGGCATCCAGACCTATCTGGCGTCTGCGGCACTGGATGTGGTCCTGCTCAAGCTGTTCCCCGGCCTGATGCCGTACGCGCGGGTCGAGGATTACGGCTTCCTGGGGCTGTCGCTGCTGGGCTGGTCGAGCTTCCTGTTGCTGTGGGTGCTGCAGGCCTGCGTCTTCTGGCGCGGCATGGAGTCCATCCGCAAGTTCATCGACTTCTGCGGCCCCGCAGTCTATGTCGTGATGTTCATCCTGTGCGGGTACCTCATCCACCGGGCCGGTTGGGGCGCGATCGACCTGACGCTGGGCGACGTGACCTACACCGGCTGGGCGGCGCTGCCGGTGATGCTCGGCGCCATCGCGCTGGTGGTGTCCTACTTCTCCGGGCCGATGCTCAACTTCGGTGACTTCTCCCGCTACGGCAAGTCGTTCGCGGCCGTCAAGCGCGGCAACTTCCTGGGCCTGCCGGTGAACTTCCTGGTGTTCTCGGTGCTGGTGGTGGTCACGGCGTCGCTGACGCTGCCGGTGTTCGGCGAGCTGATCACCGACCCGGTCGAGACGGTGGCGCGCATCGACAGCACCTTCGCGATCGTGTTGGGGGCGTTGACGTTCACCATCGCGACGATCGGCATCAACATCGTGGCGAATTTCATCAGCCCCGCGTTCGACTTCTCCAACGTCAGCCCGCAGCGCATCAGCTGGCGGGCGGGCGGCATGATCGCCGCGGTGGGCTCGGTTCTGATCACGCCGTGGAACCTCTACGCCAACCCGGAGGTCATCCACTACACGCTGGAGACCCTCGGCGCGTTCATCGGCCCGCTGTTCGGGGTGCTCATCGCGGACTACTACCTGGTGCGCAAGCAGAAGGTGGACGTCGACGCCCTGTTCACCATGGACGACGACGGCAGGTACTGGTACACCAAGGGCTACAACAGGGTCGCGGTGATCGCCACCATCGTTGGAGCCACCCTGGCCGTGATTCCGGTGCTGCTCGGCGGCACCGTGACCGGGATGTCGGCCGCGGCCCAGTACAGCTGGTTCATCGGCTGCGGCGTCGCGTTCGGCGTCTACTACCTGCTGGCCACCCGGGACAGGCTGGTGGCGGCGTCGCTGTCGTGACGTCGAAAGGCGCTCTGCAGTAACGGCTCAGCGGCGCGGGGGATGGGTGGCACGCCAGTGCTCGGCGATCTCGATCCGGCGCGCGACCCACACCCGGTCGTGGGACTGCACGTGGTCGAGGAAGCGCTGCAGCGCCGCCGCGCGTGCGGGCCGCCCCACCAGGCGGCAGTGCAACCCGACCGACAACATCTTCGGCGCGCCGGAGGTCCCCTCGGCGTAGAGCACGTCGAACGCGTCGCGCAGGTGGGCGAAGAACTCCTCCCCGGTGGCGAACCCGGCCGGCGACGCGAACCGCATGTCGTTGGTGTCGAGGGTGTAGGGCACGACCAGATGGTCGGTGTCGTGCACGCGCACCCAGTAGGGCAGGTCGTCGGCATAGGAGTCGGAGTCGTAGACGAATCCGCCGTGTTCGACCACCAGCTCCCGCGTCCGCGGCGAGTCGCGGCCGGTGTACCAGCCCAGCGGCGCCGAACCGGTCAGCTCCCGCAGGATCGCGACGGCTTCGGCCATGTGTGCGCGCTCGGTGGCCTCGTCGACCGATTGATAGGACTGCCAGCGCAATCCGTGACAGGCGATCTCGTGCCCCAGCTCGGTGAACGCGGCCACGGCCTCCGGGTTGCGCTGCATCGCCCGCGCGACGGCGAAGATGGTCAGCGGCAGGCCGCGCTGCTCGAAGATGCGCAGCACCCGCCACAGCCCGGCGCGGGACCCGTACTCGTAGAGCGACTCCATGCTCATGTGCCGGTTCGTGAACGCCTCGGCCGGGGTCATCTCCGACAGGAAGGTCTCCGACGCCGCGTCGCCGTCGAGGACGCAGTTCTCGCCGCCCTCTTCGTAGTTCAGCACGAACTGGACCGCGATGGCCGCGTCGGCGGGCCATTGCGGGTCGGGCGGGTGCGGCCCGTACCCGACCATGTTCCGAGGGTAGGCGCTGAAGTCATGTCGGGCGTCGGTCATCGCAGCGTGCACTCCTCGGCGTCGGGGGTCTGCCCATCGTCACAGAATCCGCGGGCGGCGTCGTGTCGAGGGCGGGTGGAATGAATCGCGTCCGGACTGCGCTGACAGAGAGCATGACGTTCACCCTCAGCGAGAACTCGGCCCTGCTGCGGCCCGTCACAGTCGGCGGCGCGCGGCTGGCCAACCGGATCTTCATGGCTCCGCTGACGCGTTCGCGCGCCGAGGCCGATGCGACCCCGTCACCGCTGGCGGCCACTTACTACGCGCAGCGCGCCGGCGCCGGTCTGATCATCACCGAGGCCACCGCCGTGTCGGCCGCCGCGAATGGCGCCTACGTCAACACCCCGGGCATGTACACCGCCCGCCAGCAGCGGCGGTGGGCGCAGATCGCCGACGCGGTGCACGCCGAGGGCGGCCGGATCTTCCTGCAGCTGTGGCACGTCGGGCGGATGGGGCACCCGCTGATCAGCGGCGCCGAGACCGTCGGCCCGTCCGCGGTCGCCGCCGACCTGACCGCGCACACCTCCGCCGGCAGGAAGCCGCTGCCGGTGCCGCGCGCGCTCGAGACCGGCGAGATCGCCGGCATCGTCGCCGACTTCCGCGCTGCGGCCCGGCGAGCCGTCGACGCCGGGCTCGACGGCATCGAGATCCATTCGGCCAACGGCTACCTGCTGCACGAGTTCCTGTCCGACGTCGTCAATCGCCGCACCGATGCCTACGGCGGCTCGCCCGGCAACCGGGCCCGGTTCACCGCCGAGGTGGTCGAAGCCGTGGCCGACGAGATCGGCGCCGACCGGGTGGGCCTGCGAATCTCGCCCGGGAACGCGGCCGGCGACATGAGCGAGATCGACGAGGTCAGCGTCTACGAGGAGTTGCTGTGCCGGATCAGCGGGCTGGGCCTCGCCTATCTGCACGTGGTCGCCGACCCGGCACAGCCAGCGTTCGCCGCGGTGCGCACGCAGTGGACGGGCACACTCGTGTTGAACAATCCGGCGGCCGAGCTGCCCGACTTCGGTCAGGCCGAGAATCTGGCGGAGTGGGGCGTCATCAGCGCGGCCGCGTTCGGCCGGGCGTTCCTGGCCAACCCCGACCTGGTCGAGCGACTGACGCTCGGGGCGTCCCTCAACGAGCCCGACGTGGCGACCTTCTACGCTCCCGGGCCGGCCGGATACGTCGACTACCCGACGCTGGACCACCCGACCCTTGCGGACGCGACCGCGAAATCGGCGTGACCGCGCCGGGTGTGTGAACCCCACCCGGCGGGAACAAAGCAGTCATGGCTACCTATCGCGTGCTCAATCCCAAAGGTGACGTCGTCGAAACCAAGGACATCGAAAGCGCGGAAGACGCGCACGCCTGGTTCGTCGACCAGAAGGCCAACTACGACGAACTGGGGTGGCGTATGGAGGTCGAGCACGACGGCGAGTGGTCGTTCTTCGACAGCAGTGAGGGCTCACCCGACTAGTCCGGGGCGGCGCCACCCCCCCACGAGCAGACACAAACTCGCACGGTCCGGACATAGATCGTGCGAGTTCACGTCTGCTCGCGGAACTCCAGGAGGCCCAACCAACGGGTTGGGCGAGGCTGCTAGCATCGCGAACAGAGGAGCAGCCTCCCGCGGGCATGCCCGCGAAACCCTGAACAGGACCTGGAGAACACATGTCCGAAGAAGCTTTCATCTATGAAGCCATCCGCACCCCGCGCGGTAAGCAGCGCGGCGGCGCCCTGAACGAGGTCAAGCCGGTCAACCTGGTCGTCGGCCTGATCAATGAACTGCGGGTCCGCTACCCCGACCTGGACGAGACCCTGATCAGCGACCTGATCCTGGGCGTCGTCTCGCCCGTCGGCGACCAGGGCGGCGATATCGCCCGGACCGCCGGTCTGGTGGCGAACCTGCCCGAGACCACCGGTGGCGTGCAGCTCAACCGCTTCTGCGCGTCGGGCTTGGAGGCCGTCAACATGGCCGCGCAGAAAGTGCGCTCCGGCTGGGACGACCTGGTGCTCGCCGGCGGTGTCGAGTCGATGAGCCGCGTCCCGATGGGCTCCGACGGCGGCGCCTGGGCGTCGGACCCGGAGACCAACTACCGCATCGGCTTCGTGCCCCAGGGCATCGGCGCCGACCTGATCGCGACGATCGAGGGGTTCTCCCGCGACGACGTCGACGCCTACGCCGCCCGCTCGCAGGAGCGCGCCGCCGCGGCCTGGTCCGGCGGGTATTTCGCCAAATCTGTCGTGCCGGTGAAGGACCAGAACGGTCTGGTCATCCTCGATCATGACGAGCACATCCGTCCCGGCACCACCGTGGAGAGCCTGGGCAAGCTCAAGCCCGCCTTCGAAGGCATCGGCGCGATGGGCGGCTTCGACGACGTGGCGCTGCAGAAGTACCACTACGTCGAGAAGATCAACCACGTCCACACCGGCGGCAACAGCTCGGGCATCGTCGACGGCGCCGCGCTGGTGCTCATCGGGTCCGAGGCCGCGGGTAAGTCGCAGGGCCTGACCCCGCGCGCACGCATCGTCGCGACCGCCACCAGCGGTGCGGACCCGGTGATCATGCTCACCGGACCCACCCCGGCCACCAAGAAGGTGCTCGACCGTGCCGGCCTGACCGTCGACGACATCGACCTGTTCGAGCTCAACGAGGCGTTCGCCTCGGTGGTGCTGAAGTTCCAGAAGGACCTGGGCATCCCCGATGAGAAGCTCAACGTCAACGGCGGCGCCATCGCGATGGGCCACCCGCTGGGCGCCACCGGCGCCATGATCACCGGAACCATGGTCGACGAGCTCGAGCGCCGCGGCGCTCGCCGTGCGCTGATCACGCTGTGCGTGGGCGGCGGCATGGGCGTGGCCACCATCATCGAGCGCGTCTGAGAGGGCTGAAAATCAATGGCTGAGAACACCATCAAGTGGGACAAGGATGCCGACGGCATCGTCACCCTGACGCTGGACGACCCGACGGGTTCGGCCAACGTGATGAACGAGCACTACAAGGAATCCATGCACAATGCCGTGGAACGGCTTGTAGCGGAGAAGGATTCGATCACCGGCGTGGTGATCGCCAGCGCGAAGAAGACCTTCTTCGCCGGCGGTGACCTCAAGGGCATGATGAACGTCGGCCCCGACAACGCCGCGGAGTCCTTCGCCGAGGTCGAGTTCATCAAGGCCGACCTGCGCAAGCTGGAGACCCTCGGGGTGCCGGTCGTCGCGGCCATCAACGGCGCCGCGCTCGGTGGCGGTCTGGAGATCGCGCTGGCCTGTCACCACCGCATCGCCGCCGACACCCGCGGTGTCGTCATCGGCCTGCCCGAGGTCACCCTGGGTCTTCTCCCCGGTGGCGGCGGCGTCGCCCGCACGGTGCGCATGTTCGGCATCCAGAAGGCGTTCATGGAGATCCTCTCGCAGGGAACGCGTTTCAAGCCGGGCAAGGCGAAGGAAATCGGCCTTGTCGACGAATTGGTCGGCAGCACCGAGGAATTGATTCCGCGCGCCAAGGCTTGGATAAAGGAAGAGCTCAAGGCCAATCCGGAGACCGCTGCGGTGCAGCCGTGGGATCAGAAGGGCTACAAGATGCCCGGCGGCACGCCGAGCAGCCCCGGCCTGGCGTCCATCCTGCCGTCGTTCCCGGCGCTGCTGAAGAAGCAGCTCAAGGGTGCGCCGATGCCGGCCCCGCGGGCCATCCTCGACGCCGCCGTCGAAGGTGCGCAGGTCGACTTCGACACCGCCACCCGCATCGAGAGCCGCTACTTCGTCGGCCTGGTCACCGGCCAGACCGCGAAGAACATGATCCAGGCGTTCTTCCTCGATCTGCAGGCCATCAACGGCGGCGCATCGCGGCCCGAAGGCATCGCCAAGCAGGAGATCAAGAAGATCGGTGTGCTGGGCGCGGGCATGATGGGCGCCGGTATCGCGTATGTCTCGGCCAAGGCCGGCTACGACGTGGTGCTCAAGGACGTCACGATCGAGGCGGCGCAGAAGGGCAAGGCGTACTCGGAGAAGATCGAGGCCAAGGCGCTCGAGCGCGGACGCACCTCCAAGGAGAAGTCCGACGCGCTGCTGGCCCGGATCACCCCGACCGCCGATGCCGCCGATCTGAAGGGCGTCGACTTCGTGATCGAGGCCGTCTTCGAGAACCAGGAACTCAAGCACAAGGTGTTCCAGGAGATCGAGGACATCGTCGAGCCGAACGCGCTGCTGGGCTCCAACACCTCCACGCTGCCGATCACCGGTCTCGCGACCGGCGTGAAGCGCCAGGAGGACTTCATCGGCATCCACTTCTTCTCCCCCGTCGACAAGATGCCGCTGGTGGAGATCATCAAGGGCGAGAAGACCTCTGACGAGGCGCTGGCCCGGGTGTTCGACTACACGCTGGCCATCGGCAAGACCCCGATCGTGGTCAACGACAGCCGCGGCTTCTTCACCTCGCGTGTCATCGGCACCTTCGTCAACGAGGCGCTGGCCATGCTGGGCGAGGGCGTGCCCGCGGCCAGCATCGAGCAGGCCGGTGCACAGGCCGGCTACCCGGCGGCTCCGCTGCAGCTCTCCGACGAGCTCAACCTGGAGCTGATGCAGAAGATCGCCACCGAGACCCGCAAGGCGACCGAGGCGGCCGGCGGCACCCACGTGGCGCACCCGGCCGAAGAGGTCGTCAACAAGATGATCGAGATCGGTCGTCCGTCGCGGCTCAAGGGTGCCGGCTTCTACGAGTACGTCGACGGCAAGCGCGTCGGCCTGTGGCCCGGCCTCGCCGACACCTTCGGCTCGGGCAAGGCGGGATCTTCCTCGATCCCGTTGCAAGACATGATCGACCGGATGCTGTTCGCCGAGGCGCTGGAGACTCAAAAGTGCCTCGACGAGGGCGTGCTCACCTCGACCGCCGATGCGAACGTCGGCTCGATCATGGGGATCGGCTTCCCGCCGTACACCGGTGGTTCGGCCCAGTTCATCGTCGGCTACCAGGGTGAGCTCGGCGTCGGCAAGGAGGCGTTCGTCGCCCGCGCCAAGCAGCTGGCCGAGCGTTACGGCGAGCGGTTCAACCCGCCGGCGTCGCTGACCTCGTAGTTTCTCGACACGAAAGCCCCCGCGACCGGGTGTCGCGGGGGCTTTTGTGTTGTGTCGCTGCGTCGAGTGCACGGTTTCTGTCCGGAAATCGGCCGGATCGCTCAGAAAGCGTGCGTTCGGCGCGACTCTGAGCGCGTTCACCGGTTCGTGACGTCCGGCGGGCGCGATGCCGCAGAATGAACGGGTGACCGAAGGGCTTACCGAAAGCATCGCGGCGGCGCTGGACGGCTACGGGGACCGGCCGTGCATCGAGTTCGACGGACGCTGGTACTCCGGCCACGAGGTGGCGGAGTACGGCACCGCGATCACGGCGGGACTGCGCGCGGCGGGCGTTCCCGACGACGCCCCCGTCGGCCTGATCGTGCGCAACCGTCTGCCACACGCGGCCTCCATCGTCGGTTTCCTGGCCGCCGGCCGGACCGTCGCGATGATCTACTCGTTCCAGTCCGCCGAGGCGGTCGCCGGGGACGTCGAGAAGCTCAACCTGGCGGCGGTGGTGGCCGACGCCGAGGACTGGACCGAACCGGTGGTGCACGCCGCAGCGCGCATCGGCAGTGCGGGCCTGGCGATCTCGCTGCATGCCCCGATCGTGTCGGCCGTCGAGCGTCTGGAACGCCGCGACCCCAACCGGCGCCACGCACCGGCCGAACCCGGTATCGCGCTGAAGATTCTGACCAGCGGCACCACCGGGCCACCGAAGCGGCAGTCGATACCGACTCATGTGCTCAGCCGCACGGTCTTCAGCGTGACGGCGGGGGAGCGGGCCGCCGAGGACGCACCACCGGAGTTCGCGTACTGGCAGTTCGGCGGTATCGGTGTGTGCCAGTTGATCGCCGGGATCTACAACGGTCGCCGTGTGGCGATGCTGGAGCGCTTCTCCGTCGAGGGCTGGGTGGACGCGGTCAGACGGCACCGGGTGGCGCGTGCCGGTGTGCAGCCCGCCGTGATCCGGATGCTGCTCGATGCCGACGTTCCGAAGGAGGACCTCGCATCGCTGGAGTTCCTGATCAGCGCATCGGGCCCCCTCGACCCCGAGACCCGCGACGAGTTCGAGGCGAGATACGGCGTTCCGATCCGGTTGGCTTACGGCGCTACCGAGTTCGCGGGATCGCTGTGCGCGTGGACCGACGACCTGATCGCCGAGTTCGGCCAGAGCAAGCGCAACAGCGTCGGACGCGCCCTCCCCGACACCGCACTGCGGATCGTCGACGCGGACACCGGCGCCGAACTGCCCGCCGGGCAGCAGGGTCTGCTGGAGGCCCGGGTCGCGCCGATCGGTCCGGACTGGATCCGGACCACCGACATCGCGAGCATCGACAGCGACGGGTTCGTCACCTTGCACGGGCGCGCCGACGGCGCGATCAACCGGGGCGGGTTCAAGGTGCAGCCCGAGGAGGTGCGGCGCGTGCTGATATCGCACCCTGCGGTTCGCGACGCATGCGTGGTCGGTGTGCCCGACCCCCGCCTGGGTCAGGTACCGTTCGCCGCGATCGAGGTCGAGCCGGGAGGCGCGGCGCCATCCGATGACGAGCTGAAAAGCCTTGTGCGGCAGGAACTGCCCGTCTACACCGTCCCGGTGGCCTTCGCCGTCGTCGATGAACTGCCCCGCAACCCGGCGCTCAAGGTGAGTTTGCCGGCCGTCGCGGCGCTGTATCCGGGCTGAGGCCTAGACCGAACCCAGGTCCGAGGACAGCCAGTGCGCGGGGTCGACGAACACCGCGATGCTCTCGCCGTGCTCCCGGCGGGCGAACTCGAGGTAGCCCTCGACCTTGTCCGGCGGGAGGTAGCGCTTGGTCATCTCCACCAACTGGTCGTCGGTGCCGGGTTCGATGCGCAGCACCGGACCGTCCACGGCGACGTAGCGCACGGACGGTTCGACGCGGTCGACCATCAACGACACGTAACCGGCGGACTCGATGAGCCGATGCTTGCGGGAACCGGCGCCGGTGGTGAACCACAGTTCACCGCCCGGTCGGTACTGGTACCAGATGGGTACCGTCAGGGGGCCGCGCTGCGGCCCGGCGTGCACGGACAGCGCTGCGACGTGCGGTTCGGCGAGGAATTCCTCGCGTTCGGATTTCGACAAAGGCATACCCCGACGGTACTCAGGCGGCGCGGCGGGTGACACGACTTTCGCGGGCGCACTGCCGGTATTGCGGTGCGCCACCTAGAGTCGGGTTCATGCGCTTTGGACTGTTCATTCCGCAGGGCTGGCGACTCGACCTCGTCGGTATCGAAGCCGCAGAGCAGTGGCGAGTGATGCACGATCTCGCGGCTTACGCCGACGAAGGGGGGATCTGGGACTCACTGTGGGTCTACGACCACTTCCACACCGTCCCGGTGCCCACCCACGAGGCGACCCACGAGGCGTGGTCGCTGATGGCGGCTTTCGCCGCGTCGACGAGCCGGATCAAACTCGGACAGATGTGCACCGCGATGAGTTATCGCAATCCGGCCTACCTGGCCAAGGTGGCGGCCACGACCGACATCATCTCCGGTGGCCGGGTGCAGATGGGCATCGGTGCGGGCTGGTACGAACACGAATGGCGCGCATACGGATACGGCTTCCCCTCGGCGGGTGTGCGGCTGGCCCGGCTCGACGAGGGTGTGCAGATCATGTCCGACGCCTGGCGCGAAGGCGTGGTCTCGTTCGACGGCACGCATTATCAGGTCGACGGGGCCATCGTTGCGCCGAAACCCCTGCAGCGCGGCGGCATTCCGCTGTGGATCGCCGGTGGCGGTGAGAAGAAGACCCTGCGGATCGCGGCGAAATACGGTCAGTACACCAACTTCACCGCAGATCCCGACGGATTCGCGCACAAGTCGGAGGTGCTGGCCAAGCACTGTCAGGACGTCGGCACCGACTTCGGCGCCATCGTGCGGAGCGTGAACATCAACGCCATGGTGGGTACCTCCGAAGCCGACGTGAAGGACCGGGTGGAGCGAGTGCGGTCCCGCATCAGCGCGCTGACCGGTGACGCCGCCGCGGACGCGATGCTGAACTCGATGAGCACGCCGCAGGCTGGGTGCGGGACGCCCGAACAGCTCGTCGAGTCGCTGCAGCAGCTGCGCGCGCTCGGCTGCCAGTACGTGATCTGCTACTTCCCGGAAGCGGCCTACGACCGCTCCGGCATCGAACTGTTCGAACGCGAGGTCATCCCCGCGCTGTCCTGACACTGGTCGTCACCGTTCGATCAAGGCAAATTTCGTCGTTCAGGTCGACGGAGGTCCTGCCGCCCAGCCGAGCTGCCCTGGGCTGGGCGGGCGTGTCCGTGGTCAGCCGAGCGCACCTGGGTCCGACTGGTGACGGCGGAGGCGGAAAACCTGTTCACCTCGGTAAATTAGCGCGAACGTCATTACCATCGGGCGCCACATCCCTGAGCTGTTGTCTGAAGCGGCTATCGCGTTAGCCATACGTGCGCATCAACGCCTCGATGCCCATTTCGTTTCGTTCTCCGGCGTTTGTCTGACTCTGCCGCTAATTTGCTAATACTTAGATAAACACCATGTCAAGCACGACGACGACCCCCGCAGAAGCTTGCTATCTGATTTGCATCGAAACTAATCCTCAGATTTCGATAACTGGGGTTTCGCAATTGCCGTAAGTTCTGTTTCAATGAGCGAATCGGTCGGGATGTTGCAGTATCAGCAAACATAAGGGCCTCGGCTGGCCCGATGCATTGGGACTCGGTGGGGCGCTGCGAGGCGCGCCGCCGGCGCGTCGGGTGCGTCGACCCGCCTGAGTGCTGCCACATCCCGGCTGAACAAGCGAATACCGGCGGTGTTGCGACAGCAAACGGAGGATGAGTATGAGCGCGAGCCCCCGACATCGTGCCCCGCGTCGCGAGTCCGACGCCGACCGCCAGTTCTGGACCGCTCACGACCTGCTCAAATCCCCCGGCGCACCGGCGAAGCACGCCCGGCCCGGCGCCCCGAAGTACGCGCTTCCGATCGGCCGGGTGGGCGCACTGGCAGTCTCGCTGGGAATCGGCCTGGCCGTCGCGAACTCCTCCGGCGTGGCCTACGCCGACAGCGATTCCGAGTCGTCGGTCTCCTCCAGCAGGGGTGCTGATCGGGCGGAGTCCGGACCCCGCAGGTCGGGCGCGGAGAGAACGGCTCCTGCACGGGTTGCCGAGGCCGGTGGCGCGCCGACTTCCGGCGACGACGAACTCGCCGACCCGGAACTCGCCGACGAAGAGCTCATCGGGGAGGAACTCGACGACGCCACCCCAATCCCTGGCGACGATGAGCCGGTCGCCCCGGACCCGGCCGAGGAGACGCAACAGCCGGCGGCAGGTTCGGCGCGGGCCGAGACGCGCGGCGCCCAGCGCCGGCAGAGTCACCGGGCGGCGGTTTCCGAACCGGGTTCGGTGACCACCGAGGATGCGCAGGGCGCCGACACCGGCACGGCCGGCGACGTGCCTGCCGCGGACCCTGGCACCGACCAGTCCCTCGAGGACGCCGCAGCGCAGCCGTCGGACGACACCGTCACGGTCGACCTGTCCGCCGGCCAGCCGACGACCACCACCGACGCGACGGCCGATGCCGCGACCACCCGTACCAGGGTGCCGGCGGCATCGGCGGCTCGCACCGAAGAGAGCGTCGAGACGGTCGGTGTCATGACGGCATTGGTGTCGAACCTCGTGTCGCCGTTCGCCGACCCGGGCGCTCCAGCGCGCGCGCCGTGGTTCGATGCGCTGCTGGCGTGGGTGCGGCGGCAGATCACCCACACCTTCTTCAACCGGACCCCGGTGTGGGGCCCGGTGCAGAGCCATCAGTTGTTGACCGGCCAGGTCGAGTTCGACCTCAACGCGTCGGACCCCAACGGTGACCCGCTGACCTTCACGATCGTCCAGCCTTCGCACGGCGTGGTCACCCGAAACCCGTTGACCGGCAAGTTCATCTACACGCCGAAGAAGCCGGTGACCGGTCAGCCCCTCAAGGACACTTTCTACGTCACCATCAGCGACTCGTCCGAGCACCTCACGGGCATCGCCGGAACCATCCAGAAGATGTTCCACAACCTCGCACGCACCATCGGTCTGGCGCAGAAAGACGAAGTGACGCTGGCGATTTCGGTGACCGCCAACCCGATCGTCGCGATGGCGCCGATCGTGGTGGTCACCCCCGTGGCGGCCGGGGTGGTCGGCACCGCGGTGCGGGTCAGTCCCATCGTGGTCATCACCGACCTCGACTCGCCGAAGCTCGGTTCGGCCACGGTGCGCGTCACCGGCGGAGACGCCGGGGATGTCTTGAACTGGGCGGACCTGCCCCAAGGAGTCTCGGCCACCTACACCGGCGGCGTGCTGACGTTCACCGGCGCCGCGACCGCGGAGACCTACCAGCAGCTGCTGCAGTCGGTGACGCTGACGTCCACCTCCGCAGGCGTCAAGACGGTCACGTTCGCCGTCGTCGACGACGCCGGCAACGCCAGCACGGTGCCGGCGACCACCGCCGTCACCATCGTGGGTCTCCCCGTCGACCTGCCGCCGTTGGTGATCGTCAGCCCGATCGCGACCGGCCGCACCGACGACGCGATCACCGTGAGCCCCATCGTCGTGGTCACCGACGTCGATTCCGACACCCTGAGTTCGGCCACGGTCCGCATCACCGATCCGGACGCGGGGGACACCCTCGGGTGGGGGAGTCTCCCGGCCGGGTTCACCGTCACCACCGGTGCGGGCTGGGTGACGTTCACCGGTGCGGGTTCCGCCGAGACGTATCAGCAGCTCCTCCAGTCGGTGACGCTGACCTCTGCGGCTGCCGGCCTGAAATCGGTGTCGTTCTCCGTCGTCGACGACGACGGCAACGTCAGCACATTGCCCGCCCGCACCGCGGTGACCGTGTTGGGCCTGCCCGTCGACGTGCCCCCGCTGATCGTGGTCACCCCGGTGGCGACCGGCAGCGCCGGGACGGCGATCGTGGTCAGCCCGATCGTCGTGATCACCGATCTGGATTCCAGCCAGTTGCGTTCTGCCACAGTCACGGTCAAGGACGCCGCCGCGGGTGATGTGCTGAGCCACGGCACGCTTCCCGCCGGTATAACCGCGACCTACGCCGACGGGGTGCTGACCTTCACCGGGACCGCGTCGATCGCGGAGTACCAGGATCTGCTGCGCTCGGTGACGCTGACCACGCCGGAGGCAGGGCTGAGATCGGTGTCGTTCGCGGTGACCGATGTCCAGGGCAACGTCAGTGCCGTGCCCGCAACCACCGTGGTCACGGTCCTCGGACTGCCGACGGAGGTGCCGCCGCTGGTGGTGGTCACGCCCGTGGCGACCGGCAGCGTCGGATCGGCGATCGTGGTGAGTCCGGTCGTGGTGATCACCGATCTGGATTCCAGCCAGTTGCGTTCTGCCACAGTCACGGTCAAGGACGCCGCCGCGGGTGATGTGCTGAGCCACGGCGCGCTGCCCACCGGTGTCACCGCGACCTACGCCGACGGGGTGCTGACCTTCACCGGCAGCGCGTCGATCTCGGAGTACCGCACGCTGTTGCAGTCGGTGACCTTCACCTCCGCCGGCGCTGGGCTGCGCGCGGTCAGCTTCACCGTCACCGATGCGCAGGGCAACACCAGCGCCGTGCCCGCCGGCACGGTCGTCACCGTGATCGGCCTGCCGACCGAGGTGGCTCCGCTGGTGGTGGTGTCGCCGGTCGCGGCGGGCGTGGCCGGAAACGCGATCCGGATCAGCCCGATCGTGGTCATCACCGACCTCGACTCCACCGAGCTGCGTTCGGCCACAGTCACGATCACGGGCGCCGCGGCGGGTGACGTCCTCGGCCACGCGGTGCTGCCCACCGGTCTCACCGCCGACTACGCCGACGGGGTCCTGACCTTCCGGGGCGCCGCCACAGTGTCCGAGTACCAGGCGCTGCTGGCGTCGGTGACGCTCACCTCGGCCGAGGCCGGCCTCAAGGCCATCAGCTTCGCGGTCACCGACGCGCAGGGCAACACGAACGTGGTTCCGGCGGCAACGGTCGTCACCGTCGTCGGCGTTCCCGCCGAAGTTCCGCCGCTGGTCGTCGTCTCACCGGTGGCCGCGGGCCTGACCGGAACCGCGATCAGGGTGAGCCCGGTGGTGATGATCACCGACCTGGATTCCGACCGGCTGCGCTCGGCCACGGTGACGCTCACCGGTGCCGACGCCGGGGACATCCTGGGACACGGATCGTTGCCGGACAACGTGTCCGCCACCTACGCCGACGGAGTCCTCACCTTCACCGGCGAGGCCACGGTCGCCGAATACCGGACGCTGCTCACATCGGTGACGCTGACCTCGGCCGAGGCCGGCCTCAAGGCGATCGGCTTCACGGTCACCGACGTCGACGGCAACACCAGCACCGTCCCCGCCGGGACGGTGGTCACGGTGGTCGGACAGGCCCCGCAACTGCCGCCGCTCGTGCTGGTGTCACCCGTGGCAGCGGGTACGACCGGCGCGCCCATCAGGGTGAGCCCGATCGTGGTGATCACCGACCTCGACTCCGACGAACTCACCTCTGCCACAGTCACCTTGAGCGACCCGTTCCGCGGAGACGTGCTCGGTTTCACTGAAACCCTGCCGTCCGGGATCGAGGCGAGCTACGCCGACGGCGTACTGACCTTCACCGGGACGGCTTCGGTGGATGTCTATCGAGCGTTGCTGCAGTCGGTGACGCTGACATCGGAACAGGCCTCGCTCAAGGCCGTCGGCTTCACTGTCACCGACACCGACGGCAACACCAGCACGGTGCCGGCCGGCACGGTCGTGACCGTGGTCGGCCTGTCCGCCGAGGTGCCGCCCCTGATCGTGGTCTCACCGGTGGCCGCCGGTCGCGCGGGTGCGCCGGTGCGGGTCAGCCCGATCGTCGCCATCACCGACCTGGACTCCGACCAGTTGCGTTCGGCGACAGTCCGAATCGTCGATGCCGCAGATGGCGACGCCCTCGGCTTCGACGCCTCGCTGCTGTCCGGACTGTCGGCCGTCTACGCCGGCGGGGTCCTGACCTTCACCGGCGATGCCTCGATCGCGACCTACCGCGCGCTGCTGCAGTCGGTGACCCTGACCTCCGCCGACGCCGCGGTGAAAGCCGTCGGCTTCTCCGTCACCGACATCGAGGGCAATGTCAGCACCGCCCCGGCCGGCACCGTGGTCACCATCGTCGGCGTGCCCGATGTGGTCATCGCACCGGTCGTGGTGGTCTCACCCGTCGCGGCCGGTGTCACCGGAACCCCGGTCAGAGTCAGCCCGATCGTGCTGATCACCGACCTGGACTCCGCGCACCTGCGTTCTGCCACGGTCACTCTGAAGAACCCGAAGACCGGCGACGTGCTCGGCTACACGGCCGACGTGCCCGCCGGGGTCACCGCCGAATACGCCGACGGTGTCCTCACCTTCACCGGCGCAGCCACCGTCGCGGACTACGAGCGCCTGCTGGCCTCGGTGACCCTGACGTCGGAGACCGCGGGCCTGAAGTCGGTCGGATTCACCGTCACCGACGCGCAGGGCCACGCGAGCATCGTTGCCGCCGGGACAGTCGTCACCATGGTCGGACTGACCACCGAGGTGGCACCCCTGGTGCTGGTGTCGCCGGTGGCCGCCGGCCGCACCGGCGCCGCCATCGCCATCAGCCCCGTCGTCGTCATCACCGACGTCGACTCGGACCGACTCGGCTCGGCCACCGTCACCATCGGCAATCCCGCCGACGGCGATGTGCTGGGGTTCGGCGCGACGCTGCCGACGGGCATGACGGCCGTCTACGACGCGGGCGTGCTGCGGTTCGAAGGAGCGGCGGCGCTGTCCGACTACCAGCGACTGCTGGCCTCGGTGACGCTGACGTCCGCGGACGCCGGCCTCAAGACAGTGACTTTCGCGGTCACCGACATCGAGGGCAACACCAGCGTGCTGCCCGCGGGCACCGTCGTCACCGTCGTCGGGGTGCCCGGAGGGGCGGTCGCGCCCGTGATCGTGGTCGCGCCGGTCGCGGCCGGCACCGTCGGCCGGCCCACCACAGTGAGCCCCATCGTCTTGATCCGTGATCTCGACTCGGATCAACTACGTTCGGCCACAGTGACTCTGCGTGATGCCGCCGCCGGCGACGCGCTCGGGTTCGACGAGACGCTGCTGTCGGGTCTGCAGGCCGCCTACGCCGGCGGCGTCCTCACGTTCACCGGCACCGCGACCGTCGAGCAGTACCAGGCGCTGCTGGCGTCGGTGACCCTGACTTCGCCGGCCGCGGGACTGAAGTCGGTGAGCTTCGCGGTCACCGACCTCGACGGCGAAACCAGTGTGCTGCCAGCCGCCACGGTCGTGACCCTGGTCGGTCTGTCCACCGAAGTGCCCCCGCTGGTGCTGGTGTCGCCGGTGGCCGGCGGAACGGCCGGTTCGCCGATCAGGGTCAGCCCGGTGGTCGTCATCACCGACGTGGACTCCGGCCGACTGAGCGGGGCCCGAGTGGTCCTCGAGGACGCCGCCGCCGGCGACGTCCTGGGCCACGGCGCGGTACCGGACGGCGTGCAGGCCGACTACTCGAACGGGGTGCTGACCTTCACCGGGACGGCCTCGCTCGAGCAGTACCAGACCTTGCTGGCCTCGGTGACGCTGACTTCGGCCGGCACGGGACTGAAGTCGCTGACGTTCTCGGTGACCGACGCGGAGGGCAACACCAGTGTGGTCGCCGCCGGGACGCTGGTCACCGTGGTCGGAGCACCGACCGTCGCCTCCGAGCCGTTGCTCGTCGTCACCCCCGTCGCGGTCGGCAGTATCGGAACCGCGGTTCGGGTCAGCCCCATCGTGGTGATCACCGACCTCGATTCCGAGCGTCTGGCGAAAGCTGTGGTCCGTGTGCAGAACGCCACGGCAGACGACGTTCTCGGGTACACCGGTGGCCTGCCCGACGGGGTGTCGGTCGAGTTCGCCGACGGTGTGCTGACGTTCACCGGGCCAGCATCGGCGCACGACTACCAGACGCTGCTCGCCTCGGTGACGCTGACCTCCGCCGGCGCCGGCCTGAAGTCGATCTCCTTCAGCGTCGTCGACGACGAGGGCAACGAGAACACGCTGCCCGCCACCACCGTCGTGACCATCATCGGTGTGTCCACCGACCTGCCCCCACTGGTGCTGGTGTCACCGGTCGCTGCGGGGACCGTCGGGTCGGCGATCGTCGTCAGCCCGATCGTGGTGCTGGCCGACGCGGATTCCAGCCGGTTCGGCTCGGCGGTGGTGCGCCTGGAGAACGCCACCGCGGGCGACATCCTCGGCTACACCGCAGCACTTCCCGACGGCGTGACCGTCGAATACGCCGACGGCGCACTGACGTTCACCGGCGCAGCATCGGCGTCGACGTACCAGGGGTTGCTGAAGTCGGTGACGATCACCGCCACCGCAGCGGGGGTGAAGACGATCACCTTCACGGTCACCGACGGCGAAGGAAACACCAGTGTCCTGCCTGCAGGCACGGTCGTGACCGTGGTCGGCGCTCCCAACCTGTCGCTTCCGCCGGTGGTGACCGTCGCGCCGGTCGCGGCGGGCCGCGCGGGCGCACCGATCGCGGTCAGCCCCGTCGTGTTGATCACCGACGTCGATTCATCGCAATTGCGTTCGGCGACAATCACTCTCCGAGATCCCAGCGCAGGTGACTCGTTCACCTACGCGGCGCTGCCGGAGAACATCACGGCCAGTTACGCCGGCGGGGTGCTGACCTTCAGCGGCGTCGCCTCGGTCGCGGAGTATCAGCAGCTGTTGCGGTCGGTGATGCTGACATCGGCGGAGTCCGGCGTGAAGACGGTGACCTTCGCGGTGACCGACGCCGACGACGTGACCAGCGTGCTGCCCGCCGCCACCCTCGTGACCGTGGTCGGCATGGCCGGCCCGTCGGTGCCGCCGGTCATCGTCGCGTCCCCGGCCGGTGTCGGAACCGTCGGCTCGCCGACTCGGGTGAGCCCGGTCCTGATCATCGCCGACGTCGACTCATCCGGGTTGCGTTCGGCCACCGTGACTCTCGAGGATGCCGGCGTCGGCGACGAGTTCTCGTACGCGCTGCTGCCCTCGGGGGTCACCGCGACCTACAGCGACGGTGTGCTCACCTTCACCGGCAACGCCTCGGTGGAGGACTACCAGCAGCTGTTGCGCTCGGTGACGCTGACCTCGGCAGAGGCGGGTCTGAAGACGATCAGTTTCGCGGTGACCGACGCCGACGGCGAGTCCAGTGCCCTGCCGGCCGGCACCCTGCTGACGATCGTCGGTCTCACCGCGCAGGTGCCGCCGCTGGTGCTGGTGTCGCCGGTGGCCGCCGGTGTCGCCGGCTCGGCGATCGTGGTGAGCCCGAGCGTCGTGATCACCGACCCGGACTCGGTTCAGATACGTTCTGCCGCTGTCCGTCTCGCGGATGCCCGCGACGGCGACGTGCTCGCGGTGACCGGATCGCTGCCGACCGGACTCACCGCGACATATGCCGGTGGGGTCCTCACCATCACCGGTGACGCCAGCGCCGAGCAGTACGAAACGCTGCTGCAGCATGTCACGCTGACCTCGAGCGTCGGTGGGGTGAAGACGATCAGCTTCACGGTCACCGATACCGGCGGCACGACAAGCGTGCTGCCCGCGGCCACGCTGGTGACAGTGGTCGCCGCGCCGGCCGGACTGGCCTCGCCTCCGGTGGTGGTGGTGTCACCGGCGGCCGCGGGCACCGTGGGTACAGCCACCCGGGTCAGCCCGATCGTGCTGATCACCGATCTGAACTCCGACGTCCTGAAGTCCGCCACCGTGACCCTGACCGGCGCAGCACCTGATGACGTGCTCGCCGTGGGCCTCCTGCTGCCCGCGGGGCTGCAGGCCGGCTATTCCGGTGGCGTGCTGTCGATCACCGGCACGGCGACGGTGGAGCAGTATCAGCAGATCCTGCAGTCGGTCACGCTGACCGCGGCCACGGCCGGGGTCAAGGCGATCGCCTTCTCGGTGACCGATGCCGACGGCGAATCGAATGTGCTGCCCGCGGGCACACTGGTGACGGTCGTGGGCCTCAGTGCGCAGGTGCCGCCGCTGGTGCTGGTGTCACCGGTGGCCGCCGGTGTGGCGGGCTCGGCGATCGTGGTGAGCCCGATCGTCGCGCTCACCGATCCCGACTCCGACCACCTGCGCTCCGCCACGGTGCGGATCAACAACGCCAACACCGGTGACCGCCTTGCCGTCACCGGCACGTTGCCCTCGGGAATCACCGCGACATTCGCCGACGGTGTCCTGACGCTGACGGGTGCGGGCACGGTTGCGCAGTACGAGGCGCTGCTGCAACGCGTCACGCTGACCGCGGTGGCCGGCGGGGTGAAGACGATCGGCTTCGCGGTCACTGACGCCGACGGGGCCACCAGTGTGCTGCCGGCAATCACGGCGGTGACCGTGGTGGGTCTGCTGGACCTGTCCATCGACCCGGTCGTGGTGGTGGCGCCGCTGGCGGCGGGCAGTGTCGGCGACGAGATCACCGTCAGCCCGGTCGTGGTCATCACCGACCTCGACTCGAATCTGCTGCGCTCGGCCCGGGTGAAGATCGACAACGCCGAGGCCGGGGATGTGCTCGGCTACCGGGCGGCGCTGCCCTCCGGTGTCGAGGCGCAGTTCCGTGATGGTGTGCTGACCTTCACCGGGATCGCGACCCTGGACCAGTACGAGACGCTGCTGCGGTCGGTGACCCTGACGTCGCAGAACGCCGGCGTCAAGACCGTCAGCTACAGCGTCACCGACTTCCTGCTCAACGACAGTGCCGTCGCCGCGCGTACCGCGGTCACCGTGCTGGGCCTGCCGGTTTCCGAGATCCCGCCCGTCCTGGTGGTGGCCCTGGTGGCCGCCGGCGCGGCCGGACGCGCCATCCGGGTCAGCCCGCTCTCGGTCATCCGGGACCTGGACTCCGATCGGTTGAGTTCGGTCACCATCCGGGTCGAGGACCCCGACGATGGCGACGTCCTCGGCTACGACGCGACGCTGCCGCAGAACGTCTCGGTGACCGCGTCCGGAAGCGTTCTCACGTTCAGCGGACCCGCCTCGGTCGCCGACTACGAATCGCTGCTGCGCTCGGTCACCCTCACCTCGGCGACCGCGGGCATCAAGAACGTCACCTACTCGATCACCGATATCGGCGGCACCACCAACGCGCTGCCGGCCGCGACCGCGGTCACCGTGGTCGGCGTGCCGGCAACGGCGTTCGCTCCCGTCGTGGTCGTCACCCCGGTCGCCGCCGGCACCACCGGGTCGGCCATCCGGGTCAGCCCCGTCCTGGTGATCGGCGACGTCGACTCCTCCCGGATCCGTTCGGCCACAGTCACCGTCGAGGGATACGCCGACGGCGACGTCCTCGACTTCGACTCCACGCTGGCACCGGGAATCCTGGGCAGCTACACCAACGGCCTGCTCACCTTCAGCGGCGAGGCGTCGGTCGCCGAGTACCAGGCGCTGCTGCGGTCGGTGACCCTGACCTCGGCCGGCGTCGGCACCAAGACGGTCACCTTCGCGGTCACCGACGAATCGGGGGCGACCAACGCCGGGCCGGCCGTAACGCTGGTCAGCGTGCTCGGAGCTCCCGCCACCTCGCTGCCCCCGGTCGTCGTCGTGTCGCCGGTGGCCGCCGGCACCGTCGACCGACCCATCGCGGTCAGTCCCGTCGTGGTGATCACCGACGTCGATTCCACCCGACTCCGTTCGGCCACGGTCACGATCGAGGGCTACCGGGACGGTGACGTCCTCGGATTCGACGGGATGCCCGGTGTCGCAGCCGAGTACGCCGACGGCGTCCTCACCTTCACCGGCGAGGCAACCGCTGCCGCCTACCAGGCACTGCTGCGGTCGGTGACGCTGACGTCGGCAAGCGCCGGGGTCAAGGTCGTGACATTCACCGTCACCGACACCGACGGCAACCCCAACGCGCTGAGTGCCAGCACGCTGGTGACCGTGGTGGGCGTACCCGACGGCGCTCTCGCGCCGATCGTGATGGTGTCACCGGTGGCCGCCGGGATCGTCGGCAAACCTGTTGCGGTGAGCCCGATCACGGTCATCAGTGACATGAACTCCACCCATCTGCGGGCGGCGACGGTGACCGTCGACGGCTACCGGGACGGTGACATCCTCGGATTCGACCCGGCTCTGGCAACAGGAATCTCGGGCAGTTACGCCGACGGCGTGCTGACGCTCACCGGGACCGCGACCCTGGCCCAGTACCAGGCGCTGCTGCGCACGGTGACCCTGACCTCTGCGGAGGCCGGCCTCAAGACCGTCACCTTCGCGGTCACCGACGCCGACGGCGCGGCCAGCACCGTGACGGCGTCGACGCTGGTCACCGTGATCGGCCTGCCCGGGGGAACACACACCCCCGTCGTCGTGGTCGCCCCCATCGCCGCGGGCGTGGCCGGAACCCCGATCAGGGTCAGCCCGGTCACGGTGCTCCGGGACCTCGACTCGACCCATATCGGTTCCGCCACAGTCACTCTCGAAGAGCATCACGACGGCGACGTCCTCGGATTCGACGAATCGGTCGCACCTGGGGTGACGGGGAGCTACGCCGACGGGGTGCTGACCTTCACCGGAAGCGCCACCGTCGCGCAGTATCAGGCGCTGCTGCGGTCGGTCACCCTGACCTCGACAGCCCCGGGCCTGAGGTCGATCTCCTTCGTCGTCGCCGACCCGGACGGAAACGGCAACGCGGTGACCGCACGCACCGCGGTCACCGTCGTCGGCGTCCCCGGCGTGTCCATCGCGCCGGTCGTGGTTGTCGCACCCGCCGCCGCGGGAGTGACCGGCTTGCCGGTACGGGTCAGCCCCATCGTGCTCGTCTCCGATCCGGATTCCGCCGAGATCCGCTCGGCCCGAATCACACTCGCAGACCACTCCGGCGACGACGTGCTGGCCTACACCGCGTCGCTGCCCACCGGGATCGCCGCGGAGTACCGCGACGGTGTGCTGACCTTCACCGGAGCCGGCTCGGTCGAGGACTACCAGCGCCTGCTCGCCTCGGTCACCCTCACCTCGGCCGAGGCTGGGATGAAGATGATCGGCTTCGCGCTCACCGATGCCCAGGGCAACGAGAGCGCCCTGCCCGCGGCGACCGTGGTCACGATCGTGGATGTACCGGCAGTGTCGTTGGCGCCGGTGGTGGTCGTGTCGCCGCTCGCGGCGGGCGCCGCCGGGCGCGCCATCCGCGTCAGTCCCGTCGTGGTGGTCCGCGATCTCGACTCCGATCGCCTGCAGTCGGCGACCGTGACGGTCACCGACGCCCAGGACGGGGATCTGCTCGACTACGTCGCCGAATTACCCACCGGGGTGACGGTCGTCCGGTCCGACGGTGCGCTGACCTTCAGCGGCGCGGCGTCGGTGGCCGATTACGAGGCGCTGCTGCGGTCGGTGACGCTGACATCGGTGACCGCCGGGGTCCGGACCGTCAGCTTCGCGGTCACCGACATCGACGGCAAGCCGAGCCTGGTGACCGCGGGCACCGTCGTGACCGTGGTCGACGTCCCCGAATCCCGCCTCGCACCCGTGGTCGTCGTGTCACCCGTCGCCGCGGGTACCACCGGTTCGGCGATCTCGGTCAGCCCGGTGCTGGCCATCGGGGATGCCGACTCCACCGAATTGGGGGGCGCCCGAGTCGTTCTCAACGGCGCGCACGACGACGACATCCTCGCCTTCACCGCCGGTCTGCCGCAGAACGTCGAGGCGTCCTACATCGACGGGGTACTCACGTTCACCGGCACCGCCTCCCTCGCCGAGTACCAGGCGCTGCTGCGGACGGTGACCCTGACGTCGAGCACCGCCGGTCTGAAGGTGGTCTCGTTCTCGGTCACCGATGCCCACGGCACCCCCAGCGCGGTTCCCGCCGGCACCGTGGTGACCGTCGTGGGAATCGCCGGCACCTCCATCGCGCCGGTGGTCGTCGTGTCGCCCGTGGCCGCGGGTCTGGCGGGCAAGGCGATCACCGTGAGCCCGGTCGCCGTCATCGCGGATGCGGACTCGGCTCAATTGCGCGGTGCGCGAGTCGTTCTCGCCGACGCGCACGCCGGTGACATGCTCGGCTTCACCGCGGCCCTGCCCGACGGGGTGTCGGCGCAGTACACCGACGGCGTGCTGACCTTCACCGGCGACGCCACCCGCGCCGTCTACCAGACGTTGCTGCGCTCGGTGACGCTGATCTCGGCCGAGGCGGGCACGCGCACCGTGAGTTTCACGGTCACCGACGCCGAGGGCACGACCAGCGTCGTGCCGGCCGCCACCCTGGTGACCGTCGTCGGGGTACCGACCATGTCGATCGCACCGGTGGTGGTGGCGACCCCGGTCGCTGCCGGGGTCATCGGCGCGCCGGTCACCGTGAGCCCGATCGTGGCGATCCGGGACCTCGATTCCACCGAACTGCGCGGCGCCGAAGTGCGCATCGATCGACCCGATACCGGCGACGTCCTCGGCTTCACCGGAAACCTGCCCGACGGGGTCGCCGTCGACTACGCCGACGGTGTCCTGACCTTCGCCGGCACCGCAACCGTGGCCGAGTACCGGGCCTGGCTGGAGTCGGTGACACTGACGGCGACCAGCGCCGGCGTGAAGTCGGTCAGCTTCGTCGTGGAAGACGCCGACGGCAACCGGACTCCGGTGCCGGCGGCCACCCTCGTCACCGTGGTCGGCGTGCCGGCCGTATCGGTGGACCCCGTCGTCGTGGTGTCGCCGGTGGCCGGCGGCGTGGCGGGTGCCGCGATCACCGTCAGCCCGGTGGTGCGCATCGCCGACCTGGACTCGGATCGGATCCGCTCGGCGAAGGTCACCGTCGGCAACTATCAGGCCGGTGACGTCCTCGGCTACAGCGGGGCGCTGCCGTCGGGCGTGGTACTCGACTACGCCGACGGTGTCCTCACCATCACCGGAACCGCGTCCGTGCAGGACTATCAGGCCGTGCTGTCCGCGGTGACGTTGACGTCGGCGCAGGCCGGCATCAAGACCGTCAGCTTCTCGGTCATCGACGAAGACCTCAACGAGAGCTCGGTGCCGGCCGGCACGGTCGTGACGGTGGTCGGTATCCCCGCGGCACTGCACGCCCCGGTCGTCGTCGTGGCGCCGCTGGCGGCGGGACGCACCGGGGCCCCGATCCGGGTGAGTCCGTTCGTCGCCATCGGCGACGTGGATTCCGGCCGGCTGTCCTCGGCGACCGTCCGGATCGCCAACGCGGCCGGCGACGACGTGCTCGGCGTCGCTGGCGACCTCCCGACCGGCGTCGTCGTCGAATTCGCAGACGGGACACTGACGTTCACCGGATCGGCGACCGTCGACGAGTACCGCGCGCTGCTGGCCGCGGTGACGCTGACCTCGGCGACCTCCGGTGTCAAGACGGTCACTTTCACCGTCACCGACCTGGAGGGCCACCCGAGCACCGTGTCGGCGAGCACCGCGGTGACCGTCGTCGGGGTCCCGGGCGTGTCGCTGCCGCCCGTCGTGGCGGTCTCCCCGGTGGCGGCCGGCAGCGTCGGCTCGCAGATCAGGATCAGCCCCGTCGTCGTGATCACCGATCTGGACTCCGAGCACCTGAGGTCGGCGACCGTCACCGTGCGCAACGTGGCCGCCGGGGACGTCCTGGACCTCCAGACGGTCCTGCCGGATGGATTCGAGATCGGTTACGCCGGTGGGGTTCTGACGATCACCGGCGCCGGTACCGTCGCGCAGTACGAGGCGCTGCTGGCCTCGGTCACGCTGACCTCGTCCGGCGCCGGCGTCAAGACCGTCAGCTTCACGGTCACCGACGCGCAGGGCACCACCAGCGCGGCGGTCGCCGGCACGTTCGTGACGGTGGTGGGGGCTCCCACCCGCTCGATCGCTCCGGTGGTCGTGGCCTCCCCGGTCGCCGCCGGCGCGGCCGGCACCGCGATCATCGTCAGTCCTATCGTGGTCATCACGGACCTGGACTCCGATCACATCCGTTCCGCCACCGTCATCCTCGCGGGGTACCGCGACGGTGATGTGCTGGCACACACCGGCGCCCTGCCGGATGGGGTGCTGGTCAGCCATGTCGACGGGATGCTCACCTTCAGCGGCGAGGCGACCGTCGAGCAGTACCAGGCGCTGCTCGCCTCGGTGACGTTGACCTCCGCCGACGCCGGACCCAAGTCGGTCAGCTTCACGGTCACCGACGCCGAGGGCAACGTCAGTGTGGTCCCGGCGGCCACCGTGGTGACCGTGGTGGACGCCCCCGTCAAAGTGTCGCCGCTGGTGGTCGTCGCGCCGGCCGCTGCCGGTACCGTGGGGAATCCGTTCACGGTGAGCCCGATCGTCGTCATCACCGACTTCGACTCCCGCGAAATCCGTTCCGCCACCGTCACGCTGGGCGGCTACGTCGCGGGTGACGTGCTGGGTTTCACCGCGGCGCTGCCGCAGAACGTCGAGGCGTCCTACATCGACGGCGTTCTCACGTTCACCGGGACGGCGTCGCTGGCGGCGTATCGCGCTCTGCTGGAGTCGGTCACGCTCACCTCCGCCGACCCGGGCCTCAAGACCGTCGGGTTCACGGTCACCGACACCGACGGCAACGTCAACACGGTGCCCGCCGGCACCATCGTGACCGTGGCCGGTGCCACGGTGGCGGTTCCACCCCTGGTCGTGGTGGTCCCGACCGCGCTCGGTGCCGCAGGACAGCCGATCAGGGTCAGCCCGATCGTCGCGATCACCGATCTCGATTCGTCGCACCTCGGATCGGCGACGGTCACCGTGGACGACTGGAAGCCCGGCGACGTGCTGAACTACGCCGTCGCGCTGCTTCCCGCCGGCATCCAAGCCGACTTCGTCGACGGGACACTGACGTTCACCGGTCTGGGCACCGTCGCCGACTATCAGACCCTCCTGGCCTCGGTGACCCTGACCTCCCCGGCCGCCGGCCTGAAGGCGGTCGGCTTCGCGGTCACCGATGCCCAGGGCAACGTGAACCGGGTGCCCGCCGGCACCGTCGTCACGGTGGTCGGCGCGCAGACCGAGGTGGCGCCCCTGGTGCTCGTCACCCCGGTGATGACCGGCACGGTCGGCAGCCCGATCACCGTGAGCCCCGTCGTGGCCATCGGCGATCTGGACTCCGAAACGCTGGGATCGGCCACGGTGACCATCGAGAACCACCGTGCCGGAGACTCGCTGAGCTACGACGAATCCACCGTGCCCGTCGGGGTGCAGGTGAGCTACGCCGACGGAGTGCTGGTGTTCGCCGGCCAGGCCACCATCGCCGAGTACCGCGCGCTGCTGCAATCGGTGACGTTGACCTCGACGACAGCCGGACTGAAGTCGGTCGGTTTCGCGGTCACCGACGCCGACGGCAACGCGAGCACCGTTCCCGCGGGCACGGTGGTCACGGTGGTCGGGTTGTCGACCCCGGTCGCCCCGATGGTCGTCGTCGCGCCGGCCGCCGTCGGCAGTGTGGGCAACGCGATCACGCTGAACCCGTACGTCATGATCGCCGACGCGGACTCCGACCGACTCCGCTCCGCGCGGATCACCGTGGCGAACTGGCAGTCCGGCGACGTGCTGTCCTTCACCGCCGGTCTCCCGGCCGGTGTGCAGGCCGAGTTCGTCGGCGGCACGCTGTCCTTCACCGGCGAGGCCTCCATCGCCGACTACCGCGCGCTGCTGGAATCGGTGACGCTGACCTCGACGTCGGCCGGACTGAAGTCGGTGAGCTTCTCGGTCACCGACGCCGACGACAACACCAGCACCGTCCCGGCCGGAACCGTGGTGACGGTGATCGGGCTGCCCGCCCAGGTCGCCCCGCTGGTCCTCGTCGCGCCGGCTGCCATCGGCAAGGTCGGCGGCGACATCCGGGTCAGCCCGACCGTAGTCATCGGCGACGTCGATTCCGACGGAATTCGTTCGGCCACAGTGACTGTCACCAACGCTTCGGCCGACGACGTGCTGGCCGTCGCGTCGGCGCTGCCGACCGGCGTGCAGGCCACCTACGCCAACGGGGTCCTGACCATCACCGGCACCGCATCGATCGACGACTACGAGGCGATCCTGCGCTCGGTGACCCTCACCTCGGCCGCGCCCGGCCTGAAGTCGGTGAGCTTCGCCGTCACCGACCTCGAACACAACACCGGCACGGTGGCGGCCACGACCGTCGTCACGGTGGTCGGTCTGGCCGTCGAGGTCGCACCGCTGGTGGTGGCCGCACCGCTGGCGAGCGGCACCGCCGGGCACGCAATCGTCGTGAGCCCGACGCTGGTGATCGCCGATCTGGACTCCTCGCAGATCCGTTCGGCCACCGTCACCGTCACCGGATACCAGCCCGGAGACGTGCTCGGCTACACGGCCGGCCTGCCCGCGCACGTGCAGGCCGACTACAGCGACGGGGTGCTGACGTTCACCGGCCTCGCCTCGACAGCCGAGTACCGGCAGTTGCTCGCGTCGGTGACCTTGACGTCCGCCCAGGCCGGGCTGAAGGCGGTCAACTTCGCCGTAACCGACGCCGAAGACAACGACAGCGCCGTGCCCGCGAGCACCGCGGTGACCGTGATCGGTGCGCCGACCCAGGTGAGTCCGCTGGTCATCGTCATACCGGTCGCAGCCGGCGGCGTCGCGCAGCCGATCACCGTGAGCCCAACCGTGATCATCTCCGATCTGGATTCGACGCAGATCCGGTCGGCGAAGGTCACCATCGGCAACCCGGCCGGAGATCTGCTGGGCTACAACACGAATCTGCTGGGCGGTCTCGAGGCAGTCTTCGCCGACGGTGTACTGACCTTCACCGGCACGGCGTCGATCTCGGCGTACCGGGCTCTGCTCGAGTCGGTCACGTTGACCTCGGCGGCGCCCGGGTTGAAGACCGTCACCTTCTCGGTCACCGACCTCGACGGCAACGTCGCCGGGGTGCCGGCCCGCACCGTGGTGACGGTGGCTGCGGCAACCACGGAGATCCCTCCGCTGGTGATCGTCACCCCCCTGACCACCGGGACGGTCGGGACGGCGATCACGGTGAGCCCGACGGTCCTGATCTCCGACGTCGACTCCACCCAGATCCGTTCGGCCACAGTCACGATCGGCAACCGTGCGGTCGGCGACGTCCTCGCCTACACCGCTACGGTGCCGGCCGGGCTGACCGCCACCTTCGCCGACGGTGTCCTGACGATCACCGGCGACGCCGCGCTGGCGACCTACCAGCAGCTGCTGGCATCGGTGACGCTGACGTCCACGGCGCCGGGACTCAAGACGGTCAGCTTCGAGCTCACCGACACTGAAGGCAACGTCAACGCCGTGCCCGCGGCGACGGTGGTCACCGTGCTGGGCCTGGCCGACCTCGCCAACCCGGTGGTGCTGACCTCGTTGATCAGCGTGAACTACCAGGCCGGGTCCTCGGGTCGGGCCGTCGATCCGAACCTGCTTGTGCTCGATGCCGATTCGACGGTGATGTCCGGTGCGACCGTGTCGATCACCGGCCTCAAAGCCGGGGACACGCTGTCCTTCGGGACCCTCCCCGCCGGGATCACCGGCAGTTATGCCAACGGTGTCCTGACCTTCACCGGGTCGGCGTCGGTGTCCGACTACCAGACCCTGCTGCGGTCGGTGACCTTCGCGACCGCCTCGACCGAAACCGCGATCAGGACGATCTCGTTCGCGATCACCGATGACAAGGGCGGCGTCAGCGTGCCCGGCGAGGTGACCCTCGCGGTCCTGGCGCTGCCCGTGCAGGCGCGCCCGGTCGTGGTGACCTCGGTGGCCAACGTGGAGTTCAAGGTCGGCGGGTCCGCGGTGCGGGTCGACCCGAATCTGGCGCTGTTCGACGTGGACTCGACGAACCTCAAGGGTGCGGTGGTGCGCATCGTCGGCGGCGCCGGGACGGGGGAGGTGCTCGGCTTCACCGCGCAGTCCGGCGTCACCGGAACCTACGATTCGGCGACCGGCACCCTCACCTTCACCGGTACCGCCTCGAAGGCCGTCTACGAGCAGCTGCTGCGATCGGTGACGTTCACGTCGAACTCCTCGGCGCTGGCGACCGTCAAGTCGATCTCGTTCACGGTGACTGACGCCGAGAACAACGTCAGCACACCAGGTCTGGTGGCCGTCACCGTCCTCAAGGCGCCCGCGGGCGCACCGCCGCTGGTGGTGGCGTCCCTGGTGAACGTCGAGTACACCGTGGGCAATGCCCCGATCGTGGTGGACTCCGGGCTGCTGCTGCTGGACGTCGATTCCACGCAACTCAGCGGTGCGACAGTAAGGATCGGGGCGAACTTCGCCTCGGGTGACACACTGACGTTCACCGGCGTCTCCGGCATCACCGGGAACTACAACGCGACCACCGGCGTGCTCACGTTCACCGGCACCGCGTCGATCGCCGACTACCAGTCGGTGCTGCGATCGGTGAAGCTGTCCACCGCATCGTCAGCGCTGGCCACAATGAAGTCGGTGGTGTTCCAGGTGACCGACACCCAAGGGGCGACAAGCCTTTCCACCGCGGTCGCGGTGACGGTGCTGTCGAGGCCGATCAGCCTGCCGCCGCTGGTAGTGACTCTGCTCGGCCCGAGCTACACCGCGGGCAACGCAGCGGTGCGGGTGAACCCTCTGCTGACCGTGACCGACCTCGATTCCCCGCTGATGTCCGGGGCCACCGTTCAGATCACCGGCAACTTCGCGGCCGGGGACACGCTGAGCTTCACGGCGGTCGGCTCGATCACGGGCACTTACAACGGTGCCACCGGTCTGCTGACGCTGACCGGGTCGGCCACCGCGGCCCAGTACCAGGAGGTGCTGCGGTCGATCACGTTCTCCGCCCCGGCGACGGCGTCGTCGGCGGTCAAGACGCTCACCATCACCGTCACCGACCAGCACGGAGCCACCAGCCTGCCGGCCTACGCGCTGGTCACGGTACGCGCCAACACCGCGCCGGTGCTGGCCGCGGTGTTCACACCGACGGTGTCGGGTGTGTTCCTGAACATGCCGCTGGTGAGCGCGACGGGGACGATCTTCGACGACTCGGATCACCTGTCCGAACTGGTCATCCAGCTCACTGCGGGACCGTCTGGTGACAAACTTGAGTGGGAGAACGTCAACGGGCTCACCGCGTCCTACGACAGCTCGTCGCGCACACTGCGGTTCACCGGTACCGGGACGGTCGAGCAGTACCAGTCCGCCCTGCGGAAGGTCGTGCTCAACAAGGCGACCTTGACCGGTCTGCTGAGCCGCACCGTCACGATTCAGGTGCGGGACCAGCACGGGCTGTGGAGCAACCTCGTGGAGATCAGGGACAACTTCATCCTGTAGCTAGATCGCCGGTCCGAGCAGGTCGTCGGCGTCCTTGATGACATAGCCGTAGCCCTGCTCGGCCAGGAAGCGCTGCCGGTGCGCGGCGTACTCGGCGTCGAGGCTGTCACGCGAGACCACCGAGTAGAACACCGCGCCGCCACCGTCGGCCTTGGGGCGTAGCAGTCGGCCGAGGCGCTGGGCCTCCTCCTGGCGCGACCCGAAGGTGCCCGAAACCTGCACGGCCACACTGGCTTCCGGAAGGTCGATGGAGAAGTTGGCGACCTTGGACACCACCAGGGTGCGGATCTCCCCGCGGCGGAACGCGTCGAACAGCGCTTCTCGCTCGGCGTTCTTCGTGGAGCCCTGGATCACCGGGGCGTTGAGTTCGGCGCCCAGCTCGTCGAGCTGGTCGAGATAGGCCCCGATCACCAATGTCGGCTCGTCGGGATGGCGCGCCAGGATCGACTTCACCACGTTGATCTTGGTGTGCGCCGTGGCGCACAGCTTGTAGCGCTCGTCGGGTTCGGCGGTCGCGTAGAGCATCCGCTCGTTGTCGGTCATCGTCACACGCACCTCGACGCACTCGGCCGGCGCGATCCAGCCCTGGGCCTCGATGTCCTTCCACGGTGCGTCGTAACGTTTGGGGCCGATCAGCGAGAACACGTCGCCCTCGCGGCCGTCCTCGCGGATCAGCGTCGCGGTCAGGCCCAGCCGCCGCCGGGACTGCAGGTCGGCGGTCATCCGGAACACCGGCGCGGGCAGCAGGTGCACCTCGTCGTAGATGATCAATCCCCAGTCGCGGCTGTCGAACAGCTCCAGGTGCTTGTACTCACCCTTGGTGCGGCGGGTGATCACCTGATAGGTGGCGATGGTGACCGGCCGGATCTCCTTGCGCTCCCCGGAGTACTCGCCGATCTCCTCTTCGGTCAGCGACGTCCGCGCGATCAGCTCGCGCTTCCACTGCCGGCCGGCGACGGTGTTGGTCACCAGGATGAGCGTCGTCGCACCGGCTTTGGCCATCGCGGCCGCACCCACCAGGGTCTTGCCGGCGCCGCACGGCAGCACCACCACACCCGAGCCGCCCTCCCAGAAGGAGTCGGTGGCCATCTGCTGGTAGTCGCGCAGCTGCCAACCGTCCTGCGCGAGTTCGATCGGGTGGGCTTCGCCGTCGACGTACCCGGCGAGGTCCTCGGCCGGCCAGCCGATCTTGAGCAGCATCTGCTTGACCCGGCCGCGCTCGCTGTTGTGAACGACGACGGTGTCGTCATCGAGGCGCGCCCCGAGCATCGGGGCGATCTTCTTGTTGCGCAGCACCTCCTCGAGCACGGCCCGATCGAGGCTGACCAGCGTCAGGCCGTGCGCAGGATGCTTGACCAACTGCAGGCGGCCGTACCGGGCCATCGTGTCGACGATGTCCACCAGCAGGGGCTGCGGGACGGCGTAGCGCGAGAAGGTCACCAGCGCGTCGACGACCTGCTCGGCGTCGTGTCCGGCCGCGCGCGCGTTCCACAACGCCAGCGGGGTGATGCGGTAGGTGTGGATGTGTTCGGGTGCGCGCTCGAGCTCGGCGAAGGGCGCGATCGCCGCGCGCGCCGCCTGAGCCTGTTCGTGATCGACTTCCAGCAGGACGGTCTTGTCGGACTGGACGATCAGGGGTCCGTCGGTCACGCGTCGCCTCGCAGCGCACGTCGGTTCAAAGTCACGTTTGTCCATTATCCAGGGCACGGCGTCGGCGCGGGAGGCGGCGACCGGCCAGGATCTTCGGTCGCCAGTGCGGAAACATTGCGACGGGGTGTCGCAGCGCTTCGCTGCCTGGCTATCCGCTACGACATGTTGCGATTCGCCTGCTATTGCCGTAACGCACAAAATGCCAGCTAAGCGGTTGTAGAGGTTGCAACTGGTTATTTCGTAAGGAAGCAAATCTGAAAGATTTGTGACGTTCGTCAATATTTTGCTCTAATCTCATCCTGGCGAACGTGAAAGCAGGTCGCGTTCGGCTAACAGCAGAACATTCGCGGTGCACGACGCCGCATCAGGACGGGCGACAGCTGGGGTGACTCAGCGACTGACGGAGGCCGACGACGATGACCGCACAGCCAGCTCGACACCGCACCGCCGCTTCCGCGAACGCGTCCGTCTTCTGGGCGCGAGACCTGCTTGTGGACGCTTCCTCGAGCGGTCGCCCCAAACACGCGCGCAAAGCCCCGCCGCGGTATGCCACCCACGTCGGGCGGGTGGGCGCGCTGGCCGTCTCGCTCGGTATCGGGTTCGCCGTCGCGCACTCGGCCACCCCGGTGGCCTACGCCGAGACCGACTCCGACTCCGGGACGTCCTCGTCGGCCCCGTCGTCGGGCACGGCTTCCGAGTCCGCGTCCACCGAACGCGCCGAGACCAGATCCACCGAGCGCACCGGTCCGCGCAGCCGCGCCGAACGTGCCGAGGCGCGGTCCCGCGGTGCCGCCAGAGCGCGCGACACCGCCGACGTCGACGAGATCCTGCGCGACCGAGCCGAGGCCGCCTTGGCCGACGATGCCGACGACGCCACGGAAACCAAGACAGCCGGCACGGGAGCTGGCGCCGTCGAGGTGGATGACCTCACCGACACCCCCGCCGCTCCGTCGACCGATCCGGATGACACCGCGGTCGCGCCCGACGACGACACCGACGCACCCGCCGCGGCGGAGGAGACCGCCACCGAAACCGCGACGCAGACCACCACGGTCCGGGAAGCGTTGCCCCGCCGTGCCGCAGCACGCGCCACGGCGTCCGCCCCGATCGCGTCCGCGTCCCGCGTCACGCAGGAAATCGACGAGACCAACGTCCTCGGTGCCGTGATGTCCACCGCGCTCTCGCCGCTGCTGGACACCGACGCTCCGGTGTCGAACCCGATCAACGACGCGATCTTCGCGTACGTGCGTCGGCTGATCAACCACACGTTCTTCAACAAGGCGCCTGTCGTGCGCAGTGTGACGACCGAACAGATCGCCACCGGTCAGGTCCTCATCGACATCGACGCCTACGACCCCAACGGTGACCGGCTGACCTACGAGATCGTCCAGCCCGAGGGCGGTTTCGTGTTCCGCGAGCTGCTGACCGGAAAATTCGTCTACACACCGACCACGATCATCACCGGCGACCCGAAGCCCGTCGAGTTCAAGATCATCGTGCGCGACGACGCCGATCACCTGCCCGGCACACTCGGCACCATCCAGAAGCTGCTGCACTCGGTGGCCAAGGCCTTCGGTCTCGCGGAGGCCGACAACACCACCGCCACCATCAGCTTCGACGTCGGCCCGATCCTGCAGGTGCCGCCCACCCTCGTGGCGATCGGCTCGCTGCCGTACCAACTCGGCGGTGACCCGACCAAGCTGCTGTCGGTCGCCGAGATCATCGACCTCGACTCCGAAAGCCTCAAGCGGGCGGTCCTCAAGTTCACGCTGGGGGATGTGTCCGGCGACGCTTTGCACTTCACCGACACCGACGACATCAAGGGCACCTGGGATGCGGGCAGCAAGACACTGACCCTGGAGGGCGACGCCTCGCTGGCGGCCTACGAGGCCGCGCTCAAGGCCGTCACCTTCAGCGCCACCTCGCTCGGCGCGATCGGCCGCACCGTGACCATCAGCCTCGTCGACGAACACAACATGGCGACACTGCTGCCCGCCACCGTCGTCGTGGCGGTGCTGCCGGCGTTGGCGCTGCCGCCGGCGCTGGTGGCCCTGCCCGGGCTGCCGTACCGCGTCGGCGACGATCCGGCGCGCCTGCTGTCGCTGGCCGAGATCGCCGACGCCGACTCGGCCAACCTCAAGCGCATCGTGCTCAAGATCGTCGGCGACGGACGGCCCGGGGACTTCCTCGGCTACGTGAAGCCCGACGGCTCGACGATCACCGGCGAGTGGTCCGCCGCCGATTCCACCCTGACCCTCAGCGGCCTGGCGACCAAAGCCGCGTACGAGGCAGCGCTGAAGGCGGTCACCTTCGGGGCCACCCAGGCCGGGCTGCTCCCGCGCGTCATCTCGATCACGCTGACCGACGAGGACGACGTGGAGAGCGCGTTGCCCACCATCGTGGCGTTCGGCGTCATCGATGTCCCGGAGATGCCGCTCACGCTCCTGCCGGTCGGCCTGCCGGTCTACACGATCGGCAAGCCCGGGGTCCGGCTGGTGTCCTCGGTGGGAATCCTCAACGCCGACAACAACCAACTCAAGGGCGCGACGATCACCATCGAGACGGCGCGGATGTCCGGCGACAGGCTCATCTTCACCGGCACCGCCCCGGCCGGCATCCAGGTGACGCAGACCAACGACTACACCGTCACGATCTCGGGGGTGGGCTCGGTCGAACAGTACGAGCAGATCTTCAAGGAAATCTCCTTCGCCGCAACGCAATTGGGTATCACCCGGTCGGTGACATTCCGGGCCATGGAGGTCGACGGCGACGAAACCCTGCTGCCGGGGGTGGTGTTCGTCAACACCCTCCTGCCGCTGCCGCCGACGGTCACGGCGCCGGGTGTGTTGCCGTCGGTGTACACGCTGGGCAAGCGCGGCGTCGTCGTGGCACCCACCGTCCTGATCGGGGACCTGGACTCGACGACGCTGACCAAGGCCACGATGAAGATCGGTGGCCTGAATCAGTCCGGGGACAAGCTCACCTATGCGGGGATTCCGGGCAATCCGATCACCGCGACCTGGAGCGGCGACACGCTGACACTGCAGGGCGCGGCCACCATCGAGCAGTACCGGGCGGCGCTGGAATCGGTGACGTTCGAGGCCGGCGGAGGCGTGGGGCTCATCCGGGTGGTGGAGATCCACGTCTACGACGATTCCGGCGTGCGGTCCCTCGTTGCCGGGTCCGCCTCGGTCAATGTGAAGAGCCCGGACCGCCCGACGCTCGTGGTCACCGGCCCGTCGCTGCTGCAGTTCCCCAAGGAGAAGGAGACGGTCCGGCCGATCAGCTCGGCGACCATCTTCGACACCGACTCCACGGTGCTCCACGGCGCGACCGTGAAGATCACCGACGGGTTCACCACCGGGGACACCCTGTCCTTCGCCGGAATCGCCGGCAACCCGGTCACGGCGACCTTCAACAGCTCCACCCGCGAACTCACACTGAGCGGCACGGCCACCCTCGCGCAGTACAAGGCCGCGCTGGAGGCCGTCACCTTCCGGGCCAACCAGCACGGCGCCGCGTTCCTGGCGGTCAGCAAGACCCGCACGCTGACGATCAACATCACCGACGACTCCGACCTCAACAGCCTGCTGCCGGGCGTCGTGCTGGTGACGATCTACCGGTGATCAGCCGGAGTCGGCCGACACCACCGACGTGACGCGGTGGATGGCGAACTCGCGCACGCGCCCGGACGCCGAGTCGTACGCGGTGAGCTGTCCACCACGCACGTTGATCGGGGCGACCACCCGCTGGGTGGCGACGCCGGCGGGATCGACGTAGCCGATCACCACCGATTCCTGGTGATGGGCCGCGTGCTGCAGTTCGGAGATCGCCACCGCGGGATCCAGCCGCAGCCCGGACGACGGGGCCGCCGCGACCTTGCGCAGCACCGCCACGATCGCGGCGAGAGTCTGGTCGGTGGGCGGCGTGTGCTGCCGGTAGCCGCGCCGCCGCACCGGTGCGGCGACCCGTGAGCCGCGGCTGCGCAGATCGACGATCGCGCCGGTGGAATCCTCGGCCGCCGGTGCAAAACCCGCGCTGCGCAACGCATTCAGGACCTCGCCGATCCCGACCTGGGAGACGGCCACGGTGGGCGCCAGCAGGCGCAGTTCCACCGCTTCGGTGGCGGGCGCCGCGACCGCCTGGGCCAGCAGGGCGGCGTCCTCGCAGCGCACGAACGACGCGGCCATCCCGACGCGCAACTGCCCGTGCCGGCGCGCGACGTCGTCGATCATGTACGTCAACGCCTGCGGCACCGGGGTTTTCGAATGCTTCGCGAACAACGCGTGCAACTCTCCGGCCGTCTTGCCGACGTCCAGGGCGCGGCGGACCGAGCCCTCGTCGATGCGATAGACCATTGCCGCACCGGCGGATTCGACGGTGGCCACAGCTGCCAGCTGCTCGGCGAGGTCCCGCTGGAGTGGGCCCGGGACGATCACCGTCAGGTCGGCCTGCACCAGGAAGTGGTCCAGCGGCGCGGGCAGCACCTCGGCCATCGCGGCGATCACGGCGTCGTCGTCGCCGCCGTCCAGCAGCACCCGGAACGGGGTGGCCAACGCCCCCCGGCCCACCACGCCGACCGCGTGCGCCTCGGTCAGCAGGTCCGCCACCGGCCCGGGCTGCAGTCGCGCCGACCAGCGCGGCCGCTGCCACACCATGGCTGCCGAGGCACTGTCGGCGTCGACACCGGCGCCCGCCGGCAACTCCGCCAGCACCCCCAGTAGCAGCTGACGGTCCAGGGGAGCGGCGGTCGAGAACAGCGAATCAGACAGCGCCGCATACGGTTTGTCCTCGGGGCTGCGGCTGCCCACCAAGCTGGGCCGGCTGGGCAGGGCAAGCCACGCCGTGGCCAGGAGATGCCATTTGGACGCAGTGGACGCCTCGACGAAGCGGTCCGCGGCCACCGTCGGGGCCCAGCAGCTGCCCGTGCCGTCGGTGGGGTCCGGTTCCGGGATGCCCGAGGCGATCAGCCCGGCGCCCGCGCTCACCTCGAGCAGCAGGCCCAGGCGGCGTTCCTCGATTCCAGTGAGCTTGGCCAGCCGCTTGACCTCGCGCACGCCGAGGCCGCCGCTGCGGAGTTCGGGAACCGGTGCCGCAGCGAGAATCTCGATCAGCATCTCGACTTCGCGCAGCAGGTCCAGCGCGGCACCGGCCGCGACGGCGTCCGCGTCCGCCGCCGAGGTCTTCGACCGCGTCGGGTCAGGACGGGCCAGGCCGACCGGCCCCGGAGCCTCGCCGCGCAGAACCTGCCCGACCACGCGCGGCAGGATCACCGTGTCCTCGTCCAGCCGGCGCAGCAGCCCGGCGGCCAGCAGCCGCTGGACCGGACGATCGGGCGGGGCGTCCGGCAGGGCGTCGCGGGTGCGGCCCACCGGCGAACCCTCGAGCAGCTTGTCGAGCAGGTCGCGCCCGGTGTCGTCGGCGGCCTCGAGCGCGGCGCGGATGTCGTCCTCGGACAGTGCGCCGTTCTCCAGCGAGGCCTGCCCCGGGTACCACGGCAGGCAACTCGCCGCCTCGGCCACCACCCGCAGCTCGCCACTGGTGCCCCACACCAGCGCGCGGTCGGTCAGCGCCGACACCGCGGCGGCGACGGTGCCGTCGTCGACCTGGTTCCCCACCCGCTCGGCCAGTGCGGACAGCGGGACGGAGACGGTGTCGGCGCCCAGCGTCAGCAGCGCGTCGAGCACCGACAGGTGCAGGAAATCGAGGTCGTCGGTGGCCGCCTTGACCGACTGGCGCGCCGCCGCGCGGGCCGCCAGCGCGGCGATCGTGCCCGGCGGGGGCTGGGTGAGGTCGGGCCGAAGTCGCAGCAGCCGGATCAGCCGCTCGTCGTCCAGATCGGCCAACCAGGCGCCCAATGGCACGCCTGGAGTCTTCGCACTCATTGCTGACCAGCGTAAAGCAGCCGCCCCGTCTCGCTTGACCGTGAGGCGTTTGCCACAATGTCACCGTGGCTGATGACAAGAAGAACCGTTACGTCGACCCAGGCTGGCCCACGGTGGATCCCGACGACCACGCGGTCAGCGAACTGGCCGCCGATCGCACCGGCGCCCTGTCGCCGTTCGGCGACTTGACCTTCCCGCTTCCGGCCGACGAGCTGCCTTTCGTTCAATCTGCAACCGTCGTCAACCGGTAACGGAGCGGTCATCGTGGCCGATCGCCTCTCCCATCTCGACGAGACCGGCGCGGCCCACATGGTCGACGTGACCGCGAAGGACGCCACCAAGCGTGTGGCGGTGGCCTCCGGCGTGGTCCGCACCCGCGCCGACGTCGTCGACATGATCAGCGCCAACGGGCTGCCCAAGGGCGACGCCCTGGCCACCGCCCGCATCGCCGGGATCATGGCCGCCAAGCGCACCAGTGAACTGGTGCCGCTGTGCCACCCGTTGGCCATCACCGGCGTCGACGTGGACTTCACCGTCGGCCTGGATGGAGATCCCGGCGCGGTCGGCATCACGGCGGCGGTGCGCACCACAGACCGCACCGGCGTGGAGATGGAGGCGCTGACCGCGGTCAGCGTGGCGGCGCTGACCCTCTACGACATGATCAAGGCCGTCGACCGGGCAGCCCGGATCGACGCCATCGAGGTCGTCCGGAAAGAAGGCGGAAAGACCGGGACCTGGGTCAGGGACGCATGACCCGGTCCGGCGCGGTCGTCATCGCGTCCACCCGGGCCTCGGCCGGCGTCTACGAGGACCTGTGCGGACCGCTCATCGTGGACTGGCTCAACGAGCGCGGCATCACCACCGGGCCCCCCGACGTCGTCGCCGACGGGGAGGCCGTCGACCGAGCGCTGCGCGCCGCGCTGGTCGGCACCCCCGACGTGATCGTGACCTCCGGCGGCACCGGCATCTCGCCCACCGACGCCACCCCACAGGTCACCGCCGCACTGCTCGACTACGAACTCCCCGGGCTGGCGGAGGCGATCCGCCGCGCAGGCCTGCCACAGGTCCCGACGGCGGTGCTGTCGCGGGGGCTGTGCGGAGTCTCCGGCCGCACCCTGATCGTGAACCTGCCCGGGTCCCGCGGTGGTGTTCGCGACGGTCTGTCGGTTCTGGCCGACGTTCTGGACCACGCACTCGACCAACTCCAGGGCAAGGATCACTCGCGATGACGATCGTCGTGCGCGCCGCGCTGACCGCACACCCCATCGACCCCGCCGAACACGAAGCACTGGTCGGCCACGACGCCGCCGGGGCGGTGGTGACGTTCTCCGGGGTCGTGCGCGACCACGACGGTGGCCGCACCGTCACCCGGCTGGAGTATTCGGCCCACCCCTCCGCGGAGCAGACGATCGCCGAAGTGGCCGAGGCTGTGGCGGCCGAGTCGACCGGGGTGCGCGCCATTGCGGTCAGCCATCGGGTCGGTGACCTACAGATCGGTGACGCGGCCTTGGTGGCGTCGGTGGCCGCGGATCACCGCGGAGCGGCCTTCGCCACATGCGCCCGTCTCGTCGATGCCGTCAAAGAACGGCTTCCGGTGTGGAAGCACCAGTTCTTCGCTGACGGCAGCGACGAGTGGGTCAACTCCGCATGACGGTCTAGGCCGGCGGCGGCACCGGTGCCGGCGGAGCGGGCGGCAGCGGCACGTTCGGCGCGACCCCACCCGGATCCGGGGTGGTCAGCGGCCGCTGGGTGAGCGCCAGCAGCGCGTCCCGGCCCGAGATCTCCTGCGTCTGGATCGCGTGCCAGATCTCGCGCAGGTAGGTGACGTTCGGGCTTTCGCCGGGCACGTCGGCCGGGTTCACCGTGGTGCCGGGCGGCAGGTTGTCCGGGCTGGGCAGATGCGGAACGCCCTCGGGCAGCGGCAGATCGCCGGAGACCGCCTGATTGGCGATGTCGAACGCCGCCGGGGGCACCTCGACCGACGCCAGCGGTGCGAACACGTCCGCGGGGGCAGGCGCGGGC